>NZ_JAPVLU010000077.1:1423-12953 GCF_027158205.1 Streptomyces sp. H39-S7 | reverse complement strand
CGATGTGGCATCCGTAGTAGTGGCCCGCTGCGACGATGCGGCTGTGGTCGACCCGGCCGGAGAGGCCGGGCACGGATGCCTCCAGCGGCGTGAGCTCATCCAGGATGCGCTTCATGTCCTGCACGCGGTAGCGCCACAGGTGGGGCCTGCGGGAGTCGTCCGCGGCGATGGCGACCCGCTTGGAGTCGAGGTGCGTGGCTTGGATCACCACGAAGCCATGAGAGGCCCAGTGGTCGACCAGCGGTGCGTAGCCGTCCAGGTCGGAGCCGAATCCGTGGGCGAAGAGCACGATCGGCAGGCGTGTGCCAGTGAGCGGTGCGGAAACGCGCACGTGCAGGTCCTGGCCGCGCTCGGGGGCGGGCAGCACGATCGGCTTGACCGTCACGGTCGGGGTGGGAGCGGGGCCGGTGGGGCCGGTCGTCTGGTGGGTCGTCATGTGCGTGCTTCTTTCCGGTGTGGTGCGGGTGGCGGGTCAGGTGGTCTTGACGTTGAGGATGCGTGCGGCGTTGATCCGTGACGTATCGGGCGAAAGCCCTGAGGTCATGTCAGCTACGCTAAAACTTGACGTTGACGTCAAAGGCAAGTCGTTATGGCGTAGATCACACGGAGCTCCGAATGCGCATTGGGGAACTCGCCCGCCGCACAGGCGTCAGCACCCGGGCCCTGCGGTACTACGAGGAGCAGAACCTGCTCACCGCCGAGCGAAGCAACAGTGGCCAGCGCCACTATCCGGAAACCGCGGTTGCCCGGATCCTCCTGGTCCGGGAGCTGTTCACCGCCGGCCTGTCGAGCAAGATCATCGCTGAGCTCACGCCCTGCGTCATCGACGGCAAGGCCACACCCGAACTCCTCGACCGCCTGGCTGTGGAGCGCGGTCACATCGACCAGCACATCGTCGATCTCACACACACCCGAGACCGGCTCGACGCGGTCATCGCCAGCGCCTCCGCAACCATGGACACCGGGACCCCCTGCCGGCCCGGCATCGACCGCTCCGGCGCAGGTCAGCGGCGCTACCCTCCGTGGTGGTGATCAAGAAGCTCGGGAAGGTGGGGGATGACGTCGTCCAGTCCGTTCGCGGTGCTCTGGAACAGTGACCAGCTCGTGTAGTCACGAGCACTGGCGAGCTCGCGAACGGCGCCGCTGCGGCGGGTGCTGCGACCGCATGTCGCCCGGGCCCGGGCACAGGGCACCACGAACGCCGTCATCGCCCGTCGCACCGGAAACGGCGCCCCGGGCGCGGGGCCGGTTCGACCTTCGAGTCGAGTCGAAGGTCTACCGTCGATGGCGTGAGCACCTACCGGATCTCGCAGCCGGCGGAACGCTGCGGCGTTACCGCCACCACGCTGCGCTTCTACGAGGATGTCGGGCTCCTGCCCGACGACAGAAGTGGACGGCCACCAGGGGTGGTCCGGTACGGAGCAAGGGAGCGGTCGGGTGTCGCAGGAACCGTCAGGTCCGGTCGGGCGGATGGAGCACCACCAGATCGCGGTGTATCTCGGCGCGTTGGCGGCGGGCGCCCTGGTGGGCTGGGTGGCACCGTCCGCCGGGCCGGGGCTGGAGCATGCCATCAACCCGGTGCTCGGCGCGCTGCTGTTCGTCACCTTCCTCCAGGTGCCGGCCGCCGAACTGCTCCGCTCGCTGCGCGACGGACGGTTCCTGTCCGCCGCCCTGGTGGTGAACTTCGTCGTGGTACCGCTGGTGGTCGCCGCGATGTTCGCCTTCCTGCCCGCCGACCAGGCCGTGCGGATCGGTGTCCTGCTGGTGCTGCTGTGCCCGTGTGTGGACTACGTGATCGTCTTCTCCGGGCTGGCCGGGGGCTCCAGCCGCCGCCTGCTGGCGGCCACCCCGCTGCTGCTGGTCGTGCAGATGCTGCTGCTGCCCGCGTTCCTGTACTGGTTCATGGGCTCGGAGCTGGCTGACATCGTCGAGGTCGGCCCGTTCGTCAAGGCGTTCCTCGTCCTGATCGTCATCCCCCTCGCGCTGTCCTGGGCGTTGCAGGCGTGGGCGGCCCGCCGCCCGGCCGGTCGGAAGGTATCCGACGTCGCGACCACCACGATGGTTCCGCTGATGGCCGCCACCCTGCTGGTCGTGGCCGCCTCTCAGGTCCCCAAGCTCGGCGACAGCCTGGCCGATGTCGTAGCCGTCATCCCGTTCTACGTGGCCTTCCTGATCGTCATGGCGTTCGCCGGGAAGGCCGTCGCCCGCCTGTTCCGGCTCGACGCACCCGCAGGGCGGGCGGTCGTCTTCACCGGCGCGACCCGCAACTCCCTGGTCGTCCTGCCCCTCGCGCTCGCCCTGCCCGACGCCCTCTCGGTGGATGCCGCCAACGACCGCCTCGTCCCCCGCCTCGTCCCCGCGGCCCAGGTCACCGCGGCTCCGTTCGGTTCCTGAGCGCGGTCGGTTCTCCCCACCGTCGTGGTCGTAGGGTGAGGGGTTTCGCCGGCGGTCCCGCGTTGCGGAGGCTGGGTTCGATGAAGATGACCCATCGGTTCGCACAGCCGGGCACCGCCAGGCCGCGTGCCGGTGCCACACACCAGACTCACCTATCAGCCCGCCCCCGGGCGGCCAGGGCAGCGGCCCCTGCCGCTCCGCCCGGCCGCCCGATACTGCGAGCCTCTCCGGCCCGATGAGTTCAGGAGTGGGAGCGGCTCCCGGAGATGACGCTGACGGGATGGCGGACGACCGCGTCGAAGAGGTAGCCCTGGGCGTTGGGGGTGCTCCGGACGGGCTGAGTGCGGCCGGTGGTGTCGGTGGCGCGGGCCAGCAGAGCGGTGGGGCCGGGCGTGTCGGGGTGCCAGTCGGTGGACCAGCGGGACCACGCGGCCGCGCGGGGGCGGTCCTGGAGCCGGGCGCGGCGCCAGGTGGCGCCGTCGTCGGTGCTGACCTCGACGTGCCGGATTCCCCCGTTGCCTGACCAGGAACGTCCGGTCAACCGGTGCCGGGAACCCGCGGCGAACGTCGCACCGGGGGCGGTCTCGAAGGCGCTCTTGAGGGTCTGCCGAGTCAGCGGGGCGCTGCCGCCCTCGGGGTAGGCGGGGCCGAACAGCTTGTAGAAGTCCGTGTTCCACGGTGAGTACAGCGGCTGATGTGAGACCTCGATGTCGCCAACCCACTTGATATTGGAGATGCCGACCCAGGACGGGACGAGGACACGCACGGGGTAGCCGTGGTCGTACGGCAGCGGCTCGCCGTTCATCTCGTAGGCGAGGATCACGTCGTCCAAAGCCTTGGCCACGGGCAGCGGGCGCCGCACACGGCCGAGGTTCACACCGCCGGACACGTACTCGTCGTCCAGGCCGCGCGGTTGGATGTCCACGGCGTGCCGGGTCAATCCGGCACGTTCCAGGACATGGGAGAGCGGGACGCCCCGCCAGCGGGCGGTTCCGATGGCGCCGAGCGTCCAGGCGGTTCCGGTAGCGGTGTCGCCCTGCTGGGAGGTGAAGTAACTGCGGCCGTTGCCCGCGCACTCGATGAACGCGTCGATCGTCACGGAGGGCAGGCGGCGCAGGTCGTGGTAGTCGAACTCGACCGGTCGGGTGGCATCCGGGGCGCCGCGCAGGCCGCTGCCCCAGAGCTTGAGGGACCAGGTGTCCCTGTCCAGCACGGGTGTGGAGGAGTGGTTGCGGACGAAGAACCGGTCCACCGGGGTATGGAAGCCGGTGCCCCGCAGCGCCGCCCAGTTCGTCTCGGCGTTGGTGCCGCGGATCGTGAACAGCTCCGGTGGGAGTGGTTTGACGATGCCCGGGCCCGGCGCGGAGGTGGCGGCGGCCGCCGGTGTCGGCAGGCCCGCCAGCGTCGTGACCACGCCGGCGGCGGCCGCCAGCCGCAGGAGATCGCGGCGGGACACGCCTTCGGCCCGGGCCTCACCGGCCAGCCACTGGGCCAACCGGCCGCGGTCATATATGGATTCGTCGCTACGCATGGGTACATACCTCTCGGGGGGAAGAGGGTGGACAAACGGGGGGCCGTCTCAGGCGTCGTCGGCCGGTGCCGACGCAAAAGCGCATGCGTGGCGTGCGCCGACGATGCCCGCGACGGGGCGGAGAAGGGGTGGAGCCGAAGCGAGGGTCAGCAACAACAGCAGTGCGGCACAGGGCGGCACATGGCTGAGATGCGGCTGTCGGCGGTCACGGTCCCGATGGTAAGGCCAGGCCAGCGGGCTCGTCCGGCGTATCCGAAAACCTGGACAGGTGCGGTCCGGCTCACATCCAACTGCCGCCAGTGACGCAGGTCCGGGTGTCCCTTGCCCTGAGCTCTCCCGGGAGCGATGTCGGTGGCGGCGCGTACGGTCGGGGCATGACTGACCAGTGGTGGGTGGGCGTACGTCAGCGGGTCGAGGCGGTGGGTGCGGGGCCTGCGGGCAGCAAGGTGTTCGGGGCCTTGGGCCACGAGTGGCTCTTGGAGGATCCGCTGACCGAGGGGGAGCTTGCCGAGCTCGAAGCCCAGATCGGCGTGCGGCTGCCGGAGGAGTACCGGGCCTTCCTGGTCCACGTCGGTGCGGGAGGCGCCGGCCCCGCATACGGCCTGTTTCCCGTTCGCCGGGTGCAGGACCGCTGGCGCTGGGACGGCGACGGCGCGGACCTGGCCGACCTCTCCAGGCTTGCCGAACCGTTTCCCGACCAGGGGCCGGACCCCGAGCTGCTCGACGACCTTCTCTCCCAGCGCCCCGAGGAAGAGGACCTCGACGACATGGAGGACTTCGACGACGCCATGGAGGCGTGGGACGCGCGGTGGGAGGCTGTCATGTTCGCCCCGGAGCGCACCGTCGGCGCCATCACCGTCTCCCACCTGGGCTGCGCCCAGAGGGAATGGCTGATCATCAGCGGCCGCCACCGCGGCACGATCTGGTCCGACCGTCGCGCGGACGATGTCGACCTCACGCCGCTCCTCGACCACGACACCCGGGTGACGTTCGCCCGCTGGTACACCGACTGGCTGAGCAACGCGGAGCGTGCCGCCCTGTCGGCACCGTAGACCGTGGCTGCGACCTGCGACCTGCGACCTGCGACCTGCGATCTGCGACCTGCGACCTGATCCGGGTTCGCGGGTGCCGCGCTCCTGAGGGCGCGGCGCCGTAGCGGCTTTTCGGCGGGGCGCGAGTCCCGTGCGTCCCTCGACGGACGGGACCCGCTTCTCAGGCGGCGCCGGCCTTCGCCGCCTCTGCGGCATCGGCTGCCGTGGCGGCGGCTGGTCGCGGCTTGCGGACGAGCGGGATCGTCGCGCACGCGGCGAGCAGGGACGCTGCGGCGACCGCGTACCAGCCGTGCTGGAACGCGGCGACCGCGTGTCCGGGGGCGGGGGTGCCGAGGATGCCGATCAGGATCGCGACGCCGAGGACCGCGCCGATCTGGCGGCCCATGGTCGTGATGGCCGAGCCGGTGGCGAAGCGGGCGGGGGGCAGGGCGGCCGCCGATGCCCCGGTCAGGACCGGGATCGTCATGCCGACGCCGAGGCCGGTCAGCATCATGCCGGGCAGAAGCGAGGCCGCGTAGGCCGAGCCGGTGTCGAGCGTCGCGGCCCACCACAGGATGCCGGCCGCGAACAGGACAGTTCCCGCCAGCGCGATGCGGCCCGCACCGAATCTGGCGACGGCGGGCCCGATCCGCAACGCCACCGGTGGCACCAGCAAGGGTCCGGGCGCGATGGCGAAGCCGGTGCGCAGCGCCGAGTAGTCCCACACGCCCTGGCACCACAGCACCGCGCCGAGCAGCATTCCGGCGAACGCGATGGCGAACAGCGTCAGGGCGGCCGCGGCCGCGGCGAACGCCGGAACCCGCAGCAGGGGCAGTTCGACGATCGGCACGGGGTGGCGGGCCGAGCGCAGGACGAAGCAGACGCCGAGCAGCACCGCGCCAGCCAGGCCGCCGAGGGTGCCGGCGCTGGTCCAACCCCAGTCGGGCGCCTTGACCAGGCCGAGTGAGAGCGTTGCGATCGATCCGGTGAGCAGCACGGCGCCGAACAGGTCGGGCAGCGGACTCTTCTCTGCCCGATCGCGTCCGGGCGAGGGCAGCACCTTGACACCGAGCGCGAACGCCGCGAGCCCCACGGGCACGTTGACGATGAACACCCAGCGCCAGCCGGCCTCGACCAGCAGCCCACCGACCACCGGCCCCAGTCCGGCGGCGATCCCGCCGATCGACGCCCAGGCCCGCACCGCCCCTGCGCGCTTGTCGGGCGCCGTCGTGTCGAGCAGCAGCGCGAGCGAGGTCGGTATCAGCAGCGCGGCGCCGGCGGCCTGCACGAGCCGTGCCGCTACCAGCGTCCCCACGTTGGGAGCGAGTGCGCAGCCGACCGAGGCGAGGGTGAACACCGCCAGGCCGGTCAGGAAGACCGGCTTGTGGCCGGAACGGTCGGCGACGCGGCCGGCGACGACGAGAAGTGCCGCGAAGACGATCGCGTAGCCGTTGAGGACCCAGGACAGGGAGCCAAGTCCACTGCCGCCGAACGAGCGGCCGACCGCAGGGAGGGCCACGTTGACGATGAAGAGGTCGAGGTTCGACATGAAGACCGCGGCGGCGACCGTCGCGAACACGGCGCGGGACGCCCTTGGTGGGTTTGAAATTCCAACTGTCATGGCCCGGAGGTTATCTGTGTGGGTTTGAAAACACAACGGACTCGGGGGATGATGGGGAACGTGACCTCGAACACGAAGCAGGGCGAGCACGCGGTGCCGCACCCCGAAGTGCCCGGACGGCCGTGCTCCGTGGCCGCCGCGCTGCAACTCGTCGGCGAACGCTGGGCCCTCCTGGCGATCCGCGAGATCTTCTACGGCAACCAGCGCTTCGACCGGATCGTCCGCAATACCGGCGCCCCCCGCGACCGCCTCGCCGCCCGACTGCGCGCACTGGAAGAGGTGGGCGTGATCGAGCGCCGCGCCTACAGCGACCGCCCCCCGCGCTTCGAGTACCACCTCACCGAGGCGGGCCGCGATCTCGCACCAGTGATGCGCGCTCTGCTGGCCTGGGGTGATCGCTGGGCGGTGGACGCTCCGCCGGTCGCCTTCCGGCATCGCGGCGGCCCCGGCTCCGAGCACCGCGCCGAGCACGACCTCGTTCCGACGTCGACGTGCCGGACCTGCGGTGAGGAGATCGGGTCGGGAGGTCTCACGATCGATGTGCGGGCGCCCGGATGGGATCGGGCCGGGCCCGTCGAAGGTTCCTGAACTCAGCAGCGATCAGGAGTGAAGGGGTCGCCTCGATCGGCCGGATAGGCAGCGCGGCCCCTGTGGAGGTGCCCCCGGTCCGCGTTGTGCACAACCGGCCATGGGTCGACCGGAATCAGACTGCTGATTCACATGGCTCGCACAGGCAGCACTCCCAGTGTCGTGCGCATGACCACTTCACATCGCGACGAGCCCGACAACGCCGTCGTCTCCCGGGCCCTGCCCCGTCGCCGCGTGCTGGCCCTGGGTGGGGCCGGCCTACAGCCAGGGCATGGGCGTGGGTGTCGACGCCCTGCTGAAATCGGCGAACGTGGCCCGGCGCTCGCTCTATGAGGACTTCGGCGGCAAGGACGGGCTGATCACCGAGGTACTGCGGCGCAGCACCGCCCAGGACGAGGCCACCTACAAGCACACCATGCAGGCCGCGGGCGACGACCCGCGCGCCCGCCTGCTGGCCGTGTTCGACGGCATCGCCGCATTCCTCGACACGCCGGACTTCCGCGGCTGCCGCTATCTGGCCGCCGACCTCGCGCTGGCCGACCCCGACCACCCGGGGCACGCCATCACCCGCGAGTATCGGGAGCGCGTGACCCGGCTGCTCGAACACGAACTCCTCGCGCTCGGGCATCTGCAGCCGGAGCGGGCCGCCCATCAAATCCTCCTGCTGATCGACGGCGCGCTGGCAGCCGGAGCCACGTGCCCCGAGACTCACCCGGCAGCCGCCGCCCGCCAACTCGCCGAGCAGGTCCTCGATACCCCGCGGCGTCCGCCCCGCGGCAAGGCCTGACCTCATCGCCGCAGCGAACGGGCGGGAAAAAGGCCGTGGTTCACGTGAGCGCCGGAGGATACCTTCGGATGATGCGGATACTGCATCTCTCTGACACTCATCTTGACCGGTCCGGTGGCCCGGATGCCGACGGGGCCGACGGCACCGCGGCGTTGCGCTGCCTGCTGGCCGAACTGGGCGATCTGCACGACCTCGACGCGGTAGTGGTCACCGGCGATGTCGCGGATGACGGTTCACATGAGGCCTACGCGCGGGCGCGCGAACTCCTGTCCGACTACGCCGGCCGCCGAGGGGCGAGCGTCTTCTACACGACCGGCAACCACGATGAGCGCACCGCTTTCGCCGGAGTCCTCGGCGTCGGCCACGCCCAGCCTGAGGCAACGTACGAAGGACCGGCCGGCGAGCGGGCGGGGGCGACCACCATCGACGGATGGCGGCTGATCACGCTGGACACCCTCGTTCCCGGAAAGGGATACGGCCGGCTGGGCGGCGGTCAACTCGACTGGCTCCGCGAGTTGCTGCGCACCACAGCGCCGTTGGGCACCGTACTGGCCTTCCACCACCCGCCGCTCGCCCTGGATGTCGAGGTGCAACGGGCGCTGGGTCTGCAGAACAGCGCCGAGTTGGCCGACACCATTCGCGGGACCGACGTCCAACTCATCCTGTGCGGACACTTCCACCTGCAGATTCTGGGGCGCTTGGAGCAGGCCACCGTTTCGGTCGTGCCCGGCGTCGTCAGCCGTATCGACCTCAGCGCCCGCCCCGGCACCGAGCGTGCCGTCCACGGCCCATCAGCCTCTCTCGTCCATCTTGGAGCGCCCCGCGGGCCCCTCATCCACACACTCCATGCCCGGGACCCGCGCATGGGGCAGACGGTCTACGAGGCCGACGAGGAGGAGATGCGCGAGGTTATCGACAGACTCGGCCCCGGCGCCGCGAGCTGAGCTGCGCTGAGCCGAATCCGGAGTCCACTGCAGAGCGGCCTGCGTTCGGCTGCCGCCGGCCGATCCTTGGTTGTCCGCACCACACTCGTTGACCGCGCCGGTAGTTCAAGCCATCAGACCTTCCCGATGCCGAGCGTGGTCTGACTGGGCAGCATTCCTGAGCTGAGGACCTCCACCCAGAGCGGGCCGAGGAGCTCTGCGAGCCGCGCGGTGTCGTCGGCGCCGAGCGCGTGCCAGGGGGCAGCCGCCAGTTCGTCAGTGCGGCGCTCGACCTCGGCGCGCAGGGCGCGACCCGCGTCGGTCACCACTCCGTCGGCGTCCAACAGTTCCCGCGCGATGAGCCGTTCGCGGGCGGCCGCCCACTCCTGCTCGCTCCAGCCGCGGCTCGCGAAGACCTCTGTCGGCGCCGCGCCGATCGCGGCGAAGGACACCAGGGCCTCCACGGGATCAAGTCCTGCGGTCAGGAGGGTGGCGAGATGGCCGTCGCCGCGGTGCTCGCGCAGGATCGTCGTGGCTTGCCACAGGATGAGATGCGGCTCCTGGGGCCAGGGCAGTGCGGCGTTGGCGGCGGCGAGCGGGCGGCCCGCGGTGTGCGCGGCCTCCGCCGCCCGGCGGGCGAGCGCGGCCGCCTCGGCGAGGTCGGGGCTGTCCGTCCGTTCGCCGATGAGCGCGCGGTAGGCCCGATCGATGCCCCGCCGGCGTGCCGCAAGCACCTTCTCCGGCGCGGCGACGTCCCAGGCGGCGGGGATGTACTCGGCGACCATGCGCGGACTGAAGCTGTAGAAGGCGGAGGCCACTTGATGGGCTCCGGCCGCCCCGAGCGGCGCCGCCCGCAAGGCGAAGTAGCTCGGCCAGCGCTCGTTGGTGTCAAAACCTAGCGCCTCTACCTCTTCGAAAACCTCGGGAGCGTAGTAGAGGACGGCGTGCAGTGGCTCCAAGAGATGCCACATCTGCCGTACGCGTCCGTTGCCGTTTTCCATGACGATTCCTCTTCCTGCGATCTCGCACATCTTGACATCGACTAGATTGCATTCGGCGAACCAACTTGTCAACGTCTAGATTGTGGGTAACCTGCTGCACATGACCACCGACCGCGCCTACCACCATGGAGACCTGCGACGAGCCGTGATCGCTGCGGCCCTCGACGTCATCGCCACCGAAGGACCGGCGGCCCTGTCCCTGCGCGACCTGGCCCGCCGCGCAGGCGTCTCCCATGCCGCGCCCGCACACCACTTCAAGGACCGCGCCGGCCTGCTCACCGCCATCGCCACCGAGGGTTACGGCCTCCTGTCCACCGCCCTCGGCGAAGCGGACGACCTGCGCGGCCTGGGCGTCCGGTACGTGCGCTTCGCCACTGCCCACCCGGCGCACTTCCAGATCATGTTCCGCCCGGAACTCCTCCGCCAGGACGACCCGCAACTCCTCGCAGCGCGCGAGGCGACGCGGAGCCGGCTCCGTGGAGCAGTGGCGGGCTACGGCGACGACCCGCTCATCGGCTTCATGGCTGCATGGTCGGTGGCCCACGGCTTTGCGACGCTGCTGCTCTCCCACAACCTGGACGGCCCCTTGGACGGCCGGGACCCCGAAGAGGCGTTCCGGGCGCTGACAGCTGAGATGTTCCATTCTGCCGAGAACCCCGCGACAGGCTGACCGGTATCAACGGAACCAAGGGGGGCGACGGTGAACCGGGGGCCTGGTCGCGGTGGTCGGCCAGGACGCACACCTGGTCGGTGCCGGTGACGTCCAGAAGTCGGGCAACGGCGGGGGTGCCAGCCACCCGCCGGCCGCGTCCCAGCCGCACGGGTCGATACACCTAGCTGTCGTAGGGCACCCAGGCACGCTCGCCTGTGGCGTTCGTGCCGTACCAGTAGTGCGGCATTCCCTTGATGCTCGTCGTGTGGAACGGGCGGCCGTGGTCGTCGATGCGGATCGTGCCGGTGCGGCCCTGGGAGGACCAGTCGACTTCGAGGTACCAGCGGGCGTCATAGGTCTGTGTCGTCGTATCGACCAGCAGCACCTCCGGAGCCTCGGCGGAGACGCGGTACGGCAAGTTCACTGCCAGGATGGTGTGTTGGCTGTCGGCGCCATCCTTCGGGCGGGCGATGGGGTGGTCGACATCGAGGTTCACGGTGAAGCGGCGGGGCGTGAGGTCGCTGCCGCAGCCTTGGCCCATGGCGTACGCGTTCCCGGCGGCCGGCTTGGCGCGGCTGACGATGCGGACGTGGAGCGCCTCCAGGACCACGGCCGTGGACGACCGCCCCTGCACCGAGATCTGCACCTTCGTCTGCCGCCCGTGCACCGCGCCCTGCGCCGCCGCCCACACCCCGGCGTCCTGCTCGGCCGGAGGCGGAGGCACCTGCGCCGGCGATTTGTCGATGACGTAGTCGTGGTCGCAGCCCTTGTCCCACACCAAGGAGTCGACACTCCAGGCGAGGGGCAGGCCGGCGGCCGGCCGCGTGGCCACGGTGGGACCGCTGCCGGTGGCGGACGGGACGGGATCTTGCTGCCGGGGGCTGGGCGAGGAGCGGCCGTCCGACAGGGCTGACGTACCGCTCCACATGGCGAGCAGCGCGCAGGCGACGGCGGTGGGCGTCAGGACTCGTCGGCGGCGGTACCAGGGGCGGGGAGCGGGGG
>NZ_JAPVLU010000077.1:0-1413 GCF_027158205.1 Streptomyces sp. H39-S7 | reverse complement strand
TCCGGGCCGGGATCGTCCGCGGGCTGCGGCGCGGATCCGCCTTCCTGGACCAGTACCCCGTCCGTCTCCGGGGCCGGAACGACGACCGCCGCCGAACCGGCCGCAGGCACCCGCTGCCGAGCCTCCACCGCCAACAACCACCGCCGGTGCACCTCGAGCCGCTCCTTCGGCGTCGCCCCGCAGAAGGCCGCGAGCCGCTCCACGGGCGCGAAGTCCTGCGGCACCGCCTCGCCCGCGCAGTAGCGGTGCAGCGTGGAGGTGTTCATGTTGAGGCGGCGGGCCAGGGAGCCGTAGCTCCGGTCCGTACGGTCCTTCAGCCCGCGCAGCAGCGCCGCGAACTCCTTGACGTCGTCCCGCATCGGCACCGTTCCTCCGTCGTACGCCCACAATCCCGTATCCCAGGCCCTCATATCCCTGCACGTCAGATGACCTGGGATGGTTCCACCGTCGCCAAAGGCGCGGCAGCCGTTGCCCCGGAGCCCGGTGACCGCCGATGCTCCTGGTGTCGCACCGACCACGCCTGACACAGCTCCAGGGACCAACCGGTGTTGGGCGACATCCGAGGCGCATGCAGTGGCGGCGGGCCTCATAGGAGCGAGCGAGGCCGTCGCCGCCATGTCCGGACCGGCGCATCGGTAGTGCAGGCGGAATCCTCCACCCAGGCTGCCCGTATCCCTACGTGTGCGTCCGGAACCGGCCGAGAGCAACCGCATAGCGGATCACAGAAGGAAGACGCACATGAACGACATGAACAACCTGAACCAGACGTCCCCCGCACACCGTCGTCCGGGCCGCCGCGCGGCCGTCGTCGCAGGCCTCGTCCTGACGGTCGGACTCGGCGTGTCGACGCAGGTGCCGGCGCAGGCGTCCGCGCATGCACCCGCCCATGCCCCCGCACAGGTGACCACCGCCGCACAGCAGCCGGTCAGCGGCACGTCCGGCCAAGCGGTGACCCGAGTCGCCGACTTCTACGGCGCGTACGTCGACGCGAAGGGCGACTACACGGACCCGGACGGCACGCTGGCCACGGGGCTCCGCCAGCACTACCTGGCGCCCGCCTTCGCCACGCGGCTGGCGGCCTGGGAGGAGGAGAACGGGGCGGACGGCATCCTGCGTGCCCAAAACGTCCCGGCGCGGTGGACGGTGTCCGACAACGGCACCGTGGGCAACGGCCATGAGGTCATCGTCACCTTGACCTTCGGCAGCGGAGGGACGATGCAGAAGACCAAGCTCTTCGTGCTGTTGGAGCGGTACAACCACATCGTCGACATCAACACCGCGAGCACCCGCTAGTGCGTTGTCCACGAACGTTCGCCGGGCCTGGTGATCCGTGAATGATTTTTGGGGTGTTGGGGCCTGGCGGTGGCACTGTGGTGGCAACGGGTTGTCATCGAGGGTGAGTGAGGTGCCTCA
>NZ_JAPVLU010000076.1:13863-27988 GCF_027158205.1 Streptomyces sp. H39-S7 | reverse complement strand
CCGACGTCCTGGCCGCCCAACGCCGAGAACGCGCCAAAGTCCGCAGCGAACGCCAACAACGCTGGGGCCGACCACGACCCAAAGCCGCCTAATCACACCCGGCCAACGTTCCTGGACAACGCACTAGATGAAGCCCTGGCCCGCAATGAACGGCTCCGCGACGCTGCCGAGCACGGTGCCGCCTGACCGTACTCGCACGATGCCGCTGGCTGCGCAGCGCGCGTGCCTGGTGCGCAAGCCGGCCGCTGACCGGACCGGCCAGGGACACCGTCCGGCTACGGCCCCCCGGCGGGCCTGGTCCCGGTCATGAGCTGAGCTGATGGCGCGGGATCGAGCTGCACGCCGGATGAATGGCTGAGCCATCGTTGTGGTGCGGCGACGAGTCGGGAAGAGGGGCCGGCGCTGCTCTGGCACATTATTCGTCACGATGGCGCTGGCACCGGCGCGACGGCTGCGCCAGCGGTTGCGGTGATGATCAAACTCAGGCGGTCGAATCGGGCAGGTGCGTTCAAAGGGGCCGCGCCAAGGCCAGGGAGCAACGCATCGACCGTGCCACAGCAGCCCGGTCTCGGTGCCGGCGTAACCGCGAGCTTGACCGGCGCGACGTTGTGTTTTTCTCCTGTGGGGTGGGGTCGCCTGGCGGGGTAGGCGCACCATGGTGAAGAGGTTAGGAGTTCTGCCCGGACCGCTATGGAGCCGGGATGACCTGGTGCTGCTTGCATACGATCGGAGATTGATCATGACGGACGCGTCCGACGCCGCCGCAGTGGGCGTCGCTGTGCTGCGGCCGGTGGGAACGCGGTGGCAGACGTGACGGCTGCGGGTCTGGCTCGGGCGCTGGCGGGATTGCTGGACGCCAGCCACACGGCGCCGTTCGAGCAGGTGCCCCGCCTGCTCCACACCGCGGCACGGCAGGCGGGTGCGGGCGGGGCTCGGCTGTTCGTGGCGGATCTGCAGGAAGAGGTGCTGCGCGAGGTCACCGGGATCGGGCTGACCGCGGGCGAAGGCGGCGAGGAGTTTCGTATCGAGGGCACCTTGCCCGGCCGCGCCTACCAGCTGACCGAGTTCACCGCGCCCACGCGTGGCGGCGCGTGTTGGATGCCGGTGCGGGACGGCACCGAACGCCTGGGTGTCCTGCACGTCGAGCCTGGCCCCGGCGAGGGCAGGCCCGATGAGGAGGTAATGCAGGCCTTGGCATCGATAGCCGGACTGCTGCTGGTCTCCAAGCGGGCCAACAGTGACTCCCACGCCCGGCTGACCCGCACCCGGCCGATGGGGGTGCAGGCGGAACTTCAGTGGGCGCTGATGCCGCCGCGGACGTTCTCCGACCAGCGGGCCACCGTCAGTGCGTTCATGGAACCGGCCTATCAGGTGGCCGGGGATGCTTTCGAGTATGCGGTGGCCGGTGACACCCTGCACTTGGCGATCTTCGACGCCATGGGCCACGACACCTCCGCAGGCCTGACCGCCGCGTTGGCGATGTCCACCTGCCGCAGCCACCGGCGCGCCGGCGGAACCATTCCCGAAGCCAGCCGCGCCATCGAGGACACCCTGATCGAGCAGTTCGGCCACAGCCGCTACGCCACCGGGATCCTCGCGGACTTGGAGCTGGACACCGGCACGTTCAGCTGGGTCAACCGCGGCCACCTGCTGCCGGTCCTGATCCGCGGCGGCCGCTGGGCCAGCACCCTGCACTGCCCGCCGGCCGGCCCGATGGGCAGCGGGCTGAATCTGCCCCTCACGCAGTGCACCGAGCAGTTGGAGCCCGGCGACCGGTTGCTGATGTTCACCGACGGCATCACCGAAGCCCGCGACAGTGACGGCCAGGAATTCGGTGTGGAGCGCTTCACCGACTTCATCATCCGCCACCACGCGGACAACCTGCCCGTCGACGAAACCCTGCGCCGCCTCATGCACGCCGTCATGGACTATCACCACGGGCGTCTGGAGGACGACGCGACGGTCCTGTTCTGCGAATGGCACGGTCCGGGTGGCTCAGAGGGGTAAAGCAGGAGGGTCCGCCGTCTGAGGGCTCCACGCCGATCAGCCAGGCGCGCCAGGGCCGGCGGGGCGCGGCTTACGTCGCGAGGACGGCGTCCACCGTGGGGTACACGTCGATGACCTGGCCCAGTCCGATGATTTCTCAGTCTGCGCGTCCGGGACGATCACTCGGTCGGGCGGGGGTCGACGAGCCGCATAACCTGTGCCCAGGATTGGGGTCGAGGCCCAGGTGGTGGGGGCTATGCCGGTCCCCACGCCCGGTGTCGCTTTGCGTACGACCAGGTCACTGCGGTCATCAGGGCCGGGATGGCGATCAGCGGGGCGCGGACGAAGCCCCAGACGGTCTGTGCCGTACCACTCGACATGTCGGTCTGACTCTCGACGGTGAAGGCGACCACGAGTTGCCACAGCGCCACCAGAGGTTGTCCAGCTGTCCAGCGTGGGTGGCCGGTCGCCCTGGGAGCCGCGATTCCTGCGGTTGGCGGTCTGGTCGCGATTGTCCGGGATGGTGCGTGCGATACCGCGCCTGCGCAGGCAGCAGTGCCACCCGTGCCGGGGCTTGGAGCTGTGTGAGCCGCGCCCCGGCACGGGTCTCACGATCCGTCGGTGGGGTGGGGCGGGCCGAACTCAGTCGGCGGGGGTCTGGGTGCGTCGGGCGTAGGCGCGGGCGGCGCGGGCGCGGTCACCACAGCGGACCGAGCACCAGTGGCGGCGCCCGGAACGGAGCAGGTAGCGGTTGCAGGGGGTGGAGGTGCAGGCCGTCAGCCGTTCGGCGTCGGGTCCGGTGAGCAGGTCGGCGGCGTCGGCGGCGAGGATGCCCAGGGCCTGGTCGACGATCTGGTCGATGGGGTGCGGGGCGGTGCGGTGCATGCCGCGGACGGAGTCCCAGCCGAGCGGGGAGGCGGTGGGGACCCGGGTGAGGGCGTCGTTGACGGCGGCCAGCGCGGTGGCGGGGGCGGGATGGCCGCCGACGTGGGTGGCGAGCAGGGCGCGTACCTGTTCGCGCAGGGAGCGCAGGCGCGCCGCGCAGATCTCCTGCATGCCGGCGTCCGCTGGGGCCAGGTTGTGGTCGACCAGCCACTGGTTGGCGCCGGACGGGGTGCCCAGCGAGTCGAGGAACTGGCCGCCGCGCAAGGCGATGGCGCTGTTGGCGAGGTCGAGCGCGGGGTAGTGCTCAGCGCCCGGCGCCGGCGGCAGCCCGGTATCGACAGCGTCGGGAGTTTCGATCTCACTCACGCATCTCACGTTACATCTTGCCTTCATCCGTGACAACACCTATAGTCACGGATGAAAGACCATCTATCCGTGAGGTGATTTCGTCATGACTGCAACCGGCGCGTCCAGCGAGCAGGTCCCCGTCCGTGTCTTCGGTGGTCCGACCGCACTCATCGAGTACGGCGGGTTGCGGTTCCTGACCGACCCGACCTTCGACGCCCCCGGCACCTACCCGTCCGGGCTGGCCAAGACCGCGCCCGCCGCCGCCGCGCCCGCCGATCTGGGCCGCATCGACGTGGTGCTCCTGTCGCACGATGAGCACGACGACAACCTCGATGCCTCGGGTCGGACCCTGCTCGCCGACATACCCCTGACTCTGACCACCCCCAGCGGCGCGGGCCGACTGGGCGGTACCGCGCGCCCCTTGAAGGACTGGGAGTCCGTCGAGCTGGACCGCCCCGGCGGCGGCACGATCACCGTCACCGGCGTCCCGGCCCTGCACGGTCCCGGAGCACGCGCGGACCTCGAACCCGTCGTCGGCGAGGTCGTCGGCTTCGTCCTGAGCGGTGATGGCCTGCCCACCGTCTACGTCAGCGGCGACAACGCCCAGCTCTCCGTGGTGCGCGAGATCGCCGACCGCTTCGGTCCGCTGGACACCGCGGTGCTGTTCGCCGGCGCGGTCCGCACCCCCGTCCTGGACCGCGCGCTGCTCACCCTCGACAGTGCTCAGGCCGCCGAGGCCGCCCGGATCCTGGGCGCCCGCCGCATCGTGCCCGTCCACTTCGACAGCTGGGCTCACTTCACGGAGGGTCGCGATCAGCTCGTGGACGCCTTCACCACCGCCGGATTGATCGACCGCGTGGAACTGGCCTGACCCCGCACACGCCGGCCGCTGCGGTGCGTCACGAGAGCAGCGCAGCGGCCCAGCTCCCCGCCCCAGCCGTCCCGTACCGGGCCCGCGCACCGCGGAGGGGATCCCATGCCGAGGGAATGCTCGGACGCTGGACACCGGGCAGGCGGCGACCCGCTCGCCGGGTCCTTCGACTGGTGGCCACGGTGGCGCGTTGCCGCGTGCGGCCGATCGAGACGCGCGGGGGTCACGGCCCGCGCCGGCCAGGGCACGGGCGGCATAAGATGATCGAACGACCGCGCGGGTGATCACCGTGTGCGGTTGCGGCGCCCACGCGGCAGCCGTTCCACTGCGGTGGATGAGGCGGATCCCGGTCACTGCGGCTCGGATCATGTGACGGAGGCGAATGTGCTGATCACTGTCGCGGACGTGGAAGCCGCGGCCGAGCGGATCACCGGGCATGTCATACGGACCCCGACGGTGCCGAGTCCCGGACTGTCCGCACTCCTGGGCGCGCAAGTCACCGCGAAACTGGAACTCCTGCAGCGCACCGGCTCGTTCAAGGCACGTGGCGCGACGGCGAAGCTGCTCGCGCTCAGCGAGGCTGAACGCGCTGCCGGGGTCGTAGCGGTGAGCGGCGGTAACCACGGCATCGGGGTCGCGGTCATGGCCGGCGTGCTGGACATCAAGGCGACCGTCGTCATGCCACGCTCCGCTCCTGGGCGCGCCGTGGACATCGCCGAGGCCGCCGGGGCGAGCGTCATCCTCGCCGACACCATGGACGCCGCGTTCGCCCTCGTGGATGAACTCCGGATCAAGGGGCTCACCCTGGTCCATCCCTTCGATGACCCCGTTGTCATCGCGGCCCAGGGCACGGTCGGCCTGGAGCTCGCGGAGGACGCCGGGGAGCTCACCGACGTACTCGTCAGCATCGGCGGCGGGGCGCTGATCTCCGGGGTCGCCACCGTACTGCGCGCGCGCCGTCCCGGTGTGCGGATCTGGGGCGTGGAGACCGAAGGCGCGCGAGCCATGTCGGCGGCCCTGGCCTCCGGGGGGCCGGTGCCGGTCGAACTGTCCTCGATCGTCTCGACATTGAGTGCCCCCAGCGCCTCGCAGCTCACGTACGAGCATGTCGCGGCGCTGGTCACCGATGTTCTCACCGTGACCGATGCCGAGGCCGTGCAGGGCACCCTCGACCTGGCGGACCACGCGAAGGTCTGGGCCGAGCCCGCCGCCGGCTGTCTGCTGCCCGCGGCACGCCGGGTGTTGGAGCGCGTCGGCGAGGGTGCCAGGCTCGGCCTGGTGCTCTGCGGCGGCAATGCGACGACGGCCGATGTCACAGCCTGGGCCGAGCGCTTCGGGCTGCGCTGACCGCGCAAGCTTCGGTAGCGACGCACCCTTCGGTGAGAAAACCTGGCGGGCACCAACCTTCGGTGACAACGCTCAACCGACGGACGGGACAGTTCGCAGCCGGAAAGGTAATGGCCCTTCATCGGCCGGTATCCCTCGGCGTGCAGTTTGCGGGTTCGCGGTCAGAGCGCGCAGTGACGAGGCCGACACCCGCGGCGGCGCCATGTGCGTCCAACCGATCGGTCCGTGGCCAACGGTCGCGACCGGTTGCCCGTTGCGTTGTCCCGCGGTGGATACTGGTCGGGTGGACGTTTCCGCACCGACCCTTTCCAACCTGAGGGCGCGACTCGGTAGCAGTTTGTTCAGTCGAGTGGCCGGCCCTGACGGTCCGGAGAACCGTGCCCGCATCCACGGCGCGCCGGGCCCGCGCTGGTTCGGCCCCGACCGTCCCATCCGCACGGTCCACGGCGACGCGTCCATGTTCATCGGCGGGCTGCGAGCCCTGCTCCTGCAGTCCCTGCACCCTTTGGCCATGGCCGCAGTCGCGGCGCACTCCGGGTACCGCGGAGATCCGTGGGGCCGGCTCCAGCGCACCAGCACGTTCCTCGCGGTGACCACCTATGGCCCGGCGCGGGACGCACAGGCCGCGGTCGACCGGGTGCGGTCGGTGCACGACCGTGTGCGGGGGAGTACCGCCGCGGGGGAGCAGTACCGTGCCGCCGATCCGCACTTGCTCGGGTGGGTGCACATCGCCGAAGTGGACAGTTTCCTGCGCGCTCATCAGCGCTACGGTGATCAACCGCTGGACGACACGGGCTGTGACGGCTACGTTGCGGACGCCGCCGAGGTGGCCACCGCGCTCGGCGTGGTGGACCCGCCGCGTGATCAGGCCGAGCTCGCGGAGCAGCTGTCCGCTTACCGGAAGGAACTGCGCGCCACCCGGGAAGCCCGCGAAGCGGCGCGCTTCATTCTGCTCAACCCGCCGCTACCGCTGGTGGCTCGGCCGCCCTACGCCGTACTCGCCGCGAACGCGGTCGCCGCGCTTCCGTTGTGGGCCCGGCTGCCGCTCGGGTTGCCGTACGTTCCGGGCTTTGAGGAGACCGGAGTCCGGCTGGCGGGGCACGCCCTGACGAAGGCGATCCGCTGGGCGATGAAGCCCGCGGACGGCAGCCCGGTGCGACAGGCGTAGTGCGCCACGAGCCCCGGGCACGGGGTTTCGATTGCCACGGCGTTGCGCTCCTGTGGCAGCGACGGGTCCGGCTGCCCGCGATCGTCCGCACTCCTGCAGAACGGCTTGCCACTGCAAGCGGCTCGCGGTCCGCCGGACCGACGGGGGTGGAAGGACGGCTGTGGCCATGGTGACCCTGCAGGGCCACCATCCGCATGGGGCGGGAGACCAGCGCACGCAGCGCTCGGGGCAGGCCAAAATGGTCGGTCGAACCCTCCGTGGAGCCTTCCGCCGGACCTGATCGGGTCGCGCCGGTAATCAGCCAGACGATCCGCGTTCACATACTTGTCAACGCCCGAGGGTTCGGCCTACTCTCCTGAGTAGAAAGCGCTTGCTCGATGCTCGTAGACCACCAATGCTCGGCCGAGACTTTCACCGCTCCACTCCCGGTGGGCGCGCCGGCGGCATCTGCACCCCGTCGTCGAGGCATGCCCGCACCCGGTTGGTCCGAGTAGGCGCCACACCCAACAGGCTGGCCGCCCCCGCATGGGAGCTGTGCCACCCGCACCACATCACGGTCACCATGCTCGCGTCGTTGGCGAGTGAGGTGCCGCACCGGGGCGGTAGCGGGCTGGCTAATGAAGGGCATGTACATGACACATAAGGCCGTTGTTGGCCCGGGAACACACGTGCACGGTTCTGCCGGCACGTCACGACGAAAGACGAGGCGAAGATGAGAAAGCCAGTCGCAATGCGACTCTCTGCGACACTCGGCACCGTGGTCCTGGCCGTGGCCGCGGCGACAGGTGTGGCCCTGTCGGTTCCCACCGCGTCGGCGGCGGCCGCCGGGGCGACCGGGTACGCCACACAGAATGGGGGCACCACCGGTGGCGCGGGCGGGACGACCATCAAGGCCACCACCGGCACCCAGATTCATCAGGCGTTGTGCGGCCGTGCCAGCACCAGCACGCCGATCACCATCCAGGTCGAGGGCACCATCACCGTCGGAAACACGGCGAAGGTGTCGGGGTCGAGCTGCAACACGGCCGCCGGTGTGATCGAGCTGAAGGGCATCAGCAACGTCACCCTTCTCGGCATCGGCAGTGGGGCCGTGTTTGACCAGATCGGCATCCACATCCGCCAGTCCAGCAACATCATCGTCCAGAACGTGACCGTCCAGAACGTGAAGAAGTCGGGTTCGCCCACCTCCAACGGTGGCGACGCCATCGGCATGGAGACCGATGTGCACAACATTTGGGTCGACCACGCCACACTGGTCGCCTCGGGCGGCGAGTCGGAAGGTTTTGACGGCCTGTTCGACATGAAGGACAACACCCAGTACGTGACCTTGTCCTACAGCATCCTGCGCAACTCCGGCCGTGGCGGCCTCGTCGGCTCCGGCGACAGTGACCTCGCCAACGGGCCGGTCACCTTCCACCACAACCGCTACGAGAACATCGACTCCCGTACGCCCCTGCTGCGCGGTGCCACCGCCCACATCTACAACAACTACTACGTCAGCCTGAATTCGTCGGGCATCAACCCGCGGGCCGGCGGCAAGGCCAAGGTCGACAACAACTACTTCAAGGACTCCAAGGATGTCCTGGGTACCTTCTACACCGACTTGCCCGGCTACTGGCAGGTCAGCGGAAACATCTTCGACAACGTGAGCTGGTCGGCTCCGGGCGCGGACAACAACCCCGCCGGCCCCAACCCGACGTCGAACACGACCGTCAACATCCCCTACGTGTACAGCCTTGACACCGCATCCTGCGTGCCGTCGATCGTGACCGCGACGGCAGGCGCCAACACCGGCCTGAAGGTGTCGGACGGCAATTGCACAGTGAATCCCACCCCCACTTCCACTCCGACTCCCACCCCCACTCCGACCCCGACCCCGACCGCGACGCCCACTGGAACCAACCTGAGCATCGGCGCGAGCGCCGACGGCTCCAGCAAGGCGGCCGGCACCAGCTACGGCAATGTCCGCGACGGAGACTTGGGTACCTTCTGGTCGCCGGCCGGGTCGACCGGCTCCGTCTCGATCAAGTGGTCGTCGGCGACGGCCATCTCCAAAATCAACATTCGGGAGGCCTCCGGTGCCACCGGCGCCATCGGGTCCTGGCGGGTGCTCAACGCCGACACCGGGGCCGTGCTGACTTCCGGCAGTGGAGCGGGTGCCATCTCCTTCGCCTCGACATCGCTCAAGAAGGTCACGTTCGAGATCACCGGCTCAAGCGGCACGCCGAAGGTGGCCGAGTTCGAGACGTACGCCTGACATCAAGGGCGCTGATTCCGGCCGGCCGCACAAGCGGCCGGCCGGTCTGCGCTGAGCTGCCCACTTCACCTCACAGCCGCTTTGATCGCACTCGGAGCGCAGACCGTCCTTGGCGGGCCGACCGACTCGACCTAGGGCAGGCAGCGGGCGACAGCCCGGCCGTCCAGTCAACGTCGTATCAGCCCTGATTCGACCCTCGTCATCTGCGGACGGCCCGAGGTCGCTGACCGGCCACGGCTACCAGATCAGTCCCGGCACGCTGTACCCGACGCTGCACCGCCTGGAGGCGGACGGGCTGCCGGTGTCGGAGCGGCGAGTGGTCGACGGCGGCCGTCCACGGTGTGTGTACAAGGCGACCGAGGCCGGGAAGCAGGATCTGCCGGAGGACCGGCCGGCGCTGACGGAACTGGCACGCGAGGTTCTGAGCGTCGAGACCCCGTAGCGGCATGGCCGGGGGCGCCGGGTCGCGCGGCGAGGCGGAAACCGGGTCCGTTTGCGCTGGCGAGGATCATGATCTGACGATCGTTCATATGGGTTGTGAGTTACCTGGGTTGATGGTGCGACGAAAGGTTCCGGCGCCGATGAAACCGTGACTGTCCGGGGGCCTCGCGGTGACGCCTTTCCCGCTACTTTTTGAGGGAAGCAACGGGGGCAGCGCGATGGAATGGATCGTTCCGGGATACAGCCACATTCGGCCGCTCGGCTCGGGCGCCAGCGGCCGTGTCGTCCTCGCCGTCCACGAGGCGACGGGCACGCCGGTCGCCATCAAGTACCTCAGCGAAGAACTGCTCTCCCAGGCGGAGTTCCGGGAGATGTTCCGGGAGGAGGCCCAGCAGTTGGGCCGCCTGGTCTCGCCTCATGTGGTGCGACTGTGGGAGTACGTGGAGGGGCCACGGGGTGTCGCGATCGTCATGGAACTGGTCGACGGCATCCCTTTGCGGGCGCTGCTGCACCAGGAGGGGGCCACCGGGCCGGAGGCCGCGCTGGTGGTGCTCAAGGGCTCCTTGCTCGGCCTGGCGGCCGCGCACGGGGTGGGTGTCGTGCATCGGGACTACAAGCCCGAGAACGTCCTGGTGGCACGGAACGGTTCGTCGAAGCTGGTGGACTTCGGCGTCGCTGTCCCCAGCGGGCACAACGGAGGCATCGCGGGCACGCCGCCCTACATGGCTCCCGAGCAGTGGATCGGCGACCCGGCATCCCCTGCGGCGGACGTCTACGCCGCAACGGCGACGTTCTTCGAATGCCTCACCGGCACGCGGCC
Source organism: Streptomyces sp. H39-S7 (assembly GCF_027158205.1). Lineage (GTDB taxonomy): Bacteria > Actinomycetota > Actinomycetes > Streptomycetales > Streptomycetaceae > Actinacidiphila. The sequence continues at coordinate 17,865 of NZ_JAPVLU010000076.1, read as the reverse complement.
TTACGGCGGGACGACTTTCGTCGAGCTGGCGGTCCAGCACCGGGTGGCTCCCATTCCCGCCGTGCTGGCGCCGGATGCGGTCCGGCCACTGATCCGGCGGGGTCTGGCCAAGGCGGTGAGCGACCGTCCGCCCAGCGCGATGGCTTTCGTGCAGGAACTGGAGGCCGTGGCCGGGGCGGCGTACGGGCATGATTGGGAGGAGCGCGGGCAGCGCAAGATCGCGGCACTGGCGGCGCTACTGCCCCTGCTGTTCCCTTCGGCGGGTGTGACTCCGACCCATACGACCGTGCTGGAGGAGACCGGATTGCCCGGTGGGAAGCCCCGCAGGGCCGGCCGCATGCCCCGAAAGGGTGTGCGAAGGATGATTCCCAAGCAGAAATTACTCGTCGGTGGAATTGCCGGGGGAGTGGTCCTCGGAGTGCTGGCTGGTGGTTTTGGCGTCGGCATGATCCCCCTGCGGGACAAGTCCGCCGCCGCGGTTGCGTTGCGGCTGTCCGCATCGGTCGTGGCCAATGGTTCGACGTTTGTGGCGACGGCCTCGGGATTCACGCCCGGGGAGGAGGTGCGGTTCTCCTGGAGTGAGCGTCCCGGCGGGGCGGTACTTGCTCTGGCCGTTGCAGGGCCGAACACAAGCGTCTCGTCCACGGTGTCAACGGCCGGTCTCGAAGGCGGCGCCTCGGCCACCTTCGAGGAGAAGGACCGGCCTGGTTTCTACGTCATGCGTGTGACCGGGCTGAGTTCCGGACGGTCGGCCTCGGCTTCGTTCCAGGTGATCGCTGCCGGTGCGACGCGCCCGCCCACATCCGGCGGGAGCGGTAACGGAGGTGGGTCCGCGACGGGTGGGTCCTCCACAACGGGCGGAGGCGGGTCTACGGCGGGGGGAGCGACCTCCGGTGGGGCGACCTCGGGCGGCACGGCGACTGGTGGGACGAGCACAAATGGGACGAGCACAGGCGGGTCAACCACGGGCGGGACGAGCACAAGCGGGTCCACCACGGGCGGGACGAGTTCGGGTGGTTCCACGTCGCAGGGGACGACTACGGGCGGGTCCAGCACGGAGGGGACGACCGGTGATCCCCTCCCGAGTACGCCGGTCACGCTGACGTTCTCTTCGTCGACCATCCCCTATGGCAGTGGCTTCACCGCGAGCGGTTCGGGTTTTGAACCCGGTGAAACAGTCGTCATGACCAACGAGGCGACCGGCGCGAACTTCGATGGCGCGTCGACCGCGGACGGCGACGGCAACTTCACGGACGAGGTCTCGGAACTGTTGCAGCCCGGTGACTACACCTTCTGGGCGATCGGGCAGAGTTCCGGGCGCAGAGCCCCAGCTCACCTGGTGGTGCTCGAAGCTGAGCCCACACTGTCGACAACGCCGCCGGTCATCAGGTGACGAAGGGTGCCGGAAGCCATGACCTCTCAGAACGAACCGCAGGACGCACGCCCGGTGGAGCACGACACAGTGCGTCTGAGCCGTGAACCAAAGCGCCTCTGGGTGGAGGAGGACACCACGCCCCAGATTCCCGACGGGTACAGGTCGGCGCTGAGCGGGACGGCGCACGAGCTCTCCCCCAGTCCCGTCCCCGACATCCTGCTGCGCTTCGGGCCGGGCGTGCCCACGCACACGGCACCGGAGGTGGCCGCGGTGTGGCACGGCCACCCACCCACCGCCCCCGCAAGGACGAGGCCCCGGCGCAGTCTCCGCCGCTACACCCTGGCGGGAGTGGTACTGCTGGCCGTGCTGGCGTTCCTGCTGTGGGAGCGGCTCGGCGCGCCCCTGGGTATCGACTCCGTCTCGGTCACCTCCGCACCCGCGCGAGTGACCTGCGGCGGCACGGAAGTTGTCACTGCCACGGTCCGGACCAATGGATGGGGCGGAAACATCTCGTACCACTGGGTGCGCAGTGACGGCACGGACAGCGGTCCCCAGAAGCAGTACGTCCGCCCTGGGGAGCACCAGGTACAACTTCCCGAACGGTGGACTGTGGTGGGTCGCGGCACCTTCCGTGGCACGACCACTCTGTGGATCACAACCCCGGGCCGGCGAGGCGTCGCCGCAATTTTCGACTACTCCTGCCAGTAGTAATACCGCCGCGAGCTGCGCTTCAGCCACACTGGCTATTCCCCCATGCCGACGCGTGGGGCGAAGGTCCCGAATCCACGGCCGTAGGGGCGCACTGGAGAGACCGACCTGCCAATGCGCTGTGGATCGGACCCTCAACCCGGACGCAGCCCGACCGGCGCCGACAACTGACCACGTTCCGGCACCCGTGACATCACGCAAGCCCGCCCCGCACCGAGCGAGGCGGGTCCTGCGTTTGCCGTCTGGAAGGCGCTGGGCGGGAAGCCGACCGGTTGACTGCCGCCAAAGGGGTGTTATCCGCCCCGCCGGGCAGTGCCGCTCAGGTGGCGGTGGATTGCGGGGCGCCGAGAGTGAAGGGCACATGATGTCGTCGCTATCCGGGCCCGCCCAGGATCCAGTCGAGGTACCCGCAGCAAGGGATCGAGCCGATACGCCGGCAGCGCAGGGGCTGTCCGAGCGGGTGAGCGCGCGGGGGCCGAGAGTTGCTCCGCGCGTGTGATCATCGCGGCGAGCATGTCCACCGACGGTTTGTACCGTGCTACCGCCCCGTACCCATTCGGCCTGGTCGACGGTTCGGGCGGCAGGAAGGATCAACGCGTCTCCCACCGCGCCCAGTTGCATCGAGCCCGGCGAATCGTCCGGGCGCCCCGCAGAGGTGCGCCGTGGGCCTGCGGGAGCGGGGTGATGGCAACTCATGGCAACTCATGGCAAGCGCTTTCCATCATCTGGATACGAGATTACAGTCCCATTCCCACCCACTCACCGATACTCAGCCAGTCGCCAAGGAGGCGTCCATGAGTACTCGTTACCGCGCCCTCGCAGCCGCCGCGGTCTCCCTGACCGTGGCCATCATCGGTGGCCTGCAGGGGGCTGTCGCGGCCGACGACCCGCCGCACGCGCAGTACCAGGAGATGCACGCGAACTGTACGGTCACCCACCGGCTGTCCGACGACCCGATCGTCTTCCCCGGGCTGGCCGGCGCTTCACACAACCACACGTTCATCGGCAACCCGGCCACCAACGCGCTCTCCACCCCGCAGTCGCTGCTCGGCGGTGCGACGTCCTGCGAGGACCCCCTCGACGCCTCGGGGTACTGGTTCCCGACGTTGATGCAGAACGGCGTCCCGCTGACCCCGGACAAGCCGACGGTCTACTACAAGTCGGGCGTCAAGGACTACCGCACCGTTCAGCCGTTCCCGGCCGGCTTCAAGCTCCTGGTCGGCGACGCCCACAATATGGACCCGGTGAAGTTCACCGGCACCTGGAAGTGCCCCGGCCACTCCGGCACCGACTTCCCCACCTCCTGCCCGAGCGGCACTTCCCTGGTCGCCCGGCTCCAGGCCCCGAGTTGCTGGGACGGAGTCCACCTGGACTCCGCCGACCACAAGTCGCACATGGCGTGGCCCGTGCGCGGGGTCTGCCCGGCCGACCACCCGGTGCCGCTGCCCATGCTCGAAACCAAGATCCCGTATCCGCTGGCGAACGGGAACACCAGCGGGCTGGCCCTGGTCACCGGTGCCGGCTACACGTTCCACTACGACTTCATGAACGCCTGGGACGAAGACCGCCAGGCCTACCTGGTGGACTACTGCATCAACGGGGGCCGCCAGTGCAACGGCTACGGCGTGGACCCCAAGAACCCGTAGCACCGGCCCGTCCTCACCCACGATGTCAGGGAGACCTCCCCCCATGCGCGTCCCGCTCTTACGGCACCGACTCCTGTCCGGCGTCCTCACCACCGCACTTGCCGTCACCTGCGCGGTGTTCACGGCCGGCGCCGCCCCCGCGCCCGCGGCCGCCTGCGACACGACCACGAACACCGCCCTCAACAAGCCCGCGACCGCATCCTCCGTCCAGGGCAACAGCTATCTGCCCGCCAAGGCCGTCGACGGCGACACCGGCACCCGCTGGTCGAGCCA
>NZ_JAPVLU010000076.1:0-13853 GCF_027158205.1 Streptomyces sp. H39-S7 | reverse complement strand
CGGTCTGCCAGGTCGTCATCAACTGGCAGACCTCGTACGCCAAGGCGTTCCGCCTGGAACTGTCCGACGACGGCAGCACCTGGAACCCGGTCTACTCCACCACCACGAACACCGGCGGCGTGCAGAGCATCGATGCCACCGGCACCGGCCGCTACCTGCGCCTGTACGCGACCCAGCGCAACAACGGGTACGGCGACTCCATCAAGGAACTGGTCGTCCACAGCGCCAACGGCGGCGGGGGCACCTGCCAGACGCCTCCGCCGGTCGCGCAGGACCTCGGGCCCAACGTCGTCGTGTTCGATCCGTCGATGTCCAGTACGACGATCCAGAGTAAGCTGGACGCCATCTTCGCCCAGACCGAGTCCGCCCAGTTCGGCGGCTACCGGTACGCGGTGATGTTCAAGGCCGGCACCTACCACGGCATCAACGTCAACACCGGCTTCTACACCTCGGTGATGGGTCTGGGGCGCAACCCCGACGACGTCACCATCAACGGTGATGTCACGGTTGACGCGGGCTGGCTTCAGGGCAATGCCACGCAAAACTTCTGGCGGTCCATCGAGAATCTGGCGATCGTTCCCAGTCACACCGCCGACCGCTGGGCAGTGGCGCAAGGAGCTCCGGTGCGCCGGGTCCACATCCGTGGCGACCTCACCCTGGCGCCCAACGGCTACGGCTGGGCCAGCGGCGGCTACATCGCCGACAGCAAGATCGACGGCAAGGTCGGACCGTACTCCCAGCAACAGTGGTACACCCGGGACAGCCAGATCGGCGGCTGGGTCAACGGCGTGTGGAACATGACCTTCTCCGGCGTCAAAGGCGCCCCGGCCACCAGCTTCCCCAAGCCGCCGTACACGACCCTGGCGACGACCCCCGTCATTCGGGACAAGCCCTACCTCTACCTCGCCGGCGACGCGTACAACGTCTTCGTGCCCAACCTGCGCACCGGCGCCTCCGGAACGACGTGGTCCGGTGGTTCGACGCCGGGCACGTCGCTACCGCTGACGCAGTTCCACGTCGCCCGGCCGACCGACTCGGCCGCCACCCTCAACAACGCCCTCGCCTGCGGAGAGAACCTGCTGTTCACCCCGGGCGTCTACCACCTGTCCCAGACCCTGAACGTGACCCGGCCCGACACCGTCGTGCTGGGCATCGGTTACCCGACGCTCATTCCGGACAACGGCGTCAGCGCGCTGAACGTCGCCGATGTGGACGGGGTCAAACTCGCCGGGCTGCTGTTCGACGCGGGCCCGGTCAACTCGCCGAGCCTGCTGCAGGTCGGGCCCGCCGGTGCGACCAATCGCCACGCCGCGAACCCCACCACCGTCCAGGACGTGTTCTTCCGCGTCGGCGGAGCGGGACCCGGCAAGGTCACCACAGCACTGGTCGTCAACAACGCCGACACCATCATCGATCACATCTGGGCCTGGCGCGCCGACCACGGCTCCGGCGTCGGGTGGACGGTCAACCCCTCCGACACCGGGCTGATCGTCAACGGCGCCCATGTCTCGGCCTACGGCCTGTTCATCGAGCACTTCGAGAAGTACGAGGTGGTCTGGAACGGGCAGGACGGGCGCACGATCTTCTTCCAGAACGAGATGCCCTACGATCCACCGAGCCAGGCCACCTGGCGCAGTGAGGGACGCGGGTACGCCGCCTACAAGGTGGCCGACGCGGTCACCTCCCACGAGGCGTGGGGCCTGGGCTCCTACTGCCTGTTCACCGCCGATCCGAGCATCGTGGCCGATCGCGGCTTCGAGGCACCCGACAACCCGAACGTGCGATTCCACGACATCTTCACCGTCTCGCTGTCCAAGGGCTCCATCGCGCACGTCATCAACAACACGGGGGCGTCGACCGGCACCACCGTCAGCCCGGTACCGATCGTCAGTTACCCCTAGCTGGCGGATCCCGTCCCACATCACGTTCAGGTCCTGACCGGACCAGCGGAAGTGCCTTCTGCGCTGGATGACGAGACCTCTCCGCGGTCTCCGTCGCCAGCAGGAAGGCACTTTCTGCGTGCGCCGACCGGTCACCAGTCAAGCGCGCTGTCTCGTTCGGAAGCCGGCGGCTGCCCAGGAGCCGCGCGCTCAACGTCCTGCGGCCGGGCGTCGGCGTGGGGCGGGGCCTGTCGACTCCCGGACGACCAGGTGCGCCGGCAGCACGGTGGTGGAGCGTGTTGCCGGCACGTCGTGGGTGAGGTGTGCCATCAGCATGGTTACGGCAGCTCTCCCGGCCTGCTCGATCGGGGCGGAGAGCGTGGTGAGGGCGGGGTGGCAGAAGTCCGCTCCGAAGATGTCGTCACAACCCACGATGCTGATCGCGGCGGGCACTGCGATGCCGCGTGTTCGCAGGTGGGTCAGCATGCCGATGGCCAGGAGGTCGTTGAACGCGATACAGGCTGTGGCTCGGGTGCGTATCAGCGCGTCGGCGGCGGCGGATCCGGACTTTGGACCGGCCGGGAACGGCCCGAGGCGGCGCACCGGCACCCGGTGTGTGGCGCAGGCTTGGGCCAGCGAGCGCCAACGGGCCTCGTTGGCCCATGAGTTCTGGGGTCCGGACACGTAGACGATCTCTCGGTGCCCCAGCGAGATGAGATGTTCGGCCGCCTGCACGACCCCGGAGGGGGAGTCGATGACCACGCTCGGAACCCCGTGCACTCTTCGGTTGATCACGACGAGCGGTAGTTCGGCTCCCAGTTCCGCGAGGCGCACTCCGGTGAGTCGCGAGGCGGCAAAAATCGCTCCGTCGACCGACTGGCGCACTCTGTGCAGCATGGCGGATTCGATCTCACTGGAATTTTCGCTGTCGATGAGCAAACTGGCATATCCCACGGCTTTGAGTTGGTGCTGGATTCCCCGGATCAGCCCGAAATAGAAGGGGTTGGTGACGTCGGATACCAGGATCGCGACCGTTTTGGTGCGCTTGAGATCGGGGGTGGGGGAGTTGGGCACGTAGGACAATTCCCGGGCGGCCGAGGCGATGCGTTCGCGGGTGGTCGCGCTTACCCGTTCCGGCCTCGACAGGGCACGCGACACGGTGGAGGCGGCGAACCCGGTGGCCGCCGCGATGTCGTAGATCGTGACGCGCCGGGGGCGTTCCGCACTGTGGCCATTCTCCATACCTGCAAGAAACCACGGCACGGCGTCGAATGGAAGCCCGTCGTGCCTTTCTTTCACCATTGATGTTTCTGTCAATGATCAGGAAATGCGCGTCCTGAATACTGCGGAGAGCAGCATTCAGCGGAGCTCCGGGCTGTTCCTTTCCATGCCTTATGCCCGGGCGCCCGGCAGCAGGTTTTTTGTGTGCTGTCCGCCTTCGGTGCCCGGGCGGGGATGGTGGCTTGCGTAGGCGCGCTTGGTGGGCAGGGGCATTCGGTTCGATGGTCGTGGAACGGGTGCTTCGACGGCGCGGGGGTTGGCGGTCTGGCACGAGGGGTGGTGCGATGTCTCACGGGTCGCCCCGCGCACCGGTGGCCCGTCGACGCTGTCAGGCGGTGAAGAGCGTTCCGTCGGGCAGCCGCACCGTGACCGTGCCGTCGGTGGCCACCTCGGTGCGGCACGAGCCGGCCAGGGCGCCGGGGTGGGCGGCGTCGCCCGAAAGGACGACGAGCGTGACGAAGACTCCGCTCTCCTGCGGATCGACGTCGCTGTACAGGACCGGGACCGCGGAGCAGGGTCCGAAGGCGTTGGCTCCGACCTGGTGCGCCACCTCGGCGCGACGCCAGCCGTGCAGGCCGATCACCACGCTGTGCAGACCGTCCACGGTGCGAGCTTCGGCCCACGGGACGCTCCCCACCGAGCCGAGGTCGCCGCGGGGGGTTGCCGCGCCGTTGCCCGGTGTGTCGACGCCGCTCTCCACCGTGTCGGACCCGGCTTCGGCTGCCGGGGAAGCGGGGTTGGCCACCGAGTAGCCCCCTTCGCGTACGCCCACGGCCGCACCCGGTGCCACACCGGTCAGCTCGACCCGGTGCACCCGGACCTCCCAGGAACCGTGGGCGAACGACGTCGTCTCCACGGTCACTTCACCCCCACGCACGTCCGTGTCGGAGCCATGTGCGCGGGGCGCTGCGATCGGGGCCGAGTATCGGGACGTCGCGGCGTGCTCTGTCACGCGGACCGGTTCGATGCGTCGGCGCCGGGTGGGCCTGCCGTCCGCGCCGATGACGGCGAAGTGGTTGTCGAGTGCGCGGGTCCACGCGCCGGCCGCCGCGTCGGGCGCGGTCCGGGTGGAGTAGGCCAGCTTGCTGTAGTGCGGATCGTCGACCTGCGGCACGGGCTCCGGATGGTTGTAGTCACTGCCGTGATTGAGCAGTCGTACGATGCCGTCGTCACGGGTGCCGTGCAGCAGCCAGCCCGGCTCGGGCAACACGAGGCGGGTGTCGGATTCCTCCACCGGCAGCATGCGCTCGGTCGCCGTCCAGACCGGGTGGTCGGCCGGAAGCAGCAGACCGAGGAATCCCTTGGACGCCCAATAGGACGACGCCGGGCCCGAGTACGGCTGGGTCACGGGCAGGAACGGCTCGTACCAGCCGAGGCTGAGCAGCCCGCGTTCGTCCGGCACCCCGCGCTCGACGAAGTGCCGTAGGGCGCCGGAGGCGATGCGTCGGGTCAGGCCCGGTTCGAGTGGGGTGGCGCCTGCGAGCGCACCGGCCCACACCGGCGCCACTGCGGCAAAGCGGTAGGTCAGCGACCGCCCCTGGTGCACAGGTGCCCCGTCCGCACCGAAGAAGTAGGGGTACGCGGAGAGGAGATCGGACAGTCGCTCGCGATGCACCCGGGTGCGGTCCGGGTGGGCTCCGTCACCGGCGATGCGTGCCCAGAACAACGGATAGAGGTGCAGCGCCCAACCGTTGTAGTAGTCGAAGTGCCGTCCGGGACCGTCGGTGTACCAGCCGTTGCCGCGGTACCAGTCATCGAGCCGGTCGAGGCCCTCGTCGATGGCCTCCTGGTCGTGCGGCGCTCCGACCGAGGCGAGGAACTGCTCTGTCACGACTTTGAACAGCCGCCAGTTGTTGTCGGGGACGCGCTTGCCGCGGAAGTCGGAAAGCCAGGCGACGGTGTTCTCGCGCACCTTGTCGTCCAACTGGTCCCACAGCCATGGGCGGGTCTCGTGCAGGCCGATGACGATCGATGCCGCCTCGACGAGCTGCTGGGTCATGTCGCCCATCCGCGGCCAGGCTTCCCCGCTCGCCGGATCGGTGCCCGCGTCGAGTCCGGTGGCGTACCGCTCGACGAGCCCGGGGACGCTGCCTTGCGCGCTCGCGATCCGGAAGGCGGCGAGCAGGAAGGTGCGGGCGTAGCCCTCCAGGCCGTCCGCGTGGACGCCGGCGCAACCGGTGCGTCCCGGCAGCCGGTACTGGGCCAGCCGTGGGCTGGCGTACGGCAGCACGCCTGCCAGCAGACGGTCCGCGACGGCCTCCCAGTGGGCGCGTGTCCAGCCGGTGCGCGGGGAGATGTGGCGGTCCATCGGCGGAAGCGGAAGGTAGGGCGGCACAGCCATGGAATCCGTCCTGGAGGGCGGGGGCGGGGGCGGGTCCCACGCCGGGGGAGCGGGTCGCGAATGCCGGGGTGTTCGCGCGGCGTTGAGAGCGAGTGCTTGGCCCTCGTCACGCACAGCGGGCCGCCCGGTCGTCCTGCACGCCGTCCGACCCCGTGCAGCCGTTTCGCAGCACCGGGGCGACGCAGCAGGTCACCGAACGGGCGTCCGGGAATACGCGTTTGCCAAATCGGGAGGCTAGGCGTCGCCACGCCGGGTGGTCAAGAGCCGGAGCGCTCACGCCCTGTTTGTTTACACATCTGTTCCTATCGAGAATGATCGCTTCTGCTTGGTTGGCCGCCACGGTCACGGGTGATTGTTCGACGGCCGCACCCCACCATCAAGCGGCCCGGCGATTGGGGAACGTATGCGTCTGGCCCGCGAACGGCACGAGTTCATACTGCGTGAGCTGCAGCTCAACGGCAGTGTGCGGGTCGCCGACCTGGTGACCGCCCTGGAGTCCTCCGAGGCCACGCTGCGGCGCGACATCCGCGAGCTGGCGGACGCGGGTCTTCTGACGCGCGTCCATGGCGGCGCTGTGGCCGCCCCCGCCGATCAGCCGGGAGTCGCCGCACCGGTCCCGGTCGGGATCGTCGTGCCGTCCACCACCTTCTACTACCCCGGCGTGATCCGTGGCGCTGAGAGCGCGGCGAACGCCCTTGGCATCCGCCTGGTGCTCGGGGTGTCGCACTACCGTCCGGCCGAGGAGCGTGAACGGGTCGCCCAACTCCGCGCGCTCGGCGTACGCGGCCTGCTCCTGGCTGCCGCACAGGGCTCCTCGGCGGCCGCCGAACTCGGTGCGTGGCTGGACACCCTGCCCGTGCCGGTGGTGCTGATGGAGCGCACCGTCGGCTACGCGCACACCACCCGGGACGTGGACTACGTGCGAACCGACCACGCACAGGGCGCCCTTCTCGCGTTGCGGCACTTCGCGGCGCTCGGACACCGCAGGGTCGCCCTCGCGCTGGACCCCGCCACCCCCACCGAGTTCTGGCTGCGGCGCGGTTACACCGAGGCCGTCGAGGTACTCGGTCTGGCCACCGACGCGCCGGACGTCCCCGTGCCGGACGGCGCCAAGGACCCCGAAGGACTGCGCTCGGCGCTGCAGCGCCTGCTGCGCGAGTGTCGTGAGACGGGCGCGACCGCCGCGTTCGTGCACAGCGACAACCAGGCGACCCGCCTGGTGGAGGCGGCGATCGCGGACGGCCTGCGGGTCCCTGGGGACCTCGCGGTCATCGCCTACGACGACGAGATCGCGGCACTCGGCCCGGTGCCGCTCAGCGCAGTCAGCCCGCCCAAATACGACGTCGGTGAGCAAGCCGTGCGAGCGATGGCACGCCGCTTCGTTCCGCACCCCGGAACGGCAGTCACCCCGCACCACCTGACCCTGCTTCCCCGGCTCATCATCCGTGAGTCTTGCGGAAAACGGCTGATCGGTTGACTGCTTCTGACCGTGTTCCCCTGCATCCGTTGACGTTGCAGTGACGTTTCGCTTCCATGACGACCCTTGAAGCCGGTCACCTCCCCAGATCACGCCAAGTGTGCCGTGATTCCCGGGGTTGTTCGGTGTCGGCGATGAAGCGAAGGAGCAGTCATGAAAGCGATCAGGATCCGGTGGATGGCGAGTGCGCTCGTAGCCGTCTCGCTGCTGGCGGGCGCCGGCTGTTCCTCCGGAGGGGATGGCACGGGCGGTTCGGGCCCGAGCGGGTCGGCCGGCGGTGCGGCGTCCGGCAAGACGACCACCATCACGTTCTGGTCGTGGATCGGCGGCATCGAGGATGTCGTGAAGACCTTCAACGCGAGCCACAGCGACATCCAGGTCAAGCTCGAGGTGACGCCGAGCGGCGTGGCCGGCGGCTACCTCAAGCTCACGAACGCGATCACCGCCGGTAACGCGCCGGACCTGGCGACGATCGAGTACACCAACCTGCCGGAGTACGTCAGCCGGGGCGGCCTGCAGCCGATCGGGAACCTCGTGGATCCCGCTGTCCTGAAGGACTACCCGAAGGCCATCACCGACCAGGCCACGTTCGACGGCAAGGTGTGGGGGATGCCGTACGACGCCACCCCGATGGTCATGTACTACCGCAAGGACCTGCTCGCCCAGCATGGCATCGAGGTCCCGCGCACCTGGGACGACTACGCGAAGGCCGCCGCGAAGTTCCACGCCGAAGACCCGGCCGGTTATCTCGGCTCGTACTTCCCCAACGAACCCAACCAGATCGCCGCCTACAGCTGGGCTGCCGGCGCCAAGTGGTTCGGCACCGCGGGCAACACGTGGCAGGTCAACCTCACCGACCCGAAGTCCACGGCGGTGGGTGCGTACTGGCAAAAGCTCAAGAACGACAAGACCGTCCTCGTCGAGAAGTCCTGGAGTGAGAACTGGGGCAAGATGCTCAAGACCAGCAAGCTCGCCACGGTCATTGGCCCCCCGTGGGCGGCGAACAACCTCGCCGCCAACACGACCGGGCAGAGCGACAAGTGGGCGGTCGCACCGCTGCCGACGTATGACGGCAAAGCCTCCTCCGGCTTCTGGGGCGGCAGCACCTTCGCGGTGAGCAAGAACAGCAAGAACGCCGAGGCGGCCGCGACGTTCGCGACCTGGCTCACCCACTCACCGGAGAGCATCAACGCGCGCACCAGCGCCGGTCGGGCCGTCTATCCGGCGCACCCGGACGCGTACGCGGTCGCCGCGAAGAACTTCAAGAGCACCCTGTTCGGCAAGCAGGACGTCTTCCAGGTCTTCAAGGCCGCAGATGCCTCAGTGCCGACCGGCTGGATGTGGGGACCCGCGATGAACGTCACCAGCACCACGCTGGGTGACGAGCAGAACAGCCGCTCCATCCCCGAAGCACTGCGATCGGCACAACAGGCCACCGTCGACGAGATGAGCAAGCGCAAGCTCAATGTGACGGGCGGCTGACCATGTCCCTCCTGTCGCCGACACGGCCTGGTGCCGCACGGCGGACGCGCGGACGAGGCCAGGGGGCCGCAGCGTTCCTCCTCCTGACACCCTTCTTCGCGGTCTTCGTGATCGCCATGGTCGCCCCCCTCGCCTACGCGGTGAACCTCAGCCTCTTCACGGAGCGAAGCTCCGGCCTCGGATTCGGCAGCTCCGAGAAGGTCTTCAACGCCCCCGGAAACTACTGGCAGGCGCTGACCTCCGAGCACTTTCAGAACGGCTTCGCCACCCTCGCCCTGTACTGCGTCGTCTACATCCCCGTCATGGTCGGGCTCGCCGCCCTGTTCGCCCTGCTGATCGACGCGACCACCGTGCGCGCGGGAAAGTTCTTCCAGCTCACGCTGTTCCTCCCGCATGCTGTTCCGGAGGTCATCGCCGGTCTGATCTGGGCCTACCTGTACACCCCCGGCGTCAGCCCCGTGCTCGGGGTGCTGTCCGGCCGCGGCATCGACATCGACATGCTCGGCCGTTCCTGGGTGCTGCCCGGCGTCATCAACATCGCCGTGTGGATGTGGACCGGCTACAACATGGTCATCCTCTACACCGCGCTCAAGGCGATCCCGCACGAGACCCTGGAGGCCGCCCGAGTCGACGGTGCCGGTGGATGGACCATCGCGACCCGCATCAAGCTCCCGATGATCCGTCAGGCTATCGGCGTCGTCATCCTTTTCACGGTCATCGGCTCGCTGCAGATGTTCAACTCGCCGATGGTCATGCGGTCAGCCGGCAGTGCCCTCGACGCCGACTACTCGCCTGCCATGTTCATCTACCACACCGCGTTCGGCGCGAACGACATCGGCCTGGCCGCCGCCGCGTCCATCCTGCTGGCCGCGGCCGCCGGGGTGCTGTCATGGACGGTCACACGAATCGCCGGGCGCAAGGAGTCATGGTGAGCCCGAGCCTCGTCCACCGGCCCGGCGACCACAGGGCACGCCCACGCTCCGCCGGGGCCCCCACCCCCTCGCCCGTGCCGCCGAAAGATGCCGCCCCACGCACCGCGCACTCCTACCGCTCCTCCCGGCGCAACCCGGCCTGGGCGTCCAGGACCGCGGTCAAGGCCCTCCTCGCGATCGGCGCGCTGTACTCGGTCTTCCCTCTGATCTGGCTGGTCACCTCCGCAGCCAAGAGCCCGAACAACCTGCTCGGCACGTCGATGTTCCACATCGACGGAACCGCGATCGCCGATAACATCCGGCGTGTCCTGGACCAGGACGACGGGATCTACCTGACCTGGTTCGGCAACAGCTTCCTGTACGCAGGTGCAGGAGCAGTCGGCAGCACGGTCATCTGCGTCGCCGCCGGATACGCGTTCGACAAGTACCGCTTCCCCTTCCGCGAGAAGCTCTTCGGCGTCGTGCTGGTCGGCGTGCTGGTGCCGGTCTCCGCGCTCGCACTGCCGATGTACCTGCTGGCGTCCAAGGCCGGTCTGAACAACTCGTACTGGGCGGTGTTCGTGCCGTCACTGCTCAACCCCTTCGGCGTCTACCTGGCCCGGATCTTCGCCCGCAGCTACATCCCCGACGAGGTCATCGAGGCCGGCCGCATCGACGGCGCCTCCGACCTGCGACTGTTCCGCTCGATCGGACTGCCCATGATGGTCCCGGGGTTCGTGACAATCTTCCTGTTCCAGTTCGTCACCATCTGGAACAACTTCTTCCTGCCGCTGGTGATGCTCTCCGACCGCGCACTGTTCCCGGTCAGCCTCGGCCTCTACACCTGGAGCGGCAACACCACCCAGGCACCCGAGTTCTATCCCCTCGTGATCACCGGCTCACTGCTCGCGGTGCTCCCACTGATCATCGTCTTCATCGCTTTGCAGCGCTACTGGCGCTCCGGCCTGACCATGGGAAGCGTCAAGTGAACCGTCCCCGCGCAGCGTTGGCGATGGACCCCACCGTCGCGGCACGCCTCTTCGGCCCGCGTGAGCGGGCCCGTCTGAACGAACTGACTCACATCGACCCCGACCAGGTGCTCACCGATTTCTCCGACCCGGCTGCCCGCGCGGTCCTCGCCGAGACCGAAGTCCTCATCACCGGCTGGCAGTGCCCGCTCCTGGACAGCGAGGCCCTGCGCGCCGCACCGAACCTGCGGGCCGTCGTCCACGCCGCGGGCTCGGTCAAGGGCCACCTCACTTTGGAGGTGTGGGACCGCGGCATCACCGTGACCACAGCCGCCGCCGGAAACGCCCTGCCCGTAGCCGAGTTCACGCTGGCGGCCATCCTGTTCGCCAACAAGCGCGTACTGCCCATCGCGCGCTCCTACCGGGCGGATCGCAGAGAACAGGACTGGCACGCCCGATTCCCCGAGATGGGCAACCTTAACAAACGCGTCGGCATCGTGGGGGCGTCACGCATAGGCAGGCGAGTGGTGGAATTGCTCCGCCCGTTCGACCTGGAGATCGTCGTCAGCGACCCCTACCTGACCGAAGAGGAGGCCCGTGCGCTCGGAGCCGAGGCAGTCACCCTCGACGAGCTCTGCACCACCAGCGATGTCGTGTCCCTGCACGCCCCCGACCTCCCCGAGACCCGACACCTGATCGACCGCCGCCGTCTGGCCGGATTCCGCACCGGTGCAACCCTGATCAACACCGCCCGCGGTGCTCTCGTCGACGAGCGCGCCCTGGTCGACGAGATCCTCGCCGAACGCCTCTACGCGGTCCTCGACGTCACCGATCCGTGGACGCTCCCCGCCGAATCCCCGCTCTACGACCATCCGCACGTCCTGCTCACCCCGCACATCGCCGGCTCGCTGGGTACCGAACTCAACCGGCTGGCCACCGCGGCCCTCGACGAACTCGCCCGCTACACACAGGGAGAACCGTTCCAGGAGCAGGTCCTCGCGGACCACCTCTTTGTGATCGCCTAGGGTCTGTGCGGAGTCGTGATCAGGGGCAGGGCGGAAGGTTCCGATGAGGGTCCGGTTAAGGTCGGTGCCATGGCAGCTGCCCCTGAATCCCTCCACGTGACCGCTCTCACCCTGCGCCCCGCGACACGCGCCGACCTGCCCACGGTGCTCGCTCTGCTCGCTGACGAGGAGACGGTGGTGGATCCGGCGACGCTCGTAGTCGATGAGGCGTACGAGCAGGCTTTCGCGGCGATCGACGCGGACCCGAGAAACGAGATTTTGGTTCTGGCCGAAGGCGTCGACGACCAGGGTGATGGCGGCAGGGTGGTTGCCTGTCTACAGGTGACGTACATCCCGGGGCTGGGCAAGGGCGGGGCCGAGCGGGCCCTGATCGAGGCGGTGCGGGTCCGCGCGGACCGTCGAGGCGGCGGGCTCGGACGGATCTTGATGAAGCGCACCATCGAGCGGGCCCGCACGCGTGGCTGCGCGCTGATCCAGCTGACCAGCAACAAGCGGCGCGAGGACGCGCACCGCTTCTATGGCGGGCTGGGCTTCGCGCGCAGTCACGACGGGTTCAAGCTCGCTCTCTAGCGTCCGGCGCCAGTCACTGGTGCCGGCGGGCGGAGGCAGCGGAGCCAGATGATCGCGCCGCGGAGGTGCACCGCGGGCGAGTAGATGGCCACTGAAATGCTTCGTGGCCCCACTGCCGTACTGGCGCCGGCACGAGAGCACCACCGGTTTCTGGCATCACTCCCAGGGACCCCTCGCCTACCTGCGGGCGAACTGGGCCATCGGTATCGGTCAATGGGGCATCTCCGGCGTCATGGAAACACCCCAGGCCAAGGCCTTGCCTTCAACAGCGCCTTCAACGGTCCCTGCGGTCGCTCAAGTACGAGGTGGTCTGTTTCCTCGGGGTGGCCCTGCTCGCGCCGACCGGATCCCTGGCCCGTGCCCGGCGCGCCGTGATGCTCTTCGAGGATCAGGGCACGGTGCGACATAAAACAACCCAAACGGCGCTAATGATCCGTAAGGTCGACCGCTCGCCCCGGATCAGTCAGGTGGGCTGACGGGTGCGGGTGTCGCGAGGCCCAGCTCGGGGCCGTGCCCCGAGCTGGGCGTACCACCACTTCCCGGGTGGCACTCTGCTGAGGAACCGGGTGTGTGCGGGCTGTGGTCAGCCGGAGCGGTAGGCGGTCCACGAGTCCGTCATGCGCTGCACCTGGCCCGCCGTGAACTGGTACATGCAGGGGTCGTAGGTGTAGTCCATGAAGTTGTGGATGGGGTCGGCGCCCGGCTTGTTCGTGCAGGTGTCGCGCCCCGTCGGGCACTGGTAGGCGGCGCTCTTCTCCGCGGGGGTGTCCGAGACGTAGTCGCCGTTGCCGTTACAACCGCCCTGGAAGGTGTGGTAGAGCCCGAACCAGTGACCGACTTCGTGGGTGGCGGTGTCGCCCTCGTTGTAATTGGTGGCCGACCCGCCGGGCAGTGAGGTGTCGAGGATGACGACGCCGTCGTCCTTGGGGTTGGACTTGTAGGAGCTGGGGAAGGTCGCCCAGCCGAGCAGGCTCTGGCCGAGGCTGGCCGTGTAGAGGTTGAGGGCGTTGGCGCCGCCCTTGCGCAGCGTCGTCTTCATGGACTTCTCAGCCGATGAGCCGGGCGTGAGGCCGTTGTACCAGCCGGCGTTGTCGGTGTAGTCCGTGCCGGCCAGGGAGAACTGGAACGGACTGGCCGTGTTGCCGGTGCCCTGGCCGCTGTAGGCGGCGTTGAGGACCGACATCTGTCGGCTGATGTCGGTCGAGGACAGGTTGCCGGCAGCACCGCTGTGGATGACGTGCACGTAGACCGGGACGGTGGTGGCGGCCAGTGCCGCCGGGGCGAGGTTGCGGCCTTCGGCACGCAGTTTCGCGACACGCTGCTGAAGTGCCGCGTCCATGGCCTTGGCCTGGGCGTCGGTCAGTTCGCCTGGTTCGTGTCCGGTTGCGCCCTTCATCTTGCGGGCGGCGGCGTCGCTCGGGCTGTCCGTCGAACAGGCAGCGGCGGCGGCCGGGTGAGCGGCGGCAGCCGTCACGGTGCCCGCTACGCCGGGCAGCGGCATTAGGGCAAGGGCACCGATCGTTGCAGCGGCACCGAGCAGGCGGTTGCTGGACGGGCGGAGGTGGGGGGAGCGGGGTCGTCGGCGCATGGGGGCTCCTCGCTGCGAACAAGGCAGGGAGGAACTTCCTCTCCGCCGCGGGGGAGGCTATGGCCACTTGTCATGTCTGCGGCAGTTCTGAACTGGCCGAGTCGATTCTGCGGGCAAATCGGGCGCGAGCCGCAAGAGGATCGGTGCACTGCCGATTGCTGTGTCCCGATAGGGGCTCCGATGCGCAGCATGCGACGTACCGATCGGGCACCCGCTAACAGGCCAGGGCGACCGAATGAACGAGCCACTGTGACCAGAAATGACGTTTCATCGGCCCGAAAACCACTCCGTAGTCCGTCAAACACTGTGATGGAGCGGCAGGCGGCGAGG
>NZ_JAPVLU010000075.1 GCF_027158205.1 Streptomyces sp. H39-S7 | reverse complement strand
GTCCCGACCCCGGACATCCGTCCTCCGTCCCACGCCCCCTCCCGCGTTCCCTCCCCCATCCCCGCCCCGCCCGCCGACCGCTGGCGACCGCACCCCGGCAGCGCCTGGCAGTGGCAGCTCAGCGGCAAGGTCGACACGCGGGTCGACGTACCCGTCTACGACATCGACGGTTTCGAGAACGACGCCGCCACCGTCGCCCGGCTGCACGCCGCCGGCCGCAAGGTCATCTGCTACGTCAACGCGGGCGCCTGGGAGGAGTACCGCAGCGACCGGACGGCGTTCCCCGCCGCCCTCCTTGGCCTCGGCAACGGCTGGAACGGCGAGCGCTGGCTCGACATCCGCCGCAGGGACCTGCTGCGGCCCCTGATGGCGCGGCGTTTCGACATGTGCCGTGCCAAGGGCTTCGACGCGGTCGAGCCCGACCTCATGGACGCCTACACCAACCGCTCCGGCTTCCCGCTGACCGCCGCCGACCAGCTCGCCTACAACCGCATGCTCGCCGGGCTCGCCCACGAGCGCGGGATGGCGGTCGGCCTCAAGAACGACCTGGAGCAGATCCCGGAGCTGGTCGGCGACTTCGACTTCGCGGTCAACGAGGAGTGCGCACAGTACGACGAGTGCGACGAGCTGACCCCGTTCATCACCGCGGGCAAGGCGGTCTTCCACGCCGAGTACTCCGTGCCGACGGCGGACTTCTGCCCCACCACCCGCCGGCTCCGCCTCAGCTCGGTCTACAAGCACCTCAACCTCGACGCGTGGCGGCAGTCCTGCTGAGCCCGGTCGTCCTCTACGGGAAGATCCCGTAGAGGACGAGTCTTGTTACCCTCGCGGCATGGCACCCCAGGCGACACCGCCCGCACGACGCGTCCCGGATCTCACCTTCCAGCTGAAGCACATCGCGCATGTGCTCACCACGGAGCTGACGGCGGCGCTCGCCGAGATCGACAGCTCGCCGAGGCTGCACTGCGTGCTGGCCCACGCGCTGACCGGGGAGTTGACGCAGGCGCAGGTGGCGGAGCTCGCGGACCTCGACAAGACCACGATGGTCGTGACGATGGACGAGTTGGAGAAGGCCGGCCTCGCGGAGCGCCGCCCTTCGAGCACGGACCGCCGGGCGCGGATCATCTCGGTCACCGAGGCCGGCGTCCAGCACATCACCGACGGTCTGGTGATCATCGACCGCATCCACAGCGAGGTGCTCGGCACGCTCCCGGAGGCCGAGCGGAAGGTGTTCGCCGCCGCCGTGCAGCGGCTGACCGAAGGCCGGCTGGCCACCCCCGTGGAATCACCGCGCCCGGTGCGAAGGGCCCGGGAGGCACGAATCTAGTCCCGAAGAATATCGTCTACAACAAAACTATCTGCTAGCGTCTCTCTTCCTGGCCCCGAACGCCTTGCAGAGGGAGACGTCATGTCGCTGACGAGATCGACCACGCGGACCCGGCCGCAGCCGCCGGCCCCCGACCGGTCCCGCTGGTTGGCGCTCGCGATCCTGTGCGCGGGAATGCTGATGGTCATCCTCGACGGCAGCATCGTGACCGTGGCGCTGCCCGCCATCCAGAGCGACCTCGGCTTCTCGCAGCCGGACCTCGCCTGGGTGGTCAACGCCTACCTGATCGCGTTCGGCGGCCTGCTGCTCCTCGCCGGACGGTTGGGCGACCTGATCGGCCGCAAGCGCATGTTCCTGGCGGGCATCGCCCTCTTCACCACCGCCTCGCTGCTGTGCGGGGTGGCCGGCACCCCCGCTCTGCTGATCGCCGGCCGGTTCGTCCAGGGCGTCGGCGGCGCGATGGCCTCGGCGGTGAGTCTGGGAATGATCGTGACGCTCTTCCCCGAGCCGCGGGAACGGGCCAGGGCGATCGGCGCGTTCAGCTTCGTCGGTGCCGCCGGGGCCTCGATCGGCCTGGTGCTGGGCGGCGTTCTCACCCAGTCCGCGAGCTGGCACTGGATCTTCTTCATCAACCTGCCGATCGGCGTCGCCGCCGGTGTGCTGGCCGCCCGTACCCTCGTGCCCGACCGCGGCCCCGGCCTGCGCTCCGGGGCCGACGCGACAGGCGCCGCGCTGGTCACCGCCGGCCTGATGCTCGGCGTCTACATGATCGTCCAGGCCGGCGGCGCCGGCTGGGCCTCGGCCCGCACCCTCGGTCTCGGCGCCCTCACGGCCGCCCTGCTCGCCGGGTTCGTCCTCCGGCAGGCGAAGGCCTCGGCCCCACTGCTGCCGCTGCGGGTGTTCCGCTCCCGCCAGGTGTCGGGGGCCAACGCGATCCAGGTCCTGATGATCGCCGCGCTGTTCGGCTTCCAGGTGCTCGTCGTCCTCTACATGCAGCACGTGCTCGGCTACGGCGCCGCCAAGAGCGGTCTGGCGATGCTCCCGTCCGCCGTCGTGATCGGGATCGTCTCGCTCGGCTTCTCCGCCCGCCTGACCGGCCGGCTCGGTGAACGCACGATGGTCGTCTCCGGTCTGGCGCTGCTGCTCGCGGGGCTCCTGCTGCTCAGCCGCGTCCCCGTGCACGGCGGTTACCTCACCGACCTGCTGCCCGTGATGCTGTCCCTCGCCGGCTTCGGCCTCGCCATTCCGGCCCTGACCGGGCTCGGCATGTCCGGTGCCACCGAGCGGGACGCCGGTGTCGCCTCCGGCCTGTTCAACACCACCCAGCAGATCGGCGGCGCCCTCGGCCTGGCACTCCTCAACACCCTCGCCACCTCCCGCACCACCCACCTGCTGAGCACCGGACGATCCGCCCCCGAGGCGCTGACCGGCGGCTACCACCTGGCCTTCACGGTCGGAGCCGGGCTGATCGCGGCGGCCCTGGTCCTCGCCGCCACGACCCTCCCGGCCCGCCGCCGCCCGGCCTGAGCGAGGTGCGGGTCACGCGGCGACGGTGACGGCCCGGCGGGTCAGCAGGGGCTTGCGGCCGACCGAGCGCGTGCCGGCCGCGGCCCTCGCGCCCGTTGCGAAGACCATGACCCGCAGGACCACGAAGCGTCCGACGCCCGCCAGGCCGGACGCCGAGAGGTAGACGCTCTGCTCCAGCAGCGGCCCGGGGTTCGGGTGGACCGCGTGCAGGGCGAGCAGGGCGCCGGTGGTGAACAGGTAGCAGATGGTGGCGGTGAGACCGGACTTCAGGTGGTCGGCCAGTCGGGCGTGGCCCGCCCGGAAGGTGAAGCGGCCGTGCAGCTCGGTGGCGAGCAGGGTGGACACGACGGTCACCACCGCGTTCGCCAGCGCGATCGGCGCATGGCCGGAGACCAGCAGCAGAGCCCCGCTGGACAGCAGCCCAACTCCCCCTCCACAGACCACGAAGCGCACGAACGCCGCCAGCGGGCCGGTGGGGGCCGGTGCCGGTACCGAGGTGGCGGCCATGTCGAACTCCTTGTCAGTGGCGGGTGTCACCGACTCTGCCGCACCGGACTCCCCCGACCCATCCGGCTCATGCCCCATAACTCCTGGGGGTTATCCCTACCCCGCCCCCTACCGGCACCCCTGACGATCTCCCCCGAGGACCCCTGGGGCGGCCGTTCCCTCGCAGGTCAGGCGCTTCCCGGCAGCCGCTCGACCGCTTCCTTGGCCTCTTTCAGCCCGGCGCCCGTCAGGTCGCGGTAGACCTTGATCGCCTGGATCTTCTTGCCCTGGCACACGAGTTCCACGATCTCCCGCAGGTCGGGGGAGATCGGATCCTCGACGCCGAGGTGAGTCAGGATCAGCTCCTGACGGCGCTCCATGAGCCGGAGCCTGCGCTCGACCCGGTCGACCTTCCGCTCGAGCGAGGAGAACAACGCGCCGAAGCCGACCAGCGCGATCAACACCACTATGTACGTCACACCGGACGACCCTACCGAAGGGTCCGTACCGTGCCGGGACAGAGGCGCGCCCCGGTCGGGAAACCCGACCGGGGCGCTCTCGCAGGACGCCGGTGGCGAGACCGGTACGCCTGCGGGTAGGCCATGTGGGACTCGAACCCACAACCAATGGATTAAAAGTCCACTGCTCTAACCATTGAGCTAACGGCCCGTTGTTCCTCCCAGCATAGCCGGGCGCCGGGCCGGGTCCCGCCGCATCGCCCCCGGTCAGCCGCTGGTCAGCCGCCGATGAGCCATGGGACGGGCACGGGGGGAGCGCGGGACGGGCCTGGGGCAGCCGGGCGGCGGAGGTCGGGCGGGGGCCGGATCCGGCCACCCCGAACGCAGAGAAACCGCAGGTCATCCGGGGACGACCTGCGGCTCTCGCTGTGGGCCATGTCGGACTCGAACCGACAACCAATGGATTAAAAGTCCACTGCTCTGCCAATTGAGCTAATGGCCCGCAACCCGCAGCATAGCCCGGCGAGGGGCGCAGGTCCGAGTCTTATCGGCTGCGGATGATCTGTGCCCGGACGACGGCAGGACGCCACCCCTGCCCACGCCCCCGCCCTCCCCTCGCCGCGCCCGGCGCTCCCCGGCTCAGTCGGTGGTCTTCCCGGTGGCCGGTTTGAGGAACCAGTGACGGGCGGAGACCAGCCACCAGGTGGCGGCGAAGCCGAGGACGACGAGAACCGCCACCGGTGCGTAGTTGAAGCTCTTCGCCGTGACGGGGCTCACCTGCGGCAGCATGAACAGCACGGTGATCAGCGCCACCCACCCCAGCGCGAGTATCCCGACCGGCCGGCTCCAGCGCCCCAGGTGCCAGGGCCCGCGCTCGAAGGCGTCGCCCTTGCGCAGCCGCAGGAACGTCGGGATGACGTAGGCGATGTAGAGGCCGATCACGGCGATCGACGTCACCGCCGCGTAGGCCGTGGGGTTGATCAGGTACGGCAGGCCGAGCAGCATCGCGCCGAGGGCCGCGAGCCAGACCGCGTTGGTGGGCGTGCGGGTGCGCTCGTTGATGCGGTGCCAGACGCGGGAGTACGGGAGGGCACCGTCGCGCGAGAACGCGTAGATCATGCGGCTGTTGGCCGTGACCGACGCCATACCGCAGAAGAGCTGCGCGACGATCACGACGAGCAGCAGCGCCTTGCCGCCGGTCGCGCCGAGCCCGTCGATGAGGATCTGCGCGGGCGGCACGCCCGTGTCGCTGCCCAGGGCCCCGCTGTAGCTGTGGATGGAGAAGGTGAATCCGAGCAGCAGCACGAACCCGGCGACCCAGGACGTCCAGATGGACCGGACGATGCCGCGCGGCCCGGCGACGGAGGCGTCGTGGGTCTCCTCGGTCATATGGGCGGACGCGTCGTAGCCGGTGAAGGTGTACTGCGCCATCAGCAGGCCGATCAGCACCACGTAGAGGCTGCTGTTCCACCCCGTGTTGTTGACGAACTCGGTGAAGACGAAGGACGTGGACTGGTGGCTGTCGGGGACGATCGCGAGCGCCCCGACGATGACGGCCACGCCGATCACGTGCCACCACACGCTGATGTCGTTCAGCAGGGCGACGATGCGCACCCCGAAGGTGTTGAGCACGCCGTGCAGCACGAGGATCCCGGCGAACAGGATCATCGTGTGCCCGGGGGTGGCCGGCCAGTCGAACTGCAGCGTCAGATAGGCGTTGAGGAAGCTCGCCGCCCCGAAGTCGATGCCCGCGGTCACCGCGACCTGCCCGAGCACGTTGAACCAGCCGGTGAACCACGCCCAGGCGGCGGCGCTGCGCTCCGGCGCCAACGCCCGCGCCCAGTAGTACAGCCCGGCCGAGGTCGGATACGCGGAACAGACCTCCGCCATGGCCAGCCCGACCACGAGCGTCATCAGCCCGACGCCCACCCAGCCCCACATGATGACCGCCGGGCCGCCGGTGTTCATGCCGAACATGTACAGCGTCAGACACCCGGACAGCACCGAGATGATCGTGAACGACACCGCGAAGTTCGAGAACGCCGACATCCGCCGCGCCAGCACCTGGGTGTACCCCAGTTGCCGCAACCGCTCCTCGTCGGAGCCCTCGGGGGGATCCGCCGGCTGATCCGTACGCATAGTTGTCATGCCCCCAGCAGTTCCCTTGCTGGGGGCATGACATGCACCGCGGATGTCACCGGTTCAGGAGAACCGGGCGACGCCTCAGGACACGGTCTTGTACGGCCTCAGGACACGGTCTTGTACATGTTGTAGCCGGTGCCGATCTTGACGCCGGCCGCGGGGAATCCGCCCTGGGCCGTGCCGTCGTAGCGCCACAGGAACCCGGACGAGTCCCGGCCGATGACATCGTTCCTGCCGTCACCGTTGAGGTCGCCGACGCCCAGGATGATGTTGTAGACCTGCCACCCGGCCGTGAGCTTGACCGGCGCCAGGAAGCCGCCCTTGCCGTTGCCGTCGAACCGCCACATCACGCCGGCCGCGTCCCGGCCCAGCAGCTCGGGGATCCCGTCCCCGGTCAGATCACCGGGCGTCCCGAGCCAGGTGTACGCCTGCCACCCGGCGCTGATCTTGGTCCGCGCCGCCAGGAAGCCGCCCTTGCCGTCGCCGTCATGGCGCCACATCGCACCGGTCGCGTCCCGGCCCACGAGGTCGAACTTCCCGTCGCCGTTGAGGTCCCCCGCGGCCATCAGGGTGTTGTAGACCTGCCAGCCCGTGGTCAGCGTCTGGTACCCCGCGGCCGGGTTCGGCGAGCCGTAGCGGCGCAGCTCGCCCGTCGAGGTGCGCACCAGCACGTCGTTGACGTGGTCGCCGTTGAGGTCGCCCGCCGGGATCAGGAGCGAGTTGGCCGGCCAGCCGCCGGTGATGACCGCTCCGCCGTAGGTGCCGCCGTTGGCACCCATGTGCATCCGGACGTCCGTCGGCGTGGCGGCGTTCCGCCCGAAGAGGTCCGGCCGCCCGTCGCTGTCGTAGTCCCGCAGCACGGGCGTGCTGCCGCTGAGCCCGGTCGCGCCGGAGAGCACCAGGGCGGGGCCGGAGCCGTCGGCGGGCTGGGCGGTCAGCGTCCAGCTGTAGGACCCGTTCGGGACGGTGCGACCGGCGGTGTCCTTGCCGTCCCAGCTCGCGCTGAGCTGCGTGCCGCTGCGGTCGGTGCCGGCCCGGGTGGCGACCACCGCTCCGCGCACGTTCCTGACCGTCAGGTTCCAGCCCGCCGCCGGGCGGGACAGCTGCCAGGTGCCGTGCCAGGTGTTCTCGGCCGGCTCGGAGGAGGAGATGTCGACAACGGCGCCGATCCGGGCGTCGAGCGACGTGAGCGCGGAACGCGGGATCGTCACGGGCTTGATGTGCACGCGCTGCGCGGCGTCCACGTAGGCGACGTGGCCGCCGTACGTGTCGACCGTCCACGTCCGCTGCCGGTCGTCGCCGACCCCGGCCGCGACGGGCGCGAGCTCCGTGGTCGCCGCCGTGCCGAGGTCGGTCAGGTAGAGCTTGCCCGCCGCGCTGTCACGCCGGACGACGAAGCCGTCCCCGAGCAGCGCCTCGCCCTGCGCGACGGCCACGTTCTTCCCGGCCGTCAGGTCCCAGACCCCGGCCTTGGCCGTGGCCTTGGCCGGGTCGCAGTTCCAGTACAGCCAGTGGCTGACGACCTGGAGCTCCTGCGGGACGCATCCGGAACCGATGTTGACCGCGGCGGAGGTCGTCCTCGCCTTCAGGTCGTAGGAGTCGACGGTGCCGGCGACCGTGCCGGCCTTCCACAGGGTCTTGCCCCGCAGCGCCGCCCCGGTGATGTTCCGGGTGAGCACGATCTCGTACGCCCCGGGGTGCTCGAAGTCCCCGACGTACTGCCGGCCGTCCGAGGCGTTGGCGACGAGGTACTGCTCCGAGGCGGACACCACGGAGGTGACGGTCGCCGGGAGATCGATCGCCTGCAGCACGTTCGTCTCGATCGGCGAGAACACCCTGCTGCCGGAGGCGTACGCGGAGCGCCCGTTGCCCCGGGAGACCAGGCGGGGGGACTCGTTGAGCAGCCGGTAGTCGAGCCGGCGCTCGCCCGCCACCGGGCTGCCGGCCGGCGCCAGGTCGTAGGAGTACAGGCCCTTGAGCGGACTGCCGTCCGCGAGGCTGGTCAGCTGGAGGCGTCCGCCGCCCAGCGACAGCCCCTCGATGCCCGCCGTCACCGGGGGCAGCGCCCGCAGGGCGGACACCACCGGCTCCGCGCCGGGCTCGGCGGTGACCTTGCGGATCGCCCAGTCCCGGGGACCGCTGCCACCCGCGACGACCACGCTTCCGTCGGGGCCGTGGGTGAGGGAGTCGCTGGTGTACCGCAGCAGCGTCTTCACCTCGCCGCCGCCGATGGGGATGGCCTCGAGCCGGTCGCCGGGCTGGTAGTCACGCATCTCGGGGGACAGGTTGCGGTTGAAGACGACCCAGTCGCCGACCGTCCCGAACTTGACGAAGGGCGGGGAACCGGCGGGCGGTTCGGGGAGCGTCGTGCGGACCGCCGCCGCCCCGGGGTCGGCGCGGGGAACGGTGTAGACGTCCCGCTCTCCCGGCGTGTAGCCGAGGACCTGGTCCGTGCCGAGGACGACGCTGCCGGTACCGGCCTGGCCGGCGAAGACCTCCCGTACGGTCCCCTGCTCGAAATCGACCAGGAACCGGTGGGCTTCGGTCGGCGAGACGCGCACGGTGAACACCGCGCCCCTGGCGTCCTGGGCGTCGGTGTACGGGGAGATGGTCCCGGCCGGGAGGCCCGTGACGATCTGATCCTTCGTCCCGTCGTCCGTCTTCCGCAGCAGATGCAGGACCTGCGGGTTCGCGGGGTCCGAAAAGTGCTCGATGGCCAGGGTGACCGTCGAGTTGAACGCCGGCAGCCAGCGGAAACCGGCGGGCAGATCGATCGAGGTCTTCACCCGGGTGGTGAGGTTCTCCACCTGGACAGCCCGGGGAGTCGTCGTCTGGACCGCGCTCAGACCGGAGTTGATGGCCTCCACGTCGGCGCGCGGAACGTCCCGGCTCTCCCCCGAAACCGTGTCGGTCCACTGCCGGACGCTGTTCCCCTCCTGCCAGTGGAGGTAACCGCCGTCCCCTGCGGACCGGAGGTCCTCAGCCAGCGGAAGCGGGCGAACTCCCGCCGGGATGACGACCTCGGCGTCGGCGGGACCGTCTGCCGCCACTGCCGTGGGGAGGGTCAGCGCACCGAGACCGGTGGAGAGGGCCAGAGCTGTTACTGCGGCGATACTGCCGCGGACGAGGGCCTGATGGGCCACCCGTACCTCCTGATGATCCGAGAAGAAGGCATGGCGGCACCGCGGCAGAACGCCGCGTCGGCGCAACGATGGTGTGAAAGCCCCCCGGCTTACGTCCCCCCATGCAAGTGATCGGATCTTAACAGGGGTCCCACAGCAAACAGGAGCAACAAAAACGGGCCCGCCCGATGCCGTTGGCATCGGGCGGGCCCGTTCAGTCAGACGCGTTCAGGCCTGTTCAGTTGGCCTTCCAGCGCGGCTTGCGGTCGATCGAGCCGGTGCCGGTCTGGCCGGGGCGGCTGTCACGGCGCTCGAAGGTGCGGCCGGCGGGGCGCTCGTCGCGGCGGTCGCGGTTGACCGGACGGTCGCCGGTGCGGAAGCCGCCACCGGTGGCCGGACGCTCTTCGCGGCGGTCACGGTTGAAGGCCGGGCGGTCGTTGCCACCGGAGCGGTAGCCGCCACCGGTCGCGGGACGGTCGTCGCGGCGCTCGAAGGAACGGCCACCGGTCGGACGGTCGCCGGTCGGGCGGTCGCCGGTCGGGCGGTCGCCGCCGGAGCGGAAGCCACCGGACGGACGGTCGTCACGACGCTCGAAGGAACGGCCACCGGAGGGGCGCTCGTCACGACGGTCACGGTTGAAGCCACCACCCGAGGACGGGCGGTCGTCACGGCGCTCGAACGGACGGCCACCGGTCGGACGGTCGCCACCGGAGCGGAAACCACCGGAGGACGGACGGTCATCGCGACGCTCGAACGGACGGCCACCGGTCGGACGGTCGCCACCGGAGCGGAAACCACCGGAGGACGGACGGTCGTCACGACGCTCGAAGGAACGGCCGCCGGAGGGGCGCTCGTCACGACGGTCGCGGCCCTGGTAGCCACCGGAGGACTGACGGTCGTCACGACGGCCGTAGTTGCCCCGGTCGTCACGACGCTGCGGCTCGGGCTGGACCGGGATGGCCGCGACGCGGGCGGCCTCGGCGGCCGCGGCCTCGGCGATCTCGAGGGCCTTGGCGGCGACGGCCTCGTCCGGGTCCTCGCCACGCTCACGGGCGGAGCGCATGGTGAGGCGGTCGGCCTCCTCGCGCAGCTCGGTGGCCCGGCGCTGCAGCTTCTCCAGCTCGCGGGTCATCTCGGCGACCTCACGCTCGGCCTGGGCCGCGGCGTTCTGGACGGAGTCGGCCTGGACGTCGGTCATCGAGCGGGCGCCGGTGATCGTGGCGACCTCCTCGTCGAAGACGCCCGAGCCGCCGATGATGTGGCGCGAGGCGTCGACGCCCGCGTCCTCCATCAGACGGAAGATGGTCTTGCGCTGGTGCGGAAGCGCCAGCGACACGACCGTGCCGGACTCACCGGCACGGGCGGTACGGCCCGAGCGGTGCAGGTAGTCCTTGTGGTCGGCGGCCGGGTCGACGTTCAGCACCAGACCGATGCCGTCCACGTGGATACCGCGCGCGGCCACGTCGGTCGCGACGAGGACGTTGACGAGACCGCCCTTGAAGTCCTCCAGCACGCGGGTACGCGCGCCCTGGGTCATACCGCCGTGCAGTGCGTCGGCCTTGACGCCCGACTCGATGAGCTGCTCGGCGACACGGTCCGCGCCCATCTGGGTGCGGACGAAGATGATCGTGCGGCCCTTGCGCGCCGCGATGGCGGCCGTGACCGGCGCCTTGTCCTTCGGCTTCACGACGAGCACGTGGTGGGTCATCGTGGTGACCGCGCCCTGCGCCGCGTCGACCTCGTGCGTGACCGGGTCGTTCAGGTAGCGCTTGACCAGCGAGTCGATCTCGTTCTCCAGGGTGGCGGAGAACAGCAGGCGCTGGCCGCCGACCGGGACCTGGTCGAGGATCTCGGTGACCTCGGGCAGGAAGCCCATGTCGGCCATCTGGTCGGCCTCGTCGAGGACCGCGATCTGGATCTTGTCGAGCGAAGCGGCGCCACGGTTCATCAGGTCGCGCAGCCGGCCCGGGGTGGCGACGAGGATGTCGACACCGCGCTCCAGCGCGTAGATCTGGTTGGACATCGAGGTACCGCCGCAGACGACCTTCATCTTGAGGCCGAGGACGTCACCGTACGGCTGCAGCGCATCGGCGACCTGCATGGCGAGCTCACGGGTCGGCGTCAGGATGATGCCGCGCGGGCGCTTCTTCTCGGTGTGGCCACCGGCGAGCAGCGTCAGCAGCGGGAGGCCGAAGGAGAGCGTCTTGCCGGAGCCGGTACGGCCACGGCCCAGGATGTCCTTACCGGCCAGGGCGTCCGGGATGGTCGCGGCCTGGATCGGGAACGGCTTGGTGACGCCGTTCTGCGCGAGCTTGCGGACGATGCCCTCGGCGAGCCCGAGCTCCCCGAACGTGACGCCCGTGTATTCCTCTTCCTCTTCCTCGGCCTCTTCGGCCTCGGCGGCCTCGTTGACGAGGTCCGTGTCCGCGGCGTCGACTGCCTCGGTGGAAGGGGTGTTGTCGGTGGTGTCGGCCTCGACGGCGTCGGTCTCAAGGGACTCGACGGCGGTCGTCACGGCCGTGGTGTCGATCGTGGTGTCGTCAGTCACGGAGTCGTCCGTGGACATGGCGGTACGGTCGGCGGTGTTAATGGGCATGCTAAAGCTGAACCTCTCGGAGACTCGGCACGCGCCAGCTCCGGGGTTCGCATACAACCGCCTCAATGCGGTCAGCAGCCTGGAGAAAAGGAACGCGCCACGCGGCGCTCTTCGGATTCGGCGCCGGGCATTAGGATCAAACGATCTACCAGCATACGCATCTCCGGCCCGCTTGACCAATCGAGCTGGAGTCGGGTCGGTAGCACGCTGCTGTGCCTCTACTTTACACCGGATACGGCGGATACGCCGGTCCCCGGCGGTGATGCCGGTTACACCCGACGAGCCGATTACGCCGCGGGGGCCGGCTCGACGGGTGACTCCGGCGGTGAGGCCGGCGGGGTGGTGGGCGCCGGGGGCTCGGTGGTCGCCGGGACCGTGGCGGAGGGCGTCGGGCTGGGCGCCGGGACGGAGGGCGCGGTCCCGCCGGGTCGGGCGGACGGCGTGCCCGGGGACGGCGGCGGCTTCCCGGCCGCGGGGGCGCCGCCCCGCGGCGGCACCACCCCGGAGGAGGAGGCGGACGCGGACGCCGAACCGCTCGGCTTCGCCCGGTGTCCCCCGGCCGCCGGTTTGCCGCCGTCCGGCCGCGTTCCGTCCGGGCCGGCGTCGACCCGCGCCGACGGCGAGACCCCCTGCGGCCGCGGATCGTCCCGCGAGTCCCCGGTGCTCATGCAACCGGCCGTCAGCAGGACGGCGGTGGCGGCGAGTAGGGCTCCGGCGGTCCGCGCGGCGGCGCGGGAGGAGGAAGAAGGCACGTGCATGCACCTCGGGGAGTCAGGACGCGGCGGGCAGGATCTCTGGTGCCCAACGCCCGCGCGGCCCCCCAGGACACGCCCCGCCCGCCATGTCATGCGCCCGCCGTGTCACCCACGCGCCGCGTGGATCTCCCGCCACGGCACCCACGCGCCGCGCCGTCCCCCCGCCGTGTCACCCGTAGCCGAGCGCGTGCAGCCGCTCGTCGTCGATGCCGAAGTGGTGGGCGATCTCGTGGACGACCGTCACCTCGGTCTCCGCGACCACGTCGTCCCGGTTGTCGCACATCCGCAGCGTCGGTCCCCGGTAGATCGTGATCCGGTCCGGCAGGACCCCGGCGTACCACTCGCCCCGCTCGGTCAGGGGTGTCCCCTCGTAGAGGCCGAGCAGGTCGGGGTCCTTGGGGTCGGGCTCGTCCTCGACGAAAACGGCGACGTTGTCCATCAGGCGGGTCAGCTCGGCGGGAATCCGGTCGAGCGCTTCGCCGACCAGTTCCTCGAACTCCTCGCGCGTCATCTCCAGCACTCGCCCATTGTCGGTCATGGGCGGCGGATTTCCCGGCGTGCGGCACCACTTCCGGGCGCCCGTCCGGAACCCTTCCCGGACACGTGTCCGGACACGCGCCCGGACACCCTTCCGGGCACCCGGCCGCAGCCCCCTCACCCGCCCCCGGCCCGCCCCCACGACCGGCAGGTAAACCGTTTTGGCGATACCCGGCGGCATCCCATATGCTTCTCTCGTCCCCGACGGCGCCGACAAGCGCCCAAGGCGGGCCAATTAGCCCTCATCGTCTAGTGGCCCAGGACGCCGCCCTTTCAAGGCGGTAGCACGGGTTCGAATCCCGTTGGGGGTACGCTTTACCGTGTGTGAGACTCGTCTTACACATAGCTAGGTCCTGTGGAGCAGTTTGGAGTGCTCGCCACCCTGTCAAGGTGGAGGCCGCGGGTTCAAATCCCGTCAGGACCGCTGCGGCTGGGTAGCTCAGTTGGTACGAGCGACCGCCTGAAAAGCGGTAGGTCGCCGGTTCGACCCCGGCCCCAGCCACCGCACGACGAAGGCCCCGTCTCCGGACGGGGCCTTCGTCGTTCCCCGGCGTCGCACCGCGGCCGCCACTGTCCGATCCGTCACACTGCCCGCCCCGGGCCCGCAGCGAGCACCCCTGCCGATAGGCCGATATTCAACGACTTTCGGCGGATCTCCCGGCCCAGGTGCCCCGCCACCCGGTCCGGTCCGGGTCGAGACCGGCTCGCACCGCGCCGAAATGATTCGCGGACTCTTCCGGCCGGGTGCGATCCTGGGGGCCGTATGTCTACGCAGCCTGCTTCCGCCTCCAGTGCCGCCGGCCAGCCCGGCCCCGCCACCCTCGCCGACCTGGGATCCCGTCTCTCCGCACTGTCGCTCCGCGACGAAGTGCGGCTCGGCCGCCGTCTCGAAGGCGCCCGCCGGATCCGCAAGACCGAAGCCCGCGCGACGGTGCTGGCCGAGATCGCCGGCCAGATCGAGCAGGGCGAGGCCCGGGTGGAGCGCCGGCGCGCCGCCGTGCCCAAGGTCAGCTACCCCGAGCAGTTGCCGGTCAGCCAGAAGAAGGACGAGATCCTGGCGGCCGTCCGCGATCACCAGGTCGTGATCGTCGCGGGGGAGACCGGCTCCGGCAAGACCACCCAGATCCCCAAGATCTGCCTGGAACTGGGGCGCGGGGTGCGGGGCCTGATCGGCCATACGCAGCCCCGCCGGATCGCGGCCCGCACGGTCGCGGAACGGGTCGCGGAGGAGCTGGACACCCCGCTCGGCGAGGCCGTCGGCTGGAAGGTCCGCTTCACCGACCAGGTCGGCGACCGCACCCTGCTCAAACTGATGACCGACGGCATCATGCTCGCGGAGATCCAGACCGACCGCGAGCTGCTGCAGTACGACACGATCATCATCGACGAGGCGCACGAGCGCAGCCTCAACATCGACTTCATCCTGGGCTACCTCGCCCAGCTGCTCCCCCGCCGCCCCGACCTCAAGGTGATCATCACCTCGGCCACCATCGACCCCGCGCGCTTCTCGCGGCACTTCGGGGACGCCCCGGTCGTCGAGGTGAGCGGGCGGACGTTCCCGGTGGAGGTCCGCTACCGTCCGCTGCTCGCCGAAGAGGGCGATGACGACGACCGCGACCAGGTCACCGCGATCTGCGACGCGGCGGAGGAACTCCAGCGCGAGGGTCCGGGCGACATCCTGGTCTTCCTCTCCGGCGAACGGGAGATCCGCGACACCGCGGACGCCCTCAGCAAACTGAACCTGCGCTCCACCGAGGTGCTGCCGCTGTACGCGCGGCTCTCCTCCGCCGAGCAGCACCGCGTCTTCCAGAAGCACGCCGGCCGCCGCATCGTGCTGGCCACGAACGTCGCCGAGACGTCCCTGACCGTGCCCGGCATCCGGTACGTGATCGACCCGGGCAATGCCCGCATCTCCCGCTACAGCCACCGCACCAAGGTCCAGCGGCTGCCGATCGAGGCGATCTCGCAGGCCAGCGCCAACCAGCGCAAGGGCCGTTGCGGGCGTACCTCGGACGGCATCTGCGTACGGCTGTACTCCGAGGAGGACTTCGAGTCCCGCCCGGAGTTCACCGACGCGGAGATCCTCCGGACCAACCTGGCGTCCGTCATCCTCCAGATGACGGCGGCCGGTCTGGGCGACATCGCCAGGTTCCCCTTCATCGACCCGCCGGACAGCCGTCACATCAAGGACGGTGTCCAGCTCCTGGAGGAGCTCGGCGCGCTCGACCCGAAGGAGAAGGACCACCAGAAGCGGCTGACGCCGCTGGGCCGCAAGCTGGCCCAGCTGCCGGTCGACCCCCGGCTCGCCAGGATGGTGCTGGAGGCCGACCGCAACGGCTGCGTCCGTGAGGTCATGGTGATCGCGGCCGCGCTGTCGATCCAGGACCCGCGCGAGCGGCCCGCGGAGAAGAAGCAGCAGTCCGACGAGAAGCACCGCCGGTTCGCCGACGAGACCAGCGACTTCCTGGCGTATCTGAACCTGTGGCGCTATGTGCGCGAGCAGCAGAAGGAGCTGTCGTCCTCGGCCTTCCGCCGGATGTGCCGGTCGGAGTTCCTGAACTATCTGCGGATCCGCGAGTGGCAGGACATCTACAGCCAGCTGCGCTCGGTCGCCAAGACCATGGGCATCCAGCTGGAGGAGAAGGAGAGCGACGCCGCTCCCGACTCCCAGCGGCTGCACACGTCTCTGCTGGCCGGGCTGCTGTCGCACCTGGGGCTGAAGGACACCGACAAGAACGAGTACCTGGGCGCCCGCAGCGCCAAGTTCGCGATCTTCCCCGGCTCGGCGCTGTTCAAGAAGCCGCCGCGCTGGATCATGTCGGCCGAGCTGGTGGAGACCTCGCGGCTGTGGGCGCGGGTCAACGCGAAGATCGAGCCGGAGTGGGTCGAGCCGCTCGCGCAGCACCTGGTGAAGCGCACGTACAGCGAGCCGCACTGGGAGAAGGACCAGGCCGCGGTGATGGCGTTCGAGCGGGTGACGCTGTACGGCGTGCCGATCGTCGCGCAGCGCAAGGTGAATTACGGACGGATCGACGCAGAGGTCTCACGGGATCTGTTCATCCGCAACGCGCTGGTCGAGGGCGACTGGCGTACCCATCACCAGTTCTTCCAGGACAACCGCAAGCTGCTCGGCGAGGTCGAGGAGCTCGAACACCGGGCCCGCCGCCGGGACATCATGGTCGACGACGAGACGCTCTTCGACTTCTACGATCAGAAACTGCCTCAGGACGTCGTATCCGGCGCCCACTTCGACTCCTGGTGGAAGCAGAAGCGCCGGGACGAACCGGAACTGCTCAACTTCGAGCAGTCGATGCTAATCAACGAGGCCGCCCAGACCGTCACCAAGGACGACTACCCGGACTCGTGGCGCCAGGGACGGCTCAAGTTCAAGGTGACGTACCAGTTCGAGCCCGGCGCGGACGCCGACGGCGTGACCGTCCACATCCCGCTCCAGGTGCTCAACCAGGTCACCCCCGACGGCTTCGACTGGCAGATCCCGGGCCTGCGCGAAGAGGTCGTCACCGAACTGATCCGGTCGCTCCCCAAGCCGATCCGCCGCCACTACGTCCCCGCACCGAACTACGCGAAGGCGTTCCTCGACCGCGTGGTGCCCGTCCAGGAGCCGCTGCCCGACACGCTCGCCCGCGAGCTGCAGCGGATGGTCGGCGTCCGGATGGACGTCGAGGACTTCGACCTCGGCAAGGTCCCCGACCACCTCAAGATCACCTTCCGGGTGACCGACGAGCGCGGCCGCAAGCTGTCCGAGGACAAGGACCTGGAGGCGCTGACGCTGCGGCTCAAGCCGAAGACGCGCGAGGTGATCTCCAAGGCCGCCGACGCCATCGGCATCGAGCAGCGCACCGGCCTGACGCAGTGGACCGTCGGGAGCCTGCCGCGCACCTTCGAGACCCGGCGCGGCGGTCATCCCGTGAAGGCGTTCCCCGCGCTGGTCGACGAGGGCACGAGCGTCGCCGTACGGCTCTTCGACACCGAGGCCGAGCAGAGCGCCGCGATGTGGCGCGGCACCCGCCGGCTGATCCTGCTCAACATCCCCTCGAACCCGTCGAAGTTCGCCCAGGGCCGGCTGAACAACGAGGCCAAGCTGGCGCTCTCACGCAATCCGCACGGCAGCATCCAGGCCCTCTTCGACGACTGCGTGACCGCCGCCGCCGACCAGCTGATCGCCGCTCACGGCGGCCCGGCGTGGGACGAGGAATCGTTCCGCAAGCTCTTCGACAAGGTCCGCACCGATCTGGTCGACGTGACCGTGAAGACGGTGAGCCGGGTCCAGCAGGTGCTGGCCGCCTGGCAGGCCTGTGAGCGCCGCCTGAAGGCCACCACGAGCCTCGTCCTGATCGCCAACCTCGCGGACGTCAAGGAGCAGCTGGCGGCCCTCGTGCCGGCTGGCTTCGTGACCACCACGGGGCTGCGGCGGCTGCCGGACCTGATGCGGTACCTGGTGGCGGTCGACCGCCGGCTCCAGCAGATGCCCACCAACGTCCAGCGGGACACCATGCGCATGGAGAAGGTCCTGGAGATCCAGCGCGAGTACGCGGAGCTGCTGGTGTCCCGGCCGGCCGGGCGCCCGGTTCCGGACAAGGTTCGGGACATTCGCTGGATGATCGAGGAGCTGCGCGTCAGCTACTTCGCGCACGCGCTGGGCACCTCGCAGCCCGTCTCCGACAAGCGCATCTTCAAGGTGCTGGACGAGGCCTGGGGCTGACGGGGCCGGCCGCGGGGGCTGCCCCGCGGCCGGTCGGGGGACCGCTCCACCGGGGGCCGTCGGCCGGGCCGGAGCCGGTCCGGGGACGTGCCGCGACCCTGCCGCCGAACGGGTTCGACCCCACCCCCTGACCTGCTGTACAGTCTCACTCGCAGCGCAGGAAGGTTCAGCGCCGCAAAGCCTGGTCCTGTGGAGCAGCTTGGAGTGCTCGCCACCCTGTCAAGGTGGAGGCCGCGGGTTCAAATCCCGTCAGGACCGCATCATCGAAAGGCCCGGATCCCTTGTGGATCCGGGCCTTTCGCGTTGCGCCCGGCCCTCGCCGCTCCGCGTTCCGCGCCCGCTCAGCCCCCGCCACGCCCCTGCGGCCGGGGCTGCGCGCCTTCTTGACGGGTCCCGGCGGCCGCCGGTACGCCTTTCGGTATGACGTCGACTCCCAGGCACGAGACGAGGGCGCTGCTGCGTGCCCACCTGGCGGCCGCGTCGGGCAGCAGACACCTCACCCGACACTGCGTCACCTGCCACCGCCTGTTGCGCCTTGCCCTCCTGAGACCCGATCCCCCATTACCGCAAGGATCTGAGCAGCCACAAGACCCGTGCGTGTGACGGGCGTCACCCAAAGATTTCCAAGACGTGAGGAACTCGACCCCCTTCTGGAGGGTGTCAATTTAATATGTGCAATTGCACTCGTGCCCGATCTGCCCGCGATGCGTACCGAACGGCATCGACAGGTCCGCGCAAGATGCCCACAAGACTCCACAGCGGACCCCACAGAGACGCCCGCGCCACGCCGGCGGGCGGCGGACGCAACTACCCCTGAAAGCACCCGCAACGTCCCGCAACGCCCCCGCAGCGCCCCTCCAGCGCCCTCCACGGGCCCCTGAGGGCACAAAAAAGATCGCATCGGACCCGGCGGAGTCCGATGCGATCTCTGTGTCCTTGTGGCGTCCCCGATGGGGGCAGGGAGCCCGTGGAGCGGGTGGAGCAGGTGACTTATGGGGTGGGGGCCCCATAAGACGGCCCTAAAGGGCATGTAAGGGCTTGTCAGGCCTCGCTGCGCTGCTGCGGAATGCCCGCCAGAAGTGCGCGGACCTCCGCCTCGCGGTAGCGGCGGTGCCCGCCGAGCGTGCGGATGGACGTGAGCTTCCCAGCCTTGGCCCACCGTGTGACCGTCTTCGGGTCCACGCGGAACATCGTGGCGACCTCAGCGGGGGTCAGCAGCGGCTCGGCATCAGGGGTGCGAGCGGTCATGAGCGGCCTCCTCGAGAGAACCGAACCAGCGCGGTTCTACCTCTAAATTCTGCACCTTGACCCGTGTTGCCCGAAATGGCGGACGCGGGCCGAGTCGGTAATAGGACGAACGGCTTGTCCTCGGCACTACAACTACACCATCCGTCCAGCCTCGTCGGCCAAACCGATGGAATTGCCCTCTCAGGGGTTCAAGCTCTACGGAAGCCGATGGACCATGCCATAACGGACAGTCACTCCAGAGTGACGATCAGTCACAGCTGGATCACCAGCCCCATCCCCACCCTCAAGATATGCAATACCGGACAACACGCCCATTGCTGGACGGACCAACTCTTCCAGGACTCGTTGTCCCATATTGGCATGACCGGTAGGGATGTCCGCAAGAGTCCCCTTACGTGCTCTCCGTCACGCTTGAGCCAATGGCCCGGATCGGGACCATCGTCCCGGGCAGGTTTCACAGCCCCCGCGAGGGCCCGTCCGGCGGCGCGTCGGCAGCCCCGGGGTCAACTCGCGAACTGCAGCTCGCGGATGGTCCGCCAGCGCTCGGTGAGCCGCTCGTACGCCTCGGAGGCGGCGGCCCCCGAGCCGGCCTTGAGCGCGGCGAGGCCCTCGGCCACGTCCGCGGCCGACCGGTCCTCCGCGAGGTCCGCCTCGGGGATCGCGTGCACCAGGCCGCCGTAGTCCAGCTCGACCAGGGAGCGCGGGTGGAACTCCTCCAGCCAGCGGCCCACGTCGATCAGCCCGTCGATCAACGGGCCTTCCTCCAGCGCGTCCTTGAGCACCCGCAGCCCGCGCGCCACCCGGCGGCGGGCCTGCACCATCGGCGTCCGGTACCGCATCAGCGGCTCCTTGGCCTCGCCGAGGCCGGCCGGCTCGTACTCGCGCTCGTCATCGCCGAACAGGGCGAACCAGCGCGTCGGCACGTGCCAGGTCGCCGAGCGGATCCACGGCCGGGCGTCCGGGTTGCGCTCCCGCCACGCCTCGTGGTCCGCCCCGGCCTGGGCGCGCACCACGGCGGGCAGCACCGCGTCCAGCAGGACCTCCGGAAGCTCCTCGGCGAGGGCGTCCAGCGCCAGCCAGCCGCGCAGCCGGGTACGCCAGGGGCAGATGTGCGTCACGCCGTTGACGACGGCCACGAAGGCGTCGCGGCTCTCGTGCACCGGGACGGCCACCGGCGGGACGGGCAGCAGGTCGGCCAGCGACTGCCGCAGCTCGTCCTGTGCGCTCCGCGCCTCACCCGCGGCCGCGTAGCGGTTCCAGTGGGTGCGTTCGGGCTCGGGGAACGCCGCCAGCGGCTCGTAGACCCGGAGATACGCCGCGTACGGGACCAGCACCGACGACAAGCCCACACCCGCTCCCTCGTGACCGGCTCTCCTCCGAATCGTCCCACGCCCCGGGCCGCGGTGGGGGTGATCCACAGCACTGCGCCGGACGGTCTTCCCCGATCGGTTCGGACCGGCGCGTTCCACCGCTTCGGACCGGCGCGTCCCACCGCTTCGGACCGGCTCGTTCCGGCCGTGCGGAGCGACCCGTTCCGGGGCTGGGGCCTCAAACGCGCAGCCCACGCAGGACGTACGGTGCGCAGCGGAGGCCGTTCGCGATCAACCGGTCGGGCCCTACGGCCGTGCGGGTCGCCTGCGGGCAATACGCTTGCGCCAACCGGCCCTCCCCACCCGTACGGAGGGCAACCTCTGGACTGCAGGAGTCACCACCGTGACCGACGTTCTTCAGACTTCCAGCGTCGTCTCCAAACTGTTCCGGTCGGAACAGGGCGGACACGAGCAAGTCGTCTTCTGCCAGGACCGTGCCAGCGGCCTCAAGGCCGTCATCGCGCTCCACTCCACCGCCCTGGGCCCGGCCCTCGGCGGTACCCGCTTCTACGACTACGCGACCGACGAAGAGGCCGCGCTCGACGCGCTCAACCTCTCCCGCGGGATGTCGTACAAGAACGCTCTGGCCGGCCTGGACCACGGTGGCGGCAAGGCCGTGATCATCGGTAACCCGGAATCGATCAAGAGCGAAGATCTCCTGCTCGCCTACGGTCGTTTCGTGGCCTCGCTCGGCGGCCGTTACGTCACCGCCTGCGATGTCGGCACCTATGTGGCCGACATGGACGTCGTCGCCCGCGAGAACCGCTGGACGACCGGCCGCTCCCCCGAGAACGGCGGCGCCGGCGACTCCTCCGTGCTGACCGCCTTCGGCGTCTTCCAGGGCATGCGCGCCGCCGCCCGCAGCCAGTGGGGCGAGCCGACGCTGCGCGGCCGCCGGGTCGGCATCGCCGGTGTCGGCAAGGTCGGCCACCACCTGGTGGAGCACCTGATCGAGGACGGTGCCGAGGTCGTGATCACCGACGTCCGCGCCGAGGCCGTCGACCGGATCCGCGCCCGCCACCCGCAGATCAGCGCCGTCTCCGACGCCGATGTCCTGATCCGCACCCCGCTCGACGTCTACGCGCCCTGCGCGCTCGGCGGCGCGCTGAACGACGAGACCGTGCCGGCCCTCACCGCCACCATCGTGTGCGGCGCGGCCAACAACCAGCTCGCCCACCCGGGCGTCGAGAAGGACCTCGCCGACCGCGGGATCCTCTACGCGCCCGACTACGTGGTGAACGCCGGTGGCGTGATCCAGGTCGCGGATGAGCTGCACGGCTTCGACTTCGACCGGGCGAAGGCCAAGGCCACGAAGATCTTTGACACCACCGCGGCCATTTTCGACCGCGCGCGGACCGACGGCATCCCGCCGGCCGCCGCCGCGGACCGGCTGGCCGAGCAGCGCATCGCCGACCGGACCCCGGCCGCCGACTGGCTGCGTCCCGAAGCAGGCTGATTCCAGCCACGTGCCCACCGGTCGCCCGCCGCTCACCTGCTGTGCGGCGGGCGGCCACCTGGCCAGGGCGCGACCGGGTCCCGCCCGGGTTCCGCCCGGGGGCAGGCGGCCGTCCGCCGCAAAGGATCTCCGCGGGAAC
Source organism: Streptomyces sp. H39-S7 (assembly GCF_027158205.1). Classification (GTDB taxonomy): domain Bacteria; phylum Actinomycetota; class Actinomycetes; order Streptomycetales; family Streptomycetaceae; genus Actinacidiphila. Next base: position 7,369 of record NZ_JAPVLU010000075.1, on the reverse strand, counting down.
CGCCCGGTGGTCCACCCGCCGACGCGGTGGGTGACCGAACGCACGAAGCGATAGCAAGTTCGCGCTAGAACCAGGTAAAATCACGGCTGACCAGCCAGGACAGGGCCCACTTCGGCTCCCGCTCCGACGCGCGTCGTGCGGGCGACGTACCGTGCGGCTCCGGAAGCAGGTACCGTTGAAGCCCTACGGACCGGTCTCTCAGCTGAGAGACCGCTCCGATTCATGAACGCGTGTCAAGACTCGGGGCCATCGAGCCCCGCCGTTGAGGGGGTCGAGCCATGGGGCGCGGCCGGGCCAAGGCCAAGCAGACGAAGGTCGCCCGCCAGCTGAAGTACAACAGCGGCGGAACCGATCTCACACGTCTGGCCGACGAGCTGGGCGCATCGTCACCACTTCCGGTACTTCCGCCGGAGCCTGTTGTGGACGATGACGACGAGAACGACGACGACGATCCGTACGCACAGTACGCGAGTCGTTACAACGATGACGACGAGGACGAGGACGCCGAACCCTCGCCGCAACGTCGTCACTCTTGACGCTGCACTTCTACAGACCCGGTCCGGGGCCCGCCCCGGACCGGGTTTCGTCGTGGCCCACGGCGCTCAGGGCCTCTCGGCCCCTGGCGTCCGGACCTGTCGACTACTTCGCGTAGTCCCCGGTCAGGGTCACGGCTTCGGCGTGGTCACCGCGTTCGACGACCTCGCCGCTCACCCATGCCTCCACACCGCGGTCGGCCAGCGTGGCCAGCGCCACGTCCACCGAGTCCTGCGGCACGACCGCGATCATGCCGACGCCCATGTTCAGCGTCTTCTCCAATTCCAGCCGCTCAACCCCGCCGAGCTCACCGACGGTGGTGAAGACCGGGTCCGGCCGCCAGGTCGAACGGTCGACCGTGGCGTGCAGGTGGTCCGGGATCACGCGGCCGAGGTTGTTGGCCAGACCGCCGCCGGTGATGTGCGAGAACGCGTGCACCGGGGCGAGCCGGGTGAGCGCCAGGCAGTCCAGCGAGTAGATCTTGGTCGGCTCCAGCAGCTCCTCGCCGAGGGTGCGGCCGAACTCCGGAACGTCCCGGTCCAGCTCCCAGCCGGCCCGGTCGAAGAAGACATGGCGCACCAGCGAGTACCCGTTGGAGTGAAGTCCCGAGGACTCGATCGCGATCACCGCGTCACCCGAACGGATACGATCCGCGCCCAGCACCTGGTCGGCCTCGACCACACCGGTGCCGGCGCCCGCGACGTCGAAGTCGTCCGGGCCCAGCAGCCCCGGGTGCTCGGCGGTCTCGCCGCCGACCAGCGCGCAGCCGGCCAGTACGCAGCCCTCGGCGATGCCCTTGACGATCGCCGCGACGCGCTCCGGGAAGACCTTGCCGACGCAGATGTAGTCGGTCATGAAGAGCGGCTCGGCGCCGCACACGACCAGGTCGTCCACGACCATGCCGACCAGGTCGTGGCCGATCGTGTCGTAGACGCCCATCTTGCGGGCGATGTCGACCTTCGTGCCGACGCCGTCCGTGGCGGAGGCGAGCAGCGGCCGCTCGTAGCGCTTGAGGGCGGAGGCGTCGAAGAGCCCGGCGAACCCGCCGAGACCGCCGACGACCTCGGGGCGACTGGCCTTCCTGACCCATTCCTTCATCAGGTCAACGGCGCGGTCGCCCGCTTCGATGTCCACGCCGGCGGAGGCGTAGCTGGCGCCGGTATTCTCAGGCATGGCTGGGAACTTTCACGTCGTCGAATAGGTGCGGGGCGATCACCGGGGCGGCGATCAGGGGAGCCGGATGCACGAACACCGGCTCCCGGGGTGCGTCAGCGGGGAGCTTCAGCACCAGGAAACTGCCTTCGAACTGCCTTCAGAGTGCCCGACTACGGCCGGCGCAGCGCGTCGGCCGCGTCCGCGCCGCCGGCCAGCTCGGTCTCCAGGAGCTGCTTGCCGAGCAGCTCCGGGTCGGGCAGATCCATCGGGTAGACACCGTCGAAGCACGCCCGGCACAGGTTCGGCTTGGCGATCGTCGTCGCCTCGACCATGGCGTCCAGCGAGATGTACGCGAGCGAGTCCGCGCCCAGCGACTTGCCGATCTCCTCGACGGACATGCCGTTGGCGATCAGCTCGGCGCGGGTCGCGAAGTCGATGCCGAAGAAGCACGGCCACTTGACCGGCGGCGACGAGATCCGGATGTGGACCTCGGCGGCACCCGCCTCGCGGAGCATCCGCACCAGCGCGCGCTGCGTGTTGCCGCGGACGATCGAGTCGTCCACGACGATCAGCCGCTTGCCGCGGATGACGTCCTTCAGCGGGTTCAGCTTGAGCCGGATGCCCAGCTGCCGGATGGTCTGCGACGGCTGGATGAACGTCCGGCCGACGTACGAGTTCTTGACCAGGCCGGTGCCGTACGGGATCCCGCTCGCCTCGGCGTAGCCGACCGCGGCCGGCGTGCCGGACTCCGGAGTCGGTATCACCAGATCGGCGTCGACGGGCGCCTCGGCGGCCAGCTTGCGGCCCATCTCCACCCGGGACAGATAGACGTTCCGCCCCGCGATGTCGGTGTCGGGACGCGCCAGGTACACGTACTCGAAGATGCAGCCCTTGGGCTTGGCCTCCGCGAAACGCGTGGTCCGCAGGCCGTTCTCGTCGATCGCGATCAGCTCGCCGGGCTCGATCTCCCGGACGAAGCTGGCACCGCAGATGTCGAGAGCGGCGGACTCGGACGCGACGACCCAGCCGCGCTCCAGCCGCCCCAGCACCAGCGGGCGGATGCCCTGCGGATCACGCGCCGCGTACAGCGTGTGCTCGTCCATGAAGACGAGGCTGAAAGCGCCCTTGACCTGAGGCAGCACCTTGCCGGCGGCGAGTTCGACGGAGAGCGGCTTGCCGTCCTCGTCGATCTGTCCGGCCAGCAGCGCCGTCACGAGATCGGTGTCGTTGGTGGCGGCCACCCGCGTGGCCCGGCCATTGCCCTGGGGCAGGTCGGCGACCAGCTCGGCGAGTTCCGCCGTGTTGACCAGGTTGCCGTTGTGACCGAGCGCGATCGACCCGTTGGCGGTGGCACGGAACGTGGGCTGGGCGTTCTCCCACACCGAGGCACCGGTGGTCGAGTAGCGGGCGTGACCGACGGCGATATGGCCGGTCAGAGAGCCGAGAGAGGTCTCGTCGAAGACCTGGGAAACGAGCCCCATGTCCTTGAAGACCAGGATCTGGGAGCCATTGCTCACAGCGATGCCCGCGGACTCCTGTCCGCGGTGCTGCAGGGCGTACAGACCGAAATAGGTGAGCTTGGAGACCTCTTCGCCGGGGGCCCAGACTCCGAAGACGCCGCAAGCGTCCTGGGGGCCCTTCTCGCCGGGGAGCAGGTCGTGGTTGAGTCGTCCATCACCACGAGGCACACCACGAGTCTAAGGCAGATCCGACCCGCGTCCGAACGGGCGACGCTCCGCGAACCCGGCGATCACGGGTGTGACCACGGGTGTCTCACCGCAGGTGAGGCGAGGATCACGTGGGTTACGACACCTTGTGAGCGCACCGCTACGGGCTGGTGGTCAACCGAGCACCGGGAGATGGAGCGCAAGATCAGCCCGCTCCCCGCTGGCGGAGACAGCGGCGTCCTCGAGAGCGGTCTCCCAGTCGATCCGGCCGGTGGCGAGGCGGATCCACGTCATCGGATCGGTCTCGACGACGTTCGGCGGGGTCCCCCGGGTGTGCCGGGGGCCCTCCACGCACTGGACGGCCGCGTAGGGCGGGATACGCACCTCGACGGAGTTCCCGGGCGCCTTGACCGCCAGCGCGTCGGCCAGCAGCCGTGTGACGGCCGCGACGGCCTGCCGGTCGTGCGCCACCTCCACACCGGTGGCGCGCGCCAGGTCGTCCCCGTGCACGACCAGTTCCACGAGCCGGGTGACGGTCATGTCGAGCGCCCGCATCGCCCCGAACACATGCGGAACAATCCGGTCCGCCCGCACGGCCTCGTCCAGGAACGGCGTCAGGTTCTCGCTCGCGGCGTCGATGGCGGCGACGGGGTCGCCCATCCCGGCGGCGGTCTCCCGCGTCGAGGCGTCCAGCCGCTCCGCGATGGCGGCGGTCGACACCGCCCACACCGACAACCCGGTCACCGGGGGCGCCGGATCGGGCGCCGGCTCGCTCAGCAGCATTCCGACGGCGTCGATCTGCCGCACGATGTGCGCCACCAGAAGCCGCACATCCCACCCGGGCAGCCCGGAGGGCAGCGCGAGCTGCGCGGGCGTGAGCACCTGAACGGCGGCCCGCACGGCCCCCACTTGCGCGACGAGCGCGGCCCGCGTCTTGGAGGGGTCATAACTACGGGCACGGCGACCGGCAGACGTCATACGGGGAGCGTATGCGCGCGCCGAGCGGTCACGAAGTCAGTTTTGGACGGCGCCGGTCCATTCGAGTCTCTTGATGCAGAACCTCGGGGATCCGCGGTTGGGCGCGAGGCGTGCGCCTCGCGCCCGGCGGCTCGCTTCTCAGCCCTGGCGGGGGCGCTCGAAGGTCAGCAGCAGACCCTCTACGGCGCCGGGGCCGATGCGGCCCTTGACGTCGGCGGCGGTGATCGCCTTGAGCGCCCAGCCGTCACCGGCGTGCTTGTTGAGCGTCTTCTCCAACTTGTCGCCGTCCAGCGCGTCCCCGATCAGCGATTCGCGGAACGAAACAACCTTGTACTCGAACATGGCCCAGCCCCTTGCACGTCTGTACGTCCATACGGATCCGTCGGCCGCCAGCCAACCACGCTCCCCTGGGGTTACGGGGCGGTGGTAGCCGATCCATCGGCCTTGATCGCGTGGAGGAAGGCCGCGAAGCGGGCGGGGGTGGTCCGGAGGACGACGCCGGGGTCGTCGCTCTCGCGGAGGAGGACGGTGGCGGGGGCGGCCGCCAGCTCGACGCAGTTTTCGCCTCCGCCTCCGGAGAACGACGACTTCTGCCACTGCAACGATGAGGTCATGGGAGCCCCTTCGGAGTACGAACGGATCAGATCGCGAGGCCGTCGAGCTCTCCGGCTTTGATGTTCGCGAGGAGCCGCCCCAACGCGATCGGGCTGGTCGAAAGGACGACCCCGGGGGCGTCGCTCTCTCGGAGCATCACGGTGCCGTTGACGGCGGCTACTTCCACACAGTTTGCGCCGCCGGAATCGCTGAACGAAGACTTCTGCCATTGAAGTTGAGACATGTCCGCCGTTTCAGAGCGCGTAGGCGATGTGCTGGATCAGTCCCAGCGAGTCTCTCATCAGGTGTCGCTCCGGAACGGCTTCGGGGTCCACCTGTGGCAGCGCTGAACCAGCGAGTCTTTGGAACGCCTTCGAGTAGCCCTCTACCGCGCCCTCGTCCCCGAGGAAAACAGTCCACTGCGCGGGATCGTCCGCTACTACGGTCTCCAGCCCGCCGGCCTGACCGCTCAGGAGTAGGAACGACGCGCTGATGTTCTTGAGGGCGCCCGCCTCGAAAGGTAGGACTTGGATCGTCATATTCGGCAGGCGTGCGGCTTCGATCAGATGCATGAGCTGCTCCCGCATGACTTCCGGCCCACCCACGGTGATCCGCAGCGCCGCTTCGTGAATCACAGCGTGCAGGGGCAAGGCGGGCTCCCCACCGAGGACCTTCTGCCGCGTCAACCGGAATCGCACAGCCGTCTCCGGATCCGGGTCCTGCGCGCTACCGAAGATCGCCCGCATGTAGCTTTCGGTCTGCAACAGGCCGGGGATGAACAGAGTCTCGTAACTACAAGCTCGGGTAGCGCCCGCCTCAAGTTCCGCCAGGTCCAGGGCGATTGGCGACACCGACTTGCGATGCTCGGTCCACCAACCCTTGCCGGAGTCCTCGGCCATCCTCACGAGCGCCTCAACGTAGGGCTCATCCGTGCATCCGTACGCTTCACAGAGCGCGCGGAGGCGCGCGGTGAGGATGGAAGTCCGACCGGCTTCGATGTGACTGAGGTGGGCCGACCCCATCCCAATGACTTCGCCCGCCTCTTTCGTCACCATGCCGGACCGCTCGCGGAGCTTGCGTAGTTCGGCACCCAGCCGACGTTGCCGCTCGGTGATGCTGGTGCGCAGTCCCAAAAGGGCTCCTCTGAAGAAGTTCGCTCACAGTCTGCACCCGACTCGTAACGCGGTCCACCGGCTTGAGCAAGCAGGTTGCAATTCCGAACCCATTTCCCTACCGTCTGTGACGTAGCCATTACATGGCGCACGCTCGCAGCAAGACGGCAGCGCATCGCTTCGCCCATGCCTTCGGCATGGGCGAAGCGACAGGCCACCGCGTGGGGGCGTCGCCCAGAACCGTTCGGAGCTGCCGCATGAACGTGAAGGACGAAGCCGACGACGTGTGGGACTACTCGCTCCAGATCCCGCACGACCTGCGCGGAGCCGGCATCGCTCGCTGCACGCTCAGAGCGGTGCTCAAGGCGTACGGGCTGGCGCCGATGATCGACGTGGCGCAGCTCGTCGCGACTGAGCTCGTCGCGAACGCGCTGGAGCACAGCCGCGGGCCGGTGAGCCTCAGACTGCACTGGCGGCAGAGGAAGTTGCGGCTCGGGGTGTGGGACTCCAGTCCCGAGAAGCCGGAATTCCTGACCGTCACGAACGAGGCCGAAGGCGGCCGGGGCATGTGGCTGATCACCGGCCTCGCGGCGGCGTGGGGGTTCCACCTGATCGGGGAGGAGCCCTTCGGGCTCACCGGGAAGCTCGTATGGGCGGACATCGCGCCGGAGCCGGTGGGTGGCTGAGGTCAGAACAGTGCGGAGGGGTTCTTCTGCGGCGCTGCGCACCTTGACCGCGGGGAGGGGGAGGGCCCCGGCGCTGCGCACCTGCCAGTGGGGCGGTCCGCTGCGCGACCCGGGGGCGGAGTGGAGCGGAGCCTGGTGGTGCCCTTCGGGTGGATGCGCCTCGCAGTGGGGGCGGTCCGCTGCGCTCCCCGAGGCGGGGTGGGAGTTGGCGGGTTTGGTGGTGCGCTGCGGCCGGTCAGGCCAGGGAGGTGCCGGGTTCGCTGCGCTCCCCGGACCGCACAGGGGGTTAACGAGCGGGCGCTCTCGGGGCCCGGAGGCTCAAAGGATCAGCTCGTGTGGGCGGAGCCTCGCCAGGTGAAGTTCTGACCGTCCTTAGTGATCCACATCTACCGAAAGGACGTCTCATTGGCCCACCAGACCACGTACGTCACACCTGCCCCACCTTCCGTCAAGAAGAGGGGATCAAAACTCCACACCCCCACGGCCTCGCCCTCGGGCCGCGAAGCGAGCCCGCCCGCACCGCGCCACAACGCTCAACCCGCCCCCACAGCCCGGGCCGCGCAGCGAGCCCGGCTCCTCCCCGGCCGCACTACCCGCACCTCACCACGTCGCTCCCGCCCGCCCCCCCCCCCCGCGCGGCGCG
>NZ_JAPVLU010000074.1:10151-30189 GCF_027158205.1 Streptomyces sp. H39-S7 | reverse complement strand
CACCCCCTCAGAGTGGGAGAACGGGCCCGCCGTTGTTGATCGCCTCCGCGCGGGAGTTCTGGCACGTCGTCGCTTCTGGGATTTCGAGCCATACGCAGGCCCGATCCGCGGACCAACACCGCCGGTCGGTTTGCCGGCACGCGGTCGGAGTCCGAGCAAGCCCCTTTCGCCGAATGGCGCGCCTTCCCGGACCCTGCGGACCTGTACCGACGGCGCCCGACAACGGTCCCGCTGGTGCGGTCTGCAACTCTCCGTTCGATTGCGGGAGGCCGCGAATGTCGAAAATTGCCGTATTTGGCAAGGTCGGTCTAAACAAGGAAACGCCGCCCGGGGGACGTATCGACCTTCGCCCGTCATTCCTCATCGCCCCGGTGCTGCTCCGGCGCACTCGTCGGGCCCCGAGCACCGGGCGGTGAAAACGTACCTCCAGCTCCCACGCTGCGGCAGAACCCGCAGCCCATCGGCTAGAAGTGGCCATGAATCTGAGACACGGTGGCTCCTTGCCCGCGTCAACGATCACGTCGACCGGCTCCGCCCAAACGCTTCCTTCGGCTGATTTTGTGTACCGCAGTCGGGTGATGGTCCGCTCGGTTGCATATCGTTGAATATCACACGCCTCATTTCAGTACACGTATGAAGAAATACGTGTCCTATGGGAAGCGTCGGGAAATCCGCGGACCGTCTGTCGGTCTGCGGCACAAAAAACCGTTCAGGGATCGACGATTCCCTTTCGGTTCCGCACGCCCTTTTTCAGCCCAGAACCGACCCCTCGTTGCATCTGAGCCAAAGGAAAACGCCCCATGAACAGGAAACAGACCGCCGTCCTTCTCGCCCTCCCCGCGCTGTTCGCCGGCGCGCTCTTCCTGGGCGCTCCGGCCGGCGCCTCCGCTCTGGCTTGTACGGCCGGCACCGCCGGCGTCGCAGGTGCCGACGGCAACGCCGGTCACCCCAACGGTTTCCCCGGCACGGCGGGCGGCCCGGCGACCGGGGCGGGGGACTGCGCCGGTGGTGCGGGTGGTCCCGGCGGTAACGGGGTCCTGGGCGGCGTCGGCGGTGCGGGCGGCAACGGTGGCACCGGTCTGGGCAGTGGTTCGGGCGGTGCGGGCGCGGTCGGTGGCAACGCCGGCCCCAACGGTGCCGCGGGCGGTAACGGGGGCACCGGCGCGGCCGGCGGCCTGACCGGCGCTGGTGGCGCTGGTGGAGCGGGCGGCGCGGGCACCCAGGGAGGTACGGGCGGCACCGGTGGTGCGGGTGGCAACTCCGGCGCCAACGCCGGTGCGGGTGGTCGCGGCGGCCTGGGCGGCGCCGGGGGATCGAACGGTGGCGCGGGCGGCAACGCGGGCAACGGCGGCATCGGTCACGGCGGTGGTGCGGGCGGCAACGGCGGCGCTGGCGGCATCAACAACTTCGGCAACGGCGGCAAGGGCGGGAAAGCCGGCAACGGTGGCAACGGCAGCTCCGGCGGCGCCTATCCGGGCGGTGCGGCGGGCATCGGCGGCGCGGGCGGCATCAGCACCGGAGGGATCAGCAACTTCGGCGGCAAGGGCGGCAGCGGCGGCAACGGCGGCGCCAAATCCGGAGCCAGCGCCGATGGCGCCTGCGGGATCGGCGGCGCCGGCGGCAACGCCACCGGAGGCCTGCTCTTCCACGGCGGCCCCGGCGGCCCCGGCGGGACCTTCGGCGGCGGCAGCCCCTGCGCGAACGGAGCCAACGGAACACCGTAACTCCCACCCCACCATGCGTCCCACGCGATCCGTTCGCAAGGGTGTGCAGGGACGCATGGTGCGGTCCGACGCGACATACGGGAGGGCTGCCGAGTACGGCCGACCGGCCGCTTCAGACCTGGGGCACGGCCAGGACGGCACGGATGCGTTTGCCGACCGGCACCCGTTCCACGTGCACCTCATCGCAGATCCGGTCGATGATCTCCATGCCGTGGCCGCCGACCCGGCCGGGATCACGCGGAAAGACCACCGGTAGGGCGGAGTTGCTGTCCCAAACCGTCACGCTGATCTCGGTCGCGTGGCCTTCCAACTCCAGCAGGCACGGACCGGGAGCGTAGCGCTGGGCGTTGGTCAGCAGCTCCGTCACGACCAGCGCTACGTCGTAGCCCAGCCGCTCGCAGGGCGGCAGCGCGAACAGGTCCAGCAGCTCCTTGAGGAACACCTCGGCCATCTGGCGTGCGTCGCCCGTGGCGCCGTGCTCGTAGTGCGCCGCCCGGTACAGGAAACCCACCGATACCGGCACCTCGGCAGCGTCGGCTGCTTCGGCGGTCTCGGGCAGATCCGGCACCATTTCATCCCTTCGGCACAAAACGCTGTGCGGCGACTTCCCCCGATCCGTCCGAGTAGTCGTTCATCGACCCGGCCGAAGAGGCTCTCACCATGACAGGCGCGTCGGACACCCGGCTAAGCGGAGATATCCGTACACCCGGTCGGCGTCGGCCCATGGGCATTATTGGGGGAGGAGGGCGCCGACGCCTGCATGCTCTGTCCGCTGAGGGGCAGCGACGGGGGCGGTGCGGTTCTTTCAGCGAGCTACTTCTTGGCCTTCTTGGTCTTCTTCGGCATGGTGTCGTGCTTGTTGTTGCCGTGTTCTGCGGCTGCCGTGTCCACGATGGTGATGGGGTGGCTGACCGGCGGTGTGGTGACGGGGCGGGGGGACGCCGTGGTGGATGCCGGCGGCGCGATGGACACGGTGGTTGCGGGAGCGGATGCGGGATGCGACGAGGCCGCGGTGGGGCGGGAGCGGGTCGGATGCTCTCCGGTGTCGGCGGTCGGGGTGGACAGCCCGAGGATGCCGGCGGACGCGGCGCCGAGCGCGGCCACGGTCATACCGGCCACCAGCAGGGAGCGCCGTTTCGACCCGGGACGGGTCCTGTGTGGCCCCGTACCGGAGGCGGGTGCGGGGGCCGAACCCTTCAGGAGGCCCGGGACGGCGAAGGGCGTGGCGGATCGGGTGGGCGCGACGTCGTCCAGGAGCCACTGGCGCAGCCAGTTCTCGGCCCGTTCCGCGGTAGGGCGCTCGGCGGGGTCCTTGGACAGCAGGTCCAGGACGTACTGCGACAGTGCCTGCGGGATCGCCGGATTCAGGTGGCGCGGGGGAGTGGGCTCGGTGTGCACGTGCTGGTACAGGACGGCGGAGGGGACGTCCCCGGTGAAGGGGGGTGCTCCGGTGAGGAGTTGGTAGAGCACACAGCCCAGGGCGTAGACATCGCCGGCGGTGGTGGCGGGGTGGCCCAGGGCGCGTTCGGGGGAGAGATAGGCGATGGTGCCCAGGACCTGCCCGCCCACGGTCGGTGCCAAGGCAGCCGTGGTGCCCTGGGTGAAGCGGGCGATGCCGAAGTCGGCGATGCTGACTTTCCCCTGCCCGTCCAGGAGCAGATTCCCGGGCTTGATGTCGCGGTGCACGACGCCGTGCCGGTGGGCGGTGGCCAGACCTGCGGCGACCTGCGCTCCCAGGGTCGCCGCCCGCGACGCGTCCAGCGTGCCGGCGCTGTCCACTTCCTGGTCCAGCGAGTGGCCGGTGACCAGTTCCATCACCAGGTACAGGCGGTCCTGGTCGGCGCCGAAGTCGTACACCGACACCACATGCGGGTCATTGAGCTGTGCGGCCGTGCGGGCCTCGAGCGAGAACCGCTCGGCGGCGGCGTCATCCTGGAGTCGGTCGTGCAGTTCCTTGACGGCGACCGCTCGCCCCAGCAGCTCGTCCCAGCCCCGCCAGACCTGGCCCATCCCGCCCCGGCCGATCACCGCATCCAGCCGGTAGCGGTCGGCGAGCAGCAGGCGCTGGTGTGCGTCGCACGCGCTCGCTGCCCCACTCTGATGATGCCCGGGATCTGTTGACATGGTCACCACCTACCCCACGACTCCCGTGCCACCCACGACGCCGTCGGCACCACGACCGCGACTTCCCCGACGCCGGGAGAGCCGGACGTTTGGATGTCTCCGTTCGGTGCAGACGGTTGTTAACACCGGCTTTATTCACCGAGGTAGGAGAGGCGTCATGGGCATCATTGCCTGGATTCTGATTGGTCTGCTCGCGGGCTTCATTGCCAAGGCGCTGATGCCGGGCAAGGACCCGGGCGGCATCATCATCACGATGCTGATCGGTGTCGCGGGTGGTCTGCTGGGCGGCTGGCTCGGCAAGGTCATCTTCGGCGTCGACTCCATCGACGGCTTCTTCGACATCTCCACCTGGATCGCCGCCATCGTCGGCTCGGTCATCCTCCTCGCCCTGTACCGGCTGGTCACCGGCAACAAGCGACACCACAGCCACGCCTGACCGACCCAGTCCCACCCCGACGGAAACGGCTCCCCCTCATCGCGAGGGCGGAGCCGTTCCGCTGCCCGCACCCGCCTACTGCGCGGTGATGCGCAGCACCCCGGTGGTCGTCCCCTGCAGTACCACCCGGCCCGGGGCGATGGTGCCGGCCATCTGGAGGGAGTCGAAGACGAAGCCGGCGCCCAGGTACTTGGTGCGCACGACCTTGCCGGTCTCCGGGTCGACTTCGCCGTAGGAATAGGGGTCGAGGACGGAGGTGCTGTTGGTGCCCGGTACGACCGGGTTCCGGATCACGGTGTGGATCAGTCCGTCAGCGGTCGACAGGCGCGGCACCGCCGCTGAGCGCACCTTGTTGTCCCATTTCAGGTCGCAGCCCGAGCCGTCTGCCCGGACGTCGACGCGGGACAGGCCGCCGGAGAAGGTGCCGGACGTGGGCACACTCGCGCCCGCGTCGTCGGGCAGCTTCGGGTAGGGGTAGCCGTAGGTGCCGGCGATGAAGACGGAGTTGCCGGCGGCGATGGGGGAGTTCTCGCTGCCGCTGCCGCCCGACTGGAGCACGGCCACGGAGCAGACCTGTTCGCCGGAGGCCGCCCGGTACACCAGTAGGCTCACGGTCGGCGCCGCGTTGTCGACGATGGTCAGGTAGTCGATTCCGGTGCCGGGGCCGAAGAAGGTCGGAGTCGAGCCGGTGCCCCAACTGAGCTGGCCGGGCTTGCGGCCAGGGCCTCTGTCGTACGCCTGGCGCCAGGCGACCTGCGGGGTGCCGTCGGCCGTCGCGGTCAGCAGGTAGGTGGCGTGGGTGGTGGCGACGGCGGTGCCGGTGGGGGAGGTGGAGATCGAGTTGGCGATCTTCTCGCCGGCGGGCAGGGCCAGCGACCGGACGGAGCCGGTCCGATCGTTGGCCGTGCCGACCACGCCGCCGCCCGTGGCGAACCAGACCCGGCCCTGCCAGTCCGGGGAGATCCCGGTCACCGCGTCGCCGTCCGGGACCGCGCCCGTCAGCGGGAGGGCGCTGTCGACGTACAACTCCCAGTCGCCGGAGGTGGTGCGACGGTGGGCGATCCGGAGCAGGGTGCGCTCGCCGTCGACGGCCACCAGACGATCCCGGTCGTCGAGGTAGGCGTAGACCCCGCCGAGCAATGACCCCTTGGCGATCGGCAGCTCGGCGAGCGATTCGCCGGTGGACGGGTCGAGCAGGTGGACGGTCGGAGTCAGCCCGAAGATCGCGGTGCAGAGCGCGACGGGGAAGCCGTCGCCGCCGACCAGCACGGTCGGGCAGGCCGAGGCGAGCGCCGTCCGGTGGGACGTCAGCGAGCCGGCGCCCGGGCCGGGCAGCGGGGTGGCGTCGGAGGAGCCGGTGTCGCCGTGCATGGTGGCGGTACCGTCCGGGCCCGCGTAGGGGTTGTGCGGCGGCAGGGGAGCGTACGAGGCAGCGGCCTGCGCCGGCGTGGCGCCCGTCAGGGCGAGCAGGCCAGCGGCGGAGAGCAGCGCGAAGCGCATGGAGGATCCCGTCCGTGGGGGTGAGAGACAGCGGAGCAGCGCAACGGCGCGGTGACTCCGCCCGACAGGACGAGAAGGGCCCGGCTCAGCCGGGCGGGTGACCGCGCTCAGAGAACGGCGCGGCGACAGATCGCGGAACACGCGTATGCCAGGTCGACAGCGAGTCGACGGCTCAGGTACACGTGGCGATCCATGCGGGCCATCGTGGCGGAGTGACACCGCGTCTCACAAGGGGGTCGTCTCACCCTGCGAGCGTGGGCGGCCGCGGAGAGCGCTACGGACCCGTGAACCCCGGCAGGCGCCGAAGCCGTGACCTATGGACGGTGATTTCGCCAGGACAGTGCCTGGTGACTGTGGATGACTGCGTAGGCCCGCGCCGGTACGGTCCCCGACCCCCCATCCCCGGAGTGAGCCGGCGCGGCCGATCCGAGGCCCGCCGGAGCTGCACGGGGGAGTCGCGACGTCGTGCCGCACCGGTGCACGCACCGCGCGGCACCAGGCTGCTGACCTCCTGGTGCCGCTTCGAGTGCGATGAAACCGACAGTGCCGCAGGTGACTACGGGATGAGGACGACGCGGCCCATCTGGGCCCGTGCCTCCATCATTTCGTGCGCCTTCGCGGCATCGTCGAGGGGTACCTCGGCGTGCACGACAGGCCGGACCTTGCCCGATCCGACGAGGTCGAGCAGGGCCTTCGCGCCGGCGGCCATGACCTCGGGCTGTCGGTACATCAGTCCCCACATGCTGAACCCGAGCACCGTCTTGTTGTCGAACAGATCGGCGATGTCCACGGACGGAACCTCTCCGCCCGCGGATCCGTAGACCACCATGCGGCCGAACTGCCGGATGAGCGGGACACTCTTGCTCAGGATGTCGCCGCCGACGGTCTCGAGGACGAGGTCGACTCCCTCCCCCTTGGTAGCGGTCAGGATCTCCTCGTCCCAGCCTTCCTGGCTGTAGTCGTACGCGAGATCGGCGCCGAGGGATTTGGCGAATTCCAGCTTCTCGGGGCTGCTCGCGGTGGCAATGACCGTTCCGGCGCCGAGTGCCTTGGCGAGTTGCACGAGCAAGTGGCCCACGCCCCCGGCCGCGGCATGAACCAGCACGGACTGTCCGGGCTGGAGCTGACCTGCCGTGGCGATGACGTGGTAGGCGGTCTGCCCGGGAATCGGCAGTGAGGTCGCGGGACCGGCTCCGATCCCTTGGGGGATCGTGAACAGCCAGTCCGATCGGTTGACGACATATTCGGCGTAGGCGTTCGAGCCGACGCCCGCGACGACCCGGTCCCCCGGCGCGACATTGACAACGCCCTCACCGACGCTCTCGACGACGCCCGCGACGTCACCGCCGGGCGAACCCGGAAGATCCGCCGGTCCGCCGACCGCGATGCCCTGGCGGCGCTGACACTCCGCGAAGTTGACGCCGACAGCCTCGGTCCGGATGAGCACCTCACCCGGCGCCGGCACCGGCTTCTCCGTCTCCTCGACCCGCAGAACCGAAGGACCGCCGTGCTCGTAGTGGCGGACAATGCGCATGGTTGTTCTCCTCATGTGATGGTGCTTCAGTTGCCGGCGTCGGGGCCGGCGCTTTCTCGGCCGGAGGCCACCGGTACGAACTCCACCAGTGAGCGGGCGTGGCCGAAGTCCGTCACCGCGTCAAGCTTCAAGCCTGCCGCCGCGCCGAGCTTCTGCATCTCCTGCCGGGTGCGCATCCGGCCATTCAGATAAACGAGCATGCGGAGGTCCAGCTCCGTCACGTCGCTCTGTACATCGAGCAGTCCTTCGAGCACCATGACCCTGCCATCGGCGGCGAGCGCTTCCGCGCAGCGGGAAAGGATGTTGATCGCCTGCGTGTCGTCCCAGTTCAGCAGGACGTTGGACAACAGGTAGACGTCCCCGTCACGCGGCAGTTCATCGAAGAAGCTTCCCGCCACCGCTGTGCAGCGGTCCCCCAGCCCGATGTCGGTGAAGGACTGCGCGGCAGCGGACGCGGGCCCCGGCAGGTCGACGAGAGTGCCGCGCATGCCCGGCCAGTTCTCCACGACTGCGGCGAGCAGCGTGCCGCTGCCGCCTCCCACGTCTACCAGATGGCGGACCTTGCTCCAGTCGCCGTGGGCCACCAGCGCGGGAAGTACCCACTCCATACTGGCAGCCATCCGGTCGTCGAACGTCGCCGAGAGCTCCGGGTCGGCGTTGACCTCCTCCCAGAACCCCTGGCCGTACACCGAGGCGTAGACGGACTCGCCGGTGCGGACCGATTCCAGCAGTTGGAAGAAGGCCAGGTCGCCGCGGCCGATAGGGCCGTCGATGTCCAACCAGGCGCGACCTGAGGTGGGGTTGTCTTCCCGAAGCTGTTCCCCCAGCTCGGTCAGTTCGTACGCGCCGGACTCCGTCAGCCGGACGACTCCGGCCCCGACACGGTGACACATCAACCGGTGCAGCGCGGCCGGTTGGACGGAAGCCTGGGCAGCGAGGGCTTCGGGGCTGGTGGCGCCGGCAGCAATGTGGTCGGCGAGCCGGAGGGTCGCCGCCACCCGGATGGCCATCGGGGTGATCAGGTCTGTCTTCTCCATCAACAGTGTGGACCAGGGTGCGTCGGTCATGTGCCATCTCCCCCGTGAGAGATCGGTGGCCCGGCGGCTCATGCCGTCGAGTACGTGTGTCGTTCCTTCGCAATGCGGTCAGCAGGGCGGAATCCGGGGCGCGGGACGGCCCCGGGTGGTCCTTCGCGAGGACATGACCGAACGCCGCGTGCATCCCGCAACGCGAACTACCGCGGTCCAGGTCCCACCGCAGCGCGACGGGCTGTTCGTTCCTGGCCGCCTCACAGCGCGTTGGCGGGCGCACGATCCGCGGCTCCCACGCCCGAGGGCGCCGCAACACCTAAGCAATCCCGGCAGTGCGAGGCGTTCGCGCCCGCCCTGTCGTCCGTCGCGGTCTGGGAATGATCACGGTTTCGAGCCCCCGCTCCACATCGTTACAAGACCATTCAGAAGGGATCAACTTGCTTTCGGGTCGAGCAGCGCTGGAGTGGCGGGTTTCCGCACCCTTCGCGGTCGGCATCCCCGGCGGACGGACCGCCGGTACAGTCCGTTGGTCGCCGTCCTCGAGCCCGATGACGCCCGACGCCTGTTGGCTCGTGCGCTCGCGAGCAACGTGTGGGTCGGGGACCGTGTCGTCACGCGGCTCACCGAGATCGAACCCGAACTCGCGCTGCGCGCCGCTGATCTTCTCGGCCTGACCGGCCTACCAGGGACCCGGTGTCGCGAGTGCTTCCGGATGTGCGGTGCCGCCATCCGGCGTACGGTCGGAGAAACGCTTCGCGAGCATCACCGCGACGAGAGCGGCGCTGGCCTTGGCCGTCCGATCGGGAGGCCTGTCACGCAGCCATCCGTCACGCAGGTGGAGCACCTGATGGGAGGGCGTTGTGGAGAGAATATGGATGCCGCGGTACGTGGTCGATATCGCGGACGCCGCTGGGGCACAGCAGGTCTCCTTCCCGCAGCTTCTCGATGTGGCGATCCGGGAGGACGTGTCGTTCCCCGAGGTGTGGCTGGCGGCCAAGGACGGGACGCTCTGGCGTCATGGTGGCGGGCCCCTTCCCCCTCGCTTCGCAGGTCAGGAAGCCAGTCCCGGTAACGTCACCGGTCTCGCCGTGGCGCTCGACGACGGACTGTGGGTCCTGACGGACCACAGGGCGCTCTGGCGGCGTGCGAAGGATGGCGGGTGGAGCAGAATACCGGTTCCGAATGGGATCGAACCGTTGGTGGACGTCACGGTGCACCAGGGGGCGGTATGGATCGTGCGCGACGACGGGGCAATGTGGCGGACGACTGACGGCCAGACGTTCCACGAGACGACTTCGTTGATTCCGTTCAAGCGGCTGGCAGGTCGAAATGCCGACGACCTGTGGGGGATCAGTCTTCATCCCAGTGCGAATCTCTTCCGTCAGACGTCCGACGGAATCTGGCGGCCGGCCGAAGGCGGGCAGGACAAGTCATGGGCTGACATCTCCGTCAGCGTTGAAGGGACGGTCTGGCTGGTCGCCACCGATGGAACGGTGTGGACCACGACCGATGGCATCGGGTTTCTCAAGGCCTCCGGCGACGGGTTCAGCAGGATCTCGGCCGCTCGGTTCGAATCACCCTGGGCAGTCAAACTGGATGGCACGTTGTGGATCTGGCTGCCCAGGCCCCCGAACCCGGTGCCCCCGCCGCCCACGCCGCCGCCCCCGCCGGCCCCTCACCTCCCGCCGACGATGCCGAGCGAGGTTCGACCCCAACTGAACGTGTCGACGAGCGGTTCCGGGGAGAGCAGTGTCTTCCACGTAACGGGTTCCGGCTTCATCGCCGGAGCGGAAGTCACGATCCGCGGAGCGCGGATCGGCGCGGACGGGGTCTTCAACTTCTACTGGAGTACCCAGGCGTCCGCCCAACGGTCGATAGCTGTCGACCTTCCCATTCCCTGCGTATCCGGCCTCAGCATCAGCTTCTCGGCCAACGATGGCCGGCGCGATCCGCACGACTTCACCGACCGGTTCTGGAGCAACACGGTTCCCACGTCGTGTCCTTGACCCCACAGCAGCCGGCCTGCTCGTCACTTCATGACGCGGGCCCGGTTGGCTGTGCGCCGGGTTGGAAGAACGCCAGCATTCTCTGGGCGGCGTCGGGTGAGGCCAGGACCTCCTGGACGTGCGCGGACTGCCGGCCGGCCGAGCCGGTGCGTTCGAACATCTCGCGTTCGTACTCCTTGACGGCGGCGGGAAAGTCGTCCGGGCGCGAGGCCGAGCAGCGCGCCGTCGAGCAGCGCCATGTTGGCTCCCTGCCCCACCGGCGGCATCAGGTGCGCGGCATCGCCGAGGAGCGTGACACCTGACCTCGATGGCCAGGTCAGGCCGACCGGGAGCGTGGTGATCGAGCGCGGCAGGACCGTGTCGTCGCAGGCGGCGATCAGTGCGGTGAACCGTGGGTCCCAGCCGGTGAACAGCTCGATCAGCCGCGCCCGCGCGGCGGCCGGAGCGCCGAACGGGATGCCACTGGCCGCGAACCAATCCGCGGGGCTGTTGTAGAAGCTGAGATAGATGCGTACGCGGCCGTCGCCGTTGCGCTGCGCCGCGAGGGATTGTCCGTTGCCGAGTACTCAGTAGTTGCCGCGCCCGACCATCGCCGCGAGGCCGGGGTGGGTGCGGTCGATGTCGGGGATACCGAGCTCCACGGCGTTCTGGCCGGTGTGTGCCGGTCGGGCGTCGGTGAGCAGGGGGCGGACCCGGGAGTCCGCGCCGTCGGCGCCGACCAGCAGGTCGTACGTCGCACTGCTGCCGTCGGCGAAGTACAGCAGGTCCTGGTCGGCGGATGTGAACGCGTGCCCCCAGCGCACCGTGTGATCGGGGAGGGAGTCCAGCAGCAGGTTGCGCAGATCGGCACGGTCGACCTCAGGTCGCTCGAGCGGGGCGTCGTCGGGCGTATCCTCCTGCAGCAGCAGGGTGCCGTCCGGTTCGAGAAGCCGCAGGTCCTGCCCTTGCCGACGGGCCACGGCGTGGAACTGGTCGACCAGGCCCGCCTCGCGCAACGCCCGCTGCCCGGTCCCGGAGTGCAGATCGAGCATGCCGCCCTGACCGCGCGCGCCGCGCGACGATTCCCGTTCGTACACGACGGCGTCGATGCCGTGCACGTGCAGGACACGGGCAAGGGCCAGGCCACCCAGTCCGGCTCCAATAATGCTGACGGTCATGGTCATCGGCCGGATCCTCGGCGGAGCCGGGGCGCGAGCACCGTGCGCACGACCTTGGCCACATTGCCCGCGGCGGATCCGTCGTCTGCTTCCGGCTCAGGTTCCAGCAGGCCCTGGATTTGCAGCAGCAGCTGGTTGGTCGACCGCCAGAGCGGGACGAACATGCCGGCGACCGGCCCGACGCCCTGGATCGGGCCACGGGCCAGCTCGGTGACCTTCCTGGCGGCCGCGACCGTCGTCGGGTCCCGCAGGATCAGGTGCACCTCATCGCCGACCAGCCGGATCTCCATCCTGCGCGCGGCGGCTTCCTCCGGGTTCGCGTCCGTGGTCGTCTCCGGATCGAGTTCGTCGATCTTGGCGGCGACCGCGTCCGGGTCGACCCCGAGTTCACGCAACACCCTGGCCGCCATGCTGTTCTCCGCCCGCAGCATCGCCTCAAGCAGGTGATGGCTGCCCATCGGTGCGCCACCGGCCAGCGCGCTGGCGACGGACACGGTGTCCTCGGCAGCGGGTGTGCCGGCCGGCCACGGGCCGGCCACGACGTCCTGCGATCCCTCCAATGAGGCCAGCACCGCGGCACGGACCTGGCTGATCGGATTGATTCGCTGGGCAAGCACGCTCGCACCGACGCCCTCGCCCTCCCTGACCAGGGCGAGCAGGATATGTTCCGTCCCGATGTAGGTGTGGTGCAGCTGTTGCGCCTCGCGCAGGGCAAGGTCCAGCGTCTTCTTCGCGCGCGGTGCGAACGGGATATGGCCGCTCAATGCCTGCGTGCCGGGCTCGATCACCGCGGCGATGTCGGCTCGCGCGGTCTCCTTGTCGTACCCGAGGCGGTGCAGAACCTCCGCCGCGACGCTGTCCGGCGCGCCGAGCAGCCCCAACAGGATGTGCTCCGTGCCGATGTAGTTGTGCTTGAGCAGTCTCGCCTCCTCCTGCGCCGTGACGACCACCTTGCGGGCTTGCACCGTGAACCGTTCGAATGGCATGTCTCCATGGTCCCAACCCTGTCAATACAGTGGTATTGATAGGGTAACTGTGGTGGAAGGAGGGTGTGTTGGAGACACCGTCGAACTGGGAGGGCCGGCTCGCGCGCTGGCAGAACGAGCTGGAGCTGTTCGAGCGCCTGGACGAGACGCCTTGGGTCACGCTGGCCAAGGCGGAAGCCGAGACCGGCGTCTCCCGCTCGGCCCTGCGGTCCTGGTACCGCAATGGCGAGATCCAGTCCCGGCTGGTGGACGGCCCGAACGGGCCGCAGCGCCTGGTGCAGCTCGACGCAGTGATCGAGCGCGCCGCGGCGTCACCGCGCATTCAGCGCAGGGCGGAGCGGGAAGTCAGCCTGGAAGCCCAGGTCACCCTGCTACGGCACCGGGTCGACCAGCTTGAGCTACGGCTGGCGGCGTTGGAGCAGAAGTGACCGGCGCGAGCAGCACCGTCCCGCCGGTCCGGAACGGTGCCACCTCGCCGGATCCGTGTGCTCATCGACCCGTGTGCTCATCCGCGACCCGGGTGTGACGTCGCGCAGGCCGCAGCCGCCGGGCTGTCAGTGCCTCAGCCCATGTTCACGACGGCGGGGGAGTTCTGATAGGCCGCGAGCAGCCACCTGCCGTGCTGCCGGGTCAGGACCCAGGTCGCAAGGGCGGCACGGTCGGCCGGCCCTTCGGTCTCGCCCGGGAAGAGGATGTTCGTCTCGCTGACCACGATGGCGACGTTGTCTCCGAGGAAGCGGATATCCAGCACCTTGTTGGTGGTCGTCGAGCCTTTCAGAAAGCTGCTGAACCCGGCCTGCATGCTCTGCCGGATCTCGTCGCGCGACGTGCGGTAGGACCCGGGCAGGATCACGCTGGCGTCCTCGGTGTAGTCAGCCACGAACGCGTCGGCGTCGTGCGCGTCCCATGCGTCGTAGACACCCTTGAGCACCTGGAGGATGGCGGTCTTGTCCGCGGTAGGCGTCTGGTTCGCAGTCGTGGTTTCCCTTGCTCGGTCGTCCTGCTGCGGATTGCCGCGCTCTGCGACGCACCGGGAGTCGTGTGCGGCTCCACGGATACATACCGGGGGCAGGTCCCGAACTCATCGCGTCGGCGCAAAGTTTTCCCGACGCCCGCGGCAGACAGCCCGGCTTCCCTCGGGGCATACTCCGCCCGCCGCCCCGCGTGGGCTCGCGGGGTCCAGCTGTCAGATGTCGATCGTGGGGGCCAGGTCGAACATCGCGAACACCTCGGCGTCCTGGAAAACGGTGTTCCTGCTGATGCCGGAGGCGGTGACGGTGAACAGTTGGAGCGTGTGCAGCTCGAAAGTGCCGTGGTCGCCGAGGTTGTAGGCGGCGAAGCCCGGCTGGCCGTTCGCCGCGACGGGCACCAGGCGCCACCTGGTCCCCGCCTTGGCGAAGACCCAGCCCATGAACTGGCTGTAGTTGTCGCGGCCGACGAACCAATTGAGCATCGGCGGCATCTCCATCAGGACGTCCTCGGCGAGGAGCCGCTTGAGCCTGTCGATGTCGGCGTTCTCGAACGCCACCATGTAGCGCTCGACGCAGGCCCGCTGTTCTGCCTGCGAGGGCTCTTCGACGTGGTCCTCCAAGACACCTGCACGGTCCAGCCGCGCCCGCGCCCGCTGCAGCGAACTGTTGACCGAGGCGATCGACGTGCTGAGGATGTCCGCGGTCTCGGCGGCGGAAAAGGCAAGTACCTCGCACAGGATCAGCGCGGCCCGCTGACGCGCGGAGAGAAGCTGAACCGCGGCGACGAAAGCCAGCCGCAGGCTCCCGCGGTCGATGGCCGCTCCGCCGGGCTGACCGAGGTGCAGCAGCGCGTCGTGGGCGAGCAGTTCCTGCCGGTACGGCTCGATCCGACGGCCGAAGTCGTCCACGCTGGTACCCCCTGGCGAGTGCCTTGGCCCACCGCCGGTGGACTTTATCGCACGTCCGTGCCGCGCAATGATTCCGATGGACGGCCCGGCAGCGAAGGACATGGACCGCATCGGCTCCTGCGGTTCCCGACACGCCCCAGGAAGATCAGCGCGCTCCGGTCAACCGTCTCGCCGAAAGGGCACCGCTGTGGATCACCTGGGCGGCGAAAGCTGTTCGCGCATCCATGCAGGATCGGGGTTGGTGTGGGGCCGCCCCGCCACGATGACGGTGGGCACGGTCTCGTTGCCGTCGTTGGCAGCCCGCACCACCGCAGCTCCCGCCGGGTCACGCCAGATGTTGACCCAATGCAACCGGCGGGAGCTGCGACCCAACCGCATGCGCAGTCGTAGGCAGTACATGCAGCCCGGCCGCCAGAAGACGACCGGCCGGCCGTCGACGGCGCTGCGATGCTGCGCCTCCAGCGCGCTGATCGACCTTGGGAAGATCAGCGGTGAGTTCGCACCGGCGAGCACGAGGAATATCAGCAAGGACACCGTGGCTACGCCGGGACTCCCCTTGTGGAACAGCCCAGTCGCGACGCTCGACCCGCAGAGCACAAGCAGCGTCGGCAGGATCCAAACACGTGTCATGGTGCAGCATGCTACCGACGAGCCGGAGGACTGCTCGAACTCGGCCACCCGCTTGGGTATTCGCTGGACTGCCGGGCAGTCCCGCAAGACCGGGGGTAAGCGGCTGGTGTGCGGGTGGCGTGTTCGAAGGCGGCTGCGTCATGCTGGCGGCCATGAGCGAGGAACCGTTGGAGATCTGGGCGCAGCGGCGCGCGGCGGACCGGGCCCGTATGGTGGGCCGGTTACGTGCCCGCAGTTTGGCATCGGGACCGGAGCGCGCCTCTCACGTCCACCCTGATGCTGAGCGCGTCATTGAGCAGTGGGACGGCTACCAATGGGTGCCGGTGACGGTGGCCGTCGACCTGGCCGCGGCCAGGTCGCTGTTGTTCGTACCGGAGCCGGCCGACGAGCGCGCGACGGAGTGGGACCGGCCCGCCACGGGCGAGGGCACCGGCAGGCACCGCAAACCGGCGCGGGTTGAACGGCCGGATGCGTGACCGCGCTGTACGGGAACGGACCGGCCGCAGCAGGCGCTGGAGTGGCCGGGCGCGCTGCCTGAGGGCTGACAACTGCTCAGAAGTCACTGGGCGGCAGGGGGAGCGGTAGTGCGGGCAGGCCGTCGATGCTCTGGGCTATGTGCTCCTTCTTGGCGAAGTACGCACTGAGCGAGGCGTCGTCCTCACGCCCGAAGCGCTTCGCGTGCAGGTCGCGGTCTTCGTCGTAGGACATGAAGGGGACGTTGTATCCGCAGGTGTCGCGGACCAGTTCGGCCGTCACCACGATGATCGCGCGCAGCCCGTGCGGTGTCGGGTCGATGTCGGGGAAGTGCGCGAGCAGTTCCTTGAACCGCGGGTCGTCACGGAAGACCGCGTCGCCCTGACCGTGCACCCGAACGATGTTGGGCGGCCCCTGGAAGGCGCACCACATCACCGTGATCCGCCCGTTCTCCCGCAGATGGGCGATGGTCTCGGCGTTGCTGCCGGCGAAGTCGAGATACGCGATCCGCTGCTCGTCGAGGACAACGAAGGAACCCTTGAGGCCCTTGGGGGAGAGGTTGATCGTGCCGTCGCCCGCCAGCGGGGCGGTCGCGGTGAAGAACATCGGCTGCGCTTCTATGAAGGTGCGCAGTCTGCCGTCGATACGTTCGTAAGTCTTTCCCATGTCTAAGGATTATGCACGCAAGTCTTTCGCCTGTCTAAGTGAATCGGTCCGGCGTCTCGGCTGTCGGGAAGGACCTTCGGGTGCAGGTCGCGAGCCTGTCGCGCCGGGGTCGGTGCAGGACAAACCGGAGGGCCTTCCGGCGCCGTACGCCTACGGGGGACAGCCCCCCGGCCCGCCGGCAACGCGGCGACACGCCAGTCTGCCCTGACGGACGACGTGCCACCGCGCCCGCTACCACAAGCCGCGAGTTCACCCCTGTGCGGGGACCGTGCCTCCCCCGGGATCTGCCGCTGGGGGACGGCGCGGCTCTCCCGCGGCGGGGCCGGTGTTCATGCCTCGTCGAGGTGGCGGCGCTGGGTCGGGGTCAGGTCGAGGTCGACGGCGTCCAGGGACTCGTCGAGTTGGGCGACCGTGGTGGCGCCGATCACCGGGAGGACCGGGTGCTCGCCGCCGAGGAGCCAGGCGAGCACGACCTGGCCGGCGGTCGCACCGGTCTCGGTCGCCACCTCGCGCAGAGCGGCGAGCTGGGCCACCGCGCCCGGGTGGTCGTACTGCGGGGGTATCGGCTTGGCCGGGTCCGTGTAGGCGCCGGAGAGCAGCGGGGTGTAGGCGAGCAGGGTGAGACCGGGCTCGGTGCGGGCGTAGTCGAGGAGTTCGGGGGTGACGTGCTCCTGGGTGCCGAAGTCCGCCCCGGCCGCGGGCCGCAGATAGCTGTACCGCTGCTGGACGCAGGTGTAGCCGGCGACGCCCCGGGCTCGGGCGGTGGCACGGGAGCGCTCCAACCGCCAGGTCAGCTGGTTGCTGATGCCGAGCAGGTCGGTGACGCCGTCCCGGGCGAGCCCGCCGAAGGCGTCGACCGTCTCTTCCAACGGCACCGAGCGGTCCTCGATGTGGCCATAGAGCAGGTCCACCCGGTCGGTCCCGAGGCGCTTGAGACTGCCTTCGACGCCGGCTCGGATCGCCTGCGCGGAAAGACCCTCGGCGTTGGCCGGCCATGTCCCCGGGCCGGCCGGGCGGGCTCCGACCTTGGTCGAGAGCACCACCTCGGCCCGCGCGTCTCGGGCGGCCAGCCAACTGCCGAGCATCAGCTCGCTCTCGCTGCCGGTGGCGCCGTCGATCCAGAAGCTGTAGCAGTTCGCGGTGTCGATGAAGGTGCCGCCGCGCTCGACGAACCGGTCCAGAACGGCGAACGAGCCTGCCCGGTCGACCCTGGTGCCGAAGGGGAGGACGCCCAGGCAAAGGGTGCTGACCTGCGGCCTGGGGGTTCCGTCCGCGCGAGTGCCAAGGGTACGAAAACGCATGGTTCCTCCGAACAGGGGAGTGTTGGTGGTGCCCTCGGAACTCTGCCAACTGGACCGCACTCCAGGTCAAGCGGCGGCCGGACGGCGGGCCACCAACGGCGGGTGACGGGTCACGGGCGATGGCATGATCTCCGTCATGACATCCGACAGCGTGCTCGACACCCCTCCCGTCGCGGCGCCGGCGGAAGGCGCCGCCGTACGCGCGTACCTGACGCCCGCTCAGACCGTCGCGCGGTCGGGCTTCAGTTTGGACACCCTGCGCTATTACGAGCGGATCGGTCTGCTGGGCACGGTCGGACGCTCACACACCGGGCACCGCAGGTTCACCCCGCACGACCTGGAGTGGCTCGGTGTGCTGCGGTGCCTGCGTGACACCGGCATGCCGATCGCCGAGATGCGGCGCTTCGCCGGGCTGGTGCGTGACGGCGAGGGCACCTTCAGCGCGCGGCTGGCGCTGCTGGAGCAGCACGACGCCCAAGTGGAGGAGCGAATTGCGCACCTGCGACGTCAACAGGAGTTGGTCCACGACAAGATCGCGTTCTACCGCTCCGTGACAGCCGCCCCGACACCGCCCGGACCCGCTGCGGAGGAGTCGGCCGTTCCCGCCTGAGCGGCCCGCCACGACTCCGGTTCGGGACGGCCTCGAAGGAGCGGCCCCAGCGGGGTGGGGACTGGGTTGTCAGCTCCTGCTCGGCGTGACGTGCACGTTGTCGAGATGGAGGTGCAGCGCACCGTCGACCGGGCACCGTATGCCGACCGTGAGGCGGCGAACGTGGTCGTCCGCGGAGAGGGTGTAGGCGACGCCCACCTGGAAGCCGGTCGAGCGGTCGGCTCGCTGTGCGCGTCCGCCTCGGGCGTGCGCGGTGCGGAGGCTCCTCATGTCCCAGCATGGTTCAAGGTGCGCATGAACTGTCCTGCGAGCTGTTCGGTGTCGAGGTCGTCCGCGGTGCGTCCGGACAGGATGTGGAAGAAGGGCGGGCCGATCAGGAGTGCGGTCGCCTGCTCGAGCGAGAGGGTGGTGCCGCTCGGCTTGCGCACCGCCTCTACGACCTTTGCGGCGCTTTCCCCGAGGATGTCACGGGAGGCGAGCAGCGCGGCGACGTCGGCGTCGTGCTGGGCTTCCCCCAGGAGGGCGCGGTAGGCCGCGCCTGCGTGGGAGCGGGACAAGAAGGCGACCAGGGCGTCGAGATATGCCGTGAGGTCCCTGCGGGGGTCGTCGCTGGTGGGCGCGGACAGTTCGTGCTGGGCGTCGATGGCGCTGGCCTCGTAGAGGACCTCCGCCTTGTTCGACCACCAGCGGTACACGGTCTGACGGCCCACGCCCGCCCGCTCGGCGATGCCCTTCATGGTCAGGGCCGCGTACCCGACTTCGACCAGAAGGTCGTCGACGGCGTGCAGCACGGCGGCGCGTGCGCTTTCACTGCGGGGCCGTCCGCGGCCGCTTCCATCCACCATGCCGCCACTCTATACGAGTCACGGTGTCTCGCATGTGTTATCTTTGCGGTGCACGGTGACTCGTAAATGGTCGTCCGAGCCTCTCTCGCCTTGCCACCGGAGGGGCCCGCCCGGCGATGTCCGGCCGTGCTTCACGTACGGCAAACCCAGATAGGAATCGCGACATTGGCTCCCACACGCAACGGCGTCCTGCGCCCGGCGCAGCTGTCCGGCCCGGTGCTCGCCTTCCTTCCCACCTCTGCCACTGCGGCCGGCGACAAGGCCGCCCGCACGGGCGTCCTCGCGGCGGAACTCCCAACCGACCCGCGGTAGCAGCGGGGCCGCCCACCCCCTGACGCGGCGCAGCCGCCGTGATCAGGGCACTTCCACCCATTCAAAGCATTCACCTGCCCTTTTCCGGGCGAAGGAGGTCACACGCATGCGTGCATTTGTCACTGGAGCGACCGGCTGGATCGGATCCGCCGTTGTCGATGAACTCATCGCAACGGGCCATCAGGTCATCGGCCTGGCCCGATCCGACCAGGCCGAGCAGGCTCTCGCGGCCAAGGGCGCGGGCGTCATCCGCGGTGACCTGGACGATCTCGCCTCGCTGCAGGCAGGCGCCGCCCGGGCGGACGCGGTCATCCACCTGGCCAACAAGCACGACTGGGGCAACCCCGCCGAGAACGACCGCTCCGAACGCGCGTCGATCCAGACCCTCGGCGACGCCCTGGCCGGAACGGACCGCCCGTTCATTGTCGCCGCGCCGCTGTCCGGCCTGGTCGAGGGCCGGCCCGCCACGGAGGACGATGTCTCTCCGGCCATCGGCCCGAACTCCAATCGGGGCGGCAGCGAGAACCTTGCGCTGGACTACGTGGCCCAGGGCGTGAGGACCGTGATCGCCCGGTTCGCACCGAGCGTCCACGGCCACGGCGACTGGGGCTTTGTCACCTTCCTCACCGAGGCTGCCCGCAAGCAGAACGTCTCCGGCTACGTCGGCGACGGCTCCGCCGCGTGGTCGGCGGTGCACCGCCAGGATGCTGCCCGCCTCATCCGCCTCGGCATGGAGCAGGCGCCCGCAGGGACGCGCCTGCACGTTGTCGCCGCGGAGGCCGTCACCGCCAAGGCGATCGCCGAGGCGATCGGCCGCAGCCTC
>NZ_JAPVLU010000074.1:1410-10141 GCF_027158205.1 Streptomyces sp. H39-S7 | reverse complement strand
GCCCATTTCGGCTTCGTCGGCAGCTTCTTCGCCTCCACCATGACCGCGTCCAACAACGCGACCAGGCAGCTTCTGTCCTGGGAGCCCACCGGGCCGTCCCTGCTCGCGGACATCGACGCAGGCGCCTACGCGGTCTGACGGACGGTCCGACGAAGCATGGGAGGACGGCCGTCAGGGCCGTCCTCCCGTGCCCCCATCCTGTTGACCTGACCCGAAGGAGCCAGCGCCGTGCCCGCTCATCCATACACCCTCGCAGAACCACGTGTCTGCGCCGCCCTGACCCGCATGTTCGCAGCCGCCGCCCGTGACGATGAGACCGCGGCACGTTCGCGGAGCATCCAGCCCGACCGCCGGGGGTCGCTGACGGCACAGGAACTCGCCGACGCATCGCAGGAGATCTACATGCCGATCTCCGCCGACGGCGGGAAACTCCTCTACAACCTCATCCGCGCCACCAAGCCGACCTGCGTCGTCGAGTTCGGCACCTCATACGGCATCTCCACCCTGCACCTGGCCGCCGCTGTGCGCGACAACGGCACAGGTCAGGTCATCACTACGGAGATGAGCCGGACCAAGGCGGCTTCCGCCCGAACCACCTTCGCCGCCACCGGCCTCGACGATGTGATCACGGTGCTGGAAGGGGATGCCCTGCAGACGCTCGCCGCACTGCGGGAGCCGGTCGACTTCTTGTTCCTGGACGGGTGGAAGGACCTCTGCCTGCCCGTCCTCGAGCTCCTCGAGCCACACATCGCCCCCGGCACCCTGGTCGTCGCCGACGACGTGGTGCTGCCCAGCCTCGGCCCGTACCTCGACTACGTCCGCGACACGGCCAACGGCTACCACAGCGTCACCTTCCCCGTTGACGACGGCCTCGAAATCAGCTGCCGCCTCTGACCAGGCCCCTCCGGACAGCCTCGGCTGCCGGAGGGGACTCCAGCTCGTCAAGGGCAAGATCGCGGGCACCCGGCGCAGCCGCTCGTTGCAGCCGGACTGCTCAGGCAGATCGGGGAATCGGTGCCGCAGGTGGAAACCCGCATCCCGTAGCGACCGGGCCTCGGAGGGGAACCGAGCAGCGCCTGCATCACCTTCAGGGTTGCCGACTCGGCATCCGACACCCGGAGGGCGATCCCCACCTCGGCCGCCGCGGTGCCCAGCGCGGCGAAGCCTTCAGCAGGTCATCGGTCTCCACGTACAGTGCGGTAGCGAGGGAGTCCAAGTCAGCCTTCACACAACGGGCCTGGAACACCACCCCCGCCGGTGGACGTGCCCTGGGCTGCGGATCGATATCGGACAGCCGACTCAGACGGTCCGTCACGTCCTGCTCGACACTGACGCCGACATCGCCGGCAGGCTCATCGGCAGCATCACCGAGCCCACCACGTGCATCAAAGAATTGCTTCCGCCGGGTGACATGGGTTCCTGGTTCTCCTCCGAATGGGAGCCCACCGTCACCGCCGCCGTCGAGACCGCCGACGGCGTCACCCACGTGCGCATCCTGTGCGCCGACGGGGAACTCGCCGCGTGTGGCCAGGCCGGTCTCACCGATAGCGCCTGTGTCTTCGACCAGATCGTCACCGAACCGGCTCATCAGCGCCTTGGCCCCGGGACGGTGGTGATGGACACACTCACCAACGCGGCCATCGAAATCTGGGCGCGACCGTCCAGGGCCGGGGGCTCTATGAAGCGCTCGGCTGGAAGGTCCTCTCACCATTGAGCGGATTCGTCTACAAACCTGTCGCCTCGTGACCACACGCCCGCAGGAATCCGTGGAACTCAATCAGCTGGAGCCGGAGCCGGAGGCGTGCCAAGCCGGCTGGTGAAGCAGCCTCGGCAGCCGGTCCTGTCGGTGCCGACGTCCAGGGTTCTGCCCATGACATCGATAGATCTTGTTGCGTTTGACCAGGCAGGGTCTCGGTTCTGGTCATGGCTGACATCCCGGTCGCGCCCGCCGATCATCACCCGATGCGGGAAGCGGGAGCAGGGGGGAACGTTCGCTCGCTCACGTCATCCGGGGACCAAGTTCCGGGCCATGAGGGCGGAGATGGTCTTGCCGCCGGCCTGGCGGGTCACGGTGGTGGTGTGGGCGAGTCGATTGACCATGGGCCAGCCGAATCCTCCGGTGCCGCCCTTCAGGTCGGGGGTGCGCAAGCGCGGGGTCCGCGGACTGCGGTCGTGAACGGCCACCTCGATGGTGTCCGCGTGGGCGGTCAGCTCCAGGGCGTAGCTTCCGCCGCCGTGACGCACGGCGTTGGTGACGAGTTCCGAGACGACCAGGACCACGGAGTCCGCGGCCTCGGCCGCGATCGCCGGCTGTCCGAGATCATCTGCGAGCCCCTTCAGGAAATCCCGGGTGCGGTCGCGTGCGCCGGCGATGGAAGTCGTGGAGCGCAGGGGTGCGACGTCGGCCCTCATCGTGTCCATCAAGTCCACCCCGATCTGGATCGTCCTTGCCCTGTCCTGTCTGTCCAGGCTTGTGCCCCGGCCCGCAGTGCCTAACCCGGCGATGACCGACATGGGCCCTGATCACATGCCTGTTCGAGTTCGATTCCTCGTCCCCGAAATCGCGGAATCCATGGTGCAGGGTCGCAGAGACCCGACCCGCGAAGCGTCCCCTGGCCACTCCCGCCGCCCCGCCAGCCGCCTGCTGCGGCGCTGACCAAGGGCCGAAGCGACACAAATAGTATAAATACTACCGGTTGGTGACATTACGTCTTTTTCTCCCTATTCTCTCGTCCGGCACCGAGCGAAAGGACTGGAGAATGAGACGGCAGTTTTCAGCGATGACCGCGGCCTGGGTGGCCGTGCTCCTCGCGCTGAGCTGTGGCACCGCTGCCACCGCGACCACGAACCCGGACGGCGGCAAGGGAGGCAAGGGGCTGTGCGCCCCGGGCGTACCGATCGGCCCGCAGGGCGAGAGCTTCTACGACCCGCCGTCGCCCCTACCCGAAGGCGACCACGGCGACCTGATCTGGGCCCACCGTGTGGACGCCCCCAACGGTGCGCGGGCCTGCCGGATCCTCTATCTCTCGACCCTCCAGAGCGGTACCCGGTCGCCGTCTCGGGCATCGTGGCCTGGCCCGACGCCCCGGCCCCGCGCAGCGGGCGCAACGTCGTGGCCTGGGCCCACGGGACCGTGGGCGGCCCGCGGCAGTGCGCGCCCTCCGCGGTGCCGAACCCGGCCACCGATCTGGTGGGGTACTACACCTACGACAGCCCCTGGGGCATCGACGTCGGCGTGCCGGCGCTGACGCAGTTCCTCGGCTCCGGTGACGTCGTGGTCGGCACCGACTACCAGGGCCTGGGCACCGCCGGCGTGCACGAGTACACCGTCGCAGGGACGGAGACGAACAACGTCCTGGACTCGGTCCGGGCGGCCCGCCAGATCGTCGACACCCACGCGAACCGCAAGGCGGCCGTCCTCGGCTGGTCGCAGGGCGGCGGCGCGGCGGCGTTCATCGCCCAGAACTACCGCGCGTACACTCCGGAGACCCACCTGGTCGGTATCGCGGCCCTGGCGCCCGCGGCCAACCTGGGACCGGACTTCCGGGGCCTGGTGCTACCCGGCCCGACCGATGCCACCTCGGCCTCCCACAACGCGGCGCTGCGCACCAACGTCTACCGGGGCTTCCTCGCGGCCTACCCCGAACTGCAGGCCACGGACGTGCTGCAACCGGCCGGTCTGCAGGCACTGCGCGGTGACGGGGTGGCGTGCATCGAGCACTTCGCGGACGTGATCCAGAACAATGTGGGCAACGTCGGCCAGCTCGACACCCTGTTCCAGCCGCTGTCGGTGGTGCCGGAGGTCTGGCACCAGCGCTTCCGCGAGAACACCGCGGGCCTGGTCGCCTCGGTGGCGCCGATCCTGGTGATGCAGGGGACGGCGGACACCGTCATCAACCCGAACTCGACGGACGAGTACGTCAAGCGGGCCTGCCGCTTCAACAAGCCGGTCGAGTACACGAAGTACCAGGGGGCGACGCACCAGACGATCCCCAACGTCGCCATGTCGCAGTACCTGGGCTGGATCGCGGACCGCTTCGCGGGCCGTCGCCCCCCGTCCAACTGCGCCTGACGCGCCGCGCCGCAACTTCAAGGGCTCCCGGCCGGTGGACCATACCGGCCGGGGGCTCTGCTGCGTCAGGGGCGGGTGCCCGAGGCCGGCAGCCGCCAGCTCCGACAGTTGCCGACCCGCGCCGACCCACATCGCGGCGCTTCACCCGTACGCCTCAGCCCGATGTGCGTCAGCTGCCCGCTTCAACATAGGAGGCCAGGTTGGCCAGCGAGGAGGCGATTCCCGACTCGTGGGCCGCTTGGCCGATGCCGGGTGGCACGTCCGTGGCGGTGACGGTCACCTCGGTTCCATCCCCGGCGGCGGCCAGGTGCCATGTCATCGTCATGGTGCCCGCGTACGACGGGTCGTCAGCCGTGAACACCGCTCGCTGCACCACACGTCGCGCCGGGGTGAGTTCGGCGAACTCGACGTCGACGACATCCGTCGCATCAGAGGTCTTGCCGGGGCTGGCGGTGGGGTCGAGGTAGGTGAGGATCATCCGGAACCCGCCGCCCGGTCGAGGATCCCACCGCTCGATCCGCCCGCGCATACCCGCCGGGGGCAGCCATGCCTCCAGCGACTGACGGTCGAGAAGGGCGCCGTAGACAGCGGCCGGCGGTGCCGCGATCACCCGGTTGGCACGGTCGATTCTGCTCATGGACCGAGCCTAGAGCCCAAGGTGTCTGCCGGGCTCATCGCCATCGGACGCCCCCGGGCCCGGACCGACACCGGCGGCCACCCGGTCGGCGGCGGACGCGCACGCGCGGAACGGACTGTCACCCTCACAGCGCGCCCCGGCTCCTCCTGGTACCGGTCACCGCTCCTGGGACCGAACACCGGTGGATTCGCCGATGCCGGCCCGCGACGGTCCGTCGAGACTGCGGTTGCAACCCATTGGGACACGCATTCACGGAGGCAACTGGTGCGCATGCTTGCTCGGTTATCCCGGCGGTCCGTCACCGCCACCGCGCTGGGGGCGGTGCTGTGCGGGGCTCTCCTCGCCACCCCGCTGGTCGCCCCGGCCGCGGCCTCCCCCTCCACGGCCGCGAGCCCGACGGTCACCATCCCGCCCGCCGGCAGTCACGGTTTCCCGTTCCTCGCCGCGGCGGAGGACCTCGGCTCGTTCGGCTACACCGAGAGCGAGTACTTCTTCTCGGGCACCGCCACGTCGTACGCCAAGTCCGGCCTGTGGACCTCGGACGGCCGGTGGAACGTCCGCGCGTCCGGCACCGCCGCCTACACCAGCCGCCTGCTGGTACGCCGCCCCGCCGATCCGGCGCGGTTCAACGGCACGGTGGTCGTGGAGTGGCTCAACGTCAGCGGCCAGCTCGACCTCTCCCCGGACTACTGGTTCGAGCGGGACGAGCTGCTCCGCAAGGGCTACGCCTGGGTCGGCGTCTCGGCGCAGGCCGTCGGGGTCAACGGCGGGCTGGGCGAGATCAAAGGCCTGAAAGGCTGGGACCCGGCCCGGTACGGAAGCCTGGTCCACCCCGGTGACGCCTTCGCCTATGACATCTTCTCCCAGGCGGGCCAGGCGCTGCGCACCCCGCACGGAGCGGACCCGCTCGGCGGCCTCCCGGTCCAAGCGCTGCTCGCCGACGGCGAGTCGCAGTCGGCGGGCTTCATGACGACGTACGTCAACGCCGTCCAACCGGTGTCGAAGGTCTACGACGGCTTCCTGGTGCACAGCAACAGCGCGATCGGCGCGCCGATCAGCGGTGTCCTCGCCGACACTCTCCTGATGCCGAACCCGTCCCGGATCAGGAGCGATCTGTCGGCGCCGACGTTCGTCGTCCTCACCGAGACCGACGTGCCGGGCGCCGCGAGCGCACGGCAGCCGGACACCAGCAGTGTCGTGCACTGGGAGCTGGCCGGCACCGCACACGGCGACCAGTGGGCGTTCGACCTCGGCAATGCGACCGTGCAGAAGTCGGCGGGCTCGGCCGCCCCGTCGCCCGACTGCGCCGCCGGCTCGGCTCCCTTCAACGACGGGCCCGGCCACTGGGCGATGAACGCGGCGCTGCACCACCTGGCCGTCTGGGCGCGGGGCGGTGCGCGGCCGCCGAGCGGTCAGCCGTTGAGCACTGTCCTGCGTGACACGGCCACCGGCCTGGCCACCGGCGGTGTCCGCCTGCCGGACGTCACGGTGCCCACCCGTACGCTCACCGGTTCGCGGGACACCACCGGCAGCGGAGTGTTCTGCGGCCTGTACGGCGCCCGCGACCCGTGGAACGGCGACGCCGACGCCTGGGACCGGCACGACGACGGCGACCCGTCCGACCCGTCCTTCCCGGCCACCACAGAACCGGTGCTCAGCCGGCTCTACCCGACCCACGCCGACTACGTGGCCAAGGTGCGCACAGCCGCGCAGAGGTCCGTCAACGCCGGATTCCTGCTGCCGGAGGACGCGACGGCGATCATCGCCGCCGCACAGGACTCCACAATCGGCGGCTGACCCACCGGCCGCCCGCTGCCCCACGCCCCGGCGCCGCTGCGGCGTGGGGGCAGTGGCGCTGCCGGTCTCGCTGACCGTTCCGCCACGCGGCAGGGGGTACGGCCTTGGGTCGGATGGGCCCGCAGGTTGAGATGCGGCGTATTCGCAGCCGATGTCCACCAGCTGTTGCGGGTCAGGCGGTTGCTTGCGGTAGGGCGGCCGCGAAATGGTCGTCGGCTCGGGCCAGTCGCAGCGTGATTCTTGTGACCTTCTGGTTGGCCGTGCTGATCTCGATCGTGGCGAGGGGATGTCCTCCTGGGGCGATGAGGTACAACGGTTTGGTGTTGACGGTGAGTCTGCAAGCCATCTCCATACGATGACGGAAGTGCGCGGTCTCGGAGGCGATGTCGACTGCACCGATGACGGCGGTGCGGGCTCCGCGAGGCAGGAGTGCTGCGTCTGCGTCGCGGACACTGTCGGGCGCGAGCAGCTGGATCATCGTGCGCGTATCCCCGGTTCGGGCTGCTGTCAGGAAGGCTTCGACGATCTGCTGGTCCGGGCGGCTGTCCTGCTCCGAGGCGTGCTGAGCGCCGTCGAGGCGTTGTCGGGCCCTGCTGGCATGTTTCTTGGCACTGGATACTGTCCCGCCCAGCACGTGCGCGATCTGGTCGAATGGCACGGAGAACAGGTCATGCAGGACGTACGCGACCCGTTGAGACGGGGTCAACTGGTTCAACAAGACGATGAGCGCCCGGGAAACGTCCTCTGTGCGGAGGATCGCTTCGTCCGCGGCCAGTTCCGCGGCCGGGATGGCGTCCGCTAGCAGCGGCGCCTCGTTGCGACGGCGCCGGGCACGCAGCTCGTCCAAGCAGACTCTGGCGGTGACAGTCGTGAGCCACGCTGACGGGTTGTCGATGGCTGGTGAGGATCGGGCAGTCATGGCCCGCAACCATGCCGTTTGGACGGCATCTTGGGCGTCATGAGCCGAGCCGAGCATGCGGTGGGCAGCCGACAGCAGATGCGGTCGCGCGGTCTCGAATTCTTCGACCGTGATCGGCATGGGTGCCACCTGTCACCTTTCCGGGCCGGCGGACGTCAGGACGGTTGGTTGAACCCATTCCCGTTCGCTTCCCGAGGAGATGACAACGTCATGAGCCTACAGATGGTGCGGTTCCGCACCGACAGCGGCACAGCTGCCGAGGCCCGGTCGCAACTCGTGAAGGTCTTCGCCGCCCTTCACGCCGCATCACCCCAGGGCGTGGTCTACACGGCGTACTCCAGTGAGTCGGGGCCGGACTTCATCCTGGCCCTCGGGATGGAGGAGGCGGCAGAGAATCCGCTGGTGGGACTGCCGCAAGCCGCTCAGCTGCGAGAGCTGATCAGCCGAGCCGTGGGAGCGCCGGTTCCACCCGAGCCGTTCACCGTCGTGGGGTCGTACCACTCATGAGCTCCGTACTGGTCATCGCCACTGTTGTGTGCATCGTCGCGAACGCGTTCATTGCGATCGCGGACTACGCTCGGGCACCGTTCGTGCTGGCGAACTCCGCAGAGGTTCGACTCCCCCCAGCTGCCGTGCCGTACCTGGCGACCATCAAACTCGCGGGCGCGGTCGGCCTTCTCATGGGACTTCTCGGGGTCCACTGGCTGGGCCTGGCGGCAGGAGTCGGCTTGACCGCGTTCTTTGTCGGCGCGGTCCTGGCTCACGTCCACGCACGTGTCTTCTACAACATCGCCTTTCCGGGCGGCTACCTGCTCCTCGCAGTCGCCAGCACCGTCTTCTTCGTGGGCAAGCTATGACCCACGCCAACGCGCCCCTCTCCGCGGAAGGCCGCCGCCGGTTCATCGACCCCGACGGCGATACGAACCGCAAGCTGAGAAGGACCGTGGCGAAGCGGGCATACCCGGGTGACCTACCACTAATGCGCGCCCGGCACCGCCGCCTGCGTGCGGCCGGCGGCGAGGACTCCTGCCGAGCGGCGGTCGAGTCAGGAGGCTCGACGGTCCTGGCACGCCGGCCACAGAGCGAGCAGCATCAACGCGGCGGTCAGCGCGAACGCTGCCGGGTACCCGGTGTGGGCGCCGATCGCGCCGTAGCCGACGGCGCCGGCCCCCATCCCGGCGTCGTAGGCGACGTTCCACAGCGCGCTCACGGTGCCGTAGCCGGAGGCGGGCACCCTTGCGTACATCAAGGTGAGCGTGGCGTTCTGCGCGATGCCGAACCCGATGCCGAACAGCGTGACTCCGGC
>NZ_JAPVLU010000074.1:0-1400 GCF_027158205.1 Streptomyces sp. H39-S7 | reverse complement strand
AGTACTGCCACCGTGCTGCCGGTCAGCGCGGTGACGAGCAGTCCGGCCGATGACAGGAGCAATCCGGGCAGGACCAGCCCGGCGACCCCCCGACGGTCACCGATCCGTCCCGCGAACCACCGCGCCGCCGTGGCTGCGGCCGGTTGCAGGAACAGCACTCCGGCGACCAGTCCGGACATCGACGCCGGGACGGCCAGCGGCAGGAAGGTGACGATGACGCCGGCCCCCAGAGCGGTCGTCGCGAACACGACGGCGGGCCGGGCCAGGTGACCTGTCCGCAGGCCCGCGACCACTCCGACCGCCTTGCCCACCGATGGCTGCCGTCCGGGCAGCCCCGGCACCACCACGGCGGCGGCGAGCGCCACCAGGCCGCCGGCCACACAGACCGGGGTGAAACCGACGCTGCGCGCCAGCCAGACGCCGAGCGGCAGCGCCACCAGCGACGGCACCCCCGACACGATGCCGGCCAGCGCCAGCCCCTCGCCGCGGCGCTCCGCAGGGATCAGCGCCGCGGTCAGCGCACCACCCGCGACCACCGTCAGCGCGAATCCCAGGCCGCGCACGAAGCAGACCGCCACGATCCAGCCGAAACTGTCGGAGGCGGTCAGTACCAGCGCGGGTGCGCCCAGCAGCACCAGCCCCGACATCAGGGCCACCCGGTAGCCGAACCGTGCGACGAGGCGCGGTGTGGCCAACTCTCCCAGGACCGTGGCCAGCATCAGGGCCCCGGTGGCAAGGCCCGCGTCGCCGCCGGACGCCTCCGCGTAGAGCGGGACGACGGACAGCAGCAGGAAGAAGCTCGCCGACGCGCCGATCATGGTCACGAAGCGCAGCAGCAGCGGCCGGGTCACCAGCGGTGGGCGGGCATCGACGGTCCGCGCGGACGGAGTTGTGGTCATGACGTCAAAACTAGGATCCCACCGGATCACCGGTAAGCTCCATTTCCATGCCTCTGGAGTGGTCCGGTCTGTCGCCGGAACTGTTACTCGTCGTCGACCGGGGGAGTGCTGAGGGTCTGCGCACGCAGGTGGAGCGGCAGATCAGGGACGCCATTCGCACCGGGCGCCTGGACGTCGGGGAGCGCCTGCCGTCCTCCCGGGAGCTCTCCGCCCGGCTGGGCCTGTCGCGCGGCCTGGTCCAGGAGTGCTACGCCCAACTCCAGGCCGAGGGCTATCTCGTCACCCGTGTCGGCGCGGCCACCACCGTAGCGGCCGGCGTCTGCCCACCACCCTCGCCCAGGACACCGCCGCCCGCCGCAACCCCGTTGCTCGCCGACTTCCGGTCCGGCGTCCCCGACCTCACCTCGTTCCCCCTCAGCGACTGGTTGTGGGCGATGCGCGAGGCCGGCCGCGCGATGCCCACCGCCGCCCTCGACTACGGTGACCCCCGCGGCCCCTCCC
>NZ_JAPVLU010000073.1 GCF_027158205.1 Streptomyces sp. H39-S7 | reverse complement strand
CCTCTGCTTCGCTGTGGAGTTGCTGGATGGGGAGTGTGCGAGCGGCCTTCGGCCTTGGATGGTGGGGTGGGGCGGGCTTCGCCCGTTTGGGGGCGGGAGGGTGGGGGCGCTTCGCGCCTGGGGGTCGGATGGACTCGGGGCGTCAGGACGGGGTGGTCGCTCGTTCGGGTGGTCCGCAACGGCGGTTCTGCCGTTCCGCTGCATCTAACATAGCACTCCGCTAGACTCTGAGATAAGGGAAGGGTCCAAGGAAGCCACTCAGGGCCGCACAATTGCCCCGGATATCGAGTGAACAATTCTCGGGTACGGCACCCGGAAAGTCATACGGAGAGCACGGAGGGAAATGTGATGGACGAGGGTTCGGGCGGCATTGACTTCGCGCGGGCGCTGATTCAGCGGCGGGCTCAGAGGAAGAGTCCGGCGGAGATCGGGCAGCTCCTGAGCGAGGCCCGGGACTGGGAGCGGCAGGCGGGACGGACGCAGGAGTCCGGCTTCCAGGCCGCGCACCAGGCCGCTGAGTGGAAGCGGATCGCCGACCTGGTCCGGGTCCAGGAGTGGCCGGCCTACGACCTGGCCCTCGATGAGCAGGCGCAGGCATGGACCGCGCAGCGTGAGGCCCGGCTCCAGGAGCAGCGGGAGCGGGCGGAGCGGTTGCGGCGTGAGCGCGTGGAGCGGGCGCAGGAGCGGGAGCTGTACGTGCGGCTGCCTGGCCCGGTGGCACAGCGGCTAGAGACGCTGGGGCGGGAGTTGGGGGTAGGTCCGGAGCGGGTGCTGGCGGTCCTGGCCGAGCACGTCCAGGCCAGCGATGGGGGCCTACTCCGTGTCCCCGCGGTGCCGGTGGCGGGGGGAACAACACCTGGGGCGGATGACCTGGGGCGGTTGGAGAGGTTCGTCCGGGAGACGGTGCTGCCGCGCACCCACCCGAATACCTCGAAGCGGCGGCAGGTGCTGGAGGCCCTGGGCGAGGCTGGCGGGCTGTGCACGGCGCAGAAAGTGGAGTTGTCGACCGGCGACATCGTCCTGTGCACCCGCGAGGCCGGTCACTACAACCCGGACGACAAGCCGTCCGGGGCAGACTGGAGCCCGGACGGTTGGCACCGGTGCAACTCGTCCGTCTGGGACGACTCCATCTCGTACTCGCGCCCGCACACTGCCGGTCGATGACCATGGTGCGAGGTTCATGGGCGGAGCCCATCGGCGAAGGCGTGGAAGTCGCCCGGGAGTTCTGCCTCACACCAGTAGTTAGTGCCCCGGCGCCTGCCGGTCTCGCTGGTCACCCGCCATACGGGCAGATCCTCGCAGGGGTGCGCAGCGCGCCCGGGCGCGAAGGTGCTCGCGCAGATCTGGTGGCCTGGGAAGGCGGCCTGGCCCGGGTCGAGCGGCCACCCGTGCGGGCAGTACGACAGCCGCATGGCGTAGCGCTTGCGCACGAAGCCCGGCACCACGTCCCCGGACCACTGGGTGGTGGTGATGTCCAGTGCCTGGAGCAGCTCGGGGCGAAAACGGACCGCTGGGCCGGGGACCAGCCGTCCCTGCTCGCCCAGGGCCCGTACTGCCTGGGCGAGCGTCTGCGCCGTCGGGTCGTTCGGGCAGCGGCCGCGCAGCTCCTGGAAGTGGGGGGCAGCGAGCATCTCCGGCAGCGTCGCCCCGGCGGGGTTGTCGGCGAGCCAGTGACAGAGCAGCGCGATGGAGGACGCAACCGCCCCGCTCTGCCCAGCCATGGGATATCCGGTAATCGCGGAACTCATGACAGGACTCTAGCGGTTTCGCGGGAATTCGGAAAAGGAGAGTTGACGCCATGATGAAAAGGCTGAAGAAACTTCGTCCGCACCAGGAAGAGGCGTGCGATTCGTCCGTACGACTTCTGACGCTCCCGGCGTCCGGGATCGTGCCGCTGGGAGGGCTGCGGTGCCAGATCCGGGCCGCGACGGGTTCGGGCAAGAGTCTGACGGCCGTTCATGTGGCCTCCCGGCTCTACTCGGAGCGCACCCTGGTCCTGGTGCCCTCGCTGCCGCTGCTGGAGCAGACGGTGAAGGTCTGGCAGCAGGAGGGGCACGGCGGGCGGATGTTCGGGCTCTGCGGATTCAAGGCCGGCGAACGGCCACCGGGCATCGACTGCACCACCGACGCGGCGATGCTGGTCCAGTGGACGAAGGGGTCGGGCAAGGTCACCGTCTTCGCCACCTACTCCAGCCTCGGACTCGGACACCTGGAGAAGGCACACGAGCTGGGCCTGCCTTCCTGGAACCTCGCCATCGTGGACGAGGCCCACCGTGTCTCTGGCCAGGCAGGACGTCCCTGGGCGGCGATCCTGGACAACAGCAGGATCCCCTGCGACAGGCGTCTGTTCATGACCGCCACCCCGCGCCTGTGGTCAATCAAGGACAGCGACAAGGACCGTGCCGCCGCGGCCGGGATGGCCTCCGCTGAGCTGATCGCCAGCATGGACGATGAGGAACTGTTCGGACCTATCGCCCATGACTATCCGCTCGGGAAGGCGATTTCCGATGGCGTAATTGCCCCTTACCGCATTGTCTGTGTTGATTTGTCTGACCCGGTGTTGCACGGTATGGAGCAGCGGGGGGTGGATGAGCGGTCGGTGGAGTACCGCGGGGCGAGGTTGGCGGCGTTGCAGACGGCGGTGCTGACGGCGTGTGCGGAGTGGGACCTGCGCCGGACGCTGTCGTTCCATCACCTGGTGGCGGAGGCCCGGGCGCTGAGCACCGGGCTGCGGGCGGTTGCCCGGGTGCTGTGGGAGCAGAATCCGGCGCTGCACGCGCGGCCTGAGGCTGTCGGCACTGCGTGGTTGGAGGCGGAGCACAAGACCTGGGAGCGGCGCGAGGTGCTGGAGACTCTGGCCTCGCTGGTGGAGCCGGACGGCAGTGTGCTGGAGCGGTACATCCTGTCGTCGGTGAAGACCTTGAGCGAAGGGGTCGACACGTTCGCGTGCGACTCGGTCTACTTCGCTGACGTGCGTGGGAGCATGGTTGACCTGGTCCAGGCGGTAGGGCGCGCTCTGCGGATGCAGCCCGGTAGCGGCAAGATCGCCACCATCGTGGTCCCGATCATTTTGGGGGCCGGTGAGACCGGTGGCGAGCTGCTGACCTCCCGCGCCTACGCCGGACTTTCGAAGATTTTGATGGCTCTTCGTTCGCACGATGCTGCTGCCATTGAACGGTTGGCGATGCCGCAGTCCGAGTCGCGGCCCGCCAGGGAGCCGGGTGCCGGCGCCGAGGCATCCGCGCGCGGGGAGCAGCAGTTGCTGCAGTTCTCCACCCAGCGTGACCCCGCCGTCATCGCGGCGTTCGTCCGTACCCGGGTGATGGAGCCTGAGCGGGCGGAGTTCCGGCGCGGCTTGGACGAGCTCATGACCTACAAGCGGTCCTTCGGCGACGTCCGCGTCCCCTACGCCTACCGCGCCCCGTCCGGCCACCGGCTCGGGGCCTGGGTGGCGGATCAGCGTCGGTACAAGGCCGCCGACGTCCTGGACGACGAACGCCTGGCGCTGCTGGACGGGCTCGGGTTCGTGTGGTCCGTGTTCGACACAGCTTTTACCGACAACCTCACCGCGGTGGCCGGCTACGCCGCCGAACACGGCCACGCCTGCCCGCCCGCAGAGGCGGTGTTCAACGGTCGCCCGGTCGGGGTCATCCTGAAGAACGCCAGGACGGCTCAGCGGCGTGCTGAAGCGTTGCAGCGCCGTGCGGAGGCCGGGGAGGAGGGCCTGGACTGGACCGGGGCGCTGGCCCCGGACCGCAAGGCCGCCCTGGACGCCATCGACCCGGCCTGGTGCCCGGTGGGCTGGTCGCTGGAATGGCAGCGAAGCTTCACCCTGGCCCGCCGTCACGTCCAGGCCGGGGGCGTCCTGCTGGGCGCGGAGCCGGGCAGCGTCGCCGCCCAGGGCGAGGACCTCGCCGGATGGGCTCGGGTCCAGCAGCTCGGCTGGGACAAGATCGGACCCGCGCAGCAGTGGATGCTGGAGCACGTCCTCGGACTCGTGCCGCTGGCGCCGGAGGAGCGGCCCAAGGGGAAGGTCCCGCACACGGAGAAGGAACGCCGCAACCTTCTCGCGGCGGCCCAGTACCGGGAGCGAGAGGGCCACATCAATGCCCCCCGCAGCCACAAAGAGCCCGTCGTCCTGGACGACGGCACCACCGAACTGGTCGGACTGGGCGTCTTCCTGGCCAACAGCAAGCGCAGGAAGGGCGCCATCCCCCCGGAGCGGGCAGCCCGGCTGACCGAGCTGGGCATGCGCTGGGAATAGTTGGTGGCGGCGGCCGGGGGTACTGGGTGCCCCCGGCCGCCGCTGCTTTCCGAGCCGCCGACCGTACGCGGCCACCTGCACACCGTCCCGGACTGAGCCCCGAAGAACGCTGGAGAACACGCGATGACGAAGAGGTTCGACAACGCCGCGCTGGTCCTGGGAGCAGCGCCGGGGCGGGCGGCGGCGCTGTGCCGGTTCGTCGGCCACCCCGACGCCGCCGACAGCTTGGCCACCCTGGAGGTGGTCCAGGCCGTCCTGGACTTCGCGGAGCAGCTGCCCGATGTGGACGACGTCGGGGAGTTCATGGGGCTGTGGTACCTGGCCCACAGCTGGGGCCACCCGGTCACCGACGTCCCCGGGCTACGCATCGAACTGCCCGAGGTGAGCCTGGCCAACACGGCAGTAGCCGGCCACCTCCAGGGCCTGCTGGAGAATCTGGCACCGGAGCAGCTGCGGGAGCTGGGCATCGCGCTGTCGATCAGCCAGGACATGGTCGCCCTGGTGCTGGAACTGATGGAGACGACCGAGAGCCCCCGCGAGTTCAAGGTGACGTCGATGCACCAGATGCACGTCGAGACCGCGCTGAACGACGACCGGATCGGGGACCACGTCGACGCGCTACTGCTGGACGCCCCCGGCGAGTGGCCGGCACCGCAGCGGGCCGCGCTGGTGCTGGCTCTGGTGTGGGACGTCGCCGACCTGGTCGCCCAGATCGCGCAGTTGTCCGTGCTGAAGTCGCTGCCCACCCCGCTGCTGTGGCAGCACCTCGGCGCCGACCACGCCTGCACCAGCACCCGCGTGCCGGACACCGACCTGCTGGCCTGGGCCCGGATCGAGCCGGAGGAGGTCGAGGGCCGACCGCTGTGGAGCCAGGCCCGGCAGCCGGAGCGGTTCCACTGGTCGGTCGGCTGGACCGACTCCGAGGGGCAGCGGCTCTGGTTCAAGGGCGGGCGCACCGGCAGCCTGGCCGCTGCCCGCTGGAATGCCGAGCGCGTCGCCCAGGCGCTGCTGGCCAACCGGCACCGGGTGACCAGTCCGCAGAACGGCGACCCGCTGATCGTGCCCGCCTGAATCAGTGAGCCCGAGGGGCGTGACGCCAGAGCCATAGGCTGATCGACTATCAACCGGAGGAGCGTCACACCATGGAACCGACCCTCGACAGGCCCGCCCCGCAGGTCACCGCCGCGCACCTTCGTACCCTGCTGGACTCCTCCGCTCAACGCCCGGTCC
Organism: Streptomyces sp. H39-S7; assembly: GCF_027158205.1. GTDB lineage: Bacteria > Actinomycetota > Actinomycetes > Streptomycetales > Streptomycetaceae > Actinacidiphila. Next base: position 25,777 of record NZ_JAPVLU010000073.1, on the reverse strand, counting down.
TCTACATCAGCTACGGCGAGGACACCGAAGCCGAGCTGGACGTGTGGGCCGCAGGACTGGTCCACGAGGCCGACATCGTCCTGACCCGCGCGACCGCCGTCGACCTGCTCGGCGAGGAGCCCAACAGCCAGGCCATCGCCGCATCCCTGCCGAAGATCCAGGAAGCCGTGGACCAGATGATCTCAGTCCACGGCCTGTGAAGCCGATCTACTGAACGGTCGGCACGTGAGCCGCAGCAGCGGCGGTTGCAGCGCCCGGTTACCCGGGCGGCGGGGTAACCGTTGTGCGGGTAATCGGTGCAGCGGTTACCCGCTGGGCGCTCCAGCGCCGGTACCCCTGAGGGTGCCGCCGTGCTCGGGGCACACAGCCCCGGCACGGCGCAGCGGCCGGGATGGTCGACGGTGTTCTGCAGGGCCTGGGCGTAGAGCGCGACCGTGGTCGTCTCGGTGGTCACCCGCCCGATTCTCCCCGCCCGCCGGCGGGCGCCGCAGGCGAACGGGGAGCCGGCGGTCCGGGGTGGACGTCCCCCGCGCAGTCACGCTCTGTTCACTCAGCTGGGGCGTCGCGCTCGATCTCCAGTGTCACGCTCGAATCGCCAAGACCTCCTCCGGAGGGACTTTCCCAGCTGTAACTCGGGACATAAAGGACCGAGATTCGGAAGGCGTGACACTTTTCCCAGGGAGCGTGACAGGGGGCGTGACAGTAACGCTCCGTCAGCATGGACGCCGTCAACCGGCTCACCTGCGGCTGGCAGCGGTGCTGCGGCGGACCGCTGACCCACGTGGCGGGGCGGCCCGGGCGCTGGACGCGAGGGAGGTCCTGGCGGCGGCGCAGCGGTGCACGTGGGCCTTGACCAGCCCGGACAACTTCTTATCCCGAGGCGTCGGACGAGATCCTGACCGTGGCGCTGAGCGCCGTACGCGAGGACGAACAGGATGGCTACGCGCAGCGCCTGGAGGCATTCGCCGAACGGCACCGCGAGCGCCTGGAGGAGCTGGTGCGCGCGTACGGGCCGGGCAGTAGGCCAGCCGAGTACGGCCGCTACCTGTTGGTCAGTCAGCCCGAGAGCCTGATCATCTGCGAACGGATGGAGAGCGCCCCGTTGCTCCTGCGCGGCCGATGAGCCCTGGATGGGCCCGGCCGGCGCTGACGGACAGGAGCAGCAGGGCAGGAAGTAGGAATGGATGTATTGGCTCCTGTGCTGAGCACTGCTCGCCCGGCGGGGAGGGAACCAGATTCCTCTCCCGGGTATACCGGGAAGAGGTGTCAATCCGGGAAGGCCGGTTGCACTCACCCGGTGACCTGCGCAGACGCCGGGCCGCCGAGACAGGCGGCGAAACCTGCCGCGAAACCCCGTACGAAACCTCCTACGAAACCTCCTACGAAACCTCCTACGAAACCTGCCGCGAAACCTGCCGCGAAACCAGCTGGTGGCCCTGGTCGGCGGCGTTGCACCACCTTGACTGGCCCCGTCGTGGCTGCCGTTGCCACAGCCCACGGGTGATGGGTACTCCTGAATTGAAGCGCTCGCGTGCGATTCAGAGTCGAGCCGGTCGCGGAGCGGCGAGGCGCATTCAGCTAGCAGGAGGCCAGCGTGTCCTCATCCTGCGGAGGACTTGGGCCGCTTGGAGCCCTTGCGTCCGTCACAAGGTGCTTCGAGCAGTTCGGCCCGCTCCGGCCGCGGGCCGCTGCCGAGGTAGCGGATCCCTTCCCCTTCGGGTGCCGTTCCGGATTCCTTGCCGAGCGGGTGGCGTCGGCTGTTGGCCGTTCGCCACCCGTAGCGCTCGTCCCAGACCAGCGCGGGTGCGGGCTGATCCGCGGTGAGCGGGACAGCGGCCGCCAGGTGCTCGCCGGGCAGCTGCTGTACCTCGACCTCGATCGGCTCCGCAGCGCCGGCCTCGGCCAGCGCATCAGCGATGTGCTGCAGGTACGGGTGTGTCTGGCGGGCGCGCTGCTCGTCCGCCGCGCCCGTCAGCGCGCGCCGGCGGGCGACTACCGGGTAGCCGAGCTGTTCGGTTGCTTCCTCGGCGGTGAGCCGCAGTTCGGCCTCGAGGAGGTCGGCGATGCGCCGGCCGCGCAGTTGCGCCAGGCCGCTCATGGCGGTGGTCAAGGCGACCTTCAGCTCGTCGACGACCGCGGCCGCGGTGACGGCCGGGTCCGCGTCGAGCAGCTCGGCGATGCGCGGCAGGATCTCTTCGCGCGGGACCATGTCGCCGCTGCCCTTGGGTCGGCCGGAGGTGGGCGGCTAGCCCTTGCCCGGGCGTGCGGTCTTGAAGGCGCGGACCACGCTGCGCGGCCAGTGCTCCGTGCCTTCCTCGCCTGCCTTGCTCGCTGGGATCCGGACGACGTGCTCGGCCAGCTTCGGATCATGCTTGTACTTGTTCCAGCTGGCCGGTGACACCCCCAGCTCGGCTGCTGGAGGCAGAGCTCGTTCGGGTCGGCGCCACATCCCTCGCAGCCGCGGGTGGCGGCGTCGATGAGCGGCTGGACGTAGACGAGGACTCCCCCGGCATGGGTCAACGGGACCAGGTCGTCGGCGGTAATGACGACAGGGCGTGCGGGGTGTGGCCCGTGGCGTGCACGCGGATGCCGGCCCTGGACGTCAACGACTCATTCTTCGTTCCGCAGCAGAGCCCCAAGCAGAGCCCCAAGCAGAGCCCGTTCCATAGGCCCCAGCGGCAGCGGTGGGCGCCCCGTTCTGGAGCGCCACCCCCCTGCCCGTCGAGCCGAGTGCAACCGCTTGCCCGGTTGCACTCGGCTCGTCCGTGCGGGTGATTTCAAAAGTGCAACCGCTTGACCTGCAAAAACGGCGATTTTTGCAAGGAAGAGTGCAAGGGGTGGTGAGGAGAGTTCACGGCACGTAGACCGAAAGGGGCCGTGCCGTGACCAGCCACATCGTCGACTCCGTCGACCATCTGAACGCCGAGTGGTCGGTACTGTCCGCCGATTCCTCAAAGGCGGCGGCGGTGGCCGGCTGGCTCGTCGAAGCAGGTGTCTTCACGCCCGACGAGGCGCCGACTGACCTCCGCACGCTGCTGAAGGAGCTGAACCTCCGCGACTGCGTTCTCGGACGCGACCACACCGATTGGTGGATGGGCGCCCTGCTGCAGCACGCAATCGGCCCCGGTGAGACAGGGCGGTTGGCAGCTCGGGTGGTCCTGCAGGCGATGTTGCCCGCAGCGGTCAAAACTGCGCGCCGGATGCAGAAATTCGACCGCCCCTACGCCGAGGTCACCCACATCGTTGTCGCGTCATTGTTCGAAGTGGTGCGGCACTATCCGCTGCACCGAAGGCCGGTCAAGATCGCAGCGAATCTGCTGATGGACACCGTGCGGATCTCCTGCCGGGAGCTGCGGTGGGACGGGCCGTGGCTCCCGGGCAGCAGCCATGCGCCGCTGAACGACGCGCGCAATCTGAGCGAGGACACCGACCAGGAACCGGAGGAGTGGGCGCTGCGCAGCGAGTTGGCTGCGGCTGCAGCGGCCAGCGGCCTGCCGGGGCTGGAGTGCACCGCTGAGGACTTGGTCGGGTCCCGTCGCGACGTGGTCGATCTGCTGTTGTGGGCGCTGTCGGAGCGGGTCGTGGGTCCCGGCGGCGTCGCCGCCATCAGCGACCAATACCAGGGCTCGGTGGTGCCGGACGAGCTGGCGGCCCGACGGGCGGGCGTGCGCCCTGCGGCATGGCGCCAACGCCGCTCGCGCGCGGTGAGCCAGTTGCGGCAGTCGGCAGGGATCTGGCTGGAGCAGACCGCATGAGCACCGGGCTGCCGCAGGACGGCGGCCGGGACGTGCAGACGTCTGGTGGCGGATTAGCCGACGCCAGGACACATCACACAGGAGAGGCGGCCGAGGTGGCTACAGGGTCGGAACAAGATCGGGACGGGAAGCAGGGCGTGCCGACGGAACAGGAACGGCAGCTGGTGGCAGCCCGCAAGCTCGCGACGCGGGCAGCGGTGGCGCTGGTGCGCGAGCCGTTCGCGCCGGACACGGTCACCGCGGTGCAGGCGTATTTGGCTGATGCGACACAGGCGCTGGCTTCGTACGCGCAGTTGCAGATGCTGCCGTCCGAGGTTGTGCGGGCGCGGATCGCGGACCTGACGCGGGGCGGCCGGGACGGGGAGGCCTGCTCATGAGCCGGCGGTGGCGGCGCAGCGAGCGCGTGGTCGACCCGGAGTGGGCCGATGAGGGAGTAGTTGGGGAGGCCGAGTGGGACACGTCGCCGGTCGTCGGCGGCTGGTCGATGACCAGCGGTGCAGCCGCAAATCGGGCCGCGCTGGCAAGGTGGGCCGCCTGGGCGGTGATCGTGGCCGGTCCGCTGCTCGGTGTCGGGGCGCTGTTGGCCATTCCCGCATCGGCCGGCAGCACCGTGCCCTCGGCAGCGGTGCAGCCCAGTGCGCCGGCTCCGGCGGTGGGCCCGGCGGGATTCGCTGAACTTTTCGTCACGCAGTACGTGTCCGCCGGCGAGGGCGACCAGTCGGCGTTGGCAGCCTTTTGGCCCGGTGCCCGGTCGGTGACGTTCGAAGGGGCGCCGGGCCGACGGCAGGTGACCCAGATCGCGACGGTGCGGACGATTCCGCTGGGTGGCGGCCTGTGGTCGGTGACCGTCGGAGCGCGGGTGATCGAGCCCGATGCGCACCCGACCTCCACCTCGGCCGCCGCTGGCCCACGGGCTGCGGCGGGTCCCGGGGTGCGGTACTTCCAGGTCGCTCTCGCCTCCAGTGGGGAGGCGGCGGCCGGGGTTCCCTTCGGCTACATCGCGCTGGCCGCACCGGCTGAGGTCGCCGCTCCCGGGCAGGTGGCAGCTCCGCAGCTGGAGTACGGGGTGATGCAAGCCGCGGCTGCCAGTGATGTGCGAGTGCAGACCGTCGGCCAGTTCCTGACCGCCTATTTGGCTGGCGGTGACCTGACGCGGTTCCTCACGCCGGGGGTGCAGATGACGGGCATCACCCCGGCCCCGTACACCGCGGTAGCGGTCGACCAGATCGCCGCCGCTGGCCTGGGATCCGATGCCGACTCGGCCGGATCACAAGTACCGGCCGACGGCACCCGGCAGGACGTGCTGGTGACAGTCCGGGCCACCGGCGGCGACGGCACCCGAACCCCGCTGTCTTACGCACTGAGCCTGACCGCACGGGCCGGCCGCTGGGAAATCACCGCCCTGGACGCGGCCCCCGTCCCCGCACTGGATCTGACCACCCCACCGACCGCCACGAGCCCCTCCACCTCGGCGCGCTGACCGCGCGCCGCCCCATAAGAAAGCGAGGCACCCCGTGCACACCCTCCACCAGACGTTGGCCACCGGTTGGATCGAAACCGGCACCAACCTCGGCAACGAGTTCAAGACGTTCCTGCTGTACATCGTCATTCCGATCATCGCGCTGATCGGCGTGATCCTCGTGTGGTGGAAGACGCATTCGACCCCGGCCGCCATGGTCGCGCTCATCATGGGCGCCATTGTGTGGTGGGGCGCACTGCACATGGACATGCTGCGCGACAAGACCGGTGATGACATCAACCGCTCCAACACCGTCAGCACCACCTCGGGTGCTGGGACCGCGAACGGCGGGCCGCTGGGGACGGGCGCGCGATGAGCACCGCCACCACGACCGGCGACAGCGAAGAGCTGGTCGGCCGCTGCTACACCGAGGCGCGCCGCTTGCCGGTGGCGATCGGCCGGTTCTCTTCAGGCGGCCGCATGCTGGGCGGCCCGTACACCATGACGCAGCTGGCGGTCATGGTCGGTAGTTTCGTGTTGCTGGTAGTGACCCGCCCGCTCTGGGGTACCCACCTGGCGCTGGACGCGTTGGTCGTGCTGGCGGTGCCTTTCGTCGCCGGGTGGGCGGTTGCCCGGGTGCAGATCGACCACCGCAACCCGCTGGCAGCGCTGGTGAGTCTGGCGGGCCGCACCGGTGCGCCGGCAGCTGGCCGCATGCACGGCCGGCCCTACCGGCAGCGTCCTGCCCGCCGAATCGCACCGGTTGCCACCGTCGACTTCACCGCGGCCGTGGAGCCGGAGACTGCAGCCCCTGAGCCAGACACGGAGCGGCCGCCGGTACTCCCCGCCCGGCCGCACCGGCCCCAGCCTGGCACACCGCCCGCCCCAGTTGGCACCTCACCGGGCCTGGTCCCGGTGGTGTCCGGGGTTCAGGCCCTCCTGGCTCAGCGGGCCGCTCGCGCACGAGAAGGAGCACATCTGTGAAGCTTCCGATCCGGCATGTAGCCGGGAATGTCTGCTGGACCACACACGGCACCGCGTGGGGAATCTGGCGGGTCAGCGCGGCCAATTACGCCCACGCCTCGGCCACCGCCAAGAAGGCCCGGCTGCGGACCATCGAGGCGTTCGTGAAGGCGCTCCCGACCGGGGGCGAGCCGATCCTGCTGTCACTGTGCCCGCAGGTGGATCCGCGCAGCGTGGTGCGCGCCATGACGGCCGACGTCGACTTGGAGCGCAGCCTGGGCTACCAGGATCTCGCGGACCGGGTGCTGACCCAGCTGGAGAGCATGGAGCTGTCCGCGCGTACCGATTGGCTAGCCGTTCCACTGCCCGCCGGAGGCCGTATCAAGGCATTGGCTGACCTGGCCGACGCCACCCGGGCCGGGCTCGCGTTGACGCTCGGCCTGGTGCCCGCCGGAGTGAGCGCGAGCGAGCAGGACCGGCGCATCGCTCAGGCCGCTGTGCTGGCCGCGACCTGGCCGTCCGGGGTGGGTCTGCGGCCGGCCACCGAGGCGGAGATCTTGTGGATGTACGGGCATGCCGCCCGGCGTGGCACCGAAGAACCGCTGCTGCCCGCGCCCGGAGACGAGCAGCCCGTGCTGGGCCGCGGCCGTGGGGTGGCCGCTCTGGCGGAGGTGCTGCTGGCTGAGGGGGGTCGCCCCCGGGACGAGGAGCAGCAGGGCCGGCGGCTGCCGGGAAATCCCTTCGCCAACCGCCATCTGCAGGTGACCACCGAGTGGGGCACCGCGTACCAGGCGATGCTCGCCCTCGCCCAGATGCCCAAGCGCTTCGCGTTCCCCGGCAGCGAGTACCTCGCCAGCCTGGACAACTTCGACTTCCCCATCGACTGGACGTGCCGACTGGCGATCTCGTCCGGGGCGACCGCGCTGCGGCGGACCAAGCAGCGCGCCCGCAACATCGCCCAGCAGGACAAGGAGTACGAGCATGAGCCCGCCGGCGTGCCGCCCGCCCAGGTGGAGGCGGTGGCTGATCTGGCGGAGAACCGGGAGCGGCTGGCCTCGTCCCACACGGAAGTCGATATCCGGTCCATGGTCACGCTGTGCGTGTGGGGGCCGACCCCCGCCGAGGCGCACGCCCGCGCCGAAGCCGTCCAGCACCACTTCGGGGGATCCGACTACACCCTGGCCCGCCCCGTCGGCGAGCAGGAGAACCTCTGGTACGCCATGCTGCCCGGCACCCGCGCTCCCAGGGTCCTGGCGTCGTATGCGCAGTACCTGCTGGCGCGGGACTGGGCGATGGCGATGCCGTGGTGCGGGGCGCAGCTCGGGGACGACAGCGGCCCGCTGTACGGGGTGCAGCTCACTGGTGGCGGTGAGCGGCCCGTCCTGGTCGACTTCAGCCGTGGTCCGGCCGAGAACGCTTCCGCGTGTGCGGCGTTCATCGGGGAGTTGGGCGCCGGCAAGTCGGTCGCCTTGAAGTCCGCCATGTTCTCGGTGCTCGCGGCCGGGCGCCGGGTGAACTGGCCGGGATCCCGGGGCCGGGTCGTGGTCGTGGACCGCACCGAGGACCGCGAATGGGAGCGATTCGCGCGGGCGTGCCCCGGCACCACCCAGGTCATCACGGTCGACGACTCCGCGGAGATCTCCCTCGACCCGCTGCGGATCTTCGCCCCCGAACAGCGGTCGCGGCGGACGAAGAGTTTCTTGACGCTGCTGCTCGGCATCAAGCCGATGGACATCGAGGGCGTCGTCCTGACCGAGGCCATCAAGGCTGTGCTCTCCCGCGACGGGGCGAGCATGCAGGCCCTGACCACGGAGCTGGCCGCACGCGGCGCCCACGATGCGACGGCCAGCGTGCTGGCCCGCAAGCTTGCGGCTGCTGCCGAGGAGGACCTGGCCCGGGTCATCTTCGACCCGTCGCTCCCGCCGATCGCCACGGTCACCGCGGACAGCGTGGTCTTCTCCGTCAGCTCCCTGCAGCTGCCCAAGAAGAGCGAGCTGGAGTCGGAGTTCCGCATGGAGCGCATGGAGACCGAGAAGATCATCGGCCGCGCGCTGATGTACCTGGTCGCCGCTCTCTGCCGCGAGATCACCTTCGGGTCGAAGGACGAATTCGCCGTCAGCGTCTGGGACGAGTGCTGGTGGCTGACCTCCTCCCCCGAAGGCCAGGAGCTGCTCCTGGAGCAGCTGCGTGACGGCCGCAAGCACCGTGCCGGGGCCCTGCTGGGCACCCACGACAGCTACGACATCGGCCCTGCGGACAGCCATCTCGGTGCGGTCCTGCGCGGCCTGATCCCGCACCGGTTCCTGTTCCGGCAGACCGACGAAACCCTCGCCATGCGCGGCCTCGAGTTTTTGGGCCTGGACTCCACCGACCGGAACCTGGTCGACCTGGTCACGACCGGCCTGTCCCCGATGGACCTGTCCGCCGAAGAGAAGGCGGTGCGCGCCGGAGAGTGCCTGTACCGGGACCTCAACAAGCGGATCGGGACGATGCGCGTGCTCCTGCCCTCCGACCCGAAGGCCCAGGAGCAGATCCACTCCACCCCTGGCCGGAGCGCCGCATGATCCGCCGACTACGGGCAGCGACCCACGGCGCTTTCGGCCGGCGACGGATCGGCGTGCTGCTCGCGCTGGCCGCGCTCACCGCTGTGCTGTGGACCTCCGGTAACGCCCACGCCGACCCCACACCCGCGCCCAGCCCAACTGCCGTTCCCACCACAACAGCACCGACAACAGCACCGACCACGCCGGCGGCCGGGCCGACGGCCGGGACCACCACGCCTCCCGGCGACGGATCAGGCGCCGGCGGGGGCGGCGGTCTCCCGCGCATCAGCGACCAGGACATCACCAAGCGCCTGCAGCAGGCGCAGGACATGGGTGATGCGTTCTCGGCCGCGACGCAGCGGGTGCTGATGGATCAGGCTACGGAGCAGCTGCGCAAGGAGCTGCCCGATGAGGGCGGTGTGCTGGGCGTTTTCAACACGACCGACCAGTACGGGGTCCCGATCCAGGTCTACACGATCAACCCGGACACCGGAGGCCTGACCGATTGGTCGCTGAAGGTCTACGGATTCCTGATCGAGATCTGCTTCGCGGCCACGAAATGGATGATCGCCTTCGCGTGCTGGCTGATCACCTGGGCGCTGAGCTTCGGCCTGGCGAAGATCCTCCTCAAGCCGGTGCTGGCCATCTCCTCCAGCCTGCACAGCCAGGTCATCGTTCAGCTCGGGCTACCGGGCCTGTTCCTGGTGGTCGCGGCCACGGTGTGCGCGTGGCACATCATGGTCGGCGACCGGGCCCGCGGAGTCGGCGAAGCCGCACTCACCCTCGTCATCTCCGCCCTGTGCGCGACCGCGCTGATCTCTCCGCCCGAGCAGCTCATGGGCGGAGAGAACGGCGGGATACTCGGGGCCGCCCAGGGCTTCAGCCTGGAAGTGGCTGGCATCATCATCAACAGCGGCCACACCACCGGTACCCGCTCCCTGGTCTCCACCAACGACGTCAGCGCCCTGGCCCGGCCGATAAGCGACAGCCTGGTCGATGCCCTGATCGTGAAGCCGGCCGAGCTCCTGCAGTACGGCAGGACTTTCGACCGGGACTGCTCCAAGGCCTACGCCGAGGCGAAGATCCAGCAGTTGGCGTGGGACCGGCAGGCCGACAGCAACATCCAGTGGATCAAGGACCACGACTCACTCTCGCGGCTCACCGGTGCCCCTAGTCCTCTGGACCCGACGGGGATTCAGCAGTGGGGCACGGACCAGGTCGTCGGCATCGTCGGCGGGTGGGTCAAGGACCACTACGGCAAGCCGCCGATGGGCGCTTTCGAGGCCAAGTGCGTGCCTGGCGACGTCGCCTCCGCGAAGAAGGCCTCGGTCGACAAGCTCGCCGGAGCGCTGTTCGTCGCGCTGGCCTCGCTCATCGTCACCTTTTTCATCTGCCGCCTGGCTGGCAGTTTGCTGGCCGCGCAGTGCCGCATCGCGCTGGAAGCCATCCGCGGCGAGGGCGTCCTGGTCGCCGGCACCCTGCCCGGAGGTGGCCGCACCCTGCTGTGGCAGTGGTGCGCCAACCTGCTGAAAGTCTTCCAGACCCTGATCATGTCGGTGCTGCTGCTCGCGGTGTTCCTCGTCTTCATCACCACACTTCTGGACCCGTCCCTGGACGACGCGTTCCTCGGCAGCCTGGCCCTGCGGTTCCTCGTGCTGGACATCGTGTGCATCGCGGCGTTCATCTATCGCAAGAAGGTCGCGAAGGCTGCCCGGCGTGCTGCGGGCAACTTCCGTACCCGCATGGACGGCAACCGGGTCGGCGGTGCCGGCAAGGCGATCTTCCGGGCCGGCTACGGCGAGGACTCCAGCCAGCGCAGCGGAGCGCTGGGGCGGGGCGCGCTCACGCTCGGCGCGCTGGCCATCAGCGGCGGCACCGCCACCACCATGCGCGGCACCGGGGCCCGCCTGGCCCGACGCCTGCAGACCGCCCCACGGCGCGGACCCCGGCCCGTTCCCCGCCCACCGCAGCGACGCCCCAACGGCCGCGGCCCGAACACCGCACCGCCCGCGCAGCCGCAGCCGCAAGCGCCGCCGACACAGGCCGGCCCCTACCGCCCGGCCGCCCCGCAGCTGGTCATGCCACCGCAGCCCAACAACCCGCCGCAGCCCACCGCACCTCCGCAGCCCACGACGCCGCCGCAGCCCCGAACGCCACCGCGGCCGCGGCCGCGCCCCGGACCTCTGCCGCTTCCGCGCCCCGGGCCACGCCGGGTGCCCGCTCCCGTCCCTCCCTCCACCCCGCCGCCCCACTCCACCCGTCAGGCCGAGCTCCGCCGGCGGCTGGAGCGCCGCACCCCGCCCGGCGCGCCCGCGCTCCGGCCCCGGCCGCGCGGCGGCAGCACGTGAGCCGCCGCGCCTGGTCGGTCGGCGGAGGCGTCGCGCTCACCACGGTCCTGGCGCTGTTCGGGGTTCTGGTGCTGTTCATTGCGGTGGCCACCGGGACCGGCAACGCCGCTCTGCAGGCCGCCGCCCGTTCCCGCACCGCCCCGGTGGGAACGGGTGGCGGCACCCTGAAGCCCGGCAGCGTGCCGGCCGCGTATGAGCCGTGGGTCCTGCGCGCTGCCGCTGCGTGCCCCGGGCTTCCCGCCCCGGTTCTCGCCTCCCAGCTCCAGCAGGAGAGCGGGTTCAATCCCGCCGCCCGCTCGAATGCTGGCGCGGAGGGCATCGCCCAGTTCATGCCCGGGACCTGGAACACCTGGAAGACCGACGCCAACGGGGACGGCGCCGCCAACGTCTGGGATCCCGCGGACGCCATCACCGCCCAGGGCACGTTCATGTGCAGCCTGCTCAAGCAGGCGACCGCCTCCGGCTACCCCGGACAACCGATCGAGTTGGCCCTGGCCGGCTACAACGCGGGCTGGGGCGCCGTACAGCGCTACCGGGGCGTTCCCCCCAAGGAGTTCGCCTCCGGCCAGACCAACCAGTACGTGCGCACGATCATGGCGGGCGCCGCAAAGTACACCGCTGCCACCGGCGCCCAGCAGCTGCCCACCGAGTACGCACTGCCCGCGAACGCCCCCGCAAAGATCCGGATTGCCTTGGCCTGGGCTCTGCAGCAGCGGGGTGGTTGGTATCACCTGGGCGGCGACTGCACCCACGGTCTCGGCTCCGACCCGGCCCATCAGTGCGACTGCAGTTCCCTGGTCCAACAGGCCTACCACGCCGCCGGCGTGAACCTGCCGCGCACCACGTTCGACCAGGTCAACGCCGGTATCGCTGTCAGTCCCGACGCACCGCTCCCCGGTGACCTGGTGTTTTCCGCCGGCTCCGACGGCACCACCAGCAGCCCGGGACACGTCGGCCTCTACGTGGGCGGTGGCCAGCTCCTCGAGTCTCCCAGAACGGGGCTGCAGACCCGACTGGTCAGCTACGCCTCCTGGCGACAGTCCACCAGCAACATCACCCGGGTCGTGGCGGTCCGCCGGGTCGTGACGTGGTGATCCCACCGCCGGGGCGGTGGTCTCCTCCCACCGTTTTCGCTCGATTTTCCGTCCCCGTGTCACATCCGGGGCCGCCCGCGCACTTCCCGTAGGTAGATGAGGTGGGATGGGCCCGCCTCACAGATCAGGAGGCTGAACATGTTCCGTCCCATGGGGTGCACCGGTGGTCTGCGCCGGTGGTCGACGTGAGAGACCCGCGGATCGTCCTGCATGACATCGAGCACGTCCCGCAGCAGATGGCGGCGTTCTTGGGCGCCTACCGGTGGTGGGCCGCCGCCGGCGTGCTCCTCGCCGGGATCGGATGGGCTGCCGCAGCGGGGTGGTGGCGTCAGCGGGCGACCGCCGCGCTGCGCGAGCGGGTCGCCTTCGAGCTGCTGCCCGCCAGCACCTTCGAGGCCGGCCCGTCCGAACTGCGCTGGGCGGCCGGACAGATCGCCTCGGTCCGCGCCGCCTGCGGGCCGATGCCCCGGCGCGCGGTGGCCACCCGGCTGCGGACCACCTACACCGACAGCAAGATGCGCACCTTGCTGGAGGGTCCGGCGCGCGCGGAGAGCTTGCTGCGGATGCCCGGATACGCGGACGTGGAAGTCGTTCCCGCCCACATCGCGGGTGCCCGCCCGAAGGGGCCGCGAATCCGCTTCGACGGCGCACCACCCCCACCCGCGCCTGCAGCAGCACGCACCCAACCCACCGGAAGGACCGTCTGATGAGCGTGGACATGAAGAACAAGCCGGCTGCGGACGCCGTCAGGGATGGGCGCCGCATGTATGTGGCGCGGGCCGAGCTGGTTCTGGCCCGGCCCGATCACCGGCCGCTGGCCCGCCTGGGCCCCGACCCCGACCCGCTGCAACGCCTCGCCGCGGCCATGGCCGCCGTGCGCAGCCAGGACGGCGAACAGGCCGATGTGATGGTGGACCTGGTGCCGGTACCGGACGGCCAGGTGGACCGCCGCCGCCGGGCGCTGATCGCCCGCGCGGCCCGGCGCGGACCGTCCGCGTTCGGGGAGCGCCTCGGTCCCGGCGGTGGAGGCGGCGCTTGGGTGGACAGCGTGCGCACCGTCCTGGCCGACGGCATGGGGATCAGCTCCTCCCTCGGCAACCGGCAACGCCCGGCGAAGGTGCCCCGGCAGGTCGACCTCGCCGACGGGGTGGGCAAATTCACGCTGGGCGAGCCGGTCTTCGCCGTGCAGGTCCTCATCCGGGTCAGCGCCACGCATCCGGTGCGGGCCCGCGCACTGCTGCACCAGCTGCTCGGCGCGATGGCGATGTTCTCCGGCGAGAACCGGTGGCGCCCGGTCGGACCCCGCCGCACCGCCTGGAGGCCGTACAGCAACGTGTGGTGGCGCCGCCGCTCGTTCGACCGGCGCGTGGCCACCGGTGAGTTCGCTCCCGCCAAGCGGCAGTGGGTCACCACCACGGAGATCGCCGGCCTGCTGAAACCGCCTACGAAGCACTGCGCGGCCACCAACGTCGCCCGGTGCGGCGGTGTGGTGCCGCCCGCCCCGGCCGGGCTGCCCGAATGGACCGGCCAGCCCGGCATGGTCCCGCTGGGCCGGGTGACCGGTGCCGGCGGCCGGGAGTATCTGGCTGCCGCCCACGTCGCCGATGTGCTGTTCGGCCTGGGCCTGGGCAAATCTGGATTCGGCAAGACGGAGCAGGCCCTGGTCCAGATGATCACCCTCGCCTACGGCGGGTACGGGTGCTGGTTCCTGGACCCGCACGGGGAAGCTCTGACCCGGGCCCGCCCGTATCTGACACATCCGGCGGTGCGGGACCGCGTCCAGCTGATCGACCTGGCCAAGCCCAGCATGGACAGCCCCTTCGGGTGCTGGAATCCCCTGGACATGCGCGGCCGCCCGATCGAGGACATCCAGGATGTCGTCGGTGCCATCGTCGGCGGCATCGCTTCAGCGCAGGGCTGGGGCAACAACGCCCCACAGGCACGGGCGATCTTGAGCAATGCCGTTCTGGTGCTCGCCCACTTGGCGTACCAGCTGGTCTCGGCGGGCTGCCCTGAGCTGCAGCCCACCATCTTCCAGATCAAATCCCTGCTGACGGAGGACGAGTGGCGGGCGGGCGTCCTCGAGAACATGTCTGACGACGTCAGGCGGTTCTGGCGGGTCACCTTCCCGAAATACGCCGCGACCGCGGTGCCGACGGTTACCAACGCGCTGGACGTGCTGGAGACCTCCCTCAGCCTCAAAACGTTCCTGGGCGGCTCCTTGTCCACGTACAACGTGCGGCACGCCATGGACAACGGGAGCATCGTGCTCATCGCACCGTCCGGAACCGGCGCGGGCGATTCGCTCATCACCAGCCTGCTGATCTTCGATCTGTTCCTGGCCGGCACGTCCCGCCAGGACACCCCCGTTGAGCAGCGCCGGACGTTCTTTGCCTGGATGGATGAGGTCGCGGCCGTCGACGCCGCCGGCCGCGGGTTCATCGCCAAGATCTTCGAACAGCTGCGCAAGTACGAGGTGCGGCTTATGGCCATGACGCAGATGGCGATGCGCCTGTCGGAGACCACCCGGCAAGCGGCATTCCAGAACCAGTCCGTCCTGTCGTCGACCGCGTCCGACATCGACGAGGCCCGTTACGTCGCGAACCGGATGCCCGGCATCACACCGGAGACCCTCGCCGGCCTGGATAAGTACGAATACATCGTCAGCGTCATGCTCCACGGCAAACGCACCACCCCGTTCAAGGTGAGGGGCGTGCCGGTCGACCAGGTGTTGGCCAACTATTACGACCCGAACGCCCTGCCCGACCTGGACGCTGCCATCGACATTTCCCTGGGCCGGCGCCCCGTCGCGAAGATCCTCGCCGACCTGTCCACCCTCGACGAACGGATCGGCGATTACCTCGCCGCGCACCCGCCCGCCCCGGTGGCAGCGCCGACCGGCCAGCACGACGTCATGCGCCATGACCTGTCCCACGACACCGGCACCGCAGAGGCCGGCGACGACCGAGAAGAAGAGAACCTTCAATGGCCTATCCCGCCGGAATGCTCCGCACGCACGGTCTGCCGCAGCTCGCCGAACAGCTGCTGCCGGTGCTGTACCAACACCGGCTGATGACCACCAGTCAGCTCCAACAGCTGCTGCAGCCGCACACCACATACCCGGTGTACCTGCGCCGCCAACTGAACCTGCTGCGCAACCTGCAGCTCGCGGGCGCGACCGTGCGCCGCCGCGGAGGGCAGGGCGAACTCGCCTGGTACTGCACCAGTGCGGGAGCGGACCTCGTGGAGGCTGCCGGCGAGGTACGCCCTCGCGCCTACCGGATGACAGAGCAGAGCGCTGCCTCCCAGCTACAGGAACACACCCTGGCCATCAACGCCACCGGCCTGGCGTTCGTCGAAGCGGCCCGCAGAGCCGGGCACGAATGCGGACCACTGGACTGGGAGGCCGAGCTCGCCCACCGCCTGCGCGATGGTGACAGCCGCACCGGCGACGAAGCCTTCCTGATCCCCGACGCCGTCCTGTCCTACATTCACCGGCACAAAAACACCCGCACGATCTGCAGCTACTTCCTGGAGATCGACCGCGCCACCATGACCCCGGACCGCCTCGCCGACAAACTCCGCGCCTACTCCCGCTACCAGGGCTACCACCCGACCCCTACCACCACACGATCCCGCACGGGCGCCGCCCCGTCGGGTGGTGGTGCGGCCTGGCAGGATCGCTACCCCGCCTTCCCCCGCGTGCTGTTCGTCCTCACCGGCGCTCCCACCGCCGCCTTGAACCGTCGAACTGCTGATCTGCGCGCGCTCGCGGCAGCCGATTCACGGTTGCGTCGTGCCGCCGCCCGGCTCCCCGCAGGCATCACCACCCTGCACCAACTGCAAACCGCCGGCCCGTGGGAACCGATCATCACCCCTGTTTTCGGCGACGACGCCACCCCCACCAACGCCATGCTGTACGCAGCCGCACCGTCGGCCGCCTGAGCTGATCGCCCGGGAGACTGGGACCTGCTCGCCCTGGCCGGGCAGGTCCCAGGGGTGAGGAGACGGTGGTCCCGGTGCGGGCGGCGGCCAGCAACATCGGATGCGACCCAGGCTCAGGAGTGGGACACCGCGTCCGGTCCGGTGTGACCTCCGCTGTTCCCGGGCGTTGAAATGACCATGAGCGACGAGAGCGGAATGGGCCGCGCCGTACGGGAGTGGCAGCGGCAAGTCCCCGAGATGGGGGCGGGGGCCGCGCTCAACGCGTTCATCCCCGCTCTCGCAGAGCAAATGGCCTCGGCAGGCAGCATGGTGGAATTGAAGGCCCAGCTCGACCTCATCGAGGAGCAACATCAGCACCAGCAGGAAGCTGCTCCCGAAGTAAGTGTCTGACTGCGGGGTCGTAATCGCTGGCATAGTCACGGGGGATAGGGATAGGGACCCGGCCAGCCGTGTCGACTGCGGGCGAGGTCATCGAGACCGAACAGGAACCGGCGACCGGATCGGCATTGACTGCCGTCGAACTCGCGCAGGCGGCTCAGAGCGCCTGCAGCGACATCGGGCACTACCTGCTGAACTGCGCGTGCCTCGGACTGCTCTGGCTGGATCAGGAAGCCAGGATGGTTGGCCTGGTGGAACCGCAATTTCCTGAGGGCGCACGACTCGCCGTCACCCCGCACCCTGCGTGATGCAGGCGGGGTGGTCCGCCCCATGGATCTGTCAGCTGGCGAGGGAGGCGAGGAAGTCCCGGGCAGCGGGGGTATCGCGGTAAGGGTCGAGCTTGCTGCGGAAGGTGCTGAGGGTGGAGGAGCTGCGGGCTGAGGTGACGCCGCCCAGGAGGGTGACGGCCTGCTCTGCGGAGGCGCATGCTTGCTCGATGTCGCGCTGAGCAAGGTGGGCTTCAGCGGCTCGGGTGAGGTAGAGCGCGTGGTCGCGCTGGTATCCGTCGTTGCCGTACGCGGCGGCCAGCGCGCCGTCGAACCGGGCCAGGGCGCGGGCCCAGTCGCCGAGGTCGAGCGCGCTTGATCCAGCGAGGTTTTCCAGTTCCCCGGTGGTGAGCCAGTAGCACCAGGCCGGGTCGTCATCGTGGGGGCCTTTGGCGTAGGCGTCGTAGGCGGCCGTCATGGCGTGGGCGCATTCCCGGGGCCGACCGGCTTTGGCGTAGGCGCGAGCGATACGGGCGTGCAGCATGGCCTGCACCCGCGGGGTGGCGTTACGGCCGAGGGCAGTTTGGGCGGTATCGACCAGTGTGATGGCGTCGGCGGGATTGCCGATCGAGTAGGTCTGGATGGCCATGAAGGCCAAGGTGTTGGCGCCGGTGGCGCGGTCGTCGGCTTCCCGTGCTGCGCGCAACGCGGTGAGGTAGTAGCGCTGTCCGGCTGCATGGTCGCCGGAGTCGAAGGCCAGCCAGCCGCAGAGGCGGGCGTTCTCTGCGGCTGCGGATTGCAGGCGTTGGCCCACGGCGGTGGTGTAGCGGCCGTCGTTGAGCAGGCTCTCGATGTGTTCGAGTTCCGCGCTCGCCAGGGTGCGCAGGGTTCCGCCGCCCCATGAGTCGTCAAGGTGGCGCAAGTGGTCCAGGCGTTGATCGAGGTGGTCAACGGTCGATGAGGTGACCTGTACCCGGTCGGTGGATGCGGTGGTTGGTGGGGTCTGGCCGGGCGAGGTGAGCCACTGATCGGCGGCACCCGTCAGGGTCGCGCCGGTGGCGATGAGGAAGGCTCGTCGGTCCATCGATCCTCCACGAACGGTGTCCGCCAGAGCATGGAGCATGCCCGTATGTGTCCACGGTAAGGCGACTACGGACCGGTCATCGAGAGCCAGGAGTAACCAGTCGGGCCAAGGAAGGGTTCGTACCGCGTCGGCTGGGATGCCGTGGAGGTCTGCGATGGCCAGCTGAGCGAAGATCTCCGGCTCGTGGACGCCTGCTTCCCAGCGGCTGACTTTCTCTCGGCGTGTGGCCATGGTGCCGTAGCCGAGGGAGGCATGACGGGCCGCCACCAGGCGCAGGTAGGGCTCGGCGCCGAGGTTGCCCAGGGAGTGCCGCAAGAAGGCCAGCGGATGTCCGAATGCCTGTTGCTGCGCCATGGTGTCCCCTCGGTGACGACGGTGTTACGGGGAGTTCAGCCACACCGTACTGGCGGGCACCGACATCTCGTGCCGGGACGGGAAGAGCGCGGCAACGGTAGGCAACAGCGTGCGCCTTCCGCCGGCCGGTGGTTCGGCGCTTGCCTTGAGGGATCGTCAGCGACGGCCCCACCGGGCCGCGGAATGGGAGGTGTTGCGCATGTCCGCAATCAATCAGGGCGGCGGGCGCCGTACAGGGGTGTGGCTGGTTGGGGCGCGCGGGTCGGTGGCAACGACCACGGTGGCCGGGGCGCTGGCCGTCCGGTCGGGTCTGGCCGGCACCGGGGGCATGGTGACGGCTTTGCGGCCGTTCGCCGACGCCGGTCTGCCGGACCTCGGTGAGCTGGTGTTCGGCGGTCACGACACCTCGCAGGTGCCGTGGGCGAAGAAGGCCGAGGAACTGGCGTCGGCCGGGGTGCTGCCGGCGTCGCTACTGCCGGCGCTGGGTGGGGAGCTGGCGGCGGCCGAGCGGGAGGTGCGTCCGGCTCCGGTCAGCGGTCACCCGGGCCGGGACGCCGACCAGATCACCGCGGACCTGTTGGCCTTCGCTGAGCGGCACGGCCTGGATCGCACGGTGGTGGTGCACGTTGCCTCCACCGAGCCGGCCACCGTCTCGCATCCGGCGCACCGCAGCGTGGACGCGCTGCAGGCCGCGCTGAAGGCTGGGCAGGACGTGCTGGCGCCGAGCTCGGTGTACGCCTGGGCGGCGATGAGCGCGGGCTGCTCGTATGTGGACTTCACTCCCTCGACCGGCGCCCGGCTGCCGGCGCTGGCCGAACTGGCCGCGCAGCAGCGGGTGCCGTACGCGGGCCGGGACGGCAAGACGGGCGAGACCCTGGTCAAGAGCGTGCTGGCGCCGATGTTCGCTGTGCGGAACCTGGCGGTGACCTCGTGGTCCGGGGTGAACTTGCTGGGTGGCGGCGACGGCGCGACGCTGGCCGACCCGGCGGCGTGCGCGTCCAAGGCCGCCAGCAAGAGCGCGGTGCTGGAGCACGCGCTCGGCTACCGGCCGGCCGGTCCGGTCCTGATCGAGGATGTCCCGGAGTTGGGTGACGCCAAGACGGCCTGGGACCTGGTGACGTTCTCGGGATTCCTCGGAGCCCGGATGCAGATGCAGATCACCTGGCAGGGGCTGGACTCGGCGCTGGCCGCGCCCTTGGTCCTGGATCTGGCCCGGCTGACCGCCCGCGCCCACCAAGCAGGTCACCACGGCGCTCTGGAGGACTTGGGGTTCTTCTTCAAAGACCCGCACGGCCAGGGCCCGCACGACCTGCCCGCACAGTGGCAGCGCCTGCAGGCCTTCGCCGCCACCCTGTCCGCCGCCCCCTCCCCGGCTCCGGCCGCCTGAACCAGGAGTTCCGTCATGGACAGCAAGAACCTGACCTACGTCCCCGCGAACACCCGACGGGCCGACGAGCCGTTCGAGGTAGTCGAGCGCAAGGGACACGGCCACCCCGACACCCTCGCCGACGCGCTCGGCTCCCACCTGTCGACCGTCTACAGCCGCTACACCCGCCACCACTTCGGCGCGGTATTGCACCACCAGTTCGACAAGACCGGCATCCTCGGCGGGCGCGTCGAGGTCTCCTTCGGGGGCGGGCGGATGCTAGAGCCCGTCCGCGTGCTGCTGTCCGGCCGGGCCTCCTGCGCGTTCGGCGGCGAGGACATCCCGGTCCGCGACCTGCTCACCGCGGCCACCCGCGACTTCTTCGCCCAGCGGTTCCCGATGCTCGACCCGGACCGGGACTTTCGGCTGCTGTACGAGGTCAGCCAGGGTGACAGCCCCGGCGGGATCGGTGCCAAGAACCAGGCGGCGAACGTGCGCTCGCGCTGGTTCGCACCGCAGTCGCTGGATGACCTTCCGGAGCTGAAGCGGCTGGCGTGCAACGACACCTCCAGCGGCGCGGCGTTCAGCCCGCCGACGGCCACGGAGCAGCTGGTGCTGGATGTCGAGCGGGTCCTTGCCGACGCGTTCGGTTCTGGGTGGCTGGGGAGCGACATCAAGGTCATGGCCCAGCGGTTCGGGCGGACAGTGAACCTGACCTGCGCGGTGCCGCAGATCGCCGCGCACGTCCCGGACCTGGCCTCCTACATCAGTAACCGGGAGCACGTCCGCGACGTGCTGACCGCGTACGCGGCGACGGCCTACCCGGAGCTGGAGGTGCGGATCTGGTTGAACACCCGTGACGACGACGCCCGCCCCGAGCTGTACCTGACTCACACCGGATCCTCGATCGAGACCGGCGACGAGGGCCTGGTGGGACGCGGCAACCGCTACGGCGGGCTGATCAGCGCGGTGCGGCCGTTCACGATGGAGGGGATCAGCGGCAAGAATCCCGTTTACCACACGGGTCTGGTCTACTGCGTGGGCGCCGACCTGATCGCCACCGGTATCCACCGGGAGCTCGGGCACGGCGCCGAGGTGATTCTGGTCGGGCAGAGCGGTCGCGAGCTGACCGACCCGTGGGCGGCGGTGGTCCGCGTCGAGCCGGCCGCCGACGGGCGCCCGGCCCCCGACAGGGACGCGGTGGCGCCGCTGGTCGACAAGGGCTTGTCCGCCTTGCCGGACAGCCTGGAGGGCATCTTGTCCGGCGCCTACCCGATGCACTGACATGGACCGGGAACCGGCCCGCGTCACGCGGGCGTTCGCCATCGGCGTCGACCAGGCAACAGCGGGATACCGGCTGGCGCTGGCCGACCTGGTCCCCGCCGCCGGCCGGGCCGGTATCCCGGTGCTGGAGGTGCCGGCCTTCGCCGTCGCCGACTACCTGGCCGCCTGCGGGCACCTCCACCTGCTGCGCCTTCTGGGGCGGCACCGGTTGCGGATCGGACAGCTCTCGTGCGGTACGGGCGTGCCGGCCGACGTGACCGTGCCCGCCGCGGTGTGGCCGCAGGCCCTGGCCGCATGGCAAGGCGCCTGCCGTCTGGCCACCCTGTGCGGTGCCGGGAGCCTGTCGGTGTTCGTACCGCGCGCCGCCGGCGAGGGTGCGGCGGCCGGGGTCCCGGCCCGACTCGCCGAGCTGGCCGAGGCCGCAGCCGTTCACGGCTTGGCGGTGAACGTTGAACTCCACGCCCCTGGCCTGTTGGAGAAGGCCGGGCCGGTGTGGGCCCAGACCGGCGCGCCCAACGCAAGGCTCCTGGTCGACGTCGTCGCGCTTGCCCTGGCAGGTCTCGACCCGGCCGGGCACATCGCCGCGCTGCCGCCCGGCGCGATCGGCTGGGTACATCTGGCGGACCTGCCCCACGACGTCGGTGACGGTCGCCCGCGCCGGGTGATGCCCGGCGCGGGGCGGCTCCCCCTTCCCGCCGTGCTCACCGCGCTCCATACGGCCGGCTATTGCGGTCCGGTGTCCATCGAGGTCCCCCGCGCCGAACCGTACGGCCGTGAGACCGCCGAGCACCTGACCCGGGCGGCCGCCGCACTGCGCCGCAATCCGCTGGCCCCTTTCTTCACCCCCATGGGAGGAACCCGGTGACCCTCACCGACGCCACCAACGGCGCGGACGTCGACCTGGCGGCGCAGCTCGCCCGGACCGCTTTCGGCTTACCGGTCCGAGGCGGGGAACTGCTGGGCGGCGGAGCGACCGCCAACCGGTGCGTCGCTCTGACCGACCACAACGGCCGGCCCCGGTGGGTGGCGCGCTGTCCGCGGCGCGACGCGCGCCCGGGCCGGCTGGACTTCCTGCTCAGCGTCCACGAGGCCGCCCACGACCTCGGTCTACCGGTCGCCCGTCCGCACCGCACCGCGGACGGGAGCGGCTGGGTGCTCGACCGCCAGGGTCGGCCTTGGATGGTTCTGGACTACCTGCCGGGCCGCACCCTCGACCCGGTGACCGCGAACCTGGCCGGGCTGGCCGCCGGACACCTCGCCGACCTTCACCAGCTCCCCGACCACCTCGGCGGGTCGCGCGTGGTGGGGCCGGACACCGCGTGGGACGCGTGGCTGACCGCGCCGCAGGAGACCTGGGCGGCCGTGCACGACGTTGCCGGCAAGCACCGGCGCCTGCTGGCCGCTTACCGCCCGCACCTGGATCGCCTGCACCGGCACGCCGGTGGACTGCCGCAGCTGACCGCTCGGGTTTGGGGTCACGGGGACGTCCACGGCGGGAACCTGCTGCACGGGCGGGGCCGGATCACCGGTGTCCTTGACTTGGACGGCATCGGCCGGCGCCCCCGCGTCACCGACCTGGCCACCGGCCTGCTGATGCTCGCCCGGGCCGGCAGCGGCGACTACCGGCTCCAGCCCCGGCTGCTGGACGCGGTCCTGACCGGCTACCAGCAGGCCGCCCCGCTCCCGCTGGCCGAGGCGGAGACTGCTGCGCTGTGGCCCGCCATGGTGCTCTCGCAACTGCCTGACCGCGGGCATCTGGACGCGCTGCGCCGCGCCGGGCGGGACGTGCATCCGGCGCTCGCACGGCCGCTGGCAGCACTGCGCGACCTCACCGACCAGCAGGCCCTTCTCACCGGCCGCTTCGCGGGGGTGACCGGGTGAGCACCGACGTGATGGTCTGCGGCCCGGCCCGACTGGTCGTGCACGGCGCCCAGCCGTTCCTGGACGAACTGGCCTTCGCATGCCGCCCGTGGATCACCACCGCCCCGGACCGGACCACGGCCCCGCCCGACGTCTGGACGGTGCGGATCGGCCCCGGTACCCTCGCCCCGCCGGTGGCTTCCCGCGCCGGAACCGACGTGCGTTTCTCGGCCGCCGACCGCACCGTGCACCTGCCCTGTCCTGGTGGACCCGCGCCCGTGGTGCGGGTGCTGCGCGCCCTGATCCGCCGCCAGCTCGCCGCCGATGGCGCTCTGTTCGCCGACGCCGCGGTGGTGTCCCTGCCGGGCGGCAGCGACGGCATCGCGCTGTTGGGCGGCTCCTGTTCGGGCAAGACCAGCACACTGATCGCCTACCTGCACCACCACCGCCGCGCGCGCCTGGTCGCCAACGACGACGCCGTACTGTGCCTCCACGACGGGCGGGTGACCGCCCGGGGACTGCCGCGCGCCATCGAGGTGAGGGCCGAGAGCCTGCCCCACCTGGGCGCCGCCGCGCGGGCCCTGACCGAGGGAGCGGAAGGCGGTGGGTCGCCGGGCGCACTGTACCTGCGGCCGCAAATGCTGGCGGCCGTGCTCGATGCGGAACTGACCGCCACCACCGGACTGTCCGCGCTCGTTGTGCTGGAGCCGGGCGAGCGCTGCGCCCTGGAACGTGTGGAACCCCAGGCCGCCGCCGAGGTACTGGTCTCACGTCTGACGGCCGCCGACCCGTACGAGACGTGGCTGGACCCCTACCTGCCCACGCCCGCGCTGGACCTGACCGGGCAAGCCGCCGTCCTGGCCCGGACGGTGCCGGTCTGGCGGCTGGCTCAGCCGATGACCGGCCTCGCGCAGTCGGCCGGACTGCTCGCTGCCCTGTCCCCCATCACTGGAGGCACCCGATGACGCTCCCCGCCCTGGCAGCCCAACATCCGCCGGTCGAACTCGCACGGGTCGCTTTCACCCAGCTCACCGGTGAGGAGGTCGCGCGCATCGCGCCCATCTCTACCGGCTGGGGGCACCTGTCCTGGAAGGTCGCAACCACCAGCGGCGTCTACCTGATCAAGACCGGCATCCGGCGCCCCGAGCAGAGCGACCTGTTCCGGCAAGCAGCCGCACAACAGATGGCGGCCGCCGCCGGGGTCCTCACCCCACAGGTCGTCGCCATCGGCGAAGCCGGCGGACCACTGCAGCGGCCGTGCTACGTGCAGACATGGATCCCCGGAACCGACGGCGCCGCCGCCCTCGCGCTGCTCGACCCCGCCCGCACCGCGCGCTTCGGCTATGCCCTGGGTCAGGCGGCCGCCGTCCTGCACACCGTCCGCGGGCCCCGGTTCGCCGAGGACGCCGCCGGCACGGTCACCTACCCCACCTGGCAGGCTGCCTGTCTGGCCCGTCTGGACCGGCTGACGACTGCCACCGCAAAAGTCGACGTGCTGCCGCCCGACGTCCTGCTCACGGTCAGCGGCCACCTCACCGCCCTGATCGAGCAACTGGGCGGGGACGTCGTGCCCTGCCTGACCCACCGCGACCTGTACCTGCCCAACACTCTCGCCCCCCACGGCTGCCCGGACACCGCCGGGCTGCTGGATTGGGAGGCCGCCGCGTTCTACGACCCGATATGGGATTTCGTGAAGCTGGGCATGTGGGTCTTCGACCGCCACCCCCAGTTGCGCATCCCGTTCCTGGACGGATACACCGCCACCGGCGCATTGCCGGACGGCTTCGACGACCGCCTGACCATCTACCAGGGCATCGAGTACCTGGCCGCATTCCCCTACTTCGGGGCGGCCTGGCCCGACCCCGTCATGCTCAACGGATTCCGGACGCTGCTCGGATCCTGGATGGACCGGCACGGCCTGCAAGGCTCCCGCCCGTGACCCGGCCGCCCAACACCGGGCCGGTCACCCTGGTCACCGGAGGCAGCAGCGGCATCGGCGCCGCCGTGGTCCGCCGCCTGCACACCGACGGCCACCGCCTCGCCGCCACCTACCACCGCCACGGCGAGCGCGCTGCAGCGCTGACCGCCGACCTCGATGCCCACCACACCAGCCTGGCGTTCTGGCCTGCTGATCTGGCCGATCCTGACGTGCCGGCCCGCCTGGTGCAGCAAGCCCTGACCCGCTACGGGCGGCTGGACCACGTCGTGCACTGCGCCGCCACCATCGACACCACCCCCATCGAGCAGACCACCTCCAGCAGTTTCGACGCGGTGATGCGCACCAACGTCACCTCCGCCTTCCTGCTCCTGCGGGCCGCGGCTGACCAGCCCACGCTGCGCTCCACTGTGACGATCTCCTCCATCGCCGCGACCTTCACCGGCCCCGACTCCGCGGCCTACGAGGCCTCCAAGGCGGCCCTGTCCATGCTGACGCGGACCATGGCCGCCGCCTACGCGCCCCGCGTCCGGATCAACGCGCTCGCTCCCGGCGCGGTGGAGACCGAACGCTCCCTCGCCGACCCCGGCTTCCCGCGCGCGATGCTCCGACAGCGCATCCCACTCGGCCGTCTCGCCACCCCGGCCGACATCGCGGCCACCGCAGCCGTCCTGCTCGGACCCGACAGTTCCTACATCACCGGACAGGTCCTGATCGTCGACGGCGGCCTGTCGCTCAAGCTCACCTGACCCGACCACCGGAAGGACTCCCGCCGTGTCCACCCCGCACCCGCACGGCCTGGCGGCCGCGACCCGTCTGCGCGAGCTCGTGCCGGCCGGCGCCCACGCCTACAGCAAGGCACATGACCAATGGCCCGCCCTCGCTCCGCCGCTGCTCTCCCACGGCCGGGGCGCCTGGGTCTGGGATGCCGACGGCCACCGCTACACCGACTGGTTCGCCGGGCTGACCTGCTGCCCTCTCGGCCACGCCCACCCCGCCGTAACCGCGGCGGTCACCGCCGCGCTCCAGCGCGGCACGGCCTTCCAGCTCCCCACCACCGCCGAACTCCAGGCTGCGGAGGTGTTCCTGTCCCAGGTCGCCGTCGGCGACGACATGGTGAAGTTCGCCAAGAACGGATCCGA
>NZ_JAPVLU010000072.1 GCF_027158205.1 Streptomyces sp. H39-S7 | reverse complement strand
CACCTTCCAACTCATCACCACCCTCACCACCGCCCAACACGACCCCACCACCCCAGGCCGCATCGCCGCCATCACCACCGTCGACCGCGACGGCGTCCTCGCCGTCGCACTCCTACGCCTGCTCTGATCGCACGACAAAGCGCCGGACAGCTCTGCCTGTCCGGCGCTTTCCGGCACCTCGGTGCCGGCGGTCGCGGCGGTCCCGGTCTCAGCGAGCCCGGCGAGCCGACGCGGTCATCGTGCGTTGCGCACCGCGCGGCGGTGACCGATGGCGGTGAGGCCGAAGAGCACTCCACCGATGAAGAAGTACAGGTCGACGCCACTGGACGACCACAAGGTGTACGCGGTGGGATGTGCGTCGCCCAGCACCTGCTCATAGGTCAGCCCGGTGAGGCCGTTCTTCATCAGTCCCGACTCGCGCAGGCCGGAGTCGAGCAGTCCCGAGAAGCCGCGGATCGCCAGCAGCGCGAACCCGGTCCAGGAACAGGTGAGGATCATCCACGTCGGGACCTTGCGTCCCCAGGGCTGGAACGTCGCGAACGGGATGAGCGCACCGACCACGAACATGATGCCGATGACCACGGTGTAGGCCCAGTCGGCCGCGGTGCGGACATCCGGCACGGTATTGCTCGCGTCGCCGAAGCCGAACTGACCGCCGAAGCCCCAGTAGACGTGGAAGGCGGCGAATACAACGACCCAGGCGAAGGTGGCGTAGCCCAGCTTCCGGAGCGCGTCGGGTGGTGCGGTGAATCCGGGCGAGGCGGGAGAACCGGAAGACCTGCGAATGCGTGCTGTTTTCCAGGAAGTACTCATCCGGTCACATCCTCCTCGACACGCACCGCGGCGCGTGTGCGGCGAAAATAGTTGATGGTGGCGGGGACCAGGAGAATCGCTCCGACGAAGAAATACGCGTTGATGGCCACTCCTTGCCACACCTCTGTGGTGGAGGGTGTCTCGACCGAGTCATCAACCACTCCGAGGAAACCCCTGGGCGTGATTCCGGTCAGAACAAAAATATTCTCGATCAGTCCGGGCACCCCACGGACGATCAGCAGTACGCTGCCTATGGCTATCGGAGCCAGCACCGTTCGTCGCGACAGCCTGTCGCCCCACGGCCGGACCGTGGCCAGACACAGTACGGCGCCGACAATCGACATGATGATGATCAGCGAATCGTAGGCGATATAGGCCGTATACCCCCAGGGGCCGCCGTCCGCGACATCGTCATCGGCGACGACACCCATTCCGATGTGCCAGACGACCGATGAGACCATCCAGACGAACGCGGCGTACGCCGCCCACCGGGATTCCCCTATGGATTTCATGACTCCAACGATCTCAGGTCCACTGCGGGGCCGACGTCCCTCTCCTGGATGATCCGCATCAGCCCATGGGGCTAGACGGCGACGTGTCCGGCCGGAAGGCATTTCTCGATCAGGTCGGCGGCCGCGCCCGCGCCACCGGCCCCGCGCACGCTGCGCTTCACCTCGGCCAGCCGGCCGGCCACCGCGGGATCGGAGGTCAGAGCCGTCACGGCTGACCGCAGGCGCTCCGCGGTGACCTGGTCCGGGGGGATGCTCAGGCCGAGTCCGAGCTCGGAAATGATCCGGGCATTGTCCAACTGGTCGTACGCCTGAGGGATGGCGACCATCGGCACACCGAAGTAGAGACCTTCGAGGGTGGAGCCCATCCCGGCATGCGTGATGAAGGCACTCGCCTGGGACAGCACCTGCAACTGCGGTACGGACGCGTGGGTTTCGAAGGTCTCGGGAAGCGGGCCGAGATCGTCCCGGCCGACCTGATCGCCGACCGCCAGCACCACATGCCAGCCGGCGTCGCCGAAGGCCTCGACGCACATCCGATAGAAGTCCGGCTGATGGTTGTAGACCGAGCCGAAGGCCACCAGCAGCACCGGAAGCCCGTTGTCCGGCCGTTCCCAGTTCCCCTGGAAATCGCGCTCGTCGAGGCAGGGCCCGACGAAGGTGTACCGGTCGTCCAGCTGGTCGAGGTCCTTCTGGATCTCGCGGGGGACGGTGGCGAGATACCCGTCCGCCCGGCCCCGGTAGATCACCTCATCGATCGGGACGTCGATACCGCCGGCGTCCAGGAAGTCCTGGAATTTCTGGCGGTGCGCGGTCCACGCCGGGTCGTCCTCCAGAAAGGGGTAGAAGGCCTCCAGCTCATCCATGTACCCCGGACCGGAGACATGGGTCGGTGACGTCCGCACCGCGGGAACTCCCCAGCGCTGCGCCAGGATCTGCGCTCCGAATGCGGCATAGTCGTAGAGAATGAGATCCGGCCGGTCGTCCTCGAAGGCCGCCAACTGGCCGGGGAGCGCCGAGATCGATTCCTCAAGGAACAGGTCCGACATCGCAATCGGGTCGTCCAGTGGGAATTTCTCCCCGCGGCGTGCGGAGGGGAGGGATGTCGCGCATACGACAGGTGTGGCGCCGGCCGCCGCCACACGGGGCGCGAATTCTTCGTTGGTGGCGTAACTGACCCGGTGTCCGCGTCGCACCAGCTCGGCCACGATGGCCAGCGTGGGATTTACGTGGCCGGCTGCCGGAATACTGAAGACGGCGACGTGTGGGGCGGAGGGTGTCATAACGCATGTCTACAGGGGGGTTGCGGTTGCTTGTCGAGCACCGGTGCAGGTTCCTGCCAAAGTGCCGTTTCCACCCGCCCCTGCCGCCCGGCCTCCTCCGAACTCCCTGTAGGGGGCCGATGGCCTCGGACCTGCCGCGGTGGCAACTTCGTGTCAGCGTCGTTGTGGCACCGAAAAACCCCTGCGATGGTGAGGAAATTCAGGAGAGGAAGGGCGCGATCGGCGAGGGGAAGCGGCGGGGAGATTTCGCCGGATATTCGCCGGCCATTCACCGGGCCCGAGCCGTTCCGCAGGGGCGACAGGGAGTATTTCGCGATGGCTTTGAAGGCGATGTACGAGGTGCCGCTGCCCGGCCGTCTGCGCAGGGCTGCCCTGGTCCGCAGACTCGCCCTTGACGACTCGGGGCTCGAGGCTCGGCTGCGCGACGGGCTCGAAGCGGCGGAGAAGCAGTTGCTCGCCGATGCGGACAGCGCTCAGGACCCGAGGATCGCCGGTCTGACCGGCCACCTCACCACTGCGGGCGGCAAGCGGCTGCGGCCGCTCCTGGTACTGCTCGGTGCCGAGTTCGGGGATCCCTGGCGGCACGGTGTGATCCAGGCGGCGGTGATCGCCGAGTTGGTTCACGTCTCATCGCTCTACCACGACGACGTCATGGACAACGCGGCCACGCGGCACGGTGTGTCCAGTGCCAATGCCCGGTGGGGCGAACGTCTCGCCGTCCTGGCGGGCGACCTCCTGCTCGCCAAGGCCGCCCAGCTCGCCGCGGAGCTCGGACCGGAGGCCGTCGCCCTCAACGCCGACGTCGCGGGGGCCCTCGTAGCGGGACAGCTGAGCGAACTCGTCGGCCCCGGCCGCGGCGAGGAC
Organism: Streptomyces sp. H39-S7; assembly: GCF_027158205.1. Taxonomy (GTDB): domain Bacteria; phylum Actinomycetota; class Actinomycetes; order Streptomycetales; family Streptomycetaceae; genus Actinacidiphila. The sequence continues at coordinate 28,395 of NZ_JAPVLU010000072.1, read as the reverse complement.
GCCATCAGCCACTACTTCCGGGTGATCTCGGGCAAGACCGCCGCGCTGCTCGCCATGGCGCTGCGGACCGGCGCCCAGCAGGCGGGCGCGCCCGCACCGGTGGTGCGGGCGCTGGGAGAGTACGGCGAGGAGCTGGGCCTGGCCTTCCAGATAGCCGACGACCTGCTCGACCTCAAGGCTCCGACCGAGCAGATGGGCAAGGAGCAGGGCGCGGACCTGGCGGCGGGCGTCGCCAGCCTTCCGGTCCTCCTGGCGCTCGCGGACCCGACGCCGCGGGGCGCCACGCTGCGCGAACTGCTCTCCGCCGGGCCGACCGCCGGTCCCGCCGAGCGGCGCCGGGCTCTGAAGCTCTTCCGCCGGTCCCCGGCCCTCGCCGAGGCGGAGGCGATGATGCACCAGCGACTGGACCGGGCCAGGCAGGCGCTGGCGGACCTGCCGCCCGGTCCGGCCCTGCGGGCCCTCAACGCGCTCTGCGATTTCGTGGCCTCCCAGACCGGCTGACGCGCCGCGGGGAACGGTGGTGCCGCAGGACAGCGGATCGGCGAACAGCGAGTGCGGCCCCCCGGCAGGTATCTGCCGGGGGGCCGCACTCCGTGGATCGGCCGGTCGGGATTCAGCGGGTGGTGGCGCGCTGGTAGGCGCGGGCGGTCAGCGGGACGACCACCACCAGGAGGAGGGTGAGGGTGAGGCAGGAGGCGACAACGGGATGCTGGCTGGGATAGGCGGTGCTGGTGACGGTCGCCTCATTGCCCCAGAGAGTGCGGCAGGCGCTGACGACCGCGCTGATGGGATTCCACTCGGCGATGATCTGCAGCCAGCGGGGGAGGCCGCCGAGAGGGACGAAGGCGTTGGAAAGGAAGATGAAGGGCATGGTGATGAGCATCGCGACGGAGTTGACGGCTTCGGGGCTGCGGACGACCAGGCCCAGCAGCGCGCCGATCCAGCACATGGTGAAGCCGAGCAGGAGCAGCAGTCCGAAGCCGGCGAGGGTGGAGAGCGGGTCGTGGTGGGCTCGCCACCCGATGAGGGTGCCCACGACGGCCATGACGACGCAGCTGAGGGCGGTCATGATGAGGTCGGAGAAGGTGCGGCCCAGCAGCACGGCGTAGCGGGACATGGGCAGTGAGCGGAAACGGTCGACGAGTCCGTTGTGGAGGTCCCCGGCCACGCCGGCGGCACTGGTGCCGACGGCGGAGAACATGACCTGGGTGAAGATGCCGGCCATGATGTACTCGTGGTAATTGCCGCCCGGGACGGTCATGGCGCTGCCGAAGAGGTAGCCGAAGACCAGCACCAGGACGACGGGCCCGACGGTGACCCCGATGAGTTTCTCCGGGACGCGGGCGATGTGCCGCATGTGACGGCCGGTGAGGGCGAGGGTGTCATCTACCAACTCGGTCATGAGGCGCTGCTCCCGGCTTTCTCGTCGCTTTTCCCGTTGCTGTTCTCTTCGTCGCGCTCGGCGCCGCTCTTCTCGGTGCTGGTGTGTCCGGTCAGGCTGAGGAACACGTCATCGAGGGAGGGGCGGCGCAGGGCGAAGTCGGCGACTTCGATCCCGGTGTCGCGCAGGACGGCCGCGGCGTCGGCGATGGTGTCGATGCCGGCTCCCAGGGTCACCGAGATGCGGTGGTCCTCCGGGTCCACGGTGGGCTCGCCGGTGGCGATGGCGCTGAGGATGCGGACGGCCTCGGCGAGTTGGACGGGTTTGGCGACGGTGACTTCGAGGCGTTCCCCGCCGACCTTGCGTTTGAGTTCGTCGGGGGTGCCGTCCGCGATGACCACACCGTGGTCGATGACGGCGATGCGGTCGGCGAGGTGGTCGGCCTCTTCCAGGTACTGGGTGGTGAGCAGGACGGTGACGCCGGCGGCCACCTGTTCGCGGACCATGGCCCACAGCGTCATACGGCTGGTGAGGTCCAGGCCGGTGCTGGGCTCGTCGAGGAAGAGGACGGTCGGGGTGCCCAGGAGGCTGGCGGCCAGGTCGAGGCGGCGGCGCATGCCGCCGGAGTAGGTCTTCACCTCCCGTTCACCGGCCTCGGTCAGCTCGAACCGTTCGAGAAGCTCAGCGGCCCGTGTCTTGGCGCCGCGCCGGCCCAGTCGGTGCAGGCGGCCGATGAGTGTGAGGTTCTCGCGTCCGGTGAGGAGTTCGTCGACCGCGGCGTACTGGCCGGTGAGGCCTATGCGCTTGCGGACTTCGGCGGGCTGTTCGGTGACGTCGTAGCCGGCGACCCGGGCCCGGCCGGCGTCGGGTGTCAGCAGCGTGGCCAGGACCCTGACCGCGGTGGTCTTCCCGGCCCCGTTGGGCCCCAGCACGCCCAGTACGGTCCCGGCCGGTACGGACAGATCGACTCCGTCCAGCGCCTGCAGGTCCCCATACCTCTTACGGAGACCCTCGGCCTCGATCGCAGCACTCATGAACCCCGCCCTTAGGAAGATGTCGGATGGCCGCCCGGCAGGACCGCCGGGTACCGCACATGCTGAAAGCCGATGGTGATCAGTGGATCTTGGCGAGACCGCGCGCGTGACGGCGGCCGGTGCCTCGGGACACGGCCAGCGGGTCCCAGCCCTTGCCGCGTTCCGGAAGCAGATCCCGGTCGGCGAGAACCGTTCCGGTGTGGACCTCGTGCATCAGCCGCCGTCCCAGGATCTGCGCCGCGCACGCGACGGCCCCGACCGCAACGCCGGTGATGCCACTGCCGTAGCGGGTGTTCGCCCCCACCACGTGCAGCCCGTCGATCGAAGTGCGGGTGTCGGGACGGCTGCCCGCGCGACCCCACTCCGCCAGCCCGAAGGGCGTCCCGCCCGACGACAGGGTGTAGCGCTCCTGGGTCAGCGGGGTCGCCGCCTCCAGGTGCACGATGTTCTTGCGGAACGGCCCGATGGCCTCCTCCGCCGCGCCCAGCATCGCCTCGGTCAGCAACGCCTTCTGTTCCTTGTACGTACCGGTGCGCCGGTACCGTGTCCCGTCCGCGGGTCCGGTATCGACCCCCCAGCGGTCGTAGCTGGGCGGGCACAAGGTCATCACCTGGAAATTGGTGTGGCCCGGCGGGCACACATTGCGCGCTCCGGGATCCTTCAGCGACGCGAACGACATGAACAGGAACGGCACCGGATCGATCTTCCCTGCGGCCAACTGCTCGTAGTAGTCGTCGATGTTCTCCCCGCGGTACCACCACAGGTTCGCGTTCGGGCGCGGCGGGAGCTCGGTGTCCAGGGCGATGTACAACGTCGCGAAGGGGAGCCCCATGACCGCCTCCTCCGTCTTGGCGGCGAGGCGGCGGGCGAAGTGCTCCGCACCGACCAGATCCAGGACCGTCCGCCGGTAGTCGGCATTCGACACCACCAACGGCGACTTCAGGAACTCACCGCCCGCGACCCCCACCCCGGTGACCTTGCGCCCCTCCACCACGATGCGTTCCACCCGGCACTTGGTGCGCAGTTCCCCGCCGTGCGCCTCCAGCGTCTCGACCAGGGCGGCCGCCAGCATCTGCCCGCCGCCCTCCGGGTAGTACGCACCCCGGATGTAGTGATCGGTGACCGTCGCGTGCATCGTCACGGACGCCTGCGCCGGGCCCATCCCGTAGTTCGGTGACTGGGCGGCCAGGACCGTCCGCGCCCGCACGGACAGGCCGCAGTGGTCGAAGAGCTCGGCGAGGGTCCGCCGCCCCCACTCGACCGTGATGGGTGTGCGCGCCACGAGTTCGGTGATCGTCAGATCGTCGGCGGACAGCAGCGCGGCGCGCATCTCCTCGCCGAGACCCGCGATCGTGTCGAGGAAGAGGTCGAGGCCCGGGCCGTCCGCCGGCAGTGCGGCCTTCAACCGCTGCCGGTACGCGGGCCACCCCGCCGGCATGTCCATCGTCAATCCCGGAATCACGATCCGGTCGAAACCCTCCCGGTCCATCTCCCGGTAGGTGACCCGCTCGTCCAGACCCAATCCCGCGAAAATCGCCGGAAGGACGCCATCGGGCCCGCAATCCCCCAGATAGTGCACACCGACATCGAATTCATACGCCCGCCGCCGGCGAAACACATGGCTGTTCCCGCCCGCGACGTCATGCTGCTCCAGCACCAGCACCCGGCGCCCACTCACCGCCAGATACGCCGCACACACCAAACCACCCAGTCCGGAGCCGACGACGATGGCATCCCATTCTTCCCGGTCCGACATACAGGCTTTCCCTCTCACACAATCCGACCACGACCCGAACCCCGGGCCGGCCCGAACAAGTGGCCCGGGCACGGCGCTTCGATCGACACCGTGACAGCAAAGCCGGACACCGGGCAGACGACTGACCGGAAACTGCCACCGCCCCACGCAGCTTCCTGTCAACCGACGGAAGATCAAGTTCCGAGCGGAATGGATCCTGTTAGGTTCCCTATGAACGTATCGAAAGAAAACGGGATGGGGAGATGGCGTGTGCGACGACCGGTCAGCCGGGCCCGCCGGATCGAGGCAGCGCCCTGCCCGCGGCGTCGTGCCGCGGACAGGGCGCTGTGTACTCCTGCTGACTGCGGTGACTAGGAGGCCGCCGAGCCGGCCCCGGTCCCACCCTCCTCGAATCCGTATCCGTACCCGTTGCCGGTGACGGACCGCGTCTCCGGGCGGTCGCGTTCCTCGGAGCCGAGGGGTCGGAGCAGCCCCCGTTTCGCGGCGTGTGCTCCGGCCTGGAAGCGGGAGGCGACGCCCAGCAGGCTCATGATCTCGGCGACGTATCTGCGGTAGGTGCGGACCGATACCGCCAGTTCCCGGGCGGCCACCTCGTCGGTGAGACCCAGCCGCAGGCACTTGAGGACCTGCCGGACGGTGTCGGAGCGGGCCCGGTCGCCGAAGTCGATCCGCTCGGAGGCGACGGTGGCGCTCTGCCAGACGCTGTCGGCCAGCGTGCACAGGGAGCGGATCACCGGAGCGGAGCGGATCAGGGAGGCGCGGACGCCGACTGCGGATTCGGCGCACACCAGGGCGGTCTCGCCGTCGACGATCACGACAGTGAGTGGGGGCATCTTGGCCACCCGCACCCTCAGTCGTCCATCGTCACCGGAGAAGCGCTCCGCCAGCTTCCAGTCGAATGTGGCCCTGGTGAACAGCAGGCGTACGGAGATCTGCCGGGAGTCGCCCGCCAACCGTTCGCTCACGGACAACGTCACCGCCCGGGCGAGTTCCGGGTCCCCGGCCAGCAGAATGTCGATCGAATGGACGGCCTGGCCAAGCAGCTGCCGTGCGGCGGCGGCGACTCCACCGTCCTCCGGCCGGACTTCGGCCACCAGGGAATTCCTGACCTGGCGGTCCCGGTGTTTGGCGACCGTGCGCTCAATGAGCGCACGGGCCTCTAACAGTTCCTGTTCGAACTCGTCGGCCGCGTAACCGAGCCGTCCTTCTCCTTCCCTACGATTCCCGCTCTCCCGGCCGGGACCCTCCCAGTCGTCATCCTCGTTCCGTTCCATCGGTGTTGGATCGTTCACACCCTCACCTCTCACGGCGCGTGTGGCACGGTCGTTGCACAGGTGCGCCACTCAGCCGCACTCCGGCAGTAGCCGCAATTCGGCCGCTCGCACCCCGGCCTGGAAGCGGGAACTCGCGCCGAGGTCCCGCATGATCTCCGCGACGTGCCGCCGGTAGGTCCGCAGGGACACCCGCAACTCACGGGCCGCGACGACATCGGTGCACCCTCCGTACAGACGCTCCAGAACACGCTGCCCGACCTCGGTGCGCAGCCGCCCGCTCAGGCGCTCGTACTCCGCCAGGAGAAGCGCGCCCCGCCAGGCGTCGGCGAGCAGCAGCTCCAGGGTTCTGGCCGTGGCCAGGTCCTCCAGGACGCTGCCGCGCCCGCCGGCCCCATCCTGCTCGGCCGGCACCAGCGCGATCCTTCCGTCGACCACCAGGGCCTCGTCCAGATCCACCTCGGTGACGCGGATCTCGCAGTTGGGCGTCCGCGGGGCGACCGAGCGGACGAGCGGAGTGTCCAGAGCCTTCGAGGTGCAGAGCAGCCGGATCGTCACCCCGCTGTCTCCCGAATCACCGTGCCGAATGAGAGCGGCTGCGACTTCCGCCGCCTGTGCTCCGTCTCCCGAAAGGGTAATGCTGGCCCGCTGTTTGGCGCGGCCGATGAGCTGCATTACTGCGCCACCGGTCACGCCCTGACCGGATACAGCTTTTACCGTGGTGTATTTCTCCGCCATGGAGCGATGGGCGGAAACCGTTGAATCAATGAGCGAACGGACCTGCAATAGATTCCGCTCGACCCCGTCGAACGGTTCATCTCCACTAATTCTGGTGAGCACCGCCGAATTTCCGGTCGATCTGCCGCGCCGCACCGATCCACATGTAACTGGCGAATTCGCCATGACTCCCCCGTGCCCGTGTTGTAAAGCGATTTCCGGACATCCCGACCGTGCCGGTAGCCCGGAGCAAGCATCGCCGAACCTGCTGGCGGCGGTCCATCGTCCCTCCGTGCCCGCCATACCCACTGGCCTCGCCAGCCCCAGCAGCCGATTGAGACTAACCACCACGTCTCAGCCAAGTCAACGTCCCAAAGAAGGTTAACCGTCAACAAAACGGCTCGTTCCATTACCACACATCCAGGGCGGCACAGAATGAAGACTTAGAGGTGTCAGCAAACTGCACACCATCCGCGCAGTGAAACCGAGGGCACGGATCGCTGGCAACTGCGTGCCATTTCGGGGAATATTCATCGACCCCGAGGAGTCTGCGGTGCGGGGCGCCACGGCAAGAGATCCAGTATCTCCAACAATGTGTGGCTATGCAATAGCTGTCCGTTTCTCGCCTGGCGAGAAACGGACTGGCGCCGTCCATCTCCCACCTGGGCTTCCCTACCGATTGCGTAGGATCTGTGTAAGTGAGAAGTCCAGGACTTTAGGGATATATATGCGTGCAGTGGTGATGCGACGGTTCGGCGGTCCGGAAGTGCTCGAAATCGCCGAGGTGCCCGAGCCGCGGCCCCGCCGGGGGCACCTTCTGGTGGATGTGACCAGGGCCGGTGTGAACTACGCGGACATCCACGTGCGCGGCGACACGTACCTGGCACCGGTCGCCCTGCCGTACATCCCCGGCAACGAGATCGTGGGCACGGCGGAGGACGGGCGCCGGGTCGCCGCCCTCACCCATGGCGGCGGTTACGCGGAGAAGGCCCTCGCCCACAGCCGGGTCAGCTGGCACATTCCTGACGACGTCACCGACGACCAGGCCGCGGCGCTGGCACTGCAGGGCAACAGCGCTTGGCATCTGCTGTTCACCGCCGCCCGGTTGCGTGCCTGGGAGCGTGTGGTCATCCCGGCCGCCGCGGGCGGCCTCGGTTCCCTGGCCGTCCAGTTGGCGAAGCGTGCCGGCGCCCGAGTCATCGCGCTGGCCGGCAGTGAGGACAAGCGCCGTACCGCGCTGAGCCTGGGCGCGGATGCCGTCGTGGACTCCTCCACCGCCGACGGTCTCACCGAGCGCATCCTGGAAGCCGCCGGCGGACCGGTTCAGGTCGCGTTGGAGATGACCGGCGGTGCGACCTTCCACGCGACGCTCGGCGCGGTCGGTCCCCGAGGGCGCCTCGTGGTGTACGGATACGCCTCCGGCGACCACGCGACGGCGCCGACCTCGGTACTGATGGAGAAGTCCATCACCGTCACCGGCTTCTGGCTCCCGAATCTCTACGCCGATCGCGACGCCCTTCCCACCAGCATGAAGGCGCTGTTCGGCGCGGTCGGTTCGGGAGAACTGCGCCCCTTGATCGGTGCGGTCCGCCCACTGGCCGAGGCCCCCCTCGCGCACGCGTCACTGGCCGGCCGCACCAACGTCGGCAAGATCCTCCTGAGCCCGGCGTCGTAGGGTTACGTTCATCACGACTGAACGTTTCGGGACGCTGTGGCCCCGCGAACGTGGGCGAAGCCATGCCCGCGGGGGCATCGCTGCCCACGGGGGAAGGGTGAACGGCGTGGGAAAGAACATGAGCGGCGGAGAGCGGGCGGGGCAGGCCTCTCCCGGAGGCACGAGTCACACCGAACGCGTCTTCCGGGTCCAGTCGGCCTTCGTCGAACTCGGCGGCCCGTCGCACGGGCCCGGTGAACTGGCCGCGGCCACCGGCCTCGACGACTCCGCGGTCCATCGCATCCTGCAGTCCGGCGTGTACCAGGGGACGTTCATCCGGGTCAGCCGGGGCCAGTACCAACTCGGCGGCGAAGCGGCCCGTCTGGGCATTCAAGCCTTAGCCCACGGCTCGCTGGGCAACGCCGGCCACACCGTTCTCGAAGAGCTCCGCACCGCCAGCGCCGACGGCCTGGTCTTCCTCTACATGCTCGCCCCGTTCGGCGGGGCCCAGCGCCAGTGCATCGACATGGTGGTGGGCGACTCGGATCTGGTCGAGCTCGGCATGACACCCCGCGATGTACTCTCCGTCACCCGCTCCTTGCGGACGGGTGCTTCCGGCCGGGCGATCCTGGCCTATCTCTCGGAATCGATCCAGGCCCAGGTGCTGGCGGAACCGGTTCCCAAGGAAGCCGGCCCCGGCGTGTACACGGACCATGATGAACTGCTCGCCTCTCTCGGCGAAGTACGCGACCAGGGTTTCGCGCTCGGCCAGCAGGAATGCACGGCCGGCTGGAACTCCTGCGCCGTCCCCGTCATGTGGGACGACACCATCATGGGCGCCGTGCTGGTACTGAAACCCGCCGCCGTCATGCCCCGCGCGCCGCTGCACCTCATAGAAGCGACCAAGTCCGCCGCCGCCGCGCTCAGCCGAATGGCGAGCGGCCCATGGCCGTCGACATTGCAACAAGTCTAGGGCTCTGCCGCATTCCATCGGACCGCGGGCGGCGACCTGGCAGTTTCCTGTAGTTGACGTTGCGAGCGGATAGCTCTGGGGATAGACCTGGCCCTGAAAATGAGATATCCGCATCGACTACCGATGGCGAGATCATGACCAGGTGCATCAGCAGCGACACAATTGTCCGGTCCGTATGACGCTCACGGACATATCCAGCGGAGTCCGGGTTCTGGACAAGGCGTCACTCCTTCTGCGCGCGCTGGAAGCAGAGCCGGCCACCCTGGCGACCCTGGTGGCCAAGACCGGCCTGCCACGGCCCACCGCTCACCGGCTGGCCATTGCCCTGGAGCGGCTGGACCTGCTCACCCGCGACACGACGGGCCGGTTCGTGCTGGGACCGCGACTGGCCGACATGTCCGTCGGAGCGCGTCAGAGCCGGCTGCTGCCGGCGGCGGAGCCGGTCCTGACGCGGCTGCACGATCTCACCGGGGTGAGCGTGCAGCTCCACAAACGCCGCGGCACCCGGCGGGTCTGCATGTTCGCGGCCGACTCCCACCAGAACTCCCGGGACGCGGTGCCGATCGGCGCGGCGTTCCCGATGCGGTACGGGTCGATCTCCCAGGTGCTTCTCGCCTGGGAGGACCCGGACCAGCTGTACGACGGCCTGCAGGGAGCCCGGTTCAACGCTCTGACGCTGTCCGGCGTGCGACGCCAGGGCTGGGCCGAGAGCATCGGTGACGAGGGCCCGGGGATCGCCACGATCGCCGCTCCTGTCCGGGGGCTCGACGACCGCGTGGTGGCCGCGGTGGCACTCTCGGGCCCGGTCTCGCTGCTGTCCCGGAGTCCCGGACGGCGGTACGCCAGTCGCGTCATCGATGCCGCGATCCTCATCGGCGACCGCCTGTCCCGCTGACGTGTCCGCTAAAGGCCAATCGGGCTATCGCTGACGGCGATCGACCGGCCCAGCGTTATCCGGGGATGTCAGCAACCTGACAGCTTCCGTTGATTACATGGAACATTCCCACAGGTCGGTCGTCGCCCAGTTTCGATTTCCGTACCGTTGTCGCCGGGAGCCGAAGGGCTTCCGTTGCCATGCGCGCCTGCTGCCTTCTGGTCAGCATTGTCAGCCGCGCACGTCGTCTCCGGCTGGCCCCCCGCGTTTATCCGCCGGGCCGGGAACGGGAAATCACTGTGAAGGAGCTCCATGTTCGGACGGATCGGGCGGTTCCCTGTCAACCACCCCTGGGTGACCATCGTTGCCTGGATCGTCGCGGCGATAGCACTGACCGCACTGGCACCGCAGTTGAAGGACACGAATGACCAGGCGGACTTCCTGCCGTCGCACTACGAGTCGGTTCAGGCCGAGAAAACCGAAAAAGCCTCCTTCCCACAGCGTGAACAGCCCTCAGCCATTGCGGTATTCCAGCGCACCGGCGGTGGCAGGCTGACGGCTGCCGACAAGGCCGACGTCGCCAGGATCACCGCAGCGTTGCAGGGCAAGAAGTACGAGAAGATCAAGAAGATCGAGACGAACCCCGAGGCCGTCTCCCCCAACGGCGAGATCGCGCTGGCGAACGTCATCGCCGACGGCGACGACCCCTACGCCGACGATGTCATCGATGCCGTCAAGAGCATCCGCGCGGACGCCAAACCGCTGCTGACCGGCACCTCGTTGACGATGGGCGTCACCGGAACGGCAGCGTCGGCCCTGGATGCCGCCGAGTCGTCGGGCGACACCGACGCGATGATCATGATGGGCACCCTGATCCTGATCGTCGTGCTGCTCGCCGCGATCTTCCGGAGCCCGCTCATCGCCTTCCTGCCGGTCCTGATGATCGCGCTGATGTTCATGGTGTCCACCGGGCTGATCGCGACCGCCAGCGAACTCGGCGGCCTGCACGCGGACAGCGGGATCTCCTCGATCCTGATCGTCGTCATGTTCGGCGTCGGCACCGACTACATCCTCTTCCTGCTGTTCCGCTACCGGGAACTGCTGCGAGCCGGACAGCAGCCCAAGGAGGCCCTGACGGAAGCGGTCACCCGGGTCGGCGAGACCATCGCCTCCGCGGCCGGCGCGGTGATCGTCGCCTTCCTGGCCCTGCTGCTGTCCACCATGGGCAGCCTCAAGGCCATGGGGCCGTCGCTCGCGATCGCGGTCGCGGTCACGCTGGTCGCCGCGCTCACCCTGGTTCCCGCCGTCTTCTCGCTGCTGGGCACCAAAGCGTTCTGGCCGTCCAAGGCGTGGAAGCGGCAACCGAGGAACGTGGTCGCCAACCGCATCGGCTCGATGGTCTCCAGCCGGCCCGCGGTCGTCGCCGCGGTCTCCGCCGGCCTGCTGGCCGTCCTGGCGGTGGGCGCGTTCGGGTTCAAGGCGGAGTTCGACAGCGAGAGTTCCCTGCCCAAGAACCTCGAATCCGTGCGCACGATGGCGGAGCTGCAACGCGGCTTCTCAGCCGGCCAGACCGACCCCAGCGTCATCTACGTGAAGAGCGACGGCGGCGCCAAGCTGGACCCGGCGGCGCTGCAGACCTTCCGGGGCAGACTGACCGCGGTCAAGGGAGTCGGCGAGGTCTCCGAGGCGACGCTGAATCCGAAGGGCGATGTCGCCCAGTTCAGCGTGGTCCTGAAGTACCGGCCGTCCTCGGACGCGGCGATCGACCTGGTCTCCGGTGGCCTCCGCGACTCCGCGCACCGGTCCGCGCCGCCCGGCTCCACGGCGCTGGTCGGCGGCAGTACGGCCGTCCTCGTCGATATCGAGAGCGCGGTCAACCGCGACTACACGGTGGTCTTCCCGGTGGCAGGAATCGCGATCATGCTGATCCTGGGACTCCTGCTGCGCAGTGTGGTGGCCCCCTGGTACCTGATGCTCTCCGTCGGTCTCGGCTTCGCCGCGACGCTGGGCTCCACCGTGTGGCTGTTCCAGGGCGTCAAGGGAGAGACCGGGCTGCTGTTCATGCTGCCGGTCATCGTGTACCTCTTCGTGGTCGCCATCGGCACCGACTACAACATCCTCATGATCGCGAGACTGAGGGAGGAGATCAGCCACGGCGCCTCGCCGCGCGACGCGGTCCGCCTCGCGGTGGCGCATTCGGTGCCGACCGTGGGATCCGCGGCGGTCATCCTGGCGGGCACCTTCGGTGTGCTGATGCTCGCCAGCAACACCCTGCTGCAGCAGATGGGGTTCGCCGTGGCCTTCGGCATCCTGCTGAACGCCTTCGTCATGGCGATCCTGCTGGTACCGGCGGTCACCACCCTCATCGGCAAGAAGGCCTGGTGGCCGGGGCACCAGAACACCCCTACGCCGCCTTCCGCGGTCGAGCCGCAGCCGGTCCTGTCCGATGCGCGAAGCCTGTCCTGACCACTCGTCCGCCATCACTCGGCCCGAAGGATCGAGACCATGTCCCTGGTGCTCGCCGTCTCACCCCACCTCGACGACGCCGTACTCTCGGCGGGCGGCCGGCTCTTCGAGCTGGCCGCCGAAGGCGCCGAGGTGATCGTGTTCACGCTGCTCGCCGGCATCCCCGAGCCGCCGTTCTCGCTCCTCGCCGACCTCTTCCACGAAGAATGGGGGCTGGAGGGCAATCCGGTCGCCGAGCGTCGTGCCGAGGACGGCGACGCGCTGAAGCTGCTCGGTTCGAGGCCGGTTCACGGCTCGGATCTCGATGTCATCTACCGGACGGGTCCTGACGGCCTGTGGATGGTCGACATGGACGGACCTTCGGCCGCGTACGAGACGGACGACGAACCCGGACTGCGCGAACACCTGGCCGGCTCCGTCGCCCGGGTCGTCGCGGAGCTGGGGCCCGACCTCATCCTCACCTGCGCCGCGGTCGGCGAGCACATCGACCACCGGCGCACCCGGGACGCGGTACTGACCGCCGCAGGGGACCGGGTGCCCGTCCGGTGCTGGGAGGACCTGCCCTACGCGCACCGTTCCGCGGATCCACCGATCCTTCCGGACGGCGCCGTGCTCGGCCCGCCCGTGGCCGAACGGGCCACCGACGAGGGCTGGTCGGCGAAGTACGCGGCGATCGAGTGCTACCGCTCGCAGCACTCGATGCTGTGGCCCTCGGGTGAGGACTTCCGCCCGTCGTTCGACGCGCACGCGACCGCACAGGCACGGTCGCTGGGGCTCACCGGGCGCGCCGAGCTGTTCTGGCCGGTGCTTCCCGGCGGAAGGTGAGGGGCCTACGTCTCCGGACGTGATGACGGCGGGGGGGGGGCCCCGGGGGGCGCGCCCGCCGTTCGTCTGCCCCCGGGCGCCGCACCTTGCCGGTGGGCGCCTCAAGCGATCGTTCTAACCCATCGCGTCCGCAAGGCTCTTGGGGCGCATGTCGGTCCAGTTCGCCGTGATGTGGTCAAGGCACTCCTGGCGACCGGCTTCGCCGAAGGTGACGCGCCAGCCGTCCGGCACCTTGATGAAGGACGGCCACAGCGAATGCTGGAGCTCGTCGTTCACCAGAACGTAGAAGGAGGCGTCCTCGGACTCAAACGGATTGCTCACGGATCGTTTCCCCTCGGCGGTGAATGAAGTCCTGAATTCCTCCTCCATGAAAGCCACTCGCCGACCACCCCGCAAGGCGCGCAACAGGTTGCTGTCACCGGCGGAGAATTCATCATCGCCGGGGTCTGAATATGGAGAAGAGCACCTTCATCACCATCAGTGCGGACGCGATCAGCAAATGGTAGCCAAGCAGTTCGAAGAGACTGATCTGCGGAGTCACCATGGGCCCGCGGCGGACGCTCAGCAGGATGGAACCCATCACGCCGCTGGACGCGCTCAGAATGGTGAGGAGCACATCGTGCACGAGCGACCGGACGAACGTGCGGTCACGCGAGTCGGCGAACAGCCGGACCCCGACGAAGAGCCGCCCCTGCTCCAGCGCGCTGGTGACCCGGTCCAGGCGGCGCGGCAGCCGCCGGAGCACCGCCAGGGCCGCGAACACCTCACCCAGCATCGCCTGCTTCGTCGCCGCCGAGCCGCCGGCTGCCGAGAGCTGCTCCTCGGCCAGCCCGTGGGATTCCAGCATCATGTCGAACCCGGGCGAGATCTTGGTGAGCGTCCCCTCCAGCGTCGCCAGCGCCCGGAAGACCGCCGCGACCTCGGGCGGTATCTTCAGCCCGTATTCGGAGACCAGCCGGAACAGATCCGTGAAGACCTGGATGTCCGGGGTGCTTCCCGGGGCGAAGTGTCGTGCCATGAAGCGGCCCAGCGCCCGCTCCAGGCCCTGCTCGTCGAACTCCTCCGGCCGGATCACCACTTCGAGCAGCGCATCGCACAGCGCGGCGGCGTCACCGCGCTGGACCGCGATGATGAACCCCTTGAGCGCCGAACGCAGTTGCCGGTCGATCCGGCCGACCGACCCGAAGTCGACCAGCCCGATGCTGCCGTCCTTGAGCAGCAGGATGTTGCCCGGGTGCGGGTCAGCGTGGAAGGTGCCGTCGACGAGTACCTGCTGGAGCATGTTGGCCAGCAGGTTCCGGGCCAGCTCGGTACGGTCCAGCGACATCGTGTCGAGGGACGCGTAGACCGAGCTGATGGGCGCACCCGGCAGCTGCTCCAGTACGAGCACCCGCTCGCCGGACAACTCCTCGTACTGCGACGGCAACCGGACGACCGGGTCCTTCGGGCGGCGCGCCCACGCGGCCGTCACCGTGGCCAGGTTCCGGGCCTCGATACGGAAGTCCAGCTCCTCCTGGACGGAGCCGGTGAACCCCTCGGCCAGTTCGACCGCGCCCAGCGCGGCGGCCCAGCGGGTGCGGTCCTCCAGTGCCTGGGCGATCCGGCAGATGATGTCCAGATCCCGCTCGACGACCGGGCGGATCCCGGGACGCTGCACCTTGACGACGACATTGTCACCGCTGTGCAGCCGCGCCAGGTGCACCTGGGCGATGGAGGCGGCGGCCAGTGGATCGGGGTCGAAGTGCGCGAACACCTCGGCGACCGGACGGCCGTACTCCGCGCTGAGCAGCGCCTCCACTTCGGGCCAGGGCGCGGGCGGCACCTGGTAGTGCAGCCGGCTCAGTTCGGTGACGAACGCCTGAGGGAGCAGATCGTCGCGGGTCGACAGCACCTGCCCGAGCTTCACGAAGGTCGCTCCGGCCTCCTCCAGCGCCAGCCTCAACGGTCTGGCGAGCTGACCCGCCCGGCCGCCCCGGCCGGTCCCGGTGCGGGGACCGCCGCGCAGATAGGGGCCCAGCCCGTGCCGTACGACGATGGAGCTGATGTGGGAGTAGCGCCGGCCCCGGGTCAGCCGCGAACGGAGGCTGCGCAGCCCCTTGATCGGCCATCCCGAGCCGCTGGGCACGACCACTTCCGAGACCGCCAGAAAACCCATGGCGACCACGAGCGTGCTTCCCATCTGCACACCGGTCAGGACTCCGCGCTGCTCCGGACGTTGCATCACCACGCTGAACGCGGTCAGACCCGCCATGCCCACCAGCCCGGTGAGCAGGGTCCGTATGGCACCTATCCGGAGCCCGAGCAGCCGGCGCGCCGCCACCGCGAAGGCAGCGATGAAGACAACGACCGCGATGCACGCGGTGACGAACTCGACCACTCTCATGATTCTGGGAAGACCCGCGTTCGCATCGTTGTCGCCGTTCCTGGCCACCGCGCCCAGGGCGTCCGGCACCGCCCGCGCCGCCACCCCGTCCGACCACGCTAGCCCGTACGCCCCGCCATCCCCAGCGATGTGGCAGGAACCTGTCCCCACCCCGGGCAGGACCCGGCACGGCGAAGGGCCTCCGACACAGGTCGGAGGCCCTTCGCGCAACACAAGCCGTTGAAGGCGGCGGACGAGTCGGCCTGTACGCCGGGTTCTGTCCATCGCGGAGCTGATCATGCTCTGACCTGCATCTTTATCCGATCCAGCGGCTGAACCGCGTCCCTGGGACTTCTCAGGGACTTTCAGTCGAGGTCCGTGAACCACGTCTCGATCGCGGTGAGTCCTCGGGCACCCGCCTGGGGCATGAAGTGGGTGTAGGTCCGCAAGGTGAAGGCCGGATCAGAGTGCCCGAGCCACCTCGCCAGGGAGACGACCGACTCCCCCGCTTCGAGCATCACGGAGGCGTAGGTGTGCCGCAGGACATGAAACCCGTGTTCCCGACTCGGCTCCCAGGTCCGGCTCACCTTCTCCCCCGGCTGGTGCTTCTGAAGGTGGGAGATCACCCCAGCGTCAGCGAGCGCCGGCTTCCACGCCTTGGTGTTCCAGGTAGTGCGATTGACGGCCCCTTGCCTCGTCGTAGTGACTAGGAGCGGGACCGTGACGGTGCGCCGCTCTTCGCGCGGGAGGTCAGGCTCCTCCGGATCAAGCCACGGCAAGGTGATGAGGACCGCCGGAAACTCCTTCTCGTGGACAAGCAGCCGCTTGGCGAGAGCTTGCGTCAAGGGCGCGTCCCGCTCCTTACCGCCCTTCGGCGGCCCGAAGTACAGCTGCGACTTGTAGCGCAAGATCTGGCGCTCGATGTGCACCGAGTCGCCCCGTACGTCGAGTGGGCTGAACGCGAACGCCTCGCCCTGGCGCAGGCCGCACCCGACACCAAGGTCGAGTGTCGGCCGGTACCGCCTCGACAGGGCTTTGCGCACCGCGTCGACTCGGTCCCGTTCCCATGAACGAGCCTTCCGCTCGGGCCTCCTGGGCGGCTTGATGGTGCTGTTGCCCATGCACGGGTTGCGGAAGAGCCGTTTGTCCTCGACCGCCGCCTGCAAGATCGCCTTCAGGTAGATCCAGGCAGTGTGAGCCGTCCCGACACCAACGGAGCGCTGAACGTCCGCTGACCACCTGCGGAGTTCAGCAGCACCGATGTCCCGCAACGACATCTCCCCGAGGTAAGGGAGCACGTGTCCCCAAATGCGGTACTTCATGCTTTCCAGCGTCGGCGCTGGATGGATCTGGGCGGGCCACCAGTGATTCTCCACATAGTCCCGGAAGGTAATCGCCCCTTCCCTTGCGTCAACGAACTCTCCTCGATATGAATCGGTCTGGGTCGCGGCCAGCCATGTCTTCGCGTCAGCGACGGCATCGAAGGAGCGATCCCGAACGTCTGGTATCCCCTTCACCCGGTATCGGGTGCACTTCCCCCACATAGCCGTTCGGTCGCGCCTACCCGTCTCCTTGTTGGGTCGCTTCCGCAGCCACCTGTCCTCTATGTAACCCGCCACACGCGGCCTCCTTGCATTTGGGCGACTGTCTCGTGCTGCGCAACGTGCGCGCCGCTACTACACAGACGACCTTCACCACTATGAAATTCCGGATGACGTCGAGATTTTCACCTGGAGAATCGCGGACTAGCCATGAGCCGGGTCAACCCACTAGAGGAGAATCTACGTCAGGCTGCACGACGTGGCGATCGACGCTGTGGAGCTTTCGCCAGGGGGCTGAGTGCCGTATTCGAACGCGAATCAGCTGCTTGCTGCTCGCCCAGCCATGCATCCAACAAGTCCCGTCGGTACATGACCCGGCCACCCGGCCCCATCCGAAAACTAGGCGGCCCTTGCCTCCGATGACGCCAGACGTACAAGGTATTCGTCGAGATGCCGAGGTACGTGGCCGCATCCTCCACATTGAAGAACGCGGCCTCGATTTTGGCCCGCCGCTGATCGCTCATCGCTTGTCCCCAGGTATAAGGCTCCACACCAGCAGAAGTGCCGGCGGCCCACTACCGGTTCAGAGACCCCTTGTCGGGCCTGTAGTGGCAGGCGGCATCAGTGTCTGGAGAGACAGCGGTTTGGAGTGGCCGCAATGAAGTGCTATACGGCGGTTCGTAGCAGCGATCCACTCGTTCGCAAGTTGGGTGCGCTGCAATTACAGAGGCTTGGCCATGGGAGAGCCGGGCCCACCCGAGGCAGACCCCGGGCAGCAGCCGCGTGAACTGTCGGTCAGGGAATACGTCTCCGGGAGTGGCCTTGTCCAAGGCCTCGCCTGTGCTTGCACCGGCCAGTTCGGCGAATGCACGCAGTTCAGTGCCTACCTCGGCCCTTCTCCTGGCCGTCTCGGAGCCCGTGACGGTGGTGGCCCAGGCGGTTGCCACGTTACTTCTGTCCCCCGCGTGAACTGTCAACTCCCGTAGCCTGTCGACTCCAGTCGCAGCCCCCTTGCCGGGCGACACCTACGTAAGCCAGAAAGAACAAGTCATGGACAGCCTCCACGAAGGCCCCTCGTCGATGCAGGCTGCGGTACTTCCAGCCCGCGCCGTCTACTTGATCGCTGAGGGCAGCCGCTCGGGCTTCATCCGCGCGGTGCAGCTGGCCAGCGGTCGCTGGGGCGGTATGACCGAACCGATCGTGCCGGTGTCCGTCGAAGGTACGGTCCGGGCCGAGCATGTCAGGATGGTCGGCTTCGCCGATCTGCAGGCCGCCGTCAACGTCGATGTCGAAGCCGAGGCAGCGAAACGCGCGGCGGAATCGCTGGAACTTCCTGTGCTGCCACTAGAGCAGGCCTACAGCATGGCTACCTGTGCGCCCTCTGCGGTCAGCACACCCCTTCAGCAGCCGTCGTTCGGCGCCCTGAGTGTCGCCAACCTCCATCAGCCGGTGGCGCACGGCCCCGCCGACGGGTTGCTGTGGCAGATCGCGGCCCTGGGCTGCCCGTCTCCCGATGCCGCCCAGATCTCCCGCCCTTCGGTCGGCGGGCCGGACGTCTGGATGATGCAGCTCGGCCGCAGTTCGCTCCTTGAGCAGACGATCGACCAGTTCGGCGAGTACCGCAGTCTCACTCCCGGTCACACGCCCGCTGTCGTGTGGATCGCGCAGCCGGATAGCCTCGCCGACTGCCTGGACTTTTGGAATCTGCGCGCGCTGCGCCCGGTCGACACAGTCGACTTGCCGATGGTCCTAATCACCGACGAGGTGGTGCACTGGCAGATGGCGTCAGAACAGCTCAGCCACTTCCTCAAGCGACCGGGCCAGTTCTCTCCGGATGTCGCGCTGAAGACAAGGAGTCTGACGGCCGATGCGGTGGACGCAATCGCTACAGCCTTGGACTTGGTGAAGACCACCGACGAGTTCTTGGCCGGGGCGCGCCACCCACAACCAGCTCTGCGGCAACCTCCCTTCACCTATCGCACCGACCTCGACCCTTCGGAGTGGGTTCTGCACGATCGGGAGTACGGCGTGGTCGCGTCCTTCGACGTGCACCTGGTTGCCGGTCGGGCCACGTTGATGCGGATCAGTTCATCGGTGTCTTTCCGCGAGCGGGGGGCTGCGCTCCTTCGGATTTTCGGCAGGCCGCTGGACGGCCTGCCCCAACGCCAGGAAGTCGCCGATCTCATGGGCGTGCACGCGACCTGGAGCGGGCGCAGCATTCAGTTCCGCGTCGAGGCGGCGCCCGCGTGGAGTTTCCAGCTGAACATCCCTTCGCTGGAGCAAGCGACCTGCGCTCTGCTCGACGCGGTCACGGTCAAGAACGCCCCTTCCCAGCCGGGGCGGCTCGCCGCCGCACTACAGGGCCGCGCCGACATGCGGCTGCTCCTCGACGCCGGGGTGTACGAGGGCGCCACGGCACTCACGACGCCCCGCTCCCATCAGCTCCAGAAGGACCTGGAAGCTGCCGTTGCCGCGCAGGACGCCCAACGAGCCGACCTTTTGGACATCGCCAGCCGGTGGGGAGGACGAGCCGAGCGCCGATTCCAGCCTGCCCAACAGATCCCAGGACCACGGGGCGTTGCTATCGAAGCCCTGGAGAAGCTCTGCCGCATTGAGTGGGCCGAACGAGGCCTTGAAGCCCCCTGCGACCAATGCGGCATCACCTCCTTCCACCCGATGGCGCAGTCCGGTCACCAGCCCGTATGCCCAGCCTGCACTGCGCCCGTCACCTATACCCACGACGCGGGCAACCTGTCCGTGGTATACCGGCTAAACGGCGTGGTCGACCGTGCCGCCGACCACGGAGTGCTCCCGCACCTGCTCGTGATCGCGGCCCTGACCCGGGCGAAGCCGCTGTCCTACTTCCTCCCCGGCACAGACCTCACCTTCCCGGAGAATGAGACCCCAGAGGTGGACATCTTCGGGATCTGGGACGAACAAGTCCTCGCCGGTGAGGTGAAGACGTCGTCCAGCGAGTTCACCACCGAGCAGCTCAAACGCGATGTGAGGCTGAGTAAGCGCCTCGGCGCCGATGTCCACCTGCTCGCCGCGATCGACACCGTCGACCCAAGCACCGTGATTGAAGCCCGCACCCTGTGTGCGCAGGCAGGGCTCAAACTGGAGGTCTACGACAAGGCCCGGCTACGCCCCTACACCCCGGTGGCAGCCGTTACTGATACGGAGCAGGAGACGTTCCAGCAGTTGCAGAATTCGCTTGCCCTGCTAGTCCAGGCCCTGGAGGGCAATCCGGCTCGCGCCGCCGCAAAGTCGGGGCTCATTCTCAGCACCGCGTTGAAGCCCCGCACCCCAAGCGCCGGCCAGGTCGACGCGCTGAAGTCACTAATCAACCGCCACGGAGCTGCGCTCATCTCCCCGCTGCAGGCCGTTCAACAGAAGATCTCCGAGCTGACTGAGGCGGACGAGAATCCAGACCCGACGTAGCCGGAGCGTGGCACAGCTGGTCCTTCTTCTCCGAGAACGTGCACTCACCGACGTCGACGCGTGAGAGAGGAACGTTGGGCTCCACGTGACTCTTCGGGTCGGCGGTGTGGGGCCCGCTGAGCCCGTAGGACGACTGTCACTGTGGGCTCTGCAGCCCGCAGATGGGGGTAACCCTGGCGGGAGCCCGCGGTCGGGCTTGTTGTCCGTGGTCGCCGGTAGGCTGACTCAACTGCACTGAATCGGCTTGGAGGCTGGTCGGCTATGGGATTGGGCGCGACGTCGGTCAGAACACTGCACACCGGTACCGAAGGGCTCGTGGACATCGCGCGAGACATCAAGCGCGGCGAGGTTCTCCTGCCGAAGTTCCAGCGTGAATTCGTTTGGAAGCGTCGGCAAGTTCTCGACTTGCTCGATTCGATCGCCCGAGACTTCCCGATCGGCAGCGTCCTGCTTTGGGAAAGCCGCGAGGAGCTCGCAAGCGACCGCACCATTGCGAGTCTTCCTGTTGACGAGCCGCGTGACGGATACCCTCGCCGCTACTTGCTCGATGGACAGCAGAGGCTCTCCACCATCTGTGGCGCGCTTTACTGGGTACCCAACGACGACCCGAGTAGCTACTGGAATATCGTCTATGATCTGGAGATCGGCTCCTTCGTTCACGCAAACACCCTCGCCACTCCGCCCGATCATCAGATTCCGACCAGGCTGCTGGCCGATGCGGCCGAGTATTTCAACAGCCCCTGGATGCGGAACGAAAAATATAAGGAGCAGGCGGACACGCTCTACCGGCGCTTCCAGAACTACAAGATCGCGGTAGCCACGATCAAGGACATGCCCGCGGACGAGGTGGCTAAGGTCTTTTCCCGCATCAACAGCACCGCGACGACTCTCACCATCGCCGATTTGATCCGTGCGGCGACCTGGACTAGCGACTTCGATCTGGCTGACCTGCTCGACGGCGCAGCCACCGACCTGGCACCGAAGCAGTTCGACAGCGTTGACCCGCCCACGTTATTGCGTGTCGTCGCAGCGACCGCGGGACACGGTTACTCAGGAGAAGACATCTACAAGCTCCGGGAACATACTCCCGCTGAGCTGCGCGAAATCGTGAAACGATCGGCCGAGGGAGCACGCCGTGCCGCCGACTTCCTGGCCACTGACCTGGGCCTTCCGGGGGAGAAGGCATTGCCCTATCAGAACCAGTTTGCGGTCCTCGCCGATGTGTTTCAGCGGGTTCAGAAACCTACAGCGCAACAGATTGCTGGCCTCAAGCGCTGGTTCTGGCACACCTCATTCAGTGGGTACTTCACGAACTGGGCGGGCGCGCAGATGATTGCGACCCGTGAAGCGGTCAAGGCGTTCACAGCTGGAGACAGCACTGCTACGTTGCCTGATGGGAAAACTCCAGGAGTTGATGCCTGGGAACGGACCCGATTTAGGCAGGGCGCTGCCTTCTCAAAGGCTCACGCCCTACTTCTGGCTCGTGAGCGACCGACGGACTTGAGGTCCGGTCGGCCGATCGATATTGGCAAGGCCCTCTCCTGGAGCAACGATAAGGAATACCACCACTTCTTCCCCCAGGCCTATCTAAAGAAGGAGGGCTATGGTGAGACAGCAATCAACTGCGTGGCGAACATCATCATGCTTAGCTCGATCACCAATATCTACATCTCGGACCAACGACCCTCGGAGTACCTTCAGGAGCTGATCGACCTGCACGACGAGGACACCATCCGGGCCTACTGCGCCGCGAGCCTCATCCCGCCGGCGGCCTTTGACGCGGCCCTGATCAACGACTACGAAACATTCCGTCGCACCCGAGCCGCTTACCTCCATCTTCGATTCTCCGACCAAATCGCCATCCGGCCTACAGCTTCCCCGTGAACGCCGCATTCAGCAGGGCGGTGCGGGTGGCTTGGATCTGTGCGTCGAACACCGGTCCACGGTTCCGAGAGATCGCCTCTGCCGAGAGGAGTACGCGCGCAATCTTCTGCTGTTCGCTGAGCAATGGCAACGGGATGATCTCGGCCGCGAACGGTTTGATCCCAAGAGTCTTGTTCCTACCAGCTCCGCCCGGAGAGCAACGGCGCAGAATCTCGAGGCCCGGCGCACTGAGGAAATAGAAGCGAAGATAGTCCGCATCCGCGATGGATGGATTTACTGCATAAGTCATGAAGCGGTGTGAACCAACCCGGTCCATTTCTGCGGCCCCGGCGCGTGCAACGGCACCTTCCCAAGCGAATACACTGCTAAACAGTAGATCACCCGGTTCAATTCGGAAAATCTTCTTCGCCCCGAGTTCGGCACCGGAAATTGGCGGTTTGTGGAAGACGCCACGCCCAAACGAACGCAAACCGATTTCCTGATACTTGGCCGATGCGCTCACTTCGACAGGCCGTCGGGTCAAGGTCATCACGGCATCAAGGGGATGTGTCGTTGCCTTATTTGCTGTGGAAATCAACGACTCCCGCAAAGCATCACAGTCACGAGTCGTGGATCGTCTCAATTCTCCTGCGCGGGACAGTTTGGCCATCGCGGAATCGAGCCTTCCGGCTACACGATACTGCTCAGTGAGACCTGGGAGCGGGACTTTGGTCGAGAGAAATGTATCGGGCGTGGTTCGCTTGCGCCTGACCATTGAGCCACGCGGTGTCAACTGTTCCCACAGGCGCGGCCAGGAAATGAGATGGGCAAGGAAGCGTTCATCGTTTCCCGTGGTATCAATATCAAACACTGGATATTCCGGAGAGACATAAGTTCCATCGAACTTCTCGCCGACAAGGGCAATGGCCCCCTCCCAAGCGTTGAGTTTGCTCATCACTACCTGGCCTACCGAGAGGCGATGTAGGGCGGAATAGGCAGTCTCTGTGCCAGTGATCTCCGGGCGCTGGATGAGCCCTTTCCCGAAACTGTAGATCCCTGTAATTTTGTATCTTTGATGGTCTTGAATTTTCTCGAAGTTCCTCGCGAGCATCAGCGCATCTGCAAGTGGTCGCTCTACGTAGCTCACTTGCCACCCGCCAGTTCGGCCTGGATTTCTTCGAGCAGACCGAGGATCTCGTGTTCGGTCTTGATCAATCCGGCGATCAGTTCGGCGGGATCATGGTTAGCGAGGTCGGCCGCGGAATGAGGATTAGACAAGTCCAGGTTGAGGCCGCCGCCTCGCAGATCCTCAATTGATACACGCCAGGCTTGCGGTGTCGTCATGCGACCTACTCGTGACGATCCACCCCACCAAGCCTGGCATTCGGCGAGCTCCTCGAAGGCGAGTGGCTTGCTCTTTGTGTAGCTACGCCGTCCTTCGGGGAGCGGTAGCTCGTAGTACCAAGTCTCTTCGGTAGGTTTGCCCTTTTCAAAGAACAGTAGATTCGCCGGGATATCCGTGTAAGGAGCGAAGACGCCCTGCTGCAGCCGGATGACGGTATGCAGATTGCACTCCGTCAGGAGCTTCTCTTTGATGTTCATCGCGATGGTGTCATTGCCAAACAAAATACCGTGTGGCAGGACAATTCCACAGCGACCGCTGTCCTTGAGTTTCTCGATGATCACGTTAAGGAAGAGCCATGCGGTCTCTCTGCTCCGGAAGCCCTCATCGAAGGCATTGGTGACCGAGGCTTCCTCCTCTGCACCAAAGGGCGGGTTGGTGGCGATGACGTCGAGCTTGTCTCGCCTGCCCAGGTTCCGCATGATCACGAGCGAGTTGCCTCGGCGGATATGTGGCTGCGGAACATCGTGGAGGAGCATGTTCATCATGCTCAGCAAGAACGGCAGGGACTTCTTCTCGATGCCTTGAATGTCACTATAGAGAGCGTTGATCTGTTTTGTGGTCTCCGCCTTGGGCATCAGCACCCCGAGCGACTCGACAAGGAAGCCGCCGGTGCCACAAGCTGGGTCAAGGATCTTCTCGCCCAACTCCGGGAAGAGCTGCTGCGTCATGAAGCGGATGACCGGGCGCGGGGTGTAGAACTCGCCCGAGTCGCCTGCCGCGTCACGCATCTCGCGCAGGATACCTTCGTAGAGGAGGGCCATCGTGTGGACGTCTTCCTGGTGGGTGAAGTCGACCTTGTGAACCTGGTTGATCACGTCCCGTAGCAGCGCTCCGTTGCGCATACGATTGGACAGGTCTTTGAAAACGGAGGAAATTACCAGACGAGGATCGAAGCCTGCACGCTTCTCGTCCTCCTCTTTTACCTCCTGATCCAGATTTGCCAGGTAGGGGAAGAGCTCGTTGTTGACAAATTCCAGCAGAGCGTTGCCAGTCGGGGTCGATGGATTCGCTCCCCACGCCTTCCACTGATATTTGGGTGCGATGGCAGGCTTGAAAGTTGCGCCTTCGAGCAGTGCCCGCTCGTCCTCCTTTGCGTCGAAGCAACGCAGGAACAGAAGCCAGGCGAGCTGCGGCAGGCGGTCGAGGTCACCGTTGAGGCCCTCGTCGGTGCGCATGGTGTCGCGCGCCGACTTCACGATCGCGGACAGGCGAGCCTGAGTGGTCTGCGGAGCAGCGGCCTTGCGCGGCACCCGCTTCCGGGCCTTGGGCTTTGCTGCTCTCAGGCCGGGCTCAAACAGTTCTGCCTGATCGTCCGCGCTCATCGCTGTTCGGCTCCCAGATCGCTTCTCATACATGGCCACGCCCAGGGCAGTTGTACCCAGCGGGCGTGGCCTACTCTACGGAACTTACAACGCGAGGTCGTAGAGGCGGGCGGCGAGGCCGTCGATGGCCTCGTGGAGCTCGGTTCCGCCTCCGAAGCGGCCGGCCAAGCTCGTCACGCTACCCATCTGCTTGAACTCGGGTGTTTGGAGCGCCTCGGCAGAAACTTCGGTGATGCCGTCGCGCTCGTACCTATCCAACAGACTCTCCAGGATCTCGCGGGCTTTGACGGTGAACCCGGCGAGAAACTCTCTGTGCTCTGCGCGTACACGCTGGACCCGCTCGCTGCGTGTGACCAGTGCGGTGCCGTAAGCCAGGTTGAGCAACAGGTCGATCTCGTCAACATCCTCATGCCCGGTGTGCTTATACACCTCTGCAGCGTCGATACCTGCATTGCGAAATGCCTCAGTGAGCTTCCGTCGGGTGGTCGAACGTGCCCACTGGGCGCGCAGATTGGTCGGTGTTAGTTCCATTCTTCTGACCTGTGCGCCAACAAGCTGGCGGTACTCGAACAGCCGCAGCTCTTGAGTCCCAGCCTGCAACAGGTAGAACGATTCGTTAAACTTGAAGACTTCCACACCGTCGACGTAGTACTTGTTCGGGCTATTCCGGATACGGGCGTTGAGCCCTGGGTCGCGTACCACGCCGTATTCGTCCACGCCCATTCCAGCGGCGCTCGATTCCGCGGCACCTGGCTCTGGATGTTCGAGGTTGCCCTCCGACTGAACTGGGTCGGGAGAATTGGGATCGGGTTCTTCGCCGGTCAGGTGGCCTTGCGTATCCGTCCAAGTGACCACTGGACGTCCTAGCGGAAGTCCGTCGAAGTCGGGACGGCTGAAGTGCTTGGTCGCGTCACAAAAATCAATGATGGTGAAGACAAGCTTGTCTTCCTCTTCACACAACCGAGTGCCGCGACCGATGATCTGCTTGAACTCGGGAACGGATTTAACCGCGCGCAAGAACACGATGTTGCGCACAGTCGGCATGTCCACTCCGGTGCTCAAGAGTTTCGAGGTAATAGCGACGACTGGGCGCCTAGTCTCGGTTTTACGGAAGATGGCTAGTTCGGCCATGCCAGGAGGGCCATCCGCAGTCGTGACGCGGAAGACATAGTCATTCCTAGGCCCGGCTAGATCGGAGTTCAGATTCGCCATAGCGGCGCGCATCCGGCCGGCATGTTCGATGTCCTGGCAGAACACCACCGTTTTGGCCATGGGGTCAGTGCGCTGCAGGTAATCGGTCAGCGCACGCGCTGCCTCCTGAGTCCGCTCGAAGATAACGACGAGGCGTTCGAATTCGCTGGGTCCGTAGATCTTGTCCGGGATCTCATTGCGATACTTATCGAGCTGTCCGGGTGTCGGCTGCCATCCGTGGACATCTATGTTCAGCAGGATCCTATTGACTCGGTACGGCGCGAGGTAGCCGTCCCGGATTCCATCGCCAAGGGAGTAGGTATAGACCGGGGAACCAAAGTAACCGCTCGTGCTTCGCTCGCTGTCCTCTACCGGGGTCGCGGTCATGCCCAGATGGACGGCCGAGTCGAAGTGCTCCAGGATTTCACGCCATCGGGACTCTTCAGACGACGAACCGCGGTGGCACTCATCCACGATGATCAGATCGAAGAAGTCCTTAGGATACTGCAGAAACAGTGCGTCCTCATCGCCGGTTTGATCCAGTGACTGGTAGAGGGCGAAGTAGAAGTAGCGGCTCATCACAGCGTTGCCCTGGCCTAGCTTGCAGACGGCATCATCGCCGAACCCCGGGATAAAATATTCATCCTTCGGCTGGTCCACCAACATGTTGCGGTCGGCGAGGTACAAGACACGAGGTTTATCGATACCCTGGGGCCAACTTCGGTCCCAAAGCTTTCCAGCGATTAGGTAGGCCACGAAAGTCTTCCCGGTACCAGTTGCCAGGGTTAGCAGGATTCTTTTGTCACCGCGCGCGATCGCAGCTAGGACCTCTTCGACCGCCGCTTTCTGGTAATAGCGGGGCCGTTTGATCGTTCCGTTGGGATTCTGCAAATTCTGCTTGAAGGGCGTCTTGCGGAACTCCATTGCAAGATCGTCGTCGAGTCCTTTTGCATCAATGAACCGCTGCCATAGCTCTTGCGGAGACGGGTAGGCGCCGACTTCGATCTCGGCACCAGTGGTCATGTCGATCTCGCGGATCACATGCCCGTTGGTTGTGTAAGCCACCGGCAACGCCAGGCCGCGCGCGTAGCGCTTGGCCTGTTCAACTCCTGTTTCTGCCGGTTCGTCCTCCGGTTTTGCCTCCACAACCGCAATCGGAAAGCCCGGCTCGTACTCCAGCACATAATCCGCGCGCAACCGACTGCCGCGGTAAGACTGTCCTCCGGTATCGACAATCTGACCGTCGCCGATCCAGAACTCCCGCTTGATTTGGGATTCCTCCCAGCCAGCAAGGTGGAGGACTGGATCGATCAAGTCGGCGCGGGTGGCAGCTTCGTCACGCCCGCCCATAGAAGTCGGCATACCTCTTTCTATAGGATCGCCCCTGCCTGCGGGTACCCTTCGCATGATCGGCCAGACGTTGCATGGCATGGTGCCGAGGTGGAGCCTTGGCGCGTCCTAGTACTCCAGCTGTAGATCGTGATCTTGCCGCTTGAGACGGTGGCGGTAGCACTGGTGGGGCGCGGGTAGTTAGCCGCTGATACCTCTGTCAGCCAGGAGGTCCCTGACGCGTGCGTCAACCTGCTGGCGGTCATAGCCCCGCCCCACGATCTGGAACGGAGGCGGGCCGACTGGTGAGTCGCCTTCAGTCAGGGCCTTGAGATAGCGGTCGACCTGCTGGCGGTTGTAGCCCCGCCACACCACATTGAAGCCACGGAACTCGGACGGTGTCGACACTGCGTGTACCACTCCAACCCGGTAGGAAGACGGGTGCGGCCACCGTTGATCATCGGTGTGTGAAGACTGAAGATCATGCGGTGGCCGCAGGTCACAGCGTAGACCCTGCCCGGTGGCAGGAGGCATTCGAGGGCCTGATGGCCCGGATAGCGGGCCGGTTCGCCCGGGTCGAACCGCGCCGCCGGATACGGCGGTTGGTGCTCGGGCTGCTCTCGGACCTGCCCCGGAAGAACTGCTGGACCATCGCCGAGTGGGCCGGGGAGGCGACCCCGGACGGTATGCAGCACCTGCTGAACCGCGCCAAGTGGGACGCCGACGCCGTCCGCGATGACCTGTGCGACTACGTGGTCGAGCACCTCCACGACGACCAGGCGGTGCTCGTGGTCGACGAGACCGGCGACGTGAAGAAGGGCGCCCACACGGTCGGCGTCCAACGCCAGTACACCGGAACCGCAGGGGCCCGTACTTCAATAAGTGCACGGCAGTAGGGCAGTTGGTGGGAGCCTGAATCATGGCTTCGCTTCTGGCTGACCGCGTCACTGCCCGCGTGCTACGGGCCAAGTTCGATCAAATATTGCCGCA
>NZ_JAPVLU010000071.1 GCF_027158205.1 Streptomyces sp. H39-S7 | reverse complement strand
CGCTGCGCTGCTGCCTGCGGCACGCCGCGCCCGGCGACCGGCTCGCGCTCCTCTCCTACGCCCCGCTGCGCCACTGGGCGGCGGAGACGGGTGCGGACCCGGGTCCGTACCTGGAGCTGGGACCGGTCCTCGCGCAGCACGCAGAGCACCCTGCGGTCGGCCGACCCGATCGCCCGCTCGGTGCCGGCCCGGCAGCGGCCCAGCTCGTCGGGGCCGTCGTACTCCTCCTCGGGGAGGTGCCCGGCGTAGTACGTGGCGCGGGCCCGGCGGTGCACGTCGGCGAGGTCGTCCAGGTCGCCGGGGTGGGCGTCACGGATCGTGACGGAGGTGGCGTTCATGATCCCCTGGACGCCGCCTCGGGGGCGGCCGGTTCCGGCCCGGGGCCGCGGGCGACAATGGCGGCCATGAACGATCTTCACCGTGCCGGCGTCACCTTCCGCCAAGCCACCGAGGACGACGCGCCCGCCCTCGTCGCCCTGTACGACGGAGCCGCCCGCTGGATGCAGCGGCAGGGCATCGACCAGTGGAAGCCCGGCCAGAAGAGCGCGGACCACTTCCTGCTGCGCATGAAGGAGGGCGAGGTCTGGCTCGCCGACGCGGGCGGCGCCCCGGTCGGCGGCTGGGAACTGTGGTGGGACGACGAGCCCGCCTGGGGCCCGCAGCCCCCGGTCGCCGGCTACATCCACCGCCTGATGACCGACCGCACGACCGCCCCGCCGAACCTCGGCCGCGCCATGCTCACCCACGCCGAACACCGCATCGCGATATCCGGCCGCACCGTGAGCCGCCTGGACTGCGTCTCGACCAACCCCCGCCTGCGCGGGTACTACGAGTCGGCCGGCTACACCGTGACCGGCGAGCAGCCCCTGAAGGACGGCGGCGGGGGCAGCAGGTACGCGGTGACCCTCCTGGAGAAACGCCTGCTCAGCTGAGCAACGGGCAGGGCCCGCCTTCCCGGTGGGGAGGCGGGCCCTGGTTGTGGTGCGGGTTCGGTCAGCGGGTGGTGAAGACCGCTACCGTGCGGGCCGGGACCTTGAAGGTGCCGGTTGTCCTGTCGTAGGTGGCTTGTTTGACGGTGGGGTCGGAGCCGGCGGACTGGATGGGGTGGAGGGCGTAGGACGTGCCCGCCAGGGTGGTCACCCGCTGGGTCTGGGGGGTGGTCGTCGCGTTGAAGACCACCACCAGGTCGCCGAGGCGCATCGTGATGACGCCCGGGGTCTCGTCCTGGCCCGAGAGCGGGAAGGAGAGCCGGTCCTGGACCTGGGCCGCGGAGGTCAGGGCGAAGGCCGGTTCCGTGGAGCGGATCTTCAGCAGGTCCTGGTAGGCGGCGGAGGCGCCGGTGATCTCGGCGCAGCCGGGGCGCAGGGCCGGGGAGGCGAGCAGCGGCTTGGCGAACGGCCACTTGGACTGGTTGTCGGCGGCCGGCGGGAGGCCGCGGCCGAAGCCGTTGCCCGTGGCGCAGTCCCAGTGGATGGCGTTGAACCAGTCCCCGGAGTCGAAGGAGTTGCGGTCCAGGGACTTGGACCGCAACAGGTCGCTGCCCGCCTGGTAGAGCGCCGGGCCCTGGGAGAGCATGGCGGTCGATTCGGCGAGCACCTGCATCCGCGCCCGGTCGGCGGCCGTCGTGGCGGCCGGGAGCTTGAAGGCCAGCGCGTCGTACAGCGCTTCGTTGTCGTGCGCGTCGACGTACGCGAGCGCGTCGCCCGGCGCCGCCGCGTATCCGGCCGGCTGGCCGTTGTAGTCGACCCCGGAGCCGCGCACCTGCTTCCCGGTGGAGTCGGTGAAGGTGAACGCGCTCAGGTTGCCCGTGAGCCCGACCTTGATGAGGTCCTGGTAGTGCAGCAGCCGGGTCTTCTGCTCGGCGGGGGTGCCGTTCGCGGTCGAGGGGTTGGGGTCGGTGTAGAGGCCGCTGGCGAAGCCCTGCACGCCGGGGTCGGCGTCGAACGGGCTGCCGCCGCGTACCGCGTCCCGCGCCCGGTCGCTGAAGGTGGCGATGCCGGTGCCGGCCATGTTGGCCTGGGTGGCCTGCTCGAAGCGGGCGTTGTCGGCGACCTCGCCGAAGTTCCAGCCCTCGCCGTACATGATGATCTTCTTGCCGTCGACGCCGTCCCTGGCGAGCGTCAGCGCGTCCAGTGCCTTGCGGACGGCGAGGATGTTCGCTTTCGGGTGGTGGCCCATGAGGTCGAAGCGGAAGCCGTCGACCTTGTACTCCTTCGCCCAGGTGACGAGGGAGTCGACGACCAGCTTGCCCATCATCGCGTTCTCCGGCGCGGTGTTGGAGCAGCAGGTGGAGTTGGCGACGCTGCCGTCGGCCAGCAGCCGCTGGTAGTAGCCGGGGACGATCTTGTCGAGGACGGAGGTGTCGGCCTGGCCGGACGCCGAGGTGTGGTTGTAGACCACGTCCATCACCACCCGCAGACCGGCCCCGTTGATTCCCTGCACCATCTGCCGGAACTCGGTGGTGCGGCCGGTGCCGTTCGGGTCGGTGGCGTAGGAGCCCTCGGGGACCGTGTAGTGGTAGGGGTCGTACCCCCAGTTGTAGGCGTCCTTGGCCGCTGCCTTGGCCACGCACTCCTGCTGCTTCTCGGAGTCGGCGGGGAAGGAGGCGAGGTCGCACTCCGGGACCGCCTGGTCGGCGGTCTTCTCCGGGACGGTAGCGAAGTCGAACGCGGGCAGCAGGTGGACGTAGTCCGTGCCGGCCTTCGCCAGCGCGCGCAGATGCGTCATGCCCGCCGAACCCGCGGCGGTGAAGGCGGTGTACTTGCCGCGCTGCGCGGCCGGGACGGTGGTGTCCGCGACCGAGAAGTCACGGATGTGCAGCTCCTGGATCTGCGCCTGGCTCATCGGCACCGCCGCCGGCTTGGCCTGCCGCTGCCAGCCCTTGGGGGCCAGCTTCGGGTCGGCGAGGTCCACGAGGAGGCTGCGGGCCGAGTCGGCGGTCAGGGCGACGGAGTACGGGTCGGTCACCAGGTTCGTGACCAGCTTCTGGACGCTGGGCGCCCAGACGGTCACCGCGTACCGGTACTGCTTGCCGGACCAGTCGCGGCCGCCGGTCACCGACCAGACGCCGCTGGCGGCGTCCCGCCGCATCGGGACGGTCCTGCCGTCGATCTCGACCGCGACGCGGTGCGCCGTGGGCGCCCACACCGACAGGGTGGGCCGGCCGTGGTCGAAGACCGGGCCGAGCGTCGCGCGCTGCGCCTTCGCGGCGTACAGGTCGTCGAGCACCCCTTGCGTCTGCACGCCGGTGGCGGCGAGCAGCGCTCCGTTCGCGGCGCGCTGGGTGGCGATGAGCTGGCCGGTCAGCGCGGCGCCGATCCGGTCGCGGTCGCGCGGGTCGACGGTGAAGGCCGCGTACTCCTTCAGGTGCGGGTACTTCGCCTTCTGGGCCGCGGTCAGGCCGCCCGCGACCTTCGACAGCCGCAGCCAGTGGCCCTCGTCGGACAGGGCGCCGTCCTTGACGGTGATGCCGCCGTCAGGGGCGTGGACGAGCTGCTGGCTCGCGGACGCGCTCGCGTCGGTGTGCCAGGCGACGGTGTCGCGGTCGATCCACTGCGCCTGCGCCTTGCTCAGGTCCAGGTCGCCGCCCGTGCCCTTGGGCTGCGGGAGCAGGTACTTCGGCGTCGCGGCCAACAGCCACACCTCATGCCCGTTGGAGGCGAGGTCCAGGGACTGGTCGGAGGGCAGGTCCTTGGCATCGCCGTTGTGGAGGATGTAACTCAGCGCGGTGGCGCCCGGTGCGAGCGGTACCTCGTACACCGCACCATAGGCGTCGATCCGGGTCGGCTGGAGCGGCTTGGTCCAGTCGGTGGGCGTGGCGGCGCCGGTCCAGGTGTGCAGGCCCCAGTGGGCGTAGTCACCGTCGGCGCGCTGGTAGTGCAGGACGGCCTTCGTCGTGTCCTGCGGCGGGTAGGCGCCCGCGGGGGCCGCGTTCAGCACCTCGGGGCTGCCCTGCTTGATCCACACCTCGCCGGTCCTGGTGAGGTCGACGGCCCGGTCGGCGTCGGTGTCCTTGACGCCGTTCTTGTCGACGGCGATGAAGCCGACGCTGGACGCGCCCGGCTTGAGCTTGACGTAGGCGAAGGCGCCGTACGCGTCGCGTCCCGTGAAGGGTTTGCCGGCCGGCCAGGTGGTGCCTTCGCCGTCCGCGATGTCGCCCCAGGTGTACAGCCCCCAGTCGGCGTAGTCGCCGGCGGGGCGCTGGTAGTGGACGACCGCGTAGTCGCGGGAGACCGCGCTGGGCGGCGTCTCGTGGACGGGCGCGCCGCTGGTGGTCCCGGCGGTCGCGCTGTTCGTGTGCCCGGCGGAGTCGGTCACCACGGCCTTGTAGCGGAGGGCGGTTCCGGCGGGGACGGCCGGGTCGAGCGCCTGGGTGACGGTGTAGGGGGCGTGGTCGGCGGAGCCGAGCACCTGCCACTTGGCGTTGCCGACCTGGGCGGCGAAGACCACCCGGTCGAGCTGCCCGCCGGTCACGGCGGCGGTGATCTCGACGGTGCCGGTGGCGCCCGCGGCGGGTGCGCGCAGCGTGACGGTCGGCCGGGTGGCGGGGGCGCCGAGCGGCTTGTCCGCCTTGTAGACGACGGAGGACAGGGCGGGGACGGTCAGGCTGATCTTGCTGTCGCCGCCGCTGCGCACGGTGCCGGTGGCGCCGTAGAGCGCGCCGAAGTCCGCTCCGGCCGCACCGGTCGGCACCGCCACGGTCTTCGCCTCGGCCGCGTTGTTCACCGCGACCAGGTACTCGGTCCGGGTCCTGGCGTCCGTGCGGGAGTAGGCGTACACGCCCGCGCCGTCGGCCGCGTACCGCTCGGTCTGCACGCCGTCGCGCAGCGCGGGGTTGGCCTTGGTCAGCTTCGAGAGTGCGGCGATCGTCCGGTACAGCGGCGCCGCGGTGTCGTAGGCGTCGCCGGCGTGGGTGCGGTCGGTGCCCAGCTCGTCGTCGTCGAGGTAGTCGGCGACCTGGGAGGCGAACATCGTCTGCCGGGCGTCCTTGTCGCCGCCCGCGCCGGTGAAGCCCTGCTCGTCGCCGTAGTAGACGACGGGGTTGCCGCGGCTGAGGAACATCAGCTCGTTGGCGAGCCGGTCCCGCCGCACCAGCTCCGCGTCCGTGGCGCCGGGGTTGTCCTGCTGGAGGAAGGTCCCGATGCGGCCCATGTCGTGGTTGCCGAGGAAGGTCACCGATTCGTAGGCGTTGGCCTTGTCGGTGGTGTACCGGTAGTCCTGCGCGAACAGGCCGGCGAGCTTGGCCGCCGAGCCGCCCTGGGAGGCGTAGGAGCGGGCGGCGTCCTGGAAGGGGAAGTCCAGGGTGGCGTCGAGCCGGCCCTGGGTGACGTAGGGCGAGGTGATCGCGGTGTCGGCGGAGTAGACCTCGCCGAACATGAAGAAGTCCTTCCGCCCGTGCTGGGCGGCGTATGTGTCGAGCGCGGTGGCCCACTGGGTCCAGAACGGCAGGTCGACGTGTTTGACGGTGTCGATCCGGAAGCCGTCGATCGCGAAGTCCCTGACCCACATCTCGTAGATCTTCTCCATGCCCTGGACGACCTCGGGACGCTCGGTCCACAGGTCGTCGAGGCCGGAGAAGTCACCCTGGTCGGTGCTCTCCCCGGCATAGGTGGAGTCGCCCCGGTTGTGGTACATCGACGGGTCGTTGAGCCACGCCGGGACCTTGGCGTTCTTCTTCTCCGGCGCCACGACGGGCGTCCGCGCGAAGGAGTCGGCGTCGACGGCGGGGAAGTCCTTGCCCGTAGCGGCCGTGGAGTAGTCGGTGTCGTCGAAGGGCGTCCCGTCCTTGCTCAGGTAGGGGAACGCGCCCTTGGAGAGGTAGGAGTACGCCTTCTCCTTGTAGTCGACGACGTCGGCGGTGTGGTTGGTGATGACGTCGAAGAAGATCTTCATGCCCTTGGCGTGGGCGGCGGCGATGAGCTTCTTCAGGTCGTCGTTGGTCCCGAAGTGCGGGTCGACCTGGGTGAAGTCGGTGATCCAGTAGCCGTGGTAGCCGGCCGAGGCGTCCTTGCCGGTGCCCTGCACGGGCTGGTTCTTGAAGATCGGCGCCATCCAGATGGCGGTGGTGCCGAGCCCCTTGATGTAGTCGAGCTTCCCGGTCAGTCCCTTGAGATCGCCGCCCTGGTAGAAGCCCTTGTCGGTGGGGTCGTAGCCGGTGGCGAGCCGGGAGCCGGTGAGCCCGCCGGTGTCGTTGCGGGTGTCGCCGTTGGCGAACCGGTCCGGCAGGACGAAGTAGAACTGCTCACGCGTGAGGTCGTGGCGGGCCGGCTGGGCGGCGAGCGCCGCGTCGGACGGCGGGGCGGGTGGCGCGGCGGCCAGGGCGGGCACGGCGGCCGGCACGGTGGCCAGCAGCAGCGCCGACACCACCGTCGCTGCCACACGTCGTATGCGTGCGGGTACGGACACGGGCGGGTCTCCTCGTAGCGGAAAAAGCTCGTGCCGGGGGCACTACGCGCCGAGGTCCCGCGGCTGCCCGGCGGCACCGCCGGGCGCTGCGGACGCTATCGCTGCCCGCCCCTTGCAGCAAGACCTTGCAACGCACTTTGTGGGGCCTGGGCCTGCATCGGACACCCGCAGGTAACGGCAACGTCACATTCGAGAGGTGTGGCCGAAACTTTCTTGCAGGCTCTTTCGCAAGGTCTTACATCGCTGTTACGTTCCTGCCCAGCCCGAGCAGCCGCACAGCACCAAGCGGTGCGCATCACCCACTCCAGGGTGAACCGGGTTTTACCCTCATCAAGGAGACAGGTATGCGACGCGGCATATCCGCCGTGGCGATGGCCGCGGCCATCGTTCTCGGGGCCACCGCCTGTGGCGGCAGCAGCGACAACAAGAGCACCGGGGACGCGGCCAAGGACCCGGCCGGAGTCTCCGGCGAGATCACGTACTGGGACACGTCGGACGCCACGAACGAGGCGCCCGTCTACCAGGCCCTGATCAAGACCTTCGAGGCGAAGTACCCGAAGATCAAGGTCAAGTACGTCAACGTCCCCTTCGCGGACGTGGAGCAGAAGTTCAAGACGGCGGCGCAGAGCGGCAAGGGCGCGCCCGACGTGGTCCGGGCCGACGTCGGCCTGATCCCGGAGTACGCCTCCCTGCACTACATCGCCCCGCTGGACGGCACCGCCGCCCTGAAGGACACCGCGGACTTCACGCAGGGCCCGCTCAACACCACCAAGTACGAGGGCAAGACCTACGGGGTCCCGTCGGTCACCGACACCCTGGGCCTGCTCTACAACAAGGAGATCTTCGCCAAGGCCGGCATCGCCAAGCCGCCGACCACCTGGGACGAGTTCATCTCCGTCTCGAAGACCATCAAGGACAAGACCGGGGTCACGGGCACGTACCTCAACCCGGACACCTACTTCCTGATGCCGATGCTCTTCGGTGAGGGCACCGACCTCGCGGACGCCGCCGCCAAGAAGATCACGATCAACTCCCCGGAGGCGGTCAAGGCGGTCACCAAGGCGAAGCAGATCTACGACACCTCCTCGCAGAAGGTGGACTTCGCCAGCGCCTACGACAACATGCAGACCTCGTTCAAGAACGGCAAGGTCGCCATGCTGATCCAGGGCCCCTGGTCCGTCAGCGACGACATCAGCGGCTCGGCCTTCAAGGGCAAGGAGTCCAACCTCGGCTACGCCCCGGTCCCGGCCGGTTCCACCGGCAAGCCGCAGGCGCCCACCGGCGGCCACGACCTCGCGGTCTACCAGGGCTCCAAGAACCTGGACGCCAGCTACCTGTTCACCGAGTTCATGACCAACTCGGCCAGCCAGGTCACCATCGCGACGAAGACCGGCACCCTGCCGACGCGTACCTCCGCGTACACCCCGGCGGTCACCGCCGACGCGAAGATCGCCGGCTTCAAGGGGATCATGGACACCGCCCGCCCCCGCGTGGCGCTCCCCCAGGTCGGCAGCCTCTTCACGCCGCTCCAGCAGCAGTACGTGAAGATCCTGCAGGGCCAGGTCTCGGTCCAGGCCGGACTGGACGCGGCGGCCGGCGAGTTCGCCAAGCTCCTGCCGGGCTTCACCAAGTAGCCGGACGGCACCAGACTCCGGTCCGGTCGGCCGGGGCCCCGTCCTCCTCCGGGAGGGTCGGGGCCCACGCGCCCGGCCGTCCGGGCCGGGCCGACGCGCGGCCCCGGAGATCGAGCCACCCCGCCCGCCCCGCTCCGAGGGGCGCTCCGGGGCCGCGACACCACCCGCACCATCGTCCGTAATCGTGGAAAGAGCCGATGAGTGATGACCACCGCAGCCCTTGACGGGCAACAGCGCGGCAAGGCCCCGCGCCCCGGCCTCGTGACCCTGTTCAAGCGGTCGTGGGACAAGCACTGGTACGCCTGGGCCATGGTCGCCCCGGTGGTCATCGTGATCGGCGTCCTGGTGCTGTACCCGCTGGGTTACGGCATCTACCTGTCGTTCACCGACGCCACCGAGACGAACATCGCCAAGGACATCGGCCCGGTCCACATCCCGGCCACCTACCACGTAGTGGGTTTCGACAACTACTGGAAGATCCTCTCGGGCCAGGACGGTGACTTCTACCCGCGGCTCATCTGGACCGTCACCTGGACGCTGACCTGCGTCGCCTTCACCTACGCCATCGGCATGGGCATGGCACTGCTGCTCAACCGCCCGGCGAAGTTCCGGCTCTTCTACCGCCTCTCGCTGATCCTGCCCTGGGCCATCCCGGCCTTCGTCAGCGTCTTCGCCTGGCGGCTGATGCTCAACTCGCAGTACGGCGTCTTCAACTCGATCCTCACCCACGTCGGGCTGCCGTCCCAGGACTGGCTGGGCACGCCCTTCGCCCAGAAGGTCGCGGTCATCATGGTGAACGTCTGGGCGGGCGTGCCGTTCATGATGGTCGCCCTCCTCGGCGGCATGCAGTCCATACCCCAGGAGCTCTACGAGGCCGCCGAGATGGACGGCGCCTCCCCCTGGAAGCGGTTCCTGCACATCACGCTCCCCGGCCTGCGCCCGGTCAGCAACACCGTGATCCTGCTCGGGGTGATCTGGACGTTCAACATGTTCCCGATCATCTTCCTGCTGCTGGGGCAGACGAACAGCGGGGACACCGACATCCTCGTGACCTACGCCTACCGCAAGGCGTTCACCGGGGTGTCCGACTACTCGGGTGCCGCGTCGTACGGCATGGTCATCCTCGCCATCCTGCTGGTCTTCTCCACCTTCTACCGGCGCTACCAGGCCAAGACCGAGCAGGCGTAAGGAGCCATGACGATGAGTGCAACAGCCCACACCGGCACGACGAAGAGCGCCGACGCGTCCCGTTCCGCCGCGGTGCCCGCCCGCCGCGCGGGCCGCAAGCGCGGCGAACGCAGCCGCGGCGCCTCGCTCGCCCTGCACACCACGCTCATGGTCGCCAGCACCGTCGCGATCTTCCCGGCGCTGTGGATCGCGTTCATCTCCTTCGGGCCGAAGAACGCGTGGACGGACCCGGGCGAGATCCTCTCCCACCTGAGTCTGCAGAACTACCGGAACATCCTGCACACCAACTTCCCGAAGTGGTTCCTCAACTCGGCGATCGTCGCGGCCGCGACGACCGTGCTCGGCGTCATGCTGTCGGCGAGCGCCGGCTACGCCATCTCGCGGATGAAGTTCCCCGGCCACAAGCAGCTGATGTGGACCTTCCTGACGACGCAGATGTTCCCCATGGCCGTGCTGATCGTGCCGCTGTACAACCTGCTCGGCGAGCTCGGCCTCCTCGACAGCTACCTCGGCCTGATCGTCACCTACTGCACGATCTCGGTGCCGTTCTGCGCCTGGATGCTCAAGGGGTACTTCGACACCATCCCGCACGAGATCGACGAGGCGGGCCGGATCGACGGCCTCACCCCGTTCGGCACGTTCTGGCGGCTGATCCTGCCGCTGGCCCGCCCGGGGCTCGCCGTCACCGCCTTCTACAGCTTCCTGACCGCCTGGGGCGAGGTCGCGTACGCCAGCCAGTTCATGAGCACCAACGAGAACTTCACGCTGGCGGCCGGCATCCGCACCCTCGCCACCGACCAGCGCGCGGACTGGGGATCGCTGACCGCCGCCGCGGTGATCATCGCCATTCCCGCCGCCCTCGTCTTCTTCGTGGTCCAGCGCCACCTGGTGTCCGGTCTGACCGCCGGCGCCGCCAAGTCCTGATCCAGCACAGCTGTGCCGCGGCACCGCACAGAACGCCTCCTGTCGTGCTCCGCGCACACCACGGCCCGCCACACCCAAAGGAAGTCATGAGCCAGCACCTCACCGACGCGCCCCGCTCCGCCGCCGACAACGCCGCCGACGCCGCGCGCAGAGACTGGTGGCGTGACGCCGTGATCTACCAGGTCTACCCCCGCAGCTTCGCCGACGGCGACGGCGACGGGATGGGCGACCTGCCCGGGATCACCGCCCGGCTGCCCTACCTGCGCTCGCTCGGCGTGGACGCCGTGTGGCTGTCGCCGTTCTACGCCTCCCCGCAGGCCGACGGCGGCTACGACGTGGCGGACTACCGTGCCGTCGACCCGATGTTCGGCACCCTGACGGACGCCGACGACCTGGTGCGGGCCGCCCACGCGCTGGATCTGCGGGTCATCGTGGACGTGGTCCCCAACCACTGCTCCGACCAGCACGAGTGGTTCAAGCAGGCGCTGCGCGAGGGCGCCGGGTCCCCGATCCGCGAGCGCTTCCACTTCCGCGCGGGCAAGGGCGTCAGCGGCGAACTCCCGCCCAACGACTGGGAGTCCATCTTCGGCGGCCCCGCCTGGACGCGGACCGTCAACGCCGACGGCACCCCGGGAGAGTGGTACCTGCACCTCTTCGCCCCCGAGCAGCCGGACTTCAACTGGGACCACCCGGCCGTGCACGACGAGTTCCGCTCGATCCTGCGGTTCTGGCTGGACCTGGGCATCGACGGCTTCCGGATCGACGTTGCGCACGGCATGGTCAAGGCCCCCGGCCTGCCCGACATCGGCTCCCACGAGCAGCTCAAGCTGCTGGGCACCGCGACGATGCCGTACTTCGACCAGGACGGCGTGCACGAGATCTACCGCAGCTGGCGGAAGATCCTGGACGAGTATGCGGGCGACCGCATCGCCGTCGCGGAGGCGTGGACGCCGACCGTCGAGCGCAGCGCCCTGTACCTGCGCCCCGACGAGCTGCACCAGGCGTTCAACTTCGAGTACCTGACGTCGGGCTGGGACGCCGACGCGCTGCGCCGCGTCATCGACACCTCGCTGGCCGCGATGGGCTCCGTGGGCGCGCCCGCCACCTGGGTGCTGTCCAACCACGACGTGGTGCGGCACTCGACCCGCTTCGCCGACGGCGACCAGGCGCTCGGCCTGCGCCGGGCGCGTGCCGCGACCCTGCTGATGCTGGCGCTGCCCGGCTCCGCGTACCTGTACCAGGGCGAGGAGCTGGGGCTGCCCGAGGTCACCGACCTGCCGGACGAGGTGCGCCAGGACCCCGCGTTCTTCCGCAACGCCGGCCAGGACGGCACCCGTGACGGCTGCCGCGTCCCGCTGCCGTGGTCGGGCACCCGGGCACCGTACGGCTTCGGCCCGGTCGAGGGCGGCCCCAGCTGGCTGCCGCAGCCCGACGCGTGGGCCGGCCTCAGCGTCGAGGCCCAGGAGGGCGACCCCGCCTCGACGCTGGAGTTCTACCGCGAGGCGCTGGCCGTCCGCCGCGAACACCCCGCCCTGGGCGCGGGTTCGGAGGTGACGTGGCTGGAGGCTCCGGAGGGCGTGCTGGCGTTCCGCCGGGACAGCGCCGAGGGCTCGTTCGTGTGCACCGCGAACGTCACCGCGGCCCCCGTGACGATCCCGGTCCCCGGGCGTGTGCTGCTCGGCGAGGCCGGATTCCGTGCGGACGGAGCGTACGCCGACATCCCCGCCGACACCACGATTTGGTGGGCGATCTGACGTGGCCACCATCCGTCCCATAACATCCGGTGCTGTGACCGCAAGGCTTGCTGACATCGCAACCCAGGCGGGTGTCAGCGAAGCAACGGTCAGCCGGGTCCTCAACGGCAAGCCCGGCGTATCAGCCACCACCCGCGAATCCGTGCTGGCCGCGCTCGATCTGCTCGGCTACGAACGGCCCGTCCGGCTGCGGCAGCGCAGCGCGGGCCTGATCGGCCTGATCACCCCGGAGCTGGAGAACCCGATCTTCCCGGCGTTCGCTCAGGTGATCGGCCAGGCGCTGACCCGCGACGGGTACACCCCGCTGCTGGCCACCCAGACGCCGGGCGGCTCGACCGAGGACGAGCTGGTCGAGATGCTCGTGGAACGCGGCGTCGCCGGAATCATCTTCGTCTCCGGTCTGCACGCCGACTCCACCGCCGACACCGAGCGGTACGCCAGGCTGCACGGCCAGGGCGTGCCGTTCGTGCTGATCAACGGCTTCTCGGAGAAGATCAAGGCCCCGTTCGTGTCTCCGGACGACCGGGGCGCGATGCGGCTGGCCGTCACCCATTTGGCGGCACTCGGACATGAGAAAATCGGACTGGCGGTCGGACCGAAGCGCTTCGTGCCGGTACTCCGCAAGATCCAGGGGTTCATCAGCAGCATGCAGGACGTGCTGGGACTGACCACGGAGCAATCCGAACACTTGATCCAGCACTCCCTGTACACGCTGGAGGGCGGCCAGGCCGCCGCGACGGCGCTCATAGCGTCCGGATGCACCGCGATCGTCTGCGCGTCCGACATGATGGCGCTGGGCGCCATCCGGGCCGCACGGCAGCAGGGCCTGGCGGTGCCCGAGGACGTCTCCGTCGTGGGTTTCGACGATTCCCCGCTGATCGCCTTCACCGATCCGCCGCTGACCACCATCCGCCAGCCGGTGGCCGCCATGGGGCAGGCGGCGGTGCGGGCGCTGCTCGAGGAGATCGGCGGCACCCCCGCCCCGCACAGCGAATTCGTCTTCCTCCCGGAGCTGGTCGTCCGCGGTTCCACGGCCGCGGTTCCGAGCATCCGGACCCCCCCGCTGCTGGTCCAGCAGGCGGCCGGGAGGCATACATCGAATGCACAGGGACCTGCCGGCGTCTGAGCGGCGAGCTCCCGTGCGTCTGGCAGACTATTCCTCCATGGGGGAACCGACCGCGAAGATCCTGGACGGCCGCACGGCCGCCCCGCCGCGCTCCATCGGTTCCACTGATTCCGATGGAGCGCCGAGCGAGGGCCCTGCGGCACCTCGCCATACCTTCGTGTCACGGCTCCGCACCCCCCGCAGACCGCGTCTGTGGTTCGAGATCGCCCTGATCGCGGTCAGTTACTGGGTGTATTCACTCGTCCGGAACGCCGTGCCCGAGCAGGAGCCGGCGGCGATGCGGCACGCGAACGCGATCTGGAAGCTGGAGAACCACCTCGGCCTGGCCGTCGAGCACAGCGTCAACCACGCCGTCAACTCGGTGACTTGGCTGATCGTAGGGATGAACTACTACTACGCGACGCTGCACTTCGTCATCACCATCGGCGTCCTGGTGTGGCTCTACCGCTGGCATCCGGGCCGCTACGGACCGGCCCGCACGGTCCTCTTCATCACCACCGGCATCGCGCTGGTCGGCTTCTATTTCTACCCGCTGGCACCGCCCCGGCTGATGCAGGGCATCGACTTCATCGACACTGTCAAGGCGCACCACACGTGGGGCTCGATGGCCTCCGGCGACCTGGCGCAGGTGTCGAACCAGTACGCGGCGATGCCGTCCATGCACATCGGCTGGTCGCTGTGGTGCGGCATCGCGGTCGCGACGCTCGCCCGGCCGCTGTGGGTCAAGGTGCTGGGCATCCTGTACCCGCTGGCGACCCTCATCGTGATCATCTCGACGGCCAACCACTTCTGGCTCGACGCCATAGGGGGCGCCGTCTGCCTGGGTGCCGGCTTCGCCCTGGTCTTCGCGTTCTACGGCCGCTACGTCTACCGCCTGCCGCGCTACCCGGCCACCGCCCGCCGGCGGTGAACGGGCACGGCTGCCCGCTGCCCGTGCGCGGCCGTCACGCCTCGTACTCGTAGAACAGCCGCTCGACCACCGCGCGGGCCCGCCGGGTCGTCCGGCGGTACTCCTCGACCATGTCGCCGACGTGACCCGCCGAGTACCCCAGGTAGCGGCCCACGGCGGCGAGCTCCCGGCCGTCGCCGGGGAACGTGTCCCCGGGGCGGCCGCGGACCAGCATCACCGCGTTGCGGACCCGGGTGGCCAGCACCCACGCCTCGTCGAGGACCGCCGCGTCCTCGGCGCCGACCAGGCCGGCGGCGTGCAGGGCGGCCAGCGCCCGGCGGGTGCGGGTGGTGCGCAGTTCCTTCAGCCGCCCGCCGTGCTGCATCTGCAGCAGCTGGACGGTCCACTCGACGTCGGAGAGCCCGCCGCGGCCGAGCTTGGCGTGGGTGGTGCGGTCGGCGCCGCGCGGCATCCGCTCGGTCTCCATGCGGGCCTTGAGCCGCCGGATCTCCCGCACCGCGTCGTCGCCGAGCCCGTCCGGCGGGTACCGCAGGGGGTCGATCAGCTCGATGAAGCGCTCGCCCAGCCCCTCGTCCCCGGCCCTGGGGTCGGCGCGCAGCAGCGCCTGGCTCTCCCACCCCAGGGACCAGCGCCGGTAGTAGGCGGCGTACGAGCCGAGGCTGCGGACCAGCGGTCCGCTCTTGCCCTCGGGGCGCAGATCCGCGTCCATGAGCAGCGGCGGGTCGGGGGTGGGGATCTGGAGCAGCCGGCGCAGCTCGTTGGCGATCCTGAGGGCCTGTCCGGCGGCCCGGTTGTCCTCGGCGCCCTCGAACGGTTCGTGCACGAACATCACGTCGGCGTCCGAGCCGTACCCCTGCTCGCGCCCGCCGAAGCGGCCCATGCCGATGACCGCGAAGCGGGTCGCCAGCGGCCCGTCCGCCGCCTCGACGGCGTTCATGGCGGCCCGCAGGGCGCCCATGACGGTGGTCGCGTTGATGTCGGTGACGGCGGTGCCCACCGCGTCCACGTCCAGCTCGCCGATGACGTCGGCCGCGGCCGTCCTGAACAGCTCGCGGCGCCGGACGCCACGTACCGCGGTGACCGCCTGCTCGGGGGTGCCGGCGCGGCCGACCGCGGCCAGCACCTCCTGTTCGAGCGCCGGCCCGGTGCGCGGCTGCAGGCCCTCGGGGGCGCCGAGCAGGGCGACCGCCTCGGGGGCCCGCATGAGCAGGTCGGGGGCGAGCCGGCCGGAGGAGAGCACCCGGGCGAGGTTCTCGGCGGCGGCGCCCTCGTCCCGCAGCAGCCGCAGGTACCAGGGGGTCTTCCCGAGGGCGTCGGAGACCTTGCGGAAGCCGAGGAGCCCGGCGTCCGGGTCGGCGGAGTCGCCGAACCAGCCGAGCAGGACGGGCAGCAGGGTGCGCTGGATGGCGGCCTTGCGGCTGACGCCGCTGGCCAGCGCCTCCAGGTGCCGGATGGCCGCGGCGGGATCGGCGTACCCCAGCGCCTGCAGCCGCTGCCGTGCGGCGTTGGCACTGAGCCGGGTCTCGACCGGTTCGAGCTGGGCGACCGCGTCGAGCAGCGGCCGGTAGAAGAGCTTCTCGTGCAGGCGGCGCACCTCGACGGCGTGCCGCTTCCACTCCCGGTTCAGCTCGGCGACGGGATCGGCGCGAAAGCCCAGCGAGCGGCCGAGCCGGCGCAGCCCGGCCTTGTCGTCGGGCACCAGGTGGGTGCGGCGCAGCCGGTAGAGCTGGATCCGGTGCTCCATCAGGCGCAGGAAACGGTAGGCGGCGTCGAGCGAGGCGGCGTCGGCGCGGCCCACGTAGCCGCCGGCCGCGAGCTGGCCGAGCGCGGTGAGCGTGGTGCCGCTGCGCAGTGAGGAATCGGTTCTGCCGTGCACCAACTGCAGCAGCTGCACGGCGAACTCGACATCCCGCAGCCCGCCGGGACCGAGCTTCAGCTCCCGCTCGACGTGCGCGGCGGGGATGCCCTCCACGACGCGGCGGCGCATCTGCTGGACGTCGGTGACGAAGTGGTCGCGGTCGGCGGCCTGCCACACCATCGGCGAGAGCGCCTCGACGTACGCCAGGCCCAGCGCCCGGTCGCCCGCCATCGGCCGGGCCTTGAGCAGCGCCTGGAACTCCCAGGTCTTGGCCCACCGCTTGTAGTAGGCGACATGGCTGGAAAGCGTCCGCACCAGCGGGCCGTTCTTGCCCTCGGGCCGCAGGTTGGCGTCGACCGGCCAGATGGTGCCCTCGGCGGTGGTGTCGGAGCAGACCCGCATCATCCGGGCGGCCAGCCGCGTCGCCGCCCGCATCGCGGCGACCTCCTCGGCGCCCTCGACCGGCTCCGCCACGAAGATCACGTCCACGTCCGAGACGTAGTTCAGCTCGTGGCCGCCGCACTTGCCCATCCCTATCACCGCGAGCCGGCACAGCGCCGCGTCCGCCGGCGCCTCGGCGCCCGCGATGGCGAGGGCCGCGCGCAC
The DNA here is from genome assembly GCF_027158205.1 of Streptomyces sp. H39-S7. Lineage (GTDB taxonomy): Bacteria > Actinomycetota > Actinomycetes > Streptomycetales > Streptomycetaceae > Actinacidiphila. The sequence goes on along the minus strand of NZ_JAPVLU010000071.1, from coordinate 15,585 downwards.
GGTCGCGGTCGCCAGGTCCGCCAGCTCCGCGGCCGTCTGCACCAGGTCGCTGGTACCGCACACGTCACGGGCGGCGATGGCCAGCATGCAGCGGCGGTAGGCGGCCCGCAGCAGGTCGGGGTCGGTGGCCGAGGCCAGCCCGCGTTCGAACTCGGCGACGCCGGGGTGCAGGTCGGCGGACTCGTACGTCACCAGCGCGTGCCAGTCGTGCGGGTGCCGGGCGAGGTGGTCGCCGAGTGCCTCGGAGGCGCCGAGTACGCCGAGCAGCCGGTCGCGCAGCGGCTTGGCGCTGGTCAGGGTGTCGAGCAGCGTCCGCCGCTCGCCCTCGTCCAGCACCTCCACCAGCCGGACCAGGCCCAGCAGCGCCTGGTCGGGGTCCGCGGTCGCGCCGAGCGCGTCCAGCAGCACCGGATCGGTCCGCACCGCGGTCAGCCCCGCGGCCTCCACCAGGACCTCGGCCGCCGCCGGATCGGTGAACCCGTGGCGCAGCAGCCGGGAGAAGGTGCTGCTCCGGCGCCCCTGCGGCAGCGACATCTCGCCTCCGGTACGTCTTGCCTCGTCTTGCCTGCGATCAAGGTCCCAGCTGAGCGTAACCGCCCGGCCGCCGACCTGGAACGGTTCCGCCGCGCGGCGACGGCAGCGCCGGGCCGGAGAGCGGGGTGCCGCCGGTCCGAGCGGATGGCTGAGCCCGTGCCGCCGGCGGGCCGAGCCCGGCGCGTGCACCCACCCCGTTCGTTCTTCGGCCATTCACGTCGGCAGAGCTTCTCTGTTCCACCGGCCGCTCCTACGCTGACACCGCTCCGCGCCCCCACCCCCCACCGGAGGTAAGCCGTGTTCGGCCTGTCGAAATCCGTACCGCGTCCCCTCACCGCCCTCGCCGCAGCCCTCGGGCTGGCCGGCGCGTCCGTCGGGCTGTGGGCCGGCCTCGGCGGCGCGTCCACCGCGAGCGCCGCGGCCGCCGTCCCGACCCCGGACCACGTGATCGTCGTGATGATGGAGAACCACGCGTACAACCAGGTGATCGGGAGCTCCAGCGCCCCCTACATCAACTCGCTGAAGACCGGCGGCGCGAACCTCACCGCCTCGTACGGCATCACGCACCCGAGCCAGCCGAACTACTACCAGGTGTTCTCGGGCAGCAACCAGGGCGTCACCGGCGACAGCTGCGTCACCCCCGGCTTCAGCTCCGCGCCCAACCTGGCCTCCGAGCTGATCGCCGCGGGCAAGACCTGGGGCAGCTACAACGAGACGCTGCCCAGCCAGGGCTCCACCACCTGCAGCAGCGGCAAGTACGCGCAGAAGCACAACCCCTGGTTCGGCTTCAGCAACGTGCCGACGTCCAGCGCCAAGACGTTCGCCCAGTTCCCGACGGACTACACGACGCTGCCGCAGATCTCCTTCGTCGTGCCGAACCTGTGCAGCGACATGCACGACTGCTCCGTCGGCACCGGTGACACCTGGATCAAGAACAATCTCGGCGCTTACGCCACGTGGGCCAAGACCCACAACAGCCTGCTCATCGTCACCTTCGACGAGGACAACCGGCTGGCCGGCAACCGCATCCCCACCGTCCTCTACGGACAGCCCGTCACCCCGGGCAGCACCTCGTCGACGAAGTACACCCACTACAACCTGCTGCGCACCCTGGAGGACATGTACGGCCTCCCGCACGCGGGGAACGCCGCCTCCGCGTCCGACATCACCGGCATCTGGACCAGCTGACCATGAGTGGGGCCGGCGCCATGACCACCCGGAACCGGCTGCTGATCCTCGTCGCGGCGCTCGCCGTGCTCGCCTGTGTGGCGGGCGCGGCGGTCTGGCACGCCTCCGACCGGGCCGCCCGCAAGGACACCGAGCAGGCGGGCGGCCCGCCCGTCGTCCAGGGCACGGTGTCGCTGGCCCCGGCCGGACCCCGCCTCATGGTCTTCCGCAACATGGCGTGGGGGCCGCACCGCGACGAGCTGGCCACCGTGCCCGCCGCCTCGCCCGGGGCCATCCGGACCGCCTCGGGCGTCCACTGCCTGCGCTTCCACGCCGCCGCCGGCACCGGGATCTGCCTGCAGACCGTGCACGGCGCCGTCCAGGACACCTACCGTGCCGTCGTCCTCGACTCCCGGCTCCAGGAGACCCGCCACTACCCGCTGACCGGCATCCCGACCCGCGCCCGGGTCTCGCCCAGCGGCCACCTCGCCGCCTGGACGGTCTTCGTCGGCGGTGACTCCTACGCGGGCACCAACTTCTCCACCCGCACCTCGCTCCTCGACGTACGGACCGGGAAACTCGAAGCGAGCCTGGAGGAGTACACGATCCTCAAGGACGGCCGCCGCCACCGCGCCGCCGACGTGAACTTCTGGGGCGTCACCTTCGCCGACGACGGGCACTTCTACGCGACGCTCGCCACCGGCGGCAGCACGTACCTCGTGCGCGGCGACATCGCGGCCCGCACCGTGACGACACTGCGGTCCAACGTCGAGTGCCCGTCGCTCTCCCCCGACGGCACCCGCCTGGTCTTCAAGAAGCGCGTCGCGGGCCTGTCCCCCGACGCTCCCTGGCGGCTCTACGCCCTCGACCTCGCCACGCTGCGCGAGACCCCGCTGGCCGAGGCCCGCAGCGTCGACGACCAGGCCGTCTGGACCGACGACCGCACCGTCGCCTACTCGCTGCCGGGCGACTTCGGCGCCGACCTCTACACGGTCCCCGCCGACGGCACCGGCGCGCCCCGCGCCCTGACCCCGGCGGCCCTGGCCCCCGCCTGGATCGGCTGACGCGCGGGCGGTCGGTCAGCCGGGGTCCGCGGGAACGCAGTGGACGGTGATCCGCTGGACGAGGTTGTTGCCGAACCCGCCGCGGTTCCACGGTTGGGTGAGGGGCTGGGTGTTCCCCCCGGCGTCGGTGGCACGGGCGCCGAGCACCTGGCTGCCGGGTTGGGCCGTCCAGAGCGCCCGCCAGCCGCGCCAGGCCCGGTCGTGTCCGTCCGGCGGGTCGAGTTCGGCCTCCCGCCAGGAGCGTTCGCCGTCCGTGCTCACCTCGACCCGCGTGACCGGCGCCATCCCGGACCACGCCCTGCCCTCCAGCAGCACCGGCCCGGGGCGTACGACCCGGGTCCTGGACATGAAGTCGGGGAACCCCGGCGGAATCATCAGCGCGCGCGGGGCGATCCGGGTGACCGGCTCGCCCTGCTCACCGGCGCGCTGCCGGTAGCGGTACGCGACCGCCGGCTGGAATCCGGTGAACGGCGTGTCGGTGAGCGTGATCTCCCGCAGCCACTTCACGTGCGCCATGCCGTACCAGCCGGGCACCACCAGCCGCAGCGGGTGACCGTGCTGCGGTGGCAGGGGCAGGCCGTTCATCCCGTACGCCACCAGCACCTCGGGATCGCGGCCGGTCGCCACCCCCACCGGCAGACTCCACCGGTACTCCTGCTCGACCCCGCGCTCGACCCCGTGGTCGGCCCCGCCGAAGACGGCCTCGACGGCCTCCGGCCGCACTCCCGCCTCGGCGAGCAGCACGCGCAGCGGCACCCCGGTCCACTCGGCGGTGCCCACCCCCTCGACCAGCCACGGCTGGCTCACCGGCCGGGGGGTGAGCCGCGCCCGGCCGTTGCCCGCGCACTCCATCGTCACGCGGTGGGTGACGGCGGGGAAGGACCGCAGCGTCGCCATGTCCAGGGTCAGCGGCGTCCGGACGCCGCCTCCCACGGTGAGCCGCCAGTCGTCCTCGCGGGCGGCGGGGATGTCGTAGTGGACCAGTACGTAGTGCAGTCCCGGCGGGGTCAGGTCGTAGCGCAGGGCCTCCAGCGGCAGGCCGTGGTTGCGGGCCGCGAGTGCGAGTTCGTCCGCGCCGATCCCCTCGGCGGGCTCCGCGAGGCGTCCGGCCGGGCTGATGTCGCCGTAGCGTCCGTCCATACCTTCATGGTGCGCTCCGGGGCCGGGGAGGGCACTCGCCGGAGTGCGGTCCGCACCGGGCGGCGGGATGCTGGAGATATCGGCCCCGGGTCCGCGATGCCCATGACCGACGAGGGATGCGAAGGCGTCGGCGCACCCGCCCACCGGCGGCCCGACCGGGAGCGGCCGGGCGGGGAGGCGGCCCGAGTCTCGCCGAGGAGATCGCCATGGACGGCACCACTCTGGAAGCGATGCGGAGCGCGCTGCGCGGCCCCGTCATCGGTCCCCAGGATTCCGCATACCCGCAGGCCCGCGAGGTCTACAACGCCATGGTCGACAAGCGCCCGGCCGCGATCGTGCGGTGCTCCGACGCGGCGGACGTCATGGCCGCGGTCGACTTCATCCGCGACCAGGGGCTGGAACTCGCCGTCCGGGGCGGCGGCCACAGCGGCGCCGGCCTGTGCCTGGTCGACGGCGGCGTCACCGTCGACCTGTCGCCGATGCGCTGGGCGCGCGTCGACCCCGCCGCGAAGACCGCCCGGGTCGGCGGCGGCTCCACGCTCGGCGACCTCGACCACGCCGCCCACGCCTTCGAGTTGGCCACCCCCGGGGGCATCATGTCCACGACCGGCATCGGCGGCCTGACCCTGGGCGGCGGCCACGGCCACCTCACCCGCAAGTACGGCCTGACGATGGACAACCTGGTGGCCGCAGACGTGGTGCTCGCCGACGGCAGCTTCGTCACCGCGAGCGAGAACGACCACCCGGACCTGTTCTGGGCGCTGCGCGGCGGCGGCGGCAACTTCGGCATCGCCACCTCGTTCCGCTTCCGGCTGCACCCGGTGCACACCGTGGGCCTCGCGATCAGCCTCTGGCCGGTCGACCACATCCACGAGGTGCTGCGCTGGTACCGCGACTTCCTGCCGCAGGCGCCCGAGGACCTCAACGGCTTCTTCGCGGTACTCGCCGTCCCGCCGGCCCCGCCGTTCCCCGAGGAGATCCACGGGCACAAGATGTGCGGCGTCGTGTGGTGCTGGACGGGCGACCCGGACGGCATCGAGCAGGCGCTGGCCCCCGTGAACGACGCGGGTGCGCCGGCTTTCCACTTCTCGACGCCGATGCCGTACCCCGTGCTGCAGAGCATGTTCGACGAACTGATCCCCAAGGGCCTGCAGTGGTACTGGCGCGGGGACTTCTTCAACCGGATCACGGACGACGCCATCGACGTGCACGCGAAGTACGCCGAGAACCTTCCCACCGCCCTGTCGACCATGCACCTCTACCCGGTCGACGGAGCCGCCCACCGGGTCGGCCCGGACGACACCGCGTGGGCCTACCGGGACGCCGTCTGGTCCGGCGTCATCGGCGGCATCGACCCCGACCCGGCCAACGCCGAGGCCGTCAAGGAGTGGTGCGTCAGCTACTGGGAGGACCTGCACCCGCACTCCATGGGCGGCGGCTACGTCAACTTCATAGGAGCGGGCGAGAGCCAGGACCGCGTCCGGGCCACCTACCACGACCACTACGACCGCCTCGCGGCGATCAAACGCACCTACGACCCGTACAACCTCTTCCACGCCAACCAGAACATCGAACCGGCCGCTTAGGCCGGGTCGCCAGGCCCCGGCGAACCGGCAACGGGCCGGCGGCACGAAGCCGCCGGCCCGAACACCCGCCGCTACAGGTTGGGCAGGTTCTTGCGGAGCTCGAAGGCCGTGACCTCGCTCCGGTACTCCTCCCACTCCTGCTTCTTGTTGCGCAGGAACTGATCAACCGCGCTCAGCTCCACGGAAGCACGGTACGGGCAACGCTGTGATCAGCCTGGGAGCCGTCGTCAACGGTCGTCGATAGTCGTCCTCGGTGACCCTCAGGCGGCCCCCAGGCGGCCCCGCAGCTGATGACGTTTCAGGCGGTCAGAGCGCTCGTAGAGTGGCACAAACCTCCTCAGCCACACCAAGCACGTAATCCAGTGGCGCGATTCGGCCACCAGGGTGATAATGGCTCCAGTGACGCGGGACGCGCGTCGCTACGTCCTCCCCCAGAAGCGCCGACTTCCACGGGCGGAATGGCGAGACCCAACCAGCGCAGCAGTAGAGCGCCGAGGTCGACCCGACGTAGCGCTAGATGTGTCCCCTGCCGCTCTTACTGACGCGGGCCAGATCCGCGGCTTGGTGAGTGCGCGAGCTGGTTTCGGCGTCCTCCAGCTCCCGCGTGTAGTGACCCGCGGGAGATCGGCTTCCGTGGTTCTAGGGAGCTTAAAGGAGACCCCTGACATGGCATACATCCCGAGTAGCGGCGAGCCCACCGTAAACGGTGAGCGCACCGAACTCTCCAAGCCCATCCGCCGCGTGCCCGCCGTCCCTGATCCCAAGCTGCACAGGGAAATCCGCGCTGGCCTGAAGAAGCGCGGAATGGCGGACCACGTGGCGGGGGCGATCTCCACCATCTGGACCGACCCCGCTGCGGTCCTCCCCCAGATCGCGAACCCCCAGCGTCGGCGTATCCCCGGCGCCTACCTTCTGGTGATCTCTGGAACGGTCTACACCTCCCGTCTCGTTCCGGACCCGCTCAACCCCCGCAACGCTGACCATGTCCCCTTCGCCCTGGCCCAGGACCAGGGAGCACCTCCGGCGACCATGGTCCCCGCCGTGCAGGTGGGCGAGGGGGAGCTGGCCATCCGCGTCGCCAGCCGCGAAGCGCTCGCCGAGCAGGTCGACTGGGCGATGGAGACAACCCGTGACCGGAACCGCCCCGTCCCGGATATCGCCGAGCAGGGCATCATGGACCCCCCGATCGGGGTCGCGACGACCGTTTCCTACGACGGAACTGATGAGAGCGCCACCACGCACATCGTGGTTCGCGAGGGGTCGAGCCGCGTCAGCCACGGCTTGTTCCACGTAGGCACCTCCGCCGAAGACATCCTGTTCTCCCTGCCGCGCAGTGCCAGTGCCATGCAGGCGCACATCGACGCCATCAACAGCTCCATCGCGAAGCCGGACCCGGACATCCTGGACAATGAGCGGGCTGCGATCCGCTGCGCGGTCGTGGACTTCGAACTGATCATCGGGGTTGTTCCCGATGTCGACGGCGCGGTCGATCTGTCCCAGGCCATCAAGGCCCGCGTAGCCCAGGACCACCTCAACACCAAGGAACAGTGGTCCGACGCGGCCAAGAACACCGCGCTCTCGGAGGAGTGCCTCATCTCCGCCCGAGCGGCTGGAGCCATCTCCAGCAACAGTCAGGCCGACTGGCTGGCCGGCCGCCTCACTCCGAAGGAGGCGGCCGCCCATAAGCTCGTCCCTTACGGCGACGACCGTGCCGCGCGGGCGATCCACCTGTTTACGACCAGCGACCCCAAGATCCACAACGCTGTGCGCAGGCCGATTGCCCTGGTCCTCACCAACGAGCCCACGGGGCGACGCAAGCGAGCCCTGGTCAACACCAAGACCAAGCTGCCGCTGGCCGTGGAGCTGATCGTAAGGGAGAAGCGCGGAAGGGCCTCCGAGTCTGAGATCACGCGCTACCGGAAGACCCTGACGGACGCGCTCCCCCAGGATCTGCACAAGGCCGTGTGGCATCCGACCGAACTGTCGCCCGAGGAGCTCTTCCAGGCCGCCCAGAAGGAGCAGGAGGCAGAGGCCGACGACTGTCCTGCCACCAAGGAGCTGTGGGTGCGCGGAGCCTACGTGCTCGCCAAGCACGGTGCGATCAGCGGTCCCCGGCACGACGAGGGCCCCGGCGGAGACCGCCGGAGTGCCAGCGTCGTCATGGCGGCTCTCGTCGAGAGCGACCGCGGGCTGCGCCACCTTCGCCAGGCCATCGAAGACGACCGTGCGGGAGTGACCCCCCGACAGGTGGACGACCAGGGTCAGCCGCGCAAGGACGGTGAGGGAAAGGACATGCCCCTCACCAGCGACTTCATCCGGGTCGCGCTCGTCCCCAAGGAGGGCACACCACTGCCGCCCCTGGACCCGACCGCGGCCGTGCGTGAGCACTACAAGCGGGGAGTGCAGTCCACCAAGAACGCACTCCGCGCGCTGGAGACGGAGATGCGGAACCTGGGCGCCCTGAAGGATGCCGACGACATCCCGCTGATCGAGCGCGACGGACGTGTTCCCGCCCGCCTGCTGATGGACAAGTTGAACGAACTGGCCGACGAGGCAAAGGAGTGGTGGGAGAAGGCGGTCGAATCCCAGGGAAACGGCCCTGCGTCTCCTCCGGCGAGCAGCAACGACGCTGATGGCGAGGCGGCAGCCTGATGAAGCTGGGCACATTCAACGCGCTCGCAGAACTGTGCGGTACGCACCTGCTGCGGGCCGTCCCTGAAGAGCTGGAGCCTCTCCCCGAGTTCATGCCGGACGCCTCCTGCGCGGTATACATCGCCGTCGACTCCCGAGGTCACGTCGGGTACGTAGGATCCGTGTGCCGGCCGAAGGACGGTCGCGGGCTCAGCAGTCACGTCCGCGAGTACCTCGACACGCTTCCCAAGACCGACACGTGGGTGGGTATCTATGCCCTCCTCCTGCATCCGGACACCCCGGAACCGGAAGTTCGCCGCATCGGTGGCGACATTGCCGGCTGGCTGCTGCCTTACGATCGGGAGCGCTGGCCCAGGGCCAGCTAACATCCCGTATCAGCAGTCCAGCTGCGGAAAGCGTTTGGCCCCTTCTATTGCCCCGCCGGGTACTAGAAGGGGCCAAACGCTCAAGCGCCCTAGCCACCCCGAATAACGTCGGACGCCAGTCGATATCTTCTCAGCCATGCAGGCAGGGGTGAGGCGGCCGACCTCCGCACCGCGGGACCGGCGCATAAGGCAACCTTCTCAACAGGCGATTTCTACATATCCGCCCTTGAGGAAGGTATGGACAGGATAGCGTGTGAGTACACATGCACGGCAGCACACAGGGGGCTCTATGACAAAGGTGACGCGGACGCGGCGGATTGAGCGGGCAGGGGTAAATTCTCTCCGCGCCCTCCTGGAAGAACACGATCAGATCGTCCAGGAGATTGATGGCGGCAACGACTATGGCGAAGACCTATTCGTTATGCTTACCAAGAATGGGCACAGGACTGGCGTGAGCATTTCAGTCCAAATTAAGAGCGGTGCCAAATATAAGCGATCCAGTGGCTATGCGATACCTATCGACGACCACGGAGATGACTGGCGAGATAGCCTGCTTCCGGTCTTCGGGGTTGTGTTCGACGTTGAAACCAGGCGACTTTTCTGGACCAACCTCACCCAGTCGCTGATTGAATCCCCCTCATCCACCTGGATTCAATTGGATCGCGCTAATGAACTGACGGAATCCACCGTTGAACAGTTCATAGAGCAAGCACACGCGTATGCGCAAAAGAGGTCCGAAGCAGGACATGGCATAAGTCTGCAAGTATATCCGATTTCAGCTATCTCAAGATCTGAGGCATGGTTTGTAGGGCGGGATCGCGAGCAAAGGGAACTCCGGCGCCTACTTTCCTTCGGAGAGCACCGGAGTCTTCTTATCACAGGGATGGCGGGCGTTGGAAAGACGGCGCTCGTGAGCCATATAGTTCGAGATCCTCAGGTGCAAGCCACATTTCCTGGCGGAGTGGCATTCGTAGATATGCAAGGCTTCTCTGGCGAGAGACGCCTTATGGGGCGCCCCGGTGCAGCGTATGCACCGCTTTTGGTTGCGTTAGGATTTCCACTTTCTCAGGTGCCGACTGATATTAACGGCCAAGCCGCAACCTATCACAAATTCCTTGAAGACTGCGCGGATTCGGGCAAGGGCGCGCTTCTCGTATTCGATAATGTTGCCGAGATTTCACAGATCGCGGAACTCTTGCCGAAATCATCGATCCACGGGGCTGTCATCACCTCGCGCGTCAAGCTAGGGATCATCGATCGCCTAGAGATCGTCCACTTGAACTGTATGAATCCGACAGAGTCTGAGGATTTGTTCCGTTCAGGCCTACCCGCCTGTGGACGGGATTTCGACCCCGCCCTCGTTCGGGAGTTGTGTGAGCTTTGTGGCCACCTTCCCCTAGCACTAAGAATAGCTGCTGCTATCGTAAAAGAGGATATTTCCCTCAATTTGAGGGACCTCATTGAGGAACTGGCTGAGAACAAAACACGCCTAGACGTGCTGCAGTATGGAGATTCTGCAGTTCGAGCTGCCCTGCAAGTTTCCTTCCATCACCTCGAAGAAGAGTTGCGAGACCCGTTCTGCAAACTCTCGGTGAATCCTGGGACCAGCATTTCAGAGGAGATGGTCGGCGTAGTATTGGAAACTCCAACCTTGAGAGCCAGGTCGGTACTAAGAAGGTTGGGCCAGGCGAGTCTGATAGCTCGGGGCGGATCATCGACTCGATGGAAGATGCATGACCTTGTATATCTTTTTAGTGCAGAGCAGGCAGAGCAACTAGGGGACAAGAACGAATATAAGCGTTGCTTTTCCAGAATGGTCGAGCGCTACGAGGGAGTTTCGGCGGAGGCTGACTCTGTATTGCGAGGAGCCCCAGATAGCAATGTGCGATTTAAGACTATCCCAGAAGCTCTGGCATGGTTTGATGATGATTGTGCGAACCTTCGGGGCGCCGCCCTTAAGTCACGCGACGCAGGTATGCATGAGGCCTCCTATTACATATCCATGAATCTGACGCTCTATTTCGATCTTCGACTGCGAGTCGATGATGCTCTTCAGTGTGCCATATCCGCGCATGAAGCGGCCCGAGCATTGAAGGATGCGGAGCGCCAAGTCAGAGCATTGAATAACATAGGGTTGACCCTCACTAGTCAACGACGATTCAAAGAGGCAATCCCAAAGCTTACCAAAGCCAATGCGATTGCTGAGAGAATCGGATTCGTTGAAGGGGAATGTGATTCTGTGATTAGTTTGGGCGCAGCTGTTCGGCAACATCAGGGAGCGCGAGCCGCAATTCCCATACTGATCAGGGCCGCAAATCTGGCGAAGAAGTCGGGGAATGCCGGTAGCATCGCCAGTTCTCTGACGAACTTGGGATCCGCATATCGAGAGGCTGGCGAACTTCCCTCTGCCGTTAAAGTCTTGTCGGAGTCTATAGTTTTTCATCAGAAGTCCGGCGACCATAGAAAAGAGGCTTCAGCACACGGCGGGCTTGGGGCCGCACTCTCCAATATGGGGTACCTAGAAGCAGCGGTCGAGTCATTCAGGAAGGCGTTCCCTGGGTACGAAGAAGTACAGGACCTCCTCGGGATCAACCTCACTTGGGCGAATCTGGGAGGTACTTATCTCAAAATGGGCCGGGCGGTGGATGCGGTTACTTGCCTTAAGCGCGCGCTGGAATACTTTGCCAGCGTTGATAACGCCTACTACCAGGCTCTGTGTTTGATGAATCTAGGACAATCTGAGTTGGATGGCGGTAGTCACTCTGGCGCCCGAGACTTCTTCCTGCAGGCACGAACGAAGTACGAGGAATGTGAGGCCCCGGAGGGAGTGCATGCGGCCAACGCTGCCTTGCGGGAACTCGATGAGGCGGAGTAGCCCGCAACAGCCCAAATCGACGCCATGATCCTAGAGTCTCGCCCCAAGGCGGCTGCCGAATGCCGTGGGGTCGGCCGCCCCGGCCAGGAACAGTCCCCTGAACACCCGGACAGGTGGAACACTTGTCCGGCAGCTGAGCGTGGCAGGCTAGTCCGTGACGAAAGAATGCGGAAAGGGAGCGCGAGTGTCACAGCAGGCCAGCCCCCGGGGGACGTTTCTGAAGATTGCCGACGTGGTGAGGGCGCAGATTGAGGCTGACCCGGAGATGACGGAGCTCCCGCCAGTCGCAGAGCTGATGAGTACCCACGGAGTCTCGCGTGGCGTTGTACTGCGGGTATTCGAAGCGCTGCAGAAGGAACGGCTCGCGGAGCCGGTACCCGGCTCCCGCTGGCGTGTGGTCCGGGAGGGCGACCGAGGGGACCGCCGGCCGTTGGACGAGCGGGTCGCCGACGTCATCACGGATGACGGGTTGGACGTGGGGGCAGAGTTTCCGAGTGCGACCGTTCTTTGTGCTCGGTTCGAGGTCTCTCGACCGACCTTGCGTAGAGCTTTGGACAAGCTGGAAGCTGCTGGGCTGCTGACCGCGGGAGGACAGGGCAAGCTACGAACCGTACGAGCCCTGCCCAACCGAGAGGGGCGTTCCTAGCCTTGAGCACGACGGGACTGACCGAGTGGGCCTATCCGCTCGCCGAATCGCTGCTGTCCGAGCCACTGCCGCGTAGGTGGAAGCACTCCCTCGGGGTGGCTGAACGGGCGCGATCGGTGGCGTCCATCCTTGGCGCCGACGCCGAACTGATCGAGGCGGCAGCGGTGCTGCACGACATTGGATACTCGCCTGACCTGGCCAAGACGGGCTTTCACGCTCTGGATGGCGCGCGGTACCTGCGGGACGTTGCCCGTGCTGACGAGCGGGTGACGCGTCTTGTCGCGCACCACTCCTGTGCGTGGATGGAAGCGGAAGCGCGCGGCCTGCGAGAAGAGCTGGAGGGGGAGTTCTCTCCGGAGGCGCCGCTTCTGGTCGACGCACTCTGCTACTGCGACATGAACACCACGCCCGACGGAACGCCGACGAATCCGGTCGACCGGGTGGGCGAGATCGCTGGGCGCTACGGCCCGGACAGCCTGATCGGAACGTTCATCCGTCGTGCGGAGCCGGAGATCCTGTCCAGTACGGCGCGGGTGCTCGGACGGCTCGCCGCGGTCGAGCGTCAGCCGATGTAGGGCGCCGGCCGGCTGCGGTCCATCGCATGCTCGATCCGCAGGCGCATCGTGGGATGGATATCGAACTTCGGCAGGTCCGTTGGGTCGACCCAACGGACCTGCGTCGTCTCGTTGCTCGTACGGACTTCCCCACCTACCCGCCGGGCCCGGAAGCAGATGCTGAACTGCTGCCGAACCTCGCCATCGTCGTACGCCAATACGTGGCCTGGATCCGTGTAGATCCCGGACAGGTCGATGACTTCAGCCTTGATCCCGGTCTCTTCCCAGACCTCGCGCACCACGGTGTCGCTGATGGACTCGCCTACGTCGTGGCCCCCGCCGGGTAGCGCCCACCTGCCGTTGTCGGAGCGCTTGATCATCAGCACTTGTCCTGCATCGTTCTGGATGAACGCCACGACGGACGGCACGACCGAATTCGCCGGCGGGGCATCGGGGTCGTGTAGGTAATCAACGCGTCCCATGGTCAATCTCCCGTGATGTCGTGATCCGTCACCTGACGTGCGCGTCCCCAGGTCTGTTCGATGCTGTTCGCGTAGGTCTCGAACAACCCGCCGCCTGGCAACCGCCGCAGGTGAAAGACCGGCGCCATGTACGCGCCGATGCCGTAGACGTGGGGGTTGACTAGCATCTCGTCATCCGAGCGGTAGAGCGAGTTGTAGAGCGTCGTGTCGTGCAGCCGGAAGCCGATGTCCGGGTGGCTGGCGAAGAGCGGGCGATAGTTCACCAGGGCGTTGCGAATCTTGCTGCCCATGACCCGATGCCCCTCGTCTATGCCCCGCTGTTGCACCGCGGGGCAGTCGGGATCGCCGAGGAGGATGCGAACCTGTGCTGTGCCTTGCACCTTCGCCTTCAAGAGATCGTGGAACTGCGGATCTTCCGCCAGGAAGAAGCCGGAGTAGACGAGGACATCGAGGTACCTCTCTGCTCGGGCGTACATCTCCCGCCACAGCCCAGTAGGCACCATATGCCGATGCGGGTACACGGCGACGATCTCTGCCTTGCTGAGATCTGTGGCGCTGTCGACCGCGCGAGCGTCGTTCCACAATGTCGTGACATCGACCTTGAGCAGGGACGCAGTGGCGTACTGATGGCGCCGGTAGGGCACCTTCCCCTGCGTGATCCAGCGCTCGACAGTCTTCGGGTTGACGTCGATCTGATCGGCCAGCTCCTGTACGGACAGGCCCTGAGCTAAGAGAGCCGACCGTAGCCGTTCGTTGGACATCTCGACCCCCGTTGGGACGTCTTGGGATGTCTTGACGCTAGCGAGATGTACCCGACCTGTCCATTGGCGGGGTAACCAACTCCCCTCACCTGCAGCGATGCTGATGGTGCGCCAAGAAGTTCCGGCGCAAAGCCCAGAAGGTCCGCCGCGCTACTTGACGGAAGCATGATGCAGTACCTGTAATAGAGGTACTGCATCGGCTCTATTGAGAGTCTCTGCAGGATCTTCGCCCGTGCCCGCCTGAACCGGCGGAGCCGAAGGACCGCAACGCCCGGAGGCCTCCAGTGAAACGGGGTCGAAGGAAGCGTCTGACCTTTGAGAACTCAACAGCGTGTTGATCGATACGAGTGTTTTTGGTCCTCGGCGAGCCCCTTCGGGCGCGTCGGGGGTCATGGCCACTCGTCAGTCGACGGGTGGCCGCAGGGCGGCCCCGGTGCGCGAACACCGGAGCCGCTGATAGGGCCGTCCTACCTGGAAGGAACTACGACCCATGAGGTTCATCGGCACTGTTCAGGCGGTTGTTACCGCTGCAGACGTTGAGCGTGAGCCAACGGACGCTGAGCTGGCGGGCATCGAGGTTGAGATGCTCGTGATCCTGGCGGAAGTCGAGTTGCTAGACGCACGGATCATGACGCTCGACCGGCCCGCCTCCGAGGTGGATACACGCCGGATCCGGCGGGCGCAGCGCAAGGTGCTCGCTGAGCGGCGGCGCCTGGCCAACCTCGACCGACAGGTTCCGGCGGGGGTCGGAGCATGAAGCGCCTCCCCAAGACCCTGCTGGTTCTAGCGCTTGTTGGTGTGGTGGGGATGGCGTTTCGGGTGTCGTGGAACGCACAGCGCGATGTCGCGGCCACGGTAGGGGCGGACGGTACGGCCTCGCTGCTGTACCCGTTCGTCGTCGATGGCCTGATGGCGTTGGCGCTCGTTGCCACGCTCGTACTGACCGGCCAGGACCGCACGACCGCCCGGTGGGTGCTGGCCGGGTATACCGCCGCGTCGCTGGTTCTGAACTACGTACACGGCCTGGTTCCCGCGCTGCACGACGGCGGATCACGGATGGTGCTCGCTGAGTGGGCGCCTGCGAATTGGGCGCTGGTGCTGCTGGCTACGTCGCTACCGGTCGGATCGATCTTCTTCGGTTCTGACCTGGTCGCCAAGGTGCTGCACCAGCGGACCGCAAACCAGGATGAATCATCTGTGATGCTGATGAATCAGTCGGTGTCTGACCTGCAAGAGTCGACCCGGCCCTCCGTGTCGGAAGCGCCGGTACGTCCGGCCCTTGAGTCGGCCGATCTGCATCCGGTTGTCGCTCCGATTGCTCAGCCGGTCGCGGCGGCGGTGCAGGCGCCTCGTCGGGCGACCGGTCGAGTGCCCCAGTCGGCCCGCAACCCCCGACCGACCCGCACTCCCGAACAGCTCCTGATCGAGGGGCGCGAGGCCACCGCAGCATGGCCCGGCGATGCTCTGACCGCAGAGGCGATCCGCAGGGAACTGCGGACCGCACCGGCCAAGGCCCGGCTCGTTCGAGACGCGTTGAAAGCTGAGCGCGCCACCGACGGGCCGGCCGACGAGGCGGTGTCCTGATGTCCCTCGTCTACGGAAGGTGCCTCGCATCGGCGGGCTCGCCGAACACGCTGCCAACTGGAGTTCACGCGGGTTCCTTCGCGATGTGCCTGCCGATTGAGGTGCAAGTGGGGAGGTAGGAGCCCTCCTATCAGGCTTGATTGGTACGCGTGAGATGTTCGCAGTAACTGGCACA
>NZ_JAPVLU010000070.1:31128-32316 GCF_027158205.1 Streptomyces sp. H39-S7 | reverse complement strand
CTCTCGAACTATCGCAGGGCACGTTGTCCCTGGTCGTCGGCTCCCGGCCCGAGGTCCACGCCCAGGCCTTCGCGGCCCACGCCTGCTGGCTGCTGGGCGACGACGACCAGGCCGCTCTGCGGTGTGCCGACGCGATCGCGCGGGCCAGGGCTGCCGACCATCCGTACAGCGTCGCCATCGCCCTCGCCTATGCGGCGATCACCCATCAGATCAGCGGCGACCGGGTCGCTGCCGTCGAGGTGGTCGCGGAACTGGGCGACCTCTGCCGCCGCCATGGCTTCGCCTATTACAGCGAATGGGCCCTGATCATCAGCGGCTGGCTGCTGGGCGGCGGGCAGGGCGCCGCGCAGATCCGCGACGGAATCGGAAGGCTGAGCTCCCAGGGCGCCTACACCCGCATGCCGTACTGGTCGTCGCTGCTCGCCGAGGTACTCATCGCCGACGGACACCTCGACGCGGCGCGCGCCGTCCTCGACGCGGCCCGGATCGGGGCCGAGCAGCGCGACGACAGGTGGTGGCTGCCGGAGGTGCTGCGGCTGCGGGCCGGTCTCGAAGCTGGTCCGGCTGCCCTGTCCCTGCTCGAACTCGCCGCCGACATGGCCGCCGGCCAGGAGAGCCGGGTCCTGGAGGCGAGATGCCGCCGCGATCTCGCCGACCGCACCGTTCGCGCAGCGTCTCACCTTCCTCCCGCAGGCGGGTCCGGCGCGAACGGATGGCGAACGCGTGGTGCGTAGCGTCGGGTCCCGAGGGCGCCCTGCCAGGACGCCCGGCAGCGAACCGAGCACCGTGGGGGAGAACCATGCCAACCTTAGCTACCCGCCCGTCTTTCGAAGAGCTCGCCCAGGTGCTTCGGGGCCGGCTGATCAGGCCGGGGGAGGACGGATACGACGGCGCGCGCGCCGTCTACAACGCGATGATCGACCGCAAGCCGGCGGCGATCGCACAGTGTGAGGACACCGGCGACGTTCTCGCGTGCGTGAACTTCGCCCGCAGCCACGGGGTCGACCTGGCCGTGCGCGGCGGCGGCCACAACGCCGCCGGGCTCGGCGTCTGGGACGACGCCCTGGTCGTCGACCTCTCCGCCATGAGGGCCGTCTCGGTTGACGCCGACGCGCGCACAGTGACCGCCCAGGGTGGCTGCCTGTGGTCGGACGTCGACGGCGCGACCGCGGAGGTGGGGATGGCCAC
>NZ_JAPVLU010000070.1:29602-31118 GCF_027158205.1 Streptomyces sp. H39-S7 | reverse complement strand
GGGTTCCTGGCCTCGACGGGGGTCGGGGGGCTCACACTCGGCGGCGGCGTCGGCTACCTGACACGCCGCTTCGGTCTCACCGTCGACAATCTGCTGTCGGCGGAGGTGGTGCTCGCCGACGGAACCGTCGTGACCGCGAACGACGAGGACAACGCGGACCTGTTCTGGGCGCTGCGGGGTGGCGGCGGCAACTTCGGCGTGGTCACGGCCTTCACCTTCGCCTGTCACCCGATCGGCGAGGACGGCATCGTCATCGGTGGCCCCGTGCTGTACGACCTGGCGGACGCCGCAGCCGTGATGCAGTGGTACAGAGAGCTTCTCCCGTCCCTCCCGGAAGAGCTCAACGGCTGGCTGGGACTCCTCACCATCCCACCTGCTCCGCCGTTCCCGGAGGAGCTGTGGGGCCGCAAGTCCTGCGCGATCGTCTGGTGCTACACGGGTCCGCACGCCAAGGCCGAAGCGGTGCTGGCTCCGGTCCGCGAGTTCGGCTCGCCCCTGCTGGTCGGGCTGCAGGAGATGCCGTTCCCCGTGCTGCAGAGCGCCTTCGACGGCCTGTATCCGGCGGGCCTGCAGTGGTACTGGCGGGCAGACGTCTTCCATGAGATCTCCGACGAGGCCATCGACGTGCACCTCAAGTACGGCGAGAAGCTCCCCACGGGCCACTCCACCATGCACCTGTACCCGATCGACGGGGCGGCGGCGCGGATCCCGGAGGACGCGACGGCCTTCGCCTACCGCGGCGGCGGCTGGGCCGGTGTCATCGTCGGCGTCGATCCTGACCCGGCCAATGCCGGACTGATCACCAACTGGGCCCAGCGGTACTGGGAGGAACTCCATCCCACCTCGGCGGGCGGCGCCTACGTCAACTTCCTCGGGGACGAGGGTCAGGACCGGATCCGCGCGTCCTATCTCGGCAACTACGACCGCCTGGCCCGGATCAAGGGGCGCTACGACCCGGAGAACCTGTTCCACGTCAACCAGAACATCCCGCCGGCCGGCCGGCGGCCGTGAGTCCATCTCTGCTCGACGCGATGTCGTAGAACGCGATGTCGTGGAACGCGATGTCGTGGAACGCGATGGGGCTCGACTGACGCGAGGTTGTCGTTGGCGCGGGTCGGCGGTGCTCGAGCGACCCGGCACGACGTCCTGCCGGCCGCCCCGGGTCACCCGGAGACGGCGGCTACCGGCCTTCTTCCTTCGCCTTGCGGCTGCGGTAGGCGCGCATGGCGACCTGGGCTCCGCATCGGTTGGGGCTGCAGTAGGCGGCGGATGAGTTGCGTGTGCGGTCGTAGAACCCGAGATGGCACGGCGGGTTCCGGCAGGCCTTGAGCCGCATCCAACTGCCGCGCAGGGCGACGTCGGACGCGGCGGCGAGCATCGCCGCGAGCGCGCCGGGCACTCCGGTCTGGGTGGGCGCGAGGTGTACGCCGGTGGCGGTGATGACAGGGGCCAGGGGATACAGCCCCGCGCTGCGACGCAGATACTCCTCGGCTCCGGCACGGCCCGGGTCGTGCTG
>NZ_JAPVLU010000070.1:679-29592 GCF_027158205.1 Streptomyces sp. H39-S7 | reverse complement strand
GCACGACGACCAGAGCGTCCCTCAGTTCACGCGCGGCGGCGGCATCCGCGTCCGTGACGAGCGACGCGCTGTCGACCAGATCCTCCTGCCGCAGCCACTGCGCAAAGGCCGCGCCGTCGAGGAGCTGTTCCCGGCTACCGTCGATTGCACGGGTGTTGACGAACGTGAGGACAACCTCGGCCGCCGCCGAAGGGCTCAGCGTCGTCGTCCCACTCGAGTCCATGGCCATGGGCCCCACTGTACTCGAAGGAGGAGAGGTGCCAGATCCGATGGCCATAGACAGCAGGTCTACATCGGGCTTGATAGTTATGAGCTAGATGCCTATGGTCATCACCATGACAGCTGACGGAAACACCACGAACCCTGCCCGTGTCTGGTTCATCACCGGCGCTTCCCAGGGCCTCGGCCACGCACTCGCGATCGCCGCCCTCGACCGTGGCGACCGCGTCGCGGCCACCGCTCGCCGGGCGCAGTCGGTCGCCGAGCTCGCCGACCGCTACCCCGGCCAGGTCATCGCGCTCGAACTCGACGTCCGCGACGAAGGCGCGGCCCGTCGTGCCGTCGAGCGGACCCTCGGCGCCTTCGGGCGCATCGACGTGGTCGCCAACATCGCGGGATACGGACTGTTCGGCGCGGTCGAGGAGGCAACGGACGCACAGGCCAGGGCTATTTTCGACACCAACGTCTTCGGCCCGCTGAACGTGCTGCGTGCGACGTTGCCGGTCCTGCGCCGGCAGCGATCGGGCCACGTACTCCAGGGATCCTCGCTCTACGGGCAGTCGGCGCACCCGGGTGTCGGGTTGCTCGCCGCCAGCAAGTACGCACTCGAAGGGCTCTCCGACGCTCTGGCGGCCGAACTCGCCCCCCTGGACATCAAGCTCACCCTGATCGAGCCGGGCTACATGGGCACAGGCTTCCTGTCCCATCTGGCCTTCACCGAACCCGTCCCCGACTACGACCGGACCGTGCGCGCAGTTCAGAGCTCACTCGGTGAGCTGCCCCCCGACGCGTTCGCCGATCCCGCCCGCGTCGCCGCAGCCGTTCTCACCGCCGTGGACGCCAAGCAGCCGCCCCTGCGGCTGGCGTTGGGGCGCGCGGCCGAGGACGGCCTTCGCGGCGCCCTCACCGCACGCCTGCGTGAGTTGGACGACTGGGCCGACGTCACCCGAGCCGTGGACGCCGGCCACTCCTAGGAGTTGCGGGATCACATGCGTCACGCCCGCTTCTGGTGGCGCGTCAGGACATCGCGCAGGTCAAGAGCCTTGGGGGCGAGGACGTCGATGCCCTCGTGCAGGTATCGGTAGCCGGTGGCCTGGGGGATTCCGGCGGCGCGGGCCAGGCGGCGCACGCACCCGGCTCACGGAATCAGCGGAGCACGAGCACCGCCGCCTGCCGGAAACGGACCCAGTGCTCTACCGCGGCGCGGGGTTCCCAAGCGACGCCGGCATGCGGCAAGCAGACGAGCGAGGTGTTCCACGACCTGGTTCGGAACATCGAGCGTGGCAACGAAGGTGACTCACGTGGAGCTCCTGAGGATCTCGACCCGCGTCCGGGTGACCGCCCGGCGTTGTTCAGCGACGGCATGCAGGACCATGAAGCGGCAGCCGTCGACCTGCCGGGTCTGCCGGTGGGTGTGGTTACCTCCGCGTCGACCCCCGTGGCTCCCGGGCTCGTGTCCCGGATGTCCAGGGGCGGATGCCCTGCTGCGCGTGCTCAGCGCAGCCACACGGAGGTGTCCGGCGGCAGCGTGCCCTCATCAAGGGGGCCGGAGACCAACAGGAGGTCCGTGTGCGCCGGCAGCGGAACGTTGTGGTCCGAGAGATTCGCCAGAACGCGCACGCCCCCGCGGTCGAAGGCCAGAACGCCCGGCCCGGCGTCCAGCCAGGCGAACTCCGTCGAGTGCAGGGCAGGTTCGGAGCGGCGCCGGAGCAGGGCTCGCCGGTAGAACTCCAGCATCGAGTCCGGGTCGCCTGCCTGCGCGGCCACACTGTACGCGGCGAAGGCGGCGGGCTGCGGCAACCAGGGCACGGCGGCGCTGTCCTGCGCGTCGCCCCAGGGAAGGGGGATCCGGCAGCCGTCGCGCCCCAGGTCGGTGCCGCCGGACTGGGCGAAGGTGGGGTCCTGCCGCAGGTGGTCCGGAATGTCCTCCACCTCCCACAGGCCCAGTTCGTCTCCCTGGTACACGTACACGCAGCCGGGCAGTGCCATCGTCAGCAGTGCCGCGGCCCGGGACCGCTGGGTGCCGAGGGCGAGGTCGACGGGGACGCCGTGGACCCGTCGACCGTCCAGAGCGTACGAGGTGTCGGTGCGTCCGTAGCGGGTGACGTGGCGGGTGGTGTCGTGGTTGGACAGGACCCAGGTCGCAGTGGCGCCGACCGGTGCGTGTGCGGCGAGCGTGGCGTCGATGACCCGGCGCAGGGCTCCCTCCTCCCAGGGGCTCTGCAGCAGCGGGAAGTTGAAGGCGGTGTGCAGTTCGTCCGGGCGCAGGTAACGGGCGAATCGCTCCGGGTTGGCGGTCCACACCTCTCCGACGAGGACGGCGTCACGTCCGTAGGAATCGAGGATCTTGCGCCACTCCCGGTAGATCTCATGGACCCCGGCCTGGTCGTCCCAGGGCCGGGGACCGCCGACGGGGAGGGTGGCGACGTCGGGCAGGGCCGGGTCCTTGACCAGGTTGTCGGCCACGTCGATGCGGAAGCCGTCCACCCCCCGGTCGAGCCAGAACCGCAGCACGGACTCGAACTCGGCGCGGACCTCGGTGTTCTCCCAGTTGAAGTCGGGCTGCTCAGGAGCGAAGCGGTGCAGGTACCACTCGCCGGGGGTGCCGTCCGGCTCGGTGATCCGGCGCCATCCTGCGCCGCCGAAATTGGACTGCCAGTCGTTGGGTGGGAGATCGCCGACCTCGCCGCAGCCCGGGCGGAACCAGAAGCGGTCGCGCTCGGGCGAGCCGGGACCGGCGGCCAGCGCCTGCTGGAACCAGGGGTGCCGGTCCGAGCAGTGGTTGGGCACGATGTCGACGATGACCCGGATGCCGGCGGCGTGGGCCTCCTCGATCAGCGCCTCGGCCTCGGCCAGCGTGCCGAAGAGCGGGTCGATGTCGCGGTAATCGGCGACGTCGTACCCGCCGTCAGCCATGGGGGAGGGGTACCAGGGGCTGATCCATATCGCGTCCACGCCCAGCCCGCGCAGGTGGTCCAGCCGTGCTCTGATTCCGACGATGTCGCCGGTGCCGTCGCCGTTCCCGTCGGCGAAGCTGCGTGGGTAGATCTGGTAGATGGCCGCGGAGCGCCACCAGGCACCGCTCTCAGTGACAGGCATGCGCCTGAACCTACGGCCGGGGTTGGACCGCGTCAATGATCCTATCGATCGAATAATGATCGTATGAAATATGTCAACCAAACGATCGAAAGATTCAAGTCGAGGCATGGTTCGTCTTCGATCACCGCCGAGGGCGGCTCGGGGGACCCAACGGTGCGCTGCGGTGGATCCACGGGCCAGGGCGGACCGGGCATGCAGGTCCTGGAGGAGTTCGTGCTGCCGATCGCCGACGGCGGTGACGGCAGGGTGGCGCGCCGAGCGCCCACCCGACGTGCCGGGCCGAGGCTCTCCTCGGATCGCGGAACACCCCCATGCCCCCTCTCCTGCGGGTCGCTTGGCGGACTGCTTGACGGATGGATGTCGTCCTGGCTATATGGGAGCGCTCCCATAGCGGAGTCGCGCCCTCCCAACGAAGCACGAGGAGGCATCTTTGTCCCCCCACCCAACACCTCAGCGCAGATTATGCGGACTACTGGTGTCCGGCGCGCTGGCGCTGTCGGCGGCGGCGATCCAGCAGCCCGCTCATGCGCAGGCCGCGGACCCTCCGGCCACCCAGGCGTACCAGGCCGAGGACGGTGTACTGAACGGCGTCGCCGTCGGCACGTCGGTCCCCGGCTTCCAGGGCACCGGCTACGTCGAGGGCTTCGACCAGGCCGGCGACAGCGTGACGATCACCGTGCCGGACCATCCCGGCGGCCTGTACACGCTGTCGGTGCACTACGCCGGCCCCTACGGCGACAAGAAGGCCAATCTTCTGGTCAACGATGCCGGCGTGGGCGAGATATCGCTGCCGGGCACCGATGGGTTCTCCGACGTGGCGGCAGGCAACGTGCTGCTCAAGAGCGGCGCCAACACCGTGACCATCAGTAACGACTGGGGCTGGTACCTGATCGACTCGATCTCGCTCGCACCGGCACCGCCGCGCCCGCCACATGCCGCCACCGGCGAGCTGAGCGACCCTCAGGCCACGCCGGAGGCCACGTCGATGGCCAAGTACCTGGCCGCCAACTACGGCAAGGGCATTCTCAGCGGTCAGCAGGACGCTGCCCACGAACAGTGGCTGGAGAACGCCACTGGCAAGGCCCCGGCGATCGAGGGCCTGGACCTGATGGACTACTCGCCGAGCCGGGTGGAGCGTGGCACGGTCGGACACGACACCGACAACGCCCTCGCCTGGGACGCTCGGGGCGGCATGGTGAGTCTGTGCTGGCACTGGAATGCCCCCAGCGGCCTCATCGACCAGCCCGGCAAGGAGTGGTGGCGCGGTTTCTACACCGATGCCACGACCTTCGACGTGGCCGCGGCCCTCGCCGATCCCTCAGGCGCGGACTACCAGCTGCTGCTGCGCGACATCGACGCCATCGCCGTCCAGCTCCGGCGCCTGCAGGACGCGGGCGTGCCCGTGCTGTGGCGGCCGCTGCACGAGGCCGAGGGCGGCTGGTTCTGGTGGGGGGCCAAGGGCCCCGGCCCGGCCAAGGCGCTGTACCGGCTGATGCACGAGCGGCTCACGACGGTGGACGGCATCCACAACCTGATCTGGGTGTGGAACTCGGTCGACCCGGACTGGTACCCCGGCGCCGACGTCGTCGACCTGGTCAGCGCGGACTCCTACCCCACGGCAGGCGACCACGGTCCGGTCGCGGTCACCTACGACCGGGAGCTGTCGCTGACCGGCGACACGAAGGTGGCCGCGCTGTCGGAGGTGGGCACCAT
Source organism: Streptomyces sp. H39-S7 (assembly GCF_027158205.1). GTDB lineage: Bacteria > Actinomycetota > Actinomycetes > Streptomycetales > Streptomycetaceae > Actinacidiphila. Next base: position 24,561 of record NZ_JAPVLU010000070.1, on the reverse strand, counting down.
CCCTGACCCGGACCTGCTGCGCGCCTACCAGGCCGACTGGTCCTACTTCGTGGCCTGGGGCGGTTCCGAGCAGGACGGCACCAGCAACTCCCTCGACTTCCTCCAACGGGTCTACGACGATCCGTACGTCATCACGCTCGACGAGTTGGGGGACTTCAAGCACACCGGCGGCGGAGGGAGCGACACCAGGGCCCCCGCCGCACCGACCGGCCTGACGGGCACGGCGACCTCCTCCACCGTTCACCTGTCCTGGACCGCCTCGATCGACAACGTCGGCGTCACCGGCTACGACGTCTACCGCGACGGAACCCGGGTCGGTGGCACCACCAGCGACACCACCTATCTCGACACCGGTCTGACCGCCGCCACCGCCTACGGCTACACGATCAAGGCCCACGACGCCGCGGGCAACCTCTCCACTGCTTCTGCCCCTTTCGGCGTCACCACCGCCAGTACCACCGGGCCGGGCGACGAGGGCTGCACCGCGACCTACGCCACCACCAACTCCTGGGGCTCCGGCTTCACCGCCGACGTCACCGTTCGAGCCGGCACGAAAGCCATCACCTCGTGGACGGTGACCTGGACCTACGCCGGAAACCAGAAGATCACCAGCGCCTGGAACGGCACTGTCGTCCAGTCGGGGGCGTCCGTGACCGCCGGCAACATGCCCTACAACGGCTCGCTGTCCGCCGGCGACAGCAGGTCCTTCGGCTTCCTCGGCACCTTCAGCGGCACCAGCACCCCTCCGACGCTCCTCTGCACCGCGAACTGATCCCGGACCTGTCGCCGCCTCGTCGCCAGGAGACGCCGCAGACCTTCTGGCGACGAGCTCCCGGTGCGCTCCCCTCGTCTGCCCGGCGACGAAGGGAGCGCACCGTGCGCAAGACCATCTTTTGCACGTTGCCTGCGCTGGACGGCATACGCAGGGCGCCGGGCGGCCCGGACGAGGACGCTCACGGCGGATTCGCGCACGGCGGCCGGCACAAGGCGGTGCACCGTCCCTCCTCATGCGTCCCGCGCTCACCGGCGCGACCCGAGAACTCCTCGCCAGTCGCCCGCGCCCGCGAAGACTCGATCGCCCGGCGCGGGATCGCGCGCCCCTGCTACAGCCCGGCAACCCGTCGGCGAAGCTCCCGGTTCTCCGCCTCGGCCGCCCTCTCGGCCGGTGCCGGCCGCGCGGGAGTCACACCGGCTGTCGTGTCCGGGGACGCCGCACGAGTTCAGCGCCGCAGCGTCTCCGTGCTCACTCCCGGGTCGGCGGCGACCACGGCGAGCGTCATCCCGGCTGGCCGTGGGAGCCCGACTCGAGGGTCGCGCGCAGGGTGGCCAAGGTGGCGGCGATGCGGGTCAGGTCGTCGGGGGGAACAGTCGCGGTCAGTGAGGTGAGCTCGCCGTCGACGACGGGGCGAGCGGCGGCCAACTGCTGGTCGCCCTCGGATGTGAGGTGAAGGACGGACGAGCGGCGGTCCTGGGGGTTTGCGGAGCGCAGGCACCAGCCCGCGGCCACCAGTCGGTCGACCGCCTTGCTGACAGCCCCCACCGTGATCGCCAATTCACCGACGATGTCGAGCACGCGGCACCCCGGCACGCGGTCGATGATCTCCAGCAGCTCGAACTGTCCGAGCCCCAGGCCTTGTTCGGCGCGCAGCCGGGCACTCACCGCGTTATAGAGCCGGGTCTCGACGCGGACCAGGTCGGTGAAGATCGAGGTGATGTAGCTCACATTATCTCCAATAGATTCCAAGGAATCAACTTCCTGAGAATATGGTTGGGACCAGACAGATGGATTCCCGAGAATCCATTCTCGCATCCCGACCCATGGAGGCTTCACATGTCCCGACAGCAGCGCGACGCCCTGGACGCCACGCTCCGTTCCATCCCTCGCAGTGAGACACCGCCCACTCTCGAAGAACTGCGCACCGGTTTCATCGCGGCGGTCACCCGCCCTGTGCCGGAGGGCGTGCTCGCCCGCAGGACCGTCCTGGGCGGGCGGCCGACCCTGGAGCTGGAGCCGGCCGGAACATCCGGCCGCGGCCGGCTGCTGTACCTGCATGGCGGCGGCTACGTCATCGGCTCCCCGGACACGCACGCAGGGATGGTCGGTGAACTGGCCCGCCGCGCCGGGCTGCGCGCGACGTCGGTGGACTACCGGCTGGCGCCCGAGCACGCCTTCCCCGCTGCCGTCGACGACGGGCTCGCGGCCTACCGCGAGCTGCTGGCCTCGGGCACCGACCCACGGGATCTCGTCGTCGCCGGTGACTCCGCCGGTGGCGGATTGAGCATCGCCACGCTGGTCGCCGCCCGGGAGGCAGGGCTGCCGCAGCCGGCCGCCCTGGTCGTTTTCTCCCCCTGGGTCGACCTGACCCTCGCCGGAGGGAGCATCCGTTCGAGGGAGAGCGCCGACCCCATTTTCACCGGGGCTGACCTTCGCGCCTATGTCGATCTCTACGTCGGCGCCGGCGACAGGGCGCATTCCCTGGCCAGCCCGGTGTTCGCCGACCTCACCGGACTGCCTCCACTCCTCGTGCAGGTCGGGGCAAACGAGGTGCTCCTCGACGACTCGATCCGGCTGGCCGGCCGTGCGGGCGCCGACGGTGTCGAGGTCACGCTCGAAGTCGGACCCGGTCTCCCGCACGTCTTCCAGCACCACTACGGGCGCCTTGACGAGGCGGACGCCGCACTCGATCGCGCCGCCCGCTTCCTCGTCGCTCACCTGGGCGCTGCTCACCGGGACGCCGACCGCCTCCAACCGATCCACTGACGGACAGCGCCGGCCTCCCTGCCCGACGGCGGCGGCCGCAGTCGGGGCGAACGCCACCTGGAACGCCACCTCCTGGAACAGGTCGGCCAGACACCCAAGGGGCACGCGACGGGTGCTGCGTGAGCGGAGCGCCGGGGGCAAGAGCGCGGCCGAGCGGCCGGCTCGTAGCGGCACACCGCGTCGAGGTCGTCCACGGGCGGCGTTCCGCCTGTACTGAGGGCGATGCAGCCCGAGGGCGCGGTTACGAGGTCCCGGCCGCGTTCGGGACGACAGCGGGTCGTCGAAGCGACCGCGGTTCCGGCCCGGACCGTCGGTTGCATGATCGGTGATCGCCAAGGGTGACGTCGGTGTTTCCTCGGCGGGGCGGTCTTCGCCGTGGACATGGTGGGCACCACGCTGCCGACACCTGGCCCGTGCAGACCTGCACGGCGACGGGACGGGCCGCCCAGGGCTCGCTCGACTGCTGTCCGTCGACGTCGTCTCCCTCGGTGAATGCCCCGTTGCGCGGTCCGTGGCCACCGCTGACTGGCGCCCCTGCCCCTCAACGGCCTTTGCTTTCGGGGCGTAGGCCATTGACCAGCAAACCCAGCAAGCGCTCGGCTGCATCTTCCGGTACCTGCTCGCGCATCCAAGCGGCCGCGTTCATCAGGGCGTGCACGTCCGCCGCCGTGACATCGCCGCGGACGGCGCCCGCTTCGCGTGCGGCGCTCAGCAGCGACTCCGTGATCGCGGCCATCCGCCCGCACGCCTCATGCAGTTCCGACGCCTGGTCGTCGAGGCCCTCCATCAGCAGTGCGGCAAGCCCCCGGTACGCCGCCGCGTGCACCGCGACGGCACCCATCCACTGCGCGAGGGCGTCCAACGCTGAAACTCGCCCCGGTAGTTCGCCGCCCAACGTGAAGAGCGCCGCGTGTCGCTCGCGTAGCAGGGCCGCACACAGTGCCCGCCGGTTCGGGAAGTGCCCGTACAGGGTTCCGATCGCGACTCCGGCCTGGCGGGCGATCCCTTCCAGTGACGCCCCTGTGCCCTGCTCGCGCAACGCCCCGTCGGCGGCCGCCAGGATGTGCTCGCGGTTCCGCTGCGCGTCGGCGCGCGGTCGACGCGTTCGAGTGCCGCTCATTCATTCGCCCCTTGCCAAGTTGAGGGTACCTCGACTTACTATTACGAGGATCCCTCACTTTAGACGAAGGACTCCCAATGATCTTGGTAACCGGAGCCACCGGATCCATCGGCAAGCATCTGGTTCAGCGGCTCCAGGAACTCCAGGCCCCGTTCAAAGCACTCGTCCGGGACGCCGGTAAGGGGCGTTCGCTCAACTGCCCCTACGTCGTCGGCGACTTCGACGACTCCGACTCGATGGCCGCAGCGTTCGTCGACGTCGACCAGATCCTGCTGAACGGCGCGGGCGCGGCCCCTACCTCCGACGGGGGACCGCAGCCCATGATCGCCCAGCAGAAGGCCGTCATCGACACGGCCGGTCGCGTCGGTGTGGAGAGGATCGTCAAGGTGTCGGTCTGGCACGCTCGCCAGGGCGGCAAACTCGCGGAAGGTGCGCACTGGGACATTGAGCAGCACCTGAAGACGTCAGGCATCGAGTGGGTACTCCTTCAGCCCAGCGGTTTCATGCAGAACTTCATCACCGGAGCGTTCAACGACGACGGGAGCCTCATCGCCCCGGCGACCGACGCGCCGGTCTCGTACGTCGACTGCTACGACATCGCCGCCAGCGCGGCCGTCCTGCTGACCGAATCCCTGGGTGCGGGCCGGGCTTTCGTCCTGACCGGTCCGGAACCACTCACGATGGCCGAGATCGCCGGGCATCTTTCCGGTGTCCTCGACAAGCCCGTCAAGGTCATCGGCTTGAGCCGCGAGGACATGGCGGTACGACTCACGGCGCAGGGCGTTCCCGCACGATTCGCCGCCGACGTCGCCGACCTCTGGGCCGACGTCGGGACCGGTTCTCTGGCGGCGACAACGCAGGAGGTCAAGAACCTGACAGGTCGCGAACCGCGGACCTTCGCCGAGTTCCTGACCGCAAACCGGGCCGCTTTCCGCTGATGCGCAAGCCGCCGGGCGCTGCTGCACCCATTGCGCGGAGCCCGCGCCGCCTATCCCTTCAAGGCGCTTGAATTCGACAAGCCCCACGCTCTCCGAGGACCGGACCGCCGACGAACTCGTCGCCCTCGGTCACGCCTTGGAAGCTGTGCCGCAGCCAAGAGACCGCGCGCATGCAGGACCTGCCAGCATGGGCGCCATGCGCACGGTGGGGATCGATCTGTCAGCCGACCGCTCGAAGACGGCGATGTCGGTGGTGGAGTGGACGGACGGGATGGCCGCGGTCGGGCCACCCGCACTCAAATGCACGGATGACGCGCTGGTCGGCGAGCTCTCAGGGCTGCGTCCCGGCGACCAGGCAGGAGTCGACACGCCGTTCGGGTGGCCGGCTGAGTTCGTGCGCGCCGTCGGGGCGCACCTGGCCGAGGAACCGTGGCCGGGCCACGGCCAGGACAGCGAGCGCTACCGGAAGGACCGTCTGCGATACCGACGGACGGACCGGATCGTGGGCGACCAGATCTACCCGGTCAAGCCCCCGCTTGCGGCTCCGTTCGACCGGATCGGCGCCATGGTGGCGCGGTGGGCCCATCTGGAGGACGAGCTCAACCGCCGCGGTCCTCGCGTCGACCGGTCGGGACGTGGGCCGATCGCCGAGGTGTATCCAAAGGCGTCCCGGCACCGCTGGGGCCTTCTCGGCAGCCCCCGACGGATGGAGGACCTGTTTGCTGCCGCACCCTGGCTGCGGTGCGATGCGCCCACGGCGCGCGCCTATGACGCGAGCGAGCATGCTTTCGACGCGCTGGTGTGCGCGTTGACAGCGCGTGCGGTGGCATGTGGCCTGACCGTGCGCCCCGACGCGACGGAACTGGACGACGCGCGGATCGAGGGCTGGATCCACCTGCCGGTGCCGGGGTCGTTGGCGCTGCTGCCGCACCGCGGAGACCTCGATCCAGTACGGCCTTCAGCACAGGTCGGATGAGGCGGGGAGGGGACGGGATGCGCGGGCCCAGCGTTGTCAGCCGGACCGCCGCCGACCGGAAGGCCAAGGTCGCCGAGCGGCCCGCGAGATGGTGGGCCTTGTCCGACCGAGGGCGACGCCCAGGCGGCGGCGGACTGGCTCGTGGACCGGCTCTCCCGACAAGATCCGTTCCGGCGTTCTCGGCAGGGGTGTGGCCACCACCTCCGGCGGGTGATTCCCGGCGTCACCTCGGTGGCGGCTCCGGTGTTCCCCGCCGGCGAGTCACTGCCGCTGTCACCCTCGTCATGCCGACGCGTGGCACCACAGCGGAGTTGCTCGTCGTCCTCTCGGCGGATCTGCTGCGTGCGACGCGGTCGATGTCCGAGGAACTGGGGCACGCACCACACCGCGACGACGGGTGATGCGCGTGCCGCCCCGGCCGACGCGGAGGGGTCAGTCCGTGGAGCGGGCCACCAGTTGGGTGGGGTTGACGAACCTGAGGGCGATGAGGAGCAGGACGGTCATGGATGCGGTGTAGATGACGGCCATCGCGTCGATGGACTGGGGGGTGCGGATGCCGGCGGAGAAGGCAGCGGAGAACAGGGAGACGATGAGGGTCTGGCTGTCGGGCCCGGAAGTGAGGAAGGTCAGTTCGAACATGCCGAAGGTGCGGACGGTGACCAGAATTCCCGCGGCGAGCATCCCGGGCAGGAGAAGAGGAGCCAGGATGCGGAAGAACACCGCGCGGGTCGACGCCCCGCACATACGGGCCGCGGCTTCGAGCTGGGGGTCGATCTGCTCGATGAAGGGCGTCATGGTGAAGACGACGAAGGGGATGGAGGGGACCAGGTTGGCGATCACTACGCCGGTGAGGGTTCCGGCCAGGTGGAACTTGTAGAGGACGGTGGCCAGGGGAATGCCGTAGGCGATCGGTGGTACGAGGATCGGAAGGACGAACAGGACGAGCACCGCCCGTTTGCCCGGGAAGTCCCGACGCGCGAGGGCGTAGGAGGCCGGCACGGCAAGTGCGAGGGACAGGACCACGACGAGGAAGGTGACCTCCACGGTGACCCACATGACCTGGCCGAGATTGAACTCCGTCCACGCCTGCTGGTAGGCGGAGAGGGTGTAGTCGTGCGGCAGCCACCCTTTGAACCAGGTTGTGCCGAAGGAGTTCAGGACGACGGAGCCGAGGACGCCGAGCAGGTTCACGAAGAAGAACGCGAGGGCCGTCCAGACGAGCCAGGTTCCGGGGCGAAGAGTGATGCTTCGGCGTGAGGTCCGGTGGCCGGCACGCGGTGCGCCGGTGGCCGCTGTTGTCGGAGTGACGGTCATCCCTTGCCTCCGGTCGAACCGCGGTACAGACGGGAGCGCAGTCCCATGGCGATCGCGATGACGGCGAGCATCAGCGCGGTCATCACCATGGCGACGGCGCAGCCCTGGGAGTAGTCGAAGCGTTCCAGGGCTGCCTCGTAGGCTTCGATGGAAATGACGTGGGTCGTGCCGTCGGGGTCGCCGACCATCATCGCGGAGGGGAACACCGCGAAGGCCAGCACGAAGGTCAGGCAGAAGGTCGTCATCAGCCCGGGGAGCAGCAGCGGGAAGGTGATGTGGCGGAAGCGCTGTTTCCAGTCCGCGCCGAGGGTGGCGGCGGCGCGTTCGAGACCCGGGTGGATTCCGGAGAGGTAGGAGTGAGTGAGCAGGAAGGCGAAGGGGAAGCCGCTGATGATCAGCGAGAGCAGCACGCCCCAGTAGTTGTAGGTGAGTTGCACGGGGGAGTCGGTGAGCCGCAGCAGGTGCAGGGTCTGGTTGAACCAGCCGACGGGGCCGAAGAACTCGAGGATGCCTTCGGCGGTCAGCACGGTGCCCAGGGTGATCGGGACGACGAGCAGGGCGAGGAGCAGTCGTTTGCCGCGGAAGTCGCGGCGCATCTGGTAGGAGAGGGGTACGGATGCTCCGACGTTGATGAGCGCGGCGGGCAGGGCGAGTTTGAAGGTGGTGGCGATGGAGCCGGCCGCGAAGGAGTTGTTGAAGAAGGCGCGGTAGGAGCCGAGAAGGCCGCCCTTGGCGGGTTGGAAGGACAGCTGGAGGCCGTAGAGGAAGGGGTAGCAGAAGAGCGCGAGGACGGCGAGCAGGCCGGGGATGAGCAGCAGCAGGGTGCGGTCGACGCCGCGTTCGGCCAGTCGGTGGCGCAGGGCGGTGCGCTCTGATGAGAGTGCTGGGGCGGGTGGCTGGGTGCGAGGGGCAGCGGCGCTCACGCGATGGACTCTTGTGGCTGCCGGGGGAAGACCATGGCCCGGTCGGCGGGAACGGTGAGGCAAACGGCGTCGTCCGGGCGAAGGTGGGCGGTGGTAGTGAAGTGGACGCGGTCGCCGTGCCGGGTGAGGCCTTCCACGTGGAACTGGCGGCCGTGGTACTCGACGATTTCAGCGATCGCTTCGATGTTCCCTGTGCCGGGATCCTCGGCCGGGTGGAGGTCTTCGGGACGGATGGCGACGATGACCTGATCGCCCGTGGCCAAGAGATGGTTGGCGACCGCAGTGCCGCGCAGTTCCAGTCCGCGCCCGCGGGTGAGCGTTCCTCGGGCGTCGGCCGACGCTACTTCCAGATGGAGCAGGTTGCGGTAGCCCATGAACGAGGCGACGTGTGGGTTGGCGGGGTGCTCGTACAGGTCGGCGGGTGTGCCGATCTGGCTGACCCGGCCTTCGTGCAGGACGACGAGGCGGTCGGCGAGTGACAGGGCCTCCTCCTGGTCGTGGGTGACGTATACGGTGGTGAGGCCGAATTCCTGGTGGATGCGGCGGATCTCGGAGCGCATTTCCAGGCGCAGGGCCGCGTCCAGGTTGGACAGGGGCTCGTCCATCAGGACCAGTGGTGGTTCCAGGACGATGGCGCGGGCGATGGCGACGCGTTGTTGTTGGCCTCCGGACAGTTGTCCGGGGTGCTTGCGGGCCTGTTCGGTGAGCTTGACCAGGCGCAGTACCTCGTCGACCCGGCGGTTGATCTCTGCCTTGGGGGTTCTGCGCATGCGCAGGCCGAAGGCGATGTTGGCCCGGGCACTGAGGTGCGGGAAGAGCGCGTAGTTCTGGAAGACCATGCCGAAGCCGCGCTTCTCGGGCGGCAGGGTGTCGATGCGCCGTCCGTCCAGGGTGATCTGACCGCCGGTGAGCGGCAGCAGGCCCGCGAGGCAGTTCAAAGCGGTGGTCTTGCCGCTGCCGGAGGGCCCGAGCAGCGCGACGAACTCGCCGCCGTGCAGGGTCAGGTCGAGCGGATGGAGCGCGGTGTGCGCGCCGTAGTCCCGGGTGACGCCTCGCAGGCGGAGTTCGTGCAGTTGGGAGTCGGGGTGGGTGGCGTCCGGCGGGGGCGAAGGCGGCGGGCCGGAGGCGGTGGGGTCCACTGCGGGAACGGTGCTCACTTGCTCGACCCGATCCGGCGGTTCCACAAGTCGAAGGCGGTGACCTGCGTCGTTGCCGGGAGGGAGTTCTTGATGGGGTACGTGGTCATCCAGGTGTCGAAGTCGGGATGGCCGTACTGGGTGATGGTCTGCTGCGAGGCGGCGGGGGCCCTGCTCAGCGGCACGTTCTTCACGGCGGGTCCGGGATAGAAGTACCCCTTGTCGTAGGCGAACGCCTGTTGCTCGGGGGTGAGCATCCACGCCAGGAGGCGCAGGACGGCGGTCAGGACATCGGCGGAGACACCTTTGGGGATGACCCCGTACTGGGCGTCGCACACCCAGGTGAAGGGGGTGAACTTGGCGATCTTCATGGTGGGTGGGACGGTGCCCAGGGCGCGGGGGTTGATGGACCAGCCGGTGGTGGAGGTGACCATGTGGACGGTGCCGGCGGCAAGGTTCTTCATGGTCGCGCTGGTCCCGGCCGGGTAGGCGGTGACGTACTTGTTCAGCTCCGTCAGGTAGGCCCAGGTCTTGGCCCAGCCGTTGGCCGGGTCGGTGGGATCGGAGTCACCCAGGAGGTAGGGCAGGCCCATCAGGAAGGTCCGGCCGGGACCTGAGTTGGCCGGACGCGCGTACTGAAACTTGCCGGGGTTCGCCCGAGCCCAGGTGAGCAGGGCGTCAGGAGTGGCGGGCGGGGAGGCGACCTTGGCGGGGTCGTACTCCAGCAGCGGCCCCGAGGGGTACCAGACCAGCTCGATGCCCTGGTCCTGGGCCAACGCGGTCATGGCCGCAGCAGCCGGCTGGTAGTTGGCCATCAGGCCGGGGATGAAGGCGTCGTAGTAGGGCTTGAGGCCGTACCACAAGCCCTTCTGGATGCCGGCTGCCAGGCCGTCGGTGCCCGTGAGGACCAGGTGGATCTGCACGTTGTCGGCACGCTGCTGTGCTTCGACCTTCGAGGCCAGCTGAGGTGCTGTTCCGGTCGAGTACGTGGTGCGTCCGACGATCTCGGGATGCTTGTCCTGGAAGGCTTCGATCATCGGGCGGGTCAGCGCCAGGTTCCCGGCGACATCGAGAATGTTGAGAGTGACCGGCTTGGAGGGTGTGCTGGGCAGCGCACTGGGAGCGGCGGAAGTGGTGCTGGTGGGGGCGCTCGGGGACGAGCACGCTGCGAGCACTGGTGCGGCGATCGCGCCCGCGGCGAGGGTGGACAGCACCCGCCGACGCGGGGGGCCGAGGGGGCCTGGGAGGGATCTTCCGGGGATTTCAGGCATGGCGGATGAAGCCCTTCGCTCGTGTGGTGGCCAACGCGGTCGTGCGGGGTCGAGCTGCCTACGGGCAGGCTTGGTGCGGATCGGGGACCGGACCGCGGCGTCGGTGTCCTACGTCGCGTTGGTGTGTGCCGTCACAACCAGTTCTCCTTCCGCCATTGGGTGATCAGTTCGCCGATACCGTCGCGGACGGACGTCGGCAGGAGCCGCGACGGCGGACGCACCGCCCGTCGGCTCAGTCCGAGTTGGGCCAGTGCTTCCTTGACCACGCTGACGTTGTCCGCGGACGCGTCGGCGGCGCGCAGCTCCTCGAACGCCCGCGCCGACTCCCACACCCGCATCGCCTTCGGATAGTCACCGCCGCGCAGCGCCTCGAACAGCGCGAGGGACAACCGTGGGGCCACGTTGACCAGCCCAGAAGTGAAACCGACGGCCCCGGTCGCCCAGAATCCGGGGGTGTGGAGCTCGGCGAGCCCCGCTATCCACGCGAACCGCTCCAGACCCGCGTCGCGCGCCACGCACGCGAAGCGGACCGGGTCGGGGACGGCGTACTTCACACCGATCACATTCGGGCAGTGCTCCGCGAGCATCCGGATCTGTGCGCCGCTCACCCGTTCGTCACGGACGTAGAGGACGACGCCTAGCTCCGGCACCGACTCCGCGATGTTCCGGTGGTAGTCGATCCATCTCTCCGCGGAACGGTAGGGATGGACGGGCTGATGGATCATCAACGAGCCGGCACCCGCTTCGCGGGCGTGCCGGGCGGCGGCGATCGCTCCTTGGGTGTCCAGGCCGACGCCCGCCATCACCTCCGCCCGGTCTCCGGCTGCTCCGACGGCCGATTCCACGGCCCGCCGGGCCTCGGTCTCGCTGAGGGTGTAGAACTCGCCGGTATTGCCCTTGGGTGTGATCACCTGCAATCCGTGCTCCACCAGCCGACGCACCAGCGCCGCGTAGGTTTCCCAGTCCACGCTGCCGTCGGCGGCGAAAGGTGTCACCGGAATCGCGATCACGGTGGCGAGCCGGATGCGAAGGTCGGTCCAGGGCGAGGGGGCTGGTGCCATGCCGCCCTACTTCGCTGAGGTCTCGGGAAAGTTGCGCGCCACGAACGCGCCGATGTGCTCACGGAGCAGGGTGCCCACCAGATCCGGCTTTCCATCCTGGGCGGCACGCAGGATCGCCCGGTGCTCCCGCGCCTCCATCTCCCACGAGGGTCTGACGGCCCAGGCCGCACTGGACACCAGGGCCGTCTGATCCCGCAGTTCGTCCAGCGAGTGGACCAGTAGCGGATTTCCGCAGCCCGCATACAGGGTCCGGTGAAAGTCGCGGTTCGCCAACGAGCGCTCTGCGCCGTCAGCGGCGCGGTCCGCGCGGTCGAGTGCGGCCTGTGCCTCGCCCCAAGCACCGTGGGGGTTCGCGGTGGTTCGCTCGGCGGCAACCGGCTCCAGCAGCAGCCTCATGTCGTACACGCTGCGGGCCAGAGCGTGACCCACCTCGCGCACCGAAGCGCCCTTGTAGGGACTCATGACGACCAACCCTGTGCCGGCCAGCGTCTTCAATGCCTCACGCACCGGCGTCTTGGACACCCCCAGGCGCGCGGCGAGTTCGGTCTCCACCAGTGACTGCCCCGGTTTCAACTCACCTGTCAAGATGGCGTGTTTGATGGCATCCAGCACCGCTTCGGTACGCGAGGGCAGCGAGCCGGGACGGAAGCTGGTGGATTGAGCAAGCGCGTCGGGCACAGGGCAGGCTCCAAACGAGATCTCATATATGATATGGAATTGACGCTAGGGCTCGGTCAGGTACCGGTCAAGACATCTGTCAGTTCCCGAAGCGGAAGTACAGCGTGCGGGCATAGGTCCCCGCTGCCGTGTTCGGCTGGCCCGCGGGACCTACGGACGTCGCGGGGTGGAACTTGTTGCCGATCGCGGGGATGCCGTCGAGGAACGACAGGTTCCCGCCAGGGAAGGGGGCGGCCGCATTGCCCGAGTCGGCGGGCTGCGCGGGGGTGAACAGCCTCAGGAAGACGTTCTCCTGGGCGGACACCATGGTGATGCCCCCTTCGGTGGTCAGCAGCGACACCCAGTACAGGCCGGCGTGGTAGCCCTTGAACTCCGGGTAGACGAAACCGGTCTTGCCAGTGGCGGTGTCGTTGTAGCTCTTGTGCCACACGTCCGTGGTCACGCCGCGCAGCCGGTTCTTCCAGACCCGGTACGGGCCGCGGCCCAGCCAGGTCGCACCGGTGACTTTGGACTCGGGGTAGTCGAAGTTCACGCCCAGGAAGTCGTGCGTCCCGGTGAGGCCGTAGGTGTAGTCCAGGCGGAGCCACCCGTTGTTGTCCAGGCGCCACCGCACCGACCGCAGATCGCCGGAGTAGGTCGCGGTGACGGTGTGGGCGCTGCCGTCCTGCGCGTGCGTCAGCCCGGTCAGGGCCGAGGCACCGGCCCAGTAGTCGCCCTCGCGTTCGGCCTGGTTCACCGACGTCTCGGCGGAGTCCTTGTCCACGGTGACCTCGAGCAAGTTGCTCTGTCCCAGGCGAATGAGGGACGTGACGTCGTACCGGAACCGGTAGAAGGCGCCTTGGTGCTTGGGGCCGGCCGACCGGCTGTTCAGCAGAACCGTGGTGTCGGTCATCGCGCCCTCGAAGACCAGGAAGACCTGCCGTCCGGCCCACGAAGTCGGCGGTGTGAAGGTGTGGCGGTACTTTCCGCTCTCGCCAGGGGTGAGGGCTCCGCCGTAGTTGTACGTGCCGTAGCCGGAGAACTCCCAGTTGGACGGGGTGGGAACCGTACCCCAGACCCCCTTCCTGCGGCCGGCCGTGCACATGAAGTCCCACGGCACCGGGCTGTCCGCATCCGTACCGGACAGATAGATCATCTGCGTCGCGGCACCGTCTGCCACGTTCGCTGAGGCCGGACCTGCCCGCGTCAGTCCCACGGCGGACAGCCCCACTGTCGCGCCCAGGGTCAGGAACCTGCGCCGTTGCAAATCCATCGGAACCTCCATGGAACAGGGATATGACGCTGCCCGGCCACGGTGTGGCCGGCATGGTGCCGGTGCTGTTGCGCGTCCGGGAAGGAGCTCGCTCGACGGAGGACGGACGGGGCGGTTGCCCGGGGTGTCGTCGGTCGTGCAGCAAAGTGTGCTTTGACATCGTTGTCGCGTGCTGTGCCACCGGCAGGTGGATGTCCGGGGTGCGGAGCGGCCGATCCGGCGAACTGCGGCCATGATGCCGGTGCGTTGGGGGAGAAGCGGGGCCCTGTGACGTCTCGGGCTCCAGCGGTCGGTGGAGCCGGTGGAGGTAGGCCACGAAGCCGCCACTGAAGCTAGCCACGAGCAACTGCCGCGTCAATGGTCTGAACCAATCGTCGGATCAATGCCGGGCTTGTCCGATGGCCGCTGCGAGTGGGAGCTGGTCGGCGGAGTGTCGGGCACGGGCGTTCGGACCTCCGGCGGGTGCTCGCGCCGGTCGAAGGAGACCCGGATGCGGGAGGCGCTCTGAGCAGCACAGCGTTCCGGCGAATCGCTGACGCAAAGTCAACTCGTGGCCGCGCGGGCGACATCGACATCCCGGCGACGAGTTCGCAGGGGGAGCGCCGACCGGTGCTCCGAGGTTTGACGGCGAAGCGAGCCGGCCCACCCCGGGAGGGTGAACAGCGCGCGGACGAGCGTGCTTGTCCAGGTCGAGAGGGCAGTGGACGTGCAAATAATTGTTCTCTTGTTGGATCTCTTGACCGTTAATCCAACAAGACTCCACACTGTGCCCCGTTCTCCCGACGTTCCACCGTGCTGCGCCCTTTCAGGTGACGCGCCTGGTGGCTCCCCATTCCCAGTTGAAGGAAGTCGGCTATGAGACGCCTTTGGAGACTCGCCCCGTTGTGGGCGCTGGCATTGCTCGCTACGGTGCTGGCAGTGAGCAGCGGACCGGCGCAGGCTGCCACGACGACCATCAGTGTGGACGGCTCGCAGGGTGGCCGCACGTTCGACGGCATTGGCGCGATCAGCGGTGGCGGCGGAAACTCACGCTTGCTGACGGACTATCCGGCCGCCCAGCAGGCACAGATTCTGGACTACATGTTCAAGCCGAACTACGGGGCGAACCTGCAGTTGCTCAAGCTGGAGATCGGTGGCGACGCGAACTCCACCGACGGCTCCGAGCCCTCGATCGAGCACGCCCGTGGCACCATCAACTGCAACGCGGGGTACGAGTTCTGGCTGGCGGATCAGGCGAAGGCCCGTAACCCGAGCATCGGTCTGTATGGGCTCGCGTGGACGGCGCCGGGCTGGATCAACGGCGGATTTTGGTCCACCGACACCATCAACTACCTCATCTCGTGGCTGGGCTGTGCCAAGCAGCACGGTCTGACCATCAGCTACCTCGGCGGGTGGAACGAGCGCGGTCACGACGCGAACTGGTACATCCAGCTTCGCTCGGCGCTGAACAACGCGGGCTACAGCGGTACTAAGCTGGTCGCGGACGACAGCGGCTGGGGTGTCGCGGACGACATGGCCGCCAATTCGGCCTTCAACAACGCCGTGTCGATCATCGGCGCGCACTACTCATGCGAAGGCGGCGACGGCGGCAACGCCCACACCTGCTCCAGTTCCACCACGGCCAGGGCCAACGGTAAGCCGCTGTGGGACAGCGAAAACGGCTCCCAGGACATGAACACCGGCGCGCCGGCCCTGATCCGAGCCATCACCCGCGGCTACATCGACGCCAGGATGACCAGCTACTTCAATTGGCCCCTGATCGCTGCGATCTACCCGAACCTGCCCTACAACACCGTGGGTCTGGCAACCGCCGGCTCACCGTGGTCGGGCAACTACACCATCGGAGCCAGCACCTGGGCGACCGCCCAGGTCACCCAGTTCACCCAGCCCGGCTGGAAGTTCATCGACAGCGCCTCCGGATACCTCGGGGGCAACGAGTCCAACGGCACCTACGTGACCGTGAAGTCGAACACCGGGGCCGACTACTCCACCATCCTGGAGACCACGACCTCCACCACTTCGCAGACCGCGAACTTCACGGTGAGGGGCGGGCTGTCGACCGGAGCGGTCCACGTCTGGGCGACCAACGTCAACAACCCCAGTACCGGCTCGGCGTTCCTGCACACGCAGGACATCACACCGAACAACGGCTCGTACTCACTGACCATGCAGCCCGGGTACGTCTATACCGTCACCACCCTGGCCGGCGGCGGCAAGGGCACCGCGGCGGCTCCGGCGGCGCACGGGCTGGCACTGCCGTACATCGACAACTTCGACAACGTTGTCAACAACGCTCAGGCGAAGTACCTGTCCGACATGCAGGGCTCCTTCGAGGTCCAGCCCTGCACCGGCCGCTCCGGCAAGTGCGTGCAGCAGATGGCCCCGGTCAAGCCGATCGAATGGCAGGACGACTCCGACTCCTACACACTGATCGGAGACACCGCCTGGTCGAACTACACCGTCAGCTCGGACGTCTACCTGCGCAGCGCGGGAACCATCGAACTGCTGGGCCGGGCCAACACCCAGCTGCGCCCGCAGTCGCACATGAACGCGTACTACTTCCGCATCCGCAACACCGGCCAATGGTGGATCGAGAAGATGTACACCGACGGCTCCAACCACACCCTGGCCACCGGCACCACCGCCCCGCTCGGTACGGGGACCTGGCACAACCTGTCCTTCACCTTCCAGGGCAGTCAGATCAGCGCGAAGGTCGACGGCAACCAGATCGGGTCGGTGGCCGACACCTCGTTCCAGACCGGGCAGGCCGGACTCGGGATCCAGGGTTACCGCACCGACCAGTTCGACAACCTCTCCATCACCCCCGGGTCCGGCACCGGCGGTGGCGGCACCGGCCCGATCAGCTCCGCCGCCAACGGCGCCAAGTGCCTCGACGACTACACCGCGTCGACCACACCGGGCGCGATCGTCGACATCTGGGACTGCAACGGATCCGGTGCCCAGAAGTGGACCGTGGGCAACAGCTCGGTGGGCAACAGCGGCCTGTGCCTGGACGTCGTCGGTAACGCGACGGCCAACGGATCGCTGGTGAACCTGTGGACCTGCAACGGCGCACCCAACCAGCAGTGGACGGTCAGCAACGGCACCCTGGTCAACCCCGCGAGCGGGCGCTGCCTGGACATTCCCGGATCCAACACCACCAACGGCACCCAGCTCGTCATCTGGGACTGCAACGGCGGCGCCAATCAGAGATGGAACCTCCCCACCGGGTGACCCTGCGAGACCCCCCGAGACGGTGACCTTCCGCCGAAGGGCCATCTGCGGCGATGCGGGCCGGGAGCACGCCAAGGCATCGCGCACACCCGGTCCGCATCGCCGCCCTACCGGAACACAGCTCATCGGCACGCTGTATCACCAGCTTCTGCTCCCCCCACACAGAAGAGGAAGATGTATGAGGTATGAGAAGGCACTCCTGGTCGGGGCGATGACCATCGCTCTCGGCCTGAGCATGACGCTGCCCGCGACGGGAGCCGAAACGGCTGCCCCCGCCGCCGCGGCGCCCGCCGCCCTGAGGGTGATGCCGCTCGGTGACTCGATCACCTGGGGCGTCGGAAGCCCGTCGGGAAACAGCTACCGAGGCTACCTGTGGAACCAGTTGGCGGCCGAAGGGCACACCCTGGACTTCGTCGGCTCGGGCCGCAACGGTCCCATGTCCGACCCGGACAACGAGGGCCACTCCGGCTGGAGAATCGACCAGATCGCTTCCATCGCGGACACCACCATGGCCCGCTTCCGGCCCAACGTCATCACCCTGGAGATCGGGACCAACGACCTGAACGGGCTCTACCAGGTGCCTACCGCCCCGGACCGGCTCAGCGCCCTGATCGACCAGCTCACCAACGACGCCCCCGACGCGACCGTCCTGGTCGGCACGCTGATCATCTCCACCAGCGGCAACGAGGAACCCCTGCGACCGGCGTTCAACGCCAAACTCCCGGGCATCGTCCAGGCCAAGCAGGCCGCAGGCAAGCACGTCCGCCTGGTCGACATGAGTGCACTGACCACCGCTGACCTCTCCGACGCGCTGCACCCCAACGACAGCGGCTTCAGCAAGATGGCCGACGCCTTCAACGCCGGCATCCAGGCAGCCGACAGCGCGGGCTGGATCAAGTCCCCGGTCGCCGTCGGCGGCCCGGTACGATCCGGCATCCCGGGCAAATGCCTGGACGTCAACGGCGGCAACAGCGCCAACGGCACGGCCGCCCAGCTCTGGTCCTGCAACAGCACCGCAGCGCAATCGTGGAGCACCTCCACCGACGGCACGCTGCGAGCGCTGGGAAAGTGCCTGGACATCTACGGCGCCGGCACCGCGAACGGCAGCAAAGTCGAAATCTGGGACTGCAACGGCGGGGCCAACCAGCAGTGGCAGCCGTACAACGGCGGCTACCGCAACCCGGTCTCCGGACGCTGCCTCGACGACCCGGCAGGCTCCGCCGTCGACGGTACCCAACTGGTGATCTGGGACTGCAACGGTGGCACCAACCAACGATGGTCCGCGCCCGGCGCGTGAAGCGCCTGAACGGACGGGCCCATGCCCGTCCGGGCGGCCTCACCAGCGGGACCAGGGACCGTGATCCAGGGGCCGCCCCGACCGCACCAGTCGCCAGGAACAGCGCCGCGGCCGACCAGGCCGTGCAGGACGGGCGGCTGCCGTGGACCATCTTCGACCTGCAAGGAGTAACACGTGTCCGACACCACGCAACTCAAACGGCACCGTGGAAAGTTGCCACAAGCGGTCGTAGCCCTGCTCACCGCACTCGCAGCGGTGGTGGCCATGGTGACGATCAGCGCGGTCACTGCCTCAGCAGCAACCGGCACCCCCGTATCCAACCCCGCGTCCGGGCGGTGCCTGGATGTGATCGGCCAGAGCACGGCATCCGGAGCCGGAATCAACATCTACGACTGCATCGGGCAGGCCAACCAGGCATGGACCCTCACGTCAGCCGGTGAGCTGCGGGTCTACGACAACCCCATGTGTCTGGACGTGGTCGGCCAAGCCACCACGCCACCGGCCGCACTGCAGATCTATCCCTGCAACGGCGGAGCCAACCAGAAATGGAAGATCAACAGCAACGGCGCCATCACCGGCGTGCAGTCCGGGCTCTGTCTGGACGTGACCGGCGCCAACACCGCGAACAGCACCCTGGTGGGACTGTGGACCTGCAACGGACAGAGCAACCAGCAGTGGAGGACCATCGCAGGCGACACCCAGCCTCCCACCGTGCCGGGCAACGCCAGGATCAGTGACCTGCTCTGCGACTCCGTGACGTTCGCGTGGAACGTCGCCGGCGACAACGTCGGCGTGGCGTACTACGACATCTACCACGACGGCCAGCTGATCAGGACAGTGGGCGGGTCAGCCCTCTCGACGAGCCTGACCGTCGTACCGGGAGTGAAGTGGGGGCTCTACGTCAACGCCCGGGACGCCGCTGGAAACGTCTCCCAGGCAAGTAGCACCGTGCCGGTCACACCGCCGCAGTGTCAGATCGACACCCAAGCCCCCTCCGCCCCGGGCGGGCTGACCGGGAGTGTCTCCGGCACCACGGTCACCCTGAAATGGTCGGCCTCCACCGACAACGTCGCGGTCAAGTTCTATGACATCTACCGCGGCAGCACCAGAGCCGGCACCGTCACCGGAAGCGGAACGGTCCCGCCCGCCACAACGTTCATCGACAGCGGTCTGGCCGCCAACACGGCGTACGCGTACTACGTGGTGGCCCGGGACGCACAGGCCAACATCTCCGCCCACAGCAACACCGTTTCGCTCAACACCGGTTCCGCCTGCGGCAACCCGGTGTGCGAGGTCACTCAGATCGCCACCGACACCGACATCCCCTGGGGACTGGTCACGCTGCCGGACGGCACCATCCTGTACAACCGCCGTGACGCCCACGACATCGTCCATCTCAACCCCGCCACCGGCGCCAAGTCCACCGTGGGCACCGTACCCAACGTCGAGAACACCGACGGCGAGGGAGGTCTCACCGGTCTTGCCATCTCGTCCAACTACGCCAGCGACCACTGGCTGTACATCATGCACACCTCGCCCACCGACAACCGCATCGTGCGGATCAAGCTCGACAACGACAAGCTCACCACCAGCTCGGAGCAAATCCTGCTCAGCGGCATCCTCCGCAACAAGTTCCACGACGGCGGTCGCCTGCGCTTCGGTCCCGACGGAAAGCTCTACGCCAGCACCGGAGACGCCCAGAACGGCGACAACGCGCAGAACAAGAACAGCCTCAACGGCAAGATTCTGCGCCTCAACCCCGACGGCACCGTGCCTGCGGACAACCCCTTCGGCAATGCGGTGTGGAGCTACGGGCACCGTAACCCGCAGGGCCTGGCCTTCGACTCCCAGGGGCGCCTTTGGGAGCAGGAGTTCGGCAACGGCATCATGGACGAGACGAACCTGGTCACCAAAGGCGGTAACTACGGCTGGCCCGCATGTGAGGGCACCAGTGGCACGTGCGGCACTGCCGGATACATCGCGCCGAAGCGCACCTACTCCACCGCTGACGGCTCCTGCTCCGGCATCGCCATCGTCCGCAATGTGCTCTACGTTGCCTGCGAACGCGGCACCCGCATGTACCGCGAGGTCATCAGCGGCAGCGACCTCACCAACGTCCAGGCCTACTTCAACGGCACCTACGGTCGGCTGCGCACCGTCGAACCAGCTCCCGACGGCGGACTGTGGCTGACCACCACCAACAACGGCGACAAGGACAGCATCCCCAACAACAGCAGCGAGAAGATCCTCCACGTCACCCTCGGCTGACGGGCGAGGGACCCACCCGCGGGGGCCGGGACGCCGGTCGGCGGCCCGGCATCGCTGCGGCGGTCACATCCGGTGACTGCTGCAGCGGTGGACCCGGGCCGCCGCCGACCCCCTTCTGGAGAGGCAGTGACCATGTGCTCAGCGGCTTTCCCTGCGGCAGCGTTGACGGTATTCCGCTCGGCCGTGCCCCGTGGTCTCCACGGCTCCGTGCGGCCGTGGGCGGGTGGTGTCGCTTCGCGCTCGGAGGGGCAACCAGCGTGAAACGGTCGTGTCCTTCCGCACCGGCGATGCTGCGCGCCGACGATTGTTCGCGGGCTCACGCGGGGGGCGGACCACCCAGGGCCGGATGTGTTCTCGCCCAGGTGGCCGTGTCCTCTCCTTCGCCGAAACGATCCACCCGAACGACATCAGCGCCCCCAACTTTCCACACTGCGCCCCTACCGCGGCCTCAGCCGGCTGGCTGCGGAGTCACTCGCAGGCGATACCGTCACCATCGCGATCCAGATGCGGCCCGAAACCGGGATCCCCACGCCGGATCGGCGCCGCACCCGCTTGCCTGACCGCAGCGCAGTTTCGGTACGACACCGCGCTTCCGTCCCCAGAGCCCGTATTCCCGCTTTCGGCGGTGCCGGATGAGGGGCCGACCACGGCGGGAGATCTGTTCGGGGTCCTGGCGTTGCCGTCATCTGTCACCGGCTGACGTCCCCGCTCCGGCGGCGCAGGCTCACTGTGCGGCGGCTGGGCAGCACCGGGCGTCCCCTGCGGCGCAGCAGGAGCGGGTGAAGTTGAGGCTCCGGCCGTCGGCGGGACCTGCGCGGGAATCGTCGCCGAGGCTGACGCGGATACTGGTGCGGGAGCCGTCGGCGCGGACGCGATGGCCGTGACCACCGGCTGCGACAGAGGCGGCTTGTAGTCGACACGAGCGGGCTGCGGGCCGGAAGTAGCCACCAGCAACGCCACGAACCACACCGACGCCAACACCACGGTCACCGCCCTGCCTGCCGTCTTCCAACGAGCGATGAACGCCAGAGCGGCACCCAGCGGGGGAAGGATCAGCGTCGCGACGACCACGGCGGGAACTGCCACCGCGGGGTGCCAACGGCGCCCCGGAGCGGGTGATGGCAGGCGGGTGTCGGGGGGTGGGTACACGGATCTCCTGACGAAAAGCACGAGTGGACGGTCCGGAGACACAGGAAAACGACTGGCCCGGGCACGGTCACTCGCCCCTGAGCCAACACCTTCCACGCCCCGGCACTGCGGCACGCAGCGACATCAGGCCAACGCCCGCGCCGCCCAATGGTTACCGGCCAGCACCCACTCTGTTCCGCTGCGCAGGGCTTCCTTGTACGACGAGCGAACGAGATTCCGAAAGCCCCCTCGGTGTTTGTCGCCAAGGAGCTCGACCAGCCCCGCACGAAGCTGACGCTGTGAGGTGTTCCACCGACGGACTCCTGCGGGCGGAGGGCGGCGGGGCCTACTGTGCCGTCATGAAGTCTTCCGGCAAGAAGAAGCCCCTTTCCGAGGATCTGAAGATGCTGGATGCCAGCCTGGCCCTGGCCGCTGACATGATTGCCGACAAAGCGGCCGCCAGCCTGCGCGACGGCCGTTGGGTGGACCTGGTCGCGGACCTGGCCGAGGCGAACCGGCGTACCCAGGTGAGCCTGCACGAAGCGGTCGAGAAGGCACTCGCCCATGGTCAGAACTTCGAGTCTCTGGCAGGCGGATCCCACCTGTCGCCCGAATACCTGCAGGAGGCGTACGAGCAGTTCGATCGTGCGGCGGTGGCACGATCCGGCCCCGGTAAGGACGGCCGTGAGGTGTGGCGGGTCCTGGGCTGAGGACCATATCGACGCCGCGGCGGTGGGCGATGGTCTGCCGCCGCGGCCAAGCCCAGACGTCCTGCGCTACGGGTTGGCCGGCGGCACCCCCGCACCGCAGACATGAGCGCGCCCCGCCGCGGCGCCGAGGGCCGTGGCGGCAGCGATGCGGTGGGCGTGCGCCTCGAGGAGCGGGCGAAGTCCATACTCGCTCGGCAGATGGTCATGGCGGAGACCCCGGGGAGCCGGCCCGGGTGGGGTAGCCGTCGTCGCGCTCCTGCGGACGTTGACAGGCCAACTGCCGTCGCAATCAAGCTGATCGGGCCGCGCCCTCTGGGTATTGGGGTGCCGCTGTGGCACCCTGTGGCCACTTGTACGTCAACAGGGGGCGTGTGTGGGCGAGCGTGACAGTGCGGGCGAGGGCGACGGGCTCGATCTGACCGACGCGGTCGGACTGCTGCGCGAACAGCTGGCCGCCGCCCAGCGCGAGGCCGACGGATCGGACGTCCGGTTCCGGGTCGGGGACGTGACCGTCGAGTTCGCCATGCAGCTGACCCGTACCGGTTCAGGCGGCGGCACCCTGCGGTTCGGCGTCGTCGGTGTGGACGGCAAGCGGGAGCGCGCAGAGAGCACCACCCACCGCATCCAGCTCACCCTGCATCCCCGGTCCGCCTCCGGCGGCGACGTGGAGATCGGCGACAGCGACGACTGAGGGCACGGTGACCCGGCCCCGGGAGTGGCGGTGAGGTTCGAGCGGGTGGTGCAGGTACGCGGGCGGGACGGCACGGGCCCCGGCTCGTTCGGGACCGGCTGCCTGATCGCGCCCGGCCTCGTCCTGACCGCCGCGCACATCCTGTGCACCGAGGAGGGCGTGGTCCGCACGCCCACGGTCACCTTTCCGGCCGACGGTGAGCCGGGTCCCTGGGACGCCCGGGTGCTCTGGCTGCGCTACGACGCGAGCGTGGACGCCGCCTTGCTCGCAGTGAGCGGCCCCGCCGCGACGCGGGCGACGGACCCGGAACCGCAGCGGTGGGGCGACCTCGTCACCCGCGCCGCCTCCCATCCGGTGGACTCGTACGGCTATCCGCGCAGCCAGCGCATGCCCGCGGGCGCGTCAGCCCCCGAACCGGCTGATCGGCGCGCCGCTGGGAGCTGCTGAGCAACGACCCGTTGCCGCCCGCGGACCGCCAGGGCCAGGGCTGGGCCGGCATGTACGGCGCTCCGGTCTTCAGCGGCGACCTGCTCCTCGGCGTGGTCCGGCAGGACCGGCGCGCCGAAACCGGCACCCGGCTCACCGCCACCCGCAGCAGCGAGATCGTCGCCGACGAAGGCTTCCGCACCGCCCTGCGCACCCCGGCGGCGTACGGGTCGCGCGCACCGGTCGTCGAGCCCGCCGAACTGGCCCCACTGCTCGACCCGGCCGCCCCCGAACGCGACCTGCGGTCCCCGGCGATGCTGTTGCGCGCCGATGTGGAGGCCACCCCGTTCCGGGGCCGCGTCCAGGAGTGGGAGAAGTTGCGGGAGTGGTGCCTCGCCCCGCCCGGGACGCGCCCGCGTCCCGGCGCACCGGCCGGAGACCTGACGGTCCGGGTCCTCACCGGACCCGGCGGTCAGGGAAAGAGCCGGCTGGTGCGGCGGCTCGTGGAAGCCGTGCGCGCGGAGCCCGGCTGGACCGCGGGCCTGCTCCGCAGCGACCTCTCCGACGAAGACCTGCGCGGCGACGGAACCCCGCCGTCCGGCCGAACACCCGCCTCGGCGCTGCACGCCCTCGGCGACTGCGCCCGCGACCTGCTCCTGGTCGTCGACAACGCGGAGTCCAGGCCGCGCTGGATACGC
>NZ_JAPVLU010000070.1:0-669 GCF_027158205.1 Streptomyces sp. H39-S7 | reverse complement strand
CGGGCCCGCGCGGCGGCAGCGACCGGGCAGACCGTCCGCGTGCTGCTGGTGGCCCGCTCGTCCGGCGGATGGCAGCTCGACCCGTACGACACGGGTGCGGCCACCCACGAGATCCTCGCCTCCGCCCTGACCACCGAACTCGGCCCGTTGGACGTGACATCGGACGACCGCCGGGAGGCGTTCGCCGCGGCGCTGCACGGACTTGCCGGGCACCTGGGGCGCACCGACGGCCAAGAGGACTACGACTGGGCCGCCCTGGCCGGCGGGCTGAGCGTCCCATCGGACATGTCGGGACGCCGCTACGCCACCGCCCTCAATGTCCAGATGGAAGCTCTGGCCGCACTCCTCCAGGCGGGCCCCGCCCCTCTCGACATCGTGCCCGGCGAGGCGGTCGAGGCGACGCTGCTGCGCCACGAGGAGCGTTACTGGGCGCGCGCGCTCGCCACCGACGGGGAGCGCCTGCTGCCGATGCCCCTGATGCGCCGGGTCGTCGCCGCGGCGACGCTGTGCGGTGCTGCCGACGAGGACGAGGCGATGGAGGTCGTGGCCCGGGTGCCGGCCCTCGGCCGGGGGCGGGAGTGGGAGCTCGCCGCGGCGATCGGCCGACTGTACCCCGGAGCCGGGGACACCTACTGGGGGATGCTCCAGCCCGAGCGGCACGCGGAGATC
>NZ_JAPVLU010000006.1 GCF_027158205.1 Streptomyces sp. H39-S7 | reverse complement strand
TAGTGTTTCGGTGGTCATAGCGTTAGGGAAACGCCCGGTTACATTCCGAACCCGGAAGCTAAGCCTTTCAGCGCCGATGGTACTGCAGGGGGGACCCTGTGGGAGAGTAGGACGCCGCCGAACAATCATTCAGCCCCAACCCCCGAGCTTCGGCTCGGGGGTTGGGGCTTTTTTGTTGCCTGTCACCCCATGTTCATGTCTCGGCGGGAACCTTGGCACCTCGACATGTGGAGGTAGGGACGTGCGTCAGCTGATGATGGACAGGCAGCCCCTCCGAGCTCTCTGTATCGGTTCCGGCGACGAGGTGATCGTGCCGTCGTTCGCGCCGGAGTCGTCCGCGGCGGCCGTGGTGATGGTGGGGGCGACTCCGGTCTTCGCCGATATCGACCCGCGAACGTACTGCCTCGACCCGGCCTCCGTGGAAGCCGCGCTCACCCCCAGAACGTCGGCCGTCCTCGCGGTGCACCAGTTCGGCCACCCGGCACCCATGCGTGAGCTGGGCGAACTGGCGGCGCGGCAGGGGATAGCCCTCGTCGAGGAGGACGAGCCGGGGGAGGACGCGGGCGAGGTGGCCAGGCGCCGCGCGCACGCCCGCTTCCTGGACTCGGCGCTGACCGGCGTCATCGTGCCGTACGTGGAGCCGGGCGCGCACCACGTCTACCGCCACTACACGGTGCGGATCCCGGGCAACGGCCGGCCCGACCGGGACGCCTTCGTCAGGGCGCTGTCGCGGCGCGGGGTGCGGGCGACCGTGAGCGTCCCGACGCCCGTGCACCGGCTCGCGGCGCACCGTTCCCGCGAGGTGCTGCCCGAGACCGAACTGGCCGCGGCGCAGGTGCTGTCGCTGCCGGTGCACTCGGGGCTCACCCAGCGGGAGTTGACGCATATCGCCGATGCCTGCAATGCCCTCGGTGGCCTGCTCTGATCCGGTTCGGGGGCGGTTCGGGGCGGGTTACCGAGCACGGGCATTCATGGGTTAAGATTTTCCTTGTCGACACCGAGCCCCTATAGCTCAGTCGGTAGAGCGTCTCCATGGTAAGGAGAAGGTCTGCGGTTCGATTCCGCATGGGGGCCCAAGAGAGAAGGACCCCTCGCCTGACGGCGGGGGGTCCTTCTGCCGTTCCGGCCCCTGGCGCCCTTGGCACCAGGGGCTCCTGCCGGGCTGTCAGTTCTGCGGCAGGGCGGGGACCCGCATCGCGAGAATGGCCATGTCGTCCGAGGGCGCGTCGGAGGCGAAGCGCTCCACGGCTCGCTGGATACGGGCGGCGACCGCGCCGGCGGTGAGGCCGGTGCAGGTGGCGAGGACGTCGGCGAGGCCGTCGTCGCCGAGCATCCGGGTGCCCTCGCGGCGTTCGGTGACGCCGTCGGTGACACAGAGCATGACGTCGCCCGGGTCCAGGGTGATGGTCTGTTCGACGAGTTCCAGGTCCTCCAGGACGCCGAGCAGCGGCTGCGGGTCGGCGGCGGCCTCCACGGTGCCGTCCGGGCGCAGCCGCAGCGGCAGCGGGTGGCCGGCGCAGACGACTTTGAGGATGGCGCTGCCGTCGGGCTGCGGCCACAACTCCCCGTAGAGCAGGGTCAGGAAGCGGCTGCGGGCACCCTCGTCCAGGATGGCGGCGTTGAGCCGTTCCAGGACGGCGGGACCGCCGAACCCCTCGCGGGCGAGGAGCCGGATCGCGTGCCGGGCCAGGCCGGTGACGGCCGCGGCCTCCGGGCCCGTGCCGCAGACGTCGCCGATGGCGAAGCCCCAGCAGCCGTCGCGGATCGGGAAGAGGTCGTAGAAGTCGCCGCCGACCTCGTTGCCCTCGCCGGCCGCCCGGTAGATGACCTCGACCTCGACGCCGGGGATGGGAGGCAGCCCGGGCGGCAGCAGGCTGCGCTGGAGGGCTTGGCTGATGGCCGTGCGCTCGCTGTACAGGCGGGCGTTGTCCAGGGCGAGGGCGGCGCGTCGGGAGAGGTCCTCTGCGAGTTCGAGGATCTCCTGGCGGAAGCGCTCGTCGGCGGGCTTGCCGAGGGTGAGCATGCCGATGACGCGGTTGCGGGCGACGAGCGGCAGGACCACGGTCTCGCCGCCGACCGCGGCGGCGGTCGCCAGCGCGGTGCCGGGTCCGGTGGCGGGGCGGCCGGCCTCGCCGAGGCCGAGGCTCCGCAAGGAGGCGCGCAGCGCGGTGGAGTGGGCGGCGTCGGAGGGCGCACTCCAGATTCGTGCGCCGGGCGTAGGCTCCGGCGCAGGCGGATCGAGCTTCGACAGCAGGGCTTTGATGCCGTCGATCCGGTCCTCGTCCTCGTGCAGCACGAAGGCGAGTTCGGGTTCCGACTGCTCGGCGATGGTGTAGACGGCGCACCAACTGGCCAGCGTGGGGACGGTCATCTGGGCCATGAGAGCGAGCGTCTGGTCGCGTTCCAGCGTGCCGGCGAGCAGGTCGGAGGCCTCGACGAGGAAGGACAGCGAGCCACGGCGCAGGCGTTCCAGCTCCGTGAGCCGGGCGCTCTCGACGGCCAGCGCGATGCGGTCGGCGGCGAACTGCAATCGCAGGGCCTGTTCGTTGGAGTAGCGGCCGGGGGCTTCGGCGGCGACGCCGAGGGAGCCGGTGAGCCGGCCCTCGACCTTCAGCGGCACCGTGACGATGGAGCGCATGCCGGTGCCGGCGAGCAGCGGGACGGCGCCGGGGACGGCGTTGAGGTCCTCGTGGACGGCGGGCATCCTGGCGCTGCCGTAGCGGCCGGTGCCGGCCTCGACGGGGACGCGGGCGAAGCGCTGGCGGGCGGAGGGCAGGCCGGTGGAGGCGCGTACCTCCAGCTCCGTCTCGTCGTCGGTGGCGAGCAGCAGGTAGGCGGCGTCTCCGTCGAGCATGTCGCGGGCGCGCTCCACGGTGCGCTGCAGGAGTCCGTCGAGGTCGTCGGGGGCCGGGGAGCCGATGAACACCTCGAAGGCGTCTGCGGCCTTTCCACGGTCCCCGGACGCGGCGTCCGAGCTGACGGGGCCGCGTGCGGGGCTCTGCAGGACGGCCCGCTCGTCCGCGCGGACCAGCAGGCAGACGGTGGAGGGCTCGCCGGTGGTGTCGCGGACCCGCAGGTGGGAGCCGTACACGGGCTGTACGCGGCCGTCGGCGCCGCGTATCCCGTAGGTGCCCTCCCAGCGGGAGAGGAGCAGCGCCTCGGCGAGGCCGATGCCGGTGCCGGGGGTCTGCGGCCAGGCGGTGAGCTCGGTGAGGGGCTTGCCGATCATCTGGTCGGAGGTGTGGCCGAAGAGATCGGTCGCGTCGTCGTTCCAGCGGGTGACGACGGCGTTGCGGTCGACCTGGATCACGGCGACGCGGACCCGTTCGTCGGTGAGCGGGAGAGCGGCGGTCGGCAGCGCGGGGCTCGTGGCACGGGTGCCGGCGGAGCGTTCCGGCAGGTCGAGCTGGAACCAGACGTGCTTGGCGGAGGGGGTGTACTCCACGCCCCAGCGGCTGGCGAGGGCGGAGCAGAGGACGAGGCCGCGCCCCCCTTCGCTGTCGGGGTTGCGGAGCTGCAGTCCCGCGTCCTGGAGGGGGACCTCGCGCTCGGGGTAGCGGTCGGCGACCTCGACCCGTACCGCTGTGTCGTAGCGCAGGCACTGCACGTCGGCGGAGGTACCCGCATGAACTACCGCATTAGTGACGAGTTCGCTGGTCAGGACCACAGCGTCGTCGACGATGTCGGAGAAGCCCCAGCCCTGGAGGGTGTCCCGGACGAAGGCGCGCGCGATGGCGACCGATCGCCCCACCGGCTGGAAGGTGGCCGCTGCCCGCGCCGTGATCACAGAACTCCTCGTGCGCCCCTTGGCGCTGTTGTCGGTCTCGCTTTCGATTCTTTGCGCCGTCACCGGCGGCCCCCGTGAGGTGTAGGCCCGGTCTGTGGCGGGCAACCGGATGCCAGGTTACTTACCTCCGCTGATGGCGCGTGCGCTGGTTCCGGGTGTTTCTGCCCCGATCGTGCGACTGGTCACAGGCGAAGCTGCCGAACTGTTATGGCCAGGTGCGGGCATGGTGAAACACTGGGCATGTCTAAGAGGCAGTTCACGAGCAGTTTGGTCGACCCTCCGGGAGGGACACGGTGGAGTCCAGCGCATCGACGCGCGGTGCAGTTTCGCGTGGAAAGAACGCGCGATCCCGCGCCAACGGGACCATCGAGGTGGATTCGGCTGCCTTGTACAGACTTCTGGCGGCGTTGGCGTCCATGAGGGACGGCAACTTCCGCAAGCGGTTGACGGTGTCGGGAGACGGGCTGATGGCGGAGGTCTCCGCCGTCTTCAACGAGGTGGCGGACCGCAATCAGCACCTGACGGGCGAGCTGGCCCGGGTGCGCCGGGTCGTCGGCCGTGAGGGAAAACTCACCGAGCGCCTGGAGACGGGGGCCTGTGAGGGCTCCTGGGCGGCCGCGATCGACGCGTCGAACGCGCTGGTCGACGACCTGGTCCGGCCGGTCTCCGAGGTCGGGAGGGTGCTGTCGGCGGTCGCCGAGGGTGATCTGGAACAGCGGATGGACCTGCGGTCGCAGGGCGCGGACGGTTCCGCGCATCCGCTGCGCGGTGAGTTCCTCAAGGTCGGCCGGACGGTCAACGGTCTGGTGGACCAGTTGTCCGCGTTCACCGACGAGGTGACGCGGGTCGCCAGCGAGGTCGGCACCGAGGGCAAGCTCGGCGGCCAGGCCAAGGTGCGCGGTATGTCCGGTTCCTGGAAGGACCTGACGGATTCCGTCAACACGATGGCGTCCCGGCTCACCGCCCAGGTGCGTGACATCGCTCTCGTGACGACGGCGGTCGCCAAGGGCGATCTGTCGCGGAAGGTCACGGTTCACGTGGCCGGCGAGATGCTGGAGCTGAAGAACACCGTCAACACGATGGTGGACCAGCTGTCGTCCTTCGCCTCCGAGGTGACGCGTGTCGCCCGTGAGGTCGGCACGGAGGGCGAGCTCGGCGGTCAGGCGCAGGTGCCGGACGTGGCCGGGGTGTGGAAGGACCTGACGGACTCCGTCAACCTGATGGCCGGGAACCTGACGGCCCAGGTGCGGGACATCGCCCAGGTGACGGCCGCGGTCGCCAACGGCGACCTGTCGCAGAAGATCACCATCGGGGCGCGCGGCGAGGTCGCGCAGCTCGCGGAGACGATCAACGCGATGACCGAGACGCTGCGGACGTTCGCCGACGAGGTGACGCGGGTGGCGGGCGAGGTCGGCGCCGAGGGGCTGCTGGGCGGTCAGGCGCAGGTGCCGGGCGCCGCGGGCACGTGGAAGGACCTCACCGACTCGGTGAACACCGCCTTCCGTAACCTCACCGCTCAGGTGCGGGACATCGCGCAGGTCACGACGGCGGTCGCCAACGGCGACCTGTCGCAGAAGGTGACGGTGGACGTCTCCGGCGAGATGCTGGAGCTCAAGAACACCGTGAACACGATGGTGGACCAGCTGTCCTCCTTCGGCGCGGAAGTGACCCGGGTGGCGCGCGAGGTCGGCGTCGAGGGTGAGCTGGGAGGTCAGGCGCAGGTGCCGGGCGCGGCCGGCACGTGGAAGGACCTCACCGACTCGGTGAACACCGCCTTCCGTAACCTGACGGGCCAGGTGCGCAACATCGCGCAGGTCACGACGGCGGTCGCCAACGGCGACCTGTCGCAGAAGGTGACCGTGGACGTCTCCGGCGAGATGCTGGAGCTCAAGAACACCGTGAACCGCATGGTCGACCAGCTGTCGTCCTTCGCGGCGCAGGTGACCCGGATGGCCCGGGACGTGGGCACGGAGGGCCGGCTCGGCGGCCAGGCGAGGGTGGACGGCGTCGCCGGCACCTGGAAGGACCTGACCGACTCCGTGAACTTCATGGCGGGCAACCTGACGTCCCAGGTGCGGCAGATCGCCCAGGTGACGACGGCGGTGGCGCGCGGGGACCTGTCGCAGAAGATCGATGTGGACGCCCGGGGCGAGATCCTGGAGCTGAAGAACACCATCAACACGATGGTCGACCAGCTGTCCTCGTTCGCCGACCAGGTGACCCGCGTCGCGCGGGACGTGGGTACCGAGGGGCGCCTCGGCGGCCAGGCGCAGGTGCCGGGCGTCGCCGGTGTGTGGCGCGATCTGACCGATTCGGTGAACGGCATGGCGGGGAACCTGACCGCCCAGGTCCGCAACATCGCGCAGGTCGCGACGGCGGTGGCGCGCGGGGACCTGTCGCAGAAGATCGATGTGGACGCCCGGGGCGAGATCCTGGAGCTGAAGAACACCCTGAACACGATGGTCGACCAGCTGTCGTCCTTCGCGGAGCAGGTGACCCGGGTGGCCCGCGAGGTGGGCACCGAGGGGATCCTGGGCGGCCAGGCCGAGGTCAAGGGCGTGAGCGGCACGTGGAAGGACCTCACGCAGTCCGTCAACTTCATGGCCAACAACCTGACGAGCCAGGTCCGCAACATCGCCGAGGTGACGACGGCGGTCGCCAGCGGTGACCTGTCGAAGAAGATCACCGTTGACGCCAAGGGCGAGATCCTCGCCCTGGTCACCACCGTCAACACCATGGTCGACACGCTGTCGGCCTTCGGTGACGAGGTGACCCGCGTCGCCCGCGAGGTGGGCACCGAGGGGCAGTTGGGCGGGCAGGCCCGGGTTCGGGACGTGTCGGGCATCTGGAAGGACCTGACCGACAACGTCAACCTGATGGCCAACAACCTGACCAACCAGGTGCGTTCGATCGCCGCGGTCGCCACCGCGGTCGCCAACGGCGATCTCACCAAGAAGATCACCGTCGAGGCGCGCGGTGAGGTCGCGCAGCTCGCGGAGACGATCAACACCATGGTCGACACGCTGTCGGCCTTCGGTGACGAGGTCACCCGCGTCGCCCGCGAGGTCGGCACCGAGGGCATCCTCGGCGGTCAGGCCCGCGTGCCCGGCGTCGCCGGCACGTGGAAGGACCTCACCGAGTCGGTGAACGGCATGGCGTCCAACCTGACCGGCCAGGTCCGCAACATCGCCATGGTGACGACCGCCGTCGCCCGCGGCGACCTGTCCAAGAAGATCGACGTGGACGCGCGCGGCGAGATCCTGGAACTGAAGACGACCATCAACACGATGGTCGGCCAGCTCTCCGCCTTCGGTGACGAGGTCACCCGGGTGGCGCGGGAGGTGGGTACCGAGGGGCGGCTCGGCGGCCAGGCACGGGTGCCGGACGTCTCCGGCATCTGGAAGGACCTCACCGAATCGGTGAACCTGATGGCCAACAACCTCACCAGCCAGGTCCGCAACATCGCGCAGGTGGCCACCGCGGTGACCCGCGGCGATCTCAACCTGCGGATCGACGTGGACGCGGCCGGCGAGATCCTGGAGCTCCAGGACTACATCAACACGATGATCGTGCGCCTGCGGGAGACCACGCTCGCCAACAAGGAGCAGGACTGGCTCAAGGGCAACCTGGCCCGGATCTCCGGCCTCATGCAGGGCCGCCGGGAGCTGAACGACGTGGCCGCGCTGATCATGAGCGAGCTGACGCCGGTGGTCTCGGCGCAGCACGGCGCGTTCTTCCTCGCCGAGGAGATCGGCGACGGCACCGAGCTCGGTGCGCGGGAGGAGGACGAGGACGCGTACGAGCTGCGGCTCGTCGGGTCGTACGGCTTCTCCAAGCGCTCCATGCCGACCACGTTCCTGCCCGGTGAGGCCCTGATCGGGCAGGCCGCGGTGGAGAAGCGGTCGATCCTGGTCGAGAACGTCCCGCCGGGGTACCTCAAGATCGTGTCAGGGCTCGGTGAGGCGCCCCCGGCGCACGTCATCGTCCTTCCGGTGCTCTTCGAGGACCGGATCCTGGGGGTGATCGAGCTGGCCGCGTTCCAGCCGTTCACCCAGATCCAGAAGGACTTCCTCAGCCAGATCACCGACATCATCGCGATCAGCGTCAACACGATCAGCGTCAACACCAAGACGGAGGGACTGCTGGAGCAGTCCCAGGAGCTGACCGAGCAGCTCAAGGAGCGCTCGGGCGAGCTGGAGAACCGGCAGAAGGCGCTGCAGCTGTCCAACGCGGAGCTGGAGGAGAAGGCCGAGCTGCTGGCCCGGCAGAACCGCGACATCGAGGTGAAGAACACCGAGATCGAGGAGGCGCGGCAGGTCCTGGAGGAGCGCGCCGAGCAGCTCGCGGTCTCGATGCGCTACAAGTCCGAGTTCCTGGCCAACATGTCGCACGAGCTGCGCACCCCGCTCAACTCGCTGCTGATCCTGGCCAAGCTGCTCGCCGACAACGCCGACGGGAACCTGTCGTCCAAGCAGGTCGAGTTCTCCGAGACGATCCATGGCGCGGGTTCGGACCTGCTGCAGCTCATCAACGACATCCTCGACCTGTCGAAGGTCGAGGCGGGCAAGATGGACGTCAGCCCGACCCGTATCGCCCTGGTGCAGCTCGTCGACTACGTCGAGGCGACGTTCCGACCGCTGACGGCCGAGAAGGGCCTGGACTTCTCGGTCCGGGTCTCGCCGGAACTCCCGGTCACGCTGCACACGGACGAGCAGCGGCTGCTGCAGGTGCTGCGCAACCTGCTCTCCAACGCGGTCAAGTTCACCGACAGCGGCTCCGTGGAGCTGGTCATCCGGCCGGCGGGTCCCGAGGTCCCGCCGGCGATCCGGGAGCAGCTG
Source organism: Streptomyces sp. H39-S7 (assembly GCF_027158205.1). GTDB lineage: Bacteria > Actinomycetota > Actinomycetes > Streptomycetales > Streptomycetaceae > Actinacidiphila. The sequence goes on along the minus strand of NZ_JAPVLU010000006.1, from coordinate 240,058 downwards.
CTGGAGTCCGGGGCGCTGCGCGACGCGGACCAGCCGCTGATCGCGTTCTCCGTCACCGACACCGGGATCGGGATCGCCGCGAGCAAGATGCGGGTGATCTTCGAGGCGTTCAAGCAGGCGGACGGCACCACCAGCCGCAAGTACGGCGGCACCGGTCTGGGTCTGTCGATCAGCCGGGAGATCGCACGGCTGCTCGGCGGCGAGATCCACGCCGACAGCCAGACCGGCCGCGGCTCGACGTTCACCCTGTACCTGCCGCTCAGCAGCGGTGAACTGCCGCCGCACGGCTACCCGCAGCTGCCCGGCAGTGAGGTCGTCGGCGAGCTGGAGTACCAGGCGCCCCACCGCAACCGCCTGGCGGGCAGCAGCCTGTCGCGGCTGCGCCGCCGCTCGGCGCCGCAGCAGCAGCCCCCGCAGTCGTTCTCGGGGCAGCCTGCCCCGGCGCCGGCGGAGGAGTCCTGGGTGGACGGCGGGAACACCGACGGGTACGCGCGCTTCGCGGGCGGGTTCCACGGCGAGAAGGTGCTCATCGTCGACGACGACATCCGCAACGTCTTCGCGCTGACCAGCGTGCTGGAGCAGCACGGGCTGACGGTGCTCTACGCGGAGAACGGCCGGGAGGGGATCGAGGTCCTGGAGCAGCACGACGATGTCGCGATCGTCCTGATGGACATCATGATGCCGGAGATGGATGGATATGCGACGACGACGGCGATCCGCAGGATGCCGCAGTTCGCCGGACTTCCGATCCTGGCGCTGACGGCGAAGGCGATGAAGGGCGACCGGGAGAAGAGCATCGAGTCCGGAGCGTCGGACTACGTCACGAAGCCGGTCGACACCGATCACCTGCTGACACTCATGGAACAGTGGATGAGCGCGCGTGGAACACCCCGTTGAAAGGTGGACTGTTGACGGGGTGTGTCCATTCAGGTGTGAGGGGGCGGGATTCAGGGAACCTTCTGGTCTCCGCTAGCGTTTCTGCTTCGTGCACAGTGACATGGCGGTGACAGGGTGTGGCGAACGACAGGTGCGGCTACCATGACCGGCACAAGGACGGGCGGCGCAAGGGAGTCGTCCCCGGGGGCGGCCACCAGCGGGGCGCCGGGACGAGGAGGGCGGGCCATGGTGCAGAAGGCCAAGATCCTTCTTGTCGACGACCGGCCGGAGAATCTGCTGGCGCTGGAGGCGATCCTTTCGGCGCTGGATCAGACGCTGGTACGGGCGGCATCCGGGGAAGAGGCGCTGAAAGCGCTGCTCACGGACGATTTCGCGGTGATCCTGCTCGATGTGCAGATGCCGGGCATGGACGGGTTCGAGACCGCCGCCCACATCAAGCGGCGTGAGCGGACGCGCGACATCCCGATCATCTTCCTGACGGCGATCAACCACGGCCCGCACCACACGTTCCGCGGCTACGCGGCCGGTGCGGTGGACTACATCTCCAAGCCCTTCGACCCGTGGGTGCTGCGCGCCAAGGTGTCGGTGTTCGTCGAGCTCTACATGAAGAACTGCCAGCTCCGGGAGCAGGCGGCGCTGCTGCGCCTCCAGCTGGAGCAGGGCGCGTCGACGGGCGTCAACGGGGCGAAGGAGCCTGCCGGGCTGCTCGCCGAACTGTCCGCGCGGCTGGCCGCCGTCGAGGAGCAGGCCGAGGCGCTGTCGAAGCAGCTCGACGAGTCGGCGGACGCGGCCGCGGTGGCGACCGCGGCGCATCTGGAGCGCAAGCTGACCGGTCTGCGGCGGGCGTTGGACGCCCTGGAGCCGGGCACCGGCGACGGCGGCGTCAGGTATCCCCCGCAGGACTGACCACGGCCCCCGCCGTTGACGCTGCGTCACCCTTGGCCCACCCGAGGCGCGACACGGACGGGGGTATGGGACGCACGCGTGTTCAGCCCGGCCTTCGGAGGTAATCTCGGCACCATGGCCTCACGTACGCCCGGCGGCACTGCCAAGAAAGCTCCGGCGAAGCCTGCGGCCAAGAAGACCGCGGCGAAGAAGACCGCAGCGAAAAGACCACCTGCCAAGAAGGGTGCGGCCCCGCGCGCGGCGAAGGGGGCCGCCCCCAAGGCGGCTCCCCGCGCGGCCCCGTCGCCCACCGGTGGCGTGTACCGGATGACGCGCGCCCTGTGGCTCGGCGTCGCCCACGGCATCGGCGCGGTGTTCCGCGGCATAGGGCGCGGAGCGCGCGGCCTGGACCCCGCGCACCGCAAGGACGGCGTGGCGCTGCTGCTGCTCGGTCTGACGCTGGTCGTGGCCGCGGGCACCTGGTCCGATCTGCGCGGCCCGGTCGGCGACCTCGTGGAGATGCTCGTCACCGGCGCGTTCGGCCGGCTCGACCTGCTGGTGCCGATACTGATCGGTGTCGTCGCGGTCCGGCTGATGCGCCACCCGGAGCAGCCGGAGGCCAACGGCCGGATCGTCATCGGGCTGTCCACCCTGGTCCTGGGCGCCCTCGGCCTGGTCCACGTGGCCTGCGGTTCACCGAGCCGGGACGCGGGGGCCGGGGTCCTGCGCGACGCGGGCGGCCTGATCGGCTGGGCCGCCGCATCGCCGCTGCTCTACACGGTGGGCTCGGCGCTCGCCGTGCCGCTGCTGCTGCTCATCACCGTCTTCGGGCTGCTGGTCGTGACGGCCACTCCGGTCAACGCGATCCCGCAGCGGCTGCGGCTGCTCGCCACCAAGCTCGGCCTGTACGAACCCCCGGAGGGCCTGGACGACCTGGACTCCGTTCCGATGGAGGAACTGTTCGAGGACGACCTGGAGCCGGAGGAGGAGTACCGGCGCCGCAGGTCCCCGCTGCGCTTCACCAAGCACGACCAGGGCATGGACGAACTGGCCGCGATGGGGGAGTTCGGCGAGGACGAGGCCGACGAGCCCCGCCCGCGCCGCCGTCCGCGGCGCAGGGCCGAGCCCGGCGGGCAGGAGCACCCCGCCGCCGCCTCCGGCCGGGACGCGGTGGATGTGGCGGCCGCCGCTGCCGCCGCGCTGGACGGCGCCGTGATGCACGGCGTGCAGCCGTCGCCGCTCCTCGCCGACCTCAGTAACAGCGTCAGGACCCCTACCGGGGCGACGGGTTCCGCGACCGGCTCCGGTGTTCCCGCGGCCCGCGCCGAGGACGCCTCCGAGCCGTCGGGCGGTGTCCCCGATCTGACGAAGAAGACCGTCGATCCGGTGGACCCGCTGCCGCCGCGCGCCGAGCAGCTCCAGCTGTCCGGCGACATCACGTACTCGCTGCCCTCGCTGGACCTGCTGGAACGCGGCGGGCCCGGCCGTACCCGCAGCGCGGCGAACGACGCGGTCGTCGCCTCGCTGCAGCAGGTCTTCACCGAGTTCAAGGTCGACGCGACGGTCACCGGCTTCACCCGCGGCCCGACGGTCACCCGCTACGAGATCGAGCTGGGCTCCGCGGTCAAGGTCGAGCGGATCACGGCGCTGGCCAAGAACATCGCGTACTCCGTCGCCAGCCCGGACGTCCGGATCATCAGCCCGATCCCCGGCAAGTCCGCGGTCGGCATCGAGATCCCCAACAGCGACCGCGAGATGGTCAACGTCGGCGACGTGCTGCGCTCCGCCGCGGCGGCCGGCGAGGAACACCCGATGACGGTGGCGCTCGGCAAGGACGTCGAGGGCGGGTACGTCATGGCGAACCTCGCCAAGATGCCGCACATCCTGGTCGCCGGCGCGACCGGGTCGGGCAAGTCGTCCTGCATCAACGGCCTCATCACCTCGATCATGTGCCGCGCCACCCCGGACGAGGTCCGGATGGTGCTGGTGGACCCCAAGCGCGTCGAGCTGACCGCGTACGAGGGCATCCCGCACCTGATCACGCCGATCATCACCAACCCGAAGCGGGCCGCCGAGGCCCTGCAGTGGGTGGTCCGCGAGATGGACCTGCGCTACGACGACCTGGCGGCCTTCGGCTTCCGGCACATCGACGACTTCAACGCCGCGGTGCGCTCGGGCAAGACCAAGCCGCTGCCGGGCAGCGAGCGCGAGCTGTCGCCGTACCCGTACCTGCTGGTGATCGTGGACGAGCTGGCCGACCTGATGATGGTCGCGCCGCGCGACGTGGAGGACTCGATCGTCCGCATCACGCAGCTGGCCCGCGCCGCCGGCATCCACCTGGTGCTGGCCACCCAGCGGCCCAGCGTCGACGTCGTCACCGGTCTGATCAAGGCGAACGTTCCGTCGCGCCTCGCGTTCTCCACCTCGTCGCTCGCCGACAGCCGGGTCATCCTGGACCAGAACGGCGCCGAGAAGCTGATCGGCAGGGGCGACGGCCTCTTCCTCCCCATGGGTGCGAACAAGCCGACCCGTATGCAGGGCGCGTTCGTCACGGAGGAGGAGATCGCGAAGGTCGTCGAGCACTGCAAGGCACAGCTCACACCGACCTACCGGACGGACGTGGCGGTCGACACGGCGCCCAAGCGGGAGGTCGACGAGGAGATCGGCGACGATCTCGACCTGTTGTGCCAGGCCGCCGAGCTGGTCGTCTCCACCCAGTTCGGCTCGACCTCGATGCTTCAGCGGAAGCTGCGTGTGGGATTCGCCAAGGCGGGCAGGCTCATGGATCTGATGGAATCGCGCGGAATCGTCGGGCCGAGTGAAGGTTCGAAGGCGCGCGATGTCATGGTCAAAGCGGACGAACTGGATGGGGTGCTGGCCGTCATCCGCGGTGATGCTCACTCGTAAGAGCACGCGGGGCAACCGTTTCTCCTGTTCGTGCGTCAAGTTGATGCAGGAGGACGACAAATGGCCGACTGTCAGGCTCACGCGCGGCGGTCCCGTAAAAGACGGTCCGGCAATCCTGATGGCGGACAAAGACCAGCTGTCCGCTTGCCCCACTCTTTCGCTACCCCCCTAGACTGAATCACCAGCAGGTGGCTGCAGCCTGAAAGGCTTCCTCGTGTCCCTCGGCAACCCGCCCTCCGACGACCGGCCCTCCGTCGGTCGTGCCCTTGCCCAGGCCCGCCTCGCCGCCGGGCTGACCGTTGACGAGGTCAGTTCCACGACGCGGGTGCGCGCCCCCATCGTGCTCGCCATCGAACAGGACGACTTCTCCCGTTGCGGTGGAGACGTCTACGCCCGCGGTCACATCCGCAACCTCGCGCGCGCCGTCGGGATCGACCCCGAACCGCTGGTCGAGCAGTACGCCCAGGAGCACGGCGGCACCACCGCCCAGGTTCCCGTCGCCCCGCTCTACGAGGCGGAGCGGATCAGCCCGGACCGCCGCCGCCCGAACTGGACCGCGGCGATGGTCGCCGCGATCGTCGCGGTCGTCGGATTCGTGGGCTTCACCGCCTTCAACGGCTCCGGTGGCGGCGCGCCGGCGGTGGCCGCCAAGCCGTCCGTGACCGCCACGACGCCCAAGCCCAGCCCCAAGCCCGCCGACCCCAAGCCCGAGCCGACGAACAGCGCGATCGCCGCCGTCCCGGTGGGCAAGGTGACGGTGAAGCTGACCGCGGACGTCGCCAAGAGCTGGATCCAGGTCACGGACAGCACCGGCAAGCCGCTCTTCACCGGGAACCTGGAGGAGGGCGACTCCAAGTCCTTCACCGACAACAAGAAGATCAAACTGGTCATCGGCGACGCGGGCGCGATCAAGCTCTTCGTCAACGGCAAGGACCTCGGTCCCGCGGGCGAGGAGGGCGAGGTCGTGCGCCTCACCTTCACCCCGGGAGACCCCCAGGCCGGGTGAACGTAAGAGGGACGGCCGGGACAAAGTAGGCTGAGCCTATGCCCGAATCCCGTACCGTCGCCCTTGTCACGCTCGGCTGCGCCCGCAATGAGGTGGATTCCGAGGAGCTCGCCGGCCGTCTGGCGGCGGACGGCTGGCAGCTGGTGGACGACGCCGCGGACGCCGACGTCGCCGTGGTGAACACCTGCGGCTTCGTCGACGCCGCCAAGAAAGACTCCGTGGACGCCCTGCTGGAGGCCAATGACCTCAAGGGTCATGGCCGGACCCAGGCGGTCGTCGCCGTCGGCTGCATGGCCGAGCGGTACGGCAAGGAGCTCTCCGAGGCCCTGCCCGAGGCCGACGCGGTGCTCGGTTTCGACGACTACACCGACATCTCCGACCGCCTGCAGACCATCCTGTCCGGCGGCGTGCACGCCTCGCACACCCCGCGCGACCGCCGCAAGCTGCTGCCGATCAGCCCCGCCGAGCGGCAGAGCGCCGCCGTGGCGCTGCCCGGCCACGCGCAGGAGGCCCCGGCCCCCGCGCCGGCCGACCTCCCCGAGGGCGTCGCCCCCGCCTCGGGGCCGCGCGCGCCGCTGCGCCGCCGCCTGGACAACAGCCCCGTCGCCTCGGTGAAGCTGGCCTCCGGCTGCGACCGACGCTGCTCCTTCTGCGCCATCCCGTCCTTCCGCGGCTCGTTCATCTCCCGCCGCCCCTCCGACGTCCTCGGCGAGACGCGATGGCTCGCCGAGCAGGGCGTCAGCGAGGTCATGCTGGTCAGCGAGAACAACACCTCGTACGGCAAGGACCTCGGCGACATCCGCCTGCTGGAGACCCTGCTGCCGGAGCTGGCGGCCGTCGAGGGCATCGAGCGGATCCGGGTCAGCTACCTGCAGCCCGCCGAGATGCGCCCCGGCCTGATCGACGTTCTGACCTCGACCGACAAGGTCGTGCCGTACTTCGACCTGTCCTTCCAGCACTCGGCGCCCGGCGTGCTGCGCGCGATGCGCCGCTTCGGCAGCACCGAGAGCTTCCTGGAACTGCTCGGCACCATCCGCGGCAAGGCCCCGGAGGCCGGTGTCCGTTCCAACTTCATCGTCGGCTTCCCCGGTGAGACCGAGGCGGACCTGGAGGAGCTGGAACGCTTCCTCGGCTCGGCCCGGCTCGACGCGATCGGGGTCTTCGGGTACTCGGACGAGGACGGTACCGAAGCGGCCGGCTATGGGGACAAGCTGGACGAGGACACCGTCGCCCAGCGGCTGGCCCGGGTGTCGCGGCTGGCCGAGGAGCTGACCGCGCAGCGCGCCCTGGAGCGGCTCGGCTCCACCGTGCGGGTCCTGGTCGAGTCCATCGACGAGGAGACCGGCGAGGCGGTCGGCCGCGCCGACCACCAGGCACCGGAAACGGACGGATCGACCACGCTGACCTCCTCCGAGGGCCTGAAGCCGGGCATGATGGTAGTGGCGAAGGTGATCGACACCGAAGGCGTCGACCTCGTCGCGGAGCCTTCCCCCGCCGTCGGCTGGGGAGCCCCCGCGACCGGCGGCGGAAGTGTCTCGGAGGAGGTGGGCAGATGACCGGAGCCCCCGCGCCCGCCGCGGCCACCCCGGACCACATCGGTGATCCGGTGGTCGGTCAGGCCGGTCTGTGGAACATCGCCAACCTGCTCACGATGATGCGGCTGGTGCTGGTCCCCGGCTTCGTCATGCTGCTGATCCACGACGGCGGCCACGACCCCGCCTGGCGCTCGTTCGCCTGGGCGGCGTTCGCCATCGCGATGATCACCGACCTCTTCGACGGGGAGCTTGCCCGGCGCTACGGGCTGGTCACCGACTTCGGCAAGATCGCCGACCCCATCGCCGACAAGGCGATCATGGGCGCCGCGCTCGTCGGGCTGTCCGCACTGGGCGACCTGCCCTGGTGGGTGACCGGAGTGATTCTCTTCCGGGAGGTCGGCATCACCCTGATGCGCTTCTGGGTGATCCGGCACGGCGTGATCCCGGCCAGCCGCGGCGGCAAGCTCAAGACGCTGACCCAGGGCATCGCGGTCGGCATGTACATCCTGATCCTCACCGGGCCACTCGCGACCCTGCGGGCCTGGGCGATGGCCGCGGCCGTCGTGCTGACGGTCCTCACCGGGCTCGACTACATCCGGCAGGCCGTCGTGCTGCGGCGGGCCGGCCTGGCCGCGCAGCGCGAGCGCGCGGCCGCCCGGGCGAAGCCGCAGGCCGAACCCGGTCTGCTGGTCGCCATGGACGCGACCGCGGAGCGCGAACTGGACCTGGAGCGGCAACGGGACCCGGAGCGTGACCGGGACGTGCGGCGTGACCCCGAGCTGCGGCGTGACCCGGACCTGGAGCGCGACCAGCGGAGCTCTTCGCAGCGGCAGAGTCACCAGAACGGATGACGGCGGCCGACGTGTTGCGACAGCTCGACAGCCGGGGGCTCACCCTGGCGGTCGCCGAGTCGCTCACCGGCGGTCTGCTGGCCGCGGAGCTGACGGACGTCCCCGGCGCCTCCCGGACCTTCCGCGGCTCGGTGACGGCGTACGCGACGGAACTCAAGCACCTACTGCTCGGCGTGGACGCCGCACTGCTGGCCGATCGAGGAGCGGTCGACCCCCAGGTCGCCCTCGAGATGGCCGAGGGGGTGCGGAGCAGACTGGGAGCCGACTGGGGCGTGGCCACGACGGGAGTCGCGGGACCGGCCGCGCAGGACGGTAACCCGGTCGGCACGGTCTACGTGGCGGTGGCCGGTCCCGAAGGCTCGGCGGTCGACCCGCTGCGGCTGGAGGGCGGCCGCTCCGAGATACGCGCCGCCACTGTGGACGCCGCGCTCGCCCTGCTGGAGCGGTCCCTCGCTGCGGGGGTGCCGTCCTCCGAGACCGGGGTGCGGGCGAAGGATAGGGAAGAAGACGGGGGGATGGGATGTTTGCAGCCCTGAGTGAACACGACATCGCTCCCCGCACGGCCGGTGCCCGAGGCGGTACGGTGGGGCAAGAAGGATCCGGATTCGCGGTCCGAGGAGGGAGCCACCGATGATCCTGCTCCGTCGCCTGTTGGGTGACGTGCTGCGTCGGCAGCGCCAACGTCAGGGCCGCACTCTGCGTGAGGTCTCCTCTTCCGCCCGGGTGTCCCTGGGCTATCTGTCCGAAGTGGAGCGAGGGCAGAAGGAGGCTTCCTCCGAGCTGCTCTCCGCGATCTGCGACGCGCTGGACGTCCCGATGTCCGAGGTGATGCGCGAGGTCAGCGACGATCTGTCGCTCGCGGAGCTGGCCCAGTCGGCGGCTTCCGAGACTTCCGCGGCGCCGATGCGACCACTGCTGGGTGCGGTGACCTCTGTCACATCCGTCACGACCGAACGGGTCACCATCAAGCCGCCGAAGGCGCCCGCGGAGGCCGTGGACGTGGTCGCGGCCTGAACCGGCCGTACCTCAGAAGTACCTGCACCGGAGCCCCGGTCGGCACTGCCGACCGGGGCTCCGTCCTTTTGCCAGGCATAGCGCGACGAGGCAGGGTAGGCGGTACGGAGTTAACAGGGTTTAACGGACTATTCGCCAGTCCCGTCGCCAGTAGGAGGATTCCGCATGAGTGTCGTCAAGAGCCCGCTGTCCGACAAGCACCGCAAGATCGTCGGCGAGGCGCTGCAGGGCGCCCTGGTCGATCTCGTGGATCTCGCGCTGGTGTCGAAGCAGGTCCACTGGACCGTGGTGGGCCCGCGCTTCCGCTCGGTCCATCTGCAGCTCGACGAGGTCGTCGACACTGCCAGGCTGCACGCCGACACGGTCGCGGAGCGGGCCTCCGCGATCGGCGTCACGGCCGACGGGCGGGCCGACACGGTCTCCAAGACCAGTGGCATCGACACGGTCACCGACGGCTGGATCAAGGACACGCAGGCGGTGGGCATCCTCATCGCGGCGCTCGATTCGGTCATCGGGCGGATGCGGGCGCGGATCGGGACGACGGAGGACGCCGACCCGGTCACGCAGGACATCCTCATCGGGCTCACGGCGGACCTGGAGAAGTTCCATTGGATGTTCCAGGCCGAGAACGCGTAGCGCGGCGAGGCGTCCGCGTCGGGGCGCGCGAGGCGCCAGGGGCGCCCGTGGGTGGCAGGTGCGACAGGTCATGCGCCAGGGGCCGCCCCCGGGCGCCCCATGCGCGCCTGCGCCCCCTCGGGCCTCCTTGCGCTGCACTGGCGGCCACCAGCGTGGGTGGATACGATGAATGACTCGTCACGTTGAGTTCATTGATCGTCGCAGGTGGCGACGGTGGACCGCTCCCATCGGGTGAAGGCCCGGACGGGCGTGGCGGCAGAGGGCCGGCGATCTCGGGAACCGGGCATCGCACCCTGGTACGGAGCGCCTTTCGGGGGGCTCCGCCGCAACCTCGGGGTTCCGAAGGAGGCGGCCATGCGCGTGCTCCAGCTCCAGGTCTTCCGGAGTCTGTGGTCCCGCAGGGCGGTCCGCTGGACCGTCGCGCTGAGCCTGGGCGTGCTGTGGTGGTGGGCCGCGCTGCGGCTCGCCGTACAGCCGGGCCGGACCGGGCCCGTCGAGAGCGTGCTGCTGGCGGGCGGCTGGGGGCTGGGCCTGATACCGCTGCACGCCGCCCCGCGGACCGCCGGGCGGACGAGTCGGTCCCGCCGGGCGGCCGCGCTACCAGGGCATGGCGACCCCGCCGTTGGGCCGGAGGATCTGGCCGGTGGTGAAGGCCGAGGCGTCCGAGGCGAGGAAGAGCACGGATCCCGCGACGTCCTCCGGGGTGCCGACGCGGCCCAGCGGCGCGATCCGCACGAGTGAGGCCTCGGCACGGGCCTGGGCGGGCTCGTCGAAGACTCCGTCGGCTCCCGTGCCGTAGTGCGAGGTCATCGGGGTGCGGATGAAACCGGGGGCGATGGCATTGGCGCGGATGCCGAGCGGGCCGAGTTCGGTCGCCAGGGTTTTGGTGAGTTGCACCACGGCTGCTTTGGAGACGCTGTAGCAGAGCAGGCCGCGGGCGCCGGTGTCGATCGCGCCGGAGGCCATCGTGATGATGCTGCCGGACCGCTGGGCGGTCATGACCCGGGCGGCCTCCTGGGCGCTGTGCAGCACCCCCTTGAAGTTGACGCCGAGGACGCGGTCCAGATCGGCGTCGTCGGTCTCCAGCACGCTGCTGCTGTGCATGATCCCCGCGATGGCCGCCAGGACGTCGAGCCGCCCGTGGTCGCGCACGGTCTCGGCGACCGTCTCGGCGATCTGGGCCCGGTCGGTGACGTCCAGCAGGCGGGCGCGGGCGGTGCCGCCCGCTTTCTCGATCAGTTCCGCGGTCTCCCGCACGCCGGGGCCGTCGATGTCCGCGCAGACAACAGTGGCGCCGGCTTCGGCGAGCAGAACGGCGGACGCGCGGCCGATCCCGCTCGCGGCGCCGGTGACCAGGGCGGTGCGTCCGGTGAGGTCGTACGCCTTCAGGGGCATGACGCGACGGTACGACCAAATCTGACGGTCCGTCAATTGCCGTTCGGCTGCGGGCCTCGCTGGCAGCGCGGGCACCAGTAGGCGACGCGGGCCCGTTCCGGCGGCCCCTGCTCCCCCTTGCGGATGGGGGTGCCGCAGCGCAGGCACGGCCGGTGTTCCCTGCCGTACGCCCAGTGGGTGCGGCCGCGCCGCAGATCGCCGGTGGTGATGTGCCCCGGACGGTTCTTGTTGGCCTCCAGCAGCTTCTTGGCGAGCGCGACCAGCTTCTCCGTGTCGGCGTCGCCGACCGGCGTCCAGGGGGTGATCCCGCGCAGGAAGCAGAGCTCCGACACATAGACGTTGCCGACGCCCGCCAGATTCCGCTGGTCCAGGAGCGCCTCGCCGATGGGCCGGGCGGGTTGGGCGCCCAATCGCACGACGGCTTCGGCCGGATCCCAGTCCGGGCCCAGCAGATCGGGGCCGAGATGGCCGACGACGCCGTCCTCCTCGGACGTGGGCAGCAGCTCCAGCACCGGCAGCCGGTAGCCGACCGCCACCCTGGCGGAGGTCTCCAGCACGGCGCGGACCTGGTGGAGGGGGCCGCCGTGCCAGCGCTCGCCCGGCCCGTACAGATGCCAGGAGCCGTCCATCCGCAGATGGGAGTGGAGCGTCAGGTCCCCTTCGAGGCGCGTCATCAGGTGCTTGCCGCGCGCGACCACCTCGAGGACGCGGCGGTCCGCGAGGTCGGTGGTGGCGAGCTGCGGCACGCGCAGGTCGGCGCGGACGAGGGTCTGGCCGGCCAGGGCCTCGTCGAGTCGGCGTACGGTCAGCCAGACCGTGTCTCCTTCGGGCACCTTTCCATCATGCATGCCGGGTCCGACAGACCCGGCAGATCCGTCCGGTTCCTCCGTCGGCCGCGTGGTGGTGCCCGTCAGGCCCGCAGGCGCAGGCCGCGCGGGGTCGCGTGGAAGCCCGCGGTCTCCAGGGCACGGCCCAACGGCGACGTCAGGGCCGACTCCCCGTTGGTGCGCTCCACGGTGAGCCGGCCGAGAGCGCCCTCCCGGACCGCCAGCGCGAGGGCGTCCGCGGCGGCTCCCAGCCGTTCCTCGTCGTCGGGCCAGGCCAGCAGCGTCTTCCCGCCGCGTTCCACGTACAGGGCCAGTTCGCCGTCGACGAGGACCACCAGGGCGCCCGCCTTGCGGCCGGGTTTGTGCGTGACGCCTTCGGGCTGCGTCGGCCAGGGGAGGGCGGCGCCGTACGCGTTGGCGGGATCGGCGGCGGCGAGGACGACGGCGCGCCCGCCGGCGCGGGTGCCTTCCTCACGGTCGCGGGCGGTGTTGATGGCGCGGAGCCGGTCCACCGCGCCGTCCATCGCGAACTGCGCGGCGCCGAGCCCTTCGACCACGTAGCCCCGTCGGGTCTGGCCGGTCTCCTCGAAGGCCGACAGCACCCGGTAGGCGGCGGAGAAACCGCCCTCGACGCCTTCGGCGGCGACCGCTCCGCGCGTGACGACTCCGTGCCGGTCCAACAGGCTGTGGACGAGGGCGTGCGCCCGCAGCGTCGGGTCGGTCTCCGGGGAGGGGACGAGCGACCAGCGGCCCGCCGTCGTCGGGGGACCGGTGCGGGACGCGGTCCCGCGCGACGCCCGGCCGGGGAGGGAGCCGTACCGCCCCCGGGGGGTCGAACGCGCGGCGCGGTGGGCGGTGGACCCGGCGGTGCGCCCGGAACCGAGCAGGGCGCGCAGCGGGGCCAGGGTGTCGTTGGTGAGCCGCCCGGACCACGCCAGGTCCCAGACGGCGTCCGCCAGTTCCAGGTCGGACGAGGCCGCGCCCGCGGCCCGCACCTGGTCGGAGATCTGCCGGAAGAACAGGCCGTAGCCGCCGGCGAGGGCGTCCAGGACGGCCTGGTGCAGCGGGGAGAGTTCGAGCGGGTGGGGGTCCTTGAGGAGCAGCGGCGCGGTGTCGGCGAGGTGGAGCGAGACCCAGCCGTCCTTGCCGGGCAGCGCCCCCGCGCCGGACCACAGGACCTCCCCGGAGGCGGTCAGCTCGTCCAGCATCGCCGGGGTGTAGCCCGAGACCCGAGACGGCAGCACCAGTTTCTCCAGCGCGGAGGCGGGCACCTCGGCGCCCTGCAACTGCTCGACGGCCCGGATCAGCCCGTCGGCACCGCGCAGGCTGTGGGTGCCGACGTGCTGCCACTGGGGAAGGAAGGTGGCGAGGGTGGCGGGCGGCACCGGTTCGACCTCGTGCCGCAGCGCGGCCAGCGAGCGGCGGCGCAGCCGGCGCAGCACCGCGGCGTCGCACCATTCGTGGCCTGCGCCGCCCGGCCGGAACTCGCCCTGGACGACGCGGCCCGCGGCGGCGAGGCGTTGCAGCACGCCGTCCGCCACGGCCGTGCCGAGTCCGAAGCGCCGTGCGGCCTCGACGGAGGTGAACGGGCCGTGGGTGCGGGCGAACCGGGCGAGCAGATCGCCGAGCGGGTCCTTGACCGGTTCCGTGAAAGCTTCGGGGACGCCGACGGGCAGCGCCGTACCCAGCGCGTCCCGCAGCCGTCCGGCGTCCTCGACCGCCGCCCAGTGCTCGGCGCCGGCGATCCGGACCCGGATGGCGCGGCGCGCCGACTCCAGCCCGGCCGCCCAGCCGGGCTCGGCGCCGCGCGCCGCCAACTCGGCCTCGGTGAGCGGTCCGAGGAGCCGCAGCAGGTCCGCGACGCCTTCGGCGTCCTTGACCCGGCGCTCCTCCGTCAGCCATCGCAGCTCCAGTTCCAGCTCGGCCAGGACATCGGCGTCCAGCAGCTCGCGCAGCTCGGCCTGGCCCAGCAGTTCGGCCAGCAGCCGGGAGTCCAGCGACAGGGCGGCGGCGCGGCGCTCGGCGAGCGGGGAGTCCCCCTCGTAGAGGAACTGGGCGACGTAGCCGAAGAGGAGCGAGCGGGCGAAGGGGGAGGGCTCGGGCGTGGTGACCTCCACCAGGCGCACCCGGCGTGCCTCGATGTCGCCCATCAGCTCGACGAGACCGGGGACGTCGAAGACGTCCTGCAGGCACTCACGGACGGCTTCGAGGACGATCGGGAAGGAGCCGAAGTCCGAGGCGACCTGGAGGAGCTGGGCGGCGCGCTGGCGCTGCTGCCACAGCGGGGTGCGCTTGCCGGGGGAGCGGCGGGGCAGCAGCAGGGCGCGGGCGGCGCACTCGCGGAAGCGGGAGGCGAACAGTGCGGATCCGCCGACCTGGTCGGTGACCAGCTGTTCGACCTCGCCCTTGTCGAAGGCGACGTCCGAGGCGCCGACCGGTGACCGGTCGCTGTCGAACGCGGCGCCCATGTGGTCGTTACCGGTGCTGGTACCGGCGCCGCTGCCCGTGCCCGTGTCCGCGTCGAGCAGGTCGAGGCCCATGAGGTCCGCGTCCGGCAGCCGCAGCACGATGCCGTCGTCGGCGTGCATCACCTGGGCGTCCAGCCCGTACCGCTCCATGAGGCGGGCGCCCAGCGCCAGCGCCCAGGGCGCGTGCACCTGCGCGCCGAAGGGGGAGTGGACCACCACCCGCCAGTCGCCCAGTTCGTCACGGAAGCGCTCCACGACGATGGTCCGGTCGTCGGGGATGTGGCCGCAGGCCTGCCGCTGCTCCGACAGGTACGCCAGCACGTTGTCCGTCGCCCAGGTGTCGAGTCCGGCCGCGGACAGCCGTTCGCGGGCCTCCCCGGGACCCAGCCGCCCGACTTCGCGAACGAAGGCGCCCACCGCCCGGCCGAGCTCCAGCGGGCGGCCCAGCTGGTCGCCCTTCCAGAAGGGGAGCCGCCCGGGGACACCGGGCGCGGGGGTGACGAGCACCCGGTCGCGGGTGATGTCCTCGATCCGCCAGGACGTGGTGCCCAGCGTGAAGACGTCGCCGACCCGCGACTCGTAGACCATCTCCTCGTCCAGCTCGCCGACCCGGCCCCCGCCCTTCTTCGGGTCGGAGCCGACCAGGAAGACACCGAACAGCCCGCGGTCCGGGATGGTGCCGCCGGAGGTCACGGCCAGCCGCTGCGCTCCGGGCCGGCCCGCGACCGTGTTCGCCACCCGGTCCCAGACGATGCGCGGCCGCAGCTCCGCGAAGGCGTCGGAGGGGTAGCGGCCGCCCAGCATGTCGAGGACCGCCGTGTACGCGGAGTGCGGGAGCGCCGCGAAGGGCGCCGCCCGGCGCACCAGGGCGAGCAGCTCGTCCACGTCCCAGGTGTCGAGCGCGGTCATGGCGACGATCTGCTGCGCCAGGACGTCCAGCGGATTCGCCGGCACGCGCAGGGATTCGATGGAGCCGGTCCGCATCCGCTCGGTGACGACCGCCGCCTGCACGAGGTCACCGCGGTACTTGGGGAAGACCACACCCGTCGAGACGGCGCCCACCTGGTGCCCGGCCCGGCCGACGCGCTGCAGCCCGGAGGCGACGGACGGCGGCGACTCCACCTGGATGACGAGATCGACCGCGCCCATGTCGATGCCCAGTTCCAGACTGGAGGTCGCGACCACGGCGGGCAGCCGCCCGGCCTTGAGCTCCTCCTCGACGATCGCGCGCTGCTCCTTGGACACCGACCCGTGGTGCGCGCGGGCCATCAGGGGCGGCGCGCCCTGCGCGGCGCCCGACTGGGCCATGATCTCGGCGGGCGGCGCGGTGTCGGGCAGCGGTTCGCCGGTGGCCCGCTCGTGGGCGATCTCGTTGAGTCGGTTGCACAGCCGCTCGGCCAGCCGCCGGGAGTTGGCGAACACGATCGTCGAGCGGTGCGCCTGCACCAGATCGGCGATCCGCTCCTCCACATGCGGCCAGATCGACGCCCGCTGCTCCGCCCCGGCCGCGGACCCGCTGTGCTCGGCGACGGGGGAGCCGCCCAGCTCGCCCAGGTCCTCGACGGGCACGACCACCGACAGGTCGAACTTCTTCTGCGACGCCGGCTGGACGATCGTCACCTTGCGCTGCGGCGACAGATAGCGGGCGATCTCCTCGACCGGCCGGACCGTCGCGGACAGCCCGATCCGCCGGGCGGGCCGGTCCAGCAGCTCGTCCAGCCGCTCCAGGGACAGGGCCAGATGCGCTCCGCGCTTCGTGCCGGCGACGGCGTGCACCTCGTCCAGAATCACCGTTTCCACCCCGCGCAGCGCCTCGCGGGCTGCCGACGTGAGCATCAGGAACAGCGACTCGGGGGTGGTGATCAGGATGTCCGGCGGGCGGGTGACCAGCGTGCGGCGTTCGGCGGCGGGGGTGTCCCCCGAACGGATGCCGACCCGGACCTCCGGCTCGGGCAGCCCGAGCCGGACGGACTCCTGGCGCAGGCCCGTGAGCGGGCTGCGCAGGTTGCGCTCCACGTCGACCGCGAGGGCCTTGAGCGGGGAGATGTAGAGCACCCGGCAGCGGCGCTGGGTCTCGGCGGGCGGCGGGATGCTCGCCAGCCGGTCCAGCGAGGCCAGGAAGGCGGCCAGCGTCTTGCCGGACCCGGTCGGCGCGACCACCAGGACGTCGGAGCCCTCGCCGATCGCCCGCCAGGCGCCGGCCTGGGCGGCGGTGGGCGCGTCGAAGGCTCCCGTGAACCACGCGCGGGTGGCCGGGGAGAACGCTTCCAGGGCGGCGGCCGGGTCCCCTTCCGGTTCCGGCTCTCCCTGACTGGTCCGTCGCGACATGTCCCCATCCTGCCCCGCCCCACTGACAACGGCCTCGGGACGTCCGTCGCGTCCGCCCGGCGCGGGGCCGCGGGGGCCCGGCGGCAGAATGGGTGCATGGCACGGCGCGAACCGGCACCTGAGCAGGCACGGCACTGGCGGCATCCGCAGCTGCCGGGCGTGGACCTGCTCCGCGCGCGGTACGTCAGCCACACGTTCTCCCGGCACTCCCACGACGGATACGTGATCGCGGCGGTAACCCAGGGTGTCGAGGGCATCGGCATGCCCGGCGGTGACCTGCGAGCGGGTGCGGGCGGAGTCGTCCTCATCAACCCCGAGACCCCGCACTCCGCGTACGCGGGGACCGAGGAGGGCTGGAGTTACCGCGTCCTCTACCCGAGCATCGGTGTGGTCGCGGCCGTCGCCGCCGAGACGGCGGGCCGGAGCGGCACCCCCGTGTTCACCGGCACCGTCCTCGACGACCCGGACTGCGCGCGGCTGATCGCGGACATCCACGCCGCCGCGGAACGCGACAACGCGCTCGCCGCCGATACCCTCCTGCGGGTCGCCGTCGCCCGGCTGCTGCGCCGCTACGGCGCGGATCCGGCCGCTCCGGGCGCGCTGCCCTCCGCCGGTGCGCTGGCTGCCGGGCGGGCCAGGGAAGTGCTCGTGGAGCGGATCGCGTGCCCGCCGACCCTGGACCAGCTGGCCGCGGAAGTGGGCACCAAGCCGTTCGCGCTGCTGCGCGCGTTCAAGAGCGCCTACGGGCTGCCGCCGCACGCCTGGCTGACCGGGGAACGGGTGCGGGCGGCCCGCCGGATGCTCGACGAGGGGACGCTGCCCGCCGAAGCGGCACTCGCGGTGGGGTTTACGGACCAGCCGCATCTGAACCGGCACTTCACACGGATCGTGGGCGTACCCCCGGGCGCCTATCGGCGCGAACGCGCAAGAACGTACAAGACAGGTGAGGACTTCGCTCCATAACGTTCGGTGAGTGACACGAGCAGCACGTATACACGGTGACGGCAGCGGACCGAACGGCACGGAGGACGAGGACCCGGCGGCGTGGGCGGCCGACGCGCCGGAGCCGTCCACGCGGCCGACGTCCGCCGTGGTCCGGGACGCGCTGGCCGTCGGGGTCGCCGTCGGTCTGTCCGGGTTCGCCTTCGGTGTGACCTCGGCCGGGGCCGGCCTGACCGTCGCGCAGACCTGCGCGCTCTCCCTCCTGGTCTTCAGCGGCGCCTCGCAGTTCGCCCTGGTCGGCGCGTTGGGCTCGGGCGGCAGCCCGTTCGCCGCGGCAGCCGGGGCGTTCTTCCTCGGCGCGCGCAACGCGTTCTACGGTCTGCGGCTGTCGCAACTGCTGCGCTTCCCCCGGGCGGTGCGCCCGTTCGCCGCCCAGTGGGTGATCGACGAGACCTCCGCGGTGACCCTCGCGCAGCCCGACCGGCGCAGCGCGCGGCTCGGCTTCACCGTCACCGGCGCCACCATCTACCTGCTATGGAACCTGACCACGCTGCTGGGCGCGCTCGGTGCCTCCGCGCTGGGCGACCCGGCGGCGTGGGGGCTGGACGCGGCAGGGCCCGCCGTCTTCCTCGCGCTGCTCGCGCCCATGCTGAAGGGCCGCCGCGAGCGCCTGGTGGCCGGGCTCGCCGTCGTCCTCGCCCTGGCCTGCCTGCCGCTGCTGCCCGCCGGGGTGCCGGTCCTCGTGGCGGCACTGGCCGCGCCGATCGTCCTGTTCGCCGCACGCCGCACCAGGGCAGGCGAGGACGCCGCGGATCCCGCCGGCACAACCGACACCGCACACCCGACGGAGAAGGACCGATGACCACCTGGATCGCCATCGGCGTGACCGCCTTCGGCTGCTACGCCGTGAAACTGCTCGGCCTCTCCGTGCCCGCCGGGATCCTGGAGCGGCCGCTGGTGAGGCGGCTCGCCGCCCTCGTCCCGCTCGCCCTGCTGGCCGCTCTCACCGCGCTGCAGACGTTCAGCACCAGCGAACTGGAACTCGTCGTCGACGCCCGCGCCGCCGGGCTCGCCGCCGCCGCGGTGGCGCTGCTGCTGCGCGCGCCGTTCCTGGTCGTCATCGGCGCGGCGGTCCTGGTGACCGCCGCCGTCCGGGCGCTGACCGGCTGACCGGTCGGTCGGCCGGGACGCGGCGGGTCAGATGATCGGGCGCCCGTAGGCGCGCAGCGTCCGCAGCGCCTCGATGGTGAGGATCGGCCGCCACTCCAGCCGGGTGCCCGGCGCCCACCCGCGCCAGCGCATCGGCCAGCCGCCGTCGTCGCCCTGCTCCGCCGCCAGGAAGTCCAGTGACCGTTCCAGCTCTTCGTCGCTGAACCACTGCCGGGCCAGCGACTCGGGGCCGCGCGCGTAGTCGTACGCGAAGTGGTACTCGCCCGGCGCGTATCCGGGGGGCAGCGGGCAGCCGTCCGCGCGGTCCGGATCCAGCACCACCAGCTGCTGGTCGCGCACCGCCTTCCCCAGGCGGTGGGCCGCGTCCCGCGCCCGTGCCCGGTCCGGGACGGCGTCCAGGAACGCCATCGCCGCCTGGACCTCGTACGGATGCGTCGCGTCCAGAGCCTCGATCGCGGCCCAGCAGAAGTCCGTGGCCCGGAACAGCCACGCGTGCCACACCTCGTTGGCGTGCAGGACGCCCACCACCGGGCCCGTCGCCAGCAAGGCGCCCTGCGGTGCCTCGGCCACCGGGATCCACGGTGCCGCCGGGTAGCCCCGCAGCGACGGATGCACGGCCGGCAGCGCCCCCTCCACGGTCGAGACCTCCGTCAGGTACCGGCACACCCGCTCCGCGCGCTGCCCCCCGCACCGCCCGATCCCGTCGAGCACGCGCAGCGCGTGCGCCGTGTGCAGCGGCTGGCTCACCGGGCCCCGCAGATCCGGCTCCAGGGCGTGCCCGAAGCCGCCGTCGTCATTGCGGTACGCGTTCAGCGCGGTCTCGACCGCCTCGACCGCCGCGTCCGAGTCGTCGAGGAAGTAGTACGTGAACCTGCGCTGTTCGAGCACGCGCGCGGTCAGCCACACGAAGTGCTCGGCGCGCGCGAGGGGAGTTCCTGGCATGCCCGCACAGTAGGGCGCCTTCCCCGCACTGCATACGCCTGTCACAAGGGAGCACCCGCCCGTGCGACACAGGGCCCCCGTGCGCGGGATTCCCGTGCCCCGAAGTTGACGGCACCACCTGACAAAGACCTACGGGGCCTTCGCGGGGCTGTGCTCCGTTCCGGCGGGCGCGTCCGCCGGGTTGCGGGGCCAGGCGGGCAGCAGTTCGGTGGTGACGAAGGCGACGACGGCCGCCAGGATCACGACGGGCATCATGGCGGAGCTGCCGAGGAGCAGGCTCACGAGGACCACACTGCTGACCGGCAGCCGCAGGGCGCTCGCCGCCGAGGCAGCCATCCCCGCCGCGAGGGCGGGCACGAACCCCAGGCCGGGAAGGGGTGAGAACAGGACGCCTGCGGCGGCACCCAGGAAGAGCGCGGGAAAGATGGGCCCGCCGCGCAGGCTGCCCAGGCACAGCGCGTACGCGGCGCCTTTGAACAGCAGGACGGCGACGAGCGCCCCGATCCCCCAGATGTGCGGATCGGTCGCCATCACGCTCAGCGTTTCCTGCCCCGACGAGGCGACCTCGTCGGGCGCGCGGCCGGTGAGGAGCGCGTACAGGCAGGCGCATCCCGCAGCGGCGAGCGCGCAGAGCACCGTCCGGGGGAGCACCCGTGCGGAGACGAACGCCGCGGTCAGCCGGCCCACGCCCAGCACCAGGTGCACGAAGACGCCGACGAGCACGGCCATGGGCAGCGACCAGAGGACGTCCGATGCGTCCAGCCGTGGGAAGGGGGTGGGCAGTTTCAGCGCCAGGCTGCCGGTCTCCAGCCCGGTCCACCGGCCGAATCCGGTGAACACCAGGGCCCCCACCCCGCTGGACAGCAGGGCGGGCAGCATCACGGCGAAAAGCTGCGGCCCCCCGACCCCCGCCACCTCGATGAGCAGCACGGCCGCGATCAGCGGGTTGCCGAAGATGGCGGCAATGGCCGCGGCCGCCCCGGCCGCCGCGATGAGGGCCGTGCTCTGCGGTGTCGCCGCGCCGCGGACGAGGCTCCGGAAGACCAGCGCCAGGCCGCTGCCGAGCGCGATCAGCGGCGCTTCGGGGCCCAGGACCGCGCCGAACGGCAGGCTCGCCGCGGCGGCGAGCAGCACACCGGGCAGCGCGCTGGGCGCGGCACCTCCGACGTGCAGGCCGGAGGCGGGGACGTGGCCGCCCGCACCGGGCAGATGCCTGGCGATCAGGCCGACGCAGACGCCGGCGATGGCGAGGAGGGGCAGCGGCCACCACCACGGTGGGGTGTCCCAGCCCCAGTGATGCGGGATGTCGGCCCACAGCACATGGCCCAGCTGGTGCATCCCGACGAGGAACCAGAACGCGGCAAGGGAGACCGGGATGCCGATGAGCGCACACAGGATGAGCATCCTGAGGTAGCCCGGCGTCAGGAGCATGGCCCGTAGCAGGTCCGGCTCCTCCAGCTGCGTACCGCCGTCCGCGGATCCGTCCGGCCGGGGTTCCGCTTCCGTCATGGGCCGTCCTCCGGGAGTTCCGTCAGGGGATCCGCTGCCGTGTCCCGCCGTCGCCGCCCGATCCGGACCGCGCCGAAGAGGACCTTCGCGATCACGCCCACCAGGATCAGGTCGGCGATCATCTGCAGCGTGGTCAGCACCCGGCCGAGCCGGCTGACGGGCACGATGTCCCCGAACCCCACGGTCGCGAACACCGTGACGGTGAAGTAGAGCGCGTCGGTCCGGGTCAGTGGTTCCGAGAACGAGGACGGCCGGTCCCTGGCGATCAGGAAGTACGCCGAGGAGAACAGCAGCAGGAACAGCGGCACGGCGGTGGCCAGCACCTCGATGGCGCGCAGCCCCGGATACGCCGCATGGGTGACGGCGGTGACCTGGCGGGCGACCAGGCAGCCGAAGGCGACCAGGGCCAGGACGAGCAGAGCCGCGGTGGTGGCGCCGAGTTCGCGGTCGAGCGGGACCAGGTAGTACAGCCAGGTGAGGAGCGCGGCCGAGGCCGCCGAGCGGAGCAGACACCCCGCCAGGACCCGCCGGCGCTGCCGCGTGCTGGGCATCTCGCCCATCACCTCTCCTCCAACGAGCCTCGGCGCCCCCGCGGCCATTGCAGCACCCCCACAGGCCCCCCGCACCTCGCCCCGACCCACCCGGACCACTTCGCGCCACGCGCGTCGCGGGATACTGGGCGCATGAAGTTGACGGTGTTCTGGGAGCGGATGCGGGCGCAGTTCGGGGAGGGGTACGCGGACTCGTTCGCCCGGGATCATGTGATGGCGGAGCTGGGCGGGCGCACGGTGTGGGAGGCGCTGGACTCGGGGTGGGAGGCCAGGGACGTGTGGCGGGCGGTCTGTACGGCGATGGATGTGCCGGCCGGACGGAGATGAGCCCGCGGAGGGTTGGTCCCGGACTTTTCGGTCCGCGCGTCCAGACTGGGGTTCGTGTCAGGAACCGGCGAAAGCACCGTCCAGGAAGAGGGACCGTCGGCTCCACGTGAGCGGATGCCGGCGTGGCTGCCACGCGCTTTGACGCTCGCGCTGGTGCTGGTGGGCTGCTTCCAGCTGGCAGGCTGGGCGTTCCACCAGGTCACCGGGCTGCTGATCAACATCCTGATCGCGTTCTTCGGCGCGCTGGCCATCGAGCCGGCGGTGGACTGGATGGCGGCGCGCGGGGTGCGGCGCGGGGTGGCCACCGGCCTGGTCCTGCTGGGGGCGTGCGTTGCGGTCGGGGTATTCGTGGTGGCGCTCGGCTCGCTGCTGGTGGACCAGATCACCATGATCGGCCAGAACTTCCCGCAGTACGTGGACGACGTTGTGGTGTGGATCAACCGGACGTTCCACACGAAGCTGGACGTCGGGACGCTGCAGGACAACGTCCTGCACTCCGATTGGGTGCGCAACTACCTGCAGAACAGCGCGGGCAATGTGTGGGGGCTCTCGGCCACGGTCCTCGGGATCGTCTTCCAGCTCTTCACCGTGGTGCTGTTCGCGTTCTACTTCGCGGCCGACGGCCCGCGGCTGCGCCGGGGGCTGTGCTCGGTGCTGCCGCCGGCGCGGCAGGCCGAGGTGCTGCGGGCCTGGGAGATCGCGGTCGCCAAGACGGGCGGGTACATCTACTCGCGGGCGCTGATGGCGCTGGTGTCGGGTGTCGCGCACTACGTCCTGCTGCAGGTACTGGGTGTGCCGTACGCGCCGGCGCTGGCGGTGTGGGTGGGGGTGGTGTCGCAGTTCGTGCCCACGGTCGGGACGTATCTCGCGGGCGCGCTGCCGATGCTCATCGCGTTCACCGAGGATCCGTGGGACGCGGTGTGGGTGCTGGGCTTCGTCGTGGTCTACCAGCAGTTCGAGAACTACGTGCTGCAGCCGCGGATCACGGCGAAGACCGTGGACATCCACCCGGCCGTCGCCTTCGGGTCGGTCATCGCCGGCACCGCGCTGCTGGGGGCGGTGGGCGCGCTGGTCGCCATCCCGGTGACGGCGACGCTGCAGGGGTTCTTCGGGGCGTACGTGAAGCGGTACGCGGTGACGGATCCCCGGGCACACGGCCCGCGGCGGCGGCCCTGGCTGCGGAGACGGCACCGCACGTGACGGAGAAGACAGTGCCCCGCAGGCTCCGCGTGTCGCTTGACACGCAAATCGAACATCCATTCTCATGGGTGGTCCGGGCCGGTTGTCCACGGAGGTTTTCCACAGCTCGGAGCGACGTCCAGGCACATTGTCAGTGGCAGGGACTAGCGTCATGGACGTGAAGCGATCGACTCAAACATCCCGGGTGGAGCCCATGGCAGGTAACGACCGCGAGAAGGCGCTGGACGCCGCGCTCGCACAGATTGAACGGCAGTTCGGCAAGGGCGCGGTCATGCGCCTCGGCGACAAGCCGAACGAACCCATCGATGTCATCCCCACCGGGTCGACCGCCCTGGACGTGGCCCTCGGTGTCGGCGGCATCCCGCGCGGCCGCGTGGTGGAGGTGTACGGGCCGGAGTCCTCCGGCAAGACGACCCTCACGCTGCACGCGGTCGCCAACGCGCAGAAGGCCGGCGGCACGGTGGCGTTCGTCGACGCCGAGCACGCGCTGGACCCCGAGTACGCCAAGGCGCTCGGTGTCGACACGGACAACCTGCTGCTCTCCCAGCCGGACACCGGCGAGCAGGCGCTGGAGATCGTGGACATGCTGATCCGCTCCGGCGCGATCGACCTCATCGTGATCGACTCCGTGGCCGCCCTCGTGCCGCGGGCCGAGATCGAGGGCGAGATGGGCGACTCGCACGTGGGTCTGCAGGCCCGGCTCATGAGCCAGGCGCTGCGCAAGATCACGGGTGCGCTGCACCAGTCCAACACCACGGCGATCTTCATCAACCAGCTCCGCGAGAAGATCGGTGTGATGTTCGGCTCGCCGGAGACCACCACCGGTGGTCGCGCGCTGAAGTTCTACGCATCCGTGCGGCTCGACATCCGCCGTATCGAGACGCTGAAGGACGGTACGGACGCGGTCGGCAACAGGACCCGCGTCAAGGTCGTCAAGAACAAGGTCGCGCCGCCCTTCAAGCAGGCGGAGTTCGACATCCTCTACGGCCACGGCATCAGCAAGGAGGGTGGCCTGATCGACATGGGTGTCGAGCACGGCTTCGTCCGCAAGGCCGGTGCCTGGTACACGTACGAGGGCGACCAGCTCGGCCAGGGCAAGGAGAACGCCCGCAACTTCCTCAAGGACAACCCGGATCTCGCCGACGAGATCGAGAAGAAGATCAAGGACAAGCTCGGCATCGGTGTCCGGGCCGTAGCCCCCGCGGAGCCCGGAGCGGACGCGGCGGGCACGGCGGCCGACGCCGCCACCGCCAAGGCCGAGGTTCCGGCGCCCAAGACGGTGAAGGCGACCAAGGCCACCGCGGCCAAGGCCTGAGGCCATGGCGAGTCGGTACCCCGATCGCGGCGGCTCTTCCGAGTCGAGGGCCTCGAAAGAGCCGCCGCTCAGCCCGGAGGAGCAGGCACGGGCGCTGTGCCTGCGCCTGCTCACCGGGAACCCCCGCACGCGCAAGCAGCTCGCCGACGCGATGCGCAAGCGGGAGATCCCGGACGACGTGGCGGAGCAGTTGCTGGAGCGGTTCCAGGAAGCCGGCCTGATCGACGACCAGGCGTTCGCCAACGCCTGGGTGGAGTCCCGGCACCGCGGGCGGGGCCTCGCCCGGCGGGCGCTGGCGAGGGAGCTCCAGACCCGCGGGGTGGACGCGGAGCTGGTCACCGAGGCGGTGGCCCAGCTCGACTCCGACCAGGAGGAGGAGCGGGCCCGCGAGCTGGTGGACCGCAAACTGCGGACCACCCGCGGGCTGGAACGCGACAAGCGGCTGCGCCGTCTCGCGGGCATGCTCGCCCGCAAGGGCTACCCGGAGGGCCTGGCCATCCGGGTGGTCCGAAGGGCCCTGGAGGAAGAGGGCCAGGAGGAACCGGACGTCCTGGAGTACCACCCGCTGGGGTGACGGCCCTCCCGGAGGACGCCGTGG
The DNA here is from genome assembly GCF_027158205.1 of Streptomyces sp. H39-S7. Lineage (GTDB taxonomy): Bacteria > Actinomycetota > Actinomycetes > Streptomycetales > Streptomycetaceae > Actinacidiphila. The sequence continues at coordinate 214,755 of NZ_JAPVLU010000006.1, read as the reverse complement.
GTCCCGCAGGGCCCGGCCGCTGCCCTCCGCCCGGGGACGGGCGGCCGCCGCAGCGAAACGTCAGGGCGTCCGGCCGCTGACCGGGTCCTCCTGCGGTGCGGTCCGGTGCGGGGGGCCGCCGCGGGCCAGGTCCGCGTACGAGTACAGCTCGGCGGGGCGGCAGCCGACCATGGCCGTCACCAGATGACCGTCCGGGCGGATCAGCAGCACGCTGTGCGCCGTCGCGCCGGGGTAGCCCTCGGCGACCAGCAGCTCGGCGCGCATCGGAAGTGCGGCGACCGCCGACGCGAGCCGCGGCATCAGACCGGCCGTCAGCCAGTGCCGGCTGTCCCACACACCGGTACCCGGGGCGATCAGTATCACCAGCAGGTTCTGGCCCAGCCGGTCCCGCAGCCGGCCGACCGTGCCGTCCAGCGCCGTCACCGGCACGTCGACGACCCGCCCGCCCGGGGGAGTGGCGCAGGTGGCGACCAGCGGGGATCCGACGGTCTTGCCGCCGCCGCTGCCGCCCCCGCCCGGCCGCGGCGCGGGCAGCGCCAGCGGCGAGCGGCCGTAGACCGGTGGGGACGCGGCGGGTCCCCGGCCGAGGTGGCTGTCGGTCAGCAGCTCGGCGTACCCGCGGGCGGATCCGGAGAGCAGCGAGTGGCGGACCGTGCTCCAGGTACCGCCGGCGCGAACCAGCGGCAGGGCCTGGTCGGTGGCGCGCAGCCGGGCCCCGACCGCTTCGCGCCGCTCGGCCTGATAGCTGTCGAGCAAGGTGTCGGACGCGCCGTCGTGCCAGGCGAGCGCGAGCTTCCAGGAGAGGTTCTCGGCGTCCCGCAGGCCCTCTTCCACACTCTGGGCGCCCAGGGCGCCCATCAGGTGGGCGGCGTCACCGGCGAGGAACGTCCGGCCCACCCGCCAGCGGCGGGCGAGCCGCTGGTGCACCGGGTACTCGGCCGAGCCGACCAGCTCGTACGGCACGACGCTGCCGCACCACGTGGTCAGTATCGCGCGGACCCGGATCACCAGTTCGTCGGAGGTCAGCACCTCACCCCGGCCGGGCAGCAGCCAGTCGAACCGCCACAGGCCGTCGGGCAGCGGGCGGCCCGTCACTTCCTGCCCGGCACCGAGGCCGGGGGGATCGCGGTGCAGCAGGGCCACGCCGGGTTCCGGGAGGTCGACGCGGAGCGCCGCGACGGCGTGCCGGTCGACGGCCGTCTTCCCGGGGAAGCGCACCGCGAGCAGCTTGCGGACGGTGGAGCGCGGCCCGTCGCAGCCCACCAGATAGCTGCCGCGCCACCAGGTGCGGTCGGCGCCCCGGGTGTGGACGGTGACGCCGGTGGCGTCCTCGTCGACCGCGTCGACGCGGGAGCCGGTCACGATCCGGACGAGGCCGTGGCCGTGCAGCGCCTCGCGCAGACCGCGTTCCAGCCGGTGCTGGGCGATGTGCACGGGGGACGGTTCCGGGGGTTCCCCGTCGGTTCCCGGGCCGAAGTCGACGCGCAGCACCTCCTGCCGCCGGCGCAGGGTGCGCCAGCCGGCCCAGGCGGTGCCGTCCGCGTACAACCGCGGGTAGCCGAGCCGTTCCAGCAGTGCCGCGGTGTCGGCGCTCAGGACGGTGGTCCGTGGATGGCGCAGGTCGTCGCGGGCGTCGGCCGGCCCCTCGGCTTCGTCGAGGACGATGGTCGGGACACCGCGTTTGGCCAGAGCGAGCGCGAGGGCGAGGCCCGTGGGGCCCGCCCCCGCGACGATCACCGGGTCCACAGGGCGGTCCCCGGAAGATGTGCAGTCACGATACGTATGCAATCCACTGCGAGTGCGTGCGTCAAGTGACGGCGGAACGTCGGCGCGGTGCGAACCGACGCACCGTCACTCCGCGAGCCGACGTACCGTCACTTCAGTGACCGGTGGTTCTCCCGTGACCCACCGGGAAACCACCGACGCACCGTCAATTCAAGCGCGCGGGAACCCGGATGGCGCGGAGGGGGGCACGCCCGCGCCCCCTCCCGCGCCGCTGTCACTCCGCGGTGGCGACCAGGGCCTCGGCCTCGGGTGTGGGGGGCGGCGCGCCCTTCGGGCTGCGCCGGGCACGCTTCTCGACCCACGTGGCCACGGCGGACAGCGCCATGCACATCGCGATGTAGATCGCGCCGATGACGAGCAGCACCTGGAAGTACGGATAGTTTCCGGGGGTCGGAGTGTTGCCCGCCAGGATGCGGCCGACGTACAGCAGTTCGGTGTAGGCGATGAGGTACCCGAGCGAGGTGTCCTTCAGCGTCACCACGAGCTGGCTGATGATGCTGGGCAGCATGGCCCGTACGGCCTGCGGGACCAGGATGGTCAGCATGACCTGGGTCTTGCGCATGCCCAGCGCGTAGGCGGCCTCGCTCTGACCCTTCGGCACGGAGTTGATGCCGGCGCGGAAGATCTCCGCCTGGACCGAGCCGTTGTAGAGGGTCAGGCCGATGACCAGGGCCCAGAAGGGCTCGAAGACGGTCGCCCACAGCAGGTAGATCATGATGATCAGCGGCAGTGCGCGGAAGAACTCCACGGCCGACGAGGCGACGATCCGGACCGGAGCGTGGTCCGAGAGCCGCCCGGCGGCGAACACGGTGGCCAGCAGGAGCGAGAAGACCGCCGCCAGCGCGAACGCCTTGAGGGTGGCGACCACGCCGTCCGTGATCTGCTGCTGGACCCCGGCGTACTGGAACAGGTCCCACATGTAGGACTTGAACTCGCCCTTGGACTCGAGCCGCAGGGCAATGTAGACCAGCAGTCCGGCCAGCGCGAGGCTGCCGATGACCGTGTAGAGGCGGTTGCGCAGCCGGGTCCGGGGTCCCGGGGCGTCGTACAGGACACTCGCCGTCATCGGGCCACCGCCAGCCGGTTCTCGAGCAGCCGGAACAGGCCGCTGATCGCAAAGGTGATGATCAGGTACGCGAAGGCGATCCAGACGAAGATCACCGTCAGGTTGAGGCCCTGGTCGCTCAGGAGCTTCTGCGTGGAGAACAGCTCGGTGACGCTGAACGCGCCGGCGATCGCCGAGTTCTTGGTCAGCGCGATCATGAGGCTGCCGACCGGCGCGATGACCGTACGGGCCGCCTGCGGAAGGATGATCAGCCGCAGGATCTGGGTGAACGTCATACCGATGCTGCGCGCCGCCTCGGCCTGCCCGAGCGGCACGGTGTTGACTCCGGAGCGGACCGCCTCGCAGACGAACGCCGAGGTGTAGAAGCCGAGCGCGAGCACTGCCAGCTGGTACGAGCTGAGGCCCGTCGCGACGACCTCGGGCACGATGAAGGTGGCCACGAGGAACAGCAGGGTCAGCGGGGTGTTGCGCAGCAGCGTCACCCACAGCGTGCCGAAGGCCCGCAGCGGAGGAACCGGCGAGACCCGGAAGGCGGCGATGAGCACCCCGAGCAGCAGGGCGAGCACCGCGCTGGCGCCGGTGAGCGACAGCGTCCCGAAGAACCCCTGGCGGAACAGGGCGAAATTGTCGAACAGAACGTTCATCGTGGCTCACCTCGCCGGTTCGCCGGCAGCTGGCAGGAAGGCATCGTCGGTCCAGGGCGTGCGGGGGGTACGACGGGTCGCGCCCCGGCGGGAAGCAGCATCGAGGTAGGCCTCACGAGGGCGTTGCGGCCCGCGGGCCGGCCGCGGGGCAACCGTCGTCGTCTCACGGAGACGACGGTGCCCCGGTGGCCGGCCGGCGGGCCGGCGGATCAGTAGCGGTCGAGGGCCGGCGGCGCGGTGTACGGCGAGCCGGACAGGCCCAGCGTCGCGTCGTAGGCCTTCTTGTAGTCGCCGTTGTCCTGGTGCGCCTTCAGGGCGTCGCTGATCGCGTCGCGCAGCACCTTGTCGTCGTGCGCGAGGCCGATGCCGTAGGGCTCCTGCGAGAACGCCTTGCCGACGACCTTGAACTTGCCGGGCGCCTGAGCGGCGTAACCCTTCAGGATCGCGTCGTCCGTGGTGACCGCTTCGACCTGGCCGGTCTGGAGCTGCTGCACGCAGTCCGAGTACTTGCCGAGCGCGATGACGGTGGCACCGTACTTCGCGTCCTTGATCCGCTCGAGCGGCGTGGAGCCGGTGATGCTGCAGACCTTCTTGCCCTTGAGGGTCTCCGGGCCGGTGATGTCGGTGTTGGACTTGGCCACCAGCAGCGACTGGCCGGCGAGGTAGTACGGGCCGGCGAAGGAGATGTCCTTCTTGCGGGCGTCGTTGATCGTGAAGGTGCCGACGTAGTAGTCCGCGTCACCCTTCTTGATCGCCGGCACGCGCAGGCTGGAGTCGAAGGTCTTCCACTCGATCTTGTCGGGACCGAAGCCGAGGTCGGCGGCGACCATCTTGGCGATCTCGATGTCGAAGCCGTTGCGGTCGTTGGTGCCGGGCGGCTGGAAGCCCAGGAACGGCTGGTCGGACTTGACGCCGATGACCAGCTTGCCGCGCTGCTGTGCCTTCTTCAGCACGGCGGAGTCGAGCGTGACGCCCGTCTTCGGCGCGTACGTCGGCAGCTTGGGGGCGTCGGCGCCGGTGGTGGCCTTGGCGCCGGGCGCGTCCGGCGTGCCCTCCTTGCCGCCACAGGCGGTCGCGGATGCGGTCAGCGCCAGGACGACGAGCCCGGCGGCGGCGGATTTACGGATATTCATGGGGACATCCCTTGCGTCGTCAGTCGTCAGTGCATCGTCAAGCGTCGAGCGTCGGTCGTCGAGCGTTGACCGTGAAGCGTCGGTTTCAGCCATCGGGCAACGTCAGTGGTGGAGGATCTTCGAGAGGAAGTCCTTGGCGCGGTCGCTGCGCGGATTGCTGAAGAACTGCTCCGGCGTCGCTTCCTCGACGATCCGTCCGTCGGCCATGAAGACGACCCGGTTGGCGGCGGAGCGGGCGAAGCCCATCTCGTGCGTGACCACGATCATCGTCATGCCGTCCCGGGCGAGCTGCTGCATGACCTCCAGCACCTCGTTGATCATCTCCGGGTCGAGCGCGGAGGTCGGCTCGTCGAAGAGCATGACCTTGGGGTCCATCGCGAGCGCGCGGGCGATCGCCACCCGCTGCTGCTGGCCGCCGGAGAGCTGCGCCGGGTACTTGTCCGCCTGCACCCCTACGCCGACCCGGTCGAGCAGCTGCCGGGCCCGGTCCTCCGCGGCCTTCTTGTCGGTCTTGCGGACCTTGACCTGTCCGAGCATCACGTTCTGCAGAACGGTCTTGTGCGCGAAGAGGTTGAAGGACTGGAAGACCATGCCCACATCGGCACGGAGCCGGGCCAGTTCACGGCCCTCCTGCGGCAGCGGCTTCCCGTCCACCGTGATGGAGCCCGAATCGATCGTCTCCAGCCGGTTGATGGTGCGGCACAGCGTGGACTTGCCGGATCCCGAAGGACCGATGACGACCACGACCTCACCGCGGGTGATCGTCAGGTCGATGTCCTGGAGCACGTGCAGGGCGCCGAAGTGCTTGTTCACACCACCCAGTACGACCAGGTCATCGGTCGCCGGCGCGGCGTCCTTGGTCACTGAGACTTCGGTCATCGGCCTGTGCTCCATCCTCGTCGGTTCGGCAGACCCTAGTGATGCATGATGACGAGCGTCATTACATCTGAGCTGAACTTGAGCATCACGATTCGGATACTCTCCGCCACGGGCGGTGCGCCCTGCGTTGCCGTGCGTACCGGCTGGATAACAGTCCGCGGCAGGTACCGGTACCCCCTTGACGCGCCCCTCGCCGGTCGGCCTGTATTCCGGGTAGGTACCGGACGCCGGCCGACGGCGGGTGTCCGGCCGGTGACGAAACGATCGCTGATGTGGGAAAGGAGGGTGAACCGATGAGATTGCTGCTGGTGGAGGACGACGACCGGGTCGCCGCCGCACTGTCGGCCGTGCTCGCGAAGCACGGTTTCGACGTCACCCATGCCCGCAGCGGCGAGGAGGCCCTGCGCGCGCTGCTGCCCGCCCAGGGCCCGTCGTACGGGTGTGTGCTGCTCGACCTGGGCCTGCCCGACCAGGACGGCTTCGAGGTGTGCAGCCGGATCCGCCGGCGCACCTCGACCCCCGTCATCATGGTCACCGCCCGCGCTGACGTGCGATCCCGTATCCACGGCCTCAACCTCGGCGCCGACGACTACGTCGTCAAGCCCTACGACACCGGCGAGCTGCTCGCCCGGATCCACGCGGTCGGCCGGCGTCCTCCGCTGCGACCCGCGGAGTCCGCCCCCGGACCGGCGGGCGGTGCTGGCGAGGGTGCCGGTGAGCCGGCGCCGTCCGGCAGTCTGCGGCTCGGCCCGGTCGACATCGAACTGCCCACCCGCCGCGTTATGGTGAGCGGCGAGCCGATCGCGCTCACCCGCAAGGAGTTCGACCTGCTGGCCCTGCTCGCGCAGCGGCCCGGGGTGGTCTTCCGCCGCGAGCAGATCATCAGCGAGGTGTGGCGCACCAGCTGGGAGGGGACGGGGCGCACCCTGGAGGTGCACGTCGCCTCCCTGCGCTCCAAGCTGCGGATGCCGTCCATGATCGAGACGGTGCGCGGGGTCGGTTACCGGCTCGTCGTTCCAGCCGTCTGAGACCCAGGACCCCGCCGTTGAGCTCGCGTCTTCTCCCCCTGCTGCTCGCGCTGATGGCGGGCGTCCTGCTGGCCCTGGGCTTTCCGCTGGCCGCCAGCATGGCCGCCGCGCAGCAGCAGCGGGTGGTCGTCGACCGCATCGACGACACCGCTCGTTTCGCGTCCCTCGCGCAGTTCGTCACCGCCCGGACGCCGCAGTCCGCGAGCGCCGTGGGCGACGACGAACGGCTGCAGGCGCTGCGCTCGGAACTCCGCCGGTACGAGGAGCTGTACGGCATCCGCGTCGGGGTGTTCTACCGCGACGGCACCGCGATGGGCGTGGCGCCCGCGGAGTGGAGGCTCCCCGAGGCGGGCGAGGCGAACGCCGCCTACAGCGCGGCGCTGGCCGGCCGCCGCAGTCATGACCCGCGGCAGGTGTGGCCCTGGCAGCGCCGCACTCTGGCCGTCGCCTCACCCATCATCCGCGACGGGGACGTCGTCGCCGTCGTGCTCACCGAATCGCCCACCGGGGCGCTGCGTTCGCGCATCCTGCACGGCTGGCTGCTGCTCGGCGCCGGTGAACTGGCCGCGATGGCCATCGCCGTGCTGTTCGCGTTCCGGCTCACCGGCTGGGTGCTGCGGCCGGTCGCGATCCTCGACCGCGTCACGCACGACATCGCCACCGGCCGGATGAAGTCCCGGGTCGCGGCGGCCGGCGGGCCGCCGGAACTGCGCCGGCTGTCCCGCTCGTTCAACGAGATGGCCGACAACGTCGAGCAGGTGCTCGAACAGCAGCGGGCCTTCGTCGCCGACGCCTCCCACCAGCTGCGGAACCCGCTGGCCGCGCTCATGCTGCGGATCGAGCTGCTCGGCTTCGAACTGCCCGAGGGCAACCAGGAGGTGGCCTCCGTCCAGGACGAGGGCAGGCGGCTCGCCCAGGTGCTGGACGACCTGCTCGGCCTGGCGCTGGCGGAGCACGCGGACGCCGACCTCGCCCTCACCGACATCGCCGCGCTCGTCGGCGAGCGCCTCGGCGCGTGGCGGCCGGTCGGCGCGCGCGAGGGCGTCGCCCTGGAGTACGCGGGCAAGACCGCGGTCACCGGCTGGTCCGACCCGATCGCGCTGTCCAGCGCGCTGGACGCCGTCATCGACAACGCCCTGAAGTTCACGCCGCGCGGCGGACAGGTGCAGGTGTTGGTCGCGGGGGAGGACGACGAGGTGACCGTCACCGTCTCCGACGGAGGCCCCGGGCTGACCGAGGAGGAGCTGGCGCGGATCGGCGACCGCTTCTGGCGCAGCCCCCGCCACCAGAACATCGACGGCTCCGGGCTGGGTCTGTCCATCGCCCGCGTCCTGCTGGCCCGGAGCGGCGGCCGGCTCTCCTTCGCGGCGAACGAGCCCACCGGGCTCGCGGTGACCCTTACGGTGCCGCGCTCGGCGCCTTAGCCGCACGTAGTTGCGCCTCCCGCACCTCCTACCCGCCTTACCCGCACTCCGTCTGGTCGGGGGGCAGCTGGTCCGCCAGCTCCTTCGGGGCGAGCGGCTTGAGGTACGTGGTGTACGAGGACTTCCAGTGGCCCGAGCTGATCTCCTCTCTTATGGCGTCGCACACCGCCCCGCGCAGCGCCGGTTCGCCCCGGCGCAGGCCCACGCCGTACTGCTCGCTGCCGAACGGGGCGCCGAGCAGTCGCAGTTCGGCGGGGTGCTGGGCCCGGTAGCCCGCCAGGATCACGTCGTCGGTGGAGACCGCGTCCACCCGGCCGGCCAGCAGGTCGGTGACGCACAACCCGTACGAGGCACGCGGTTCCAGCAGTATCCGCGGGTACCCGGTGCGCAGCCGCGCCTCCGGTGTGGAGCCCTGCACGGTGCAGACCCGGTGGCCGTCCAGGTCCGCGACGCCGTTCACGCCGGTCGACCGGGCCGGCACCAGGAAGTCCTGTCCCGCCACGTAGTAAGGGCCGGCGAAGTCCACCGACTCCTTGCGCTCCTGGGTGATCGAGTAGCTGGCCACTATCAGGTCGACCTGCCCGGTGCTGAGCCGGTACTCGCGGCTCTGGGTGTTGACCACCTCGAACCGCACCGTGTCGAAGCCCAGGTGCTTGGCCACCGCCCGCGCGATGTCGATGTCGAAGCCGCGGAAGCCGCCGGGGGCTTGCGCCGACCGCTCGCTGAGCCCCGGCTGGTCGCCCTTCACCCCGACCAGCAGGTAGCCGCGTTCCCGGGCCGCCCGCAGGGTCTCGGAGCTTGTGAGGGAGGGGCCGGCGGACGCGGTGAAGCGGTCGACGGTGAACCAGCCGGCCGTCACCAGCACCACCAGCGCGACCGCGGCGGCCGCCCACGCGCGCGGGCCGCGGAGGCGGACGGCGAGGCCGAGGGGCGGGGCGGGCGCGTCGGCGTCGGCCGCACCGGAAGCGTCCGGCGCGGCGGTCGAAGCGGTCGGAGTCGGGGGCTCCGGCGGCGCCAACGGGCCCGTGTCGGCGCCACCCGCGACGCTGTCGCCGTCCGTCCACGGGTACTCCGCGACCGGCGACCGGCCGTCCTCCGGATAGAAGGACGTCGCGTACTGCGGGGTCTCCTGCGCCACGTGCTGCAGCAACTGCTCGGCCCGCTGCGCCGTCAGCCGCGCCAGCGGGTCCTTCACCAACAGGCCGTCGATGAGGGGCCGCAGCGGCCCGCAGTACGTCATCGGCGGCGGCTCGTCCTCGCGCACCGACTCCAGGACCTCGTACGGTGTCGGCCCGCGGAAGGGCGCGCGTCCCTCGACCGTCTCGTACAGGGTCACGCCGAGCGACCACAGGTCGGCCGCGGGCGTCGCCTCGCGCGGCGACCGGCCGTGCGGGGTGCACAGTTCGGGTGCCAGGTACCGCGGGGTGCCGACGAGTTCGTGCAGCCGGGTCACCTGGGCCGCGCCCTCGAAGGTCGCGATGCCGAAGTCCATCAGCACCGCGCGCCCGTCCCGGCGGAACAGGATGTTGTGCGGCTTCACGTCCCGGTGCAGCACCCCCGCCGCGTGCACCGCCCGCAGCCCGCGCAGCACCTCGAGGCCGATCCTGGCCGTCTGCAGCGCGGCCAGCCGGCCGCGTTCCTGCAACTGGTCGGCGAGCGAGCGCGGATTGACCTGCTCCATCACGATCCAGACCTGGCCGTCGGCCTCGATCACGTCGTGCACCGCCACCACGTGCTCGTGCCCGATCCGGGCGATGGCGCGGGCCTCCCGGCGCGCCCGCTCCACCCACTGGGCCTGGGTGTCGGGGTCCACCGCGCCCCGGAACAGCAGCTCCTTCACGGCGACCTGGCGCCCCAGCCGGTTGTCGTACGCCTCCCACACCACACCCATACCGCCACGGCCCAGCGGGCGCTGCAGCTGGTACCGGCCGTCGACGAGAGTGTGGGGCCCGCCGTCTGGTGTACCCCCATTGCGCATGCGTAGAGATTAGGGCCTCAGCATGTGCGCGCCAGGAACTGGCCTACGGTTTCACCGACCGGTAGTAGCGCCGGGCGCCTTCGTGCAGCGGAAGCGGGTCGGTGAAGACGGCGGTGCGCAGGTCCACCAGCTGTGCGGCGTGGACCTTGTTGCCGATCTCGTCGCGGCTGTCGATGACCGCGCGGGTGAGCCGTTCGACGAGTCCGGTGTCCGCCCGGTCGGTGGTCACCAGCAGGTTGGCGACGGCTATGGTCGTGACGGCCGTGCCGTGCTGCATCGTCGGATAGGCGTCGGCGGGCATCACCGCCTGCCGGTAGTAGCCCGTCGGGTCGCCCTTGGAGTGCAGCCTGTCGACCAGGTCGCCCAGCTGGACGAGCTTGACGTTGCTGGTGGCCGCCAGATTGGTCACGGTGTTGGTCGGCAGGCCGCCGGACCAGAAGAACGCGTCCAGTTTGCCCGCCGTGAGCATCCCGGGCGCCGTGTCGATACCGACCGGCACCGCGGTGAGGTCCTTGGCGGGGTCCAGTCCGGCCGCGTCGAGCAGCCGGCGGGTTATGAGGTTCACGCCGGAGGCCGCCTGGCCCACGCCGACGCGCTTGCCGCGCAGATCGCGGGCGGAGCCGATCGCCGAGTCCCTGGGGACGATGAGCTGCATGTAGTCGTCGTACAGCCGCGCGCAGGCGCGCAGCCGGTCCTTGCCGGGGCCCTGGTAGTCGGCGACCGCGTCGGCGGCGGCGATCGTGAAATCGGCCTGCCCCGAGGCGACGCGCCGCACGTTGTCGACCGAGCCCTGGGACTGCAGGAGGTTCACCGGCACCCCGGGCAGCTCGTCCCGCAGGTCGGTCTTGAGCATCTTCCCGTAGGTCTCGTACACCCCGGCGGCCACGCCGGTGGAGAACGAGACCGGATCCTTCGGATACGAGGGACCGCGGGACGGCAGCAGCCACCACAGGAGCAGCGCGAGTGCGGCGGCGGCCGCGAGGACCGACTGCAGCGTGCGGCGTCTGCCGATGTGGGGGACGTTCATGGTCCGGATCCTGCCAGGCGTGCGCCGTCGTGGGTAGGGCCGCCCCCGCCGGCCCGTGCCGCGGGGCGCCTCCCCGGTGTGGCACGGGGGGCGGGCGGGGCCGGAGGGGCGGGGGCCGCCCGCGGCTCCCGGTACCCCTGAGCCCCCCGTACCCTGGTCGGGTGAGCGGTGAGGTGGCTGGTTTGAGGACATACGAGGTCCGCACCTACGGGTGCCAGATGAACGTGCACGATTCGGAACGGCTGTCCGGCCTGCTGGAGGGCGCGGGCTATGTCCGTGCGCCCAAGGGGGCGGACGGGGCGGATGTCGTGGTCTTCAACACCTGCGCGGTGCGGGAGAACGCTGACAACCGGCTCTACGGCAACCTCGGCCAGCTCGCCCCGCAGAAGGCGGCCCGGCCGGGCATGCAGATCGCGGTCGGCGGATGCCTCGCGCAGAAGGACCGCGACACCATCGTGAAGCGGGCCCCCTGGGTCGACGTGGTCTTCGGCACCCACAACATCGGCCGGCTGCCGGTGCTGCTGGAGCGGGCCAGGATCGCCGAAGAGGCGCAGGTCGAGATCGCAGAGTCGCTGGAGGCGTTCCCCTCCACGCTGCCGTCCCGCCGCGAGTCCGCCTACGCCGCGTGGGTCTCGGTCTCGGTGGGCTGCAACAACTCCTGCACGTTCTGCATCGTGCCCGCGCTGCGCGGCAAGGAGGAGGACCGGCGGCCCGGCGACATCCTCGCCGAGGTGGAGGCGCTGGTCGCCGAGGGTGTCGTCGAGATCACCCTCCTCGGGCAGAACGTGAACGCGTACGGCTCGGGCATGGGCGACCGCGAGGCGTTCTCCAAGCTGCTGCGGGCCACCGGACAGATCGAGGGCCTGGAGCGGGTGCGCTTCACCTCCCCGCACCCGCGTGACTTCACCGATGACGTGATCGCCGCCATGGCCGAGACGCCGAACGTGATGCACCAGCTGCACATGCCGCTGCAGTCCGGTTCCGACACCGTCCTCAAGGCGATGCGCCGCTCGTACCGGCAGGACCGCTACCTCGGCATCATCGAGAAGGTGCGCGCGGCCATGCCGGACGCGGCCATCTCCACGGACGTCATCGTGGGCTTCCCGGGCGAGACCGAGGCGGACTTCGAGCAGACGATGCACGTGGTGCGCGAGGCGCGCTTCGCGCAGGCGTTCACCTTCCAGTACTCCAAGCGCCCCGGGACCCCTGCCGCCGACATGGACGGGCAGATCCCCAAGGAGGTCGTCCAGGAGCGCTACATGCGGCTGTCCGCCCTCCAGGAGCAGATCTCCTGGGAGGAGAACAAGAAGCAGATCGGCCGCACGCTGGAAGTCCTGGTCGCCGAGGGTGAGGGCCGCAAGGACAAGGCCACGCACCGGCTGTCCGGCCGTGCGCCCGACAGCCGCCTGGTGCACTTCGAGAAGCCGGCGGGCACCGACCCGCGCCCCGGTGACATGGCCACGGTGGAGATCACCTACGCGGCCCCGCACCACCTGCTCGCCGAGCGCCCCGCGCTCTCGGTGCGGCGCACCCGGGCCGGCGACGCGTGGGAACTGCGCAACGCCGCGCCCCAGGTGCCGGCCGGCGTGATGCTCGGACTGCCGACGATCGGCGCGCCGGCGCCGCTGCCCGTGGTGGAGAGCGGCTGCGGGCTCTGACGGCGGCGGCCTCTGACGCGGCGCGGGGCCGTGCCGGACGCCCGGCCCGGTCCTGCGGAACCATGATCGGCGCGGTTAGGCTGCGGACATGCTCGTAGCCGCCGCAGTCTGCCCGTCCGCCCCGCTCCTCGTACCCGAGGTCGCGGCCGGTGCCGCCTTCGAGCTGGACACGCTGCGCGCCGCGTGCGCCGACGCGATCGGGGTGCTCGCGGCGTCCCGCCCCGACCGGCTGGTGGTGATCGGCCCGGCGGAACATCCCGGCCGCGGGCGGCACCACGAGGGCGCGCGGGGCTCGTTCCGCGAGTTCGGCGTGGACCTGGACGTGCGCCTCGGCTCAGGACCCGCTCCCGCCGCCTCGGCGGAGGACACCGGGGCCGACCGTCCGCTGCCGCCCTCGCTGGCCGTCGCGGCCTGGCTGCTGCGCGGCTGGGCCGCCGCTCCGCTGGAGGGCCTGGGCGTGGGCGAGTCGCTCGAACAGGACCGCTGCGCCGCCACCGGCGCCATGATCGCGACGACGGCGGACCGGGTCGCGCTGCTGGTGATGGGCGACGGCAGCGCCTGCCGCACCCTCAAGGCCCCCGGCTATCTCGACGAGCGCGCGGAACCCTTCGACGCCTCGGTCGGCGCCGCACTGGCCGCCGCCGACACCGGGGCACTGGCCGCGCTGGACACGGAACTGGCGCAGGAGCTCCAGGCGGCCGGACGCGCCACCTGGCAGGTCCTCGCGGGCGCCGCGCAGGGCGCGGGCCTGGCCGGGCAGCTGCTCCACGAGGACGCCCCGTACGGCGTCGGCTACTTCGTCGCCACGTGGACCTAGTCCCCGTCGGCCGGGGACGGTCGCCGGAAGGCCGAGGGGCCGGAGCGCCCGCGGCCTTCCCGCACACTCCCAGCCCCTAGGCGCGGGCGCCCTCTCCGGCCTCGCTGTCGGCGGCGTCCGCCGTGGACTGCTGCTTGGGGATGCCGACGGGCTCCGCCGCGCCGGCGGCCGCCGGCTCCGCGTCCGGTTCCACGACCCCGTCCGCCCGCGCGTCCCGTTCCGCTGCGACGGGCTCAGCTACCGCCTCGGCGTCCTCCGACTCCGCCGTCCGGGTGACGGACTCCACCGGCTCGGTTGACGGATCGGCCGCCTGACGTCGAAACCATCCGAAAACGCCCATTTTTACTCCAGCCCATACTCGTGAGGTCGAAATCCCGCGTTGCCCGGGGCACGTCGTTGCGCCGCACGGGTCCGGCCGGTCCGAGGAACCTGGATCCGGCCTGCGGAATCTCTCCAGAGGCAACGAGTGCGGCGGCGCCGCGTCACGTCCCTCGATCGTGAGGGGGTCCGGAGGTTTGGGAGACTGGACCCGTGCTGCACTCTCCCGGGGAGCGACCCCCCGTACTTCCGAGCAAAGATCTCGTCATCGCCGTCGTCGGCCCCACCGCGGCCGGCAAGTCCGATCTGGGCGTGGCCCTCGCCCAGGCCCTGGACGGCGAGGTCGTCAACGCCGACTCCATGCAGCTCTACCGGGGCATGGACATCGGCACCGCCAAGCTGGCCACCGACGAGCGCCGCGGCGTGCCGCACCACCTGCTGGACATCTGGGACGTCACCGAGGCCGCGAGCGTCGCCGAGTACCAGCGGCTGGCCCGCGCCGAGATCGACCGGCTGCACGCGGCCGGGCGGACTCCGGTGCTGGTCGGCGGCTCCGGGCTGTATGTGCGCGGCGCCATCGATGCGCTGGAGTTCCCGGGCACCGACGCCGCCGTCCGGGCCCGCCTGGAGGCGGAGCTCGCCGAGCGGGGCGCGGCGGCGCTGCACGCCCGGCTGGCCGCGGTCGACCCCGAGGCGGGCCGGGCGATCCTGCCCAGCAACGGCCGGCGGATCGTCCGGGCGCTGGAAGTGGTGGAGATCACGGGCAAGCCGTTCACGGCCAATCTGCCGGGCCCGGACTCCATCTACGGCACCGTCCAGATCGGTGTCGACGTGCCGCGGCCCGAGCTCGACGAGCGCATCGCGCTGCGCGTCGACCGGATGTGGGACGCGGGGCTCGTGGACGAGGTGCGGGAGCTGGAGGAGGTCGGGCTGCGGGAGGGCCGCACCGCCTCACGCGCGCTGGGCTACCAGCAGGTACTCGCCGCGCTCGTGGGGGAGTGCACCGACGAGGAGGCGCGCGCCGAGACCGTCCGGGCCACCAAGCGCTTCGCCCGGCGGCAGGACTCCTGGTTCCGCCGCGACCAGCGGGTGCACTGGCTCTCCGCGCGCGGCCCGGAACTCACCGATCAGGCGCTGACGTTGGTCGAAGCTGCGGTTACAGCCTGATCACGTGATGGCATCGGGACGCCTCAGCGTGATGAGACGGCCACGCGGGCGTGCCATCATCGAGCATCGAGTTACCGGCGTCGGAGATGGGGGAGGGCGCGTGGCGATGGAAGCCGGTCCCCAGAACTCCTCACCCGACCACTCCACCGAGATGGAGTCACGGCTCGGGACGGACGCGCTGATCGAACCCGGGACGCTGATCGACCCGGAGGGCCTGATCGAGCCGGAACTCGTTCCGGTGGAGCTGCGGCCGCAGCGGCGGCTGCGCATCTGGCAGCTCGCCCCGATAGTCGCCCTCGGTGTCGGCGGCTCCCTGATGTTCGCCTTCCCGCTCGCCTTCGAGTTCGGTGACGGCGGCGCGGTCGTGGCCATGCTCGGCCTGCTGCTGAGCTCGTGCTCCGCGGGCTGGGCCATCATGGCCGCCCGCCGGGTCGGCTACACCTGGCCGGGACTGCCGGCCCGCGGCTCCGGCCGCCGCGCCGACTGGCGCTACGTCGTCGCGTACACGCTGATCAGCGCTCTGCTGGTGGTCCTCGCCGTCTGGCGCGTCGCCCGCCTGCGCTGAGCCCCGGCCGGACGGGCGTCCTCCAGCGGTGGCCTTAGGCTTGTCCTTGTGACCACCACGCAGCAGGGCCTGTCCTTCCTCAAGGGCCATGGCACCGAGAACGATTTCGTGATCGTCCCCGACGCGGACGGCAGCGTCGAGCTGTCCGCGTCGGCCGTCGCGCGGCTGTGCGACCGCCGGGCGGGCATCGGCGGCGACGGGCTGCTGCGGGTCGTGCGCTCCGCTGCCCACCCGGAGGCCGCCGCCATGGCCGGCGAGGCCGAGTGGTTCATGGACTACCGCAACAGTGACGGCAGCATCGCCGAGATGTGCGGCAACGGCGTCCGGGTCTTCGCCCGGTACCTGCAGCGCGCCGGGCTGACCGGCGCCGGCGACCTGGCCGTCGCCACCCGGGCGGGCGTCCGCCGGGTGCACATCGCCAAGACGGACCCGGACGGCACCCTGGGCGAGATCACCGTCGGCATGGGCCGCGCCGCCCTGCCCGAGGGGCAGGTGACCGTCGCCGTGGACGGCCGAAGCTGGCCCGCGCGCAACATCAACATGGGCAATCCGCACGCCGTCGCCTTCGTCGACAGCCTGGACGACGCGGGAAACCTGTACGCGGCGCCCGCCGTCACCCCCGCCGCCGCGTACCCGACGGGCGTGAACGCGGAATTCGTCGTCGACCGCGGTGAGCGCCACGTGGCGATGCGCGTCCACGAGCGCGGCTCCGGCGAGACCCGCTCCTGCGGCACCGGCGCCTGCGCCGTCATGGTCGCCGCCGCCCGCCGCGACGGCGCCGACCCGGCCGTCACCGGACGGCCCGTCACCTACACGGTGGACGTCCCCGGCGGCCGTCTGGTGATCACCGAGCGCGCCGACGGCGAGATCGAGATGACCGGACCAGCCGTCATCGTCGCCGAGGGAGTCGTCGACGGGGCGTGGCTTGACGCCCCGTCTGCCTGACGGTCCGCCAGCATCCGAAACCCTGACGGGAATCGGACTCCTGAGCGACCTTTCCGAACTGGCCTCCCGTACTGTTTTCCCGCACTTGTTCCCTCGAACGGGTGATGGCGATCACTCTGGACGAGAGCACGGCTGCCGCACGTGGTGGGCTCGGTAGCATCAAGCACCGGCGCGGCCCCCATTCTCCGTGGAGGCGCCCGCCGCCGGGTGACGCTGCCGGAGGTGCCCGATGAGCGCGGACAACGCAGTGGATGCCGCCCCCGCCCCCGACGACGAGGGCCGCAGGCGCGGACTGCGCCGCATCGACCTGCGCAGGCTCGGGCGGGCGGCGCTGCTCGGCCCGGGCGGCCGGGAATGGGGCCTGCCCGCCGGCGGCCGGGGCCAGCGGGTGCCGGGCGCCATCGAGCACCTCGCCAAGGTGCACCGGCTGCGCCATCCCGGCGTCGGTGCGGCCGGCATCGAGACGCTGCGCCGCGCGTATCTGCTCGCCGAGTCCTCGCACCGCGGCCAGATGCGCAAGAGCGGCGAGCCGTACATCACGCATCCGCTCGCGGTGACGCTGATCCTGGCCGAACTCGGCGCCGAGACAACGACCCTGACGGCCTCTCTGCTGCACGACACCGTCGAGGACACGGAAGTGACACTCGATCAGGTGCGGGAGGAGTTCGGCGAGGAGGTCTGCTACCTCGTCGACGGCGTCACCAAGCTCGAACGCGTCGACTACGGCGCCGCCGCCGAGCCCGAGACCTTCCGCAAGATGCTCGTCGCCACCGGCAGCGACGTACGCGTCATGTCGATCAAACTCGCCGACCGGCTGCACAACATGCGCACCCTCGGGGTGATGCGCCCCGAGAAACAGGCGCGCATCGCCAACGTCACCCGGGACGTGCTCATCCCGCTCGCCGAACGGCTGGGGGTGCAGGCCCTCAAGAGCGAGCTGGAGGACCTGGTCTTCGCCATCCTCCACCCCGAGGAGCACGCCCGCACCCGCGCGATGATCCTCGCCAACGCCGCCCGCCCCGACCCGCTGGCGGCCGTCGCCGACGCCGTGCGGGCCGTGCTGCGCGAGGCCGGGATCGCCGCCGAGGTCGCCATCCGGCCGCGGCACGCCGTCTCCGTGCACCGGGTGCTGCTCAAGCGCGGCGCGGACGAACTGGGCGGCTGCGAGTTCGGACGGCTGCTGGTGCTCGTCGGGGAGGACGCCGACTGCTACGCCGTCCTCGGTGAGCTGCACACCTGCTTCATCCCGGTGATCGCGGAGTTCAAGGATTTCATCGCGGCCCCCAAGTTCAACCTGTACCAGTCGCTGCACACCGCTGTCGCCGACGAGGAGGGCCGGATCGCCGAAGTCCTGGTCCGCACGCGGCGGATGCACCGGGTCGCCGAGGCCGGCGTCATCGCGCTGGGCAATCCGCACACCGTCGACGAGCCCCCGCAGGCCGCCGACGGCGAACGCGTCGACCCCACCCAGCCGGGCTGGCTGTCGCGCCTGCTCGAATGGCAGCGCGACGCCCCCGACCCCGACACCTTCTGGACCGCGCTGCGCGCCGACCTCGCCCAGGACCGCGAGGTCACCGTCTTCTCCGCGCACGGCGGGGACACCACCGGCACCATCCGGCTGCCCGCCGGGGCCAGCTGCGTGGACGCCGCCTACGCGCTGCACGGCGAGGCCGGCCACTCCTGCGTCGGCGCCCGCGTCAACGGCCGCCTCGCGCCGCTGCGCAGCAAGCTGCGGGACGGCGACATCGTGCAGATCCTGCTGGACGAGTCCGGCGCCTCGGGGCCGTCCGCCGACTGGCTGGAGCACGTCCGCACGCCGGCGGCCCGCATCGCCGTCACCCGCTGGCTGGAACTCCATCCGGTGCCGCCCGCCGACGAGGAGCCCGCCGCGCGCGCGGAGCGCCCCGCGCACACCGCGGACACCGCGGCCGACGACGAGCCGGTCGCCGTCACCGACCTGGCGGGCGCCGCCGTCCGCCTGGCGCGCTGTTGTACGCCGGTGCCGCCCGACGAGGTGACCGGCTTCGTCATCCGCGGCGGCACGGTCGCCGTGCACCGCGAGGAGTGTCCGACGGCGTTCCGGATGACCGGTTCCGGACGGGAGCCGGTCCCCGTGCGGTGGCGGGGCGGCCGCCCCGCCGGGGCCGGGTTCCGCGCCACCCTGCTCGCCGAGGCGCTCGGCCGGCCGCGGCTGCTCGCCGATCTCACCGAGGCCATCGCGGGCGAGGGCGTGGGCATCGTCTCCGCGTCCGTCGAACCCCCGCAGGAGCACCGGGTGCGCCACACGTACACCGTCGAACTGCCCGACGCGGAGGCCCTGCCGGCGCTGATGCGCGCCATGCGGTCGGTGGCCGGCGTGTACGACGTCTACCGGGCCCAGCGGGTGATCGCCGCCGCCCGGCGATGACCGGCAGGGGACGACGGTCCGGTCCTTCCCGGTCCGATCCGGGCATTCCCGGTCCGGTACGGTCGGGTTCCGCCCGGCCGGCGCGGCGGACCAGGGCCGATCGGGTGCACTGCTGCGCGTCGCGCGTTCCGGGGCGCCGCCCCCTGATAGCGGTAGCGCATGATCCCCATCACGCCGCGCAGCGGCGCCGTGCTGGCGGCCTTCGCCGCCGTACTGACCCTGACCGCGGCGGACCTGCCCGGCGACCCCGTCGTATCGGTGTCAGGACTCGGTGACCGGCTCTATCCCGATCTCGGCAACCCCGGCTACGACGTGGCCGCCTACGACCTCTCCTTCGACTACCACGGCCGGGACCGGCCGCTGGACGCCGTCACCCGCATCAGGGCCCGCGCGCTGGCGCCGCTGACCGGGTTCCACCTGGACTTCGCCGCGGGAACGGTCTCATCGGTGCAGGTCAACGGGGTTCCGGCGAGCTACCGCCGGGAGCGCGAGGAGCTGATCGTCACCCCCGAGGAGCCGGTGCCGGCAGGCGGCGAGCTGCGGATCACCGTCGCGCACACCAGCGATCCGCGCACGGCGGACTCCGGCTGGGTGCGGACCGCCGACGGGCTGGCGATGGCCAACCAGGCCGACGCCGCGCACCGCGTCTTCCCCTGCAACGACCATCCCTCGGACAAGGCCGCCTTCACCTTCCACGTCACGGCCCCCAAGGACCTCACCGTGGTCACCAACGGCGTCCCCGACGTCGTCCCGGCGCCGGCGCCCGCCTCCGCTCTCACCTGGACGTACCGTCCCGCCGACCCGATGGCCACCGAGCTGGCCCAGGTCTCCGTCGGCCGCTCGGCCGTACTGCACCGCGCCGGCCCGCACGGGCTGGTGCTGCGCGACGTCGTCGGGGCCGCCGACCGCGACCGGCTGGAGGCCCGGCTCGCGATGACCCCCGGGCAGATCGAGTGGATGGAGGGACAGGTCGGCCCCTACCCGTTCGAGACGTACGGGATCCTCAGTGCCGACACCACCACCGGCTTCGAGCTGGAGACGCAGACCCTCTCGCTCTTCGAGCGCCGCGTCCTGCTCGCCCCCGAGGCGGCGGCCGCCCCGCTGATGCTGCACGAGCTCGCCCACCAGTGGTTCGGCGACAGCGTCACCCCCGCGGCCTGGTCGGACCTCTGGCTCAACGAGGGGCACGCCACCTGGTACCAGGCGCTGTACGCCGAGCAGAAGTACGGCGTCGGTCTCGACGAACAGGTCCGTACCGCCTACGAGGGCGACACGCAGATCCGCGCGGCGGACGGCCCGCCCGCCGCCCCGAAGGTGCCCAAGCCGGGCAAGCTGGGGATCTTCCGGACCAACGTCTACGCCGGCGGCGCGCTCGTCCTGTACGCCCTGCGCCAGGAGATCGGCGCCCCCGCGTTCCAGCGCCTGGAGCGTGCCTGGGTGGCCCGCCACCGCAACGGGAACGCCTCGACGGCCGACTTCACCGCCCTCGCCTCCGAGGTCGCGGAACGGGACCTGGGCGGCTTCCTGCACCCCTGGCTGTACGGCGCCGTCACCCCGCCGATGCCCGGCCACCGCGACTGGGTGGCCGGCTCCGCCGGCGCCCGTACGGCGGCGGTCGTGAAACCCGCGTGACCGGCGGCGGCGGGCGTGCGACCATCGTAGGGACGGACAACACGCCCGTCCCCTTCCCAGCCGATCGACCAAAGGATCCAATGACCTCCTCTTCCTCCTCTTCGGACGACCGCCAGCGCCTCCCCGAGAGCCTTCGGGCCGACGCCCTGATGGAAGAGGACGTCGCCTGGAGCCACGAGATCGACGAAGAGCGGGACGGTGCTCAGCTCGAACGTTCCGAGCGCGCCTCGCTGCGCCGTGTCGTGGGCCTCTCCACCGAGCTGGAGGACGTCACCGAGGTCGAGTACCGGCAGCTCCGTCTGGAGCGCGTCGTACTCGTCGGTGTCTGGACCTCCGGGACGGTGCACGACGCGGAGAACTCCCTCGCGGAGCTCGCCGCCCTCGCGGAGACCGCCGGCGCCCTGGTCCTCGACGGCGTGATCCAGCGCCGCGACAAGCCGGACCCGGCCACGTACATCGGCTCGGGCAAGGCCAAGGAGCTGCGGGACATCGTCCACGAGACGGGCGCCGACACGGTCGTCTGCGACGGTGAGCTCAGCCCCGGCCAGCTCATCCAGCTCGAGGACGTCGTCAAGGTCAAGGTGGTCGACCGCACCGCCCTGATCCTCGACATCTTCGCCCAGCACGCCAAGTCCCGTGAGGGCAAGGCCCAGGTCTCGCTCGCGCAGATGCAGTACATGCTGCCGCGCCTGCGCGGCTGGGGTGCCTCGCTCTCCCGCCAGATGGGCGGCGGCGGGTCCAGCGGCGGCGGGGCCGGCGGTGGTGGCGGCATGGCCACCCGCGGTCCCGGTGAGACCAAGATCGAGACCGACCGGCGCCGCATCCGCGAGAAGATGGCGAAGATGCGCCGGGAGATCGCGGAGATGAAAACCGGCCGCGACCTCAAGCGGCAGGAACGCAAGCGCAACAAGGTGCCGTCCGTCGCGATCGCCGGATACACCAACGCGGGCAAGTCCTCGCTGCTCAACCGGCTCACCGGCGCGGGAGTGCTGGTGGAGAACACCCTGTTCGCCACCCTCGACCCGACCGTGCGCCGGGCCGAGACGCCGGGCGGTCGGCTCTACACGCTGACCGACACCGTCGGGTTCGTCCGGCACCTGCCGCACCACCTCGTCGAGGCGTTCCGCTCCACCATGGAGGAGGTCGCGGAAGCCGACCTCATCCTGCACGTGGTGGACGGCTCGCACCCGGTCCCGGAGGAGCAGCTCGCCGCCGTGCGGGACGTCTTCCGCGAGGTCGAGGCGCTCAAGGTGCGCGAGATCGTGGTGATCAACAAGGCGGACCTGGCCGACCCGCTCGTCCTGCAGCGCATGCTGCGGAACGAGAAGCACGCCATCGCGGTGTCCGCCCGCACCGGCCAGGGCTTCGACGAGCTGCTCGCGCTGCTCGACGAGGAACTGCCGCGGCCCGAGGTCGAGATCGACGTCCTCGTGCCGTACAGCCAGGGCGCGCTGATCGCCCGGGCGCACGCCGACGGCGAGGTGCTCTCCGAGGAGCACACCGGCGAGGGCACGCTGCTCAAGGCGCGGGTGCACGAGGACCTGGCCGCCGAGTTCGAGTCCTTCGCGCTCGTCACCAAGCCCTGAGCTCGCCCGAGCACCGACCGGTTCGCCGGAGCGCATGAGGAAGGGCCCGCCCCCCCCAGGGGGCGGGCCCTTCCTTCGGTTGCCCTACTTGAATTGCTTGCTCACCTTGTCGTACACGGCCTTCGCCTCGGCGCCCAGGTGCGGGCCCGCCAGCCAGGTCGCCGTGACCGGGCCGATCGAGGTGTTGCTGATCAGCGCCACCTCACCGTTCGGCTGCTTGGCGTACCAGCCGCCGCCGGACGAACCGCCGGTCATCGTGCAGCCGAGCCGGTACTCGGTCGGCTGGTCGGCGAAGATCGACAGCCGCCCCGCCTTGCCCGTGCAGTTGTACAGCCGCTGGCCGTCGAAGGGCGGCGCGGCCGGGTAGCCCCAGGCGCCGATGTTGCCGATCTTCGTCACGGAGGGGGCGTTGAACCACACCGGAAGGGCGGAACCGACCTTCTCCTCCAGCGACTTGGTGCCGCTCGCCTTGTCCGGGGCCACGTGCAGCACCGCGAAGTCGTACGGGGAACCCTTGCCCCCGGTCTCCGCGCCGTTGGCGATCCACTGGTCGGAGGTGGCGGCGCCGTCCGCCCAGAACACGCCCAGGGGCGCGAGCTGGTCGCGCTTGGCGCCCTTCAGCTGCGCCGCGGTCTTCCCCGCGTCGTTGTAGGACGGGACGAAGATGACGTTGCGGTACCAGCCGCCCGCGCCACCCGCGTGCACGCAGTGGCCCGCGGTCCACACCAGGTTGGACTTGCCCGGGTGGGCGGGGTCCTTCACCACGGTGCCGGAGCAGACCATCGAGCCCTTGGGGCCGTCGAAGAAGATCTTCCCGTCGCCGGGCCCGTTCTCGTGGTACGGCGCCTCGACGGCCTTGGCCTTGTTGACGGCGGGCACCGGGTCGGTCTTGCCCTTGTCGGCCGCGACGTCGTCGGGCACCTTCTTGTCGTTCTGCTCCGCGCCCTTCATCCGGTCGTCGTCCCACAGACCGTCGATGACCGGGTTGATGAACTCGGAGGCCTTGCGCAGCCACTGGTCCTTGTCCCAGTTCTTCCAGGCCCCGTCCCGGTACGCCTTCTTCCACTTCTCGAGGTCCCCGAGGCTGGTGGGCAGGGCGGAAGGGAGCTTCGGGCCGTCCGTACTCGGGACCGAGGCGCTCGGCTGGGGATCCGCCTTGTCGTCGGACGGCCCGCAGGCGGTGGCCGACACCGCGAGCAGGGCCGCGACCGCGGCGGCGGCCAGTGGCCGGCTTATGGATGGCATGGGCTGTGTCCCCCTGGTGGTGGTACGGCAATTCGGCCCCGGCGACGGGGCGGGTCCCCACTATGCCGGGTGCTGTGGGGGACGGTGTGCGGCGGGTCCGCGGTTCCGGCGCGAAAGATCTGCCGGCCGACCGTGATCGGACCAGGGGCGCGTCGTTAGTGCGGACAGGGACGTCAAGCGGAGGAGTGAGCACGTGGCCGCCATCCAGAGCCTGCCGGGCCAACTGACGGCTTCGGCGGACGACTTCGCGCCGGGGGAGGGAATCCTGCGGCGGCAGTCGCAGCGCGAGTCCGCGGCCC
The DNA here is from genome assembly GCF_027158205.1 of Streptomyces sp. H39-S7. Lineage (GTDB taxonomy): Bacteria > Actinomycetota > Actinomycetes > Streptomycetales > Streptomycetaceae > Actinacidiphila. Next base: position 191,152 of record NZ_JAPVLU010000006.1, on the reverse strand, counting down.
GCACCTACGCCCGCTCGCTGCCGGTCGTCCCGGTCAGGGCCCGCGGGATGACGGTCGAGGGCGCCGACGGCCGCCGCTATCTGGACTGCCTGTCCGGCGCGGGGACGCTGGCGCTCGGGCACAACCACCCCGTCGTCCTGGAGGCGATCCGCGCGGTCCTGGACTCCGGCGCCCCGCTGCACGTCCTCGATCTGGCGACGCCGGTGAAGGACGCCTTCACCACCGCCCTGTTCGAGACGCTGCCGCCGGAACTGGCCGCCCACGGGCGGGTGCAGTTCTGCGGACCCGCCGGCACGGACGCGGTCGAGGCGGCCATCAAGCTCGTGCGCAACGCCACCGGCCACGGCGGGCTGCTGGCCTTCACCGGTGCCTACCACGGCATGACCGCCGCCGCGCTGGCCGCGACCGGGGACACGGCGGCGCGCGCCACGGTCGGCGAGGCCGACGCGCGGGTGACCCGGCTCCCGTACCCGTACGACTACCGCTGCCCGTTCGGCACCGGCGGCGACCGCGGGGCGGAGCTGTCCGCCCGGTGGACGGCCAGCCTGCTGGACGACCCCAAGGGCGGCGTCCAGCCGCCCGCCGGAATGCTGCTCGAAGTGGTGCAGGGCGAAGGCGGCGTGATCCCCGCGCCCGAGGCGTGGCTGCGCCGGATGCGGGAGATCACCGCCCGGCGCGGGATCCCGCTGATCGTCGACGAGGTGCAGACGGGCGTCGGCCGCACCGGCACCTTCTGGGCCGTCGAGCAGAGCGGGATCGTGCCCGACGTGATGGTGCTCTCGAAGGCGATCGGCGGCAGCCTCCCGCTCGCCGTCATCGTCTACCGGGAGGAGCTGGACACCTGGCGGCCCGGCGCCCACGCGGGCACCTTCCGGGGCAACCAGCTCGCCATGGCGGCGGGCACCGTCACCCTGCGGTACGTCCGCGACAACGGCCTGGACGTGCGGGCCGGCGCCCTGGGCGACCGGATGACGGCCCGGCTGCGCGGACTGGCCGCGCACCATCCGTGCGTCGGCGACGTGCGGGGCCGGGGGCTGATGATCGGCCTCGAACTCGTCGACACCGAGGCGGAGCCCGACGAGTACGGGTCGCTGCCCGCCGCGCCGCGGCTCGCCGCCGCCGTGCGGCAGGAGGCGCTGCGGCGCGGGCTCATCATCGAACTCGGCGGCCGGCACGGCAGCGTCGTCCGGCTGCTCCCGCCGCTCACCATCACCGACGAGCAGGCCGAGGCGGTGCTCGACCGGCTCGCCGACGCCATCGCGGCGGCCGAGCGGGCGGTGGCCGGAAACGGCGGGGCCCCCGGCGCGCCCGTCACCCCTGGGGTCTCCGGTGTGTCCACCGGCGCCGCAGAGGTGGAGGATCGCACATGACGAGCTCCTCGGGCCACGGCTGATGTACCCCCAGACCTCCGGGCCGACGGGCCCACCGACCCACGGAGTACCGGCATGACCGTATGCCCCGGCACGAACGCCGATCCCGGCGCCGACAGCACAGCGGGTGCGGCAGGCGCCGTCCCCCAGGACGCGCCGACCGTCCCCGTCCTGGTCGGCACGGCCGTCCAGGACGGCCCGTCCCACGTGCCTCCGCAGTCGCGGCGGTCGCTGCCGTCGCCGGCCGGGCCCGATCCCCTCGAAGCGGCCGACGCCCACGCGGCGGCCGACGCGGCGTCGATCGAGAGCCTGCTGCGCTGCTGGGTGCGCGAGACCGCGCTCCGATCCGGCACTGGTCCGCGACCGGGCACCACCGGTTCGGCCACGTACGGCTCGCCCTCGCCGACCAGGCGCCGCTGACCGCCGTCTGCCTGGCGGCCCTGCTGGCGCGCGAGGCCGGCACGGACCCGGCCGAGGGCACGGACCTCGTCGGCAGGGTCGCCGACTCGGCCCGCTGCACGGCCCGGTTCATCACCGACCGGCGGGAGCGTCCCGCGGCGCCCGCCACCACGGACCCGTTCCTCGAAACCGAGCAGTCACTCCTCCTGGGCCACCCCCTGCATCCCACGCCCAAGGGCCGGGAGGGGCTCTCCGAGGCGGAGGCCCGCGCCTACTCTCCCGAACTGCGCGGCTCCTTCCCGCTCCACTGGTTCGCCGTCGACCGCTCCCTCGTTGCCACCGACTCCGCCTGGACCGAACGCGGCCGCACCGTCCCCGCCGAGCAGCTCCTCACCGCCCTCGCGGGGCCCGGCCTCGAACTCCCGGACGGCGCCGCCGCCCTGCCGCTGCACCCCTGGCAGGCCCGCGAGGTGCGGCACCGGCCCGGGGTGCGGGAACTGCTCGCTTCCGGACGGCTGCGCGACCTCGGCCCGCTCGGCGACCCCTGGCACCCGACGTCCTCCGTGCGGACGGTCTACCGGTCCGGCGCCCCGGCCATGCTGAAGCTCTCGCTGGCGCTGCGCATCACCAACTCCCGCCGCGAGAACCTCCGCAAGGAGCTGCGACGGGGCACCGAGGTCCACCGGCTGCTGCGCAGCGGACTCGCCGAGCAGTGGCGCGCCGCGCACCCCGGCTTCGACATCGTCCGCGACCCGGCGTGGCTCGCGGTGAACGCGCCCGACGGGGAGCCGCTGCAGGGCCTGGACGTGGTGCTGCGGCACAACCCGTTCGGCCCCGCCGACCGGGCCCACTGCCTGGCCGGCCTCACGTCGCCGCGCCCCTGGCCGGGGCTGCCCGCGCCCGCTCTGCGCTCGCGGCTGGCCGATCTGATCGGCCGGCTCGCGGCCCGGACCGGGCGTCCGGCCGCCGCCGTGGCCACCGAGTGGTTCCTGCGCTACCTGGACACCGTCGTCCGTCCCGTCCTGTGGCTCGACGGAGAGGCCGGGGTCGCCCTGGAGGCCCACCAGCAGAACACCCTCGTGCTGCTCGACCCGGACGGCTGGCCCTCCGGCGGCCGCTACCGGGACAACCAGGGTTACTACTTCCGCGAGTCGCACCGGGCCGCGCTGGAGCGGCGGCTGCCGGGGATCGGCGCGCAGAGCGACACCTTCGTCGAGGACGCCGTCGCCGACGAGCGCTTCGCCTACTACCTCGGCATCAACAACGTCTTCGGCCTGATCGGCGCCTTCGGCTCCCAGGAGCTGGCCGGCGAGGGGCTGCTCCTCGCCGCCTTCCGCCGGTTCCTCGGCCAGGCGGCGGCCACCGGACGCTCCCGGCTGCCCGGACAACTGCTCGGGGCCGCGACACTGCGCTGCAAAGCGAACCTGCTGACCCGGCTGCACGGTATGGATGAACTCGTCGGCCCGGTCGACACCCAGTCCGTCTACGTGACGATCCGCAATCCGCTGGCCGCCTGAGCGGTCCGACCAGGAGAGGAGGGAGCCGTGCTGCCGCCCGCCGACTCCACCACCGAGGACACCCTGGACCTGAAACTGTCCGACGAAGTCCTCGCCCTCTTCAACGCGCCGGATCCGCGGCGCTCCACCGGGGCCCCGGGCGCGGACGGCGGCCTGCTCGACGGCGTCGCCGGCTGGGGGCCGGTGGCCACCCGGGCGGGCACCTTCCAGCTCGTTCCCGCGACCGTCGAACGCGATCTGCCGATGATCGCCGGCTGGATGAACGACCCGGCGGTCGCCGAGTTCTGGGAACTCGCCGGAGAACCGCGGATCACCGAGCGGCATCTGCGCGGGCAGCTCGACGGGGACGGCCGCAGCGTCCCCTGCCTCGGCGTCCTGGACGGCACCCCCATGAGCTACTGGGAGATCTACCGGGCCGATCTCGACCCCATCGCCCGCTACTACCCCTCCCGCCTCCATGACACCGGGGTGCACCTGCTCATCGGGGTCGTCGACGACCGGGCGCGCGGTCTGGGCGGCACGCTGCTGCGCGCCGTCGCGGACCTCGTCCTCGACCGCCGGCCGGCGTGCGCGCGCGTCATCGCGGAACCCGATCTGCGCAACACCCCCTCCGTCGCCGCGTTCCTCGCCGCGGGGTACCGGTTCTCCGCGGAAGTGGAGCTGCCGGACAAACGGGCGGCTCTGATGATCCGCGACCGCGCCGTGCGGCATCTGCTCTGACCGCCACTTCCCGACCCCCTGGGCCCATCGAGACCTCCGCCGATCCCCGTCCGCAGCCGCGCCGTCCCCGCAGAGGAGCACCGACCATGCCCATCCACTCCCCGCTCCGAGGCACCGGCTGGCAGGTCGCCGGCCGCCGCATGCTGGCCAAGATGCTCGCCGAGTACGCGTACGAGGCCGTCATCACCCCGGAACCGGACCCCGACGCCGGTCCCGTCGCCGACGCGGCCTCCGGGAGCGGGGACGGCGCGTCGCCCTACCGGCTGGCGCTGCGCGACGACGTCGTCTACCGGTTCCGCGCCCGCCGCGGCGCCTACGGCAGCTGGTACGTGGACGCCGGCTCCATCACGCCGACCGGCGACCCGCTGCACTTCCTCGCCCACGCGCACGACACCGTGCTGGACCTGCCGGGCGACACCACGGGGCATCTGATCCGCGAGCTCCTGGCGACCCTCGCGGCCGACGTCCGCCTCGACGCCACGGCGGTCACGGCCGCCGAGCTCGCCGCACTCGACTACGCGGATGTCGAAGGCCATCAGACCGGCCACCCCTGGCTCGTCGCCAACAAGGGCCGGCTCGGCTTCTCCGCCGCCGACGCCGCGCACTGGGCTCCCGAAGCCCGTCGGCACCACCGCCTTCCCTGGATCGCCGTCCACCGCGACCTCGCCCAGTACCGGGGCGTCGCCGCCCTCGACACCCCCGAGCGGCTCTACGCCGAAGAACTCCCCCCGGACGTCCGCGCCGCCTTCGCCCGCACCATTACCGACCAGGGCCGCGACCCCGCCGACCACCTCCTCTTACCCGTCCACCCGTGGCAGTGGGAGGAGACGATCGCGCCCCTGTTCGCCGCCCATCTCGCCGACGGATCCATCCTGCCCCTCGGCACTGACAACGACCTGCGGCTGCCCCAGCAGTCGATCAGGACCTTCCTCAACACCAGCCGCACGGACCGCCGCACGGTCAAGCTGCCGTTGTCCGTCCTCAACACCCTCGTCTGGCGCGGGCTGCCCACCGAGCGCACCCTCGCCGCCCCCGCCGTCACCGCCTGGGTGCACGGGCTGCGGGACGCCGATCCGTTCCTGCGGGACGAGACCCGGGTGATCCTGCTCGGCGAGGTCGCCTCGATCACCGTCGAACACCCGCTGTACGACCGGATCCCCGGCGTGCCCTACCAGTACCGCGAACTCCTCGGCTGCATCTGGCGCGAGCCGCTGACCGGCCGGCTCGGCCCCGGCGAGCGGGCCCGTACGCTCGCGGCGCTGCTGCACACCGACCGGTCAGGACGCTCCTTCACCGCCGAGCTCGTCGAACGCTCCGGTCTGGCGCCGTACGTCTGGCTGCGGCACCTGTTCGCGAGCCTGCTGCCCCCGCTGCTGCACTTCCTGTACCAGTACGGGACGGTCTTCTCCCCGCACGGGGAGAACGCGATCGTCGTCTTCGACGAGCACGACGTCCCCGTCCGGCTCGCCGTCAAGGACTTCGTCGACGACATCAACGTCTCGGCGGAGCCGCTGCCGGAACACGACGCGATGCCCGCGGACGTCGGCGCGGTACTGCTCACCGAACCCCCGTCCTTCCTCACCCAGTTCATCCACTCCGGGCTCTTCATCGGGGTCTTCCGCTACCTCGCGCCGCTGTGCGAGGACCAGTTGGGCGTCCCGGAGAGCGTCTTCTGGTCCCTGGTCCGCGAGACGGTCCTGCGGCACCAGGACCGCTTCCCCGAGCTGAAGGAGCGCTTCGCGACCTTCGACCTGCTCACCCCACGGATCGACCGGCTCTGCCTCAACCGCAACCGGCTGCACCTCGACGGGTACCGCGACCGTCCCGACCGCCCGCACGCGGCCGTCCACGGCACGGTCCGCAACCCCCTGAGCGGCCCCTGAAACCCGCCTCGCGCTCCACGCCCGGAAACGGGTGGGGATACCGTGTCGGGAGACCACGGGAGCGGGAGGCGGGGGCGCGATGCACCACGGTGATGACGACGGCGCCGGCCGGCCCTGCCCGGAGTGCGGCCTGGCCGGCGCGGTCTCCGGCCAACTCGTCTGCCGGGGCTGCTACGTACCGTTCGCCCTGATGGCGGCTCCCGCGCCGGCGGCCGTTCCGTCGGCGGTGACGTTGACGCTGCCGCCACAGGTGCCGGTGCCGGGCATCACCCGCCGTGACGCGCCCGGCCGGGTGCTGCGGCTCGTCTTCCCCGACGGCGCGGCCGTCATCGAACCGGGCGGCCGCATCCGGCTCGGCCGGGATCCGCAGCAGTGCCCGTCCGTGCGCTTCCTCGTCGGCCGCGACAACCTGTCCCGGCTGCACGCCAGCGTCGGCGTCGACCCCGACGGCTCCGCCTGGATCACCGACGAGGGCTCGACCAACGGCACCTTCGTGCGCGGCACCCGGATCACCGCGGGCGAGCGCGTGGCGCTGCGCCCGGGCGACGCGCTGCGGCTGGCCGCCGACGTCACCGCACGGGTGGAGTCCTGACCGCCGCGTAGGACGTCACGCAGCGCGCCAGCGGGTGGTCCGGGCCCAGCGCCGCCGCCGTACGCGCCGACAGATCCGTCAGCCGGCGGACGACCGTGGCCGGGCCGTTGAGCCCCTCCAGGACCCGCGCCCGGCCGAACAGCGCGGCGAACGCGGCGGGCTCGCTCTCCCCGCCCGACCGGCTGAGCTGCTGGTACAGATTCCAGTAGCAGCGGTCGGCGTCGGGGAACCGGCCCGCCGCGAGGAGCCGTTCCGCCTCCTCCAGCCGCGACCAGGCGGTGATGTCCTGCGGCCGGCGGTCCAGCACGGTCGGCGTCCGGGGCAGGTCCTGCCGCGGAGCCTTCGCGGGCTCCGGAAGTCTCCGGGACGGCGCGGGCCGGAGCGCCGCGCGCAGCCGCTCCGCGGTCTCCGCGGCACCGGCCGGCCGGTCCGCCGGGTCCTTGGCGAGCAGCGCGTGCACCACCTCGGCGACCGCGGCGGGAACCCCGGGACGGCGGGTGATCAGCTGCTCCGGCGCCTCGTGCACATGCAGGTACGCATACCCGACGGTGTTCCCCGCGGAGAAGGGCGGAGCCGCCGCCAGCAGCGCGTAGAGGACGCACCCCAGCGCGTACAGGTCGGCCTGGCCGGTCACCTCGTGGCCCAGCGCCTGCTCGGGGGAGAAGTACGGCGGGGAACCCAGCATGGACATCGGCCCGGTGTACCGGGTGACGTTCGCCCCCCGCTCCGCGACCAGCCCGAAGTCACAGATCTTGACGATGCCCCGTGGCAGCAGCATCAGGTTCTCCGGCTTGATGTCCCGGTGCACCAGCCCCTGGCCGTGCGCGTGCTCGAGACCCGCGCAGATCTGGATGCCGTAAGCCACCACCTCGGCGACCGGCAGGGCGCCCCGCTCCGCCAGGACCTGCCGCAGGTCCTGGCCGCGCAGCAGCTCCATCACGATGAACGGTGCGCCGGAGTGCTCGCCCGCGTCATGGACGGCGGCCACGTTCGGGTGGCTGAGCCGGGCCGCGGCCGTCGCCTCCCGGCGGAACCTGCCCTGCCGCGCGGACCGCTCACCGTCCGCCCACTCGGGGCGAAGCGTCAGCACCTTGACCGCCACCTGCCGGCCGAGCGCCTGGTCGCACGCCGAGTACACCTGTCCGAAGCCGCCGCCACCGAGCGCGACCTCCAGCCGGTACCGGCCGTTGAGAACGGTTCCCACGCCGATATCCCCGGCCGACTCGAACGACATGCGCCAGAAGTTAGCACCGGGTGCCGGATCGCGTACGACGAACGATCAGCGCGTCCAGGGGCGGGACCGCGTTGTCAGTCCGCCCCCTTAGTCTGGTTTCCCTATGACGAAGCCCGCCCTCACCGAACTCCTCCACGCAGCCGTCACCGCCGTCGGCGGTGTGGAGCGCCCCGGCCAGGTCACGATGGCCCAGGCCGTCGAGACCGCAGTGGACGACAGCGCCCATCTGCTCCTACAGGCCGGCACCGGTACCGGAAAGTCCCTCGGCTACCTGGTCCCCGCCCTCGCCCACGGCGAGCGGGTGGTGGTCGCGACCGCCACCCTCGCCCTGCAGCGGCAGCTGGTCGAGCGCGACCTGCCGCGCACCGTCCAGGCGCTGAAGCCGCTGCTGCGCCGCGAGCCGCAGTTCGCCATGCTCAAGGGCCGGTCGAACTACCTCTGCCTGCACCGCCTGCACGAAGGGGTGCCGCAGGAAGAGGAGGACGGTCTCTTCGACGTCTTCGAAGCCGCCGCGCCCACCAGCAAGCTCGGCAAGGACCTGCTCCGGCTGCGCGACTGGGCGGACGCGACGGAGACCGGCGACCGCGACGGCCTCACCCCCGGTGTCTCCGACAAGGCCTGGTCGCAGATCTCCGTCACCTCGCGCGAATGCCTCGGCGCCACGAAGTGCGCCTATGGCGCGGAGTGCTTCGCCGAGGCGGCCCGCGAGCGCGCCAAGCTCGCGGACGTGGTTGTCACCAACCACGCCCTGCTGGCCATCGATGCGATCGAGGGCGCGCCGGTGCTGCCCAGCCACGAGGTGCTGATCGTGGACGAGGCGCATGAGCTGGTCTCCCGCGTCACCGGCGTCGCGACCGGCGAGATCAGCCCCGGCAGCGTCAACCGCGCCGTCCGGCGGGCCGCCAAGCTCGTCAACGAGAAGGCTGCCGACGCGCTCCTCAGCGCCTCGGAGGGGTTCGAGCGGCTGATGGAGCTGGCGCTGCCCGGCCGCCTGGAGGAGATCCCGGAGGACCTCGGCTTCGCGCTGGCGGCGCTGCGCGACGCCTGCCGCCAGGTGATCACCGCGATCGGCGAGACCCGCGACAAGTCGGTCCAGGACGAGAACGCGGTGCGCAAGCAGGCGCTCGCCTCGGTCGAGCACGTCCACGAGGTCGCCGAGCGCATTGTGCAGGGCTCCGAGTACGACGTGGTCTGGTGCGAGAGCCACGACCGGTTCGGCGCGTCGCTGCGCGTCGCCCCGCTCAGCGTCTCGGGCCTGCTGCGCGAGAAGCTCTTCACGGACCGTTCCGTGGTGCTCACCTCCGCCACCCTCCGGCTCGGCGGCGACTTCAACGGGGTCGCGGCCTCGCTCGGACTGGCCCCGGAGGGCGTCGAGGGCGAGGACGTGCCGCCGTGGAAGGGCATCGACGTCGGCTCGCCCTTCGACTACCCCAAGCAGGGCATCCTCTACGTCGCCAAGCACCTCGCCCAGCCGGGCCGCGACAGCCGCCGCGAGGACATGCTCGATGAGCTCGCCGAGCTGATCCAGGCGGCGGGCGGCCGCACGCTGGGGCTGTTCTCCTCCATGCGGGGCGCCCAGGCGGCGGCCGAGGAGCTGCGGGGCCGGCTCGACAACCCCATCCTGCTGCAGGGCGAGGAGACGCTCGGGGAGCTGATCCGCACCTTCTCGGAGGACGCGGCCACCTGCCTGTTCGGCACGCTCTCGCTCTGGCAGGGGGTGGACGTGCCGGGGGTGAACTGCCAGCTGGTGGTGATGGACCGGATCCCGTTCCCGCGCCCGGACGACCCGCTGATGAGCGCGCGGCAGAAGGCGGTGGAGGAGCGCGGGGGGAACGGCTTCATGTCGGTGGCCGCCACGCACGCGGCGCTGCTGATGGCGCAGGGCGCCGGCCGGCTGATCCGCGCCTCGGGTGACCGCGGCGTCGTCGCCGTCCTGGACCCCCGGCTGGCGACCGCGCGGTACGGGAGCTTCCTGCGGGCCGGAATGCCGGACCTCTGGTACACCACCGATCGCAACCAGGTGCGCCGCTCGCTGGCGGCCATCGACGCGACGGCGAACGCCATCGCCGAGACCGCGGAAGCGGTGGAGGAGGCAGCGGCGGAGGAGGCGGTGACCGGCGAAGCGGTGACCGGCGAGGCGGCCGTGGCCGCGGAGGACGTGGCCGCCGCAGGGTGACGCGTCCGGACATGGCAGGGCCCCGGAACCGGCGCAGAGGTCCCGGGGCCCGGTCGTGAGGGGTCGTTCAGACCCGGCGCAGTACCGCCACCACCTTGCCGAGGATCGTCGCCTCGTCACCGGGGATGGGCTGGTACGCGGAGTTGTGCGGGAGCAGCCAGACATGGCCGTCCTCGCGCTTGAAGCGCTTGACGGTCGCCTCGCCGTCGAGCATCGCGGCGACGATGTCGCCGTTCTCGGCGACGGGCTGACGGCGGACGGTGACCCAGTCCCCGTCGACGATGGCGGCCTCGATCATCGAGTCGCCGACCACCTTGAGGACGAACAGCTCGCCGTCACCCACCAGCTGGCGGGGGAGCGGGAAGACGTCCTCGACCGATTCCTCGGCGAGGATCGGCCCGCCGGCGGCGATCCGGCCGACGAGCGGCACGTACGACGCGGACGGCTTGCCGGTGGTGTCGGTCGGCTGCGAGTGCGTGGCGTCGGAGCCGCGGACCTCGTAGGCGCGCGGGCGGTGCGGGTCGCGGCGCAGGAATCCCTTGCGCTCCAGCGCCATCAGCTGGTGGGCGACCGAGGAGGTGCTGGACAGGCCGACGGCCTGGCCGATCTCGCGCATGGACGGCGGGTAGCCGCGGCGCTGCACCGAATCGCGGATCACTTCGATGACCCGGCGCTGGCGGTCGGTGAGGCCGGAGCTGTCCGCACGGATCCCGGGCGGGCGGCCCGGGAGGGAGCGGGCGGGCTTGGGCGTTTCGTCGTTCATGGCGTCCATCGGGCCGAGCCGATCCTGGGAGCGGTCCTGGGCGGTCAATGCTGCGGTGTCTGCGGTGGTGGTCACGGCGGCCCCTCTCGAGATGTTCTCCCTGTGACAGACGCTTCGCAGACTGCCCGGCGGCAAGGTCTCCACGTCCTACGACCGCACCACATGGGTGCGGTCGGCCCGCTCAACTGTCGCGGACAGTTAGTACAACGGTAGTGGGTTTCGAAAGGTTGCGCCAAACACACGTTCGAGTGAAATTTTGTAAATCACCTGACGTGATCAAGGTATCGGGTGTATTGATCGAACGGTAATTCGATTACCAGGTGGGGGCCGGGGCCCTCCGCGACCAACGCCCCCAGTGTCGCACCACCGCCCTCCCATCCCGTCCAGGCGCGACGTCACGTATGCTCCGACGCGCCGCGCCGCCGCGACACGCGGAATGACGCGCTTGGGACTTTGGCACCAGATCTAGTGGTTAAGTAAGTGCCAGCCACCACCGGTAGTGGTCCCCGGGGCTCAACACCTCAAGGGATCGCCTATGCTTGGGGCTGTTCCCAGGGGTTGCGACCAGACCCCGGGGGCGTCATCGTCGTGCGCTCAGCCGCCGGTTTGGGCTGAATGAAGGAGGGGATAGGGAACATGCACTGCCCCTTCTGCAGACACTCCGACAGCCGTGTGGTGGACAGCCGCACCACGGACGACGGCACCTCGATCCGCCGTCGTCGCCAGTGTCCCGACTGCGGCCGCCGCTTCACCACGGTGGAGACGGCGTCCCTGATGGTGATCAAGCGCAGCGGCGTCACGGAGCCCTTCAGCAGGGACAAGGTCATCGCCGGCGTCCGCAAGGCATGCCAGGGCCGCCCCGTCACCGAGGACGCGCTCGCCCAGCTCGGGCAGCGGGTCGAGGAGGCGGTCAGGGCGACGGGCAGCGCCGAGCTCTCGACCCACGACGTGGGACTGGCCATACTCGGTCCCCTGCAGGAGCTCGACGTGGTCGCGTACCTGCGCTTCGCCTCGGTCTACCGGGCCTTCGACTCGCTCGAGGACTTCGAGGCCGCCATCGTGGAGCTGCGCGAGCAGCTCCCACCCACGAACCTTCGCGGGCTCGACGAGGACCTCGGGGTCCCCGCGCCCGTCCCCGCCGCTGACTGACCGAGCGGCCGATCAGCGGCGGTACCCACAGATTTGCCGAGGCGCGCTGCGCCGAGGCGTTGGACAAAGAACGGTGCGGCGGGATGATCCGCGCACTTCTAGGCGTTTTGCCTGTATTGGGAGGCGGCACATGACTGAGACGACGAACGGCGCGGCACGGGGATCCCGGACCAAGGGATCCAAGGGCGGCAAGGGCCTGCGGATCGAACGCATCCACACCACCCCGGGCGTGCACCCGTACGACGAGGTGGTCTGGCAGCACCGCGACGTCGTCATGACCAACTGGCGCGACGGCTCGATCAACTTCGAGCAGCGGGGCGTCGAGTTCCCCGACACCTGGTCGGTGAACGCGGTCAACATCGTCACCAGCAAGTACTTCCGCGGCGCGGTCGGCAGCCCGACGCGCGAGTCGAGTCTGAAGCAGCTCATCGACCGCGTGGTGAAGTCCTACCGCAAGGGCGGCGAGGACAACGGCTACTTCGCCTCCCCGGCCGACGCGGAGATCTTTGACCACGAGCTGACCTACGCTCTGCTGCACCAGGTCTTCAGCTTCAACTCGCCGGTCTGGTTCAACGTCGGCACCGCCCAGCCGCAGCAGGTCTCCGCCTGCTTCATCCTCTCCGTCGACGACTCGATGGACTCGATCCTGGACTGGTACAAGGAAGAGGGGATGATCTTCAAGGGCGGCTCGGGCGCCGGCCTGAACCTCTCCCGCATCCGCTCCTCCAAGGAACTGCTCTCCTCCGGCGGCAACGCGTCGGGCCCGGTCTCCTTCATGCGCGGCGCCGACGCGTCCGCCGGCACCATCAAGTCGGGCGGCGCCACCCGCCGCGCCGCCAAGATGGTCGTCCTGGACGTCGACCACCCGGACGTCGAGGCCTTCATCGAGACCAAGGTGAAGGAAGAGGAGAAGATCCGCGCCCTGCGCGACGCGGGCTTCGACATGGACCTGGGCGGCGACGACATCACGTCCGTCCAGTACCAGAACGCCAACAACAGCGTCCGGGTCAACGACGAGTTCATGAACGCCGTCGAGTCCGGCTCGAAGTTCGGGCTGCGCGCCCGGATGACCGGCGAGGTCATCGAAGAGGTCGACGCCAAGTCCCTCTTCACCAAGATGGCCGAGGCAGCCTGGGCCTGCGCCGACCCCGGCATCCAGTACGACGACACCATCAACCACTGGCACACCTCGCCGGAGACGGGCCGCATCACCGCCTCCAACCCGTGCAGCGAGTACATGCACCTGGACAACTCGTCCTGCAACCTCGCCTCGCTGAACCTCATGAAGTTCCTGCGTGACGACGACAAGGGCAACCAGTCGTTCGACGCGGACCGCTTCGCGAAGGTCGTCGAGCTGGTCATCACCGCGATGGACATCTCCATCTGCTTCGCGGACTTCCCCACCGAGAAGATCGGCGAGACCACCCGCGCCTTCCGCCAGCTCGGCATCGGCTACGCCAACCTCGGCGCCCTGCTGATGGCGACCGGCCACGCGTACGACAGCGACGGCGGCCGCGCCCTCGCCGGCGCCATCACCTCGCTGATGACCGGCACCTCGTACAAGCGGTCGGCCGAGCTCGCCGCGGTCGTCGGCCCGTACGACGGCTACGCCCGCAACGCGGACGCCCACCAGCGCGTCATGAAGCAGCACTCCGACGCCAACGCCGTGGCGCTGCGCAGCGACGACCTGGACGTCCCGGTCTGGGCCGCGGCCACCGAGGCCTGGCAGGACGTCCTGCGCCTCGGCGAGAAGAACGGCTTCCGCAACGCGCAGGCCTCCGTGCTCGCGCCGACCGGCACCATCGGCCTGATGATGGACTGCGACACCACCGGCGTCGAGCCCGACCTGGCGCTCGTCAAGTTCAAGAAGCTCGTCGGCGGCGGCTCCATGCAGATCGTCAACGGCACGGTCCCGCAGGCGCTGCGGCGCCTGGGCTACGGGCCAGAGCAGGTCGACGCGATCGTCGCCCACATCGCCGAGCACGGCAACGTGGTCGACGCCCCGGCGCTCAAGACCGAGCACTACTCGGTCTTCGACTGCGCCATGGGCGAGCGGTCGATCTCGGCCATGGGCCACGTGCGCATGATGGCCGCGGCCCAGCCGTTCCTGTCCGGCGCGATCAGCAAGACGGTCAACGTGCCCGAGACGGCCACCGTCGAGCAGATCGAAGAGGTCTACTTCGAGGGCTGGAAGCTCGGTCTGAAGGCGCTCGCGATCTACCGCGACAACTGCAAGGTCGGCCAGCCGCTCTCCGCGAAGAAGAAGGAGCCGGTCGCCGAGGCCGTCGTCCCGGCCGAGGTGCAGAAGGTCGTCGAGTACCGCCCGGTCCGCAAGCGCCTCCCGAAGGGCCGTCCGGGGATCACCACCTCGTTCACCGTCGGCGGCGCCGAGGGCTACATGACCGCCAACTCCTACCCGGACGACGGTCTCGGTGAGGTCTTCCTCAAGATGTCCAAGCAGGGTTCGACCCTCGCGGGCATGATGGACGCCTTCTCCATCGCGGTGTCGGTGGGCATGCAGTACGGCGTGCCGCTGGAGACCTACGTCTCCAAGTTCACCAACATGCGCTTCGAGCCGGCCGGTCTGACCGACGACCCGGACGTGCGGATGGCGCAGTCGATCGTCGACTACATCTTCCGCCGCCTGGCGCTGGACTTCCTGCCCTTCGAGACCCGCTCCGCGCTCGGCATCCACTCGGCCGGCGAGCGTCAGCGCCACCTCGACACCGGTTCCTACGAGCCGGGTGACGACGACGTGGACGTCGAGGGCCTGGCCCAGTCCGCGCCGCGCCAGGTGGAGGCCCCGGCCCCGAAGGCCGCGCCGAAACCGGTCGCCGTCGCCAAGGCGGAGAACCCGGCCGCCGTCCCGGCCCCGAAGCAGGCGCACAACTCCACGGAGCTGCTGGAGATCCAGCTCGGCCTCAGCGCCGACGCCCCGCTCTGCTTCTCCTGCGGCACGAAGATGCGCCGTGCGGGCAGCTGCTACCTGTGCGAGGGCTGCGGCTCGACCAGCGGCTGCAGCTGATCGAACGCGTGCCGCGGCGCTGAACCGCGGTCGAGGGTGTGAGAGGTCCGGTGTCGACGGGAGTCGGCGCCGGACCTTTCGCATGGCCGGGTGACGGATTCGGCGCCCTCGACGGGGCTCGCGGGGGTGGGGAATACCCGTGATCTTGGAGGCCTTGTCACGGGTGAAGTGGCACGGGGGCGTTGGTGCGGGCGGGGTGCCCGTACGGCGTTCCGCTACCGGTCCCGCCGATGACAGGGGGTAGTGATGACAGGGGGTAGTTGCGATGACCGAGCTGGATATCCATTACGTGGGCGGCGACCGCCTGCACCTGCCGAAGCCGGGTGCGCGCTTCGCGTCCGGGACCTCGCGGTGACGGCGACCGCGGAGTGCGTCTGGGGCGGCGACCGGCTCGACCTGGACGCCTATCTGGAGCGGACCGGCTACACGGGCGCCCTGGACCCGACGGTGAAGACCCTGCGGGGACTGCACCGCGCGCACGTCGCCGCGATCACGTTCGAGAACCTGGACGTCGCGCTGGACCGCGAGGTCCGACTCGATCCGGACAGCGTGCAGCGCAAGCTCGTCACGGAACGCCGTGGCGGCTACTGCTACGAGCAGAACTCCCTCTTCGCGGCGGTCCTTGAACGCCTGGGCTTCGCCGTGACGGCCCACGGGGCCCGGGTCCGCACGGCGGGCCCGGCGCTGCGGCCCATCACGCACGTACTGCTGCGGGTCGTCGTGGACGGCGCCGAATGGCTCGCGGACACCGGCTTCGGCGGCCTCGGACCGATGGAGCCGGTCGAGCTGCGGGTGGGCACCCCGACGTGGCAGGGCGGCTGGGCCTTCGAGGTCGCCGAGGAAGCGGGCGGCGTGCGCGTGCTGCGCTCACTCGGCGCGCGGGGCTGGTCGGACCTGTACGCGTTCGCGCCGAATCCGCTGTACCCGGTGGATGTCGTCGTGCTGAACCACTACACGTCGACGCATCCGCTGTCCCGGTTCACCGGCCAGCTCGTGGTGCAGCGGGCGACGCCGCAGGCCCGGTACGTCCTGGTGCGGGACGAGCTGACGGTGACGCGCCCCGGTGCGGCGGACGGCGCCGAGGAGCGGCGGAAGGTGGCGCCGGAGGACCTGGCCCGGGTGCTGGAGAGCACCTTCGGCCTCGTCCTCGACGCGGCCGACGCCGAACGACTGAGCCGCCTGGCCGCGCACGGCGAGGCGCGGGGCGTCGTCGTCCACGCTCTCCACCCGGAGGACGAGCATCGAGGTGTCCTGCCCGGCGGGACGGGCCGGCAGGCTCTCGGTACCGGCCACCGCCGCGATGGCGGCGCGGGAGAACAGGACGAGGACGCCCTCGCCGTCCAGGTCCCAGTTGGCGTATCCGGCCTCGGGGATGACCTTCACGGGCTCGATGCCGAGGAGATCGCGGAGCGCCGCGGCCCAGAACGCGGCGGCGGCGGCGAAGTCCTCCACGAGGAGGCGGGGATGGAGAGCGTCCATGGCTCCATCGTATTCGCCACCCCTGGAAGGGAATTGAGCGGGGCGAGCGGGCGCGAGAGGGGCACCGGTCGGACTTAGGATGGCGCGGTGCTGGTGAAGTGGATTCGCTGTGGGGTCGTGGACCGGGCGGGGTTCGAACGGGGGCAGCGAAAGTGGGCGGGGCTGCGCGGGCAGCCGGGATTCCGGGGGCTGGGCGGCGGCTGGAGCCGCGCGCAGCCGGGTGTGGCGCATCTGTTCGCGTTCTGGGACAGCAGGGCGGCCTACGACGCCTTCATGGCGGGCGGGCACGACCAGCTCGCGGGATCGCAGGCCGATTCGTACGAGAACCTCGGGGTGCTGCTCTTCGAGCACCTGCTGGACGTGCGGGTGGGCTTCGAGGCGCGCTTCGCCGACGCCGATCTGCTGCGCGTGGCGCACTCGAAGGTGCGGCCGGGCCGCGGCGAGCACTTCGTCGAGATGCAGAAGAAGGTGTGGAACCCGGCGATGGCGGGGTCGCCCGGACTGCTGCGGGGGACCTTCGCCGAGGGAGCGGACAGCGATTTCCTGGTGCTGTCGCTGTGGATCTCGGCGAACGAGCGCGGCAAGTACCGGCCCGCCGCGATGGCGAGGCTGGCGGAGCGCACGGAGCTGGAGGGCGACGTGTCCTCGGTGGCCGGCGACGTCGTGGACCTCGTGCAGGCGTGGACGGTGTGACGGCGCCGCGGAAGGCCACGGGGTTCCGGCGCCCGCGAGCCCGGGCCTTCGGGGGCCGCGCCCCGGCCGCCGTACCGGCGCGCCCGGGGTCCGTCGCGGGAATAGGCTGATCACCATGGCCCGACCACGCCACATCGTCCTGATCCGGCACGGGGAGTCCGAGGGCAACACCGACGACTCCATATACGAGCGGGTGCCGGACCACGCCCTCGAACTCACCGCGACCGGCCGCCGGCAGGCCGCCGACGCGGGGGAGAGTCTGCGGGCGCTGTTCGGCGACGAGCCGGTCCGGGCCTTCGTCTCGCCCTACCGCCGCACCTGGCAGACCTTCCGCGGGCTGGACCTCGATCCGTCGCTGACCCACGCGATGGAGGAGCCCCGGCTCCGGGAGCAGGACTGGGGCAACTGGCAGGACGTCGACGACGTACAGCGCCAGCGCAAGGCCCGGGACGCCTACGGGCACTTCTTCTACCGCTTCGCGCAGGGCGAGTCCGGTGCGGACGTGTACGACCGGGTGGGCGCGTTCCTGGAGACCCTCTACCGGGCCTTCGACAAGCCGGACTTCCCGCCGAACGTCCTGCTGGTCACCCATGGGCTGACCATGCGGTTGTTCTGCATGCGGTGGTTCCACTGGACGGTGGAGGAGTTCGAATCGCTGTCCAATCCGGGCAACGCCGAGAGCCGCACCCTGCTCATCGGAGACTCGGGCCGCTACACCCTCGACCGCCCCTTCGCGCGGTGGCGGCTCCCGGACGCCGTGCCCGGCGAGGGATTCCACGGGTGAGTTTGCGCACAGGGTGATTGACCGGGATCAGGCACGATGTCAGAGTTTCCGACGCGATGACCGCTCACCCAGTTGACTCCGAAAGCACCTCCCGCGCCCTGGCAAGTCTGCGCGGGCTGGCCGTCGGCGACGCCCTCGGCTCCCAGTTCTTCGTCCCCTCCAACTACAAGGCCCTCCAGAACGGCGGGCTGCCGCCCGGCGTCTGGCAGTGGACCGACGACACCGAGATGGCCTGCTCCGTGCTGGCCGTGCTGGCCGCCCACGGCCGCATCGACCAGGACGCCCTGGCGATGTCCTTCGCGGAGCACCACGACTTCGACCGCGGCTACGGCCCGGCCGTGAACCGCATGCTGCGCCTCATCCGGCAGGAGGGCGCCGACTGGCGTGAGCTGGCCGCGGGTCTGTTCAACGGCCAGGGCTCGTGGGGCAACGGGGCCGCCATGCGGGTCGCCCCGCTGGGCGCCTGGTACGCGGGCGACGCGGAGCAGGCCACCCACCAGGCCGAGATCTCGGCGTACACCACTCACCAGCACCGTGAGGCCGTCGTCGGCGCGATGGCCGTGGCGGCCATGGCGGCGCTCGTCGCCGACCCGGACGGCCCGAAGGACCCCTCGGCGCTGCTCGGTGCGGTGCTGGACCTGGTGCCGACCAGCGCGGTGAAGGCCGGCATACGGCGGGCGCGCGACATGCTCGACTACGCGGACGTGGCCACGGTGGCGGCGGTGCTCGGCTGTGGCCGCCGCACCAGCGCGCACGACACCGTGCCGTTCGCCCTGTGGGCGGCGGCCCGGAACCTGGACGACTACCGGCAGGCGTTCTGGACCACGGCCAAGGCGGGCGGCGACGTCGACACCACCTGCGCGATCGTCGGCGGGATCGTCGCCTCGCGACCCACCGGGCAGCCGCCGGCGGAGTGGCTGGAGCGGACCGAGCCGCTGCCGCTGTGGGCCGCGGCGCCCGCGGAGGGCTGAGACCCGTCGCGCCGGGCCTGTCCCACGGACCCGCCGCGCACCGGCTGTCCCACCGCCGCTCCGCCGCTCGGCCGCGTTCCCCCGGGCCGGGCGGCGGCGCGGCGTCAGGCCGCCGGCGCGGCGGGCCTTCCGCTGAGCGCTTCCAGGTCGCTCTTGCGCACCCGCACCACGACCGCCAGGACGACGAAGCCGACCCCGGCCATGAAGGCCGTGGATATGCCCTGGGAGGGCACGTCGTGCCCCCAGCGGGCGGGCAGCTCGTGCGTCGTGCCGCCGCCCGCCGAGACGGCGGCGAACACCCCGAACGCCCGGTTGCGCTCCGGGCCTTCGGGAATCGTGCTGGGGATGAGGGCCAGTGAGGTGGGGGAGGCGATGGCGCCCCCGACGACTTGAGAGGGCGGCGGTCCACCGCCGCTGGCCGTCGAAGGATGCGCTGGTGGCCGACGCCACCGCGGCCATCGTCGCCGACGTGGTGACCGCCCTGAGGAGGTACCGCGCCAAGCTCGGCGACCACCGGATCGGGGAGCAGGACATGGCCGATCTCGTCGATCACGTGATGCTCCCGCTCCTCCGGCCCTGAGGGGGGAGTACCCTGGTCCCCGCCATGCCGTATGAACCTCCCACCCACAGCGTCGAACGCTCCCTGCGCGCCACCCTCGGAGCGAAGATCGTCGCAGGCGTCGACGAGGTGGGACGTGGCGCGTGGGCCGGGCCCGTCACCGTGTGCGCGGCCGTCACCGGTCTGCGCCGGGCGCCCGAAGGACTCACCGACTCCAAGCTGATCCCCGCGCCGCGCCGCGCCCCGATGGCCGCGCTGCTGGCCGACTGGGTGACGTCCTACGCCCTCGGCCACGCGACGGTCGAGGAGGTGGACACCCTCGGCATGACCGCCTCGCTGCGGCTGGCGGCCGTCCGCGCCCTCGAAGGCCTCCCGGTGCGACCCGACGCGGTGATCCTGGACGGCAAGCACGACTACCTCGGCGGGCCCTGGCGGGTGCGCACCGTCATCAAGGGCGACCAGTCCTGCGTCTCGGTGGCCGCGGCCTCGGTCATCGCCAAGGTGCACCGCGACGCCGCGATGGCCGAACTGGGCGCGGAACACGCGCCGTTCCGCTTCGCCGACAACGCCGGCTACCCCTCGCCCGTACACCGTGCGGCCCTGGAGGAACTCGGCCCCACACCGCACCACCGGCTGTCCTGGTCGTACCTCGACGCGCTGCCGCGCTGGCGGCACCTGAAGAAGGTCCGGGCTTCCGCCGACCCTGGGGAGCAGCTCGGTTTCGATTTCTGACGACCCACCGCTGCGCATCCGCGGCGTATTTGATAGACATCAGCCCATGCCTCTCATCCCCGAGGAGCCTCAGATTCACGAGAGTGTCCCGGGTCCCCGCTCAGCTCCGGCCGCAGGCCGCAGCGCGTCGACCCCCCGTCCTGTCCCCGGTCCCCGACCTACCCCCCGTCCCGTGCCTCCGCGCGCCGGTTACGCGGCCAACGCCGGGCCCGGTCGGCCCGGTCCGGCCCGCGGGCCCGCGCCGACCGCTTCCGCGACCGCCACGGCCACCGCGCCGCTGGTGCCGCGTTCGCCGGGCGGAGCCGGCGGCGTTACCGCAACGGCGCAGATCCAGCTCATCCCGGCTCCCGCCGACGGTGCGATCGACGCCGCCGACGAGGCGGTCGACCTGCTGCTGGACACCGGCCGCGCGCCCGGCGAGATCCTGGTGCTCACCACCGGCGAGCACCACCCCTGGGCCGCGCACGAGTTGTCCTTCGGTGAGACGTCCTACTGGGCGCAGCACGACGCGGGCGACGACGTCTTCTACGCCGGCATCACGGCCGAACGTGCCGCCGGCCGCCAGGTCGTGGTCGTCGCGGTCAACGGCGGAGCCGACGAGGCCACGGCGTTGGGACTGCCCACCGCGCTGGCCCGCGCCGGCACCCTGCTGATCGTGTGCGGCGACCCCGTCCTGATCAACGGGATCGTCGCGGCGAAGGCCTGAGCCGCACGGACCCCGTCCCGGTCACCGGGCGGCGGTGCGGCGTAGCGACTCCGGTGCCCTGTGCGGGCCCGGAGCCGCTACGCCGCCCGTCCGTTCGGAAAGGTGCCCGGAATTCGGGGTGCGGCCGCAGCGGTTCTCGCCCAGGACCCGCCAGCCCTCCCGGGTGAGCGTGATGTAGGCGCCGCAGCGCAGCCCGTGCAGCCCGCACGCGTCGCGCAGGCCCCACATCCAGGCGCCGTCCTCCTCGGTCCAGCCGGGAGGCCCGTCGCGGCACAGCAGCAGCATCGCGGTCCGTGCCGGGGTGCGCCGCCGCAGGTCGTGCGGGAGCACCCGGCGCAGATGCGCGAGGATCGCGTTGCGGTGCTCCCAGCCGTCGACGGCCCCGGTGCTGCCGGTGAACGAGGCGCTCGCCACGAGCCGGCCCTCCGGCGCGAACACCGCGACCACGGCGGTGACCGGAGTCGGGAGATGACGGAACTGCAAATCCTTGACGACCTCGCGCGGATTGGCGAGCAGCGGGATCCCCGCCGCTGTCCACTCGGCCGGTTCGAGGTTGCGGAAGAGCCGGGAGGAGCCGCGCGTCGTGGCCTGCGGAGCGAAACCGATGGTCATGTTCCTCCCCCCGCTACCGCTGGGGGTGCCCCCAGTCGGCGGACACACCCGAGGGCCGGGCGCGGGCGCACGCCGGTCAGGGGCTCGATGAGCCGGTCGGGGATCCATCGTCAATTCTTCCCCTCGCGCCTGCGAGCGGCAACGGGCACTCGAATCTTCTGACCGGTTATGGCCCGGTGCGTCGGTTAGATCCCGCTCATCGTCTCAAACGTCGGTACCCGTCACCCCTGCGCGGCCAGGACCAGCGGGAACACCGCGGTCGCGCCCGCCTTGCGCAGCAGCCGGGCGGCTACGGCCAGCGTCCAGCCCGTGTCGGCCAGATCGTCCACCAGGAGCACGGGACCCGGCGTCGCGGCCAGCGTCGCGGCCAGTTCCGGCGGGACGGTGAACGCGCCGTGCAGCGCCCGCAGCCGCTGCGCGCTGTTGCTGCGCGGTACCCGGCCCGGTCCCTCGTCCGTGTACGCGATCTGGCCGAGCAGCGGCATCCGGCCGATCTCGGCGATGCGCGCGCCCAGGGTTCCGATGAGCTGCGGACGGGTGTGGGACGCGACGGTGACGACGCCGACGGGCCGTTGCGGGGCGTCCGCCTCGCCGCTCGCCCACCCTCCGTGGCCCTTGGCCCAGTCCGCCAGCACCCGCACCACCGCCTCCGCCGCGTCGGCGGGTACGGGCTGGTCCGGGGCGCCCTCGGCGAGCAGCGGGCGCAGCCGGTTGCCCCAGCCGATGTCCGAGAGCCGGCCCAGTGCCCGCCCGGAGGACGCCTGCTCCCCGGCCGGGATGCGGCCCTTGAGGTTGAGCCCGATCGCCTGCAGCCCGGTCGGCCACATCTTGCGCGGCTCCACCTCGATGCCGGGCCGGCCCAGCGCCGCCCGCGCGGCGTCCAGCGCCGCGGCGGAGACCTCTATGCCGAACCGGGCGCCGGCGCAGTTGTCGCAGCGGCCGCACGGCTTGGCCTCCTCGTCGTCCAGCTGGAGCCGCAGGAACTCCATCCGGCAGTCGGTCGTCGACGCGTAGTCGCGCATCGCCTGCTGCTCCGCCTCGCGCTGCCGCGCGACCCACGCGTAGCGCTCGGTGTCGTAGGCCCAGGGCTGTCCGGTGGAGGTCCAGCCGCCGCGTACCCGGTGCACCGCCCCGTCCACGTCCAGCACCTTGAGCATGATCTCCAGCCGGGACCGGCGCAGATCCACCCGCGCCTCCAGCGCCGGGACGGACACCGGGCGGCCGGCGTCGGCCAGCACCTCCAGGGTGCGGCGCACCTGCTCCTCGGTGGGGAACGCGAGGGAGGCGAAGTAGCGCCAGATCGCCTCGTCCTCGCGCCCGGGCAGCAGCAGGACCTCCGCGTGGTCCACTCCGCGCCCGGCGCGGCCGACCTGCTGGTAGTAGGCGATGGGGGAGGAGGGGGATCCGACGTGCACGACGAATCCGAGGTCCGGCTTGTCGAAGCCCATGCCGAGCGCGGACGTCGCGACCAGCGCCTTCACCCGGTTGGCCAGCAGGTCCGCCTCGGCGGCCATGCGGTCGGCGTTCTCGGTCTTGCCCGAGTAGGACGCCACCGGGTAGCCGCGCCCGCGCAGGAACGCGGTGATCTCGTCGGTCGCGGCGACCGTGAGGGTGTAGATGATGCCGGAGCCCGGCAGGGTGTCGAGATGGTCCGCGAGCCAGGCCAGCCGGTGGGCCGCGTCCGGCAGCCGCAGCACCCCGAGCGACAGGCTCTCGCGCTCCAGCGGACCGCGGAGCACGAGCGCGCCCTCCTCGCCCGTCCCGGCCGTGCCGGTGCCGAGCTGGTCGGCGACGTCCGCGGTCACCCGGGCATTGGCGGTGGCGGTGGTGGCCAGCACCGGGACCCCCGGCGGCAGATCCGCCAGCATCGTGCGCAGCCGCCGGTAGTCGGGGCGGAAGTCGTGGCCCCAGTCCGAGATGCAGTGCGCCTCATCGACGACCAGCAGTCCGGTCGTCGCCGCGAGCTTGGGCAGCACCTGGTCGCGGAAATCGGGGTTGTTCAGCCGCTCCGGGCTGACCAGCAGCACGTCCACCTCGCCCGCCGCGACCTCGGCCTCGATGGTGTCCCACTCCTCGGTGTTCGCCGAGTTGATCGTCCGGGCCCGGATACCGGCCCGCTCGGCGGCCTCGACCTGGTTGCGCATCAGCGCGAGCAGCGGCGAGACGATCACCGTGGGACCGCCGCCGCGCCGGCGCAGCAGGGCGGTGGCCACGAAGTACACCGCGGACTTCCCCCAGCCGGTGCGCTGCACGACCAGCGTCCTGCGGCCGTGTGCCACCAGGGCCTCGACCGCCAGCCACTGGTCCTCGCGCAGCCGGGCGGTGCCGGTGGAGTCGCCGACGAGGCGGCTCAGAACGGTGTCGGCCGCGGTACGGAGCGCGGTGGGGGAGTCAGTCATACCCCCATGCAACCCGATGCCACCGACAACGCGCGAACCGCGCACCGAACCTGTGGATAACTCCGTCCCGAAGTTATCCACAGGTTTTTGGGGGGTCTGGCGGAGATCACCGGCCTGCGGGACTGTCGGGCCATGACACAGCACACCGAATCGCCCCGGTCCGAGAACGACCCCAAGGTCACCCTGCGCAGTCCGGCCGACCTGGCCGACGCCCTGCCGTACCTCATGGGATTCCACCCCACCGACTCCATCGTGATGGTCGCCCTGCACGGGGAGCACGGCCGTTTCGGTGGCCGGTTGCGCCTGGGGATTCCCCGGGACCGCGGGGAGTGGCCCGAGGTCGCCGCGCAGCTCGCGGACTGTCTGGTGCGCGGCAGCGAGCAGCGCGGCGACCGGGCGGCCTCGATCGTCCTTTTCCTGTGCCAGGACCCGGCGGGGAGCGAGCGGCCATCCGAGGTCATGGAGCGCCTGCGGCCACTGGCGCAGCGGCTGCGGACAGCCTGCGGCGCCCTGGACGTGCCGGTGGTCGAGGCGCTCTGCGTCTCGGCGGGCCGCTGGTGGTCCTACTGCTGCGCCGGCAATGGTTGCTGTCCTGCCGACGGGTTCACCATCGCGACCTCGGGCGACTCCGTGATGGCCGCGGCCGCCGCGTACGCCGGCATCCATGTGCGCGGCTCGCTGCGCGAGATGGAGGCCCGGCTCGTCCCGCCGGCCACGGAACGGACCTCCGGGCAGGCGCTGGCGCTGGACCGGGTCTGCGCCGAACTCGTCCCGCGGATCCTGGACGTGGGGGACTGCGAGGCCGTGCGGCACCGGACGCTGACCCTGGTCGGCGCGGCACTCGAACGCTTCCGGGCCACCCCGGCGGACGGGGACCCGCGGCGCAGCGACCGGCGCGACGACGGGCTGCTCGGCGACGACGAGGCCGCCGAGATCATCCTGGGCCTCCAGGACCGCGCCGCGCGGGACCGGGCCGCGGAGTGGATGGAGCCCCCGCACACCGACCCCGCGCTGCGCCTGTGGCGAGCCCTGGCCCGGCGCTGTGTCGGGCCGTACGAGGACCATGCCGCCGCCCCGCTGACTCTGGCCGGCTGGGTCGCCTGGGCGTCCGGGGACGAACCGGAGGCGCGCGTCGCCCTCGGCCGCGCGCTCGACCTCGATCCCGGATACACCTTCGCGCGGCTGCTCCACCACTCGGTGAACGAAGGGCTCGACCCCGAGCCGCTGCGCCAGTGCCTGCGCCAGGAGCGGCGGCAGCGGGTGATCGACGCGTCTAAAGCTCGCCGCGGACCAGTCGGATCAGCCGGTCGAGGACCCGGCCGCCGCTCACCCGGAGACCGTCGTGCTCGTACTCGTCGGTGACCCAGGTGCGCAGACCGCGCACCGCGCGGGCGGTGGCCAGCGAGTCGGCGGCGTCGACGTACATGTCGTCGTGGTAGACCGCCGCCGCCACCGGCACCTCGTTGCGGGCCAGTTGAGCCGGGTCGTAGAGGTCCGGCCAGCCCTCGCGCAGCGCCAGCCGGTTCGCGGCGTCCCGGAGCGGGACGAGCGCGGGGTCGCCGGTGAACATCCAGGGATAGATCATCTCGCCGGTGAACAGCACCGGTCCCTCGCCCGCCAGCGCCTTGTCCACGTCGAACTGGGGGAACTCGAGGTGCGCGGAATGCGCCGCCCAGCCGGTACCCGCGGCGGACACCGAACGCTGCCCGTAGACCGACTCGTGCAGCACGGCATACAGCGGATTGGCCGCGAACGACAGATGGCTCTGCGCCTCGGCGAGGAAGCCGTCCGAGAGCTCCGGGTCGGCGGTGCCGGGGAGGAAGGCGTCCTCCAGCAGATAGTGGAGGGTGTGCGAGCCGGTGCCCGTGCCGAGCATCAGGCCCAGGGACTGGAACGCCTCCGCGGTGAACCGGCCGCCGTCGGGCAGCGTCACGTCGTGGTCGCGCAGATGCCGGGCGACGGCGCGCGCGGCCTGCACGTCCCCGGGGTAGCGGTCGTAGTGCGCTGCGTTCTTGCGCTCCACCCGGGGGAAAGCCGAGCGGTAGACGTCGAGGGCGCTGCTGCGCAGCCCCGGCAGGCCGCCGGTGATGAACGCCTCCCGCAGGCCGTCGGGGGCCAGCGACAGGTAGGTCAGCGCGCAGAAACCGCCGAAGCTCTGCCCCAGCAGGCTCCACCGCCCCTCCGCGCCGAGCAGTTCACGACGGATCAGTTCGCAGTCCCGCACGATGGAGTCGGCCCGGAAATGCGCGAGATACGCCGCCTGGGCGCTGCCGTCGCCGCGCGCGGGCAGGGTCTGCCGGTTGGCGGGGGTGGAGCGTCCGGTGCCGCGCTGGTCGAGCAGCAGCACCCGGTAGTCGTCCAGGGCCCGGACCAGCCAGCCGTCCCGGCCGAGCGGGCGCGGGGAGCGGCCGCCGGGGCCGCCCTGCAGGAACAGCAGCCAGGGCAGGGGCTCGCCCTCCCGGCCCGCGGCCACGACCTCACGGGCGTACACCTGGATCCGCTCCCCGGTGGGGGCCGCGTGGTCGAGCGGTACGTCGAAAGCGTGGTCGGTCACTACGGTGCCGGGCTGGCGGTACACGGCCATGGCGTCTCTTTCCGGTGGTACGGGCGGATACCGGGGGTGCGATCCCTGTCCAGGAACGGTAGACGGGCCGTGACCCGGGTGCCCACACGGCCGTTCACCGGGATGTGAACCCGTCCATGACCGCCCCGACCGTTTCGACGCCTCCCACCCCGACCAGGACCGCTTCCGGCCCGCAGCCCGTGCACACCTCGGTGATCTGTGTCGCGGCCCCCTCGCTCGCCGTCTCCGCCGAGGACGGACAACTGCGGGGGAAGGGGCTCGACGGTTTCTACCAGGAGGGCCGGCGGGTGCTGGCGCGCTGCGAGGTGCGGCTGGCGGGGGCCGAGCCGGTCCCCGTGCTGGCCGCGCTGCTCAGCGCGGACCGGGCGCGGTTCGTGGCGGTGGTCAGGACCCCGGCCGATACCGGTCCCGATCCGGAGGTCACGGTGGAGCGGCTGCGGGACGCAGACGGCTCCGAGCGCATCACCGTGGTCAACACGGGGCCGACCGTGCTGCGGCTGCCGCTCGAGGTGGCGCTGGGTACCGACCTGGCCGAGCTCGGCGCGGCCGCCGCGGGGCGGGCGGGACCCGACCTGCCGGCCGGCGTCTGTGCCGCAGGGCTGCGCTGGTCCCATGCCGGGATCGGGGTCCGGGTCACCGCGCGGCCGGCTCCTGCCAGCGTGCTGGCGTCGGCGGGGGTACTGCGCTGGGATCTGGCGGTGCCGCCCGGCGCCGGCCGGACCGTCGAGCTGCGGGTGTGGCGGGAGTCCGCGGCCCAGGGGGCCGCCGTTCCCGCCCCGGTGCGCGGCGACCGGGCGCCCGCGCCCTGGTCCGCCGCCGAGCTGTCCGGGGACGACGCCCGGGGTGAGGCGCTGCTGCGGGGCAGCCTGGACGGTCTGCGGGTGCTGCTGCTGCGCGACCCTGCGCGGCTCTCCGACGTCCATGTGGCGGCGGATGCCCCCTGGCGGATGGGACTGACGCCCGCCGACGCGCTGTGGGCGGCCAGAATGCTGCTGCCGCTCGGCACCAGGCTTGCCGCCGGCACCCTGCGCACCCTCGCGCGGCTCCAGGACCAGGACAGCGGCCGGATCCCCGGCGTTCTGCGGCATGCGGGACCTCATTTGCCGCCCACCTGCTCGGGCGTCGAGGCCACGCTGCTGTTCGTCACCGTCCTGGCGGAGGCGCGGCGCTGGGGGATGCCGCCACGGGAGGCCGAGCTGCTGCTGCCCGCGGCGGAACGCTGCCTCGGCTGGCTGCGCGCGGTCGCGGACACGGCGGGCTACGTGCCGGACCCCGCCCCCGGTGGCCCGCTGCGCAGCGAGGTCCAGGCCCACGCCCACCGGGCGGCGCTGCACGGCGCCGACCTCCTGGACGCGTACGGGCGTCCCGGATCCGGCGCGTGGCGCGAGTACGCGGCGGGGCTTCGTGAGCGGTTCGAGGAGGACTTCTGGGTCGACGACCGGGGTGGCGGCAGGCCCGCCGCGGCGCTCACCCCCGGCGGACGGCAGGCGGTCCACCTCGGGTCGGCGGCGGTCCACCTGCTCGACACCGGACTGCTCGGCAAGGCGCGGACCGGGCAGCTGGCGCGGCTGCTCGGCGCCCCGGACCTCGACTCCGGATGGGGCCTGCGGACGCTCTCGAGCCGGGCGCCCGGGCACAATCCGTTCGGCCACCGGAGTGGTGCGGTGCGGGTCCATGAGAGCGCCCTCGCCGTATCGGGGCTGGCTGCCGCCGGATACGAGAAGGAGGCGGGCGCCCTGCTGCTCGGTGTGCTGGACGCGGCCGGGACCTTCGGGTGCCGGCTCCCCGAGATGTACGCGGGCGAACAGCGAGCCGCCGACCGGACGCCGCTGCCGCACCCCACCGCGTGCCGGCCGTCCGCCGTCGCGGCCGCGGGAGCCGTCCACCTGCTGGCCTCCCTCGCGGGGGTACGGCCCGACGCTCCCGGCGGCGTCGTCGCGGTGCGTCCGATGAGTACCGCCCCACTGGGCGCGGTGCGCTTCTCCGGACTGCGGGTGGACGAGCAGCCGTTCGCGGTGCGGGTCAGCAGGCTCGGCATGGCGATGGTCGAGGAGGCGGCCCCCGCCCTCCAGCTCGGCGCGTGAGCACCGGCGTGTCGCCGCGGGGCGGCACGCCGACGGCACCGCGGCCCGTGGCGTCGTCCGTGCCGCGGACCCCGGCGCGGGAAACAGGGTGAAACAAGGGGCGGGCGCAGGGGGCCATCCTGCTGTTTATCGTCAGGCAGACGACTATGATCGCGCCATGTCGCCCTACGACCCGTCGGCCTTTCCACCCTTCGCCGTCACCGTCGACCTGGTCGTGCTCACGGTGCGGGACCACGCCCTGTGCGCGCTGGCCGTGCGCCGGGGCGAGCCGCCCTATCAGGGGCGCTGGGCACTGCCCGGCGGGTTCGTCAGAGCCGACGAGGACCTGTCCCAGGCCGCGGCCCGCGAGCTCGCGGAGGAGACCGGTCTGCGCGCCCAGAGCGGCGCGCACCTGGAACAGCTGGCCACGTACGGCGATCCGCACCGCGACCCGCGGATGCGGGTGGTCAGCGTCGCCCATCTCGTCCTGGCACCCGATCTGCCCGCGCCCCGCGCGGGCGGCGACGCGCGCAGCGCCCGCTGGGCCCCGGTGGGTTCCCTGCTGGAGCAGGACGGTTTCGACTCGGCGGGCGAGGCCGCTCCGCTGGCCTTCGACCATGCGCGGATCCTCGCCGACGGGGTCGAGCGCGCCAGGTCGAAGATCGAGTACTCCTCGCTGGCGACCGCCTTCTGCCCGCCCGAGTTCACCGTCGGTGAGCTGCGGCGGGTGTACGAGGCGGTGTGGGGGGTGGCCCTCGACCCCCGCAACTTCCACCGCAAGGTGACGGGCACCGTCGGCTTCCTCGTACCGACCGGAGGGACGACGACCCGTCAGGGCGGCCGGCCGGCCCAGTTGTTCCAGGCCGGAGGGGCCGCTCTGCTCAATCCGCCCATGTTGCGACCAGAGGTCTGATTCCGGGCGTTATGGTGCAAGGGTGATCCAGGCCATCGGATTGACCAGCATGCCCCGCCGTAACGGTCCGCCCGCGGTCGACGACCTCACCTTCGAGGTCCGCCCCGGGCAGGTCACCGGTCTGCTCGGCGCGCCGGGCGCGGGAAAGTCGACCACGCTGCGCCTGATGCTCGAACTCGAGGCGGGCCGGGGCGTCACCCTCTTCGACGGCGTCCCGCTGCACGCGGTGCGGCAACCCAACCGCGAGGTCGGCATCCTCCTCGGCGATGTGCCGGGGCATCCCGGGCGTACCGCGCGGAACCATCTCCGCATGCTCACCGCCGCGCTCGGCGTGCCGGCGGAGCGGGCCGACGAAGTGCTCGACATCGTCGGTCTCACCGGCCTCGCGGACCAGCGGCTGAGCACCTACTCGCTGGGCATGGACCGGCGGCTGGGCCTCGGGGCGGCGCTGCTTGCGGAACCGCGGACCCTCTTCCTGGACGAACCGTCGTTCGGCCTGACGCCCCGTGAAGCCGACTGGGTCCACGCGCTGCTGCGGGCCTACGCGGCCGACGGCGGAGCCGTCCTGGTCACCGGGCGCGATGCCAAGGCGATGGCCAGGACGTCCGACCGGGTGGTCTCGATGGAAGGCGGCCGGCTGGTGGCGGACCAGCCCGCAGAGGAGTTCCGCCGCACCCGGCTGCGCCCGCACGTGTCCGTCCACTCCCCGCACGCCCAGCGGCTCGCCGGTGTGCTGACCGAGCGCGGCGCCGAGATCGCGTCGGCCGCCGGCAGCCATCTGGTCATCTACGGCACCACCTCCGCGCACATCGGGGAGATCGCCTACCGGAACGGGATCCTGCTGCACCGGCTGACCGACGAGGTCGCCGACCTCGGCCCGGTCGCCGCGCTGCACCGCGCCGACGGCCGCGATCCCGCCGCCGTCCCCTCCGGCGATCCGACCCCGGCCCCCTCGGGCGATCCCGCCGAGGGGCCGCCCGTCCGGATCCCCGCCCCGTCCCGGGCGGCCGTCGCGCCGGCCACTCCCGCCCACCCGCTCCGGTACGAACTGCTCCGGCTCGGGGGAATCCGCACGCCGTGGTGGATCGCCGCGTTCTCGCTGCTCGCCTCGGTGGCGGGCGCCCTGGTGCTCTCGCGGACCGGGGGCGCCTCCGCGCTGTCGCTGATGTCCGGTTGGGTGCCCCACTTTCCGCTGCCGCCCGCCGCGCTGGGCGCCGGTCTGCTCGGCGCGCTCGCCTACGGGCAGGAGTTCCGTTATCCGGCCCTGGCGCCCGCCCAGGTGCCGGTGCCCCGGCGACTGCGGCTGCTCGCCGCCAAGCTGCTGGTGGCCGGCGCCGCCGCGCTGCTGATCGCGGCCGCCGCCGCGGTGCTCGACACCCTCGTGCTCCGCGCGTTCCTGGGCTCCGGCGCGGTTCCGCTGCCCGTCGACCGGCCCGTGCAGGCGGCCGGATGGGCCGCGCTGGCCGTCGGCTGCGCCTGGGCCGGACTGCTGGCCGCCGGGCTCTTCCGCACCACGGCGCTGGGAATGCTGGCCGTGCTGGCGGTCCCGCTGATCGTGGCCCCCGCGGTGCGGCTGGTGGTCCGCAGCCGCGCGGGAAGCCACCTGATCGACGCCGCCGGGGCACTGCTCAGCGTCCTCGGCGGCTGGCCGGGAGGCGTCGGCAGCACCGCCGCGGGGGTGATGGGAAAGGCCGTCCAACCGGTCGGCTGCGCCTTCGTGTTGTCGCTCACCGTGCTGCTCTGCGCCCACCTCGCAACGGTGTTGCGGGGCCGTGGACGTTGACGCCGGCCAACTCGCGGTCGGATAAACGGAAGTGTCGCCGTGGCCTGTCCCGTAGGGCGTTTCATTCCGATAAAGCGTCAATTATCAGGTGATGAGCGCTCACCCTTTCGTGTGCTTTTCAGCAAAGCCCTCAAGGCCCGCACCGGCATCGCCGACAAAGGATGCGTGAGTACCCTTGCGCACCCCCTGATGACCACGGCTCGTTCCGCCGACTCCAGCATCGTCGGCCCGGCCGAGCTCGACCGCTACTCGTATGCCGACGCCTCAGGTGTCGACCGCCCCGGCCTGCCCTCCTGGGACGGCGCCGATTCGGACATGGGCCGGGTCGGCCGCCGGGCCGGCGGCAGCCGCGGCCGCGGGCTGCACGGCCAACTCGTCCAACAGCTCGGCCAGATGATCGTCTCCGGCGACCTGGGCGCCGACCGGCCGCTCGTCCCCGAGGAGATCGGCCAGCGTTTCGAGGTCTCCCGCACGGTGGTGCGCGAGTCCCTGCGCGTCCTCGAGGCCAAGGGCCTGGTCAGTGCCAGGCCGAACGTCGGGACCCGGGTCCGCCCGGTCGCCGACTGGAACCTGCTGGACCCCGACATCATCGAATGGCGCGCCTTCGGTCCGCAGCGTGACGACCAGCGCCGCGAGCTGTTCGAGCTGCGCTGGACGATCGAGCCGCTCGCGGCCCGCCTCGCCGCCGGCCACGGCCGCGAGGACGTGCAGCAGCGCCTCGCCGACATGGTGGAGATCATGGGCCACGCCGCCGCCCAGGGCGACTCCCTGACGTTCTCCCGGGCGGACGCCGAGTTCCACTCCCTGCTCCTGCAGGTGGCGGGGAACCGGATGCTCGAACACCTGGCCGGCATCGTCTCCTCCGCCCTGCACGTGTCGGGCGGCCCGATCACCGGCTGCGAGCGGCCCGGCGAGCCCGCCGTGACCCTGCACCGGCGGATCGTCGAGGCACTCGCGTCGGGCGACGGGGCCGGCGCCGAGGCCACCATGCGCCAGCTCCTCGCCGTGCACACCGAGGTCGCCGCGAGCGACCACGTCGTCCCGGCTCCGCGCGAGCACTGACCGTACGGCCGTTCCGCGGCCGGCCCCGGGCCATCGGTCCGGGGCCGGCGGCAGCCCAGGTGCACAGAGTGTCCCGCTATCCGATAAGTACAGTTGGTATGGGGTGTGACTCGGGCCACGTGGGCCGGGCGTAACGCTTGGCGAGGCAGCGCGATGACTTAAGAGGTGGTGGCCGCAGGAGGAATAGCAGCGACAGTTCTGACGCTGTGCTCCCGAGCGGTTCCACCGAGTCGTTCCCATCGTTCCGAGAGGTTGTTCGTGTCGGCCAGCACATCCCGTACGCTCCCGCCGGAGATCGCCGAGTCCGAGTCTCTGATGGCGCTCATCGAGCGGGGTAAGGCTCAGGGGCAGATCGCCGGCGACGACGTGCGTCGGGCCTTCGAAGCGGACCAGATTCCGGCAACCCAGTGGAAGAACGTTCTGCGCAGCCTCAACCAGGTCCTCGATGAGGAAGGTGTGACGCTGATGGTCAGTGCCGCTGAGGAGCCCAAGCGCACTCGCAAGAGCGTCGCAGCCAAGAGCCCGGCGAAGCGCACCGCCACCAAGACGGTCGTCACCAAGGCCACCGTCGCCAAGAAGACCGTCGCCGCCAAGGCCGCCACCGCTCCCGGTGCTGTCGAGGCCGAGACGGTGGATCCGGTCGAAGAATCCGACGCACCCGCCGCCAAGACGGCGGCCAAGAAGACGGCGGTCAAGAAGACCGCCGCCAAGAAGACGGCGGCCAAGAAGACCGCCGCCAAGAAGACCTCGGGCGATGACGAGGCCGCCGACGGTGAAGAAGCCGACGAGACGACCACGCCCGGCAAGGACGGCGAGGAGTCGGACAAGCCCGAGTCCGAGAGCTTCGTGCTCTCCGACGACGACGAGGACGACGCTCCCGCCCAGCAGGTCGCGGTGGCCGGTGCCACCGCCGACCCGGTCAAGGACTACCTGAAGCAGATCGGCAAGGTTCCGCTGCTCAACGCGGAGCAGGAGGTCGAGCTCGCCAAGCGCATCGAGGCCGGCCTGTTCGCGGAGGACAAGCTGGCGGCGGCGGACAAGCTCGCCCCCAAGCTCAAGCGCGAGCTGGAGATCATCGCCGAGGACGGCCGCTGGGCCAAGAACCACCTGCTGGAGGCCAACCTCCGTCTCGTGGTCTCGCTGGCCAAGCGCTACACCGGCCGCGGCATGCTCTTCCTGGACCTGATCCAGGAGGGCAACCTGGGCCTGATCCGTGCGGTCGAGAAGTTCGACTACACCAAGGGTTTCAAGTTCTCCACGTACGCCACGTGGTGGATCCGCCAGGCGATCACCCGCGCGATGGCCGACCAGGCCCGCACCATCCGTATCCCGGTGCACATGGTCGAGGTCATCAACAAGCTGGCCCGCGTCCAGCGCCAGATGCTCCAGGACCTGGGCCGCGAGCCCACCCCGGAGGAGCTGGCCAAGGAACTCGACATGACCCCCGAAAAGGTCATCGAGGTCCAGAAGTACGGCCGCGAGCCGATCTCCCTCCACACCCCGCTGGGTGAGGACGGCGACAGCGAGTTCGGAGACCTCATCGAGGACTCCGAGGCGGTCGTCCCGGCCGACGCGGTCAGCTTCACGCTCCTCCAGGAGCAGCTGCACTCGGTGCTCGACACCCTGTCCGAGCGGGAGGCGGGCGTGGTCTCCATGCGCTTCGGCCTCACGGACGGTCAGCCGAAGACGCTCGACGAGATCGGCAAGGTCTACGGGGTCACGCGCGAGCGGATCCGCCAGATCGAGTCGAAGACGATGTCGAAGCTTCGGCACCCGTCACGCTCGCAGGTGCTGCGGGACTATCTCGACTGATCCTCGCAATCCAGCGGATGCGGCCTCCGGTCCTATGGATCACTCTGGGTTTCCAGAGGGATCCACAGGGTCAGGAGGCCGTATGCGTTTCTCGTTCCGGATGGTGCTCAACGGGTCGGCGATGGCGCTGGCGGCGCTGATCGTGCCGCTCGCGGTCCCCGGAGCCGCGGCGGAGGCCGGGGCGGTGGTCATAGGCGGGGACCAGGTCGTCGCGGGACAGCAGCCCTGGGCGGTGGCGCTGGCCAGTCGAAACCGGTTCGGACCGGCGAGATCCGGCCAGTTCTGCGGAGCGGCCGTGGTGTCCGCCTCGACCGTGATCACCGCGGCGCACTGCTTCGGCCGGGACGTGCTCGGCGGGGACTGGCGGACCGTCCGGGACCTGCGCGTCATCGCCGGCCGGGTCGACCTGCGGAGCCGCGACGGCCGGGAGATCCGGCTGCGGCAGGTCCGGATCAACCCCGGATACGACCCGGTGACCAACGCGGGCGATGTGGCGGTCATCACACTTCAGAGCCCGCTGCCGACGGAATCCGCCATCGAGATGGCGGGTCCGGACGACCCGAAGGCCTACCGGGCGGGCTCGCCGGCCCGTGTGTACGGCTGGGGGGACACCACGGGCGCCGGGGCGTACTCGTCGGTGCTGCGCTCCGCGGAGGTGGCGCTGCTCTCCGACACGGTCTGTGAGCGGGCCTACCCGGGCACTGCGGACGGCACGTACCTCAGAAGGACGATGCTGTGCGCGGGGGAGCCGCAGGGCGGCAGAGACGCCTGTCAGGGCGACAGCGGCGGGCCGCTGGTGGTCCGGGGCAAGCTGGTCGGCCTGGTCTCCTGGGGCACCGGGTGCGCGGAGGCCGGACATCCCGGGGTCTACACCCGGATCTCCTCGTTCAGCGCCCTGATCACGGACGGGCCGGCCGCCCGGCACCGGTGACGGGCCCGGAAGAGCCGACGGACGGCCCGGCCCCGGGTGGGGTCCGGCCGCCCGTCGGTTCCGAGCTCGTCGCAGGTGCGAAGTGTCAGTGCTCGTCCTCGACCGTTTGCGCCGGGGTGTCAGTGAGTCGGCCGGTTTCGTCCTGTATTTCCGCAGCGATCTTCTTGAGTTCGGGCTCGAACTTGCGCCCGTGGTGCGCGCAGAAGAGCAGTTCGCCGCCACTGATGAGGACGACGCGCAGGTATGCCTGGGCGCCGCAACGGTCGCAGCGGTCCGCTGCCGTCAGCGGGCTCGCGGGGGTCAGAACTGTAGTCACGTCGCCTCTTCTCTAGCTCGACGAGCTGTCGTACCAGGGTCAACATCCAACCAGGCCGAAAACGTTCCCGCTCGTGGCTTTTCCTCGAAATCTGACTTCGAAGTGACTGGATGCTACCTGTTGGTAGCGGATTGGCCTCTGATGCGTTAGTTGTCGCTTTTGGGGCGCTTGTCCGGTTGTGTCCGCCGACTGGCTTGCCGGTTGTTGGTGAGGACGTGCCCGGAGCCTAAATGGTTCATGCCTCAATGTGAACGTGACATGTGTATCACTCAAATGAGGTATCGAACGTATGATCGATACGGGGGTACTCCGAGGCCCGGATAACGGGTCGCGGCACTACGGGCGCACCAGCTCTCGGTACCCTTCCACCGACACGGCCCATTGACACGGCCGAAGTACTTTTATCGAGGAGCTGCCCGCGTGACCGCCGAAACATCCGTGCCGTCCTCCGCGCTGCTGACGGGCGCAGATCGCGACGGTTCCAACTACACCGCGCGGCATCTGCTGGTCCTCGAGGGGCTGGAGGCGGTCCGCAAGCGCCCCGGCATGTACATCGGGTCCACCGACAGCCGTGGCCTCATGCACTGCGTGTGGGAGATCATCGACAACTCCGTCGACGAGGCCCTGGGCGGTCACTGCGACCGCATCGAGGTCTTCCTGCGCAGCGATTCCTCGGTCGAGGTCCGCGACAACGGCCGCGGCATCCCGGTCGACGTGGAGCCCAAGACCGGGCTGTCCGGCATCGAGGTCGTGATGACCAAGCTGCACGCCGGCGGCAAGTTCGGCGGCGGCTCCTACGCGGCCTCCGGCGGCCTGCACGGCGTCGGCGCCTCCGTCGTCAACGCCCTGTCCGCCCGCCTCGACGTAGAGGTCGACCGCAGCGGCCACACGCACGCCATCAGCTTCCGGCGGGGCGTTCCCGGCTCCTTCTCCGGGGCGGGCCCCGACTCCTCCTTCGACGCGGCGAGTGGCCTGAAGAAGACCAAGAAGGTGCCCAAGAACAGGACCGGCACCCGCGTCCGCTACTGGGCGGACCGCCAGATCTTCCTCAAGGACGCCAAGATCTCGCTGGAGAACCTCCACCAGCGCGCCCGCCAGACGGCCTTCCTGGTGCCGGGTCTGACCATCCTCGTCCGCGACGAGCGCGACCTGGAGGGCGACGGCAAGGCGATCGAGGACGTCTTCCACTACGACGGCGGCATCAGCGAGTTCTGCGAGTACCTCTCCCAGGACAAGCCGATCTGCGACGTCCTGCGGCTGACCGGCAGCGGCAGCTTCAAGGAGACCGTCCCGGTCCTGGACGACCGCGGCCACATGACAGCCACCGAGGTCACCCGCGAGCTGGGCGTCGACATCGCGATGCGCTGGGGCACCGGGTACGACACCGTGGCCCGCTCCTTCGTGAACATCATCGCCACCCCCAAGGGCGGCACCCACGTCACGGGCTTCGAGCGGGCCATCACCAAGACCGTCAACGAGGTGCTGCGCTCCTCGAAGCTGCTGCGCGTCGCCGAGGACGACGTCGTCAAGGACGACGCCATGGAGGGCCTGACGGCGGTCGTCACCGTACGGCTGGCCGAGCCGCAGTTCGAGGGCCAGACGAAGGAAGTGCTCGGCACCTCGGCCGCCAACCGGATCGTGGCCAACGTCGTGGCCAAGGAGCTCAAGGAGTTCCTGACCTCCGCGAAGCGCGACACGAAGCTGCAGGCGCGGGCGGTGCTGGAGAAGACCGTCGCCGCCGCGCGCACCCGCATCGCCGCCCGTCAGCACAAGGACGCGCAGCGCCGGAAGACGGCGCTGGAGACCTCCTCGCTGCCGGCGAAGCTCGCGGACTGCCGCAGCGACGACGTGGACCGCACCGAGCTGTTCATCGTCGAGGGCGACTCGGCGCTCGGCACCGCCAAGGTGGCCAGGAACTCGGAGTTCCAGGCCCTGCTGCCGATCCGCGGCAAGATCCTCAATGTCCAGAAGTCGTCGGTTTCGGACATGCTGAAGAACGCCGAGTGCGGCGCGATCATCCAGGTGATAGGGGCCGGGTCGGGCCGCACCTTCGACATCGACCAGGCGCGCTACGGCAAGGTGATCTTCCTCGCGGACGCCGACGTCGACGGCGCGCACATCCGGTGCCTGCTGCTCACCCTGTTCCAGCGCTACATGCGTCCGATGGTCGAGCAGGGCAGGGTCTTCTCGGCCGTGCCCCCGCTGCACCGGATCGAGCTCGTCCAGCCCAAGAAGGGGCAGGACAAGTACATCTACACCTACTCGGACAACGAGCTGCGCCAGACGCTGCTCGACCTGCAGCGCCGGAACGTCCGCTACAAGGACGGAATCCAGCGCTACAAGGGTCTGGGCGAGATGGACGCCAACCAGCTCGCGGAGACCACGATGGACCCGCGCCACCGCACCCTGCGCCGGATCAACATCAGCGACCTCGAAGCAGCGGAGCAGGCCTTTGACCTGCTCATGGGGAACGAGGTCGCGCCCCGCAAGGAGTTCATCACCAACTCGGCGGCGACGCTCGACCGCTCCCGCATCGACGTGTAGTCCCGCGGGTGAGGCCGTCGGTCATGTCCACGGGCACCGTTCCCGGGCATGGCCGACGGCACGGCATCACCTGATGGGGTGAACGTTTCCGCTTGGTGGCACCGGATCTTCGCACTCTGTCCATGCTTGGGCACACGGCCGATTGGCTCGTGACGCGAGGAGAGTTCGGTGGACAAGCACGACGGGGGCGACCCGGGTGCGCTGCGGGTGGACGACCCCTGGTACGACGCCCTGGCCGCCGGGCTCTGGGCTCCGGACCCGACGGCTCCGCCGTCCGCGCCCGTGCCGGCGCCCTCCGCGGCGCCCGTCCCGGGAGCGGAGCGGGACCGGGCCGCGATCTACCTGGAAGTGCAGCGGAGCGCCGCGTTCCAGGAGGTGCGGGGCCGGTACCGCCGGTTCGCCTTCCCGGCGACCGCGGCGTTCCTCGCCTGGTACCTGCTCTATGTGGTGGCGGCCACGGTGGCGCCGGGCCTGATGAGCCGGCCGGTGGCCGGGGAGCTCAACGTGGCGATGGTCGCGGGGCTCGGGCAGTTCGCCACGACGTTCCTGCTGACCTGGGCCTACTCGCGGCACGCACGGCTGCGCAGGGACCGGGCCGCGCTCGACCTGCGCTGGGACACCCAGGAGCGGATGCGCTGATGGTCCGGTACCTGGCAGATCCGGCGAACGAGCACCAAGGGCTCGCCCTCGTCCTGTTCACGATCTTCGTCTCCGTCACCCTGGCCATCACCGCCTGGGCGGGCCGGCGCCGCAGCTCCTCGGTGGAGTTCTTCGCCGGTGGCCGGCTCTTCTCCCCCATGGAGAACGGCTTCGCCATCGCGGGCGACTACATGTCGGCGGCGTCCTTCCTCGGCATCTCCGGCCTCATCGCGCTCTTCGGCTACGACGGCCTGCTGTACTCGGTCGGCTTCCTCGTCGCGTGGCTCGTCGTGCTCCTGCTGGTCGCGGAGCTCGTGCGCAACTGCGGCCGCTACACCCTCGCCGACGTCCTGTCCGCCCGGATGCGGCAGCGGCCCGTGCGGCTGGCAGCCGGCACCTCCTCGGTCATCGTCTCGGTGCTCTACCTGGTCGCGCAGATGGTCGGCGCGAGCAGCCTGGTGGCGCTCCTGCTCGGCGGCCAGGGCGGCGCGGCCCGTACCTGGACGGTGATCGGGGTCGGCGGTCTGATGGTGGTCTACGTGTCGTTCGGCGGCATGCGCGCGACGACCTGGATCCAGATCGTCAAGACCG
Organism: Streptomyces sp. H39-S7; assembly: GCF_027158205.1. Lineage (GTDB taxonomy): Bacteria > Actinomycetota > Actinomycetes > Streptomycetales > Streptomycetaceae > Actinacidiphila. Next base: position 152,151 of record NZ_JAPVLU010000006.1, on the reverse strand, counting down.
TGCTGCTGATGGGCGGCACCATCACGCTCGTCGTGCTGGTGCTGATCCGCTTCCACGGCGACCTGAACGGCCTGCTGCGCTCCGCGGCGGCCGGCAGCGGACACGGCAGCGCCTTCCTGGCCCCCGGCCTCAAGTACGGCGGGAGCTGGACCTCGAAGCTGGACTTCATCAGCCTCGGGATCGCCCTGGTGCTCGGCACGGCCGGGCTGCCGCACATCCTGTCGCGCTTCTACACGGTGCCCACCGCCCGCTCCGCCCGCCGGTCGGTGGTCTGGGCGATCGGGCTGATCGGCTCCTTCTACCTGATGACGATCGTCCTCGGCTTCGGCGCCGCGGCCGTCGTGGGCTCGGACGCCGTGCGCACCTCCAATGCGGCCGGCAACACCGCCGTGCCGCTGCTGGCCCAGGATCTGGGCGGGGGAGCGGGCTCCACAGGCGGAACGGTTCTGTTCGCCGTCGTCGGCGCGGTGGCTTTCGCCACGATCCTGGCGGTGGTCGCCGGCATCACGCTGGCCTCGTCCGCCTCCGTCGCGCACGACCTGTACGCCACCCTGCGCCGCAGTGGGAAGCACGCGGGCCCCGCGACCGGGAACGACGAAGTGCGGGTGGCGCGGTTCGCCGCGGCCGGGATCGGTGCGGTGGCCATCGCGCTGAGCCTGTTCGCGCAGGGGCAGAACATCGCCTTCCTGGTGGGCCTCGCCTTCGCGGTGGCCGCCTCGGCGAATCTGCCGGCGCTGCTGTTCTCCCTGTTCTGGCCCCGGTTCACCACCAGGGGAACGGTCTGCGCCATCTACGGCGGACTGGTCCCCGCGCTGCTCCTCGTCGTGCTGTCGCCCGTTGTCTCCGGACGCCCCGACGCGCTCTTCCCCGGTATGGACTTCCATCTCTTCCCGCTGGAGAACCCGGGACTGGTCTCCATCCCGCTGGGCTTCCTGGCCGGCTGGCTGGGCACCGTGCTCTTCCCGGAACCGGGGGACGCGGGCAAGTACGCGGAGACGGAGGTCCGTTCCCTCACCGGTGCGGGAGCGGTGTGACGCGGCGGCAGGCCGGCACTCCCGCACCGTTCAGTCCGCCGCCGCCCAGGCGTAGCGGTGCTCGGGGCGGCCGGTGTCGCCGTACTTGAGGGTCAGGCCGATCCGCCCGGCCTGCTCCAGGTACTTCAGATAGCGCTGCGCCGTGGAGCGGCTCAGCCCGGCCAGTTCGGCGACCTCCTGCGCGGAGAGCGGGTGTCCGGCCTCGCGCAGCACCCGGCGTATCAGGTCGGCGGTCGGCGCCGAGTGCCCCTTGGGCAGTTCGGCGGAGGCCGCTCCCGCCGTCCGCAGCGCACCGAAGATCCGGTCGACCTGCTCCTGGCCGGCCTGACCGGCCCCGCCGACCCCGTCCAGGGTGCGGCGCAGCGCCGCGTACCCGTCGAGCTTGGCGCGCAGCCCGGCGAAGGTGAACGGCTTGACCAGGTACTGCAGGGCGCCGTACCGCATCGCGGCCTGGACGGTCGCGACGTCGCGGGCGGCGGTCACCATGATCACGTCGGCGTGGTGGCCGAGCTGGTGCAGCCGCCGCACCAGCGTCAGTCCCGTCTCGTCGGGAAGATAGTGGTCCAGCAGGATCAGGTCGATCCGGGTGCGCTCCAGGGTCGCCAGCGCGTGGGCGGCCGTGTGGGCCCGGCCGGCCACCCGGAAGCCGGGGACCTTGGCCACGTAGGCCGCGTTGATCTCGGCGACGCGGAAGTCGTCGTCCACGACCAGTACCTCGATCATCGTGTCTCCCTTGTGGCGACGAGCTGCGTGGAGTGATCGGCTGCGCCGGGGCGGCAGCCCTGGACGTCCTCCGCGACCAGGGACTCGGGCAGCACCACGGTGAAGACCGCGCCGCCGCCCGCACGGGCGGTGACCCGGGCGATGCCGCCGTACCGTTCGGCGAGCCGTCTGACCAGCGCCAGGCCCAGCCCCCGGCCCCGGTGGGCGGGGCGCTCCTTCGTGGACCAGCCCTCGGTGAAGATGAGGTCGCGCGCCTCGGGCGGCACCCCGGGGCCGGTGTCGGAGACCCGCAGGACGGCGGTCGTCCCCTCCTCGGTCCGCAGCTCGACCTCCACGAAGGAGTCGGCGGTGCGGTGCGCCGCCGCCGCGTCGAGGGCGTTGTCGATGAGGTTGCCCAGCACGGTCACCAGGTCGCGGGGGTCGACGACCCGGTCGGGCAGCCCGGTCGCGGCGGAGATCCGCAGGGCCACCCCGCGCTCGGCGGCGATGGCCGCCTTGCCGACCAGCAGGGCCGCCAGCAGGGGGTCCCGCACCTGTTCGGCGATCTGCTCCGCGGAGGAACGGTGGGTGTCGGCGACCTCCACGACGAACTCCACCGCCTCGTCGTGCATCCCCAGTTCCAGCAGGCCCAGCAGGGTGTGCAGCCGGTTGGCGTGTTCGTGGTCCTGGGCACGGAGCGCGTCCAGCAACCCGTGCGTGCTGTCCAGCTCCCGGCCGAGCAGCTCCAGTTCGGTGCGGTCCCGCAAGGTGGCGACCGCGCCGCCGTCGGCGGTCGGCATCCGGTTGGTGACCAGTACCCGGCCGCCGCTCACCGTCAGCAGGTCGGTGCCCTCGACCCGGCCGGTCAGGACGTCCGCCGTGCGGCCCGGCGGCAGCACGTCGTCCAGGACGTGTCCGGTGGCGTCGGGGCCGAGTCCGAGCAGCCGGCCGGCCTCGTCGTTGACGAGCCGGACCCTGCCCTGCCGGTCGAGCGCCACGACGCCCTCCCGGATGCCGTGCAGCATCGCCTCGCGCTCGTCGAGCAGCGAGGAGATGTCGGCGAACGCGAGTCCGTGGGTGCGGCGCTGCAGCCTGCGGGAACCGCCGATCGCGGCCAGCACACCCACCGCGAGCGCGGCGGCCGCGTACAGCAGCAGCCCGGGGACCGCGCCGAGCAGCCGCTCGCGGACGCTGTCGTAGGCGATGCCCACGGAGACCGCGCCGACGATCCGGCCGCCGCTGTCGCGCAGCGGCGTCTTGCCCCGGGCGCTGCGGCCCAGGGTGCCGTTGTCGATCTGCATGACGTCCTCGCCGGCCAGCGCACCGCCGGGGTCGGTGGAGACGTGCTCGCCGATCCGGTCCTGTGTGGTGTGCGACCAGCGCGTTCCGTGGAGATCCATCACGACGACGTACTCGGCCCGGGTAGCGAGGCGGATCCGCTCGGCCTCGGCCTGGACCGGGCCGTCGGGGGTGGGCTCCGAGGCGAGGAGTGCCTCGGCGAGCCGCGGTTCCGCCGCGGCGGTCTGCGCGATGGACAGGGCGCGGCGCATCGCCTGGTCGTCGAGCTGGTGGCTCAGCGGTGCGAGGAAGAGCGCGGTGGCCAGCACGGTGACACCCGTGGTGATCGCGACCTGGGTCAGCAGGACCTGTGCGGAGACGCGACGCGGCCACCGGATGCGCATGCGGTCTCCTTCTGCTGAGTGGTGTGCGGGGTTATAGAGCGATATGCACCGTTTCGCAGGCGAGGACCGTGCCGTATCCCGGTGTGAACGCAACGTAAACGCCACAGAGGCGGATGCACAGCCTCCGTTTCGCTTTCGTTGTGCGGGAGCGAGCAGAACGAGCAGAACAGCGGTTGTGAGCAGAAGGCGCCCTGTGCTCACAAGGCTGCCGCCCGGCCCGGAGCCGCGCCTAACGTCCCGGCCCATGAGCAGTCAAACGAGTCCCGCCATTGAGTTGCGGGGGGCGAGCAAGGCGTTCCGGACCCCGTCCGGGGCGCTGCACACCGCCGTACGTGATCTGGACCTGACCGTGGAGCGCGGCGAGTTCGTCGCGGTCGTCGGACCGACCGGATGCGGCAAGTCCACGACGCTGACCCTGGTCAGCGGGTTGGAGGAGCCGACCGAGGGCGAGGTGCTGGTGGCCGGTGAGCCGGTCCGCGGCATCGGCGACAAGGTCGGGTTCGTCTTCCAGCAGGACGCCGTCTTCCCCTGGCGCACCGTGCTGTCCAACGTGATGGCGGGGCCCCGCTTCCGCGGCGTGCCCAAGGCCGAGGCGAGGGAACGGGCCCGGGAGTGGCTGGCCCGGGTGGGCCTGACGTCCTTCGAGGACCGCTATCCGCACCAGCTGTCGGGCGGCCAGCGCAAGCGCGTGGCGCTTGCCGCGACCTTCGTCAACGACCCCGAGATCCTGCTGATGGACGAGCCCTTCTCGGCGCTCGACGTCCAGACCCGGGCGCTGATGTCGGACGAACTGCTGGACCTGTGGGCGGGCACCGGCTCCTCGGTCGTGTTCGTCACGCACGACCTGGAGGAGTCCATCGCCCTCGCCGACAAGGTCGTGGTCATGACCGCCGGACCCGCGACCGTCAAGGAGGTCTTCACGATCGACCTGCCGCGGCCGCGCAAGGTCGAGGAGGTCCGGATGGAACCGCGGTTCCTGGAGATCTACCGGGAGATCTGGTCCTCGCTGGGCGAAGAGGTCCGCATCACCCGCGAGAGGGGAGCCGGCAATGCCGCCTGAACCCGTCACCAGCATCGTCACCGACGCCGTGGCCACCAGGGACCGGCCCGCCGAGGCCCGTCCCGCCAAGGCTTCCACCGAGCGCACCGCGGCCCGGGCCCGGGCCGCCCGCAACCGCCGGGTCCTGGTCTACGGAACCCGTCTGCTGCTGCTCGTCGCCGTGATCGGCCTGTGGGAGTGGTTCGCCCGCGCCGGGATCATCGACCCGTTCAACTTCTCGATGCCGTCGAAGATCTGGGACCAGATCCGGGAGTGGGCGCTGCACGGCACCGCGCAGGGCTCCCTGTGGGAGCAGATCTGGTACACGCTCTACGAGGCGCTGTTCGGCTGGATCATCGGCGTCATCGCCGGCGTGCTGCTGGGCATCGCGCTCGGCCGGGTGCGCTTCCTGGCCGACGTGCTCGGCCCGTACATCAAGGTCCTCAACGCGCTGCCGCGTATCGTGCTGGCGCCCATCTTCCTCATCTGGTTCGGCCTCGGCCCGGCCTCGAAGGTCGCGTCCGCAGTCGTCCTGGTCTTCTTCCCGGTGTTCTTCAACGCCTTCCAGGGGGCCAGGGAGGTGGACCGCAACCTGGTCTCCAACGCCCGCATCCTCGGCGCGAGCAACCGCCGCGTGACGCTGCAGGTCGTCATCCCGTCCGCCACGTCATGGATCTTCACGAGCCTGCACGTCTCATTCGGCTTCGCGCTGATCGGCGCCATCGTCGGCGAGTACATCGGCGCGACCAAGGGCCTCGGCCTGCTGGTCTCCGCCTCGCAGGGCACCTTCAACGCGGCCGGGGTGTACGCGGCCATGGTGATCCTCGCCGTGGTGGCACTGCTGGCCGAGGGGCTGCTGACGTTCGGCGAGAAGCGGCTGTTCCGCTGGAAGCCGGCCGAGCCCGGCTCCGAACGCTGAGACCCGCGAGCCGGGCCTCGTTCCCGATGTCCCCCGAACGACTCTCCCCCTTCATTTCGCCATCCCCTCACAAGGACGTGAACATGCGCAGCATGGCCAGAATCCCGGCGGCCGCGGTCGCCGGAGCGCTCGCCCTCACCACCCTCACCGCCTGCGGCAGCGACTCCTCGGCGGCGGGCGACAACGGCAAGGTCAAGGTCATGGTGGGCGGCCTCGACAAGGTCATCTACCTGCCCGCGATGCTCACCCAGCAGCTCGGCTTCTTCAAGGCCGAGGGCCTGGACGTCACGCTGCTCACCGAGCCGGCCGGTGTGCAGGCCACCACCTCGCTGGTCTCCGGCGACGTGCAGGGCGTCGTCGGGTTCTACGACCACACCCTCGACCTCCAGGTCAAGGGAAAGATCATCGAGTCCGTGGTGCAACTGGCGCAGGCTCCCGGTGAGGTCGAGGTGGTCTCCGCCAAGGCGGCCGGCGACATCTCCTCCGCCAAGGACTTCAAGGGCAAGAAGCTCGGCGTGACGGGCCTCGGCTCCTCCACCGACTTCCTCACCAAGTACCTCGCCGTCAAGAACGGCGTGGAGGTCAGCGACTTCACCCCGGTCGCCGTGGGCGCGGGCCAGACGTTCATCGCCGCTCTGCAGCAGGGCTCGATCCAGGGCGGGATGACCACCGACCCGACCGTCGCGCAGATCCTCGACAAGGGCATCGGCAAGGTGCTGTACGACATGCGCACCCCCGAGGGCTCGAAGGCGGCGCTCGGCGGCCTCTACCCGTCGTCCAGCCTCTACATGAGCACCGACTGGGTGAACGGTCACAAGGCGACGGTGCAGAAGATGGCCAACGCCTTCGTCAAGACGCTCGCCTGGATGTCCACGCACACCCCGGAGGAGATCGCCGCGAAGATGCCGGCCGACTACGCGCAGGGCGGCAAGGAGCTGTACGCCCAGTCGATCAAGGCCACGCTGCCGATGTTCACCAAGGACGGGGTCATGCCGGCCGACGGTCCGCAGACCGTCGAGAAGGTCCTCAAGGCGTTCAACCCGGCCCTGAAGCACGCCACGGTGAACCTGGAGAAGACCTACACCTCGGAGTTCGTGAAGAAGGCGGGCTGATCCGCACCTTCCTCCCGCGTCGCTGTCAGCGGCCCCCGGCCACCGCCTCGATCCCCGTGACCTCCATCCGGGCGGGGGAGCCGAGGGCCGCTCCGCAGCTCTCCGGGCGCGGCGGCAGCGCCGGGACCTCGGTGACGCCGACGTCCCAGGACCGGCCGTCGGTGTGCGCCACGCGCACCGACCAGGCCGGCGACGAACCCTCCGTGCGCTCGACCACGAGCGCGTCCGTCCGGTCCTCGCCGGTCAGGGAGCGCACCGCGAGGTCGGCGGCCTGGCCCGGCCGGTCCCAGGCGGAGGCGCCGCGGCAGCCCTCGAGCCCGATCCGGTCGTCGCGCGCAGCCTTGAGCACCCCGTGGGCCAGTTCCGCGTCGATCCGCCCGTAGGCGTAGCCGGACGGCAGGACGAGCATGGTGGGGGAGAACCGGTGGCCGCCGATGTGGGTGATCTCCCATACGCCGCTGCCGCCGCCCTCGGCGGCCAGCCGCGCGGCGAGCGGACGGCCGTTCAGCGCGCAGCAGCGGTCCCGTCTGCCGTTGGTGCAGACGAGCGCGACGGGTTCCCGGTGCGGTTGCCCGAACCCCCGGTGCTCGCCGGTGCCCAGCGCCGCGAAGTCCAGCTCCAGCAGGGCGGCGGGGTCGTCGATCACGTCCTGCCGGATCCAGGACCGCCCGGGGACGACATGGGCGATGAGGACCTGGTGCCGGGAGGGCGGGACACGGAAGTCCGCGTGGCGCCCCGGGCGCCGGATCAGCGCGACCCTGACGCCGGTGCCCTTCGCGGCCTTCTCCAGGGCCCGGCCCACCGCCGGATCCAGATGGCTCGAGGTGAGGGCCTTCGCGCCCCAGGGACCGGGCTGTTCGAGCAGGAGCCAGGTGCTGGCGGTGGCAGCGGTCGCGGCGAGCGGTTCGCCCAGCTCCGCCGAAGCGTTCGTGCACGTACTCACACAGGGCAGCCTAACCGCAGCGCGGCAGGGCGCGGCACCGGTGGTGCCGCGCCCTGCCGGTCGCCGGTCGGCGGTCCTTCGGGTCAGACCGGGCCGGCCACCACCGTGATCGGCTTGGCCAGCGCCACCCCTGAACCGTCCCTGCGGGGGTCCTTCGGGGGGAGGTCGGCGGGCAGGCCCGTCGCCGTCGCGGCGCGGGCCGGGACCGCGCCCGCCCAGGCGAGCACCAGGCCGTCCTCACCGCGCAGGAAGCGCTGGCAGCGCACCCCGCCGGTCGCCCGGCCCTTGCGCGGATACTGCTCGAACGGGGTGAGCTTGGCGGTGCCCTGGACCGCGCCGTCGAGCGTGCCCTCGGCGCGGGCCACGGTGAACACCACCGCGTCCACGGCCGGGTCGACGGCCGTGAAGGAGATCGCCTTCGCCCCGTCGGTCAGCTTGATGCCGGTCATACCGCCAGCCGGGCGCCCCTGGGGGCGCACCTGCGAGGCCGGGTACCGCAGCAGCTGGGCGTCGTCGGTGATGAAGACCAGGTCCTCCTCGCCGGTGCGCAGCTCCACGGCGCCCACGACCCGGTCACCGTCCTTGAGGCCGATGACCTCCAGATCGTCCTTGTTCGCGGGATAGTCCGGGACCACCCGCTTGACGATGCCCTGCTCCGTGCCCAGCGCGAGACCGGGTGAGGACTCGTCGAGCGTCGTCAGGCACAGCACCCGCTCGCCGGTCTCCAGGGACAGGAACTCCGAGACGGGAGCTCCGCCCGCCAGGTTCGGCGCCCCGTGCGTGTCCGGCATCATCGGCAGGTCGATCACGGTGAGCCGCAGCAGCCGGCCGGCGGAGGTGACGGCGCCGACGTCGGCGCGCGCCGTGGTCGGCACCGCGGAGACGATCACGTCGTGCTTGGCCCGCTTGCCCTCGCTGTCGTCGAACTCCTCGCCGTTGGCGGTCCGCGCGAGCAGCCCCGTCGAGGAGAGCAGCACCCGGCAGGGGTCGTCGGCGACCTCCAGCGGAACGGAGGAGACCGGCGAGCCGGCCGACTCCAGCAGGACGGTCCGGCGGTCGGTGCCGTACTGCTTGGCCACCGCGGCCAGCTCGTTGGAGACCAGCTTGCGCAGCTCGGCGTCCGATTCCAGGATCACCGTGAGCGCTTCGATCTCGGCGTTGAGCCGCTCGCGCTCGGACTCCAGCTCGATGCGGTCGAACCGCGTGAGCCGGCGCAGCGGGGTGTCCAGGATGTACTGGGTCTGGATCTCGGACAGCGAGAAGTGCCCGATCAGCCGTTCCTTGGCCTGCGCGGAGTTGTCGCTCGACCGGATGATCGAGATGACCTGGTCGATGTCGATGAGGGCGACGAGCAGGCCGTCGACCAGGTGCAGCCGGTCCCGGCGCTTGGTGCGGCGGAACTCGCTGCGGCGCCTGACCACCTCGAAGCGGTGGTCGACGTAGACCTCCAGCAGCTCCTTGAGGCCCAGCGTGAGCGGCTGCCCGTCGACCAGCGCCACGTTGTTGATGCCGAAGGACTCCTCCATCGGCGTCAGCTTGTAGAGCTGCTCCAGCACGGCTTCGGGGTGGAAGCCGTTCTTGACCTCGATCACCAGGCGCAGGCCGTGCGACCGGTCGGTGAGGTCCTTCACGTCGGCGATGCCCTGGAGCTTCTTCGCGCCGACCAGGTCCTTGATCTTGGCGATGACCTTCTCCGGGCCGACCGTGAACGGCAGCTCGGTGACGACCAGGCCCTTGCGGCGCGGCGAGGTGTCCTCGACGGACACCGTGGCACGGATCTTGAACGTGCCGCGGCCGTTCTCGTACGCGTCCCGCACCCCGGCCAGGCCGACGATGCGGCCGCCGGTGGGCAGGTCGGGGCCGGGTACGAAGCGCATCAGCGTCTCGAGGTCCGCGCCCGGGTGCTTGATCAGATGCCGGGCGGCGGCGATGACCTCGCCGAGGTTGTGCGGCGGCATGTTCGTCGCCATGCCGACCGCGATCCCCGACGCGCCGTTGACCAGCAGGTTCGGATAGGCGGCCGGGAGCGTGACCGGCTCCATCTCCTGGCCGTCGTAGTTGGGCGAGAAGTCGACGGTGTCCTCGTCGATGGACTCCACCATCAGCGTGGCGGCCCCGGCCATCTTCGACTCGGTGTAACGCATCGCGGCGGGCGGGTCGTCGTTGCCCAGGGAGCCGAAGTTCCCGTGCCCGTCGACCAGCGGGAGGCGCATGGAGAACGGCTGCGCCATACGCACCAGGGCGTCGTAGATGGAGGCGTCGCCGTGCGGATGCAGCTTGCCCATCACCTCGCCGACCACGCGGGCGCACTTCACATACCCCCGGTCGGGGCGCAGCCCCATCTCGTTCATCTGGTAGACGATGCGCCGGTGCACGGGCTTGAGCCCGTCACGGGCGTCGGGCAGGGCGCGCGAGTAGATGACCGAGTAGGCGTACTCGAGGAAAGAGCCCTGCATCTCATCGACGACGTCGATGTCGAGGATGCGCTCCTCGAAGTCGTCGGGAGGAGGGGTCTTCGTGGTGCGGCGGGCCATCGCGGCTGCTGCTCCTTTTCCTGGACCTGGACGGGGCTGACGCGGACCATTGTGGACCGGCCCACTGACACTGGTGACCACCGCCCGGCATAAGCGTGCCGTGAGCGGGAACTTCGCGTGGTGTCGGCACGCTTGCCTAGAGTGTCAGCACTCGACCAAGACACGTGCATACGACCGGAAGGACAGCTTGCCCATGGGTCTCACGGCCACGTCGGACGGCACACAGCCGCAGGACTCCGACGGCCTGACAGCAACCGAACACCGTTTGGCGAACGGCCTGCGTGTGGTGCTCTCCCAGGACCACCTCACCCCGGTCGCCTCGGTGTGCCTCTGGTACGACGTCGGTTCCCGTCATGAGGTGAAAGGCCGGACCGGATTGGCCCACCTGTTCGAGCACTTGATGTTCCAGGGGTCGGCCAGTGTGAAGGGCAACGGTCACTTCGAGCTGGTCCAGGGCGCAGGCGGTTCGCTCAACGGCACCACCAGCTTCGAGCGCACCAACTACTTCGAGACGATGCCGGCCCACCAGGTGGAACTGGCGCTGTGGCTCGAGGCGGACCGGATGGGCAGCCTGCTCACCGCGCTCGACGACGAGAGCCTGGAGAACCAGCGCGACGTCGTCAAGAACGAGCGCCGCCAGCGGTACGACAACGTGCCGTACGGCACGGCCTTCGAGCGGCTGACCGCGCTGGCCTACCCCGACGGCCACCCGTACCACCACACCCCGATCGGCTCGATGGCCGACCTGGACGCGGCCTCCCTGGAGGACGCGCGGGCGTTCTTCCGCACGTACTACGCGCCGAACAACGCGGTGCTGGCCGTGGTCGGCGACATCGACCCCGAGCAGACGCTGGCCTGGGTCGAGAAGTACTTCGGCACCATCCCCGGCCACGACGGCAAGCCCGCCCCCCGTGACGGGTCGCTGCCCGACGTCATGGGCGGCCAGCTGCGCGAGGTCGTCGAGGAGGACGTGCCCTCGCGCGCCCTGATGGCGGCGTACCGGCTGCCGCACGACGGCACCAGGGAGTCCGACGCGGCCGACCTGGCGCTGACCGTGCTCGGCGGCGGCGAGTCGTCCCGGCTGCACAACCGGCTGGTGCGCCACGACCGCAGCGCCGTGGCGGCCGGGTTCGGCCTGCTGCGACTGGCCGGCGCGCCGTCGCTGGGCTGGCTGGACGTGAAGGCGTCCAGCGGCGCCGAACTCACCGACATCGAGGCGGCCGTCGACGAGGAGCTGTCGCGCTTCGCCGCCGAGGGCCCCACCCCGCAGGAGATGGAGCGGGCCCAGGCGCAGCTGGAACGCGAGTGGCTCGACCGGCTCGCGACCGTGGGCGGCCGCGCCGACGAGCTGTGCCGCTTCGCGGTGCTCTACGGCGACCCGCAGTTGGCGCTCACCGCCGTCCAGCGGGTGCTGGAGATCACTCCGGAGGAAGTACGGGCCGTCGCCGCGGCCCGGCTGCGCCCCGACAACCGAGCCGTCCTGGTCTACGAGCCCACCGGCTCGTCCGACGAGGCGGCCGACGAGACCGAGCAGGAAGGCGCGGACCAGTGACCGACGTCGCCGCGACCATGACGTTCCACCCCCAGCCGCAGCCGGGTGCCCCCAAGCCGTGGGCCTTTCCGGCCCCGGACCGGTCCACGCTCGGCAACGGGCTGACCGTGCTCACCAGCCACCGCCCCGGCCAGCAGGTCGTCGCGGTGGAGGTGCTGCTCTCGGCGCCGCTGGACGCGGAACCCGAAGGCCTGGACGGGGTGGCCACGATCATGGCCCGCGCCTTCTCCGAGGGCACCGACAAGCTCACCGCGGAGGAGTTCGCCGCGGAGCTGGAGCGCTGCGGCGCCACCCTGGACGCGCACGCCGACCACCCGGGCGTCCGGGTCTCGCTGGAGGTCCCGGCCTCCCGGCTGGACAAGGCTCTCGGGCTGCTCGCGGACGCCCTGCGCGCCCCCGCGTTCCCGGACAGCGACGTCGAGCGGCTCGTCAACAACCGGCTCGACGAGATCCCGCACGAGCTGGCCAACCCGGCCCGCCGCGCCTCCATGGCGCTCTCCGCCGAACTGTTCCCCACGGACCTGCGCTGCTCCCGCCCGCGCCAGGGCACCGAGCAGACGGTGGCGCGGATCGACGCGGCGGCCGTCCGGGCGTTCTACGAGGCGCACGTGCGTCCCGCCACCACCACGGCCGTCGTCGTCGGCGATCTGACCGGCATCGACCTGGTCGCGCTGCTGGACGAGACGCTCGGCGAATGGACCGGCTCGGCCGCGCAGCCGCGCCCGCTGCCGCAGATCACCGCCGACGACACCGCGCGCGTGGTGATCGTGGACCGGCCGGGAGCGGTGCAGACCCAGCTGCTGATCGGCCGTACCGGCTCCGACCGCCATGACCCGGTCTGGCCGGCCCAGGTGCTCGGCACGTACTGCCTGGGCGGCACCCTGACCTCCCGTCTCGACCGGGTGCTGCGCGAGGAGAAGGGCTACACGTACGGCGTGCGGGCCTTCGGCCAGGTGCTGCTGTCCACCCCGGAGGGCACGGGAGCCTCGCTGCTCGCCATCAGCGGCTCGGTGGCCACCGAGGTCACCGGACCGGCGCTGGCCGACGCCTGGCTGGTCATCCGCACGCTGGCGGCCGAGGGGCTGACCGACGACGAGCGCGACGTCGCCGTGCAGAACCTCGTGGGCGTGGCCCCGCTGCGCTACGAGACGGCCGCGGCCGTCGCCGGCACGCTCGCCGACCAGGTCGAGCAGTTCCTGCCGGACGACTTCCAGGCCCAGATGTACGCGCGGCTGGCCAGGACCGGCACCGTGGAGGCGACCGCCGCGGTGGTCAGCGCCTTCCCGACGGACCGCCTGGTCGTCGTCCTGGTGGGCGACGCCTCGGCGATCGAGGGGCCTGTCACGGAGCTGGGCCTCGGCCCGGTGAAGGTCGTCTCGGCCGGCTGACCGGCCCGACCGCGCGGCGGTCGGCGGAACCCTGGCGCACCCCTTGGGGCGCCGGGGTTCCGGGCGTTTTGGATCTTTATCCGCCGGCAAACCAATCTTGTGGCGAACGCAACAAATCACCTGATCTGTTTGCCGTAACCGACGCGGTCCGATTAGCGTCCCCCTCTGCTGCTCGTCACCATCCGCCGCGTCCAGCGGCAACCGGGCAGTGATCGCCGAGTCCCCGTCCGGCGCGAGCCTGGGGAGCCGGGGACCCACGTCCCTGGGGTGAATCGGGCCGTCCTCACCACGAGGCAGCCCGTAGGAGACCTTCCTGCTCCGAACCCGTCAGCTAACCCGGTAGGCGAGAAGGAAGGAAAGGATCTCGCCGCACCCATGGCGTTCAAAGTTCTGCCCGCGCCCAGCGGGAAGCACCGCCGTCCCCGTCGTGCCGCTCTGCGCACCGGGACCACCCTGGCCGGCGTCGCGGTCCTGACCGCCGCCGGCACCTTCGGAGCCACCGCGGCCACCGCGCTCTCCACCCCGGCCGATGCCGCTCCCCAGGCGATCGAGGACATCGCGTTCGCCCGCGCCGTCGACGCCTCGGACAACCTCACCGACTCCCTCGCCGCCCAGGCCGCCGCCCAGCACAAGGCGGCCGACGAGACCAAGCGCAAGGCCGCGGAGGCCAAGCGCAAGGCGGACGAGGCGAAGCGCCTGGCCGAGGCCGCCGCGAAGAAGGCCGCCGCCGAGGCTAAGGCCAAGGCGGAGCGCATCGCCGAGCGCGAGGCCCAGGCCCGCGCCGCCCGTGACGAGGAGCGCAGGAAGCTCAACTCCTTCGTGCTGCCCGTCGACAGCGGCATCGGCACCGGGTACAAGGTCCCCGGCTCCATGTGGTCCTCCGGCTACCACACCGGTGTCGACTTCACCGCGTCCACCGGCACCCCGGTCCACGCCGTCGGGGCGGGAACCGTCGTCACCGCCGGCTTCGACTCGGCCTACGGCAACAACGTGGTGATCCGGCACAACGACGGCATCTACACGCTGTGCGCCCACATGTCCTCGCTCAGCGTCTCGGTCGGCCAGACCGTCACCACCGGCGAGCAGATCGGCCTGTCCGGCGCGACCGGCAACGTCACGGGACCGCACGTGCACTTCGAGGCCCGCACCACGGCCGAGTACGGCTCGGACATCGACCCCGAGGCGTACCTCCGCTCGCACGGCGTCTCCATCTGATCCACCCGATCCCTCCGGGATCAGCAGAACCCCGTCCCCCCGAAGGCCCCGGCTCCCCGCCGGGGCCTTCGTGTTGTCCAAAAATAATCCATGAATTCTCGCCTGCGGTCGGATTCCCGGATGTGCTGGAATAGAGTCGCCGAAGAATACGGGGAAATGAATGGAGACCGGCGATGCGGAATCGGGTGTGAACGGGACGGACGGCGCAGGGCGTCGTATCTCCGCACAGGTCGTGTGCACCGCGATCCGTGACGACATTGTCGGCGGTTACTACCCGCCTGGCAGCCGGCTGACCGAGGAGCTGCTGGCGAGGCGTTACGGCGTCTCCCGGGTCCCGGTGCGGGAGGCGCTGCGCACGCTGGAGTCCGAGGGGTTCGTCCGCACCCGCCGGCACGCGGGCGCCTCCGTCGCCGAGCCGACGGCGCAGGAGGCGGCCGATCTGCTGGAGCTTCGCGGCCTGCTGGAGCCGCTGGGGGCCGCCAGGGCCGCGCAGCGGCGCACGGACGCCCACCTCAAGGTGTTGCGCGGGCTGGTGCGGCTGGGCCAGGAGCGTTCCCAGCAGGGCCAGCTGTCGGATCTGCCGTCCCTGAACGGCTGGTTCCACGAGACGCTCGCGCAGGCCTCCGGCAGTCCCACCCTGGCCGCGCTGCTCACCCAGCTGCGGCACAAGATCGCCTGGGTGTACGGCGAGGGGGAGCCGGACCGGGCGGTGCAGTCCTGGGAGGAGCACGGCGCCATAGTCGACGCGGTGGCCCGCGGGGACGCCGAGCGGGCCCGCCGGATCTCGGCCGGGCATGTGGAGCGCGCCGTCGCCGTGAGGACTCCGAAACCTTCTGTATACGCCGCACGCCGGAAGAATTAACAATGGCACCGTATACAAGTGGGCAGAATTACCGGTGCTCTGCGGGCGCCTTGAATAGGAAAAGGCGGAGTCGCGTTATCCCGTCGGACAACGCGACCCCGCCGATATTCCTGCACGGGCATACGCCCGGGGGCTCAGACGGGCTCGGGGAGTTCCTCGAGGCCCTCGGAGACCAGCTTGGCCAGCCGGTCGAGTGCGGCGTCGGCGCCCTCGGCCTCCGACGCGAGCACGACCGGCTCGCCGCCCTGCGCGCCCAGGCCGAGCACGGCCAGCATCGAGGCGGCGTTGACGGCGTTGCCGTCCGCCTTCGCGATCGTCACCGGGACGCCGGCGGCGGTCACCGCGCGGACGAAGAGTGAAGCGGGGCGGGCGTGCAGGCCCTCGGCCCAGCCGACGGTGACGCGGCGCTCAACCATGGTGTAGCCCTTCAGGTGGTTCCTGTTGTCTAGACCAGTTTCGCACGGGCGGGAGACTGCTCAGACACCTCGACGCAGTTCAGCCTGCCCGCTGCGCCGACCCGACGCCAGACGGGCGCGCCCGGACCGCACCGAGCCCTCCGGGCACCCGAGGTCGTTACCCTGGCCCCATGACGACTCCGGCCCCCCGCCCGTATCCGGTGCACTGGGAAGCGGACGTCGTTCTGCGCGACGGCGGCATCGCCCACATCCGGCCGATCGGCCCCGACGACGCCCAGCGGCTCGTGGACTTCTACGAGCAGGTCTCCGACGAGTCGAAGTACTACCGCTTCTTCGCGCCGTACCCCCGGCTCTCCGACCGCGACGTCCACCGCTTCACCCATCACGACTACGACGACCGGGTGGGCCTGGCGGCAACCGTCGGCGACGAGTTCATCGCCACCGTCCGCTACGACCGCATCGACGCCGACGGCCGGCCGGCCAGCGGCGACGCGTACCGGGCCGAGGTGGCGTTCCTCGTCCAGGACGCCCACCAGGGCCGCGGGGTGGCCTCGGCGCTGCTGGAGCACATCGGGGCGGTCGCCCGCGAGCGCGGCATCCTGCGGTTCATCGCCGAAGTCCTGCCCGCCAACCGCAAGATGGTCAAGGTCTTCACCGACGCGGGCTACACCCAGCAGCGCAGTTTCACCGACGGCGTCGTCCACCTCGAACTCGACCTGGAGCCCACCGAGGCGTCGGTCCAGGTGATGCGGGCCCGCGAGCACCGCGCCGAGGCGCGCTCGGTGCAGCGGCTGCTCACCCCCCGGTCGGTCGCCGTGATCGGCGCGAGCCGGCGGCCCGGCGGCGTCGGCCGCACCCTGCTGCGCAACCTGTTCGCGGGCGGCTTCACCGGCCGGGTGCACGCGGTCAACCGCTCGTTCCCCGCGGGCGAGAGCACCCTCGACGGCGTCCGCGCGCACCGCACCGTCGCCGACATCCCCGAACCGGTCGACCTGGCGATCATCGCGGTACCCGCCGAGAACGTGCCCGCCGCCGTCGCGGCCTGCGGGGAACACGGCGTCCAAGGCGTCGTCGTGGTCACCGCCGGGTACGCCGAGTCCGGCCCCGAGGGCAGGGAACGGCAGCGCGAACTGGTGCGCCAGGCCCGCTCGTACGGCATGCGGGTCATCGGCCCCAACGCCTTCGGCATCATCAACACCGCCCAGGGCGTGCGCCTCAACGCCTCGCTCTCGCCCGAGGTGCCGGCCGCCGGACGGCTCGGGCTGTTCACCCAGTCCGGCGCGATCGGCATCGCGCTGCTGTCCGGGCTGCACCGGCGCGGCGCCGGGCTCTCGTCGTTCGTGTCGGCCGGCAACCGGGCCGACGTCTCCGG
Source organism: Streptomyces sp. H39-S7 (assembly GCF_027158205.1). GTDB lineage: Bacteria > Actinomycetota > Actinomycetes > Streptomycetales > Streptomycetaceae > Actinacidiphila. Next base: position 135,381 of record NZ_JAPVLU010000006.1, on the reverse strand, counting down.
CAACGACCTGCTGCAGTACTGGCACAACGACCCGGACACCGACGCCGTCCTCATGTACCTCGAATCCTTCGGCAACCCGCGCAAGTTCACCCGCCTCGCCAAACGGACCGCCGCGAGCAAGCCGGTCGTGGTCGTCAAGGGCGCCCTGCACTCCGGCACCACCCCCGCCGGGCACGCCGTCTCCCCGACCCGGATCCCGGACAGCACGGTGTCCGCGCTGTTCCGGCAGGCCGGGGTGATCCGCGTCGACACGGTCACCGAACTCCTGGACGTGGGCCTGCTGCTCTCCTTCCAGCCCATCCCGCGCGGCGGCCGGGTCGCGATCCTCGGCAACTCCGACTCCCTCGGGCTGCTCACCTACGACGCGGCGCTGACCGCGGGGCTGCGGCCGCTCGCTCCGATCGACCTCACCACGTCGGCCGGACCCGGCGACTTCCGCGCCGCGCTCACCGCGGCACTGGCCGACGACACCAGCGACGCCGTGGTCGTCACCGCCATCCCCCGGGTCGGCTGCGAGGACGCCCCCGACCCGGAGTCCGGCGACGACCCCGCGCTGGCCCAGGCACTGCGCGCGGCCGCGGCCGGCTCCGGCAAGCCCGTCGTCGTCGCCCACCTCGCGCTGGAGACCATGGCCGACCGGCTGGGCCTCCCGGCCCCCTCCGGCGAGGGGCCGGACCAGGCGCGGGTCCCGGCGTATCCCGCCGCCGACCGCGCGGTGCGCGCCCTGGCGGAGGCGGTGGAGTACGCGCTGTGGCGGCAGGGCGCCGCCACGCCCGGCCGGGTGCCGCAGTTCGCGGACATCGAGGAGAGCGCGGCGGCGGCCGACGTGGCACGGCTGCTGGACGCGGGGGAGAGCGGCAGCCAGGACGGCGTCCTCCTCGACGACGGGGCCGCCGCGGCCCTCCTGGGGCGCTACGGGATCACCGTGCGGTCCGCGCTGCCCGCGCCCGGGATCGCCGCCGCGCTCGCCGCCGCCCGGCGGCTCGGCTACCCGGTGGCCCTCAAGACGACGGCTCCGCACCTGCGGCACCGGGCCGACCTCGGCGGGGTCCGGCTCGACCTCGCCGACGAGGACGATCTGCGGCGCGCCTACGAGGAGCTGACCGCGCGTCTCGGTAAGCCGGAGGAACTGCTGCTGGTGGTGCAGGCGATGGCGCCGCGCGGGGTGGACACCGTCGTCCGCGCCACGGTCGACCCGGCGGTCGGTGCCGTGCTCTCGTTCGGCCTGGCCGGCGCCCCCTCGGAACTGCTGGGGGACACCGCGCACCGGCTGGTGCCCGCCACCGACCGGGACGCGGCGGAACTGGTGCGCTCCATCAAGGCGGCCCCGCTGCTCTTCGGCTGGCGCGGCAGCGAACCGGTGGACACCGCCGCCCTGGAGGAACTGCTGCTGCGGGTCTCGCTGCTCGTCGACGACCTCCCGGAAGTGGTCGCCGTCGACCTGGAGCCGGTGGTCGTGGCGGCTCGCGGCCTCACCGTTCTCGGAGCGTCCGTCCGGCTCGACCGGCCGCCCGCCAGAACCGATCTGGGACCACGCGCACTGTCGTCCTTCTGAGCGGTACCCGCCCTTAAGATGGACCTCATGGCGAAGACCGGTATGACGACCCAGGGCCTGCGCACGGCCATCGAGCGCAGCGGCTACTACCCGGCCCTGGTGGCCGAGGCCGTCGAGGCCGCGGTGGGCGGCGAGCCGGTGGCGTCCTACCTGGTCCACCAGGAGACGACGTTCGACGCGAACGAGGTGCGCCGGCATGTGACGGTGCTGGTCATCACCGACCACCGCTTCATCGTGAGCCACACCGACGAGCAGGCCGCCGACGACACGTCCCCGACCCCGTACGCGACCACCTCCACCGAGTCCGTGAAGATCGGCCGGATCTCGTCCGTGGTGGTCAGCCGGGTGGTGGCCAACCCCGAGGCGTACGTGCCGGGCACGCTGCCCCGCGAGGTCGTACTGACCATCGGCTGGGGCGCGGTCAGCCGGCTGGACCTGGAGCCCGCCGCCTGCGGCGACCCCAACTGCGACGCCGACCACGGCTACACCGGCTCCTCGACCGCCGACGACCTGTCGCTGCGGGTCAGCGAGGCCGGCGACGGGCCCGACGCGGTACGCCAGGCCCTCGCCTTCGCGCAGGCGCTGTCCGAGGCGACGGCGGCCGACCGCTGATGGTGCACGCCGTACCCGCCTACGACCCCGCGCCACTGGATCCGCGTACCGCTCCGGCACCGCTCTACGGCACCGCCTCGCTCTGCGACCTCTTCCCCGCGGCGGCCGCCGGGCTGGCCGTCCCGGGCATGCCCGCCACCGGCCTCGAACTGGCCCCCGCCGACCGCGTCTGCGTCTTCCTGGTCGACGGGATGGGCTGGGAACTGCTGCGCGCGCACCCGGAGGAGGCGCCCTTCCTCGCCTCCCTGATGCACACCTCCCGGGGCGGCACGGGGCAGCCGCTCACCGCGGGCTTCCCGTCCACCACCGCGACCTCGCTCGCGTCGGTCGGCACCGGCCTGGCGCCGGGCCGCCACGGGCTCGCCGGCTACACCGTCCTGGATCCGTCCTCCGGGCGGCTGATGAACCAGCTGCGCTGGCAGCCGTGGACCGACCCGCACGTGTGGCAGCCCTACCCCACCGTCTTCCAGCTCGCCGACGCCGCCGGGGTCGCGACCTGTCAGGTGTCCTCGCCGAACTTCCAGCACACGCCGCTGACGAAGATCGCGCTCAGCGGCGGCACCTTCCACGGCCGGCTCACCGGCGACGAGCGGATGGACCTGGCGGCCGACCGGCTCGGCGCCGCCGACCGGACGCTCGTCTACACGTACTACAGCGAGCTGGACTCCATGGGCCACCGGCACGGCGTCGACTCCGACGCCTGGCGCGGCCAGTTGATGATGGTCGACCGCCTCGCCCAGCGGCTGGCCGAGCAACTCCCGCCGCGCTCCGCGCTCTACATCACCGCCGACCACGGCATGATCGACATCCCGTTCGACCCCGAGTCCAGGATCGACTTCGACGAGGACTGGGAGCTGGGCGCCGGCGTCTCCGTCCTCGGCGGCGAGGCCCGTGCCCGCCACGTGTACGCCGTGCCGGGCGCCGCCGCCGACGTGTACACGGTGTGGAGCGAGGTGCTCGGCGAGCAGATGTGGGTCGCCACCCGTGAAGAGGCCATCGCGGCGGGCTGGTTCGGCCGCCCCGGCGACCCCGTCGACGAGCGGGTGCTCGGCAGGATCGGCGACGTCATCGCCGTCGCGCGCGACGACATCGCGATCGTGGCGAACCGCACGGAGTCGGGGGAGTCCCTGATGGTGGGTCTGCACGGCTCGATGTCCCCCGTCGAGCAGCACGTGCCGCTGCTCGAAGTACGCTCCTGATCCGCAGCGCAGCCCGTCCCCTCCCTGACATTCCTCCCTGAAAGGCCGTCGCCCTCCTCATGCCCGAGCTTGTGTTCTTCTCCGGAACGATGGACTGCGGAAAGAGCACTTTGGCGCTCCAGATTGCCCATAACCGCGACGCGCGGGGTCTGCAGGGCGTGATCTTCACGCGGGACGACCGCGCGGGCGAGGGCAAGCTGTCGTCCCGGCTGGGTCTGGTGACGGAGGCGATCGAGGCGCCGGAGGGCATGGACTTGTACGCGTACCTGGTCTCCCAGCTCTCGAAGGGCGGCAAGGCGGACTACGTGATCGTGGACGAGGCCCAGTTCCTGGCCCCGGAGCAGATCGACCAGCTTGCGCGCATCGTGGACGACCTGGACATGGACGTCTTCGCGTTCGGTATCACGACGGACTTCCGCACGAAGCTGTTCCCGGGCTCGCAGCGGCTGATCGAGCTGGCGGACCGGCTTGAGCAGCTCCAGGTCGAGGCCCTGTGCTGGTGCGGCGCCCGTGCCACGCACAACGCCCGTACCGTGGGCGGCGAGATGGTCGTCGAGGGCGCCCAGGTGGTGGTCGGTGACGTGAACCGCCCGGCGGAGGAGATCGGCTACGAGGTCCTGTGCCGCCGCCATCACCGCCGCCGCATGACCTCGGCCGCAGCCCACGCCGGCGCCCTCTCCCCGGACGTCCTCCCCGTCAACCACGCCTGACCGGCTTCTTCCATGCCGGCGGCCGAGTTACCGGAGACCGTGACTGTCGAGACGGTGGATGAGGCCGGGCCGGCTCCGGTAGGTGTCGCGCAGGAGCCCCAGACGCTGCTGGAAATCGACACCGTATCCGGCGTGAGCGCAGGCATCGCGCAGGTCACAAAGGAGGGCGACAGCCGCGTCGTAGGCACTGGTCTTCTTGGAGGCGATGTGTGCTTCGGCCTGGTTCCAGATGATGTCCGCCTCGGCGGCGAGTGCGGTCAGGCGCGTGGCGCGGGCTCGCAACCGGTCGCGTTCGGCGTGCCCGTGGCGCTCGGCGCGGCGGGTGTGCGCCGCATCCAGCAGCCGGGCGGCGGTCCGGCGACCGGGTGCGGTCGCGGGGGCGGAAGTTTCCCGCAGACGGTGCAGGAGTTCGCTGTGCAAGTGGGGTTCCGGGCCGAGGGCGAGGCGCACCAGTAGGGCGTCCTTCTCCTCGTCCGGGAGGGCGGAGACGAGTCGCGCGAGCTCCTTCCGTGTCAGACTGGCTGCGGGTTCCGGCGCCGCGGTGCTGCTCTGTGCGGCGACGGCGAGCAGGTCGGTGTCGATGCGCAGGAAGTCCGCGAGCGCGCTTTGCGGAGCCGTGAGTTTGCCCAGGCCGGCGGGGACGGGAGGCTCCAGGGCGGACTGGTACTCCCCTTCGTCGTCGTCCTCGGCTTCCCAGGCAGAGAGGGCGGAGAGCCACGCCAGATAGAGGGGCCGCATATCGCCGGTGGCGAGTTCCTCGCGTACGCCGATGACCGCTGCCAGGGAATCGTCGGCTCCCTCGTCCCAGTCGGCGCCCTCGTCCTCGCTGGTCAGGTCGAGGAGAAGGTGGGTCCGGGTGGCCCAGGCTTCGACGTGGTTGCCGAGACCGTACGGTTGGACGCTGCGCAGGGCCAGGCGCTGTAGGGGCAGGCGGAGCATCAGCCGGCGTGTGCCCCAGCTGGCGACGTACAGATGGGCGTCGAAGTACCGTTCCACCAGGTTTCGCGGATTCCCCCGCAGGTCGCCCCAGTGGTATTCGTTGGTGAAGCTCGTGGCGGTGATCCTGGCCCGGCTGGAGACGCCCCGCAGTGCTTCCCGCTGGTCGCCGCTCAGCGGCCGGTCCAGGGCCTGAAACTCGTAGTACTGGTACTCGCTCACCGGAAGCACCCTACGGCTGACGGCGGTGCGGGAGGGTAGATTCGGCGAGGCGGCGAGAGCACGGAACGGAGCGGTTGTGGACCAGTCTCATGGCAAGTCGGTGGGGCAGGTGCGGGAGTTGGTCGGGTGGATCGGCGCGGGACGGAAACTGACGCAGACCGGCCGGATCACTCTCGCGGACGCCCGGACCTTGGTGGAGCTGCTGGGCACCGGCGACCAGCTGGACCCGGTGATCGGTGACCGGATGTTCAAGACGAAGTCCAGCGAAGAGCTGTACCACCTCAACCTGCTGGCGGAATGGGCCAAGGCCGCCAGACTGCTGAGGGTTGCCGGTGGTCGTCTGCTCCCGGTGAAGAAGAACGCCCGGCTGCTCGACCAGCCCGATGGCCTGTGGAACGCCCTCTTCGAAGCGGTACCGCGCATCGGGAGTGCCGTACTGGTCTCGGGGTGGGCCCAGTCGGTCTTCTCGCAGGAGTATGCCGCCGGCCTGCGGACGCTGCTGCATCGGCTGTACGCGGCTCGTGGCCCGCTCGCCGGCGACGCGCTGCGCAGAGCGGTGTGGCAGGCGGTGACCGCTCCCTACATCCTCGACGATGTGTCGCCCGAGCGGCTGCGGGGCTGGCGCGGCAGCAACGATCGTGACGTGCGGCTGTTGCTCGACGTCCTCGCGGCCCTTGGGGCCGTCCGAAGCGACGATGACACCGTGGAGCTGACGGGTCAGGGCAGGCAGGCCGTGGCCGTGATGCGCGGCGAACCGCTCCCCGGAGAAACGGTGTTCCAGCTGCGCATCGATCTGGAGGACGTTGTCGAACCGGCGGTCTGGCGACGTGCGCTGCTGCCGGCCGCGGCCCGGTTCGACCAAGTGCATGCCGCGATCCAGGCTGTCATGGGCTGGGAGGACAGCCATATGCACGCTTTCACCGTGGACGGCGTCCAGTACGGCCGGGCCAACACCGAGCTCGACTTCGAGGACGAGCGGGGCGTCACTCTCGGCGCCCTGCTCAAGGAGGGAGGGAGCTTTGCCTACACGTACGACTTCGGTGATTCCTGGGACCACCGCGTCACGGTGGAGCACCGGCTCGCAGCCGAGGCGGACCGGAGCTATCCGGTCTGCGTAGCCGGTTCCGGCGCATGCCCTCCTGAGGACTGCGGAGGCGCCGCGGCCTATGAAGACCTCAAGCGGACTCTCGCCGACCCGACACGGGCGGAGCACGACGACCTCGTGCGGTGGCTCGGCCTTGACTCCGGGGCGGGCTTCGACGCGGCCCTGTTCACCCCCGGCGAAGCCAATCGCAGACTCCAGCAGATGTGACCCACCCATCCCGGGCGCAACCCCCAGGCGGGCTCGGTGTGGGCGCACGGCCCTCGTGCTCTCGCGCCCGAGAGTCGGACGGCGCCGAAGGGCTGCGGGGAGCGGTCCCGGCTCAGCTGACATGGCGGATGCCCCAGTAAGAGCACTCTCGCTCTTCAGATCGAGCACAACCGCTCGACCCGGGGGCTGCAGGGCATGATCTTCACCCGTGACGACCGGGCGGGGGGAGGGCGTGCTCTCGTCCCGGCTGGGCCTGTCCACCAAGGCGATCGAGGCGGCCGACGACGTCGACTTCTACGGCTACGTGGTCTCCTACCTGTCGGGCGGCGGCCGTGCCGACTACGTCCTGGTCGACGAGGCGCAGTTCTTCGCGCCCGCCCAGATCGACCAGCTCGCCCGGATCGTCGACGACCCGGGCCTGGACGTCTTCGCTTTCGGTATCACCACCGACTTCAGGACCGAGCTCTTCCCCGGGTCACGGCGGCTCGTCGAGATGGCCGACCGCGTCGAGGTGCTGCAGGTCGAGGCGCTGTGCTGGTGCGGGGCCCGCGCGACGCACAACGCCCGGACCATAGACGGCCAGATGGTCGTCGAAGGCGCGCAGGTCTTCGTCGGCGACGTCAACCGCCCGGCGGGCGAGGTCGGTTACGAGGTGCTGTGCCGGCGCCACCACACCCGGCGGATGACGGCGGCGAGCGCGCAGGCCTCGGCACTCTTCCCCGACGTGCTGCCGGTGGACCAGGCCGTCGACCGCAACGTCGGGTCCGTCGACCGAGCCGGCGTCAGCGAGCCGCGTCGATGACGGTGAAGACGGCGCCCTCGGGGTCGGCGACAGTCGCCAGCCGTCCGTAGCCCGAGTCGCGGGCCGGCTGCAGCACCCGGCCGCCCAGCTCGACCACCCGGCGGACCGCCGCGTCGGTGTCCGCCACGGCGAAGTACGTCATCCAGTGCGCGCCCCGGTCGCGGGGCAGCGACGGGCCGACCCCGTGGATCCCGGCCACCGCACGGCCCTTCAACCGCAGGGTGAGGTAGTCGAAGTCCGCCGCCCTCCCGGTCTCCGTCTCGTAGCCGAAGACATCGGTGTAGAACTTCTCGACACTGGACGACTCGCGCGTGACCAACTCGTTCCAGGCCAGCGTTCCGGGCTCACCGATGACGCCGGCGCCGGGGTGGCGCTGCGCCTGCCAGATCCCGAAGACGGCGCCCGACGGGTCGACGGCCACCGCCATCCGCCCCTCGTGGTCGGCGTCCAGCGGGCCGACACCGACCGTGCCGCCGCACTCGCGGATCAACTCGGCGGTGACGTCCGCGTCGTCGCAGGCCAGCAGGGTGGTCCAGGAGACCGGGAGGTGGCGGTCCTTCGGGCCGTCGCCGATGCCGGCGATCTGCCGGCCGCCCAGCTCGGCCCGGACGTAGGGGCCGAGGTGCTGCGGGCCCTCGTGGAACTCCCACCCGAACAGGGCGCCGTAGAACTCCTGGGCCGCGTCCAGATCGTGTGCCATCAAGCTGACCCAGCAGGGCGTGCCGGGCGAACGCCGGCTCGGAACCTCGGTCATGGATTTTCTCTCCTCGGGGCCGGCGCGCGGGGCATTCGGGGGAGGTGCCGAAGTCGATGGTTCCATCACGGGGCCCGCGGCGCGCCCCGGCCGCGCCGCATCCAACCCCTAAGTGCTGAATCATGCCCGTTTTGCCATTCGGCTTCCGTTTCGAGCCGGTTGCCGCGCGACGACGATCAGTCGAACGTCCAACGTGCGAGGCCCACAATGGACGTATGGAACCCATTATCGCTGCAGTCGAACTCGCGAGCGAGCTGAGCCGGACCACCGTTCTCGACGTCCGCTACCGGCTCGGTGCCCCTCCAGGCCGTCCGGAGTACGAGGCGGGTCACATCCCCGGAGCGGTCTACGTCGACCTCGACTCCGAGCTGGCCGGCGAACCCGGTGTGAACGGCCGCCACCCGCTGCCCGACCCGGAGGTCTTCGGCGCCGCGATGCGCGCGGCGGGCGTCAGCGCCGACCGTGACGTGGTCGTCTACGACGCCGCCCAGGGCTGGGGCGCCGCTCGCGCCTGGTGGATGCTGCGCTGGACGGGCCACACCCGGGTGCGGGTCCTGGACGGCGGACTGGCCGCTTGGACCGCCGCAGGGCAGCCGCTGGAGACCGGCACGGCGGACCCCGCCCACGGCGATTTCACCCCCGCCGTCGGATCGGCGCCGCTGCTGACCGCCGACGACGCGGCGGCGCTGGCCCGGCGCGGCCTGCTGCTCGACGCACGGGCCGGTGAGCGCTACCGGGGCGAGGTGGAGCCGATCGACCCCGTGGCCGGTCACATCCCGGGCGCGGTGAGCGCGCCGACGACGGAGAACGTCGCGGAGGACGGCCGCTTCCTGCCGGCCGAGGTGCTGGCGGCCCGGTTCGCGGAGCTGGGAGCCAAGGACTCCGCCGAGGTCGGCGTCTACTGCGGCTCCGGCGTCTCGGCGGCGCAGCAGGTGCTCGCGCTGGCGGTCGCGGGCATCCCCGCAGCGCTCTACGTCGGCTCGTGGAGCGAATGGACGGCCGACGAGGCCCGCCCGGTCGCCACCGGCGCCCAGCCGGGCTGACCCGCGCCACCCCGTCCTTCGGACAGGGGTCGCGGGAACAGGTAAGGGGCGGCGCACCTGGTGCGCCGCCCCTTACCTGTCGACTGCTGTGGCTACTCCTGCTTCTTGCGGCGGCTGCCGAAGACGATCTCGTCCCAACTGGGCACCGTCGCCCGGCGTCCCGGCCGGACACCGTCCGCCTCGGCCTGCCGGTCCGTGGTGCCGACCAGCCGGTCGCGGTGCCCCGCGACGGCCCGCGGCATCAGGACGTCCGCGTAAGCGGAGCCCGCGCCCGTGCTGGCGGCGGGCGGAGCCGCCTCCTCTGCCGCCGGCTCCTCCGTCTGCTCCACCGGAGGGGCCTCCGGCGGTGCGGACGGTGGCGCCGGCACGACCATGTCGCCGCGGAAGCTCGGCACCGCCTCCAGCAGGCTGGTCAGCGAGTCCCGGTCCTCCTCGGCGCGCTCGGCACTGCGCTCCTGCGGCCGGTCGGGGCGCTCCAACTGCCGGTCGAGTGCCCGGTCCAGCGGGCGGTCCCTGGGCAGCCGGGCGATCCGCGGCACGAAGGGGAAGCTCGGCGGCTCCTTGGAGTCCTGCGTCTGCGGGGCGTCCTGCTGGGTGGTCTCGCCGATCAGCGCCCGTGCCTCGTCGTCCACGGCCTGGACGAGCCGCCGGGGCGGGTCGTACGTCCAGCTCGCGGAGTGCGGTTCACCGGCGACCCGGTAGACCAGCAGGACTTCCCAGGTGCCGTCGTCGCGCCGCCAGGAGTCCCAGAGAACGGTTTCTTTCTCGGCGCCGCGCAGCAGCAGCCGCTCGGCGACCGCCTCACCCAGCTGCGGTCCGGCGCTCTCGCCGTGCCGCCGCACCGGGGTCTTCCTGGCCCGCTCGGCCATGAAGGCGCGCTCGGCCAGCACCGGTCCCTCGAAGCGGCGGACCCGTTCCACCGGAATTCCGGCGGTCTGGGCGACCTCTTCCGCGGAGGCTCCGGCTCGTATACGTGCCTGGATGTCGCGTGGCCGCAGGTGGCTCTCGACCTCGATCTGGCCGAGGCGGGCACGGTCATTGCGTACCGCTGCCCGGAGTCGCTCGTCGATGGGGAGCGAGTATTCCGTGCTGTCTGCAGCCTTGAGCACCAGTCGTGTTCCGTCGTTGCTGACGGCCACGACACGCAGTTCGGGCATGGGAACCTCCCGGGTGGTGCCTGCCGACGTCACGTGCGTCGCTGCTCCCGTTGGACGAGTGTGGCCTGCCCAGGTGCGGCATGCCACAACCTTGCAGGGTTACCCGGCGTGTCGGGCAGGTGCCGTGACTCGCCGTTATGGGACGGTGACCAGTTGGCCACTCAGAGTGACCAAACGCGGCACCCCGGGATGAGCACCGCCTCCGGGCTCCCCTCCCGTGGTCCGGGCAACCGGACGGGAAGCCGGAGCCAGGATTCGCCACAGTACTCCATTCGGGCCACTGAGGTGGGTCGCGGCGCAGGCGAAGTTCTCCGGTGGCAAGGCAGTTGAGTGGCGAGGCTCACAGAATGTCTGCAAGTGGAACTCCTGCCTTCGCCCATATGTCTCTTCTCTGTGCAAGGAGGATGAGATCGGCTACCCAGGTATGGATATGGACGAAAAGGACGAGCGCGAGGAAACGCCCCAGCGGGGACGGCTGGACCTGAGCGTCCCCCAGGTGGCGGGCAGCGCGCTGGCGGCCGTGACCGCCGCGCTGCTGGCGTCGCAGCTCGGGGTGTACGGAACGATCATCGGCGCCGGTGTGGTCAGCGTGGTGGCCACCGCGGGCGGCACGCTCTTCCAGCACTTCTTCCGGCGCACCGGCGAGCAGATCCGCACGGTCTCCACCCGGCACCTGCCGGTCTCCGTGCCGGGAACGGACCCGGGGCCGCAGGCCGGCTCCACCCGGATGCTGGAGGAACTGCCGCCACCGGGTGAGAGCGGTGGACCGGAGGACGGCAGACCGGACGGGGAGTACGGCGAGGCGACCGTGCACGGCACGACCAAGCGCGGCTGGCGTAAGTCGGCGATCGGCGCCGTCGTCGTGTTCGTGCTGGCGATGGGCACGGTCACGTCGATCGAGCTGGCCACCGGCTCGGAGCCGTCGGTCACGGCGGTCTTCAACGGCGGCTCGCACGGCGGCTCGCCGGCCGGGAAGCCGAGCGCCCCGGCCTCCGATCCGGCCGGCAGCCCGAGCGGCGCCCCCTCGTCCGGACCGTCGACGACGCCCTCGGGGTCCTCGTCACCGTCGCCGACCCCGTCGGACAGCGGCAGCGGGTCTCCCACGCCCGATCCGAGCGGCTCCCCTTCGACGAGCGCGCCGAGCGGCACCCCGAGCACCGGCACCTCGTCGACGCCGGCCCCCGGCCCGTCCTCGGACGCGGGCACGGGCGGAACGGGCGGCAGCGCGTCTCCCGGCACCCAGGACTGAGCGCCGGGAGGCGGTACTACGCGCCGAGCACCCGCCGCAGGTAGTCGTTGCCGAAGAGTCGCTGCGGGTCCAGCCGGTCGCGCAGGGCGGTGAACTCGCCGAACCGCGGATAGACCCCGGAGAAGTACTCCGCGTCACGGGTGTGGACCTTGCCCCAGTGCGGCCGGCCCTGGTGCGCCGTCATGATCTTCTCGGCGGCGGTGAAGTACTCCTGGTAGCGGCTGCCGCGGTACATGTGGACGGCGATGTACGCGCTGTCGCGGCCGGAGGCGGTGGACAGGGTGATGTCGTCGGCGGGCGCGATCCGCACCTCCACGGGGAAGCTGATCCGCAGCCCCGAGGACTCGACCATCGCCTTGAGTTCGCGGATCGCCCCGACCGCCGCCTCGCGCGGCACGGCGTACTCCATCTCCACGAACCGCACCCGGCGCGGACTGGTGAAGACCTTGTACGCGATGTCGGTATACGTACGGGCCGACAGCGCCCGGCTGGAGACCTTCGCGATGCCGGGGATGGTGCCGGGAGCGGCTCTGCCCAGCGCGCAGGCGGCCTGGAACAGGCCGTTGGACAGCAGCTCGTCGTCGATCCAGCCCTTGACCGGGGAGAGCGGGGCGGCGGGGCCCTGGCTGCGGTTGTTGCGCTTGGTGTTGCAGCTGTCGGTGTGCGGGAACCAGTAGAACTCGAAGTGCTCGTTCTCCGTCGCCAGCTGGTCGAACTCCGCCATGACCCGGTCGAAGTGCATCGGCTCCTCGCGGGCGGTGAGCAGGAAGAGCGGCTCGACCGCGAAGGTGATCGCGCTGATCACCCCGAGGGCGCCGAGTCCGAGCCGGGCCGCCGCGAAGACGTCGGCGTTCTCGTCCGCCGAGCACGTCAGCACCGAGCCGTCGGCCAGGACCAGTTCAAGCCCCTTGATCTGGGCGGAGATCGAGGCCGAGTCCCGGCCGGTGCCATGGGTGCCGGTACTGGTGGCGCCCGCCACCGTCTGCTCCATGATGTCGCCCATGTTGGTCAGCGACAGGCCCTCGGCGGCCAGCGCCGCGTTCAGCTGGTGGAGCGGAACCCCCGCTTCCACGGTGATCGTGCCGCGCTCGCGGTCGATCTCCCGGATGGCAGCCAGCCGGTCCGGCCGGATAAGGACCCCGCCGGTGGCGGCCGCGGCGGTGAACGAGTGCCCGGTGCCCACGGCCTTCGCGGTCAGCCCGTCCTCCGCGGCCTTGCGGACGGCGGCGGACAGCTCGTCCACCGACGCCGGCGACACGCTGCGCCGCGGCTGGGAAGTGACGTTCCCCGCCCAGTTACGCCACGCCTTCTCGGCGGTTCCGTTCATCGTGCTCGTCGTGCTCATACGTACGCGGCCCCTCCTGCTCCGGCGCCGGCCGCAGCCGGCGGAACCCCAGGACTGCCACCACCACGGCGAGTGCCCCGGCGGCGGCCGGTACCGCGAACGCCGCCTCCGCCCCCGACGAGTCGATCACCCACCCGGACACCGAGGCTCCCAGAGCCACGCCGACCGTGATGCCTGTGCTCACCCACGTCATGCCCTCGGTCAGCTTCGCACGCGGTACCAGCTGTTCGACCAGGGCCATGGTGATGACCATCGTCGGTGCGATGGACAGGCCCGCGACGAACAGCGCTACGGCCAGGAACCACAAGTTTCCGACCAGTAGGAGCGGGATCATACTCACAGCCATCACGCACACACCCACCAGGAAGCCCCGGGAGGCAGGTCCTTTCAGCCGGAACAGCCCGAAGGCCAGCCCCGCGACGCAGGAGCCGAACGCGTACACCGCGAGGACCAGACTGGCCGCGGCCTTGTGGCCCAGCTCGTCGGCGAAGGCCACCGTCGTGACCTCGACCGAGCCGAAGATCGCCCCCGTGCAGGCGAAGGTGGCCACGAGCAGCTGCAGCCCGCGGGAGCGCAGCGCCGAGCCGCCCGTGTGGGAGGCCGTGGGGTGCGGGACCGGTTCCGTCGAGCGCTGGGCCGTCAGCAGGAACGTGCCGACCGCGAGGAAGACCGCCGCGAGCAGCGGGCCGGCCTCGGGGAACCAGACGGTGCACAGCCCGATCGACAGGATCGGGCCGACGATGAAGCAGACCTCGTCGACCACCGACTCGAAGGAGTACGCGGTGTGCATGGCGGGGGTGCCGTGGTGGATCACCGCCCAGCGGGCCCGGACCATCGCGCCCAGGCTCGGAGTGGCGCCGGCCATGACGGAGAAGACGAAGAGGGTCCAGTCGGGCGCGTCCCACGCGACACACGACAGGAGCCCCGCCACCGCCATCACGGTGATCGCGGCCGCCGGCCGCAGCACGCGGCGCTGCCCGTAGCGGTCGACCAGCCGGGACACCTGCGGGCCCATCACGGCGCCGGACATCGCGAGCGTCGCGGAGAGCGCGCCCGCCAGCCCGTAGCGACCGGTGACCTGCGAGATCATCGTCACGATGCCGATGCCGAGCATCGAGAGCGGCAGCCGGCCGATGAATCCCGCAGCCGAGAATCCCTTGGTTCCAGGTGCTGCGAAGATCGCGCGATAGGGGCTGGACACGGGCGCTCCACGGCGTCGCCGCCGGTGTCGGTAAGGATTGGGACTGTCCTCCACAGGTTACGTGGGAGCGCAATCGCTTTTCTGGACGTCGCGCACCAATGGCAGGATCGGACCCATGTCCGATCACAACGAGGGCGGTCCTTCGGCCGGGCCCTATGACGCGCTGCTCCTGCTGTCCTTCGGCGGCCCGGAGGGACCCGACGACGTCGTCCCGTTCCTGGAGAACGTCACCCGCGGCCGGGGCATCCCGCGCGAGCGGCTCAAGGAGGTCGGGCAGCACTACTTCCTGTTCGGCGGTGTCAGCCCGATCAACGCGCAGAACCGCGAGCTGCTCGGCGCGCTGCGCAAGGACTTCGGCGAGCACGGCCTCGACCTGCCGGTCTACTGGGGCAACCGCAACTGGGCGCCCTACCTGGTCGACACGCTGCGCGAGATGACCGACGACGGGCACCGCCGCATTCTGGTGCTCGCCACCAGCGCCTACGCCTCGTACTCGGGCTGCCGCCAGTACCGCGAGAACCTGGCCGGCGCCCTCGCGGAGCTCGCGGCCGAGGGCCGTCCGGTGCCGCGCGTCGACAAGCTGCGGCACTACTTCAACCACCCCGGCTTCGTGGAGCCCATGACCGACGCGGTGCTCGCCGCGCTGGACGGACTTCCCGCGGACGTCCGGGCCGGCGCGCACCTGGCGTTCACCACACACTCCATCCCGACCGCCGCCGCCGACACCTCGGGTCCCGTGGAGGGCCACGGGAACGGCGGCGCCTACGTGGCGCAGCACCTGGACACCGCGCGGGTGATCGCCGACGCGGTCCGGGAGGCGACCGGCACCGAGCACCCGTGGCAGCTCGTCTACCAGTCGCGCAGCGGCGCCCCGCAGATCCCGTGGCTGGAGCCGGACATCTGCGACCACCTCGCGGAACGGCACGGGAGCGGCGTGCCCGCCGTCGTCATGGTGCCGATCGGCTTCGTCTCCGACCACATGGAGGTCAAGTACGACCTCGACACCGAGGCGGCCGACCGGGCCGCCGAGCTGGGGCTGCCGGTCGCGCGGGCCGCGACCGTGGGCGCCGACCCCCGGTTCGCCGCCGCCGTGCGCGACCTGGTCCTGGAGCGGGCGGCGGGCGAGCGCGGCCCGGCGCCGCGGCGGTGCGCGCTGGGCGCGCTCGGTCCGAGCCACGACGTCTGCCCGGCGGGCTGCTGCCCGTCCCGGAGCCCCAAGCCCGCTGTCGCGGGCATCGACTGAGGAGAGCCGTGAGCACCGAACTGCTGGAGATCGCGCTGGAAGCCGCCCGCAAGGCGGGCGAGCTGCTGCGCACCGGCCGGCCCGCCGACCTCGGGGTGGCGGCCACCAAGTCCAGCCCGATCGACGTCGTCACCGAGATGGACCTCGCCGCCGAGAAACTGATCACCGAACTGATCGCGGAGCACCGCCCCGACGACGGATTCCTCGGCGAGGAGGGCACCGAGAGCACGGGCACCAGCGGGGTGCGCTGGATCGTCGATCCCCTGGACGGCACCGTCAACTACCTGTACGGCCTGCCCTCCTGGTCGGTGAGCATCGCGGCCGAGCGGGACGGCGAGACGGTGGTGGGGGTCGTCGAGGCCCCGATGCGCGGCGAGACCTACCGGGCGGTGCTCGGGCAGGGCGCCTTCGTCAACGACGTCCCGGCCCGGCCGCGCCCGGTGCCCGAGTTCGCGCACGCCCTGGTCGGCACCGGCTTCGGCTACCTCACGGACCGCCGGGCGACGCAGGCGGAGGTGCTGCGCACCCTGCTGCCGAAGGTGCGCGACATCCGGCGTGGGGGATCGGCCGCGATCGACCTCTGCGACGTGGGGTGCGGACGGCTCGACGCGTACTACGAGCGCGGCCTGAACCCGTGGGACTTCGCGGCCGGAGCGCTGTTCGCCCGGGAGGCGGGCGTCCGCACCGGCGGCCGGCCGGGGCAGCCCGCCTCGCACGAGCTGACCGTCGCGGCCGGGCCCGGCCTCTTCGAAGCGCTCCAGGGGCTGCTGGAGGAGCTGGGAGCCTGGCACGACTGACCTGGGCCGACACGGCCGTCCGCGGGCGGCAGGAGGACGCCGTGGCCCTCCGGCGGGGGCTGCGGCGGAGCTGCGCCGCAGCACCCGGGGCCGGGCACGCGAACGCCCCGGCACCTTGGAGGTGTCCGGGGCGGGCCGACGGCCGTTGTGCTGCCGTTCCGGGTCGGGTGCCCGGGGCGGAATGCCGCGGTCGGTCAGGCGACCTTGGACTGGATGTGCACGCCGTGCTCCGCGGCCAGGCGCCGCAGATCGTCGAGCTCGCCCTGTTCGACCTCGGCGAGGAACTCGTCGCCGGCCTCACGGGCGTGGTGGAGGTCGGATTCAGTGCTGTGTATCCGCTGCAGGATTCCGGTGGTGAACGCGTCCATCAGCTGGCGCCCCCTCGTCGTCGTCGTTGACACGGGGTGTGTCAAAGCCCATAACGGCGCGTCGGGAAGCGCGTCAGGGCTTGGTTGGTGGGTGTAAGACGGGTCCTCCCCGGGCCTGGCGACGCAGAAACCTCCGTTGACCGAAGAATTCCGGGCCGGTCGGCACTTACGGCCGATTTACGGCCCTCCGGTGCAGGATGGGGGCACATTCGTACTGCTCACGGAAGGAACAGCGCCTTGCGCGTACTGGTCGTCGAGGACGAGCAATTGCTCGCCGATGCGGTTGCCACCGGACTTCGCCGCGAGGCCATGGCCGTCGACGTCGTGTACGACGGCGGCGCCGCCCTGGAGCGGATCGGGGTGAACGACTATGACGTCGTGGTCCTCGACCGCGACCTTCCGGTCGTCCACGGCGACGACGTCTGCCGGCAGATCGTCGAGCTGGGGATGCCGACCCGGGTGCTGATGCTCACGGCCGCCGGCGATGTGAGCGACCGGGTGGAGGGGCTGGAACTGGGCGCCGACGACTACCTCCCCAAGCCCTTCGCGTTCAGCGAGCTGACCGCTCGCGTCCGCGCTCTGGGCCGCCGGACGACGACGGCGCTGCCGCCGGTCCTGGAGCGGTCCGGCATCCGGCTCGACCCCAACCGCCGCGAGGTGTTCCGGGAGGGCGCCGAGGTGCACCTGGCGCCGAAGGAGTTCGCGGTGCTGGAGGTGCTGATGCGCAGCGAGGGCTCGGTGGTCTCCGCCGAGCAGCTTCTGGAGAAGGCGTGGGACGAGAACACCGACCCGTTCACCAACGTGGTGCGGGTGACGGTGATGACGTTGCGCCGCAAGCTCGGCGAGCCCCCGGTGATCGTCACCGTGCCGGGCTCCGGATACCGGATCTGACCGGCGTGACCACTTCCGCTCCCACCCCGCCCCCGCCTCCCGCCCGGCCCCCGGCCGACCGGACCGCTCCCCGCCGCCCCGGCTGGGACCTGCTGCCGGCCGAGGCGCCGCCGCCGTGGCTGCGGCCGACGATCCGGATACGGCTGACGGTCCTGTACGGCGGCATGTTCCTGATCGCGGGCGTCCTGCTGCTGTGGATCATCTATCTGCTGGCGGCGCAGGCGCTGCACCAGGGCAGCGCGCTGCCCTTCCGGCTGCTGGGCGCCAACGTGCAGCCGACGGACGCGTGTCCCAACCTGCAGAGCAGCAGCGGCACCACCTCCATCGACCGGTTCAACGCGACGGTGGACACCTGCATGCAGCACCAGCGCGAGCTGGCGCTCAACACGCTGCTCAGGCGCTCCCTGATGGCCCTCATAGGGCTGACCGTGGTCGCGTTCGCCTTCGGCTACGTGATGGCCGGGCGCGTGCTCTCCCCGCTGGGCAGGATCACCCGCACCGCGCGCGGCGTGGTCAGCTCCGACCTCAAGCGCCGGATCGAGCTCGACGGGCCGGACGACGAGCTCAAGGAGCTCGCCGACACCTTCGACGACATGCTCGACCGGCTGGAGCGCTCCTTCGACGCGCAGCGCCGCTTCGTGGCCAACGCCTCGCACGAACTGCGGACGCCCTTGGCGATCAACCGCACGCTGCTGGAGGTGCAGATGTCCGATCCGGAGGCGTCGGCCGACCTCCAGCAGCTCGGCAAGACCCTGCTGGCCACCAACGAGCGCAGCGAGCAGCTCGTGGAGGGACTGCTGCTGCTCGCCCGCAGCGACAACGAGCTCGTGCACCGCAAGCCGGTGGACGTCGCGGAAGCGGCCTCCCAGGCCCTGGACCAGACCCGTGCCGAGGCGCAGGCCAAGGGCGTGGAGCTGCGCAGCGAGCTGGGGGAGGCGGTGGTGCAGGGCAACGGCGTGCTGCTGGAGCGCATCGCGCTGAACCTGGTGCAGAACGCCGTCCGGTACAACACGGCCGACGGCTGGGTCGAGGTGCGCACCACCGCGGAGGGGGGCCAGGCCCTGCTGATGGTGGCGAACACCGGCCCGATGGTGCCCGCGTACGAGGTGGACAACCTCTTCGAGCCCTTCCGGCGGCTCCGTACGGAGCGCACGGGCAGCGACAAGGGCGTCGGCCTGGGCCTGTCCATCGCGCGCTCCGTGGCGCGCGCCCACGGCGGTTTCATCTCGGCGGAGCCGAGGGAGGGCGGTGGCCTCGTCATGCGGGTGGTCATCCCGCAGTGACTCCCGCTGTAGGGTCCGTCACGCTCGGTCGGGGTCTTCCGAGGTCCTTCCAGGACCGCGGAACCCCTCGTGAGGGTCGGATCCTGTTCGCTTTGCGAGTAATTTCGTGGTCTGCGACGCTGCGGGGACTGGTGTGATTGATCACACCAGCCATCCGGGTGCCGCCTACCCTCCGTGATCACTACGTCCGAAAAAAGACCGGAAAATCCATGTTTCCGCAGGTCATGATCACGGGAAGTACACGTGTTGGCGCGAGTGATGTGCGACTTTCGGACCCGAGCAGGTCCTGATCGACCACTGCCGCGATCACCTCATCCGGGGTGACGTTGGGTGTCGATTGAGTAACAGGCCTTGATGTGAGGCAAAATCTCCGCCTCAGGTCGGGCACAAGTCCGGCCTCCCGCGCGTTACGTGCGCAGACACCAGCAGATACCCAGAGGGGGAGAGCGACACATGGCAACGGATTACGACACACCCCGCAAGACTGACGATGACGTCAATGAGGACAGCATCGAGGAACTGAAGGCTCGCCGGAACGAGAAGTCCACGTCCGCGGTGGACGTCGACGAGTTCGACCAGGCGGAGTCCCTGGAGCTGCCCGGCGCCGACCTCTCCAACGAGGAGCTCTCGGTCCGGGTCCTGCCCCGCCAGGCGGACGAGTTCACCTGCATGACGTGCTTCCTGGTGCACCACCGCAGCCAGCTGGCCGGCGAGGCGAAGAACGGCGACCCGATCTGCCGCGACTGCGCGGCCTGAGGCAGCGGGTAGCCGTGAAGGGCTCGAAGGACTCGCCGGAGGGCCGGGAGGACGACGAGCGAGGCCGTGCGGCCTCGCTCGCGGCCGCCATGGCGCGCGGAGTGAGGAGCGGGGCCAGGAAGGGCGGCATGGGCGCGCGGGTCGGTATGGGCTCGCTCGCCGGGCGGCTCATCGAGGCGGCCCCGCGCATCCCCGTGCGTGACCTGGACACACTGCGCAAGCAGTTCCCGGGTCTGGGACCCGAGGAGATCGCGGACAAACTCATCGCCGGCGCCGTCAGGGGCACCATGACCGTCGGCGCAGGCGTGGGAGCGGCGGCGATGCTGCCGACCCCGCCCGCCATGCCGGCGGAACTGGCCGCCGACACGCTCGGCGTCGCGGCGGTCGAGTACAAGCTCATCGCCGAGCTGCACGAGGTCTACGGGCTCCGTGCGGCCGGCACCGTACGGGAACGCGCAACCGCCTACCTGTGGTCGTGGACCGAGCAGCGGGGCATCGACTTGCTCCGGCTGTCCTCGGTCAATGTCGCCCTCGGCGGCAGGATGAAGAGGGAGCTGCGCCAGCACTTCCTCAAGCGCACGGTCCGGCACCTGCCGATGCTGACCCCGTTCATGATCGGCGCCGCTGTCGGCGCCGCGATGAACCGGCGCGACACCAAGAGGCTGGCGGAGAAGGTCAGAAAGGACCTGCGTGCCGCTCAGATCCCCTGGGACGCGCTGCCGGGCCCCGTGTTGCCCCTGACCCCCCTGCCCCCCGCTATCGAGCTCTGACGGCCTCCAGGGCCTGTGCCAGGCGCTCGGGGGAGCGCGTCGACACGTAGGCGTACGGCGTCGGGTCCGCCGGATCCGTGATCTCGACCTTGAGTGCGGTCGGCACATAGCTGCGGAGCAGCATGAAGGCGCGCGGGTCGGCCTTCCGGCCGCGCCAGGCGACCGTCTCCGCCGGGTCCAGCACCGTCGCCTCGCCCAGCGCCGTGACCGGGATCTTCGCCTCGCCGGCGATGAGTGAGCCCGCCACCACGCGAATCCGCGCCGAGCCGTACGAACTCAGGCCCATCGCCGCCAGCGCGGTCCCGCCGGCCAGGCCCGCGAGCATCGCCAGGACCCCGAAGGGGAAGAGGATCAGCGCGGCTGAGACGCCCGCCCCCAGGGCCAGGAGCCACCAGGAGCGCGGGACGGTGAGGCGTTCGTCGTAGGGCTGCATGGCGTCCAGCTTGGCAGACGCTGTCCGGCCGCCCGCCGCCCGGCCGGTCACTTTCCGCGCAGCCGCTCCACCGCCCGCGCCATCCGCGGCGGGGCGGTCCGCAGACCGGTCGCGAGCTGCTTGGCCCAGTCCGTCGCGCAGGTCGGCGCCACCACGTCCAGCGTCGCCGCCGAGCGGGCCCCGCCGCCCACCAGGTAGCGCGGCAGCGGGCGCCGGGCGTTGAGGGCCTTGAGGACGGCCAGGGCCACCGGACGCGGACCGGGCAGCGTCCGGGCGTCGCGCACCACGTGGTCGGCGGCGGCGTACTGGTCGCGGTAGGCCGAGGTCCGCTCGGCCGGCAGCAGCTCCGCGCCCTGCTCCCAGATCCCGGTGCGGTGCGAGCGGGGCTCGATCAGCACGACCTTCACGCCGAACGGCGCGGTCTCCATGCGCAGCGCGTCCGTCACCGACTCCAGGCCCTGCTTGCTGGCGCAGTACCAGCCCAGCATCGGCAGCGAGATCCGTCCGGCGACCGACGAGATGTTGACGATCCGGCCCGCCCGGCGCTCCCGCATCGCCGGCAGCACCAGCCGCGCGATGCGGGCCGGGGCGACCAGGTTCGTCTCCAGCTGGCGCCGCACCAGCTCGTCGTCCACGTCCTCGACGGCGCCGGGCTGGGCGAAGCCGGCGTTGTTGACCACCGCCCAGGGCCCGCCGTCCGTCAGCATCGCGATCTCGGTGAACGCCTGCACGCACGACGTCGCGTCGGCCACGTCCAGCAGGACCGTGCGCACCGCCGCCCCCGTACGCTCCACCACCGCCCGCAGCGCCTCGGCCTTCTCCGGCGTCCGCACCGTGCCGATCACGTCGAATCCGGCGTGCGCGAGTTCGAGGGTGACGGCGAGGCCGATGCCTCGGCCGGCTCCGGTGACGACGACGGACTTGGGGCTCATGTGCGCTCCGGTCAAGTGGGGGTAGAAGCCGGTACGGGTCAACGGACGGCCGACGGGAAAGGATCCCGCAGGAGGGTAGGGTCTCGGGCGTGAGTGGAGCTACCGCATCCGAAAGCCCTGGCCGGCCGGGCCTGAAGCCGCCGCCAGACGCAGTCCCGCCCGTACGGCACCCCGGCGCGCCCGCGCCCGGCGAGCTGCTCGGGGCGCACTACGACCAGTGTTTCGGCTGCGGCGGCGGACAACCGCACGGACTGCACCTGGAGTCCCGTGCGGGTGACGGAGTGAGCGTCACCGCGGAATTCACCGTACAGACCGCCCACCAGGGCGCTCCGGGCCTCGCGCACGGCGGCGTGCTGGCCTCGGCGCTGGACGAGACGCTCGGCTCGCTGAACTGGCTGCTGCAGGTCATCGCGGTGACCGGCCGGCTGGAGACGGACTTCGTCCGCCCGGTGCCCGTCGGCACCACCCTGTATCTGCGGGCGCACTGCCGCGCGGTCGCCGGACGGAAGATCTACAGCACCGCCGAGGGCCGGATCGGTTCCCCCGACGGCCCGGTCGCGGTCCGCGCGGAAGCCCTCTTCCTGGAAGTGAAGCTCAACCACTTCACGGACAACGGACGCCCCGAGGAGATCCAGGCCGCGATGTCCGACCCGGACCAGGTCAAGGTCGCCCGCGCCTTCGAGGTGAACCCGTGAGCGAGGCCGTACGACGTCCCGTGGACGTCCTCATCCGCCGTCTCGACGACTCGGTGCCCATCCCGGCGTACGAGCACCCCGGAGACGCGGGCGCCGACCTGGTGACCACCCAGGCCGCGGAACTCGCCCCCGGTGAACGCACGGTGCTGCCCACCGGTGTGTCCATCGCGCTGCCGGACGGGTACGCGGCCTTCGTGCACCCCCGCTCGGGCCTGGCCGCCCGGTGCGGGGTGACTCTCGTGAATGCCCCGGGAACGGTGGATGCCGGGTACCGTGGGGAGATCAAGGTGATCGTGGTCAACCTGGACCCACGCGAGAGCGTGCGGTTCGAAAAGGGCGACCGCATTGCCCAACTGGTCGTCCAGCAGGTCGAACGGGTCCGCTTCCACGAGGTCGCGGAACTTCCCGGTTCTGCCAGGGCCGCTGGGGGCTTCGGCTCCACCGGGGGGCATGCCTCGGTAGGTGACGCCCCCGCCGGCCAGACCAGTAATGGATTCGCTTCGGTCGTTGAAGACCGGGAAGGACAGTGACCGTGTTCCGTCGTCGTCGCAAGGAGCGCGAAGACGCCCTCGACGAGCTCGAGGGCGCGAGCCCGGACGAGCTGGCCGAAGACGCCGAAAACGCCGGGGAGTCCGACGACTCCGGCGCATCGGGTCGGTACAACCTTCCGCCGGCCCCCAGGCCCGACGGGCCCTGGGACCTGAGCGAGGTCAAGCAGCCCGGCGAGGGCCGGGTCGACCTCGGCGGTCTGTTCGTGCCCGGTGTCGAGGGCATGGAGCTGCGTGTCGAGGTGGCCGGTGAGTCGATCGTCGCCGCGACCGTGGTGCTGAACGACAGCGCCGTCCAGCTCCAGGCGTTCGCCGCCCCGAAGTCCGAGGGCATCTGGGGCGAGGTGCGCGACGAGATCGCCTCCGGGATCACCCAGCAGGGTGGCATCGTCGACGAGATCGAGGGTTCGCTGGGCTGGGAGCTCCGCGCCCAGGTGCCCGTACAGCTGCCGGACGGCGCGAACGGCGTGCAACTGGTCCGCTTCATCGGCTGTGACGGCCCGCGCTGGTTCCTGCGCGGCGTCATCTCCGGCCAGGGCGCCGTGCAGCCGGAGGCCGCCGGCCTGCTGGAGACGGTCTTCCGCGACACCGTGGTGGTGCGCGGTGAGACACCGATGGCGCCGCGCGACCCGATCGTGCTGAAGCTGCCGACCGACGCGCAGATGGTGCCCGAGGGCATCGCGCAGGAGGAGTCCGAGGGGCCGAAGTTCGGCGACGGGCTCGACCCGATGCGCCGCGGTCCCGAGATCACCCAGATCCACTAGAACGCACCGCACCGCACCGCACCGCACCGCACCTCGGCGAGGGCCGGATCCATGATCATGGATCCGGCCCTCCGTCATGCCGGGGGCAGCGGCCGGGGCCCGGACCAGGGCTGTCGCGGCCGGGATCACCGGCCGGGGACGCGCTGTCCTTGACCGGGTGGATAGGCTCCAGCTGCCGGGAACGCAGCGGTACGGCGGGGGCCGACGGGTGCGGCGCACGGCCGGGAACGACCACCACGGGGTGTGGCCCGCCGAGCGGGCCAGGAGGGGGAGCGCATGAGCGAGCAGTCGACCGGGCACGCGGGGACGGCGGTCGCGGACGGGCCGGCGACCGGGGAGATGGTCGTCGTCGAGGACCTCCGCCGCACCTATGGCAGCGGGGAGACGGCCGTGCACGCGCTGCGCGGTGTCTCCTTCCGGGTGCCGCGCGGCGAGCTGGTCGCCCTCAAGGGCCGGTCCGGCTCCGGGAAGACCACCATCCTCAACCTGGTGGGCGGCCTGGACGCGCCCGACGGCGGCCGGATCACGCTGGACGGCACCGACCTCGCGGGGCTCGGCGACAACGGACTGCTGGCGCTGCGCCGCGACCGTATCGGCTTCGTCTTCCAGTCCTTCGGACTGATCCCGATCCTCACCGCCGCCGAGAACGTCGGCGTTCCCATGCGGCTGCGCAAGGTGCCGCCGCGCGAGCGCGAGGAGCGCGTGCAGCTGCTGCTGTCGCTCGTCGGGCTCTCCGACCACGCCGCGCAGCGCCCCGGCGAGCTCTCCGGCGGCCAGCAGCAGCGGGTCGCCATCGCCCGCGCCCTGGCCAACCGGCCCGTCCTGATCATCGCGGACGAGCCGACCGGCCAGCTCGACGCGGAGACCGGTCTCGCCGTCATGGAGCTGCTGCGCGCCGTCGTCCGCAGCGAGGGCGTCACCGCCCTCGTCGCCACCCACGACGCCCAGCTGCTGGCCCTGGCCGACCGGGTCCTCGAACTGCGCGACGGCCGGATCGTCGACGAATCCTGAGCCCGGCCGACCAGGGCGCGGGAGCGCCGGTCAGGCGCCGACCACCACCCTGTGATCGGCGGTGAAGGGCCGGCCCTCGATCAGCTCGGACGGGGTGCCGTCCGGGCCGACCGGGACATCGCCGATCAGGGTGACGCGGTGCAGGCGGCGCTCGACGTCCAGGTGCTCGATGTCGCGCGGTGCGAGGTGCGCGGTGGCGCGGTTGTCCCAGAAGGCCACGCTGCCCGGCTCCCAGCGGAACCGCACGGTGTACTCGGGCCGGGTGATCTCCTCGTAGAGCAGGTTGAGGACGGCCCGGCTCTCCCGCGGAGTGACGTCCACGAGGTGGCTGGTGAAGCCGGGGTTGACGAACAGCGCGCGCTCGCCGGTCTCCGGGTGCACCCGCACCACCGGGTGCACGGCGACGAGCAGGTTGTCGTTGATCCGGCGGGCGTACTCGCTGTTGCCCTCCGTCCGCTCCGCACCCCCGTAGCGGTGCTCGGCGCGCAGCGTGTCGACGAAGGCCCGGACGGGAGCGGACAGGCCCTCGTACGCGGCGACCAGATTGGTCCAGGTGGTGTCGCCGCCGAACTCCGGTACGGACTCGGCCCGCAGGATCGAGCCGGCGGGCGGGTTGACGGCCGCGGTGACGTCCGTGTGCCAGCCGGCGAAGTAGCTGTACTGGCGCTTGCGCACCGCCTCGCGGAAGCCGGCGCCGTACCGCTCCTCGTAGCGGCGCGGGTCGATGGTGAAGATCTCCGGGTGGTCCTCCGGCGGGGCGTCGTCGTGCGGGTGGGCGTAGGTCAGCTCGCCGAACTGCCGGCCGAAGGCGATCTGGGAGGAGTGGTCGAGCTCCTGGCCGCGGAAGAAGACCACCTTCCAGCGGTGCAGCGCCTCCTTGATCAGCAGCAGGTTCTCCTCGGAGAGCGGCAGCGAGAGGTCCACGCCGGAGATGTCGGCACCGGTGTGGCCGGAGGCGGGACGGACGGTGACAGCCATGGTGATCAGCCCTTCGTCAGCGGGGAGTTGCGATTCCGTCGGATCGGCACCCAGGAGGGCGGGCGCATCAGTGCTCTCCGTCGCCCGGCCGGGCGAGGACCGTGTTGTACGCGGTGTCGTCCCCGGTGAGCGCGCGGCTGTGCGAGCCGTCCACGGCGACCGGGGCGTCACCCGCGAGGGTGATCCGCTGGACCCGGCGCGGCAGGGTGCCGTAGTCGGCCACCGCGTAGTGCTGGGTGGCGCGGTTGTCCCAGAACGCCACGTCGCCGGGTGCCCACCGCCAGCGCACGGTGTTCTCCAGCTCCGTGATGTGCGACTGCAGCAGCCGCAGCAGGTCGCGGGAATCGTCGCCGTTCCAGCCGACGAACCGGCGGACGAACCCGCCGAGCACCAGGACGCGCTCGCCGGTCTCGGGGTGCACCCGCACCACCGGGTGCTCGGTCTCGTACGTGGTGGAGGTGAAGACCTCGCGCTGCCGGCGGGCGTCGTCGGTGTCGTCGGCCGGCTTGTAGGCCGCGTAGTCGTAGCTGTTGGAGTGCACCGCCCACAGCCGGTCCGCGAGTTCGCGCAGCTCGGCGGGGAGGTTCGCGTAGGCGGTCGCGGTGTTGGCCCACACGGTGTCGCCGCCGTACGGCGGGATGGTGACCGCCCGCAGGATGGAGCCGAGCGGCGGGTGCTGGACGAAGGTGACGTCGGTGTGCCAGTGGTTGGCGCGCCCCGCGGTGCGCCCGTAGTCGAGGTCGAGGACGGCGGGGGAGCCCTCCAGCGCGGGAATGGTCGGATGGGCGGTGGTCGGCGTGCCGAAGCGGCGCGCGAAGCGCTCGTGCGCCGCCTGGTCGAGATCCTGGCCGCGGAAGAACACGACCTTGTGCTCCAGCAGCGCGGCGCGGATCTCGGCGATCGTTCCGGCGGACAGCTCGGCGGCGAGGTCCACACCGCTGATCTCGGCGCCGATGTTCCCGGCGACCTTGGCGACGTCGAGCGCGGTCTGGGTGGGTGCGGTCATGGCGAAGCAGCTCCAACTCATGGGTGGGCATGGTGGGCGGGGTTCTGGCGGGACGGAACCGGCCACCACAGGGCGCGGATCGCCGCGGACCGGAAAGCCGGCCCCTGTGGAGGCGGAGAAGGGGGATCAGGTGCCGGGAGTGGGCCGCGGATCAGGCGCCAGGGGGCGGAATCGCCCGGTCAGCGCGTGCGGCCGGCGGGACCGGCGAGGGGGGCGCGACCGGCGGTGCCGGTGGAGCCGGTGGGACGACAGCCGAGACCGGCGAAATGGTGGGCGCGGAAGGCGTTGACCGCCTCCCGCCCGGCGGCGTCGCGTGCCGCTGCCCTACCTGTCACGTCCATGTGCCGATTCTCCTGAACCCCGGTCCGCCGGGCAATGATTTACGACGCGGTGGAAGAAACCCGGGCGCCGCGGGAGGG
Source organism: Streptomyces sp. H39-S7 (assembly GCF_027158205.1). GTDB lineage: Bacteria > Actinomycetota > Actinomycetes > Streptomycetales > Streptomycetaceae > Actinacidiphila. The sequence continues at coordinate 108,390 of NZ_JAPVLU010000006.1, read as the reverse complement.
GAATCCCGCGGCGCCGTACGGCTACGCCGACCGCGCGGTACGCAGTTCCATCGGCCGCCGGTAGACCGCGTCGAGCACCACGGCCCCCGCCGCGACCGCGAGCACCTGCTCCCCGAAGCTGGTGGGGACGACGGCCCGTTCGGGGTCCGTGCACAGGTGGGAGTGTGCGGCGACCTCCTCGTACAGGTCGGGCAGCAGCTCGGGGAAGTGCACCGCCGCGGCTTCCGCGACGACCAGCACCTCGGGGTTGATGACGTCGAGCAGCAGGGCCGCCGCCCGGCCCACCGTGCGCAGCCGCTCGCGCAGCATCAGCACCGCGCCCGCGTGGCCGTCGCGGGCCCGGGACAGCAGCAGCCGGAAGTCCGGGACGGGCACGATGCCGGCGGCGAAGGCCCGCTGGGCCAGGTTGAGTTCCGACACCGCCTCCTGGAGGCAGCCGGTACGGCCGCACGCGCACCGCTGCCCGGGGGCGCCGAACGGCAGGTGCGCGACGTCGCCCGCGCCCGACCGGCGGCCCCGCAGGACGCTGCCGCCCGTCGCGATCGCCGCGTCGACCACGTTGCCGACGAAGAGCTGCACCAGCTCCTCGCGCCCGATGCCCGCGCCGAACATCAGCTCCGCCTGCGCCAGCGCCCGCGCGTGCCCGTCCACATGGACGGGCAGCCGGGTCGCCGCGGTCAGCACGCTCCGTACGGGGACGTCCCGCCAGCCCAGCGGGGCGTGCTCGACGACGGTGCCCTGCTCGCTGTCCACCCAGCCGCCGGTCACGACTCCCAGGCCGAGCACGGACCGTCCGGCGGCGTGCCGGTGCAGGAACCCCGGCAGATGGCCGCGGATGCCGTCCAGGACGCCGCTCACCGAGCCGTCGTGCGGCAGCCGCTCCTGCGCCGTCACCCGCCCGCGCAGGTCCACCACGGCGAAGGTGGTGTGCGGCAGGGCGATGTGCACCCCGCAGACGGCGTGGTGCGCCGGGTCGACGTCCACCGGCACCTGCGGCCGGCCGGCGCGCGGCGGACCGTCCGGCGGCGGCAGCTCGCGCAGCAGCCCGAGCCCGATCAGCTCGGCGGTGTGCCGGGAGACGGCGGCCGGGCTCAGCCCGGTGGCCCGCGCCAGCGCGGTCCTGGCCACCGGGCCACCCCGCAGTACGGCCCGCAGCACCGCCCCGGTGGCGCCGCCCTCGCCGCGGCCGGCGGCCGGCAGGGGCACGGACGGCAGGGCGACGAGCCACGGCGGGCGGGTGGTGGAGAGCATGCGCCGATGCTCGCTGGCGGCGCGCGGCGGGTCAACGAACGGGCGTTACGTCCGTATGGCAGTCCTGCGAACTCGGTCCTGCGGCGTCCCGGGAGGTCTCCGGTGTCAAGGCGCCGTCAAGGTACGCCCCCGCGGCGACCCCGGTCCCATATGCCCCCTTCGGCCGTTCTAAGGTCGAGTCAAGCGCCGCCCGCGCGTCCGGGCGACCGGCGGATCCGAGCAGAACGATGGGGCCATGGCACGCGGCAGACTGCGCATCTACCTCGGGGCGGCCCCCGGCGTGGGCAAGACCTACGCCATGCTCTCCGAGGCGCACCGGCGCACCGAGCGCGGCACCGACATCGTCGTCGCCTTCGTCGAGCACCACCGGCGCCCGCGCACCGAGGTGATGCTGCACGGCCTGGAGCGGATCCCGCGCCGGGAGCTGGAGTACCGCGACGCGGTGTTCACCGAGATGGACGTGGACGCGGTGCTCGCGCGGCGGCCGGCGGTCGCGCTCGTCGACGAGCTCGCGCACACCAACGTGCCCGGCTCGCGCAACGCCAAGCGCTGGCAGGACGTCGAGGAACTGCTCCGGGCCGGAATCGACGTCGTCTCGACCGTCAACATCCAGCACCTGGAGTCGCTGGGGGACGTGGTCGAGTCGATCACCGGTGTGCGGCAGCGCGAGACGGTGCCCGACGAGGTGGTGCGCCGCGCCGACCAGATAGAGCTGGTCGACATGTCGCCACAGGCGCTGCGGCGCCGGATGGCGCACGGCAACATCTACGCCTCCGACAAGGTCGACGCGGCGCTGTCCAACTACTTCCGGCCCGGCAACCTCACCGCGCTGCGCGAACTCGCGCTGCTGTGGGTCGCCGACCGGGTCGACGAGTACCTCCAGGAGTACCGCGCCGACCACCGGATCTCCGCCGCCTGGCAGGCCCGGGAGCGCATCGTCGTGGGCCTGACCGGCGGCCCCGAGGGCCGCACCCTGATCCGCCGGGCGGCCAGGATGGCGGCCAAGGGCTCGGGCAGCGAGATCCTCGCCGTCCACATCGTCCGCAGCGACGGGCTGGCCTCGGGCTCCGCCAAGGAGCTGGCCGCCCAGCGGACCCTGGTGGAGGACCTGGGCGGATCGTTCCACCACGTCGTCGGGGAGGACATCCCCGAGGCCATGCTGGACTTCGCCCGCGGGGTCAACGCCACCCAGATCGTGCTCGGCACCAGCCGCCGCAAGGCCTGGCAGTACGTGCTGGGCCCCGGCGTCGGATCCACCGTCGGCCGCGAGGCCGGCGACATCGACGTCCACATCGTCACCCACGAGCACGCCGCCAAGGGCCGCGGGCTGCCGTCGGCGCGCGGCGCCGGCCTGGGCCGCGCCCGGGTGGTCGCGGGGTGGCTCACCGGCGTGATCGGCCCCGTCCTGCTGGCCCTGCTGCTCACCGGGTGGCACCCCGGCATGAGCCAGGCCACCGAGATGCTGCTCTTCCTGACCCTCACCGTCGCGGCGGCCCTGGTCGGCGGGCTGTTCCCCGCGCTGGCGGCCGCGTTCGCCGGATCGCTGCTGCTGAACTACTACTTCACGCCGCCCACCCACTCCTTCACCATCGCCGAGCCCGAGAACATCATCGCGATCGTGATCTTCGTGTTGGTGGGCCTCGCGGTCGCCTCCGTGGTGGACCTCGCGGCCCGCCGCACCCAGCAGGCCGCCCGGCTGCGCTCGGAGGCCGAGATCCTGTCGTACCTGGCCGGCAGTGTGCTGCGCGGCGAGAGCTCCCTCGACGCGCTGCTGGAACGGGTCCGCGAGACGTTCGGCATGGACTCCGCGGTGCTGCTGGCCCGGGACAGCGACCACGGCGACTGGTCCCAGGAGGCCGCCGTCGGGGAGCACCCCTGCCTGCGCCCTGAGGACGCCGACGTCGAGGTGCCCGTCGGCGACCGCCTCTCGCTGGCGCTCACCGGCCGGGTGCTGCCCGCCTCCGACCGCCGGGTGCTCTCCGCCTTCGCCGCCCAGACGGCCGTCGTCATGGACCGGCGGCGGCTGGAGGGCGAGGCCGAGCAGGCCCGAGAGCTGGCCGAGGGCAACCGCATCCGCACCGCGCTGCTCGCGGCCGTCTCGCACGACCTGCGGACCCCGCTGTCGGCCATCAAGGCGTCGGTGTCGTCGCTGCGTGCCGACGACGTCGCCTGGTCCGACGAGGACGAGGCCGAGCTGCTGGCCGGGATCGAGGACGGCGCCGACCGGCTCGACCACCTGGTCGGCAACCTGCTGGACATGTCCCGCCTGCAGACCGGCACCGTCACCCCGCTGATCCGCGAGATCGACCTCGACGAGGTGGTGCCGATGGCGCTGGGCGGCGTCCCCGAGGGCAGCGTCGTTCTCGACATCCCGGAGAGCCTGCCGATGGTGGCCGTCGATCCCGGCCTGCTGGAGCGCAGCGTCGCCAACGTCGTCGAGAACGCCGTGAAGTACAGCGCCCCGGGCTCCCGGGTGGTGGTGGCCGCCAGCGTCCTGGGCGACCGGGTGGAGGTGCGGGTCGTCGACCGCGGCCCCGGGGTGCCGGAAACCGCCAAGGACCGGATCTTCGAGCCGTTCCAGCGCTACGGCGACGCCCCGCGCGGCACCGGCGTGGGCCTGGGCCTCGCGGTCGCCCGCGGCTTCGCCGAGTCCATGGGGGGCACGCTGGTCGCCGAGGACACCCCCGGCGGCGGTCTGACGATGGTCCTCACCCTCCGGGCCGCCCCCGGCGGCCGTCCGGCCGCGGCAACAACGTGAACGAGAAGAGGAATCCCATGCACCGGGTGCTCGTGGTGGAAGACGAGCCGCAGATCGTGCGCGCCCTTGTGATCAATCTGCGGGCCCGCAAGTACGAGGTCGACGCCGCCCACGACGGCGCGACCGCGCTGCAGCTGGCCGCCGCCCGCCACCCCGACGTGGTCGTCCTGGACCTCGGCCTGCCGGACATGGACGGCGTCGAGGTGATCCGCGGGCTGCGCGGCTGGACCCGCGTCCCGATCATCGTCCTGTCGGCCCGCCAGACGTCCGACGAGAAGGTCGAGGCCCTCGACGCGGGTGCGGACGACTACGTCACCAAGCCGTTCGGCATGGACGAACTGCTCGCCCGGCTGCGGGCCGCCGTCCGCCGGGCGGCGCCCGGCGGCCCCGAGGGCGACGCCGCGACCGTCGAGACCGCGACCTTCACCGTCGACCTGGCGGCGAAGAAGGTCCACCGGGGCGGCGCCGACGTCCGGCTCACGCCGACCGAGTGGCACCTGCTGGAGGTCCTGGTCCGCAACACCGGCCGGCTGGTCGGCCAGAAGCAGCTCCTGCAGGAGGTGTGGGGGCCCTCGTACGGCACCGAGACCAACTACCTGCGGGTCTACATGGCGCAGCTGCGCCGCAAGCTGGAGGCGGATCCCGCGCACCCGCGGCACTTCATCACCGAGCCGGGCATGGGCTACCGCTTCGAGCACTGATCCGCGGAACGGACATTCCCGTCCCGGCGATCGGCCGTCCGGCGTACCTCACGCCTTGCCGGCCGGGCCCGGTACGCTGGATACATGAGTGGTGCCACCCGTTCGGAACGACCCACCGGCCGCTTCCGGCGCATGATTGACCGCCTGTCGTCCTCCCAGGAGGAGCTGCACTCCGAGGAGCTGCAGAAGGACGCCCTGTCGGTGGGCTGCACGCGCATCTGCGACTGCGGGGACCGGCAGATCGTCACCGTGACCGGTAGTCTGCGCACGGTCACCCTGCGACCACGGGCCGGAGTGCCCGCGCTGGAGGCGGAGCTGTTCGACGGTTCCGCCGCCCTGGACGTGGTGTGGCTGGGACGCCGCAGTATCAACGGGATAGAGCCGGGCCGCAAGATCATAGCTTCGGGCCGGATCTCGATGAATCACGGTCGTCCCGTTCTGTTCAATCCCAAGTACGAACTGCGTCCGGTCGGACAGGAGTAGTCGGTGGCGTCGATCGACAAGCAGACAGAGGACCCGCGGACCGACAAGGGGGCGGACGACGATTCCAGAGCGATCACCGAAGCCGCGCTCTTCGAGGCGTTCGGCGGCATCCGGGGCATGGTGGAGACCACCGTGCCCGGCCTGGTCTTCGTCCTGATCTACACGATCAACAGAGATATCCACATCGCGGCCATCGCCGCGCTCAGCCTCTCCGTGCTGCTCGGGATCGCCCGGCTGGTCCGCAAGGACACCCTCAAGCACGCCTTCAGCGGTGTGTTCGGCGTGGCCTTCGGCGCGGTCTTCGCGATGATGTCCGGCGATGCCAAGAACTTCTACCTGCCCGGGATGCTGTACACCCTGGGGCTGGCCGTCGCGTACATCGCCACCGCCATCGCGGGCGTCCCGCTGCTGGGCCTGATCCTCGGTCCGGTCTTCAAGGAGAACCTGTCCTGGCGCAAGCGCAACCCGGGCCGGCTGCGCGCCTACACCAAGGCCAGCTGGGCGTGGGGGCTGATCCTGCTCGCCAAGTCGGCGATCCTGTTCCCGCTGTACTGGTGGGGCGACGCCACGCAGCTCGGCTGGGTCAAGGTGGCGCTCGGCATCCCGCCGATGCTGCTGTCGGTCTACCTGACGTGGATCTTCCTGTCGAAGGCTCCGCCGCCGATCAACGTGATCGCCGAGATGGAAGCCGAGGAAGAGGCGAAGAAGGCCGCCGCGAGGTCCTGACACCCGCTCCTTGTGCGTGACGCTCCTTGTGCGTGACGACGGGCGCCCCGGACCTTCCCGGTCCGGGGCGCCCGTCGTCGTATCCGGTTTGTCAGTCCTCGCGCTGGACGGACAGCAGGTCCTCCAACTGCTCCTCGCGGTGAGGTGCGGCGACGAACAGCAGCTCGTCACCGGCCTCCAGCGCGTCGTCCGCGGTCGGCGTGAGCACCCGGTTGCCCCGGATGATCGTCACCAGCGAGGTGTCCTGCGGCCACTCCACGTCGCCGACGCGGGTGCCGACCAGCGCGGCCTCCGGCGGCAGCGTGAGCTCCACCAGGTTCGCGTCGCCCTGGCTGAAGCGCATCAGCCGCACGAGATCACCGACGCTCACGGCCTCCTCGACCAGCGCGGACATCAGCCGCGGGGTGGAGACGGCCACGTCGACGCCCCAGGACTCGTTGAAGAGCCATTCGTTCTTGGGGTTGTTGACGCGGGCGACGACCCGCGGCACCCCGTACTCGGTCTTGGCGAGCAGCGAGACGACGAGGTTGACCTTGTCGTCACCGGTGGCGGCGATGACCACGTTGCAGCGCTGCAGCGCCGCCTCGTCCAGCGAGGTGATCTCGCAGGCGTCGGCGAGCAGCCACTCGGCCTGCGGAACCCGCTCCACCGAGATGGAGGTGGGGTTCTTGTCGACGAGCAGGACCTCGTGCCCGTTCTCCAGCAGCTCGCCCGCGATCGAGCGGCCGACCGCGCCGGCTCCGGCGATGGCGACTCTCATCAGTGCGCCTCCTCAGGGCCCTTGGCGCACGCGGCCTCGACCTCGGCGACTCCGTCGGTGCGCATCATCACGTGCACCAGATCGCCTTCCTGCAGCACCGTCTGGGAGGACGGCAGCATGGCCTCGCCCAGCCGGGTGAGGAATGCCACACGGACCCCGGTCTCGTCCTGCAATTTGCTGATCTTGTGACCCACCCAGGCCGGCGAGGTGTGCACCTCGGCGAGCTGCACACCGCCGCTCGGGTCCCGCCACAGCGGCTCCGCGCCCGAGGGCAGCAGCCGGCGCAGCATCTGGTCCGCGGTCCACCGCACGGTGGCCACGGTCGGGATGCCGAGGCGCTGGTACACCTCGGCACGCCGGGGGTCGTAGATCCGGGCGGCCACGTTCTCGATACCGAACATCTCCCGGGCCACCCGGGCCGCGATGATGTTGGAGTTGTCGCCGCTGCTGACCGCCGCGAAGGCGCCTGCCTCCTCGATTCCGGCCTCGCGAAGCGTGTCCTGGTCGAACCCGACTCCGGTCACCCGGCGCCCGCTGAACCCGGATCCCAAACGGCGGAACGCCGTCGGGTCCTGGTCCACCACCGCGACCGTATGACCTTGCTGTTCGAAGGATTGCGCAAGAGTGGAACCCACCCGTCCGCAGCCCATAATCACGACGTGCACGCCCGTCCTTCCGGCTGTCAACATGTGTGGCCGTACCTGGTAAGCGTCTCAGACCGCGCCCAAAGCTACACACGCGCGCACCCCCGTGGGAGGTTGCGGACGCTCGGAGCGGGACTTTGCCTTCTCTTAGGAGGGTGGCGGTCGCATGCCCGTACGGCGCAGCGCTTACCATCCTCTCCGTGCCCAAACTGACTGACCTGCCGAAACGGATCTTGATCGGCCGCGCCCTGCGCAGCGACAAGTTGGGAGAGACTCTTCTCCCCAAGAGGCTCGCGCTTCCGGTGTTCGCCTCAGACCCGCTCTCGTCGGTCGCCTACGCGCCCGGCGAGGTGCTGCTGGTCCTGTCGATCGCGGGCGCGTCCGCCTACCATTTCAGCCCGTGGATCGCCGTCGCGGTCGTCGTGCTGATGTTCACGGTCGTGGCGTCCTACCGCCAGAACGTGCACGCCTATCCCTCCGGGGGCGGTGACTACGAGGTCGCCACCACCAACCTCGGGCCGAAGGCCGGTCTCACCGTCGCGAGCGCGCTGCTCGTCGACTACGTGCTGACCGTCGCCGTGTCCGTCGCCTCGGGCATCGAGAACCTCGGCTCGGCCGTGCCGTTCTTCGCCACCCACAAGGTGCTGGGCGCCGTCAGCATGATCTTCCTGCTGATGGTGATGAACCTGCGCGGGGTGCGCGAGTCCGGGTCGATCTTCGCGATCCCGACCTACGCGTTCGTCGTCGGCGTCTTCTGCATGATCCTGTGGGGCTGCTTCAAGATCGCCACCGGCGACACCATGGAGGCGCCCACCGCGCACTACACGATCCATGCCGAGGTCAGCGGCATCAGCGGCTTCGCGCTGGTCTTCCTGCTGCTCCGCGCCTTCTCCTCCGGCTGTGCCGCGCTCACCGGAGTCGAGGCCATCAGCAACGGTGTCCCGGCCTTCCAGAAGCCGAAGTCCAAGAACGCCGCCACCACGCTGGCGGCCATGGGCATCCTCGCCGTCACCATGTTCTGCGGCATCATCGCGCTGGCCATGTACACCAACGTGCGGATGGCCGAGAACCCGGCGACCGACCTGCTGGTCGACGGCAAGCCGGTGGGCCCCGGCTACACCCAGGACCCGGTCATCGCACAGGTCGCGGAGGCCGTCTTCGGGCACAACTCGATCCCCTTCATCTTCCTGGCCGCCGTCACCGCGCTCGTCCTGTTCCTGGCGGCCAACACGGCCTACAACGGCTTCCCGGTCCTCGGCTCGATCCTCGCCCAGGACCGCTACCTGCCGCGCCAGCTGCACACCCGCGGCGACCGGCTCGCGTTCTCCAACGGCATCGTGGTGCTGGCCGGCTTCGCCGCGGTCCTCGTCTACATCTACGGCGCCGACTCGACGCGGCTGATCCAGCTGTACATCGTCGGCGTCTTCGTCTCGTTCACGCTCAGCCAGATCGGCATGGTCCGGCACTGGAACCGCCACCTGCGCAGCGAGACCGACACCGCCAAGCGCCGCCACATGTTCCGGTCCCGGGCGATCAACACCTTCGGCGCCTTCTTCACCGGCATGGTGCTGATCATCGTCCTGCTGACGAAGTTCACGCACGGCGCCTGGGTCGCGGTCCTCGGCATGGTGCTCTTCTACGGGATGATGACCGCCATCCGGCGCCACTACGACCGGGTGTCCGAGGAGATCGCCGCGGGCGAGGAGCGGACCGACGAGGAGGTGCGCCCGTCCCGGGTGCACTCGATCATCCTCGTCTCCAAGGTCCACAAGCCGACGCTGCGCGCCCTGGCCTACGCCAAGCTGATGCGCTCCGACACCCTCGAAGCGCTCAGCATCAACGTCGACCCGGCCGACACCAAGGCCCTGCAGGCCGAGTGGACCCGGCGCGGCATCGACGTGCCGCTGAAGGTCCTGGACTCGCCCTACCGCGAGATCACCCGGCCGATCATCGAGTACGTGAAGGGCCTGCGGCGGGCCAGCCCGCGCGATGTGGTCAGCGTCTACATCCCCGAGTACGTCGTCGGCCGCTGGTACGAGCACCTGCTCCACAACCAGAGCGCCCTGCGGCTCAAGGGCCGGCTGCTCTTCACGCCCGGCGTCATGGTCACCTCGGTGCCGTGGCAGCTGGACTCCTCCGAGCGCGCCAAGGTCCGGGCGCGCAAGCGCGCCGACTGGAACGCCCCCGGCGCGATCCGGCGCGGCCCGGTCAGCCCCCCGAAGCGGGACAAGGAGCACACCGGCCAGAAGTAGGCCGTCAGGCGGGAGGCGCGGCGGGACGTAGACTGGTGAGCTGCCGTTCTACGGTCCCGCCCGCAGCACCCCGCCGCACCACCTCTCGCAGGAGCCTGTTCATCATGCAGAACCGTACGAAGGAACAGGCCGACGAGCTGGTCGGAGAGCGCTACGAGGTCGAGGTCGGCCCCGTCGCGCACGGCGGCCACTGCATCGCCCGTCACGAAGGACGGGTCCTGTTCGTGCGGCACGCCCTGCCCGGTGAGCGCGTCATCGCCAAGATCACCGAGGGCGGCCCGGACTCCAAGTTCCTGCGCGCGGACGCCGTGGAGGTCCTCCAGGCGTCCCCCGACCGCGTCCCGGCGCCCTGCCCGTACTCCGGCCCCGGCGCCTGCGGCGGCTGCGACTGGCAGCACGTCGCCCCCGGCGCCCAGCGCCGGCTGAAGGTCGACGTCATCACCGAGCAGCTCAGCCGGCTCGCCGGTCTCAGCCCGCAGGACGCCGGCTGGGACGGCACCGTCGAGCCCGCGCCCGGCGACAAGACCGCCGAGGGCACGGTGCCCGCGTGGCGCACCCGCGTGCAGTTCGCCGTCGACGCCGAGGGGTACGCGGGTCTGCGCCGCCACCGCTCGCACGAGCTCGAGCGGATCGACCAGTGCCTGATCGCGGCGCCCGGCGTCACCGAGCTGGGCATCGAGACCCGTGAGTGGCCGGACACCGCGTCCGTCGAGGCCATCGCGGCGACCGGCTCCAACGACCGCCAGGTCATCGTCACCCCGACGCCCGAGGGCCGGCTGCCGATCGTCGAGCTGGACCGTCCGGTCTCGGTCGCCCGCGTCGACGAGCAGGGCGGCGTGCACAAGGTGCACGGCCGCGGCTTCGTCCGCGAGCGCGCCGTCGGCCGCACCTGGCGGGTCGGCTCCGGCGGCTTCTGGCAGGTCCACCCGCAGGCCCCCGACCTGCTGGCCGCGGCGGTCCTGGACGGCCTCCAGCCGCGCGACGGCGACACCGCCCTCGACCTGTACTGCGGCGTCGGCCTGTTCGCCGGCGCGATCGCCGAGAAGGTCGGCGAGACCGGCGCGGTGCTGGGCATCGAGTCCGGCAAGCGCGCGGTGGAGGACGCCCGGCACAACCTGGCCGACCTGGACCGCGTACGCATCGAGCACGGCAAGGTCGAGACCGTCCTGCCGCGCACCAAGATCACCGAGGCCGACCTGATCGTCCTCGACCCCCCGCGGGTCGGCGCCGGCAAGTCCACCGTCAAGCACCTCGCCTCGCTCGGCGCCCGCCGCATCGCCTACGTCGCCTGCGACCCGGCAGCCCTCGCCCGCGACCTGGCGTACTTCGCGGAGTTCGGCTACAAGCCGGTGTCGCTGCGCGCCTTCGACCTCTTCCCGGTCACCCACCACGTGGAGTGCGTGGCGATCCTCGAACCCGTGGCCAAGGGTCGCTGACCCGGACCGCGGTGGCGCTGCCACGAACGGCCCGCCGGAGTGCGCCCGACCCTGATGGGCGGCACAGTGATGAACGTCGTCGCATTCCGGGGGCCGAGTTCGAGGAGATCTGCGGATCGTGGCAAAGGGAAAGAAGCTCGGCAAGGGTGACCAGGTCTCCTGGAGCAGTCACGGTCAGACTGTCTCCGGGACGGTGAAGAAGAAGATCACGGGACGCGCCGAGGTGGCGGGCCGTACCGTCGACGCCTCGAAGGACGCACCGCAGTACGAGGTCGAGAGCGACAAGTCCGGCCGCAACGCCGTCCACAAGCCGCAGTCCCTGCGCAGGAAGAGTGGCGGCTCGTGAGCGGCAAGGACGACGACGGCCGGCAGGAGACCATCGACGAGTTCGGTGACGCCGCCGGCGGTACTCCCTCATGAACCGGGTCCACGACCCGGCGGCGTGACGGACCCGAGGACGGAGTGCTCGGCATGACCGGGGAAGAGTCCGGCACCACCCATTGGCTGTTCGGCGACCAGCTCGGTCCCCACTTCACCGATCCGGCGCGGGGCGGCCCGCACCCGGACGCCCCGCTGCTGATGATCGAGGCCCGCAGCGTCCTGCGGCGCCGGCGGTTCCACCGCGCCAAGGCCCATCTGATCCTCTCGGCGATGCGCCACCGGGCCGCCGAACTCGGCGACCGGGTGCGCTACGTCAGGGCGGACACCTACTGCCAGGGTCTGCGCGAGGCAGTGGGGGAAGGCCCGGTCACCGTGCACCACCCCACCTCGCACGCGGCCCTCGCCTTCGTCCGCGCGCTGCCCTCCGTACGCGTCCTGCCGGCGCGCGGCTTCCTCGTGTCGCACGACGAGTTCACGCACTGGGCGGACGGCCGCGGCACGAAACACCTCCGCCAGGAGGACTTCTACCGATGGGTCCGCCAGACGCACGAGCTGCTGATGGAGGGCGAACAGCCCGCCGGCGGGCGCTGGAACCTGGACCACGACAACCGGCAGCCCCCGCCGCGCGGTGCCACCGAGCTGGGCGTCCCGGCGGCCTACCGCCCCCGGGAGAGCGACATCGACGCCGAGGTGCGGGCCGACCTCGACCGCTGGTCGCGCGACGGGGACGTCGAGTTCGTCGGTGAGGACGGACCCCGCGCGTTCCCCGCCACCCGCCGGGAGGCACTCGCCGCACTGCGCCGCTTCGTCGAGCACCGGCTCGCCACGTTCGGCGCGAACGAGGACGCCGTCCTCTCCGGGGACGCGACGATGAGCCACAGTCTGCTCTCCTCGTCGCTCAACCTCGGCCTGCTGGACCCCGCCGAGGTTGTCGAACGGGCCGAGGCGCGCTGGCGGTCGGGCGACGCGCCGCTCAACAGCGCCGAGGGGTTCGTGCGGCAGATCGCCGGATGGCGCGAGTTCGTCTGGCACACCTACTGGTACTTCGGCGAGCGGTACCGCACCAGCAACGCCCTGGGCCACCGGCGGCCGCTGCCCGACTGGTTCACGGAGCTGTCCTCGGATGGGACGGAGGCGAACTGCCTCTCCCACGCCCTGGACCAGGTCAGGACCACGGGCTGGACCCACCACATCCCCCGGCTGATGATTCTGGGCAGCTACGCCCTGCAACGGGGATGGGAGCCCCGGGCCGTCACCGACTGGTTCCACCGCAGCTTCGTCGACGGCTACGACTGGGTCATGCTGCCGAACGTGGTGGGCATGTCGCAGTACGCGGACGGGGGCCGCATGACCACCAAGCCGTACACGTCAGGCGGCGCCTACATCGACCGCATGACCGACTTCTGCGGCCCCTGCCGGTACAAGCCGACCGTGCGGGTCGGCGAGGACGCCTGCCCCTTCACCGCCGGGTACTGGAACCTGCTGCACCGCCACCGCGACCGGTTCGAACGCAACGCGCGGATGACCCAGGCGGTGCGGGGACTGGACCGGCTCCGCGATCTCGAAGAACTGCTGGAGCAGGAACGCGACCGCGAGGACTGAGATCCTGGGGCAGGCAGCACGCGGAGAGGAAGAACACGTGGATCAGCCGGCGGCGGAACCCGCCTCGGGAGAGCCTGAGCAGCAAGCCCTGTTCGGGTGGTCGGAGACCGAGCCGGTGCGGCCGGCCGTACCCCAGCCGTTCCGGGACAGCCCGCAGGCACGCCGGATGCTCGACGTGCGCGAGGTCTACGCGGAGCCGGCGGCCCTCGACTCCCCGCGCGGCCGGCAGATCATGGCCCGGCTGCCGGGAGTGCCCGTGACCGAGGTCGCGAGCCACTGGCGCATCCCCGCCCTGCACGGCAACGACGGCAACATCGGCCGATGGGTCCGCATCAAGACCGAGACGCTCGTCCTCGGCGTCAAGCACACGCTCGCGACGCGCCCCAACGGCAGGTCGGCCGACTGGATCGCGCCGGGGCCCTCCAACGGCTGCGCCATGGCCTGCGTCTACTGCTACGTCCCCCGCCGCAAGGGCTTCGCCAACCCCATCACCCTGTTCACCAACATCGAGGCGATCGTGGCCCACATCGGGCGCCATGTACGGGCCCAGGGACCCAAACCGGAACCCAACCAGTGCGATCCCCAGGCCTGGGTCTACGACATCGGCGAGAACGGCGACTGCTCCGTCGACGCGCTGATCTGCGACAACACGGCGGACCTGGTGGCCGCGTTCCGTGGCCTGCCGACGGCGAAGGCGTCCTTCGCGACCAAGTTCGTCAACCCCGACCTCCTCGCCCTCGACCCCCAGGGGCGCACCCGCGTGCGCTTCTCCCTCATGCCGCCCGACGACGCCCGCCTGCTGGACATCCGCACCAGCCCCGTCCCCGAGCGGATCGCGGCGGCGGCCGACTTCCTCGACGCCGGCTACGAGGTCCACTTCAACCTCTCGCCCGTCGTACTGCGCCCGGGATGGGAGCAGGACTGGGCCGACCTGTTCATCCACCTCGACGACGTCCTGCCCGCCCGTGTGAAGGAACAGGCCGCGGCCGAGATCATCATGCTGACCCACAACCGGTCGCTCCACGAGGTCAACCTGGGCTGGCACCCCCGCGCCGAGGAGCTGCTGTGGCAGCCGACCGGCCAGGAGACCAAACGCTCCCAGAACGGAGCCCTCAACGTCCGCTACGACCACGACCTCAAGCGGCACTCCCTGCAGCGGATCCGCCAACTCCTGGAAATGCACGCACCCTGGCTCCGCGTCAGGTACGCGTTCTGAGGGATGCGTTCGTCCGCCGGCGTCCGTGTCGAGGAGGAGACCGTTCTGGACGTGCTGCTGTCCGACCTCGGGCCGGGGTGACGCGGCCGGGGCTATTCCGTTGCCATCGCGGTGAGTTTCAGGACGGTGTTCCAGTTGCGGGCTGTTGCTGTGACGCCGAGTTTCTTGTCGGTGAACAGCAGGGCGAGACGGGCTTTGTGGATGCCGTCCGGCAGGTGGGTGTAGATCTCGGTCGGGGTCTTGGGGTCGGCCAGGCGGAACTCCTCCGGGGCGTAGGCCGCGGGGTCGATGGCGGAGAGGCGTTCCTGGTCGGGCGGGGCGGAGAGGAAGGTCACCAGGAAGCGGGACGGGTCGATGCCCTCCATGTCGAAGGGGTTGCGGTCGACCACGCGCCGGAGGCCGGCGCCGTCGCGCACGAGGCAGCGGATGGTGAGCCCCAACTCCTCGGTGATGCGCGCCTCCAGGGAGGTGGCCAGCTCCGCCGGGTCGGCGCGGGGGTGGCCGAAGACGGCGTTGCCGCTCTGGAGGTGAGTGCGGACGTCGGTGCAGTCCAGCCCGGTCAGCAGCTCGCGCAGGGTCTGCATCGGCACCTTGTTCTTGCCGCCCACGTTGATCCCGCGGAGCAGCGCCACATAGCTCGTCACGCGGCCCACCGTAGACCAGGAGTCGGACAATGCTCCGAATTCTCAGGCCCTGGCGACCGGGGCGCCGTCAGTCCGGCGGGTCGCCCGTTCGGAGGACGTGGGGGCTGGTGTAACGGTTCGGCAGGGGTGGGGCTGGTTACGTTCGCGGATATGAACCTCACGAGTGAGCGTCCCGCCGTCACCGAACTGCGGTTGTCCGCCTTCAAGTCGCACCGGGGGGCGAGCTTCGCGCTGGGTCCGCTCACCCTGCTCGCCGGCGCGAGCGGGACGGGGAAGTCGAGCGTTCTGGAGGCGTTGGCGGCGCTGGGGCGGTTGGCCGGCGGGGAGACGCTGGGTGAGGTGTTCGACGGGTCGGGGGACCGGGCGGGGAGCGTGCGGGGCGGGGCCGCGGCCTGTGTGCCGCAGGGCGCGCAGCCGGACGCCGAGGGGCGGCGCGGGTTCCGGGTCGGCTGCACGGTCACCGGACCCGTCGGGCCGGTCCGGCTGGATGTGGCCGTCCAGACCGAGCCGGAACTGCGGATCGTCGGCGAGCGGTTGACGGGTGGCGGGGAGACGCTGCTGACCACCGCGCTGCGCGACCCGGAACGGCGCACCGTCCAGGCGGCGTGGCACACGGCGGGGCTGGTGCCCGTCACCCGGGCGCCGCTTCCGGACGATCTGCTGGCGACCGCGCTGCTGCCGCTGCGCGTCGCGGGCCGCACCGAGGGCCAGCGGCTGGTGCTGGCGGCGGTGGAACAACTGGTCCTGGCGTTGCGCGGGGTGTTCCCGGTGGAGCCGCGGCCGGAGACGATGCGGGCGCCGGTGGACGCCGCGGACGGGATGCTCCGCCGCGGCTGCGAGAACCTGTCGGCGGTCCTGGCCAGGACCGAGGGGGAGTGCCGTACCCGGCACGCGGCGCTGGTGCGGGCGATGCGGGAGGTCTGCAGTCCGCCGGTGGACGGGCTGACCGTCCTGCGGTCGCAGCTGCCGGACGGCGCTGATCGCGGTGCCGAACTGCGGTCGGTGATCGCCGCGGTGGACCGTGGGCCGCTGGGCCTGGTGCCGGTGGACCGGCTGGGCGACGGGGAGCTGCGCTTCCTGGCCATCGCGCTGGTCCTGCTGACCGGGCCGGGGGTGCTGGAGGTCGACACGAGCGCCGAACTCCTGCCGGCCGCCCAGGTGCTGACCGTGCTCAGTGACGGCTTCGACCTGGGGATGGACCGGCGGCAGACCCGTGAGCTGCTCGCTCTGGCGGGCATGGCGGCCGACCGCGGTCACATCCGGCTGGTGGGGGTGGTGCATGACGCCGCTGTCGCGGAGGGGTTGGGGGGAGTCTCCGTCATCGACTTCGTTCGCCCCCGGCGGTCGGAGCACGGCGGCAAGGAGGGCGAACCGGCGGCGGAACCCCAGGTGAATCCGCAGCGGACCGCGCCCGAGGAGGGGGCCGGTGCGCCGGTGTCCGCGCGGTCGGCGCCCACGATGCGGTAGACCTGTGCGGATGAGCGAGGATCTGCAGGCGCTGCAGGCCCGTCTGGTCGCCTTCGCGGCGGCCAGGCGCTGGCAGCAGTATCACGTACCCAAGAACCTGGCCGCGGCGTTGAGCGTCGAGGCGTCCGAACTGCTGGAGATCTTCCAGTGGATGACCCCGGAGGAGGCGGGCCGGGTGATGGAGGACGCCGGGACCGCGCACCGGGTCCAGGACGAGGTGGCGGATGTCCTGGCGTATCTGCTGCAGTTCTGCCACGTGCTGGACATCGACGTGCTGCAGGCGCTCTCGGCCAAGATCGACCGCAATGAAGCGCGTTTCCCGGTGCCGGCGGAGGACGAGGGGCCGGGAAGTCTGCATCCGACCGGGTGATCGCGATGCCGACGACCGGCGGGTTATCCACAGGCTCGAGACCCCCCTTTCGCTCATCGTCTGCGACCGTCACTCTGAGTAGTGGAACGGTAGCTCGCGGCGGTGGGGGAGTAGATCATGGACGCGGTACGGCTCATCCTGGCCACCCGGCACGCGCTCGAACAGGCGTGGCGGGTGGAGGACCTGATCACGGAGGCGTGGCAGGCGCAGGCGCTCGCTGAGGCGGTGGGTGGACATCTCGCCGTCCACGGGCCGCCGGAGTTGCGGGCCGCCGGGCTCTCGGGGTGCGAGCCGGGTGGGCCGGCCTGCGGGCCGGGCGGGCTCTCGGCACCTCCGGGGACCCGGTCGGAACCCGTCCGGGCGGCGATACTCACCGGCGTGCGGGAGCCGGCCCGCGCCCTGACGGAGATACGGGACCTGCTGTCGGAGCTGGGCACCACCCTCGCGGGGGTGGCCTGCTCCGCGGAGGAGGAGGCGGTGTACTGGCAGTGCATCGACGCGCTGGACGCCGCCGAGGAGTCCAAGGACCGCGTCTGCGCGCTGCTCGGCGCGCTCGACCCGTGAAGCGGGGTCCGGTTTCGCCGTGGTGGTCCGACGGGGAGGATGGGCGCCATGGATCTTCGTATTTTCACCGAACCCCAGCAGGGCGCCACCTACGACACCCTCCTCACGGTTGCCAAGGCCACCGAGGACCTCGGATTCGACGCCTTCTACCGCTCGGACCACTACGTGAGCATGGGTGGCGGAGACGGCCTGCCGGGACCGACGGACGCCTGGATCACCTTGGCGGGGCTGGCTCGCGAGACCCGCCGCATCAGGCTCGGCACCCTGATGACGGCCGGCACCTTCCGGCTGCCGGGCGTCCTCGCCATCCAGGTCGCCCAGGTGGACCAGATGTCCGGCGGACGCGTCGAGCTGGGACTGGGTGCGGGCTGGTACGAGAGGGAGCACACCGCTTACGGCATCCCGTTCCCGAAGGAGAAGTTCGGCCGGCTGGAGGAACAGTTGGCGATCGTGACCGGTCTGTGGGCCACTCCGGCCGGTGAGACCTTCGACTACGACGGGAAGTACTACCAGCTCAAGGAGTCGCCCGCGCTGCCCAAGCCGGTGCAGGCGAAGATCCCGGTGCTCATCGGCGGGCACGGTGCCAAGCGGACCCCGGCCCTGGCGGCCCGCTACGCGGACGAGTTCAACATCCCGTTCGCGTCCGTCGAGGACAGCAGGCGCCAGTTCGGCCGGGTGCGCGAGGCGGCCGAGGTGGAGGGGCGCAAGAAGGAGGAACTGGTGTACTCCAACGCCCTGGTCGTCTGCGTCGGCAGGAACGACGCCGAGGTGGCGCGCCGTGCCGCGGCCATCGGCCGGGAGGTCGACGAGCTGAAGGCCAACGGGCTGGCCGGCTCGCCGGCCGAAGTGATCGACAGGATCGGCCAGTACGCCGCGACCGGCTCGACCCGCTTCTACCTCCAGATGCTCGACCTGGGCGATCTCGACCACCTGGAACTGATCTCCGCCGAGGTCCGGTCCCAGCTGACCTGACGCCTGATCCACCGCACCGCACCAGACCGCACCGGAACCCCGGTGCCGAGGCAAGGAGCCACCGCCATGCTGCCCGACCTGACCGAGGGCACCCCGCTCGTCCTGGACGGCGGGCTGTCCAACCAACTCGCCGCCCAGGGCTGTGACCTGTCCGACGCGCTCTGGTCGGCCCGGCTGCTCGCCGACGCGCCCGAGCAGATCGAGGCGGCGCACGCGGCCTACGTCCGGGCCGGTGCGCGGGTGCTCATCACCTCCAGCTACCAGGCGACGTACGAGGGCTTCGCCCGCCGGGGAACCCGCCGGGAGGAGGCGTCGGCCCTGCTGCGGCGCAGTGTCGAGCTGGCGCGGAGCGCCGCGGGCGGGCGGAATGACGTGCTGGTGGCGGCGTCCGTCGGTCCGTACGGGGCGATGCTGGCGGACGGCAGCGAGTACCGGGGGCGGTACGGGCTGAGCGTGCGGGAACTGGAGCGCTTCCACCGGCCGCGGATCGAGACACTGGCCGCGGCCGCGCCCGATCTGCTCGCCCTCGAGACGGTGCCGGACGTGGACGAGGCGGAGGCGCTGCTGAGCGCGGTCGAGGGGATCGGCGTGCCGGTCTGGCTCTCGTTCAGCATCGACGGCGACCGGACCCGTGCCGGGCAGCCGCTGGAGGAGGCCTTCGCGCTGGTCGCCGGGCGGGACGAGGTGGTGGCGGTCGGCGTCAACTGCTGCGCCCCGCGGGACGCGGACCGGGCGGTGGCGCTTGCCGCGGAGGTGTCCGGCAAGCCCGTCGTGGTGTATCCGAACAGCGGCGAGGAGTGGGACGCGCAGGCTCGGAGGTGGACGGGCGAGGTGACGTTCGAGGCGTCCCGGGTCCGGGACTGGCGGTCCGCGGGCGCCCGGCTGATCGGCGGCTGCTGCCGGGTCGGTCCCGACCAGATCGCGGCGCTGGCGGAGGTGGTGCGCCAGGAGGCGTGACACCCCCGCCGGACACGTGCCCGGCGATTGCCGAGAACCAGCAGGACCACCGGTCCTGCGACCGTAGATTGCGCCCCACGCGTCCATCGCGCACCGGGGCGGGCAGGGGGTGTGCGATGCGCCTGAGAGAGGGGAAGGACTGTGTCCATGGGCTTTCACGTGGATTCCGAGGCCGGGCGGCTGCGCCGCGTCATCCTCCA
The DNA here is from genome assembly GCF_027158205.1 of Streptomyces sp. H39-S7. GTDB lineage: Bacteria > Actinomycetota > Actinomycetes > Streptomycetales > Streptomycetaceae > Actinacidiphila. The sequence goes on along the minus strand of NZ_JAPVLU010000006.1, from coordinate 89,006 downwards.
TCGACCGGACCTTGAACTGAAGCGGCTCACGCCGTCCAACAAGGACGCGCTGCTCTTCGACGACCTGTTGTGGGTGCGCCGGGCGCGTGCGGAGCACGACGGCTTCGCGGACGTGCTGCGCGACCGAGGGGTCGAGGTCCACCTCTTCGGCGATCTGCTCAGGGAGGCGCTGGCGGTGCCGGAGGCGCGGGCCCTGGTGCTGGACCGGGTCTTCGACGAGAAGGAGTACGGGCCGCTGGCCACCGACCACCTGCGCGCGTCGTTCGACGAGCTCCCCGTCGCGGACCTGGTCGAGGCGCTGGTGGGCGGGATGACCAAACGGGAGTTCCTCGAGCGGTTCGCCGAACCGGTCTCGGTGCTCTTCCACGCCATGAGCCTGGACGACTTCCTGCTCAACCCGCTGCCGAACCACATCTTCACCCGGGACACCTCCGCCTGGGTCTACGACGGGGTCAGCATCAACGCGATGCGCTGGCCGGCCCGGCAGCGCGAGACCGTGCACTTCGAGGCGATCTACCGGCACCATCCGCTGTTCGCCGGCGGCGGCTTCCACGTCTGGTCGGAGGGGCAGGCGGCGTATCCGTCGACGATAGAGGGCGGCGACGTCCTGGTGATCGGCAATGGGGCGGTGCTCATCGGGATGAGCGAGAGAACCACGCCGCAGGCGGTGGAGATGCTGGCGCAGGGCCTGTTCGCGGCGGGTTCCGCGCGCACGATCGTGGCGCTGGACATGCCGAAGAAGCGGGCCTTCATGCACCTCGACACCGTGATGACCATGGTGGACGGCGACACCTTCACCACGTACGCCGGGCTGGGGATGCTGCGTTCCTACTCGATCGAGCCCGGCGCGGGGGACCGGGACCTGAAGGTGACCGATCATCCGGCGGAGCACATGAACCGGGCGATCGCGGCGGCGCTCGGCCTGGACGACATCCAGGTGCTGACCGCGACCCAGGATGTGCACTCGGCGGAGCGCGAGCAGTGGGACGACGGGTGCAATGTGCTCGCCGTCGAGCCGGGAGTGGTGGTGGCCTACGAGCGGAACGTCACGACCAACACCTTCCTGCGCAAGCGCGGTATCGAGGTGATCGAGATTCCGGGGAGCGAGCTGGGCCGGGGGCGCGGTGGCCCGCGCTGTATGAGCTGTCCCATCGAACGTGAGGCGGTGTAGGGGCCCGGACGGGGGGCGGGGAAACAGATCTGTATAAACATGTCATTGATCGTATAGACTTCCAGGGTCCTCCCCCCGCCGTTACCTAGGAGTCCCCATGGCCATCGACCTCAAGGGCCGTCACTTCCTCAAGGAGCTGGATTTCAGCCCCGAGGAGTTCCGTCACCTGGTGGAGCTGGCGGCGCGGCTGAAGGCGGCCAAGCGGGCGGGGACCGAGGTCCGGCGGCTGGCCGGCAAGAACATCGCACTGGTCTTCGAGAAGACCTCCACCAGGACTCGCTGCTCGTTCGAGGTCGCGGCCGCCGATCAGGGCGCCAGTACCACCTACCTCGACCCCTCCGGCTCGCAGATCGGGCACAAGGAGTCGGTCAAGGACACCGCGCGGGTGCTCGGGCGGATGTTCGACGGCATCGAGTACCGGGGCGCCGGACAGGAGATCGTCGAGGAGCTGGCGCAGTACGCGGGCGTGCCGGTCTGGAACGGCCTCACCGACGAGTGGCACCCGACGCAGATGCTCGCCGACGTCCTCACCATGGCCGAGCACACCGACAAGCCGCTGGGCGAGACCGCCTACGCGTACCTCGGCGACGCCCGCTACAACATGGGCAACTCGCTGCTCGTCACCGGCGCGCTGCTCGGTATGGACGTGCGGATCGTCGCGCCCCGGCACCTGTGGCCGGAGGAGTCGGTGGTCGCCGAGGCCCGCCGGCTCGCGGAGCGCACCGGAGCGCGCGTCACGCTGACCGAGGACGTCGCCGAGGGCGTGCGCGGGGTGGACTACCTCCACACCGACGTCTGGGTGTCGATGGGGGAGCCCAAGGAGGTGTGGGACGAGCGGATCGCCCTGCTCGGCCCGTACGCGGTGACCATGGACGTGCTGCGCGCCACCGGCAACGCCGACGTCAAGTTCCTGCACTGCCTGCCGGCCTTCCACGACCTCGGGACGAAGATCGGCCAGGAGATCTACGAGCGGCACGGCCTGACCTCGCTCGAAGTCACCGACGAGGTCTTCGAGTCGGCGCACTCGGTCGTCTTCGACCAGGCGGAGAACCGGATGCACACCATCAAGGCGATCCTGGTGGCCACGCTGGCCTGAGCGCCGACCTCGCACGGTGGTCCCGCGGTTGTCTCGCGGTTATCTCGTACTCGTGACGGCAGTCACGGATGAGTGATAACTTCGCTCTGCGGGCGTCCGCACCCCCTCCCCCCGCCAAGGAGGACGTGCCTTGAGTCCCTATCCGAGCTCAGCGAGCCCCACCGGCCAGTGGAAACACCTGCGGGTGGAGCGCGCCGGTGGCGTCGTCACCGTCACCTTCGACCGTCCCGACAAGCTGAACGCCCTCACCTTCGGCTCCTACGCCGACCTGCGCGACCTGCTCGCCGAGTTGGCGCACGACGGGGAGACGCGGGTGCTGGTGCTGGCCGGCGCCGGCCGCGGGTTCTGCTCCGGCGGCGACGTGGACGAGATCATCGGCGCCACCCTCGCCATGGGCGCGGGCGAACTGCTCGGCTTCAACCGGATGACGGGCCAGGTCGTCCGAGCGATCCGCGAGGCGCCGTTCCCCGTCATCGCCGCCGTGCACGGGATCGCGGCGGGCGCCGGCGCGGTGCTCGCCCTGGCCGCCGACTTCCGGATCGTCGAGGCGTCGGCCCGGTTCGCGTTCCTCTTCACCAGGGTCGGGCTCGCGGGAGCCGACATGGGGGCCGCGTACCTCCTGCCCCGCATGGTCGGACTCGGCCACGCCACCCGGCTGCTGATGCTCGGCGAGACGGTCGGCGCCGCCGAGGCGGAGCGCATCGGGCTGGTCAGCCAGCTCGCGGCGGACGGAGAGGCCGACGCCGTGGCCCGCGCACTGGCCGAACGGCTGGCCGCCGGCCCCGCGCTCGCCTACCAGCAGACCAAGGCGCTGCTCACCGCCGAACTCGACATGCCGCTGGCGGCCGCCGTCGAGATGGACGCCGCCGCCCAGGCGCTGCTCATGACCAGCGCCGACTACGCCGAGTTCCACGCCGCGTTCACCGCGAAACGCCCGCCCCGCTGGGAGGGGCGCTAGCCATGCGGATCGCGGTCATCGGCGGCGGCCCCGGCGGCCTGTACGCGGCCGCCCTGCTCAAGCGGCTCGACCCGACGCGCGACATCACCGTCTGGGAACGCGGCGCCCCCGACGACACCTTCGGCTTCGGCGTCGTCCTGTCCGACGAGACCCTCGGCGGCATCGAGCACGCCGACCCGGTCGTCTTCCGCGCCCTGCAGGCGGAGTTCACCCGCTGGGACGACATCGACGTGCACTTCCGCGGCGAGGTGGTCACCTCCGGAGGCCACGGCTTCGCCGCGCTCGACCGCCGCAGGCTGCTGACGATCCTGCACCAGCGCTGCCGCGACCTCGGCGTCGGACTGCGGTTGCGCACGACCGCCCCCACCGCCGCGGAGCTCGCCGCGAGCCACGACCTCGTCATCGCCGCGGACGGCGCCAACAGCGCGACCCGCGCCGCGCACGCGGACGTCTTCCGGCCGCGGCTGACCGGCCACCGCTGCCGCTACATCTGGCTCGGCACCGACCTGCCCCTGAACGCCTTCCGCTTCGAGATCGCCGAGACCGAGTACGGCGTCATGCAGGGGCACGCGTACCCCTACCGCGACGGCGCCGCCACGTTCATCGTCGAGATGCGGGAGGACGTCTGGCTGCGCGCGGGGTTCGACCGGCTCGAGGAGGCGGAGTCGATCGCCCGCTGCGAGAAGCTCTTCGCGGGCTGCCTGGAAGGCCACACGCTGACCGGCAACCGCTCGCGCTGGGGCGCGTTCACGACCGTCGTCAACGAGCGGTGGTCGCACGAGCGGACCGTGCTGCTCGGCGACGCCGCCCACACCGCGCACTTCTCCATCGGCTCCGGCACCAAGCTCGCCATGGAGGACGCGCTCGCGCTCGCCGCCTGCCTGCAGGAGCGGCCGGACGTGCCGTCCGCGCTGACGGCGTACGAGACCGAGCGCAGGCCCGTCGTCGAGAGCACCCAGCGCGCGGCCCGTGCCAGCCTCGAATGGTTCGAGCAGGTCGCGCAGTACACCGGGCAGCCGCCGCTGCAGTTCGCCTTCAACCTCCTCACCCGCAGCCGCCGTGTCACCCACGACAACCTGCGGCTGCGCGACCGCGGCTTCACCGACGCCGTGGAACGGGACTTCGGCAGCGAGCCGGCCACCCCGCCGATGTTCACCCCCTTCCGGATCGGCGGCCTGACCCTGCGCAACCGCGTCGTCGTCTCGCCGATGGACATGTACTCGGCCGTGGACGGCACGCCCGGCGACTTCCACCTCGTGCACCTGGGCGCGCGGGCCCTCGGCGGCGCGGGCCTCGTCATGACCGAGATGGTGTGCGTCAGCCCGCAGGGCCGCATCACCCCCGGCTGCGCCGGCCTGTACACCGACGAGCACGAGACGGCCTGGCGGCGCGTCACCGACTTCGCCCACGCGCGGTCGTCCGCCGCGATCGGCCTCCAGCTTGGCCACAGCGGGCGCAAGGGCTCCACCCGCCTCATGTGGGAGGGCATCGACGAGCCGCTCCCGGACGGGAACTGGCCGCTCGTCGCCCCCTCCCCGCTCTCCTACCGGCCGGGCGTCAACCAGGTGCCGGCCGAGCTCGACGCGGCCGGGCTCGCCGCCGTCCGCGAGCAGTTCACGCGGGCCGCGGCGCGCGGCGCCCGCGCGGGCTTCGACCTGCTGGAACTGCACTGCGCCCACGGCTACCTGCTCGCGTCCTTCCTCTCCCCGCTCACCAACCACCGCACCGACGCCTACGGCGGCGACCTCGACGGGCGGCTCCGCTACCCGCTGGAGGTCTTCGACGCGGTCCGGGCCGTCTGGCCGCGGGACCGCCCGATGACCGTCCGCATCTCCGCCACGGACTGGGCGCCGGGCGGCACCACCGAGGACGACGCCGTCGCCGTCGCCCGCGCCTTCGCCGCCCACGGGGCCGACGCCATCGACGTCTCGACCGGCCAGGTCGTCGCCGACGAGCGTCCCGCGTACGGACGCTCGTACCAGACGCCGTACGCCGACCGTATCCGCAACGAACTCGGCGTCCCCGTCATCGCCGTCGGAGCGATCTCCTCGTGGGACGACGTCAACTCGCTCCTGCTGGCCGGCCGCACCGACCTGTGCGCGCTGGCCCGCCCCCACCTCTACGACCCGAACTGGACCCTGCACGCCGCCGCCGAACAGGAGTACTGCGGCCCGGCCGCGACCTGGCCGCAGCAGTACGCGGCGGGCAGCCGACGCCCTCCGACCGGCCGCACGGACGCCCCGAAGCCCCGGCTGACGCTCTAGGCCGGCCCAGGCGTGCCGAACACGAGGGGCCGGGGCCGTCCGGGTGGATTTGCCGCGCGGTGACGGTGGGTGCCGGGCCGGAACCGGGGCGATGGGTGATCTTGGCCTCGCAAGATCCCTCCACTCCTGGAAGAGGCATCCCGTCATGCGTCGTGCCCCCACCCGCCGACTCGTCACCGCCCTCCTCGCCCTCTCCACGCTGGTCCCCCTCACCCTGGCCTCGTCCGCGGCCCAGGCCGCCCCGCCGAGGGCCACGTTCACCGCCGTCGACCCGCATGCCGACCCGCACGCCGACGACTGCCCGCCCCATGGACTGGATCCCGCGCTCGTGGCCCGCCTCAACAAGGCGATCGAGGCCACCCGCAAGGAGGCCGGCGTCCCCGGCGTGACCGTCGGTCTGTGGATGCCCGGCAAGGGCAGCTACATCCGGTCGACGGGGATCGCCGAAAAGGGCACCCGCGCGCCGATGAAGCCCGACCTCAACATGCGCATCGGCAGCGAGACCAAGACCTTCACCGCCACCGCCGTCCTGGAACTGGTCGACCGGGGGCTGGTCGGGCTGGACAAGCCGATCGCCGCCTACCTCCACGGCGTACCCGACGGCCGGCACATCACCGTCCGCCAGTTGCTGGAGATGCGCAGCGGCCTGTTCTCGTACAGCGCCGACGCGGACTTCGTCCACACCCTGCTCAGCGACCCGACCCGCCCGTTCACCCCGCAGGAGCTGCTGGACTACGCCTTCCGCCACCCGAACGTCTTCGCCCCGGGCGCGGAGTTCCAGTACTCCAACACCAACTACATCCTGCTCGGTCTGCTGGTGGAGAAGATCGGCAGGATGCCGCTCGCCGACTTCATCCACGAGCACGTCACCAAGCCGGCCCACATGGAGCACACGCTGTTCCCGAAGGGCGCCGAGTTCCCGTCGCCGCACGCGCACGGGTACACGAACCAGACCCTGACCGGTGCGATCGCCGACACGACGAACTGGAACCCCAGCTGGGGCTGGGCGGCCGGCGCGATGATCTCCGACCTGCACGACCTGCGCAAGTGGGCCAAGGTCGTCGCCACCGGCACGCTGCTCTCCCGGGCCACCCAGGCGGAGCGGGAGAAGTTCATCCCGGTACCGAACTTCGACGGCGCCGGGTACGGGCTGGGCCTGTTCACCACCCACGGCTGGATCGGGCACAACGGCTCGCTGCCGGGCTACGAGAGCGTGACGATGTACCTGCCGGAGCAGAAGGCCACCATGGTGATCCTGCTCAACACCGACATCCTGCACGACGGCTTCGAGCCGAGCACCCTCATCGCCAAGGCCGTCACGTCCATCGTCACCCCGAAGAACGTCTACGAGCTGCCGGCCGAGGGGTGACCCCGGCGGACCGACCGTAGCCACGACCGAGCGCGGTACCCGGCCTTCGCGACCGGGTGCCGCGCTCGGCCGCGAACGTCACCCGTCGAGCCCGTCGAGCCCGTCGAGCACGTCACCCGTTCGTTCAGGCGGGCCCGGGCGCCGCCCGGACGAAGGCCGCGCCCGCTTCGTGCAGGCGCTGGTGCAGCTCGGTGAAGACCTGCGAGGCGCGGGCGCCCGGCCAGTCGGGCGGGAGCAGGGCGGCGGGGAGGCCCGGGTCGGCGTAGGGGAGGTGGCGCCAGGAGTCGAGGGCGCGCAGGTAGTCGGGAAAGGCCTCGCGCGCGGGGACGTCCGGACGGCCGGACCAGCGGTCGAGCACCGGCTCCTGGGCGTCGAGGAAGGTGCGGTGGAGGCCGGCTATGGCGTCCAGGTCCCACCAGCGGCGGACGGCGGTGGCGGTGGGTTCGAAGCCCCGGTGCGTGCCGTGGAAGAGGTCCACGTAGGGGTCGAGTTCGAGGCGGCGCAGGGTGTGGCGGGCCTCTTCCCCGACGTGCGCCGGCGCTATCCAGACGCCGGGCGCGGCGCTGCCGAAGCCGAGCCGGGCCAGCCGGGAGCGCAGCAGGTGCCGCTTGTGGCGCTCGGTCTCGGGGACGGAGAAGACGGCGAGCACCCAGGAGCCGTCGGCATCCTCGTCGGCGGGCCCGGGGCCGCCGTAGATACGGCGGTCGCCGTCGGCGAGGAGCTGGCGGGCGTCGTCGGAGAGCGCGTACGCCAGACGTCCTCCCGCATCTCGACGATGAACGTGGCGCCGCCGACGCGGTCGGGGACCAGCAGCTCGCGCCGCTTGAGCCGGGAGACGGCGGAGCGGACCGACTGCGGGTCGACGTCCACCGCGCCCATCAGCCGGATGAGGGCGGCGACCGGTACCCGGCCGTCCATCTCCGCGCGTCCGTAGGCGCCGAAGAAGGTCACGATCAGCGAACTGGGGGTGTGCTCGGTCACCTGATCATTTTAGGTCGCGCAGCCGGAAGCGCTGCAGCTTCCCGGTGGGGGTGCGGGGCAGGGCGTCCAGGAAGACGATGTCGCGCGGGCACTTGTAGGGCACGATCACGCCCTTGGCGAAGTCCCGGAGCACCCCGACCGTCTCCGCGCCGCGCGGTACGCCGTCGCGCAGGACGACGTAGGCCCGGACGATCTGACCGCGCTCCTCGTCCTCGACGCCGATGACGGCCGCCTCGCTGACGTCCGGATGGCGCAGCAGCGCCTCCTCGACCTCCGGCCCCGCGATGTTGTAGCCCGCCGAGATGATCATGTTGTCGGCGCGGGCGACGTAGCGGAAGTAGCCGTCGGGTTCGCGGACGTAGGTGTCGCCGGTGAGGTTCCAGCCGTCCCGCACGTACACGGTCTGGCGCTCGTCGGCGAGGTAGCGGCAGCCGGTCGGGCCGCGCACCGCGAGCAGCCCCGGTTCGCCGTCGGGGAGCGGCTCCCCGGCGGTGTCGACGATCCGCGCCCGGTAGCCGGGCACCGGCAGGCCGGTGGTGCCGGGGCGGATGGCGTCGTCGGCGGCGGAGATGAAGATGTGCAGCAGTTCGGTGGCGCCGATGCCGTTGATGATGCGCAGGCCCGTGCGGTCGTACCAGGCCTGCCAGGTGGCGGCGGGCAGGTTCTCGCCCGCCGACACGCACCGCCGCAGCGACGAGACGTTGAACGGAGCACCGTCGCCCTGGAGGTGTCCGAGCATCGCCCGGTACGCCGTCGGCGCCGTGAACAGCACGCTCACCCGGTGCCGGGCGACGGCCGCCAGCAACTGTTCGGGTCCGGCCTGCTCCAGCAGCACGCTGGAGGCCCCGACGCGCATCGGGAAGATCACCAGCCCGCCGAGGCCGAAGGTGAAGCCGAGCGGCGGGCTGCCCGCGAAGACGTCGTCGGCGCACGGACGCAGCACCTCGGCGGAGAACGTGTCGGCGATGGCCATTACATCGCGGTGGAAGTGCATACAGCCCTTGGGGCGGCCGGTGGTCCCCGAGGTGAAGGCGATGAGCGCGACGTCGTCGGACGAGGTGGCGACGTCGGGGAAGCGGTCCGGCTTGCCGGCCGCCCGCCGCAGCAGGTCCTCGGGCGCCTCGCCGCCGTAGGTGGTGACGCGCAGGCCGGGGATCTCGGCCTTGGCCAGGTCGTCCACCGACCGCAGGTCGCACAGCGCGTGCCGGACGGCCGCGATGTCGCAGATCGTCGCGAGCTCTCCGGCACGCTGCGCGGCCAGGACGGTCACGGCCACCGCGCCCGCCTTGAGCACCGCGAACCAGCAGGCCACCAGCCAGGGGGTGGTCGGCCCGCGCAGCAGGACCCGGTTGCCGGGCCGCACCCCGAGGTCGTCGGCCAGCACGTGCGCGATGCGGCCGGCGGCGGCGTTCAGATCGCCGTAGGACCAGACCTCGCCGCCGGGGGTGCGCAGGCACGGGGTGTCGGGGCTGCCGCCGGCCAGCAGTTCGGCCGCGCAGTTGAGCCGGTCGGGGTAGTGCAGCGCGGGCAGCTCGAAGGCGAGTTCCGGCCACTGGTCACGTGGCGGGAGGTGGTCGCGCGCGAAGGTGTCCACGTGGGCGGAGGGCAGCAGGTCCATGGCGGTACCGCCTTCGTTGGCACCTGAGAGCGGACGAATTCAGCGTAACGTGTTGCTGACGACAGTCAACGGTACGCGATACCGCTTGGAGGCGCCGATGCCCTCGTTCGCTCTCGACCCGGAACAACTGAAGTGGTGCGCCGAGGTCCGCTCGCTGGCGGCGAGCCGGCTGCGGCCGCTGGCCGAGGCGGGCGAACCCGGCCGGGTCAACCGCCCGTTGCTCGCGGAACTGGGCGAACTCGGCCTGTTGGCGCGAGTCTTCCCGCCCGGTGGCCGCGTCTCGGCGATGGACCTGTGCCTGCTGCGGGAGTCGCTGGCCCGCGAGTGCACCGAGGCCGAGACCGCCCTCGCCCTGCAGGGCCTCGGCGCGCACCCGGTGCTGCACAGCGCGGAGCTGGCCGCCCGCTGGATCCCGGAGGTCGTGGCGGGCCGGGCGGTCGCCGCCTTCGCGCTGACCGAGCCCGCCGCCGGCTCCGACGCGGCGGCGCTGGAGCTGGCCGCCGAGCCGGACGGGTCGGGATGGCGGCTGACCGGCGAGAAGTGCTGGATCTCCAACGCCCCGCAGGCCGACTTCTACACGGTCTTCGCCCGCACCACGCCGGGCGCGGGGTCGCGCGGGGTGACGGCGTTCCTTGTCCCCGCCGACCGGCCGGGGCTCTCCGGCGAGCACCTGGACATGCTCTCCCCGCACCCGATCGGACGGCTCGCCTTCGACGGCGTTCCGATCGGCGCCGGCGATCTGCTGGGGGAGCCCGGCCGGGGCTTCCGCGTCGCGATGGACACCCTGAACCTGTTCCGGCCCAGCGTCGGCGCGTTCGCCGTCGGTATGGCGCAGGCCGCGCTCGACGCCGCCACCGAGCACGCGGGCGGGCGCACCGCCTTCGGCGGGCCGCTGAAGGACCTGCAGGCCGTGTCCCACGCGCTCGCCGAGACGGCGACCCGCACCGAGGCCGCGCGGCTGCTCGTCTACGCCGCCGCGGAGGCGTACGACAGCGGGGCGCCCGACATCGCGAAGCGGTCGGCGATGGCGAAGCTGTACGCGACGGAGACGGCGCAGTTCGCGGTGGACCGGGCGGTCCAGATCCACGGGGCCCGCGCTCTGGAGCGCGGACACCTGCTCGAGCACCTCTACCGCGAAGTGCGGGCGCCGCGTATCTATGAAGGGGCCACCGAGGTCCAGCGCACCATCATCGCGAAGGAGCTGTACCGATGAGCCTGCGGCGCATCAACCCGGGCGAGCTGTCGCCGCCCACCGGCTTCAGCCACGCCGTCACCGCGACCGGCCGCACGATGGTCTTCCTGGCCGGCCAGACCGCACTCGACCCGGCGGGCAAGGTCGTCGGCGACACGCTGCCCGCGCAGTTCGAGGTGGCGCTCGGCAACCTGCTGGCGGCGCTGGCCGCCGCGGGCGGCGGTCCGGCCGACCTCGCCCGGATCACCGTGCACACCACCGACGTCGCCGCCTACCGGGAGCACGCCCCCGAACTCGGGCGGCTGTGGCGGGCGTTGGCCGGCCGCGACTACCCGGCGATGGCGGTCGTCGGGGTAGTCCGGCTCTGGGACGAGGAGGCGATGGTGGAACTCGACGGGATCGCCGTCCTGTCGTGAACACCGCGCTCGTGCGTGCGGGTGATCCCTTGGCAGCGCCTAAGCCATGTGACATATTACTGTCGTGCCCACGAGACACTCGCTGGACGTCGTCATCGTCGGGGCCGGGGTGGTCGGCGCGGCCTGCGCCTACTACGCCTCCCGGTCCGGACTGTCCGTCGCCGTGGTCGACCGCGGCTCCGTCGCGGGCGGCACCACGGGCGCCGGTGAAGGCAATCTGCTGGTCTCCGACAAGGAGCCCGGCGCTGAACTCGACCTCGCGCTGCTGTCCACCAGGCTCTGGCGCGAGCTCGCCGACGACCTCCCACCGGAGATCGAGTTCGAGTCGAAGGGGGGCCTCGTCGTAGCGTCCGACGAGGCCCGCCTGGACGCCCTCAGCACCTTCGCGGCCCGCCAGTCGGCGGCCGGCGTCACCGTGGCGCGGATCCCGGGGGACCGGCTGCACGACGTCGAACCCCACCTGGCGCCCGGCCTCGCCGGCGCCTTCCACTACCCGCAGGACGCCCAGGTCCAGCCCGCCCTCGCCGCCGCCCACCTGCTGCGCGCCGCCCGGCGCGACGGCGCGCTGCTGCGCCTCGGCGAGGAGGTCACCGCGATCCTGACCGGCCCCGGTGGCATCGTCCGAGGCGTGTGCACGAACCGCGGCGAGCTGCGGGCACCCGCCGTGGTCAACGCGGCCGGGACCTGGGGCGGCGAACTCGCCGCGCTGGCGGGGGTGGAACTGCCGGTCATGCCCCGGCGCGGCTTCGTCCTCGTCACGGAACCACTGCCCCGGCTCGTCCGGCACAAGGTCTACGCCGCCGACTACGTCGCCGACGTGGCCAGCGGCTCCGCGGCCCTGCAGACCTCGCCCGTGGTCGAGGGCACGCCCTCCGGGCCGGTGCTCATCGGGGCGAGCCGGGAGCGGGTGGGCTTCAACAGGACGCTGCGGGTCGAGGTGCTGCGCCGGCTCGCGGCCGGTGCGGCCGCGCTCTTCCCGGTGCTGGCCGGGGTCCGGGTGATGCGCGCCTACCACGGCTTCCGGCCCTACCTGCCGGACCATCTGCCCGCGATCGGGCCCGATCCGCGCGCTCCCGGCCTCTTCCACGCCTGCGGCCACGAGGGCGCCGGTATCGGACTCGCCCCGGCGACCGGGCTGCTGGTCGCCGCCGCGATCCGGGGCGAGCGGCCCGCGCTGGACCTGGCACCGTTCCGGCCCGACCGCTTTTTCGGCGCGACGGATCCGAAAGGACCACACGATGGCGCGTGACCCCGTCGAGCTGGCCGGGGCCACCCCCGGGCCGTCGTTCGAGATCAGGATGGACGGCCGCGCCGTGTCCGCGCTGCCGGGCCAGACCGTCGCCGCGGCGCTGTGGTCGGCGGGCATCCTCGCCTGGCGCACGACCCGGGTGAACGGCCGCCCACGCGGCGCCTTCTGCGGCATCGGCTCCTGCTACGACTGCCTCGCCACCGTCAACGGCGTGCCCAACCAGCGGGCCTGCCTGGTTCCGGCGCGCCCCGGCGACCTCGTCACCACCCAGGAGGGCCACGGCCGTGCCGACCTCGCCGTCTGAGCCTCCCGAACCTGCCGCGTACGACCTCGCGGTCATCGGGGCCGGCCCCGCCGGGCTCGCCGCCGCCGTGACCGCGGCCGACCTCGGACTGAGCGTCGCCCTGCTCGACGCGGCGGCCGCCCCCGGCGGCCAGTACTACCGCCACCCCGCGCCCGAACTGGGCGCCGCGCGCCCCGAGGCGCTGCACCACGGCTGGGCCGCCTTCGCCGCGCTGCGGCGACGGCTCGACGCGCACACCGCGACGGGCGGGGTCCGCCACCTCACCCGCCACCACGTCTGGACCGTGGAACCCACCGGCCCGGCGGTGTGGACGGCGCACGCCGTCACCGGTCCCGACGGGCCGGAACAGGGCCGGGCGGCCGTGACGTCACGCGCGGTGCTGCTGGCCACCGGCTCCTACGAGCGCCAGCTGCCGTTCCCCGGCTGGACGCTGCCCGGGGTGGTCGGGGCGGGCGGTGCCCAGGCGATGCTCAAGTCCGGCCTGGTGCTGCCCGGCCGGCGCATCGTCGTCGCGGGCAGCGGTCCGCTGCTGCTGGCGGTCGCCGGCTCGCTGGCCGCCGCGGGCGCCGAGGTGGCCGCCGTCGTCGAGGCGGCCGCCTACGGCGCGTACGCCAGGAGTCCCCGGTCGCTGGCCGCCAACCCCGGCAAGCTCCTCGAAGGCGCGGTCCACGGCGCGGCCCTGCTGCGCCACGGCCTGCGCCCGCGCACCCGCAGCGCGGTGACGGAGGCGCACGGCACCGACCGGGTCGAGGCCGTGACCGTCTCCCGGCTGGACCGCGACTGGCGCCCGGTGCCGGGCACCGGCCGGCGGATCGCCTGCGACGCGCTCGCGGTGGGCCATGGCCTGGTGCCGCAACTGGAACTGGCCACCGGACTCGGCTGCGCCACCCGCCGCACCCCCGACGGCACGCACGCGCTCGCCCTCGACGACCACCAGCGGACATCGGTGCCCGGCGTCTGGGCGGCCGGCGAGACCGGGGGAGTGGGCGGCGCGCAACTCGCGCTCGCCGAGGGAGAACTGGCGGCCCTGGCCGTCGCGGCCGCCTCGCGTTCCGCGGTACGCCCCGACGCCCGGCGGGCCGGCGCGCTGCGCCGTGCCCGGACGCGGCTGCGGGCCTTCGCGGCGGTCATGGCCGCCGCCCACCGGCCGGGTCCCGGCTGGCCGGACTGGCTGGGCGACGACACCGACGTGTGCCGCTGCGAGGAGGTCTCGGCGGGCGAGGTCCGTGCGGCGGTCGGCGATCTCGGCGCCCGCGACGCCCGTACCGTCAAGCTGTTCACCCGCGCGGGGATGGGCTGGTGCCAGGGCCGGATGTGCGGCCCCGCGGTCGACTGCCTGGCAGGCGCCGGCACCGATGCCGAAGCGGTTGGCGAAGCGGTCGCGAGCGCCGGAGCGGGCCCGGACCGGCGCCCGCTCTCCTGTCCCGTCCCGCTGGCCGCCCTGCTGGAACCGGCCGCCCGGCCCCCGGAGGAACCGTAGGACTCCCGCCGGCGCGCCCCTTGTGGTGGCCCTGTAGCGCACAGTAAAATGTCACACCTCACTAAGGGAGAACCACCGTGACCGCGAACCCCCCGCCCCGCGACCAGCCCTGGCACGGCATCATGGTCGCCACCGCCCTCCCCTTCCACGACGACCTGCGCGTGGACCACGACGCCTACGCCGAGCACGTCGCCTGGCTCATCGGGTCCGGCTGCGACGGTGTCGTGCCCAACGGCTCCCTGGGTGAGTACCAGACCCTCACCGACGACGAGCGGGCCCACGTGGTCCGCACCGCCGTCGAGGCGGCGGGCGACGGGGACCGCGTCATGCCCGGCGTCGCCGCCTACGGCAGTGCCGAGGCCCGCCGTTGGGCCGAACAGGCCGCAGAGGCCGGCGCCGGGTCCGTCCTGCTGCTGCCGCCCAACGCCTACCGCGCCGACGAGCGGGCGGTGCGCGCGCACTACGCCGAGGTGGCCAGGGCCGGGCTGCCGGTCGTCGCCTACAACAACCCGTACGACACCAAGGTCGACCTCACCCCGCACCTGCTCGCCGAGCTCTACAACGAGGGCAGCATCGTCGCGGTCAAGGAGTTCACCGGCGATGTCCGCCGGGCCTACGAGATCGCCGAACTCGCCCCCGGACTCGACGTGCTGGTCGGCGCCGACGACGTCCTGCTCGAACTCGGCATCGCGGGCGCCGTCGGCTGGATCGCGGGCTACCCCAACGCGTTCCCCGAGGCCTGCGTGACCCTGTACCGGGCGGCGCTCACCGGCGACCTCGACACCGCCGTGCCGCTCTACCGCGCGCTGCACCCGCTGCTGCGCTGGGACTCCAAGCCCGAGTTCGTCCAGGCCATCAAGGTGTCGATGGACCTCGTCGGCCGGCCCGGCGGCCCGGTCCGGCCGCCGCGCTTCGCGCTCCCGGCCGACATCGAGACCGCCGTACGCGCCGCGACCGAGAAGGCGATGGCCGAAGGCCTCGGCTGACCCACCAGAACACCCACGAGAACACCCACGAGAACACCGACGAGAACGCCTACGAGAAGGAGGACCCCTTGCGCAGCCGGAACAGCTACCACGCCGTCGACTCGCACACCGAGGGCATGCCGACCCGCGTCATCACCGGCGGCGTGGGCGTCATCCCCGGCGCCACGATGGCCGAGCGCCGGCTGTACTTCATGGAGCACCACGACCGGGTGCGCACGCTGCTGATGTACGAGCCGCGCGGGCACGCGTCGATGAGCGGCGCGATCCTGCAGCCGCCGACCCGCCCCGACGCGGATTACGGGGTGCTGTACATCGAGGTCTCCGGTTACCTGCCGATGTGCGGGCACGGCACCATCGGCGTCGCCACCGTCCTCGTCGAGACCGGGATGGTGCCGGTCACCGAACCGGTCACCACCGTCCGGCTGGACACCCCCGCCGGGCTCGTCACCGTCGACGTCCAGGTCCAGGACGGGCAGGCCACCGCCGTCACCCTCCGGAACGTCCCGGCGTTCTCGGCCGGGCTGGACCTCAAGGTGGACGTGCCCGGCCACGGGACGCTCACCTACGACCTCGCCTACGGGGGCAACTTCTACGCGATGCTGCCGCTGGCCGACCTCGGACTGCCCTTCGACCGCGAGCGCAAGAACGACCTCCTCGCCGCCGGGCTGGCCGTCATGGAGGCCATCAACGCGGCGGACCGGCCGGTGCACCCCGAGGACCCGGACATCAACGGCGTCAAACACGTCCAGCTGATCGCCCCCGGCTCCGACGCCCGGCTGTCCCGGCACGCGATGGCCATCCACCCCGGCTGGTTCGACCGCTCGCCGTGCGGCACCGGCACCTCGGCGCGCATGGCGCAGCTGCACGCGCGCGGCGAACTCCCGCTGCACACGGACTTCGTCAACGAGTCCTTCATCGGCACGTCCTTCACCGGCCGGCTCGTCGAGGAGACCACGGTCGGCGGGCTCCCGGCCGTGGTGCCCACCGTGACCGGCCGCGCCTGGATCACCGGCACCGCCCAGTACTTCCTCGACCCGTCCGACCCCTTCCCCGGCGGGTTCCTGCTCTGATCGCCCCCGGCGGGTACGGTCGGGCGCAGGGGGCACTGAGCCGACGACCTTCCGGGAACGGGACCACCGCTGTGACGCTGCTCCACCTCGACGCCGCCGCCATCGGGCGGCTCCTCGGGCCCGCCGACGCGGCGGACGCCGTCGAGGCCGCCCTGCTCGGCGGGCTCGACCCGGAGAGCGGGCCGCCGCGCACCGGCGTCCCCGTTCCGGCCGGCGAGCTGCTGCTGATGCCCGCCGCCACCGACGACTTCGCCGGCGTGAAGATCGCCGGGGTGGCGCCGGGCAATCCGGCCCGCGGACTGCCCAGGATCACCGGCAGCTACCTCCTCCTCGACGGCGGCACCCTGGAGCCGGTCGCGCTGCTCGACGGACCCGCCCTCACTTCGCTGCGCACCCCGGCGGTGTCCGCCGTCGCGATCCGCCGCCTCGCCGTGCCCGACGCCTCGCACCTCGTACTGTTCGGCGCCGGACCGCAGGCGTACGGGCACCTGGCGGCGGCGCTCGCGGTGCGGCCGCTGACCCGGCTCACCGTGGTCGCCCGCAGGCCCGAGCCCGCGCGGGCACTGGCGGCCCACGCGCGCACGCTCGGAGTGGACGCCGTCATCGGCGGTCCCGAGGCGGTGGCCGGCGCCGACCTGGTGATCTGCTGCACCACCGCCCGCACCCCGCTCTTCGACGGGCGCACCGTCGCGGGGCACACGACCGTGATCGCCGTCGGCTCGCACGAGCCGACGGCCCGCGAGACCGACACCGCGCTGGTGACCCGGGCCACCGTCGTCGTCGAGGCGCGGTCGGCCGCGCTGCGCGAGGCGGGGGACATCCTGGTCCCGATCGCGGAGGGCGCCTACCGGCCGGAAGAGCTCGCGGGCACTCTCGCCGACCTCGTCGCGGGCCGGCTGCGTCCCGAAGCGGGCCGTCCGCGCCTCTTCAAGGGGACCGGCATGGCGTGGCAGGACCTCGCGGTGGCCGCCGCAGTCTTCCGGGTCTCGAAAGCAACGTGACATTGTACGCTGGAGCTCCGCGGGATGACGGAGGAACAGCGATGGGCGACCTGAAGCAGCGCAACCTGATCACGGCGCAGGAGCGGCTGCGCGATCAGGTGGGCCACGCCCTGCGGGCCGCGCTCATCGCCGGTGAACTGCGCCCCGGCGTCGTCTACTCGGCGCCCGCCCTCGCCGCGGACTTCGGCATCTCCGCGACGCCGGTGCGGGAGGCGATGCTCGACCTGGCGCGTGAGGGCCTGGTCGAACCGGTGCGCAACAAGGGGTTCCGCGTCACCGAGATGAACGAGCGCGACCTCGACCAGTACACCGAGATCCGCGCCCTCATCGAGGTCCCCACGGTCGGCCGGGTCACCCGCACCGCCACTCCCGAGCAGTTGGAGGAACTGCGGCCGGTCGCCGAGGAGATCGTGGCCGCCGCCCGGGCGCACGATCTCATCGGCTACCTGGAGGCCGACCGCCGCTTCCACCTCACCCTCCTCGGACTGGCCGGCAACGAGCGGCTGGTCGAGGCCGTCGGCGACCTCCGCAAGCGGTCGCGGCTGTACGGGCTGACGCGGCTGGACGAGCGCGGCGAGCTGGTGTCGTCGGCCGAGGAGCACCTCGAGCTGCTCGACCTGATGATCACCGGCGACGCCGAGGCGGCCGAGGAGTGCATGGCCCGCCACCTCGGGCATGTGCGGTCGCTGTGGGCGGTGGGCAAGGAGGAGTCGCCCGCGGCTCAGCCGGAACCGGTGCTGAAGCGCAAGCTCGGCAGGGCGTAAGCCGGCAGCCTTGCGGGGCTACCGGCCGGCCACTCAGCCGAGCAGTTTGCCCATCCACGCCTCGATGCCCGCCACATCACGCGGCAGCGCCCCCGACATCAGCCGGGCTCCGTCGGGCGTGATCACCAGGTCGTCCTCGATCCGGATGCCGATGCCGCGCAGCTCCAGCGGCAGTGTCTCGTCGTCGGGTTGGAGGTACAGGCCCGGTTCGACGGTGAGGACGTGGCCCTCCTCCAGGACCCCGTCGAGATAGGTCTCGGCGCGGGCCTGGGCGCAGTCGTGGACGTCCAGGCCGAGCATGTGGCCGCTGCCGCACAGCGTGTAGCGGCGGTAGAGGCCGCTGTCCTCGGCCAGCGCCTCGTCGGCGGAGACGCGCAGCACACCCCAGTCGGCGAGCCCTTCGGCGATGACGCGCATCGCGGCCAGGTGGAAGTCCCGGAAGCGGGCGCCGGGTTCGAGCGCCGCGATGCCGGCGCTCTGCGCGGCCAGCACCAGCTCGTACAGCTGCCGTTGGACGGGGGAGAAGGTGCCGGACAGCGGCAGGGTGCGGGTGACGTCGGCGGTGTAGAGGGTGTCGGTCTCCACGCCCGCGTCGAGCAGCAGCAGTTCGGCGGGGTCGAGCGGGCCGTCGTTGCGGGTCCAGTGCAGGACGCAGGCGTGCGCGCCGGAGGCGGCGATGGTGTCGTACCCGGTGCCGTTGCCCTCGGCGCGGGCGCGCCGGTCGAACGTCCCCGCGATCCAGCGTTCGCCGCGCGCGTGCCGCAGGGCGCGCGGCAGGGACCGTACGGCGTCCTCGAAGCCGGTGACCGTGTGGTCCACGGCCTCTTGCAGCTGGCCGACCTCCCACGCGTCCTTCACCAGCCGCAACTCCGAGAGCACGCTCGCGAGTTCGGCGTCCGTGGCGGCGTCGCGGCCCGGCGGCAGCGCGCCGAAGCCGTCCAGGTGCTCGCACCGGAGGCCGGTCATCCGCTCGGCCTCCGCGAGGTCGGGGCGGCGCCCGACCCAGAACTCCCCGTAGCGGCGGTCGCGGTAGAACCCGGGCTCGCTGCGCGGTGAGCGCGGCCGCAGGTACAGCACGGCCTCGTGCCCCGAGGGGCCGTCCGGTTCCAGGACCAGGACGTTGCCCGGCTGGTCCTCGCCGGTCAGGCCGGTGAGCCAGGCGTACGCGCTGTGCGGGCGGAAGCGGTGGTCGTCGTCGTTGGAGCGGACCTTGAGCTGCCCGGCGGGGACGACGAGCCGTTCGCCGGGGAAGCGCGCGGAGAGCCGGTCACGGCGGGCCGGGGTGAGGTGCGAGGCGGGGACGCGGGTGCCGGCCGGCAGTGGGGAGGCGGCCCAGCCGGTGCCCATGAAGGCGTCCAACGCCGGTGAGGTGGGCAGGTCATGACTTCCCGTATGCGGTCGGGCGGGGGTTCCGTTCATCGAAGAGCTCCTTCGGACACCGGTCGGCCAGTGGTGGCAAACTCATCCATCAGTGCAATTTCACATTACTATGTTACAGGTCGCATCCTGGAGCGCACCGGGCCTCCTGTGGGCTCGGCAGGGGCGCGATACGGTCGATCGGATCGGTTGCCGACCCGCTTGGGGGATCACGTGTCCGAGATCGAACTCACCGCCGGGACCATCGACTTCGAGGACACCGGGGGGCCGGGACCGGTCGTGGTCCTGCTGCACGGGCTCGGGCAGAACGGGTCGGTGTGGAAGCGGGTCGTCGACGATCTGCGGGCCGACCACCGCTGCGTGATCCCCGACCTGCCGACCGGCGGCCACGTTCGTCCGATGCGGCCGGAGGCCGAGCTGTCACTGCGCTCGGTGGCCCTGCTGGTCGGGGAGTTCCTGGAGCGGCTGGGGCTGGACGGGGTGACGCTGGTCGAGAACGACTCCGGTCACGCCCAGGTACTGGCCGGTGAACGGCCGGAGCGGATCGGCCGGCTGGTCATCACCTCCGGCGAGGCGTTCGAGAACTACCCGCCGGGAGCCGGCGGCAAGATGCTGACCGCCGTGAGCCGCGTCCCCGGCGGCGTGTACGTGCTCGCCCACCTGATGAACCTGCGGGCGCTGCGCGGGCTGCCGATCGGGTTCCGTCCGATGTCCGTGCACGGCGTGCCGCACGAGATGCTCGACGACTGGCTCCGGCCGCTGCTCGCCGACCGGGCGATCCGGGCCGACCTGCGGCGCTACCTCCGCAGCGCCCGCAAGGGCGCCATGCTCGAAGCGGCCGAACGTCTGAAGAAGTTCGACCGGCCCGCGCTGGTCGTGTGGGCCGAGGACGACCGGATGATGCCCCGGGCCCACGGCCGCCGGCTCGCGGACCTGCTGCCGCAGGGCCGGCTCGTCGAGATCCCGGACTGCCGCACCCTCATCCCGGTGGACCAGCCGGCGGCCCTCGCGGCGGCACTGCGCGGGTTCATCGCCGCCGAGGCTTCCGGGAACTGACGGCCGGAGCGTTCCTCGCGCAGGTCACAGCCCGGTGGCCCTTTACCGGGGGCGTCGCGTGGGTGATGCTGGCCGGCGTTGAACGATGATCGACACGGCGGGGCCGGTCGGCGCAGAAGGGGAGGCCGCGGTGGTCCGCGTAGTGCTGCTGGGACCGGTTCAGGTGTACGCCGACGAGGTGACGCCGGTCGAGGTGGGCGGTGTCCGGCTGCGGATGCTCCTCGCCAGGCTCGCCCTCGAGGAGGGCAGGACGGTGTCCGTCGACTCGCTCGTCGACGGCCTGTGGGGGGAGGAACCGCCCGCCTTCGCGGCCAACGCGCTGCAGGCGCTGGTGTCCCGGCTGCGCAGGGCGCTGGGCGGGTCGGCGGCGCTGGAGTCCGCGTCGGGCGGCTACCGGCTCTCGGTGCGGCCCGAGGACGTGGACGTCCACCGCTTCGAGGAGCTGGCCGCCCGCGGCAGGCGGGCTCTCGCGGCCGGCCGGGCCGGCGAGGCGGCCGCGCTGCTCGCAACGGCGCTCGGGCTGTGGCGGGGCGGGGCGCTGGCCGATGTCCTCGACGCCCCGTTCGCCGGGCCCGTCGCGACCCGCCTCGACGATCTGCGGACTGCGGCGGCCGAGGACCGGTGCGACGCCGAGCTGCGGCTCGGAAGGCACGGGGAGGTGCTGGCCGACCTCGAAGCGGCGGGCGCCGAGCGGCCGTTGAGCGAGCGGGTCGCCGGGCTGCGGATGCGGGCGCTGTCCGCGGCCGGCCGGCAGTCCGACGCCCTCGCGGTGTACGAGGCGATACGCGCGCGGCTCGGCGACGAACTCGGCGTCGATCCGACGGCCGAACTGCGGGAGATCCACCTGGAGCTGCTGCGCGGCGAGCTGGAGACGCCCGCCGAGCGGGCCGAGGCCGTTCCGAGCCGCCTCCCGGCCCGGCTGACGAGCTTCGTGGGACGGGACACGGAACTGGACGGTCTCGCCGCGCAGTTGGAACGCGGCCGGCTCGTCACCATCGTCGGCCCCGGCGGTGCGGGCAAGACCCGGCTCTCCCTCGAAGCGGCCACCCGGGACCGCGCCCACGCACGCGGCCGGGTCTGGTTCGTGCCGCTCGCCGGGGTGAGCGCCCCGGACCAGCTGGCCGACGCGGTGCTCGGCGCCCTCAGCTCCACCGACGGCCGCCTCTACGACGCGGGCCAGGGGCAGCGGGCCACTCCCGTCGAGCGGATGGCCGGACTCCTCGGCAGCGGCGACGCCCTGCTGCTGCTCGACAACTGCGAGCACCTCGTCGAGGCGGCCGCGGAGCTCACGGCAGAACTCCTGGACCAGCTGCCGGAGTTGCGGATCCTCGCCACCAGCCGCGAGGCCCTCGCCATCACCGGCGAGGCCCTGTGCCACCTCGGCCCCCTCGACATACCGATGGGAGCGCCGGAGCCCGCCGAGGCCGCCCAGTCGCCCGCCGTCCGGCTCTTCGTCGACCGGGCCGCCGGTGTCCGGCCGGACTTCGCACTCGACGACTCGACCCTCGACGCCGTGGTCGAGGTCTGCCGACGGCTCGACGGGATGCCGCTCGCCCTCGAACTGGCCGCGGCGAAGCTCCGCTCGATGAGCGTCGAGCAGATCGCCCGCCGCCTCGACGACCGCTTCCGCCTCCTCGCCTCGGGCAGCCGCACCGCCCTGCCCCGCCAGCGCACCCTGCTCGCGCTCGTCGAGTGGAGCTGGGACCTGCTCGACGAACCCGAGCGGATCCTCGCCCGCAGACTGTCGGTGTTCCCGGGCGGCGCGACCGTCCCCGCGCTCGAAGCGGTCTGCGCCGACCCGTCGCTCCCGGCCGCCGACATCCCGTACGTCCTGGACGCCCTGGTCGAGAAGTCGCTGGTCCACACCGTCGACGAAGGGGCCGGCGAACCGCGCTACCGGATGCTGGAGACGGTACGGGCGTACGCGGAGCGGCAGCTCACGGACGCCGAGTCCGCGCAGGTCACCGCGCGCTATGCCGCGTACTTCCTGGCCCTCGCGGAGGAACACGAACCCCGCCTGCGCACCCGCGAGCAACTGCACGCGATCGAGGTCTTCGACGCCGAGCACGACAACCTCGTCCTCGCGCTGCGCTCGGTCGCCGACGCCCGGGAGGCGGAGCTCGCCGCGCGCTTCGGACGGGCGATGTTCTGGTACTGGGGGATCAGGGGGATGAGCACCCAGCTCGACACCTATCCGGCGGAGACCGCCGGGCCGGGCGGAGCGGTACGGAGCGGTGAACGCCCGCCCGCGGACGGCGAATCGGCGACCGCGCGGGAGTTCCACCCGGCCGTGCTGCTCCTGCGGATGTCCCAGGCGTCCTTCCCGCCCGCGGCGGGGCCGGGCGGGAGCGCGGACCAGGACCCCCTCGACTCGCCCGACCCGTGGGTCCGGGCCGGCGCCCACCTGGCCCGGGACTTCGCCCTCACCGAACAGGGCGACCTGGTCACCGGCGCCGCGTCCCGGATCGAGGCGCTGCGCGGCTTCGAGGAGGTGGGCGACCGCTGGGGGCTGGTGATGAGCCTGTTCCCGATCGGCCGCGACCACTCCCTGCGCGGCGAGTACCCCCAGGCCATCGCCACCTTCGAACGGACGGTGGCCCTCAGCTCCGAACTCGGCACCGAGGACTACCTCTACCTCAGCAAGGCCAGACTCGCCCGGGAGCGCCGCCGCAGCGGCGACCTGGAGGGCGCCTTCCGCGATCTGCGCGCCGCGCACCGGCAGGCCCGCGAGCGCGGGCAGTTGCGGCTGGAGGCCAACATCCTGGTGGGCCTGGCCAATGTGCACCGCAGGGCCGGTGACCTGGCGCAGTCCGACGCGACGCTCGACCGTCTCGAAGCGCTGAGCGCCCGGCGGCCCTCCCTGCGGGGGCTGGCCCGCGACCTGATCGTCAGCACCCGTATCGAGAACCGCCTCGCCGAGGGGGACGCCGAGCGGGCCCGGGCCCTGCTGCCGGAGGCGGCCGGCGCCCTGTTCGGCCAGGGCGCGGGCGCCGCGCTCGCCTGGGTGGCGGAACTGCTGGGCGGGCTGCGGACACTCGAGGGGGCTCCCGAGGACGGCGCCAGGTCCCTGGGCATGAGCCAGGTGATGCGCGGTGCCTTCGACCACGGTGAGCCGGAGTGGCGCGAGCTGGTCGACCGCATCGTGGCGACGCTGGGCGACGCCGGCTTCCGGAAGGCGTACGAGGAGGGGGCCGCGTACTCCCGCGACGACGCGCTGCGCTGGCTGGAGGCGGAGACCCTACGGGCGGTGCCGCGGAGCTGAGGAGCCCCGCGGCGACATGTGGACGACCGGGCGGGGTCCGCGCACCCCCGTGGTGCGGACTCCGCCCGGCCGGGCTTGTCACCGGAGGATCATCCGGCGTTCTTGCGGTAGGCCCGCATGGCCAGCGGGAAGAAGATCACGATCACTCCGGCCATCCAGGCGAGGCTGCCGAGCAGCGAGTCGGCGACCGGGCCGCCGTTGAGCAGGCCGCGGACCGCGTCGGCCACCAGGGAGACGGGGTTGATGTCGGACCACGCCTGGAGCCAGGGGGCCATCTTGTTGTCGGAGACGAAGACGTTGCTGGCGAAGGTGAGCGGCAGGATCAGGATGGTCATCAGGCCCTGCACGGAGGTGGGGTTCTTGATCAGCATCCCGAGGAACACCGAGATCCAGGAGAAGCTCAGCGCGAAGCCGATGAGCAGGGCGAACGCGGCGAGCGAGGCGACCGGGTTGTTCTCGACGCGGTATCCCATGACCAGGGCGAGGACGACCAGCGTGCCCAGGCAGGCGACGTAGCGGACGATGTCGGCGAGGACGGCGCCGATCAGCGGACTGGAGCGGGCGATCGGCATGCTGCGGAACCGGTCGAAGATCCCGGTACTGGCGTCCGCGCTGAGCGAGGCGCCGACACCGATGCTGGCCTGGAAGACGGCCATGACCATGACGCCCGGGGTGACGTGCTGCAGATAGCTGTGGGTGTCACCGCCTGACATCGCGTCCCCGAACAGGTAGATGAACATCAGCAGGCTGATGATCGGCGTGAGGATCACGTCGATCAGCTGCATCGGCGACTTCATGAACTTGGTGACGCCCCGGCCGGCGAGGGCGAGGCTGTACTGGGCGGTCCGCGCGAGGCCGATACGGCCGGCGAGTTCGGCGGGGGCGCTGAGGGGCTGGGTGCTCATGACGGGGTCCTCTCGGGAAGGTGGTGTGCGCGGAACGGGGGAGCCGGGCTCAGACGGCGGCGGGCTGGTCCTCGGTGACGACGGGCTGTTCCTCGGCGGCGGGCGCGTGTCCGGTCAGGGCGAGGAAGACCTCGTCGAGGCTGGGCAGTCGCAGGCCCAGCTCGTCGGCGGTGATGCCGGCGCCGTCCAGACGGCGGGCGACCGCGGCGACGAGCAGCGGGTCGTCGGCCGGGACGGTCAGCACGCCGGAGTCCTGCGCGGGGGAGTGGCCGGACAACTCGGCGAGCAGGTGCGCCACCTGCGGCACATCGGCCGCCATGGCGGGCCGGACCTGGAGGATCTGGCCGCCGACCCGGCGCTTGAGCTCACCGGGCCGGCCCTCGGCGACCTTGCGGCCCTTGTCGAAGACGGTGATGGAGTCGGCCAGCTGGTCGGCCTCTTCGAGGTACTGGGTGGTCAGCAGCACTGTGGAGCCGTCCGCGACCAACTGCCGGATGACCTTCCATACCTCCTGCCGGGCGTGCGGGTCCAGGCCGGTGGTGGGCTCGTCCAGGAAGAGCACCTGCGGCCGTCCGACCAGGGAGGCGGCCAGGTCCAGGCGCCGCCGCATACCGCCGGAGAAGGTGGCGATGGACTTGCGGGCCGCCTCGGTGAGGGAGAAGTCCTCCAGGAGTTCGGCGGCCCGCGCCTTCGCGTCGCGCCGGGACAGCCCGAGCAGCCGGCCGATGAGCACCAGGTTCTCGGTGCCGGACAGGGTCTCGTCCACCGAGGCGAACTGACCGGTCAGCCCGATCAGCTGCCGGACCCTGACCGGGTCCGTGGCGATGTCGTGGCCGCCGATGGTGGCGTGCCCGGCGTCGGGGCGCAGCAGCGTGGCCAGGATGCGCACTGTGGTGGTCTTGCCGGCGCCGTTGGGCCCCAGCACCCCGACGACCTTGCCGGCGGGCACCTCCAGGTCGACGCCGTCCAGGGCGGTGAAGTCGCCGTACTTCTTGACCAGACCCTCGGCCCGGATCGCGTACCCCATGCTCAACAGCTCCTCGTCAGGTCCTCGTCGTTCTCGATGACCATGACGATGCCGAGCCGCGCTGACAGTCCGCGGACAGCCCACTGACGACGGCCGCGCACGGCTGTCAGGCGGTGTCAGGAACGTCGAAGCGCGGGCCCGGCGACAACAGGCCCGGCAAGCACTCCCTCGGGAGTGCTTGCCGGGCCTGAGGACCTGCCGCTCGCTCGGATGCCGCGGAAGGATGCGGGCCGCGACGTCAGCGCGGCCGGTGGTCTATCGCGGCTGTGTCGCGATCTGGATCAGGTTGCCGCACGTGTCGTCGAAGACGGCGGTGGTGACCGGTCCCATCTCCAGGGGCTCCTGGGTGAAGCGGACGCCGAGGCCGCGCAGCCGCCGGTACTCCGCCCGCACGTCGTCGACGGTGAACTGGGCGAGCGGGATGCCGTCCTTGACGAGCGCGTCCCGATAGGGCCTGACGGCCGGATGCCCGGCGGGTTCGAGGAGGAGTTCGGTGCCGCCGGGCTCATCGGCCGATACGACGGTCAGCCACCGGGTCTCCTCACCCATCGGGACGTCGTGCTTCTTCACGAAGCCGAGGATCTCCGTGTAGAAGCGCTCGGCTTCGGCCTGGTCGTCGACGAAAATGCTGGTGAGAAGGATCCTCATGGGGTCTGTCTCGCTTCCTCTCCTGAAGTGTCGCGACTCGGCCGGCGCCCGGTGAATCCGTACGGGTGCGGCTGAGAAGGGATGCGGCACGCGTCGGTCAGATGTCGCGGAAGAGACTCGGCTGGTCTTTGACCTGCTGGGATGGGTGGCTGTGAGGTGCTGACCTGCGCGGATGATCTTTCGGCTGTTTCACGGTCCTGCCCGTTGATGCGGCTGGAAGTCCCAGAAAAGTCCCACAGGTGCTAGCGACTCCTACAGCTCTTGGGCACCCACCCCAAACGTTCAGGGGGCGGCCGGTGCTCCGGCCGCCCCTGGGTGGGTGTTGGTGGTGTGTTAGCTGAGTTGGGTGGGGGTGGGTTGGTCGTGGTTGAGGGCGGCGACTGCGGCGGGGGTGAGGGCGGTGTTGAAGGTTTGGACGTTGCTGATGTTGCCGGGGAAGTAGTTGCTGGTGCCAGCGCTGCCGATGTGGAGGGGGCCGGTGGCGTTCCAGGCGGTGGTGTTGGTTCCGGTTCCGGCGAGGTTTCCGTTGATGTAGAGGTTCATGGTGTGGGTGGTGGCGTTGTAGACGCCGACGAGGTGGGTCCAGGTGTTGAGGGCCGGTGGGGTGGAGGCGACGGCGCCGGGATAGGTGCCGGGGCTGGTGCTGTCGCTGGCGGGTGAGATGAACGCCCAGGCGTTGTATCCCTTGGAGTACTGCAGGTAGAAGGAGTCGACGCCGGTGCCGGCGCTGCTCGCTTGGCCGACGGCGGTGTTGTAGGTGGTGGTGTTGGTCATGTTGACCCAGGCCGAGACGGTGTAGCCGGCGGAGGTGTCCAGGACCGGGACTGCGGTTGCGGCGTCGCCGGTGGTGCCGTTGAGGTGCAGCACGGTGCCGCGGTTGGGGTCGGTGGTGAAGGTGGCTCCGCTGTTGACGGTGAGGTTGTTGGCGGGGCGCACGGTGTTGTTGGTGTTGGTGAGTTTCCACCAGTCGGTGGGCTGGTGGAGGTAGCCCAGCGGCACCGGTGTGGCGAACTGCGCGATACCTGACGTCGCGGCCGTGCCGGGGTGTTCGAGGATCTGGCCGTTGCTGGTGGTGGCGTACAGGTCCGGGTTGCCGTCCGGGCCGCCGGAAGCGCCCGTGGCGATGTTGTTGGTGTCGCCGGGCGAGGCGATGGTGGGATAGGTGCTGTTGTCCAGGCCGATGGGCAGGATCGGGGCTTGGGCAAGGAGGGTGCCGGTGGCGCTGCCGGTCCAGTTCTGGTCGGCTCGGCCGGTGAGGCAGGCGTAGAGGATGAGTTGCGTGCCGGCGGTGGTGCTGCTGGCGGGGTCGGCGAGGCAGAGGTTGGACTGCGGGTTGATCAGGGATCCGGTGGGTCCGGGCTTCCACTTCTGGGCGGCGGTGCCGTTGCAGGTGTAGAGCTGGATCGGGGTTCCCGAGGCGGTTCCGCCGTTGGTGATGTCCAGGCACTTACCGAGGACCCGCACGGTGTTGTCGGTGCCGAGGGTCATCTGCTGGGCATCGGAGCCGTTGCACGGGTAGATCTGGATCTTGGTGTTGTTCGCGGTCGATGCCTTGGCGACATCGGCGCACACCGTGCCACCACCCGTGACCGCGATGGCGGAGACCAGGGCGCGGTGGGCTGGTGCGGTGAGCACGGTGGTGGGCAGGCCGTTGCCGTCGAAGGTGAGGGGGTAGGTGTGGAGGGTGCCGGTGATGTTGTCGCGGGCCCACAGGGTGGGGGCGCCGTCGACGGTGCCGGGGGCGATCAGTGTTGTGTTGGACCAGTCACCGCTGCCCAGGAGGAGGGCCTGCTTGAGGTGGGATCCGGGTTTGGAGGTGCCGGGGTAGTACCAGAGCTTGCCGCCCTCCATGGTGATCAGATCGGCGAGTCCGGAGCCGTTGTCGAAGCTTCCGGGGGCGAGGATCTGGCTGACCGTTCCCCAGGTGGTGTCGTAGCCCGTGCAGGTGGATCCCGGGTTGCAGGTGGGCTTTTCGGTGAGCGGGATGCGGCCGTTGGTGTTGCTGAAGTGCCCTGCCGCCCCGGTGGTGCTGGTCTCTGCGTCGTTGCGGTAGATGTACATCTGGTGGGTGACGGTGCTGTAGGCGAACAGGTCGTCCACCCCGGACTGGGCGGTACTGCCGCGGTGGGTGATCAGGAACTTGTCCCAACCGGTGGAAGCCTCGGCCTCGGGGCTGGTTGCGGCGGTGGAGGAGATCACCGGGGCGGCGGCGGCGTCGGTGTTGCCGGGCAGCAGCAGCAGGTCACCTCCCTTGGAGGGGGCGATCAGGTCGGGAATGCCGTCCCCGGTGAGGTCACCAGCGGTGACCTTGGTGGCGGGATTCCACGGTGCGTAGAAGCTGTAGGTAGAGGGGTCGGCGTTGCCGGCTCCGTCGACGGCCTGGACGTACAGCGTGTGCGTCCCCCATTGCTGCGCGGTGACGCTGATCGGGATGTCGGCTTGGGCGAAGCCGGTGGCATCCGGGGAGACGCCCTTTATGTGCCCGGCGTCCGCACCGGTGGGCCCGATGGGCGTGTCCAGGGACCATTCGAACTTGCGGATGTCACTGCGGACGCAGGCTACGGGTGCGCAGGGTCCGGCGGGCATGGGGTCGGTGCTGGTGACGTGGATGGTGAGGTCGGGGTCGCCGGCGTGCTTGGTTGGTGCGGTGCCGCTGCCCAGGGGCGGGAAGTCTGCTGAGTCGGTGAAGGCGGCCTGGGTGGGCGGGGTGAGGTCGGTTTTGAAGTGGCAGCTAGTGGTCCAGGGGCCGTACAGGGTGCCGTCCCAGGCGCGGACACCCCACCCGTACTGATGTCCGTCCTGGGCGGCGAAACCGAGGTTGTGGTGGACCTTGGTGCCGGAGGCATAGCCTGCGGTAAGTGGAGGGTTGATGACGGTGGCGTTGCCGTTGGCCTGGGGGAGCATGTTGTCCCACATGGCGTACTGGGCCTGCAGGTTCACTCCGGACATGGGGGTGGTGAGGGTGGCGCTGAGGGTGATGTCGTTGTTGGTGCCGGCCAGGGTCGTCTTGCCGATCCAGCCGTCAGGGCCGCCACCGCACGCGGCCCCCGCGGGGTTCTGGCTGTCGGGGTCGGTGCTGGGTCCGCTGGGCGCGGCTGGGGGGATGTCGAAGACGGTGACGATGTACGGGTTGCTGTTGAAGCGCATGAACCCGTAGTTCGTGTCGTACTTGGACTCGTTTCCGCGCAGCGAGAACGCCCAGGTGTCCTTGTCGATGGCGGCGTTGCCTCGGATGCCTGCGGTGACGTCGAAGTTGACGTATCGGGTTCCGCAGCCGGCGTTGACGCTGGCGCTGGCGACATTCTGCGTGCCGAGGGCACCGCCGACACTGGGCTGGTTGTTCCAGGTCAACTTACCTACGAACTGGGAGGTGTTGATGTCTGCTGTCGGGTACAGGGTGACGGGCCAGGTGTTGGAGCATCCGCCGTCCGCGCCGTCGACCTCGGCCAGGACCAGGGTGGACTTGGAGATGACCATGTTCGAGTGCAGGTTGCTGGTGTTCAGCTCGAAGAACGAGCGCTCCAGTCCGAAACAGGTCGAAGAGAAGTGCTGGTAGCCGATGCCTTCGCCGCCGTACTTCTGCGGGGTGTCCCACTGCGGCGCGTTCGGGCAGCCTTCCTGGGCTTCGGCGTAGTGGTTGGTGCCACTGGAGACCGGGCTGACGGTCGGGTCGATGAACACCGGGTACTTGGTGGTCGCCCCGGTGAGCAGTCCGGCGTCGGGGGTGAGCGTGACAGCGCCCGCGGTCGCGGTCAGTGCGACCGGCTGTACCTGGGCTCCGGCACCCGGGCCGTCCGTGGAGGAGGCGGCCGGCGTCGTGTCGGCGGCGGCGGCAGTCGTGCGGGCGGCGGCGGATTTGGTGCCGGCTGGTGCTGCGGTGGCGGTGGAGGAGTCCCACATGATCGGTGCGGGGCTGGTGTAGGCCGCGGTGCCGTCGGCGGTGGTGGCGGACAGGCGGCCTTGGGCGTCAGCAGCCAGTGTCAACCCCTGGGTGCTGGTGGCCAGACGCAAGGTTTTCAGCGCGGGGTTTGCGGCGGCTGTCGCGTTGCGGACGATCAGTACTTCGCTGAAGGCGCCCTGGTCGCTGACGGATGCTTCCAGGTCTACGCCGGGCAGCACGTTCGCGTACAGGGCGGTGTCGCCGCTGACGGTGGGTGTGGGCAGGGTGGTGGGGAAGGTCAGGGCCAGGCGGTGTCCGCCGGCGTCGGTGAGGGTGGCCAGCGGGCCGCTTCCTCCACCGGACAGGGCGACCCCGGCCGGGGTGGCGGCGGGGGAGTAGGTGCCGTCGCCGTTACGGCCCAAGGTGGCGTCGACCGCGGCCCAGGTGTTGTTCTTCTTCACCCGGACGGCCTGCAGGTTGTTGGTGGTCGCCAACGTGCCGTCGGGGTTGGCGACGGTCTGCTCGGTCGGGGTCGTCAGCGACTCGACCACGACGGGCTTGCCGGTCGCCTTGGCCTGCAGCAATGCCGCCTGCATGGGTCCGCCGGGTGTCAGTGGCGGGGCGGTGGCCGTATCGGCCGGGACGGACGGCGGTACGTCGTCCGCCAGGGCCGGACCGGCCAGGGACAGGACGAGGCCGCTGACTGCGGTCAGTGTTGCCAGTCGGATCGGATTGCGGCGCCTGAATCGGCGCGCGCTGATGGAACCCCCCACGATTACCCCTTTCTAGGGTAAAGATTTACCCATCCACGGAGATGCCGTGCCGGGCGGTGCGGCTGAGCAGCCGCATTGGTGGTGTTGCTTCCGAGCCCCCGCATCCTCCTCTGTCCCAGTGACAGTGCCCCTGCGTGGGGCTGATGTGACTGGTGTGACTTATGGGGATGCCGAGAAAGGCTATTGCGGTTCGCACAGGTGTGGCAATACGGTTCCGGGGATCGTGGCGGCGCACCTGCCTCACGAGTGGGCAGCCCTACACGGGCTGCCGGGGTGGGCTGGGGGGTCTGCGAAGTGCGTTCCAACGTGCGTTTGTTCACCGATGTCCGAACACGGGCTCGGCTACGTCGCGGGATCGTTGCCACGGCCACGGTTGCGGCGATGTCGATGATCGTTCCGTTGGCTCAGGCGGACGTGGTCGGTGGCTATCACTACACCGGCCAGGTCTGGGCCGACGGCCAATTGCAGGCCCAGCCAATTGTCGATGGCCAGCCTGTCACCAGCTCGCGCGGTACGGCCTCGCCTCCGGCACCCAAAGGCGCCCGGGTGCTGCAGGCTCACAAGCCGCTCGCCGCGGTCTGGCCTGCGGCCAGTACCAGCACCGTGAACCTTGCATCCCCTACGCCCGGCGGCACGGCGGCCAAGGGTGCATCGCCCAAGGGAACCACTGATCCGAGCGTCGTTGCGAAGGCGTTCCCGGTGCGAGCGGGTTCCTCGCCGGTATGGATTGCCCCCGCGACGGCTGCAGCGCCCTTGTCCCGTACAGCCGCCAAGGTAAGCGCCCCCACTTCCGTGCAGGCGCGGGTCGCCGACCATAAGCAGGCGCTGTCCGCGAACGTGGACGGACTCCTTGTCGGTCTTCGGCGGGCGGACGCGCGCGCGGAGGCCGGGCGGGTGACGGTGTCCCTCGACTATGCCGCGATCGCCCAGGCATACGGTGGCGGTTGGGGCTCACGCCTGCACCTGGTCACCATGCCCGGCTGCGTCCTGACCACCCCGCAGGTTGCCGCTTGTCTCGTGCAAGAACCCCTGGAGACCGTCAACGACGCGGCCGGCCAGACGCTCACCGCAGCTGTTGACCTGCCTGCGACCAGCACGGTGACACTGCGCTCGACAGCCGTTTTGGCTGCTCCTGCTGCGAGCCAGTCCACGGTGGCCGTTGCGGCCGTCTCGGGTTCCGGCGGCTCGCAGGGAGATTACACCTCGACCTCGTTGTCGTCGTCCGGTGCATGGGCCCAGACGTCAAGTGGGGGGTTCACTTACGGCTATCCGCTTGTAGTGCCGGCCTCGTTGAGCGGCAGCGCTCCGTCGGTGGCGCTGTCCTACAACTCGCAGGCTATCGACGGTGAGACCTCCGCCCGTAACTCCCAGTCGTCCTGGATCGGTGACGGGTGGTCGTACGAGCCAGGTTTCATCGAGCGGTCCTTCAAGGCGTGCAGCAGTAGCGGGATCAAGGACTCGGGAGACAAGTGCTGGGGTGGTTACAACGCCACGATGTCCCTCGGGTCACGCAGCGGCGAGCTGGTGCGTGACAGCAGCGGCGTCCTCCACCTGCAGTCCGATGACGGTACGAAGATCGAAAGATTGACGGGCGCGGCGAACGGCCTGTGGAGCGGGGAGTTCTACCGGGTTACCACGCCGGACGGCACGGCCTACTACTTCGGTGAGAACCACGCACCCGGTACGACGGCGGATGCGTCGACGGGCAGCGCTTGGGGCGTTCCGGTTTACCACCCCAAGTCCGGTGATCCCTGCTACAGCGCGGCCAAGGGTGCAGCGTCGCAGTGCGACAAGCCGGTCGGCTACCGCTTCAACCTCGACTTCGTCGTGGACCCGCACGGCAATGTGCAGCGCTACGACTACGCCACCGAGTCCAACTACTACAACATGGGCTTCGGCCAGGTGGCGGCGTCCGGTGACGGCGGCACCCTGACCTCCTACACGCGCGGTGGTTTCCTCAAGCGGATCTCCTACGGTTACAAGCTGGCCGACGCGGTGGCCGGGCGGGATCCCGCCGCCCGGGTCAACTTCGACACCTCACAGCGCTGCACGACCTCCGACACGGTCTGCACTCTCGACAACCTGTCGAAGACCACGTCCTCCAACTGGCCTGACTCCCCGTATGACCTGAACTGCCCCTCAAGCTACAAGACCTCCGGTGAAGGCGATGACGTCTGCCACGTCGGATCGCCGACCTTCTGGTCCACCTACCGCCTGAAGACGATCACTACCCAGGTGAAGGTGGGTACCGGCTTCCAGGACGTCGACTCCTACGCCCTCACCCACGTCTTCTCCGACGCGGGCGGGGTCATCGACCCGGTCACCGGTGCGGAGGGGGACACATCCGACGGCGCGGTGCAAGCAGTCATGTGGCTGTCGTCGATCCAGCACACCGGCCGCGACACCACCGCCGGCGGCGCCGACCAGATCACCCTGGACCCGGTGACGTTCACAGGTATCGAGACCGACAACCGGGTCGACGGGCTGACCCCGGCCGCGCCTCCGCTGTATCACCCGCGCATCTCCAGCATCCGGACCGAGACCGGTGAGTCCATCGCCGTCACGTACAGATCCGCAGAGTGCTCCCGCGTCAACCACAGCATGCCATCCTCGCCCGACAGCAACACCAAAGCCTGCTTCCCCGTGTACTGGTACCCGCCAGGTGCGGCCGAACCGATCTCCGATTGGTTCACCAAGACCGTGGTGTCCCAGGTCACCGACAGCGACCTGACCAAAGCCGGCTCCAAGGCGAAGGTCGTCAACTACGCCTATGCCGGTGCGGCGTGGCACCGTGACGACTCCGACCTGACGGACGACCAGTACCGCACCTGGAACGACTTCCGCGGCTACCGGACCGTCACCACCACGGGCGGTGCCAGCCCGGACCCGATCACCAAGTCCGTGGCCACATATCTGCAGGGTATGGACGGTGACTACAAGGCAGACGGGACCACCCGCAGCGTCACCGTGAACGGTGCCACCGACAGCAACTGGCTGGCCGGAGCACCGTCTGCGACGGAGAACGTCGACACCACCGCTGCCGGCGCACCGGTCACCGCTCGATCCATCATCGATCCTCCGGTGGTGGTCGAGACCGCCAACCGATCGCGCACCGCCTGGACCTCAAAAGAGCCTGCCCCGAACACCTTGTCGGATCTACCTGCTCTCACCACTCACCGCTTGAAGTCCGCCAGCAATCGCGGGCAGTCGCTTCTGGCGAGCGGCACGTGGCGCACCGTACAAGCGATCACCACCTATGACGATCTCGGCCGAGTGAAGCAGATCAACGACAAGGGGGACCTCTCCGACCCACGGCAGGAGACGTGCACCACCATCAGCTATGCCCCCGCGCCGGCCACCAACTTGATGATGCTCGTCTACCCGAGCGAGACCATCGCGGTGGCCGGCCCCTGCGGGACGGCCCCGGGAACCACCAAAACGCTGTCGGACCAGCGGGTCTTCTACGACGGTGACGGCAGTGTCACCAACCCTGGAACGTATGGCGTACTCGGCCAGTCCTGGCCGTCCGACGGAGCGACGCCGCAGGTCCACTCGCTCGGCTACATGACCGCCATGCAGTCGATCAAGTCCTATGACGGATCCGGCAACCCGATCTTCCAGACCACCGGTGCCCTCAGCTACGACAGCTATGGACGGATCGTCAAATCACTCGACGGCGCCGGATCGGCCACGACGACCACGTTCACGCCGCCGACAGCTGTCCTGCCCACAGCGACCACTACCACCAACCCGTTGGGTTGGGTCTCCACGGTCACTGCGGTTCCGACCCGCGGACTGGTCACCCACGCCGTGGACGCCAACGGCCGCGTTACCGACAGCACATTTGACGCCCTGGGTCGGCGTACCGCCGTCTGGCTACCGGGTCGTGACAAGACCGCCAATTCCGACAGTCCTGACAAGACGTTCCTGTACGCCATTCACGGTGCGGGTACCAGCCCGGACCCGTCCGCGGTCACGACGCGGACGTTGCGTGAGAACGGCAGTTACAGCACTGCGGTGACGTTGTACGACGGGATGCTGCAGGTGCGCCAGCAGCAGTCCACGACTGCGGATGACTCGGCCGGTCGGTTGATCAAGTCCAGCTCGTATGACAGCCATGGCTGGCCGGTTTCCACCATCGCGACCTATTCGGACCCCAACACCGCGCCGTCGACCACGATGTTCGCGGAGTTCGAGAACACCGTCCCCTCGCAGACCAAAACGGTTTACGACGGGCTGGGTCGCCCGACGGCCAAGCAATTGTGGTCGCGCGCCTCGCTGCAGTGGCAGTCCACCACCAGCTACCCCGGCGCGGACGAGACCGACACCATCCCGCCCAAGGGCGGGCAGGCCACCGCGACGTTCATCGACGCCAAGGGCCAGACCACCGCGAGCCGGGTCAAGGACACCACCCCGGACAGGACCCTGCCCGCGGGCACGGTCATCGCCTCGGGTAGCACGGTGGCGTCCAACAGTGTGCGGCTGACGATGCAGGCCGACGGGAACCTGGTCCTGACCGGCATCACCAGCGGCGCGGTGCTGTGGGCGTCGGGCACCTCCGGTAAACCCGGCGCCAGCGCCACCGTGCGCACCGACGGCAGCCTGGTGGTCACCAGCACCACCGGCACGGTGTTGTGGACCTCCACCGGCGGCACCGCGGGCACCACTGGCGGCTACGCGATGGTCCGCGACGACGCCAGCGTGCAGATGTACAACGCCGCGGGCAACAGCCGGTGGAGCACCGGCACTGCCGGCAAGGCAGCTGCGGCCGACATCACGACCCGCTACACCTACACCCCGGCCGGGCAGACCGCCTCGATCGCCGACACTATCGGCAATACCTGGACCTACCAGTACAACCTGCAGGGCCAGAAGATCTCGCAGACCGACCCCGACTCCGGCACTAGTACCTCTGGCTACGACGCTCTCGGCCGGCTGACCCAGACCACCGACGCCCGCCAGCAGACCCTCTCCTACACCTACGACATCCTCGGCCGCAAAACCGGCGAGTACGCGGGCACCAGTACCACCGATGCGACCAAGCAATTGGCGGGCTGGAGCTACGACACCCTGGCCAAGGGCCTGCCCGTCTCGTCCACCCGCTACGTCGGCGGCTCCACCACCAGCGGTAGCGCGTACGTCAAGAGCATCACCGGCTACACCACCGCGTACCAGCCCACCGGCACCACCGTCGTCATTCCCCCGGCCGAGGGGAAACTCGCCAACACCTACACGATGGCCGCTAAGTACACCCCGCGGGTCGGGCTTCTGGCGTCCACCGACTATGGCCCGGACGGTGGTCTGCCGACGGAGTCGGTCGGCTACGGCTACGACCTGCAAGGGCTGCTGCTGGAAACCGGGTCGGACGACAACCCCTACCTCGACACCGCCTTGTACAGCCCCCTCGGGCAGATCCAGCAGTCCACCTACGGCGTGTACGGCAAGCAACTGCGCACCGCGCAGACCTACGACGACGCCACCGGCCGCCTGGCCACCAACACGGTGAGTTTGCAGCCCAACGAGTTCGGGCCGATCGACGCCACCACCTACGGCTACGACCAGGCCGGCAACCTTAAAGCGGTCTCCGACACCCAGTCCAACGGCACCGCCATCACCGGAACCGACACACAATGCTTCTCCTACGACGGGATCAACCGCCTCTCCGAAGCCTGGACCGACACCAAGGGCACCAGCACCCCCACCACCGGACAGCTGTCCCACTGCACCACCAGTACCCCCACCCCTGGCACCATCGGCGGTCCGGCCTCGTACTGGCAGTCGTTCACATACAACCTGCTCGGCGACCGTACTCAGCAGGTCAAGCACGACATCACCGGCAACGCGCTGAAGAACACCACGCAGAGCAGCAGCTACCCCGGAAACGGCACTACCGCCGCGACGCAGCCCAACACCGCGATCAGCGTGACGACCACTGACGCGACCGGCACCACCACGCTGACCCCGCGCTACGACGCCGCCGGCAACACCAAGAGCCGCGACACCAAGGTCGGCACCGCCGCCGCCACGACGCAGACCTTCACCTACGACGCCGAGGGACGCACCCAAAGCGTCACCCCCAAGGCCGGCTCCGGCACCGTCGCTTCCAGCTACCTGTACGACGCCGACGGCGGCCTGCTGGTACAAAAAGGTCCGGGCAGCAACATCCTTTACCTGTTCGGCGGCGCCGAACAGCTCACCTTGGACACCGCCAAACAGACCGTCTCCGGGCTGCGGTACTACTCCCACCCCGACGGCACCACCATCACCCGCTCCTCCACCGGCACCCTCACCTACCAGCCGGCCAACCCCCAACACACCGCACAACTCCAGGTCAACCGCACCACCTTGGCCGTCACCCGCCGCGCCTACGACCCCTACGGAGCCCCCCGCGGAACCGCCCCCACCGGCTGGGCGGACAACCACGGGTACCTCGGCCAACCCGCCGACACCACCACCGGACTCAACCTCCTGGGCGCCCGCAACTACGACCCCGTCCTGGGCCGCTTCCTCACGGTCGACCCCATCTTCGAAGCCGGCGACCCCAACCAGATGGGCGGCTACACCTACGCCGGCAACGACCCCGTCAACGGCAGCGACCCCACCGGCCTCATGTGGCTCCGGGACGGCGGCGGTGGCGGTGGCGGTGGATCCGGTTCCAGCGGCGGCGATCCCGGCGGCAACGTCACCTTGGAGAGCGTGGGTAGAGGTGCCATCGGGGCGCTGGATTCCTTCGTCGGCCCCTTGTACAGCGCGGCAGCCAACGGGGTCGGGTACTTCAACAACGCCTTCGCCACGGTGGCCAGCCCGATGGCACCGCCGCCTCCCTACGTCGCGAAGGACTACAGCCACCCATTCGGGAGCCTCCTCGGCATCGACAAGAGTCTCGGCTACAAGACCGGCAATGTCTCCGGAACGATAGTGTCGTTGGCCATCGATGGCTTGGGGCTCGCCAAGGTACTCAAATTCGGGTACAAGGCATTCAAGGCTGCGAGGGTGGCCAAGGAAGCCAAAACTGCTGAGAAAACTGCCGAGGACCTCGTCAGCAGTAAGACTCCGTCGGATACCACTCCCAGTGCGGATCCTGCTCCCAAGGCACCAAAAAATGCCGACGAATCGAGCGCACCAGGAACCGGGACACAGGACAAGCCCGCCGCCACCGAAGCCACGCGCTGTAGTTTCTCCCCTGACACCCCGGTCCTGATGGATCAAGGCCAGACCAAACCCATCGGTGACATCACGGTCGGGGACAAGGTCGAAGCCGCCGACCCCGACACCGGCAAGCACGCCGGCCCTCACACCGTCACCGCCACCATCATCAACTACGACACCGACCTCCTCGATGTCACCGTCCGGGGCGAGGACGGCAAGCCGGCCACTCTCCACACCACCTCCAAACACCCCTTCTGGGATGACACCACCCACACTTGGGTCCCCGCCGGGAAACTCCAGCCCGGCCACGCCCTGAACACCGACGAGGACCAGCACGTTACGGTCCTGACCCTCCACATCACCCCCGGTGCCGCCAACCGCTACAACCTCACCGTCGCCGAACTCCACACGTACTATGTACTCGCTGGCCAGACGCCGGTCCTGGTGCATAACACCTGCCAGGATAGCGTCGTATTGGGAGTTGGAGATCATTCAAATGCTCTGGCATCCTCACGGCGGGCGGCTGGAGATTCAAGCGCCCACACATTCAATGACGGAAACTATGGCGATGTTTCAGAGAATGGCCTTCCTGGGTGGATGAACGGGGTTCAAGAAGCGGTGCGTAACTCAAACACTCGGCTAACGGTGTCGCTTGACGGACTCCCCGGGGCGACTCCTGCCGAAGCGTTCGCTAACGCCTATACTCGAGGAGTTCAGGGCGGGATGAAGATGGCGACGGAGTCGAGTTACGGAACATCCTGGGAGATGAGTGTCATCGGCAGAAATGTAGTGTTGGGCAATCGAAGCTGGGACTCGATCAACTGGTACTGGAATGGTATGCCAGCGACGATGCACGTGCCTGACTTTGCTGCTATACGAGCGGCGGCGGGGATCAAATGAAACTACTGTATGAATCCGGCAGGAAGTTCGAAGTGTGGAGCTTCAGTGCGTCGCATCGACAGCTGATCCTGCGCAGCAATCCCGACCGAATTGCTCGAACGGTGACGCGGGTCGAGATCTATTTCGGACATGTTGAATTCATGTCTACGAGGTCAGTTTATCGCGGTGTTAAAATCGCAGAAGCCGACCCGGGGGAGGCTTCGAGCGTATCCGGGAATCTCCCGCCTGGATTGAAACCCGGCGGGACCTATCTACTCGAAGGGGATATGCGGAGTTTCGTCATTTCAGCAAAGCCGGCGTGGCGTGAAGCAGAGTGCGATTTCGATTCACCATCGCTCTTCGAATTCCGCGCTTAGTCGGCTTCCTTGGGCTGGCCATTCGCTCCCTGGAGCCCCACCGGACATAATGTCCGGTGGGGCTCCAGGGGCTTCTGACGGCAGTACCTGTCGGCAACGTCAGCGGACGGGCGCTGCGCAAAGGGGTTGTTCGTCGCCGTCGCCGGGTCGTGTGGTGGGCTCGGCGGGGTCGCGGAGGGCGTTGCCGAGGAAATCAATGGCGTCGCGCTGGAGGCGAAGTCGTACGTGGGCGTACACGGTGGCGGTAACGCCGATGTGGGCATGCCCCAACAGCTCCTTGATCACGACGAGTTCGACACCTTGCTCCAGGAGGAGGGTCGCCGCCGAGTGGGGGAGGTCATGAAACCGGATGCGGCCGTTTCTGGCGTGGTGGAGCAGAGCGTTGAAGTGCCGGGTGAGGGTGGCGCCTTCGATCGGGGCGCCCTTGCGCCGCGTGAACACGTAGCCGCTGTCCTGCCAGTGCTTGCTCGCCGCTTCGCGTTCCTGGAGTTGTCGGCTGCGGTGTTGTTCGAGTGAGTGCAGGCACGGCGTCGGCAGAGCGATGCGCCCTTCGGAGCTCTGGGTCTTGGTGGGGAGGGCCGTCAAGCCGCTGGAGTTGGTGCGCTGGAGGGTGCGTCGGATGCTGGCCGTTCCGCCGACGAGGTCGAGGTCTTCCCAGCGCAGGCCGAGGAGTTCGCCCTTCCGGAGCCCCGTGTGCAGGGCGAGTTCGAACAGCGCCTGCAACCGGTGGCCGCTGGAGGCGGTCATGAACTCGCGCGCTTCCTTGGCGGTGAGGGGTTCGCGGCGGCGAGGTCGGGGTGTGCCGGTGCGGACGTTGCGGGCGACGTTGCGTGGGATTTCCTCTTCGCGTACCGCGTGCTCCAGAGCCGACTTGAGCACGGAGTGCACGTAGGCCAAGGTCAGCGGCGAGAGCCGCTTGGAGCAGCACTTCCCGACCGCGCAGCACAGGGGCTGATCTCGAGCGATGTCGAGGCCGCGCGCGCAGCACTGGCAGGTGGTGCGGAGCTGGTTGAGTCAGGTACAGACATCCTTGGCCGTGAGCTTTGCGAGCTTCTTCTTCCCCGGTCCGGGGATGAGATAGAGCCGGGCGACGGCGGTGTAGCGGGTGTGGGTGTTCTCGCGGAGCTGGTGGACGGCGACGTTCTGAAGCCAATACGTCAGATACGCGGCCAGGCCGCCCTGCGCGGAGGGGGCGGGGAGGCCGCGGTTGCTGGCGGCGATCTTTTCGGTGAGCTTGGCGAGGGCTTCCTTGCGGGTGTTGCCGGGGGCCAGGACGTATCCGGCGGCTTCCCAGCGGCTGTCCTTGTGCTGGTAGATGGTGCCGTCTCCGTTGGCGCGGACGCGGCGGGAGGCGGGGGTGTCGCGGGGTGTGGTCATCAGGCGGCTTCCTGTTCGAGGCGGGTGTGGGCGAAGTCGGCGAGGGCGTGGGTGGGGATGCGGCGGGCGCGGCCGAGGGTGATCGAGGCGAGTTGGCGGGTGCGGAGCAGGTCGTAGACGCGGAGCGGCCGAGCTGGAGGCGGGCCATGGCCTGGGGCACCGTCAGCAGATCCAGAACCGGGGCCGTCTCCGTGCGGAGGACGGTCGGCGGGAGCGAGGCCATCGACTGCCTCCTTCGGCCGCGAACTGCCGTTCCCGGGCCCTGCGGTGCCAGACGTGGGCGGCGAGGAGGCTCGCACCGGGGCTGTAGCCCGAGCCGAGGTAGTCCCAGTGGCCGACGACGAGAGTCGTGTCCGCATCGCGTTCAGGGAGGCCGGCGTGGGTGCGGGCCTGTTCGGTGCGCCAGGCGCGACGCGCGTCGCGCAGCGCGCCGAGCGTGACGGAGTAGCGGCGGGACTTGGTGGAGAAGTGGCCCCGGAAGCCGGGCATGTGCGCCCACTTCCAGAGCTCAAGGTCGGAGAACTCGGGCAGCTTGCCCAGCTCCCAGCAGGTGCGGATCATCTGCCTGACGTGGCGGGCGACGGCGAGGCGGGGGCAGTGGCCGGGCCTGTCCGGTGCCTTTGCAGGCAGTGCACGTAAGCGGGTCCCATGGGGCAGGAGGGTGGCTCCGCGTCCCTGGCCGGGGCGGCAGTACAGGGCGCGGTCGAGGGTGCCGGAGGCGTCGGCGGACTTCGTGGCGTACTTGGCCACGTAGGCGGCCACGGCTTGGTCGGTGAGTTCGCTGTCGGTGCCGAAGGCGGCGATCTCGGTGACGTCGAGTTGCTGGCCCCAGGAGAGTTCGCGTTCCCCGATCGCGTCCAGGTGACCGTGATGCGGGTGCGTGGTGCGGCGGAGCGGATGGCGGCGGTGAGTACGGCGGCGGTGGCGTAGGACGGTGGGGGCTGGGTGTTGCCGTCCTGGCCGTCGAGGCGGATCACAGCGTGGAAGTGGACCAGGCCATGCTTCTGGTACTCGGCAACCTTCGCGAAGGACACCCGGAACGACGCGCAGCGCGTCTGTGGGTGAGCGGCGGGTGCCGCAGCGGCAGGGCCGGGTGTCGGGGCGGTTGTGGTCGGTTCCGCAGTAGGGGGCGGTGAGGGTGGCGAAGACGCGGGGGTGGGTGCGGACGTTGTCGACGGTGGCGCTCTGGCCGCTCAGACGGACGGGCTCGGTGCAGCCGCCGAGGCGTTCGATCTGCTGCTGTGCGCGGTCCGGTCGAAGTCGGGGTCGTTGACGAGGTGGAGCAGGTGAGGGGGTCGCATAGCACACGTACTGTGTGGTCGCCGGAAATACGGCAGTGCTCGTGCACAACAGTTGTCCAACGACGGCTGCTCTTCGGGCGGCACCTCATCCTACGAATGTCACATTCGCTACGTCTGTAAACTTGGCTAGTAAAACGGCAGCGGAAGCCGGAGATATTCAGGCAGCTAGTTGTTTTGCTGCAGACATCCCCCCAGGCTTGTTCTTCGGGCTCTGGAAGCACCCTTGATGGTTCTCCGGCGGACCGGAATCCACCGCTGGCGGGTGGGTCGGCAGCGTCGAATTTCCAGACAGCTTGACAACCTGTCCGCGGCCCAGCCTTAGATCCGCGGGTCTCTGGTGACGTCCCCGCACGAGAGTTGCTTCCATGATTCGGGTGGAGCCTGACCGATGAGTTGGTTGATGCGGGGGCCATGGACCTTCCGGTGCTTGGGGACGGCTCTGACGTAGGACAGGCAGGCCCCTTCCGGCGTGATTGCTCCGCTGGAGGAGAGCACCCCGGTCGGGTCCCGTCTATGGGAGCCGTCCCGTGAGCACGGTTGTCACGCCCAGCGGAAATTCCATGCCTCCGAGGAGTTGGAGGCGGGAGAACCGGTCGTCTCCCTGGCCCAATAACCGGCCCAGTCAGGCCCGGAATTCACGTTGCTTAAGCACTCCTTCCCCCTCCTTCCTCGCGCAGGCGCACGGGGCACTACCACACCGACACGATCTTCGCGAGGCCCCGGCGTCGAACCAGGCCTGCGGCTCGTAGCGCCTGACTCCCGCCCGAAGTCCCAGGGAAGTCCCACAGATGCCGCCGCCCCCCTTGCTGATCTGAATTCGTCCAGTTCAAAAGGGGTGCGGCAATACGGCCCTCAGATGTCGCGGAAGGGACCTGCGAACACGGTGACCTGCCGCGATGAGGGGCTGATGCCAGCTGACCTGCGTGAATGACCTTTCAGCTGTTTCACGTTCGTGCCGGTTGATGGGGTCGGAAGTCCCAGGAAAGTCCCAGAGGATTCCCGGTGCTGACGGGACGCCTTTCGGCTCTATACGCCAATGCGGGCTCGGCGGGTCCCCGTTGTCGACGAGGGTGCTGGAACCTTGATGTCGGGTGACTGGTGCTCGGTGGATCTTTGCGGGATCGTAGGTTTCTGATGATCGACGATGACTCTGCGGTCGCCGGCGGGAGGGAGCTGGCGGTGCCCGCCAAGCCACGGGCGCCCCACAGCGAGCGGCCCGTCGCGCGGGCCCGGCGGGCGAAGGCGCAGGAGTTGGTCGAGCGGCTCGTCACCGAAGGGAGCATCCGGATCACCGCTCCCGATAACGACGAGGTCGCGGTACTGGGGACCCTTGAGGATCAGCGGGCACGACTACCTCCAGGCCCGGTTCGCCGAGGCGGACTGGCGGGTATGCCCCGACCGCACCACGTGCACATCCTCGGCCAGCCGCCCTCGGGCGATCTCCTTCCTGCCCCGCCCGCTCCACGAGATCCAGACCAGAAACCGGCTCGACCAGCAGACCGAGGACTGGCAACGGTGGTAAGCGATCCGGGCCGGCATCGAAGCCACGCTCTCCCAGAACGTCCGAGTCCATGGCCCGCGCCGGTCCCGCTACCGCGGCCTGGCCAAGACCCACGTACAGCATGTCTTCACCGGCATGGCCTGCAACATCACCCGTGTCGCCGACTGGATCAGCGACACACCACGGGCCCGCCGCCGAGCCACCTGCTTCCGGGCCCTCTGCACCGCCCTCGGCATCGCGTAGGGGCACGCGAAGATTACCAACAGAGTCACGGCCTTGAGTCAAGGCCAGCGGCTGGTTCACCCGTCAGAGCGCTCTGCGCGCTCTGTATCCCGTGCTGGTCCCCGCCCAGCGGGCATGGATTCCTCCAAGCGCACGAAGGGGATGTGCCCGCCCGCGGCCCGGTAACTGTCGGCGCTGCCGTTCGTCTCGAAGCCCATGTAGGAGCAGAGTAGGCGGGCGGCCCTGGGGTGCTTGGGGGCGTAGACGGCCATGACCCGGCCGCCTTCTTCCTCGCTCAGGAAGTGGGCGGTCACGGCATGGAAGCAGCGGCCGACCTGGATGGTGGCCTGTGGGGTGTGACGAAGGTTCCGGTACCACTGGGCCTTCG
The DNA here is from genome assembly GCF_027158205.1 of Streptomyces sp. H39-S7. Lineage (GTDB taxonomy): Bacteria > Actinomycetota > Actinomycetes > Streptomycetales > Streptomycetaceae > Actinacidiphila. The sequence continues at coordinate 44,965 of NZ_JAPVLU010000006.1, read as the reverse complement.
GGCCGAAGCCGGAGGCAACGGTCCAGGTGTGCTGCTGGGCGTCGTACGCCACCACTTCGATGACCACGTTGCGGGCCCGGCCGGAGGTGCGTCCGGTGTGGATGAGCAGCAGCATCCGTTTGCCGAAGAGCGGCCCGAGGCCCAGCCGGTAGAGGTGGACCGGAAGCCGAGCCACTGTGCGTCGCCAGCCGGTCGGCGGGTGGGGGCGGTGCGGTGCGTCGGGTTGGGGAGTCACAGCCTGCCTTTCGGGCATGCGGGGTCTGCTCCGGCGGGGAATTCGGGGACCAGAATGCTTTGCAAGACAACCTTTGCATAGTCCAAAGGTTGATGGAAGTCGGCGGTCGGCGCAGCAACAAAAACGGTCAACCGGCCGTCTTGCGCTTCGTGTAGCGGGAAAGTGCCGACGCCGGAGCGACTGCCCGCCTGTCGTAGGGAAAGGGAGGGGGTTCGCCCGGCATGAAGCGCCCTGTCGGCCACGCGCCCCTACTTTGTCCGGGCTGCCGTTCGCCGCCAGGACCCTCATCGTCGGCGTGGACATCGCGGCCGGGCCGGGCCGGCGACTGGCGCCGCACGGTGATCATCGGTGCTCTTTCGCTTCTCCTTGACCAGTATGGCGCAGTCCGGCGGTGCGGGATTCTTGACGATTTCCTGACGGTCCCTAGCGATTTCCTGACGTAGGCTCTGATCTGGTGTGCCGGGAAGCCTGGTCGGCAATGCGTTGCGCGTTTGTGCGTTCCGCATTTGGTCTGTCATGAAAGGCTCTCGCATGTCTCTCCGTGGGCAGGTTCGCCCTGCCGGCGCGCCCCTCGGCGCTTCCTGTGGCCCGCGCCGCTCGGTCCTCTTCTTCGCGTTCGCCTTCGCGGTCATCGCCGACCCGGTGTCATCCGTCGCGTACGCCATCGAGGCGGCTCTGCGGGCCCTGGACGGCGATCTGGCGCTGCTGTTGCCGACCATGTCGCTGGTGGTGGGCCTGGTCGTGGTGGTGACCGCCAACTACTGGCAGCTGGTACGCCGTTTCCCCAAGGGCGGGGGAGCGGCGGCTGCGGCCGGGCGGGCCTTCGGGCCCCGCTGGACCTTCCTGCCCATCGGCGCGCTGGTGGTGGACTTCGTCCTGACCATCGGCATCTCGATCTCGGCGGCGTCCAGCGCGGTGATCGCCCTGGTCCCCGAACTGGCGGGAGCCCGAGTCCCGTTGGCCCTCGGGCTGCTGGTGCTGGTGGCCGGGCTGACCTGGTTCGGGCACGGCGGCCGGCTGCTGTTCGCGGTGATGACCGTGCTGTTCGTCGTGGTCTCCGTCGTCGTGCTCGTGCTCGGCTTCGTCTCCCCGCACCAGACGGGGCACGCCGCGACCAGCACCGACCCGGGCCGGTCGGCGGTGCTCGCGGTGGTACTCGCCTTCCCCGTCGCGATGGCCCTGGCCACCGGCGTCGAGGCGCCGTCGACCGCGATCGCCCAGCTCGGCCAGCTGGATGACAACCACCGGCGCCGCTTCGGCCGGGGCACTCTCGCCCTGCTCGTGGTGATCGTCGGCGGGCTGACGATCGCGCTGACCGCTCTTGCCGTACGTCTGCACGTCGGTATCCCGGACGCCGACTCCACCCAGATCGCCGACATCGCGCACGCGGCGGCCGGCCCCGGCTGGCTGTATGGGGCGTTCCAGCTGACCAGTTCGCTGTTGCTGCTGGCGGCTGCCAGCTCGTCCTTCCAGGCCGGACCCGGTCTGCTGAAGGCCCTGGCGGGCACGGCGGGCGCGCCGGGCGTGCTGCCGCCGGTCCTGGGACGTACGAACAAGCACCACACCCCGTACTGGTCGGTGGTCGCCTACCTGGCCGCCGCTGCCGTGATCATCGTCGCGGCGGCCGGCCAGGAGCAGAAACTCGTGCTCTTCTATGCGGTCGCGGTCTTCGTCAGCTTCCTGGTCGGCCTGCTCGCCATGACCAGCTTCGCCCGCACCGAGAAGAAGCCGGCACTGGCCTGGGTCAACGCCCTGGCCGCGGCTGCTGTCGCCTTCACTCTCGCCGTGAACCTGTTGCGCGGCTGGCCGCTGCTGTCCCTTGCGGCCACTCTGCTCATCGCCGGCGGGCTGTACGCACGCTGGGTCCGGGCCGGGCGGCCCACCGGGATCGAGGACGTGGAGAGCAAGTCGGAGTCACTGGCCTGACCGGTGGCAGGGCCGTCTGGGTGCATCCAGCGCCCGGCCGGGCCGCGTCGTGGCTGAGACTCTTCCCCCCCGGACCGTCCACGCACCGCAGGCTTTCCCGAGTACCGGACCCCGGGCGAAGCCAGGCGACGGGGTGCGGGAGTCTAGGGGCGTGGTGTCACTTCCTCAGCAGGTCCAACGTCCCGGCCCCGTCGCCCACATGATCGTCTGCGGCGACGACGCACTCGCGCACCGGCTCGCGGCCGAACTGCGTCAGCTCTACGGGGAGCCGGTGACTCTCGTCGTGCCGCAGAGGACCGGGCACGGTGCCCGGCGGCCGGCGTCGCCGGGCCCACGCGGCCGCCGGACCTCCGCACTCCTCGGCCGTATGACACCCGCTGTGGCGCGCACCGCTGTCGTCTCCGACGAACCGGCCGTGGACGTTCCCCTGTTGGAGGCGGACGAGCCTGATGAAGAGGTGTTGCGGGAAGCCGGGGTGGAGCGGGCGGAGGCGCTGGCGCTGGTGTACGACGACGACGAGATCAACATCCGGGCGGCGTTGACGGCCCGGCGTCTCAACCCCCGTCTGCGGCTGGTGATCCGGCTCTACAACCGCAAGTTGGGCCAGCACCTGGAGGCTCTTCTCGACCAGGCGGCGGCAGTCGCCGATCCCGGGATCGATCCGCTGGTCCTCGACGCATCCACCACCGTGCTGTCGGATGCGGACACCGCGGCCCCGGCGCTGGCCGCCTCGGCCATCGCCGGTACCAGCAAGGTCGTACAGGCCGACGGCCTGCTGTTGCGGGCCGTCGAACGCACCCCGCCGGGCCGGGGCCAGGTCGCCGACGAGGGGCTGTGCACCCTGGCCCTGCTGTCCTCCACCGTCAACGACCCAGCGGGCAGCGAGGGTTCGGACGGCAGCGGAACCGTCGGCCCGCAACTGCTGCCCGACGCACGCACAGTGGCAGCGGCCACCGGGCGGGGAACCGTTGTCCTGGAAGCCATCGCCCCAGCATCAACCTCATCACCAGCGCGCCGTTGGCGAGCCCCCGGCGTCCCGCTCGGGTCGCTCTTCTCCCGTCGGCTCCTGTGGTCCGTCACCGGTATCGGAGCAGCCGCGCTCGGCCTTGCCGTGTCGTCCTGGCTCGCCACCGGCGGCAGCCCGCTGCACGCCGGCTATCTCACCCTCCTCGACCTGTTCGCCATCGACGACCCGGCGGTCGCCGAACCGGCCAGCCGCAAGGTGATCCAGCTGTTCACCGGGCTCATCGGTCTGCTGCTCCTGCCGGTCCTGGTCGCCGGGGTCCTGGAGGCACTCGGCGCCTTCCGCAGTGCCTCCGCCCTGCGCCGCCCGCCGCGCGGCCTGTCCGGCCATGTCGTCCTCCTGGGGCTGGGCAAGGTCGGAGCCCGGGTACTGGCGCGACTGCTCGAACTGGGCATCCCCGTCGTCTGCGTGGAGAACGATCCCCAGGCGCGAGGGCTCACGCTGGCCCGCCGTCTGCACGTTCCGGTCGTCCTTGGAGATGTCGCGCAGGAAGGCGTACTGGAGGCCGCCCGGATCCACCGGGCGCACGCCCTGCTCGCCCTGACCAGCTCCGACACCACCAACCTGGAGGCCGCCCTCTACGCCCGTTCGGTCAAGCCCGACGTACGGGTGTCGATGCGGCTGTACGACGACGACTTCGCGACCGCCGTCTACCGCACCCTGCGCGCCGCCCACCCGGACGCCGTCACCCGTAGTCGCAGCGTCTCCCACCTGGCCGCACCAGCCTTCGGCGGCGCCATGATGGGCCGCCAGATTCTGGGTGCCATACCTGTCGAGCGGAAGGTGCTGCTCTTCGCGGCGGTCGAGGTGGGGGGCCACCGGGAACTGGAAGGCCGCACCGTCGCCGAGGCGTTCCGGCCCGGCTCCTGGCGCGTCCTGGCCCTGGACACCTCCGCCCCGGACCATCGCACCCCGGATCTGGCCACCGCGCGATCCACCGGGTATCAGCCGGCCGACCGCCCGGCCGACCTCGTATGGGAGCTGCCCGACGGCTACACCTTGCAAGCCCAGGACCGCGTGGTCCTGGCTGCCACCCGCCGCGGCCTGGCCGAGCTCCTGGGACGGCGCTCACTGTCCCTGAGACCGTGAAATCCGGCCCCGGAGACCACGAACCCCGCAGGCTACGACTGGATCCGGCCGTCGCCGCCGTCCTCGCTGGATGGTCAGCGCGTCCTGGACCAGCACGATCCAGGGCAACGGCTGGGACAGGTGGCCCCCGAAGCAGCCACAGTTCACGACCGCAAGACCGCGGGCGTACGCCTGTACGGCCATTGCGGTCCACGTCACTGAGGCGGCCGTGTAGATGCACACCGGGGTGCGCGCTGTCGATCGCGGGCGGGCCAGGAACCACACGCCGCGCACCAGCTCGCCAGCGATCAGAACCACCGCGAGCGTGGTCGCGCCTGCGCCGTTCGCCGGACCGTACGCGGTCAGAATCCCGGGCATCCGTCCGAAGGAGACGAGCTGACCCAGAGCCATCGCCGTGTACACCACCCACGCGACCATGGGCAACGCGGCATCCCGCCGCCGAGGCGGCTGGCGGGATGCCGCGGAAACCGGGTCACGTGTGTCTGCTTGTTACCGGCGGTCGGTCCCCACCGAAGCTGTTCCGGCGGGTTGGTCCCACCGGGACTGGGAGAGCCCCGTACCGGCTGATCGCGCGTAGAATCGTCCTATATCCGCAGGGAGGCGTCATGCGACGCACCATCCGCATCGGACCGTTCAGATTCGGGACCGGCCGCAGCCGGGAGTGTGCGGTGCCCGGACGGGTGAGCCGTGAGCGTTTTGCCGTTGATGTGGCAGAGGGACTGATGGGTGTCGGCGTCCCGTTCAGGCGCGGGTGCAGCGCCCTGGGGTTCCGGGTGCTCGTCACCGACAAGGAAACCGGCCGACGCCAGTACGTCTCCGAAAGCTACACCCACGACCAGGCGTATGCCGACGGCGAAAAGTACATCACCAAACTGGTCACCGGCAGGAAGCGCGTGAAGTGACAGTCGGAGGTGCCCGGTGCGTGCGCGGCCGAGCCAACCGCTCGGTGGGCCGCGGCGGGGCTCGCCCGAGATAGGGCTGGGCGATCACATCGAAGACCACGTCCCTGGGCGCGCTGATGCGCTCCTGTTTTGGGACGGGCCCAGTGAGCGCGGCCCGGCATCATCGCCAGCGACCACCACGACCAGCCGCAGTCGGCGAACCCCTCACCTGTCCATACGGGTCACCGTACGAGCAGAACCGGCCGCGGGAAGTCCCGGTCGGCAAGAGCGTAACCAGGCCGCGGCCGCGTGGTTCATGGGGTGCGGACGACGGCGGCGTAGGAACCGATGCCGATGAGGCGCGTTCCGGGAATGTTGCCGCCGGAGGTGAGCAGGGCGGACACGCTGCCGGTCCGGGGGTCGAAGTCGATGTCCTGGACGATTCCGTCCTCCTCGCCGTGGTCGGTGAGGAGGCGTTTGCCGAGCAGGCCACTCGAGGCGGTGGCGAGCGGGGCGAGTTCGTCGTCGGCGTCCCGCAGGGCGCCCCCGTCGGGGGCCATGACCGCGTCCGGTCCGACCGCGTGAACGTCCGGCCAGGCCAGGAACTTTCCGGCGCCGCTGGTCTTCGCCAGGTGCAGAGCGATCACGCGGGATGCCGCGGGGTCGATGACGATGCCTGCGACGGTGCCGATGGCGACGGCGTCGGCCTTGCTCATCACGGTGAGCCCGGACAGTTCGCTGAGCAGCATCATGCCTCCGTCAGGCGGGCCCGGAATGCCTGCATCATCTCGGTGAAGCCGGGGAGGTCCTCGGCGACGAATTCGGCCGCGAGTGCCGGGACGACCAGGGCCTCGCCGGAGACCGCGATGGTCTGGGACAGCGGGATGAACACGATCCGTTCGTGGTGGCCGAGGACTTCGCTGGATGCGATGGCGTAGCCCACCGCGGTCGCGGAGGTTTCGTTCACCTCAATGACCACGTCGGTGATCCGGCCAAGGTCGGTGCCGGTATCGGTGAGGACGCGTGAGCCCAGCACGTTGCCGCCCCCGGTCTCGGACCGGTCGGCGACCTGAGCGCGGTCCTCGAATACGTTCTCGTCGCGGATCATCACGGCGTGGCTGCCCAGCCCCGTGACCCCAGCCCAGGGCAGTGCCCGCTTCAGCGGCCCCGAGAACAGTCCGCCACCGCTGAGGGTGAAACCGGCGACCCGTCCGCCGGGGCCATCGAAGACGGTGTCCTTGACCTGCGCGACGGCTTCCCCGGCAAGGGTCACCACCGGTCGTTTGGCGATCTCGGTCGCCAGCATCAGCGCGGTCATTTCGTGCCCGGCTTCCCCCGTCGCCCGCGATGCACCGCGACAGCGCCGCCCCGGCGCCGCCTCGCCTGCGTCCACAGCGCACAGGCGACCAGCACCACCATTGCCGCCATGACGACCATGACCCACACCCACCAGTCCACCGTGCACCTCCGCTCGAACCGTGCACAGCCAGGGGCTGTCTCAGTCAAGTGTCCTGCGGGCCTGGTCCCCTTGTCCATCGCTCCGGCCGGCGCATCCCCCCGAAGGCTCTGCTGACGCCCGTCGCCCGTACGCTGGCCTCCCTCAGCCCGCTTCCCACCGCCGTGCGTGCGCCGGCCCGACCCTGCGCCGGCCACGGGAGGTGAGGCGCGTTCACCGACGGGACACCGTGTGACCATCGACCAACCGGCACCACCCCCGCCTCGCCACCCGGGCCCGGCCGCAGTGCCGAGCCGCCGTGACTGGTGGGCGGCGCTGCGCAGGACACCGGCAGCTCTGTGGAACGAGGACGCGACGGACTGGGCCGCCGCGCTGACCTACTACGCGGTGCTCACCATCTTCCCCACCCTGCTGGTGACGCTCTCTCTGATCGGGATCGCCGACACCCCGGCGAGCGCGCACCTGGTCGATCAGGTGGCCGCGGTCGTCCCCGCTCCGTCGCGCCCCGCCATCCTGCGTGCCCTGAAGAGCATGGCCGACCAGCAGACACCCGCACGGCTGCTGGCTGCCTTTGGCACCGTGGGCGCTCTGTGGTCGGCCTCCAGTTACCTGAGCGTCTTCCGTCGCGCCCTGCACGCGATGATCGGGGTGAAGGACCGGCGTCCGCTGTGGAAGAAGGCCCCCCTCACCGTGATCACCGCGCTCGTCCTGCTGGCCCTGCTCGTCTCCAGTGTGCTCGCCCTGGTCCTGACCGGTGACGCGGCCCGCACCGCCGGCCGGATCATGGGGGTGGACGGCGCCGGGGTCACCGCGTGGAACGTCGGGAAATGGCCGCTGCTGGCGTGCCTGGTCACCGTCCTGGTCCTGGTGCTGTTCCGCTCCGGCCAGGCCACCGCCTACGGCCTGCGCCACCGCGCCGTCGGCGGGCTGCTCGCCGTCGTCCTGTGGCTGCTGGCCTCCGTGGGCTTCACCCTCTACACCACCTACGCGGGTACCTACGACCGCCTGTACGGATCACTCGCGGGCATCGTCGTCTTCCTCGTCTGGCTGTGGCTGTCCAACCTCGCCCTCCTGACCGGAGCACAGTTCAACGCCGAACTCGCCACCCTCCGCCGATCCTGACCAGCCCCTCCTGCGTTCCCGACGGTGTTCAGTCGTTCCCGCCTGGCTGTCGCAGCAGGCCGGGCGGCACGGCTGAACACCCAAGGCACAGAGCGAGGCGATGGGGCGGGGTGTCTGTCTCCGGCCTGCTACCCGGATGTCGGCGTGCCCGCTGCGGCTACCGGCATCTGGGCAGGACCGAAATCCGCCTTTCCGGACCGGCGCACGGGTATCTGGTCCTGGTGCGGTACGACCACGGTCCGCATCGGGAAGGGGACCTCGATGCCCTCAGCCTGGTAGCGCCGGTGCAGGCGTTTGATCAACTCGTGTTTGACCAGGTACTGGAAGCCGAACTCGCGGGCCGGCAGGATCACCGAAAAATCGATGCTGGATTCCCCGAACGTATGGAACCGGACGGTCGGCTCGTAGCCGGGGACTCCGCCGGGAACCTTGCGCCATCACCTCAACGGCCACCGCGGTAGTCACCCGCTCGACATGATCCAGGTCACTGCCATAGCCGACGCCCGCCTGCACCAGCACCGACATCTGCTGCTCCGGCTGATGGTAATTGGTCATGATCGCCCCGGCGAGCTGCGCGTTCGGAACGATCAACAGGTTGTTCGGCAGCTGACGCACCACGGTGTAGCGCCAGTTGATGTCGACGACATAGCCCTCCTCGCCACTGCCGAGCCGGATGTAGTCGCCGGGCTGCACCTTCTTCGACGCCAGGATGTGCACACCCGCGAACAGGTTGGCCAGCGTGTCCTGCAGCGCCACTGCCAGCCCGCCCACGCCCAACGCGGCGAGCAGCGGGGCGACCGAAACGCCCAGCGTCTGCAGCAGGACGAGGCCGATTACGGGTGATGTTGACGAATATGGTGGCCGAGCCGGCCACCCCGGACCGCGACAGCGCCAGCGCCCGGATCAGGCCCGCGGCGGTGCGAGCCGCGGTGAGCGTGGCCGCCAGGATGAGCATCGCGACCAACACCAGGTGGAGGCTGTGGCGAACGGCCGCAGTCGGCGGCAGGCTGCCCGCTCCGGCCGCCGACACCCCGGCTGCCAGGGCCGCCCAGGGCACCAGCGTCCGCAACCCGTCAACGGCGATCTCATCACCGCTCCACCGCGTCCGGCTCGCCCGCTCGCCCAGCCACCGCAGCACCACCCGTGCCACCAGGCCCGTTGCCGCGCCCACCGCCACCGCGATGCCCGCCACCATCACATCGTGCAAGGTCACAGCCCGGGTCACCAGCCATCACCGCCGCACAGGACACTGCCCCTGCCTCGCGCCCCCAGTCCGCAGGCGTCCCCGCCGCCCCCACCCTGGCCGTCAGCATCGGCGCCCACCTTCTCATCATCCTGGCACCTGCCATCTTCGGGATCACGGTCAAGCCGGGCCGCCTCCAGCCGCCCCGGCATGACCTGCCATCCTGCCCTACCCGGCTCCCAGCCCCTCCCAGGTATCCCTGCGCCGCCAGCCGATCACCGGGCCGCCGCCGAAGACCGCTCAACCGTGCAGACCCGGTAGGGTCGCACTCCTGCCGTGACAGCCTGGCACCGGCTGTTCGCAGCCCGCCCGGCGGACAGACAGGTCGAGCCGCCGACAACCGTTCCGGCCGAGCCAAGGACCCGTATGCGCCCGTGGCTCCGCCGGATACCGACCCTCCTCGGGTACGCTGCCGCCGTCCTGGCCGTGGCCGCACTGTCCGTGTGGCTGTCGGTACGCGTCACTCCCCTGCAGACCGTCTCCCCGGCCGGCCAGACCGTACAGGTGGGCGCCGCCACCCCGGACCTGAACATGTCCGGGCCAGGCGAACTCGAACTCTTCGGCCAGACCATCCCCACCCAGCCCCGGTTCGAAGGACCCATCCGCCCGCGCCTGAAGCTCACCCACATCTCCCTCAACGCCCAGGCCGGCGCCCTCACCAAGTCGGGAGGCGCGCAGGCCGCCGGGAAGGACCTGAGCGAGCAGCTCACCTCCGCCTGGACGCGCTACCTGCTGTGGGAAACGCTGATCGCCATAGGGTTCGCCGCGCTGATCGCCGTAGCCGTCGCGGGCATCCGCCGCTCCAGCCGGGCGTCGATGCTGTGGATGCTCGCCATCGCCGTCACGAGTGTGTTCGCGCTCAACGCCCTCGGCGTCTACCTCCTGGCCTCCGCCACCCCCGCCGCGCTACGGCAGGTCCGCGGCATCGAAGACCTGGTCGGACCCAGCACACCCACACCCGTGCAGGCCGTCGGCACACCCGCCCAACCGGGAGTAGAGGCCGTGGTCATCGGAGACTCCACCGCCGCCGCGATCGGCAACGCTCCCCTGGACCACCCCACCACCACGGACACGGCATGCGGACGCAGCAAGGACGCTTACGCGCTCTACCTCGCCGCCGCCAACAACTGGAACATTCTCAACCTGGCCTGCAGCAGCGCCACCATCCGCGACGGACTGCTCGGCCCCCAGCAACGCGGCACCACCCAGGTGCCGCCCCAGCTGTCGGCCGCGATGGGAGCCGGTAAAGCCTCGGTGATCATCGTCAGTATCGGCGCCAACGACATCCACTGGTCCACTATGGCCGCGCTCTGCGCCGCCGCGAACGCCTGCGACGACCGGGCTTCCACCGCCTACTTCCAGCAGCAGATCGCAGCTTTCACCACCGCCTACTACGACCTGCTCAGCAACGTCGCCGCTCTGCCCCAGCACCCCCGGGTACTGATCAACGAGTACTACAACCCCTTCGGCGAGAACATCGACTGCCTCAAGGACCAGAACATCACCACCGACAAAGCCAAGATCCTCAAATCCCGGCTGGACCAACTCAACTCCGTACTGCGCCAGGGCGCCCAGACGTTCGACTTCACCGCCGTACCCCAACACTTCGACGGCCACCGGCTCTGCAGCGACCAGCCCTTCGTCCAGGGACCCGACGCAGACGCACCCCTGCACCCCAACGCAGCCGGCGAACTCGCCATCGCCCTCGCCGACCAACAAGCACTCTCCCGCACCCGAACCCCCACCAGCACGCCCACCCCCAGCACCGGCGCCGCAGCCCAGAACACACCGTAGCTACCGCCGCACACGCCTCACGACCAACCACCGTCCGCCGCGCCCCTGAGTGCAGCCCGAGCCGCGGCGGCGGCGTCAACCCTCTCGCGCCGGTGGACGGACACCCGAACAAGCAGGCCAGAATCCCCAGCCTTGTCGTGGACGGATCAGACACAGTTGACCGAGCTGCGGGAGACCGCGCTGCGCCGCGATGTCGTGCGCCGGCGACGTTCACCGGTATGAACGAGGTGGCCGTGTTCGAGGCGAAGAACTCGAAGTGACCCCAGCCGCAGGTCTGCGAGGCCATCGTGGACCGACCTACTTCGGCGGGAACATCATCGATTCCTACCGCCTCGCGCAGGCCCGGGCCCGGGCTGGATAGGACGCCGCCGGGTGCAGGGAGCCGGATCGTGCGGGGCCCAACCACGGGCGTCCGATCCGTCTGGTTCGAGGTGACAGGGCAAGGGCGGACACTGCCGACTGTGACCGCCCCGGTCGTCTTCGGCGCGATGCCAGGGGGAATGCTGGCATCGCGCGGCGACTGCAGGTGTAGGTGAGGCGCGACGCGGCCTGCGAAGCTGACCGGAATGCTCGGGTCGTCCTGGATGCTCCGGCTGCTGCCGCCCAAGTCTCCGCACCAGCCGTGGATCGGCGGCATGCGCCGCGCTGCACGAGCCTGATGCTGCTTCTCAGAGGGCCGATCGGCCACATGACGGTCGCCCGTCTCTTGGGGAATCCACACTTTCGCAGCCATCTGGAGGCACTACTGGCTTTCGTGGATTCCGACCACATCGCCAGCGCCCCGGTCCACTCGTCCACGTCGTCAACGCGCGCCGGTCCCCATCGACTACGCCCGCCGCCGAGCTCTGTTCGCCGACGACACCGTCGAGTTGGCCCTCGACGAAGATCGCCACCGGCAGATCTGCCGGTGGCGTCAGGGTCCGCCAATTCAAGCCCGTCCACCTGGACAGGCCCGTCGGCGCCTACGGCGGTGATCGGCAGCGTGGGCGCATCTGACGGCTCCGCCTTGCGGGAATCGTGCTTCGCTGCGCTCGGTGTCCGGGTTCTCATCTGTCGTCGGTGAGCGGGTCGAACGGGAGGGTGGTGGTGTCGGCTTTGGCCGCGGCGGCGAGGGCCTCCGCGGCGGCATTTGCGGCCTGCGCCGCGTCGTCCGCGGCTTCCGCCGCTCTGGCGTCGGAGGAGGACGTCTCGCGGGTGGCCGGCGACGGGGGGAGCGCCTCGCTGAAGGCCCGGGATACGCCTTCGAGTGCGGAGGTGACCTCGCTGGGGATGACCCAGAAGGTGTTGCCCGGGCCCTGGGCGAGCTGGGGCAGCATCTGCAGGTACTGGTAGGCGAGCAGCTTGGGGTCGGGGTCGTTGCGGTGCACGGCCTGGAACACCTCGTCGACGGCTCGGGCCTGGCCCTCGGCCTTGAGGATCTCGGCGGTCCGGTTGCCCTCTGCGCGCAGGACGGCGGACTGTTTGTCGCCTTCGGCGGTGAGGATCTGCGACTGGCGTTGCCCTTCGGCCCCGAGAATCGCGGCCCGCTTGTCGCGCTCGGCCCGCATCTGCTTCTCCATCGCGTCCTTGATGGACTGCGGTGGGTCGATGGCTTTGATCTCGACCCGGTTGACTCTCAGTCCCCACTTGCCGGTGGCGTCATCCAGAACGCCGCGGAGCTGATTGTTGATGGTGTCGCGTGAAGTGAGGGTTTTTTCCAGATCCATGGATCCCACGACGTTGCGCAGGGTGGTCACGGTGAGTTGCTCGACACCGTGGAGGAAGTCCGCGATCTCGTAGGCGGCTGCTCGTGGATCGGTGACCTGGAAGTAGAGGACGGTGTCGATCTCGACAACCAGGTTGTCCTCGGTGATGACCGGCTGCGGCTTGAAGGACACGACCTGTTCTCGCAGATCGATCAGCGGATAGACCCGGTCGATGTACGGGATGACGAGGCTGAGGCCGGGCTTCAGCGTGCGGCGGTAGCGGCCGAGGCGTTCGACATTGCGAGCGCGCGCCTGTGGGACGATCCGCACCGCCCGCAGCACCGTGAAGACCGCGAGCAGAGCGACGATTACGCCGGCTATGAGAAGCGCCGAGACTTCCATGGCTCACTCCCGGGGGTAGACGAACGCGGTGGTGCCGCTGATCTCCATGACATCGACGGTCGTGCCAGGGGGGATGACCTGCGTATCGTCGAAGCAGCGGGCCGTCCATTCCTCGCCGCCGATGCGCACCCTGCCGTCCAGGTCCGTCACCTCCGAGAGGGTGCGGGCGGTCTGGCCCACCAGTGCGTCGATGCCGAAGCGCTCGGTCGGGGGTCCCGCCAGGCGGCGCACGGCGAAAGGCCGCACGAACAGCACACTGAGCGTCGCGACGACGGTGAACACGACGAACTGCAGGGGGGCAGAAAGCCCGAGTGCTGCGGCGCCCGCGGTGACCAGCGCAGCAACTCCCAGGATTCCCAGTGCGGCGGTGAGGGTGAAGATCTCCGCGACGCCCAGGACGGCTGCAGTGATCAGCCAGATCAGCCAAGGATCCATCGGGGGCCCTCCTCCTGCCGTGCACCGGCGCGCGACAGCGGCCGACGACCCCCACGGGCTGCCAGTCCACGGATATACGCCGCACAGTCCCTGTAAGGGATCTACCCGTAATTTTCGTCTGAAAACCGAACAATTCCTATGGGGGAAGAGTGGGAACGACCTCAGACGGGAGTGCTGCTTGTGCCCCTGTCGTGGGGCAGGCCGCAGGGTTGTCGGCGAAGCCGCATGAGGGGCCACGACTGCCACCTCCTGGGAGCGATCGACGCGCCCGCGTGGGACAACAGGCGACCGTCCCTGCCGCGCGTCTCGCGTGCTGTGCGCAGGCGGGGACGAGGATGTCGCCTTCTCCGTGAGTGAAGCTCATCGCTCGTGACGGTGCTCCCGCATGACTGGCGCAGGCTCACTTCAGGTTGCACTTGGGGAAGACGCCGTGGGTGCAACGACTGACCCAAGCCCCAAAAGGAACGCCGCTGGCCGGAGCTTCTGCCAAGTCCTCCGCCAGCTAGAGATCCTGCTCGCCGCCTGCCCGCACCTGTCACCACAGTATCCCCAAACCAGCACCAACCTGGCCAAGCACTGCTAGGCACCTGCCGGGCGCGTCGTGCCGTGTTCCGCGTCGTCGTCCCCGGCCGGTGGGTCGCTCAGAAGCGATGCGCCGAACGCCTGCAAGCGCCCCACCGCCCGGCTGTCGGGCTTCGTCCGGCGGGCGAGAGCGTTGTGGATCTCCTGGTAGACGGACGCTTCCAGGCCGCAGCGCCAGCAGTCCTCCAGGTGCGCTGCGACCCGGCGTGCGGTGACCTCGTCGGTTTCGCCGTCGAGGTAGCACTGCAGTACGCGGGCGACCTGCATGCAGTTCATTCGGCGTTCGGCCGCCGCACGCCGCCGCCATGGACGCCTCTTCACATCACACCTCGCTTCGGTGCCAGTCCTGCCGTGGCCAGCCGCGCCCGTATCCGCCTTCGCGCCCGGTGCAGCCGGCTCATCACGGTGCCTTCGGGCACGTCCAGCAGGTGGGCGGCCTCGGCATAGGTGAGGCCGTCGATGTCCACCAGCTGCACCACCTGGCGGTGCTTGTCCGGCAGCGCGCCCAGGGCCTCGTCCACCACCTCGTCGAACGCCTCACCCACCACGATCTCTTCCGCTGACCCGCTGGGGCCCGTGGTGCTGAGCCGGTCCAGATCGGTGTCCGGGTCGTCCAGGAGGTGGGGACGGCGGCGGCGGTGGCGGTTGATCTCGGCTCGCCGCATGATCGTCAGCAGCCACGCGCGTGGGTGCTTCCCGTCGAAGCGGTCCACGGCCCGGTAGGCGCGCAGAAGGGTGTCCTGCACGAGGTCCTCGGCATCCGCCGGCTGCGCGGTCAGCGTCATCGCCACCCGCAGCAGTACCTCCACCTCCGGCAGCACATAGGCGCCGAACGCCTGACCCCGAAGGTCCGCGGGGTCAGGCGGCGCTGACACTTCGTCTTCCACAGAGTGGAAACCCCCTCTCCCCGGACCCGCATTCCATCCTCTTCATCCTTCTGCTTTCCGCTCCCTGGCGCCACTGTGGTCAGCGGCGAGGTGAGGAGCATGTGCGGGGGCTGGAATGCTGCGTGCGGCGGGACGGGTTTCCGCGGTATGAGATGGCAGCGCGTTCCCGGGCCGGGGCGAGTGTGGGCGGAGTGCCGGGAGAAGGTACGGCATGTGCGGCTGCGGGGCAAGGTGGAGGCGTACGTCGACGGGCAGCTCACAGGTGCGCACCGCGTGCGGGTGGCCGCCCACATCGCCTGCTGCTGGGCATGCAGCGGCAGTCTGCAACTGCTGCGGCTGATCAAGGCGTCCCTCCGGCACCATCCCCAGCGGACGCCCCCGTCTCTCGCGTCAGCCCGGGTACGACGCTTCGCTCATCACCTCACCACGCCGCCGGGCCGGGACCAGCCCCGGCGTTGAAGGACACCGATCCCGCGCGAACCCTGCCGGCCGGGCGTCCCGGTGGCCCGGCGTCCCGGTCAGCAGCAGCCCGACGGTGCGCCCGTGGCCGACGCGGCTGCCCCGTCCACGGGATCGCAGGGGAACAGGCCGAAGTGGTGGCTCTTGTCTCCGGTGACGGTGAAGTGGGCCGCGTAGCGGGTGGCGGCGAGCATGTCGGCGGTGTTGCGGCAGATGAGCATCGGCTTGCCGGTGCGGAGGTGGTGGTGGTCGTCGAGGTCGAAGGCGTGCGGGTGTTCGGCGATGGTGCCGCGGTAGACGGCGACCTGGCCGTAGTCCTCGCAGCGGTCCTCCAGGGGGAGCTTGAAGGTGCGGACGGTGCGGGAGGTGAAGGCGGCGAAGCCGATCTTCTGCTCGATGTCCGGGTCGCTGATCTCCACCGGGGAGGTGGTGACGGTGCGGGCGTCCGGGCAGCCGGCGCGTTGAAGGATGCGGCGGAAGTCCTCGGTGTACAGGGCGCCGGCGAGGCATTCGCCGACGAGGACGGGGTCGTCGAGGAGGGGGGTGGGCAGGCGGCGGTCGGCGAAGATGTCGGAGAAGTACAGCTCGCCGCCGGGCCCCAGGACGCGGAAGATCTCGGCGAAGACGCGCGGCTTGTCCGGCGACAGGTTCAGGACGCAGTTGGAGACCACCACGTCCACGGAGGCGTCCGGGATGCCGGCCGTGGCCAGGTCTTCGATGTAGCCGTGGCGGAAGTCGGTGTTGGCGTAGCCGAACCGTTCGGCGTGCCAGTCCTGATGGCGGCGCGCCACGGCCAGCTGTTCCTCGGTCATATCGACGCCGATCACCCGGCCGGTGGGGCCGACCAGTTGGGACAGCACGTAGACGTCCCGCCCGCTGCCGCAGCCCAGGTCGAGCACAGTGGCCCCGTCAAGTGCGGGCGGGATGGGCGAACCGCAGCCGTAGAAACGCTCCATGACCTCGTCGTGCACCTGCGCGAGAGCCGCGGCGATGTGGGGCGGCGGCGCCGTGTCCGTGCAGCAGGCCGAGGTCTTCAGGTCCGCAGAGGAGGCGAGCACCTTTCCGTAGTAGTCCCTGACCGATTCCGCCACGGACGAGGGGGGCGTCTGCTGCCCCGGGGATACGTCAATCGTCGCCATGTCTCTCCCTGATGAGTGATCTCTCGTGCTCCGGCCGGTGGTTCGCCGGGCCGCGACGGGAACCCGCTGTGCGGCGGTTGTCATTCCCCCTGCGCTGTGCCGTGATCCGGACGGTCTCAGGTCAGCGGCGATCAACCACCGGTGTGCAGGGCTGATGCCGTCGGACGCGCTCCGAGGCGCGGTGGGCTTCCTCCACATCAGCACGGACTTGCTCCCTCACGGGACGTTCGTCGGCGGCGTCCCCCGGGTCGTCACCGCCTACCGGCAGTCGCGCCGGCCTCGACGCTGCGGGAGCGGATCAGCCGTGCCGCCCACCAGCCTCCCGCACTCAGCACGAGCAGAGAACTCACGGCGATCCGCAGCCCGGGGGAGCCGGGGTCGCCCAGGGAACCGCCGAGCCCGGTGTAGACGACGGTGCCCGGGATGATGCCCAGGGCCGTGGCTGTGACGTAGGAGGAGAAGCGGACACCGGCCACCCCCGCCCCGTAGTTGATCACCGAGAAGGGGAACAGCGGCACCAACCGCACAAGCAGCACGGCCGCGAACCCGCGGCGTGTCAGATAGGCGTCCAGCCGGGCCAGCCGCCCCGACCCGGCATAGCGGGCTACGACCGGACGCCCCAGCCAGCGGGCGAGGCCGAACGACAGGGCCGCACCCGCCGTCGCTCCCACGAGCACGGCCGCCACCCCCAGCGGCCACCCGAACAGCGCCCCCGCGGAGGCGGTCAGTACAGAGCCGGGCAGCAGCGCCGTCACGGCCAAGGCGTAGCAGACAGAGAAGACGACCGGCCCCCACATGCCGAGCGAGTCGACCCACTGGCGCACCTCGCGCAACAGGTCCCCGCCTCCCATTGCCACCCAGGCCCCGAGCGCCACCAGCAGGACCACGAGGACGGCCAGCCGTATCCACGCCGCGCGCGCCGGCCTTCGCGCCACCCCGACCGGGCTCGCATCGGAGCACGGGCCGGTGGCGGGCAGCGTGGGCTCGGTAGCGGAGGAGGGGGTTGACTGGTGGTTCATAGCGGCTCCTGTGACGGTGGTTCGGCGGGAAGGTCGGCCACCACGCGGCGCAGCGGCAGCTCCAGGCGTCGCCCCGGGGCCGCCCACCGTGCCAGGGAACGCTTGGCAGCCTGGGAGCGGTCGGGTGTCAGACCGGGCAGATACAGGGCATCGGCCAGCAGGGCCGCCGCGTCGGCCGAGTCGATGGCCAGGGTGAAGACACGCCGCTCGTCGCAGCGGACGCGGAAACCCGCCGTGCGCAGCACATCGGCCAGCCCGTCACGGGCCTGCGGGTTGGGCCACGGCTGGCGTACGGCGCGCAGGGCTGCCATCACCCGGAGCCAGCCGAGCATGCCGGACGGGGAGAGCCCGGACTGGGAGGGCACCAGCGCCGCGAGCACCCCGCCGGGCCGCAGCACACGCCGGATCTCCCCGAGGACCTGCGGCAGGGGGGTGACGACCGGCAGGCACATGGCCGCGCAGACCGCCCCCGCGCTCGCGAAGGCGGCCGGGAGCGCGTCCGCGCCGGCCCGGACCAGTGGTCCGCGGCCACGGCGTGCCGCTTCGGCGAGTTCTGCCGCCGACAGGTCGATCCCGACCCAGTCGGCGTCAGGGAGTTCGTCACGGGTGGGCGCCGAGCCACAGGCCAGATCGAGGACCGTGCCCTCGATACCGCGCAGCGGTTCGGCCAGCCAGGCGTAGGGGGAAGTATCGGCCAGGGAGAGCAGTTGCTCGGTGATACCGGGGTGCGCCTGGTGGTAGGCGCCGATGAAGCGCCGCCAGTCCGGTTCGTCCATCGAGCCCTCGCCCCTCGTCCGAGTCATGGGGACGGCTCGTCCCCGTGTGCTTTCCGTCGGGAACCCTGCCGGGCCGGCTCCGCATTCCGTTTCGGACACGCCGGACGCGGACGGATGACGCCTGGTCGCGCTGCTGACCGTGATCGTGGGTCTGAGAAAGGGGAAGGCCCAGACGGTGTCACCGGGTTTCCCTCACGTCCCGCGACCACGCACCGGCCGTCCCGACGGCGCACCGACCTAGGAGAGCCCGAACCATGAACAGGTACGACCTGGTGGTCATCGGCGGCGGCAGCGCCGGGCTGACCGCGGCCCGCACCGCCGGGCGCTTCGGCGCCCGCACGCTGCTCGTCGAGCGGGACCGGCTGGGCGGGGACTGCCTGTGGACGGGGTGCGTGCCGAGCAAGGCGCTGCTGCACGTGGCCGCCGACGTCCAGGCGGCCCGCCGCGCGGCTGCCTACGGGCTCCCGCCGGTGTCCGGCCGGGCCGACCTCGCGGCGGCCATGGCGGAGGTGAAGCGGGCGATCGGTGCGATCGAACCGCACGACTCGGCCGAGGCGCTCGCCCCGTACGGAGTCGACGTCACCTACGGCGCGGCGTCCTTCACCGGCCCGGGAACCCTGACCGCGGGCGAGAGCGAGGTCTCCTTCCGGTACGCGCTGATCGCCACGGGCTCCTCGCCGGCCCTGGTGCCGGTCCCCGGCCTGGCCGAGGCCGACCCGCTGACCAGCGACACCGTCTGGGGACTGTCCGAACTCCCACGCCGCCTGGTGGTGCTGGGCGGCGGGCCCATCGGCTGCGAGCTGGGCCAGGCGTTCGCCCGGCTCGGCTCACAGGTCACCCTCGTAGAAGCGATGGGCCGCCTGGTGCCCCGCGAGGAACCCCGGGCGGCACAGGTGTTGCGGGAGCGGCTGGAGGCCGAGGGTGTCACCGTGCTGACGGGCTACCGTGCCGAGAGTGTCGATGCCGATGCCGTCCACGGGCCCGGTGGCCTTCTCCTGTACGACGCGCTGCTGGCCGTCACGGGCCGCCGCGCCAACGTCCAGGGGCTCGGCCTGGAGGCGGCCGGTGTGGAGCTGACCGGCACCGGTCACGTCCGCACTGACGACCGGCTGCGCACCACCAACCACCGAATCTACGCCGCCGGTGACGTCACCAGCCGTTCGGCCTTCACCCACCTGGGCGGCACGCAGGGCGGAGCGGTCGCCGCCGACGCTCTCCTCGGCGTACGCCGGCCCATCGACTACCGGGCGGTGCCCTGGGTGACGTACACCGACCCCGAGATCGCCCGCGTCGGCCTCACCACCGACGAGGCACGCGAAGAGTACGGCGAGAGCGCACGCGTCCACACCCTGGAGAACGACCGGGTCGACCGGGCCGTCGCCGACGGCCGCACCGAAGGCTTCACCACCCTCGTGCTGGGCCCGCGCGGAAAGATCGTCGGAGCCACGGTGGTGTCTGCGAGGGCCGGGGAGACCATCGCCCATCTGGCGGCGGCGGTGCGCCTGGGCTGGACGCCCTCGGACTACGCGCGCACCGTGCACCCCTACCCCACGTACACCGACGGGCCCTGGCATACGGCGCTGGCCGATGTCTACGCCCGTCTGGCCCGGGGAAGCGGCGCCATCGGGGCGCTGCTGAAGCTCCGCAGAGCGGTGGTCCGATGATCCTCCGCATCGTCCTGGGCGCCGTCCTCTTGGCGATGGCGCTGGGCCAGCTCGCCTCGTTCGACGCGATGCCCGCCATCGTCACCACTTACGGCCTGACGTCCGGCGCGGCCTCAACCGCTCTGGCCGTGGCGTTGATCAACGCTGAGGCGGTGACGGCCGGCTGGTTCCTGGCCCGGCCCCGCTCCCGCGCTATCACGCCCGTGTGGCTGTACACGGGCGTCGCGGTGATGTGGTCGGCCCTCGCCGCCCAGGCGTTCGCCCGCGGGCTCGTCCTCGACAACTGCGGCTGCTTCGGGGCCAACCTCGCCCAGCCGCTGCGTTGGTACGTCCTCGTCGAGGACGCCCTGATGCTGCTGTACGCCTGGCTGCTGTGGCGCGGACTACGGCGAGCCCGGACCACCTCCCTCACCGCCGGGGCAGCCCTCGTGGCAGCCCGGAGACAGCAGGAGAACCACTGATGCGGATCATCACGGCACTGCGCGCCCTCGAAAATGCCACTCGCCCCTACGACACCGAGTTCGCCGAGGCCATGGAACGCCGCTGGGCGGAACTCCCCGAAGCCGCCAGAACTCCCGGCCAGATCCTGGGCCGGCACGGCGTCGGCTGCGAGGGCACCCACGGCGTCTTCCCCAAGTGCAACCTCAAGTGCACCCCCTGCTATCACTCCCGGGACGCCAACCAAGTACGCATCGACGGCCCCCACACCCACGACCAGATCGCCGCGCAGATGGCGCTGCTGCGTGAGCTGCGGGGCCCCCGCGCCCACACCCAGCTCATCGGCGGCGAGGTCAGCCTGCTCACCCCCGACGACCACGCCGCCGCGCTGACGATCATGCGGGAGCACGGCAGGGAACCGATGAGCTTCACCCACGGCGACTTCGACGACGACTACCTCACCCGCCTCGCACTCGGCCCGGATGGCACACGGCGTATCGGGCGGCTGTCCTTCGCCGCGCACTTCGACAAGTTCATGTATGGCAGGCGCGGCATCGAACGCCCGCCGGACGAGAAGTCGCTGAACCCGTACCGGGCACGGTTCGCCGCCATGTTCACCCGTCTGCGGCACGAGCACAGGGTTCGGTTCTTCCTCGCCCACAACATGACCGTCACTCCGGGCAACCTCGACGAGATCGCGGGCGTGATCCGCGACTGCCACGCCATGGGCTACGGCATGTTCTCCTTCCAGCCCGCCGCGTTCCTCGGCGACGAGCGGCGCTGGAAGGAGAAGTTCCGCGAGGCGACCCCGGACGCGGTGTGGGCGGAGATCGAGCGCGGCGCGGGGACCCGGCTGGACTACCGTGTCTTCGAGAACGGCGATGTACGCTGCAACCGGACCGCCTACGGCTTCTACGTGGGCAGCCGCTGGTATCCGTTCCTCGACGGCGACGACCCGCGCGACCTCGCCGTACGCGACGCGTTCTTCCGATACTTCGGAAAGGTCACCTTTACCGGAACCCCACCCGCCCTCCTCGCCGCCAGGGTCCTGCGGGTGGTGGCCCGCCACCCGTCCACGGCGGTGATGGCGCTTCGCTGGCTGGCCCGCACCGCCCGCCGCGTCGGGCTGCTGCGGCTGGCCCGCCACCGGATGCGGGTGCGCCCGGTCACGTTCGTCATGCATCAGTTCATGGACGCCGATGTCGTCGCCCCGGCCTGGGAGATGATGCAGCGCGGCGAGCAGGCCATGGAGCCCCGGCTGCGCGAGACCCAGGAGCGGCTGGCCGCCTGCCACTACGCCATGGCCCACCCCGAGAACGGCACCCTCGTCCCCGCCTGCGTGCAACACGCCGTACTCGACCCGGCCGAGAACGCGGCACTTCGCACCCTGTTGCCGATCGTCGAGGTCCGCACCACCGCCGGCCGCTCGTCCGGCATGTCACCGAAGGAGAAGTAGTTTCATGCGCATCGGTGTGATCACCGGCTCGGGCAGCTACGATTGGCCCCATCTGGAACGGGCCGCGGAGCGGATCGTCGTCACCGACCACGGCGAGGTCACCGTCACCGAGGGACGCCTGGGGGACGCGGAGATCGTTCAGCTGTCCCGGCACGGCGCCGGTCACCATCGGCTCTCCAGCCAGGTCGACCACAAGGCCAACCTGGCGGCCCTGCTGGCCTGCGAGACGGACGCCGTGGTGTCTTTCACCGTCTGCGGTTCCCTTGACCCGGATCTGCGGCCGGGCTCGCTGGTGGTCTTCGATGACCTGTACTTTCCCTCCAACCGGCTGCCCGATGGCACCCCCTGCACCTGGTACGACACCCCTGGCGAGGCGGGCCGCGGCCACTGGATCTTCGAGAAGCCCTTCAGCGAACCGCTGCGCCAAGCGCTGATCACCGCCGCCGGGCAGAGTGGGGTGCCCGTCGCGACGCAGGGTGTGTACGGGCACGTCGACGGGCCCCGGTTCAACTCGCGCCCGGAGGTGGCCGCCCTGGCCGCGGCCGGGGTCAGTGCCGTCAGCCAGACCGCGGGACCGGAGGTCGTCCTGGCCGGGGAAGCCGAACTGCCCATGGCACTGGTCGGTTTCGTCACCGACTACGCCAACGGCGTCGCCGCCGAACCGGAACCGGTACAGGCACTGCTGGACCGCATGGCGGCGAGCAAGGAGGTCTTCGCGACACTGGCAGAGCACGCGCTGCCCTCCCTGGACGCCGTGAGCGGGGCCGGATTCGTCTACCGGTTCAACGCGTGAACGCCGCCGGCCACCGGGGCACCCCCGCGATCCTGGTCATGGCCAAACCGCCCCTGCCGGGCACGGTCAAGACCCGGCTGCATCCCTTGCTGAGCCCGCTGCGCTGCGCGGAACTTCAGGCAGAACTCATGCGCCACACCGTGGAACTGGCCACCGCCCATGCCTCGCGGACCTACCTCGCCTACGCCCCGGACCACGGCAGGGACGCCATCAGCACGTCGGTGCCCGCCGATGTCCGGTTGCTGAGCCAGCGCGGTGAAGACCTCGGACAACGCCTGACCGCGGCCGTCACGGATGCCTTCGCCGACGGCGCGGGCCCGCTGTTGGTCATCGGCACCGATGCACCGACCCTCACCGGCGACCTTCTGACCGCCGCGTTCACCGCTCTTGAACACCATGACGTGGCACTGGGCCCGGCGTTCGACGGTGGCTACTACCTGATCGGTCTTCGAGCGCCCCACACCATGCTCTTCGCCCTCGCCCCGGATGTCTGGAGCACGGACCGGGTACTCGCAGCGACCCACACCCTCGCCGACGCCGAAGGACTGAGCATGGGAATGCAGCCTCCGCTGCGGGACCTGGACACCCCCGAGGACGCAGCCGCGCTCCTGACGGATCCGGCGCTGCCCCCGCCGATCGCCGCCCTGCTCCAGCCCAAGGAGAGGCCATGACGCCGGTGTCGATCATCGTCCCAGTGCTGAACGAAGAGGCCACGATCCACGATGCGGTGAGCCGCCTGTGCCGGGACTTCCCCGACTGCGAGCTGATCGTCGTGGACGGCGGCTCCACCGACGCCACCGCCGAACTCGCCGCTCGCCACGCCACCGTGATCGGCAGTGAGCGCGGCCGGGCCAAGCAGATGAACGAGGGCGCCCGGCACGCGTCCGGCGACATCCTATGGTTCATCCACGCCGACACCGCCATCGAGCCCGAAGCCCTGGGCCAGATCAGGGCCGCTCTCGCCGACCCGGCCGTGGTCGCAGGCGGCCTCACCCTCCGCTTCGACCGCCGGACACCCGCCCTGAACTACCTCGCGTGGACATCCAACGCCCGCGCGCGGCGCCTCCACCACATCTTCGGCGACCAGGCCATGTTCATCCGCCGCACCGCCTTCGACGCCCTCGGCGGCTTCCCCGACCTGGCCATCATGGAGGACCTGGAGATGTCGCGGCGCCTGCACCGCCGCGGCCAACTGCGCCTGCTGCACGCCACCTCGACAGCCTCCTCACGCCGGCTGATCGCTCACGGGACCTGGCGCATGATCGCCTTCATGCAGTACCTCAAGCTGCTCTACTTCGTCGGCGTCGACCCCCAGGCTATCCACGCCCGCTACACCGCAGGCCCCCGCCTCCTGCCGAACAGAAGCCCCTGAGCGGCACGAACCGGACGCACCTAAAGGCTCCCTTTCCCCTTTCCCCTTTCGCCTCGATACTTTTGGAGACCGCCTCATGCGCATCGCAGTCTGCGGAGGGCCCTACGGGAACCCGTACGCCCTCCAGGCGTTCGTCGACGATGCCCGCGCCCGGGGCGCCGAGCGGCTGTTGTGCCTGGGCGACCTCGGCGGATTCGGCGCCGACGTGAACGCGTTGTGGCCGATCCTGACCGACAACACCGTCGAGTGCGTCGCCGGGAACTACGACGTGGCCATCGCCCGGGGCGACACCGACTGCGGCTGCGGCTACCGCGACGCCAAGGACAACGAGTACGCCCAACTCATCTACGACCACACCCTCGCCACCACCGGCCGCGACTTCGCCGCCTGGATGGGCACCCTGCCCACCGAACACCGGGAGACCATCGACGGCGTCGACGTCCACATGGTCCACGGCTCGACCCTGGCCTTGAACGACTTCTGGTGGGAGTCGCTCCCCGAGGAGCAGCACCGCCTGCGAACCGAGGCGTCCGGGGCCGACGTCGTGCTGTGCACCCACAGCGGCCTGCCCTGGCAGCGGCGCATCGGCGACACCCTCACCGTCAACGTCGGCGTGCTCGGCAAACCCGCCAACGACGGCCGCCGCGAGGTCTGGTACGCGATTCTCGACCTCTCCGACGGGCACGTCAGCGCCGAACTGATCCCGCTCACGTACGACTGGCGGGCGCAAGCCGCCTCGATGCGCGCCGCAGGACTCCCCGAGATCTTTACCGAGACCATCGAGACCGGCTGGTGGACCACCTGCCTGGAGATCCTGCCGCCGCGTGAGCGTTCTCAGGGCCGCTACCACCTCTACCGCTCCACCCTGCCCTCCGGCTTCCGCTCGGCGGACGACGGCTGGGGAGAGACCGGCCCCCAGGCCCTTCAGGGCGACCGGCCAGTGGTCCCGCTTTTCGGGACCCCCTACTTCCCGTCACGGCTGTGGATCTACACCAACTTCCACTGCAACCTGGCCTGCGACTACTGCGCAGTCGCCTCCTCCCCCAAGGCGGCTCCCCGCACCCTGCCCACCGACACCTTCCGCACCCTCGTCGACGAGGCCGTACAGGCCGGGTTCGCCGAGCTGTACCTCACCGGTGGCGAGCCCTTCCTCCACCCGGACATCGTCGGCCTCCTCGACTACGCCTCCGCCGAACTGCCCACCGTCGTGATGACCAACGCCATGCTGCTGCGAGGCCCGCGTGCCGCCGGCCTCGCGGATCTGGCCGGCCGCAAACTCACCGTCCAGACGTCCCTGGACGGCGCCACCGCCCACACCCACGACCTCCACCGCGGTTCCGGCTCCTGGCAGCGCACCCTCGACGGCATCCGCCACCTGATCGGCATGGGACTGCCTCCGCGCGTCGCCCTCACCGAAACCCCGGAAAACACAGACGAGGTCCCCGCGGTCGCCGAACTGCTGGCCGGACTCGGCCTGCCCGGCGGCCGCTTCGCCGTACGCCCGCTACTGCGCCGCGGATTCGCCGAGACCGGAGTGGAGATCGGCGAGGACTCCAGCATCCCCGAACTGACCGTCACCGCCGACGGACTGCACTGGCACCCCGCCGGCGCCGACCTCGTCACCAGCCCCGACCTGTACCTCTTGCCCGCCGGAGCCTCGCTCGCGGCGGGCAAACAGCTGGTCACCGAGCGGTTCTTCGCCGCCCGCCTCACCGACGGCACCCTGCCCCGCCCCGTCCACTGCGCCATCTGACCCGTACCCGTACGGAAAGGAAGTCGACCATGCAGCGACACGTCGCGATCCTCGGCGCCGGACCCGTCGGCCTCGACGCCGCTCTCGCCTGCACCGACGCCGGATGGACGTTCACCGTCTACGAAGCCGGGGAGACCGTCGCCGCCCACGTGCGGGCCTGGGGCCATGCCCGCCTCTTCACCCCGTGGGACCTGAACGTCTCGGGCCGGATGCGGACCCACCTGCCGGACGCCCCGACCGGCGACGACTGCCCCAGAGGGGCCGAACTGGCCACCCGCCTGCTCGACCCCCTCGCCGCACTGCCCGCCGTCCAAGGCCGGATCAGGCTACGCACCCGCGTAGCCGGCATCGCCCGCACCGGCCTGCTCAAACACGAGCACATCGGCACCGACACCCGCACCGCCGCACCCTTCACCCTCCTCCTGGACACTCCCGACGGCGAGGACACCGCCCAGGCGGATCTCGTCCTGGACTGCACGGGTACCTACTCCCACCCCAACACCCTGGGCCCCGGCGGCATCCCCGCCCCCGGCGAACGCGCCCTCGCCGACCGCATCACCCGTACCCTCCCGGACACCGGCGACGCCGGCCGCTGGGCGGGCACCGTCCTGCTCGTCGGCGCCGGAAAATCCGCCCAGACCGCGGCCCGCGACCTCGCCGCCCTGCCCAGCACCCGTGTCCAGTGGGCGGTGCGCGGTACGGCGCCCGACTGGGGCGCGGTACCGGACGACACACTGCCCGGCCGCCAGCACCTCGTGGACACCTCCCGGGCCCTCGCCGACGGCGCCAACGACCGGCTCACCGTCCACACCGGCGCCCACGTCCAGGCCCTCAGCCCCGACGGTGACCGGGTCCGCGCCCATCTCGCCACCGAGGGCGGCCCGCGCGAGGTCGTCTGCGACCACGTCGTGGCGCTGACCGGCTACACCGGCGACGCCTCCCTCTACCGGCAGTTGCAGGTCCACGAGTGCTACGCCACCGGCGCCCCCATGAACCTCTCCGCCGCCCTCCTCGGCTCCGCGGGCGGCGACTGTCTTGCCCAGCCGTCCGTCGGGATCGAGGCGCTGCGCAACCCCGAGCCGCACTTCTTCATCCTGGGCGCCAAGTCCTACGGCCGCCTCAACACCTTCCTGCTGCGCACCGGATACCAGCAGATCGACCAGCTCGCCGCGGCCTAGGCTTGCCGCGCAGCGCCCCGCCTCCTGGCCGCTGCGTTTCGTAGGCAGCCTGAGGGATCCGTTCACCGCGGTGCTGCTCTGCCTGGGCCTGGTGTCGGCCGCCGTCACCTCCTGGGCAACGGCCTGCGTGATCGCGGTGCTGGTCGCGGTCAGCTGTGCGCTGCGCTCCAGCGGGGAGTACCAGGCGGACCGGTCCACAACCGCGCTGCGTGAGCTCGTCGCCACCACCGCGACCGTCCAGCGGCGTTCCGACACGGCCGGAGCGTCACTGGCCCGGGAGATTCCCGTCGATCAACTGGTTCCAGGTGATGTGATCAGGATCGGGCCGGGTGACCTGGTGCCTGCGGATGTGCGGCTGTTGCGCGCCTGCGGCCTGACCGTGCGGCAGGCGCCGCTCACGGGAGAGTCCGCGCCGGTCGCCAAATACCCCGTCGATACTCCCGCTGATCCTGACACGGCCCTGTTCGATCAGCCGCACCTGTGCTTTCTAGGCAGCAGCGTGGCTTCCGGCAGCGGCACCGCGGTCGTCGTCGCGACCGGCGAGGCCACCCAGCTGGCGAGTACCTACCGAGAGCCCGCGCGGCGGCGGCGCGAGACCACATTCGACCGCTCCGTGAACAGGATCTCCTGGACTCTCATCCGATTCATGCTGGTGACCCCGCCGCTTGTCCTGATGGCTGATGCGGCCGTGCGCGGGCGTGGGCTGGAAACCCTGCCGTTCGGGGTGGCAGTGGCGGTGGGTCTGACCCCCGAGATGCTGCCCGTCCTCGTCACCACGGCACTGGCCCGGGGTGCGGCTGTCCTCGCACGGGACAGCGAGGTGATCGTCAAGCGGCTGCCGGCGCTGCACGACCTGGGCGCGATCGATGTCCTGTGTACGGACAAGACCGGCACCCTGACCCAGGACCGGCCAATCCTGGACTGCCATGTGGACCCGGAGGGCCGCAGCGATCCCGAGGTGCACTGGGCCGCCGTCAACAGCCTGTGGACACTGCAACTCGCTGATCTGCCGGCCCCGGACGCCCTGGACGAAGCGATCCTGGAAGCAACCGAAGATTGCGGCGACGAACTGCTGGCCTACGACGGCGTTGCCGCCCGGCCCTTCGACGCGATCCGCCGCAGTTCGTGCGCGGTGGTGCGCCGGCCGGGCCGAAAGGGCCTGCCGGGCGGGCACACTCTGGTCGTCAAGGGCGCGGTCGGGGACGTGCTGGAGCGGTGTACCCGGCTGCGGGCCGGTGGTCACGAGGTGGATTTGGACGCCACCGCCCTGGAGCGTGTGCGTCGTCTCGCCGCGATCCAGGCCGAGGGCGGCCTGCGGCTGCTGGCCATCGCCCTTGCCGATCGTCCGGCGCTACTGGGCCCGTACACACCTGCTGACGAGCGTGGTCTGACCTTCATCGGCTTTGTCGGACTGCGCGATGCCCTGACGCCCACTGCCGCCGACGCGCTGTCGGTCCTGGCCCGCCGGGGTATCGCCGTGAAGGTCCTCTCCGGCGACCATCCGGGCACCACTGCCCGCGTCTGCCAGGACCTGGGCCTGGATCCCGGCGAGGTCGTCACCGCGGAGCGGGTCGATGGCCTGACGGGCGCAGCCCTGGCAGAGCTGGCCGGCCGCAGCACGGCCTTCGCGCGTTGCACGCCCGAGCACAAGGCCCGCATCGTCGGCGCATTGCGAGACGGCGGCCACACCACAGGCTTCCTGGGCGACGGCGTCAACGACCTGCCCGCGCTGCAGGCCGCCGATGTGGGGATCTGCCCGCGTGACGCAGTTGATGTCGTGCGTGAGAGCGCCGATGTAGTGCTCGCCGCAAAGGACCTCACCGCCATCGACGACGCGATTCTCGCCGGACGCCGCAGCAGCGGAAATATTGCGACCTATCTGCGCACCACCCTGTCCTCCAACCTCGGCAACGTCATCTCGATACTGGTCGCCGGGCTGCTGCTGCCGTTCCTCCCGATGCTTCCGGCGCAGGTACTGGCGCAGAACCTGTGCTTCGACGCCGCACAGCTAGCCTTCGCCTTCGACCGCCCTGGTCCTGCCGCGCTGCGGCGGCCTGCCGTCTTGTGGCCGCGTGACTTCCTGCGCTTCATCACCGGTTTCGGCCTCCTCAACGCCACAGCCGACCTGGTGACCTTCGGAGTGCTGGTGCTCGCGGTGCACGGAGCGGGCCGTCCCGGCGGTCAAGCGTCCTTCCACGCCGGGTGGTTCACCGAGAACCTCCTCACCCAGGCGCTGGTGATGCTCGTCCTGCGTACCGGACGCCGGGCCGCCGAGGGCCGCGCCCCTACGTCGGTCCGTTTCGCAACCACCCTGCTGGCCGCCATCGGAGTGCTGCTGCCGCTCTCACCCCTCGGTCCCGCGCTGGGTATGGCCGTTCTGCCATCCCTCTACTACCTGCTGGTCGCCGCCGTTCTCGCGTTGTACGGGGCGGGGCTGATCGCTGCCAAGGCGTTCTACGAGCGGCGCGTCGCCAACCCGCTGTAGGACGGCAGGGCCCAAGCCGCTGCGGCGGGCCGGCTCATCCGTACGACAGGTTGGAGCAGGAGTCGTCGTCGGCGGATTGTGCCATGTCGGTCACGCCAGGGGGCAGGCCGGGTTGCCCTGAGCGGTGTTGCCGACCGAGAAGGCCGATTTGAACTTGACGTTGCTCTGGAGCTTGGTCCAGTTGCCGTCGGGCAGCTTGCTGGCGGGGACGTCGACAAGGGTGTCGCGCGGGAAACGGCGTGCTTGCTGTCGGCGTAGATGTGCAGCAAGCACGCGGTGCCCGAGCGGCCGACGTCTCCCTTGCCACCGCCAGGACCGCTGTTGTCGCCCGATCGCGAGTCGGAACCGATGACCAGGACTTTCTGCCCGGCGGTGGAGGCTTTGGTCCGGCTCTCGTGGGAGACGCCGTCCGCATCGAAGGTGTTGATGTTTCCGTTGAGGTGGACGTAGGCCCATCCCGCGCCCGCGACGAGCATTACCAGGATCGCAACCACTATCGCGGCGGCGATTCGCCGGGGGCTGCAAGGTCGTTCTCGTCCCGGCCCGCCTTGGCTGCCTGCCCTGTCTGCCCCTCATGCGTGCGGCTTCCGGACAGGAGACGGCCCAGCCCGACCGTTGGTTGTACAGTTGCGCAATGTAGCAAGTTAATCTGTGGACGCGGCCTCCCGGGTCTGCGATCCCGATGACGAGGAAACTGTGGGGCGTCGATGCTGCGCAACGGTCTGGAACCCTGGCACCTGCTGGTCGTGGCGCTCGTGGTGCTTGTGCTGTTCGGCTCGAAGAAACTGCCGGACACCGCCCGCGCGCTGGGCAAGTCGATGCGGATCCTCAAGAGCGAGGCCAAGGCCATGAAGGACGATGGGGCACCGGCGGCCGCCTCCTCTGCGCCCGCACCGGGCGAGTCGGTAACACCGCTCACCATCCAGACTGCCCCCGGCGACACCACCTCCGCTCGCCCGGTGCACGAGGACAGGCCCGCCACTCCCCGTTGAAATGCGACCGCGGGTCAGGGACTGGCCGCGTCGAAGCGGTAGCGCACCGGCTCCGTTGTCGAGCGCGAGTCGCGGCGGTAGACGTAAATGGCCTGTATGTGAGCCTGCGTCTGGCCGTTGGATGAGGGAGTTTCCAGCTCGCAGGGGAAAGTCACCTGCAGCACCCACGGCCGGTCGATTACCCGTATCCGGAGCCCATTTCCGGGACCGCCGTCGAGCACGGCCGTCTCCCGCCCCACAGCGTCGTATGGCTTCATGGCCAACACTTTAGAGCTTGCGCAACTCTCAGAGCGTTGCGGGTGTCGTGGACCTTCACGGCGACGGATCAGGTCGCGTCCGGATCGAAGGGCGGACGCTCGTCCTGGACGGCGGCTCTCGTCGCAACCGGTTCCGGTGTGGCGTCGGCCAGTACCTGGTTCACGTAGCAAGCGTTGCGGAGCTCATCCAGCCGCAGGTCCTCTTCGCCCAGCAAGTGCTTGCGGACAAACGCTTTGCCGCGGGTCCCACGCGGATCAGGAGGTGGCGGGTTCTGGCCAGCCCAGCGGGTACAGGTCCGTTCCCGTGGGGGCGGCGGGCTCGCCTCCCGCCTCGGCGAAGGCGGTCAGGGCGTCGACGAGCGCCTGTCGCTGGTCGGGGGTGACGCGGGCGACGATCGCGGCGATCTCGTCGCGGCGCCGGGCGGTGGCCTCGTCGACGATGCGGCGGCCGGCCGCAGTGAGCTCCAGGAAGTTCTCCCGCCGGTTTCCGGGATTGACCTGGCGGGAGGCGAGTCCCGCGGCGATCAGGCGGTCGATCATGCGCATCGCGGTCGATGGGTTGACGCCCAACTGCTCGGCGAGGACCACGAGTTTGGTGGCGCCCTGCGTGGAGAGCACCACCAGGAGTCGGAACTGCGGCAAGGTGACCGCGTCCTCCATGGCGGCCAGTGAGCGCGCGGAGACGGCCACCAGTACACGTGAGGCGGTCAGCACCGCGCGGGTCACCGCATCGACGTCATCCGTGCCCGGCAGGGGCTGCGCGTTCTGGCTCATGCCCCCCTTTCTACCCCCCACGTGCCGGGGTGCCATCCCCTCGACTATCTTTGCATAATGCAAACGTAGTGTTGAGGAGGCAGAACCATGAGCAGTTCCCGCATTCGGGACCCCGCCCCATCGGCGATCGGCACGGTGCCCCTGCGGCCGGGGCGCCCGTCGGTGGTGACTGGGCTGCGTGAGGCTCCGTGGGGTCTGACGGTCCTGGCGCTGCTGATCGGCGCGGGGGCCGGGCTCGGTTCGATCGCCTTCCGCTGGCTGATCCAGACCTTCACCCGGCTGTTCTCCGGACACGCCGACTACGCCGGCGCCGGCCATGCCGCCAACCCGCACGTCCCGTGGCTGGGCGTGTACTTCGTGCTGCTGGCCCCGATCGTGGGCGGCTTGCTCTACGGGCCGCTGGTCGACCGCTTCGCCAAGGAAGCGCGCGGCCACGGCGTGCCCGAGGTGATGCTGGCCGTCGCCCAGCGCGGCGGCCGCATCAACCCCAACGTCTCCGTCGTGAAAGCCCTCGCCTCGGCGCTGTGTATCGGCTCCGGCGGCTCGGTGGGCCGCGAGGGCCCGATCGTACAGATCGGCTCCGCCCTCGGCTCCACCCTGGGCCGCTTCGTCAAGGTCGGCGAAGGCCGGATGCGGCTGCTGGTCGCATGCGGCGCGGCCGGCGGCATCGCCGCCACCTTCAACGCCCCACTGGCCGGGGTGTTCTTCGCCATGGAGCTGATCCTGGGCGACTTCGCCGTCGAATCCTTCGGCGCCGTCGTCATCGCCAGTGTCGCCGCCAGCGTCATCGGGCGTGCCGCGTTCGGCGACACAGCGTTCCTGACGCTGCCCGCCTTCCACATCGACCACGTGGCCCAGTACCCGCTGTTCGCGCTGCTCGGCATCGCCGCCGGCGCGGTCGGCGTCGGCTTCACCCGCATCCTCTACCTCATCGAGGACGCCTGCGACTGGGCCTGGCGCGGCCCCGAATGGCTGCGCCCCGCCGCCGGAGGCATCCTGCTGGGCGTCCTGCTCCTGGTCCTGCCCGGAGATGTACGGGGTCGGCTACCCCGTCCTGCAGAACGCGGCCCAGGGACAGTACGCCGCCGGTTTCCTGCTGCTCCTGCTCGCGGGCAAGATCCTCGCGACCAGCCTGACCATCGGCATCGGCGGCTCGGGCGGCGTCTTCGCCCCCAGCCTGTTCATTGGCGCGATGCTCGGCGCCGCCTACGGCAGCGCCGCCCACGGCCTGCTGCCCGGCACCGCCGGCGCGGCCGGCGCCTACGCCCTGGTCGGCATGGGCGCGGTCTTCGCCGGGGCCTCCCGCGCACCGATCACCGCGGTGGTCATCCTGTTCGAACTGACCGGCCAGTACACGATCATCCTGCCCCTGATGCTCGCCATCGTCGCCGCCACCCTCACCAGCCGTCTGCTGTCCCGCGACACCATCTACACCCTCAAACTCCGCCGCCGGGGCATCGACCTCACCGCGCCCGCCGCCGGCGCCCGCCTGGGCAGCCAGACGGTCGCCACCGTCCTGGAGGAGCTACCCGCCCCGCTTCCGGCCATCACCGCACTCACCGACGCCGCCCGCCTGCTGAGCCTGTCCGACCACGGCGTATTGCCCGTCCTGGACTCCGACGGCAACTACCTAGGCACGCTCACTGCTCGCACCGTCGCTGAAGCCCTGGCCGAAGGAACGGGCGGTGAATACGAAGGCCCGTCCACCGCGGGTGAACTGGCCGAACTCCCCGGCCCCGTCACGGTCGACATGTCCCTGGCCACTGCCCTGCACGTCCTGGTGGCAACTCCGGGCACCGGCCTGCCGGTCCTGGACCCGCACCACACCCAGTTGGTGGGGTGGCTCACCCACCAAAGTGCCCTGCGCGCCCTGGGTTCGCCCTCCCCAGTGTGACAGCGCCGCGAGCCCGACCCCCTTTCAGGCCCACGGGCCCGTGTATTCCGCGGCCCCTCGGCGCGGACAGGCGTGAACACCATCAGGGATGCGCCAAGGGACCGTAGGGGTCGTGTAAGTTCGGTGACGGTGTGCCGGGAAGTCTGGTCGGCGATCGCTTTGGCGATCCTTCTGCCGATCCAGGGAGCTTCCTGTGGTACTTGTCGCGGTGTTCGGTGTCGCCCTGCTCGTAGCGGTGTTGGTGTCCGGTCTGGCCGCCCGCTCCATTCTCTCCACGTCCTTGCTGTTCCTGCTTGCCGGCGCCGCCGTGGGTGACGGTGCTCTGGGTCTGGTGCACATCGCCCCGGACAGTCCCCTGGTGACCGCGACTGCGGACCTCGCGCTGTTCACGGTGTTGTTCACCGACGGCATGCACGTCTCCTTTCCCAGTCTGCGTGCCGCGTGGCGCAACCCCGCTCGCGCTTTGGGCATCGGGATGCCGTTGGCGTTCGCGGGTGTGGCGGTGCTGACGCACTATCTGGTGGGGTTGGACTGGACCACGTCGTTGCTGGTGGGTGCGGTGCTGTCGCCGACGGATCCGGTGTTCGCCTCGGCGATCGTGGGCCGCAAGGAGGTACCGGCCCGGCTGCGGCAGTTGCTGAACGTCGAGTCGGGGCTCAATGACGGTCTGGCGCTGCCGGTGGTCCTGGTCCTGATCACGGCCGCGGGCCCGCTGCACGCCGAGGGGAACGGCTCGCTGGGGGTGGTGGGCCTGGAGCTGGCCGGCGGACTGGCGCTGGGCGTGGTGGTGCCGCTGCTGGTGACCGCCGTGGTGCGGCTGCCGGGGCTGGGCGCGGAACCGCGCCTGCAGCCGTTGGGGCCGCTCGCGGTCGGCATCGTCCTGTACGCGGCCTGTCATCTGACGGGCGCCAATCCCTACCTGGCGGCGTTCGCCGCCGGTGCGGTGCTGGCCTCCTCCGCCCCGCAGACCGCCCACGCCTTCGAACCGTTGGGTGAGGCACTGGCGGAACTGAGCAAGTTCGCCGCCCTGCTGGTCTTCGGCGCACTGCTGACCCCGGCCCTGTTCGGGGGCCTGTCGGTCAGCGGCTACGTGGTGGTGGTGCTGGCGATCGTGCTCATCCGCCCGGCGTCTTTGCTGATCTCCCTGCTCGGCACACGGATCGACCGCCGGGAGCGGTGGGTGGCGGCCTGGTTCGGACCCAAGGGCTTCGCCTCGGTGGTGTACGGGCTGCTGGTGCTGCAGGCGGGCATCCCACAGGGCGAACAGGCGTACACGCTGATCGCGGTATGCATCGCGGTCTCCATCGCCGTGCACTCCAGCAGCGACGTCCCCATCGCCCGCCTCTTCCACGTCGACGACCTGATCGGTATCCCCGACGACGAGGACGACGACACCGCTGAGGCTGTGGAAGGCCGCGACCCGCAACCACCAGTCCCCGAACCGGCCGCAGACCCGGAAACCGGCCCGCAGGACGACACCGACCTCCAGAGCAAGGAGCCCCGACGTGCGCGCACGTGATCTGGCTGAGCCGTACCCGAGCGTCGGAGTCGGCGACGACGCGCTGACCGCTGCCCGACTACTGGCCGAGGAGCGCCTGCCAGCCGTCCTGGTGCTGGACGGGCACGGCATGCCCGGCGCGATCCTGCCCGCCTCCCAACTGGTACGCCTGCTGGTGCCGAACTACGTATTGGAGGACCCGGCGCTGGCCGCGGTGATCGACGAGGCCCACGCCGACCGGCTGTGCCAGGCACTGACCGGCCGCACGGTGGGGGAGGTGCTGCCGAAACAAGCCGCAGCCCCTCCCGTCGCGGACGCCGATGACACAGCGGTGGAGGTCGCGGCGCTGATGGCCACCTCCCGCAGCCCGCTGATCGCCGTGGTCGAACACGCCGCCGACCGCCGACACGGCACCGACCATCTACTGGGCGTCATCACCGCCTCCCGGCTCCTGGAACGCCTGCTGGCCACCGCATGAGCAACTGGCACGCCTGGGCGGCACTGGCGGTCTTCGCCGGCGCCTACGTCCTGATCATCACCGAATGGGTCCACCGGGTGGCCGCCGCCCTGGGCGGCGCCGCCCTCATGCTCGCGCTGCGCGCCACCGACGCGGACGCCGCCTTCTTCTCCACCGATTCCGGCATCGACTGGAACGTCATCTTCCTGCTGCTGGGCATGATGATGATCGTGGGCGTGCTGCGCCGCACGGGACTGTTCGAGTTCCTGGCGATCTGGGCGGTCAAGCGCGCCCGCGCCAAGCCGTTCCGGGTGATGGTGATGCTGGTGGCGATCACGGCGGTGGCGTCCGCGCTGCTGGACAACGTCACCACTGTGCTGCTGGTTGCCCCCGTCACGTTGCTGGTGTGCGAACGCCTGAACCTGCCGGTCGCGCCGTTCTTGATCGCCGAGGTACTAGCCTCCAACATCGGTGGCATCGCCACCCTGGTCGGCGACCCGCCGAACATCATCATCGCCAGCCGCGCCGGCCTGAACTTCAACGACTTCCTCGTCAACCTCGCCCCGCTGGCCGTGATCCTGACCGCTGTTCTGGTGGTCATGTGCCGGTTCATGTTCCGTCGTGCGTTCGTCTACGACGAGAAGCTCGCGGCCGAGGTGATGGCGTTGAGCGAACGTGAGGCGATTCGCGACCGCAGGCTGCTCGTTCAGGGGCTGGCGGTGCTCGGCCTGGTCGTGGCCGCTTTCGTTCTGCATCCGGTTCTGCACTACGAACCCAGCGTCGTGGCGCTGCTCGGCGCCGGCTTGCTGGTCGCCATCAGCCCCGTCAAGACCAACGACGTCCTGGCCGATGTGGAGTGGCCCACCCTGGCTTTCTTCGCCGGTCTGTTCATCATGGTCGGGGCCCTGATCGAGACCGGCGTCATCAAGGAAGTCTCGTCCGCGCTGGCCGACGCCACCGGCGGCAAGGCCCTGGGCGCGACCATGCTGCTGCTCGGCGCGTCTGCCGTGCTGTCGGGCATCGTGGACAACATCCCGTATGTCGCGACGATGGCCCCCATCACCGCTGACCTTGTCCACACCGTGGGCGACGCCCACGGGCATGTCCTGTGGTGGGCCCTGGCCGTAGGTGCCGACCTGGGCGGCAATGCCACCGCGATCGGTGCCTCCGCCAACGTCGTCGTCCTGGGCATCGCGGAACGCAACCGCACCCCGATCAGCTTCTGGACCTTCACCCGCTACGGCGCCCCCGTCGCCGCCGTCACCATCGCCGTCTCCGGCCTCTACATATGGCTCCGCTACTTCGCCCTCGCCTGAAAGATCAGCCAAGCGCCGGCAACCGAGGTACCCCAGCCCGCAGCCCCTCCGCACCATCCACCCCAGGCAGGCCCTATTGAACGCCACTGTCCTCTGGACGATCCTGGCGATCTGCAGCGCCGTTCTGCTGCCGGTCGGCGTCCTGCTGACCACCGGCACCCCGCTGCCCAGGCTGGCACCGTGCTGCACTCGGCGCCGGATGCTCGGCGTGTGCGCGCTGCTGTATTACGGGGCCGCGGCGGTCACCACCGTGGCGCGCCTCGTCCACGCCCACACGGACACCCTCCTGCTCTGCACCGGCATCGGCATAGCCATGACGCACGCGGCACTGACCCTCACCACCATCGCCTGCACCGTAGAACCCGGTCCGCTCGCGCCCTGCCGTGACCCGACAGGGCCACCCGGACCGGCGCAGCCACAAGGAGATCAGCATGCCGGAACGAGGATGGAAAGCGTGGCGCGCAGCCCGCGCCCTGCGCCGTATCGTCCACATCCACCGAAATGACCGCGAACGCCTCGTCGTGAGCCTGCACGGAGAGATCAACCATGCCAACGCCGCACCGATCGGACAACTGCTGGCGGCGCTCCTGCAGGCTTCACCCACCGAGGCACACCTCGACTTCGCGCAGGTCCCCCGCTTGGGCACGGCGTCAGCCTCGGTGTTCTTCCCCCTGGTGGCCGCCGCCCGCGCCCACCGCACTACCCTCATCGTCCACCGCGCCGATCCGTCCCTGCGCGCCGCGCTCCACGAACTCGGCCTGGACCGAACAGGACTGTCCTACAGCGGCGATCCCATCTGACGCCCTTCGCCGATCGGCGCGTGGGCAGCGTCTGGAGGCGCGTGACAGCCGTGTCATGATCTCGCTGGCGTCCGGCGTGGGTCCGGCGCGCGGGAGAGAGATCATGAACCCCTACCTTGCTCTGCCCCTTCTCCTCATAGCGTCGATCATCGCCGCCGTCGGCCTCGCGGCGGTCACCCGTGGCTGGGTGCTGCCCAGGAATCGGCGTCACGTCCGCAACCCTCGTCTCTACGGCTGGGGCCAGCTGATAGTGGCCTTCGCCCTGTGCTGGCAGCTTGTCTTCGGCATGCTGAGCCGCGATCCCGAAACCCGGGCGTGGGGCACCCTCACCGGTGCGGTGATGCTTGTGGCCGGCTTCATCGTCGCGTTCATGGGCCAGCTCACGAGTAGTAGACACAAGGGCAGCAGCACGCGGTAGAGGAGCGCGGTGTCAGGGGGATCGCCAAGGCAGCGTCTGTTTGTGATCTGCTGAGCTGAGCGGCCTTGATTCGACTTTGTAGGGGTCTGTGGAAAGTTGGGCTCGTGGAGGGCCAGGTTCCGGTGGGGGGCACTGCGGCTGCTGAACGAGCAGAACCTGGCTGTCCGGGTGCCGGAAAGGGGCGCCTCAGACGACGCGCGATCACGCTGAGCAGACAGTATGGAGAGCGAGGAGAACCCCGTCGTGCGGGCACGTGGGGCGCGCCGGTATCGCAGGCCGGACAGTGTTCGGCCCGTGCGCACAGCCGGTGCGGCCAGGAACAGGATGCACGAGAACACGGTGATGCCGATCCGCCGCCAAGTCATAGGCGATGAAGCCCCTGTAGCGTGTCGAGGCATCCGAAACGGCTGACGTCCCTGAAGACCGGGCGCAGCACCGACGCAGCCTGGTGGCAGCCCGGCATCCGGTCATCGCCTGGCCCGATGACGGAGAAGCAAGGTGAGGGGCCGCTTGGCAACTCGGCGGGATCCCGGTGCTGCCTGCCGCGCCGGGTCAGCCAGGCGATGTCGGCGCTCGGGGGTCACGCGTACGGTCAGGCAGCCCCCGCCGAACTCGTCCCCGGAGCGCCATCCGGCCCGGACTGCTCGACATCGCCCATCTCCTGGGTGAAGGCCAACGGGTCGCTGTTGAATCCGCGGATCATCTCGTGGAACTCCCACTCGCCGGAACTCAACCTGCTGAACTCCGCGACCGTGGTGGCGGTGGAGCTCGCAACCAGCGTGAAGTCGGCCGCCAGCAGTTCCGTGTACCCCTCAACGACCACTACGGCGGCGTTCTCGATGGTACCGAAGGTGCGACGCCCGCGGTCCTGATGGATGACCACCCCCACCACGACACGCCCGTAGGAGGACGCCAGCCGGTCGAGTTCCAGCACCATGACCTCGACGAAGCCGAAACCCTGTCCGGTCTGGCTGTGCCGGGTCATGTTGATGGTGCCGTCCGGTGATCTGCTGTCGTAGTGAACGACGTATACCGGCCGCCCGTGAAGGTCGTCCATGGAGTAGGTCGCAGCGACGATGTCGAGATGCCGGGGCGGTTCCCCTAGGGGACTGGGGTCCCACTTGAGTCTTACATCGATCTTTCGAAGCCCCTTGTTCACACTGCTCACCGGATGCTGCCTCCCCGCTCCCGACCACCCCGGGACCCACCTGGCCCCACCCTTCAATTATGGTCTGTGACGAGCCACTTGATACTTCGTTAACGCCTCTGCGCCATGGCTGCCCAAGCATCGGACCCGGTCGGCATTCCGTCGCTCACCGCGACTCCGTTCGATTGCGGCGGGGTTGGGGTGCCAGTAGTTCTCGCGGAAAGGACAACGCTAAACCGTGCGGGCAGCCCATTGATATGAGCTGATGTCCGTGCTCACCGTCGGGCAGTAGACCATGGTCGAGCCCCGAGGAGCAGCTGGACGAACTACTGCCGGCCTCGGGGCTCGGCACGGTGCGGAGCTCAAAGCGGATCAAGGCCGACCGCATGAGCGGGCCCGGCGGCTCGCGGTGCGGCAGGAGGAGGCGGCCCGCCGCGAGTTCGTCGACGACCTGCTCTACGGACGCAGTGACCTGGGCCGGCTCGCCGATCGGGCCAAACACTTCGGGCTGCTGCTCTCTCAGGCACACGCCGTCGCGGTTGCCGAGGGTCCCGCCGCGTACGACGACACGCACCCCATCACCCGCCGGGTGGAGGGCGCCCTGATCAGACGATTCGGCGACCACCCCGGATTCTGCTTACCACCAAGGAGGGCCGGCTGGTCTGCGTCGCCCCGGGCGACCAAGCCGATGTCCTGACCCATTTCGCCCAACAGGCGTATACGGCGGTCGGCAGGGGCAGAGCGGCGATCGGCCGCGCCCACTCGGGTGCGGGTGGGGTGGTCCGCTCGTATGAGGAAGCCCTCGGCGCTCTCGATCTCGCGGAGCGCATGAATCTCGACGAGGCTCTCCTTCTCGCGGCGGACCTGCTGGTCTTCCCGGTCCTGACCCGTGACCGGCAGGCAATGGCCGATCTCGTACAGAGCCCCCCGGGGCCGCTCCTGCAAGCACGTGGCGGAGCCGAGCCACTCCTGGAGACACTGACCGCGTACTTCGATGCGGGCTGTGTCTCGGCCGAGGCCGCGCGCCGCCTCAGTTTGAGCGTCCGTGCCCTGACCTACCGACTCGACCGTATCCGCCAACTCACCGGCTGCGACCCCGCAGAGCCGATGCATCGCTACGCCTTGCAGACCGCCGTGATCGGCGCCCGGTTGTTGGACTGGCCGGCTGAGGAGATCCAGTCGGACCCCTGCGCATGATCCGTCCCGGACGGGGGTGGCCGCAGGACACCACCTTGCGGCACTGTACGGGGGTGCCGAACCTCCCCAACCAGCTCCCTCCTGCCTCCCCCTCCGGCCACATGGTGGTGTGCGGCGACGACGCGCTCGCGTACCGGCTCGTCCACGAGCTCAGCGGCGTCTACGGAACGCACGTCACCGTCCTCGTGCCGTCCCTGGAGCGTAACCACGGTCCGCGGATCGCCGAACTCGGTCTGCTTCCCGGGGTGTCGGTGACCGTCCTGGAGGCACTCAACCCGGACGAGGCCACGCTGCGCGCCGCAGGTGTGGACCGGGCGGTGGCAGTGGCGCTGACGTACGGGGACGATCAGACCAATATTCAGGCCGCTTTGCGGGCCCGGCGCCTCAACCCGGACGTGCGCCTGGTGATCCGCATGTTCAACCGCAAGCTCGGCCGGCACCTCGGCGAGATGCTGGAGCGGGCCTCCGCGGCCCGGTTCCCTCAGCCGAGACGGTCCGACGTCGACGCGTCCATCACCGTGCTGTCCGACGCCGACACCGCCGCACCGGCCCTGGTCGCCGCGGCGGTCGTCGGCAGCAGCAAAGTCGTTCAGGCCGACGGCCTGCTGCTGCGCGCCGCCGAGCGCCGAGTAGGCAGCGGGGAAAGTCGCCCGCACTTGTGCACCCTGGCCCTGCTGCCGGACCCGGTCACCGACATCGACCGTGACGACCCGGGCACTGATCCGCAACTGTTGCCTGACGACGCGGCGGTGAGTGCCACGGACGGCGGGCGCAGCCGGGTGGTACTGGAGGCGATCACGCGCCGGCCCGGACCCGCTGCGCCCCGCAGACGGCTGCCGCGCGGGCTGCCGATGCGGGAGCTGTTCTCACAGCGGCTGCGGTGGACCGTCGCTGGGCTGGCGGCTCTCCAGGGGCTCTTCGCAGTCCTGACGTGGCAGGTGAGCGGCGAGGCACCTTTGCGGGCGGCGTACTTGTCGATGCTCGACCTGCTGAGCCTGGGCGATCCGGCGCTCGGTGAGCCGACCGGGCGGCAGGTGTTGCAACTGCTGTCCGGTCTGTCGGGGATGGCACTGCTGCCGGTGCTGTTCGCGATCGTCGTAGAGGCGTTGGGCGCGTTCCGTACCGCGACCGCGCTGCGGCTGCCGCCGCGCGGACTGTCAGGGCACATCGTGCTGCTGGGTCTCGGCAAGGTCGGCAGCCGGGTGCTGGACCGGCTGCACGCCCTGGACATCGATGTGGTGTGCGTCGAGCAGGACCCGCAAGCTCGTGGTGTCGTGCTCGCCCGCTCCCTTCGAGTGCCGGTGATCATCGGGGACGCGACGCAGGAGGGCGTACTGGAGGCGGCGAAGATCGGCCGCAGCCGTGCCCTGCTGGCCTTGACCAGCAGCGACAGCACCAACCTGGAAGCGGCCCTCTACGCGCGTGAGAGCAAGGCCGAACTGCGGGTGGTGATGCGACTGTTCGACGACGAGTTCGCCACCGTCGTCTCCCGGACCCTGCGGGCTTCCTACCCCCAGGCCACCACCCGCAGCCGCAGCGTCTCCACCCTGGCCGCCCCGGCTTTCGCCGGAGCGATGATGGGCCGCCAAATCCTGGGCGCCATCCCGATCGAGCGGCACGTCCTGCTCTTCGCCGCTGTCGACGTGCGAGGACTGCTCGAACTGGAGGGCCGTACCATCGCCGAAGCGTTCCAGCCCGGCGCCTGGCGCGTCCTGGCCCTCGACCTGGCAGAACCGGCGGAACGCCGCCCCGACCTGTCCGTCACACCGGAAAACGACCCTACGCCGCGAGAGCCGGAACTCGCCTGGGAAGTGCCGCCGGGCTACGTCCTGCGCCCCGAGGACCGCGTCGTCCTGGCAGCCACCCGCCACGGCCTCGCGCGCCTCCTTCGCCACGCCGGCCAAAGCGCGCACACCACAATCTGAAGCCCGCACCACGGCGGTCGATACCCATCTCCCGGGGTTCACCCCGGCCCGCCTGTGACCGGTCGAGGGAGCCAGCCGCCACGGACGAGGCGATCGAAGCCATCAGCCGGCCTTGCGCCCTCGTGACAGGTCGACGGGGTGATGTCGGAATGTCGTAAGGAGTCGCTGACGCCCTCGGACGGCAGTTACGACATACGGTCATCTCGATACTGTGAGTGATTGGGAAGGGTTTGAGATGGACGATGAGCAGGACATGAACCTTCCTCCGGATCCGCAGCGTTCCGGGAGCGGCTCCAGTAGTTCCGGAGACGGTGCTCCTGATCGTCCGTCTGCTGAACCCACCTCATCCGAACCTGTCAGTCGGCAGGATGGCGAAGCCCCCGCCCCTACTGTTGCGGACGCCCCGGAGCCGAAGCCTGAGCAGCGTAGCCGGTTGCGTGCGTTGTTGGCGGCGGGTCCGCCGCCGGGTCCTGCCCGGCCGGGGTTCTGGCGCAGCCCGTTGCGCGGTCCGTGGCTCACCTCGGTGTTCGGGCTGATTCTGCTCGTGGGTATCACGGTGATGTTCGTGACCGGGCTGCTGTCCTACGCCGCGTACAACCCGGATCTGTCGCCGGTCAACGACCAGACCCCGGACAAGGGGATTCTGGGCTTCTACCTGTTCTCCTGGCCGACCCATCCCTACTGGCTCTACCGCCTCCTGCAAGGCGTGCACGTCACGCTGGGGGTGGTACTCATCCCGATCCTGCTGGCGAAGCTGTGGTCGGTGGTCCCGAAGCTGTTCTCCTGGCCGCCGGTGCGCTCGGTCAGCCATGCGCTGGAGCGCCTGTCGGTATTGCTCCTGGTCGGCGGCGTGCTGTTCGAGTTCGTCACGGGCATTCTCAACATCCAGCTGCACTACATCTTCCCCGGCTCCTTCTACACCCTGCACTTCTACGGGGCGTGGGTCTTCATCGGCGCGTTCGTCGTCCACATCGCCTTCCGCATTCCGACCATGGTCCGCGCCCTGCGCAGCCGCCGGATGCGCACCGAGCTGCGCACCGAGCTGGAGCGGACCGAACCCGAACCCGCGGACGACACAGGTCTGGTCTCACCGCGGCCGGCCCCGCCGACGATGTCGCGACGCGGCGCGCTGGGCATGGTGGGCCTGGGATCCGCGACCCTGCTCGTCGTCACGGCCGGGCAGAGCATCGGCGGGCCCCTGCGCCGCGTCGCACTGCTCGCCCCGCATGGCGGGCCGAACCCTGGCTCGGGTCCAGGCGGCTTCCAGATCAACAAGACGGCGGCCGACGTCGGCATCCAGGCCCGTGACATCGGGCCGGACTGGCGACTGACCGTACGCGCCGGCAACCGTCAGATCGTCCTCACCCGAGCCCAGGTCCTGGCGTTGCCGCAGCACGGAGCCTCACTGCCGATCGCATGCGTGGAGGGATGGTCCACCGACAACCAGGACTGGTCCGGCGTGCGGCTTGCCGACCTGGCCGCACTCGTCGGCCTGCACACCAGCCCGCCGGGCGTCGCGGTGGAATCCGTACAGCGCGGCGGCGCCTTCCGGTCAACGGTGCTACGGGACAACCAGGTCCGCGACTCCCGCTCGCTGCTGGCCCTGCGCGTCAACGGCGCAGACCTCACCCCGGACCACGGCTACCCCGCCCGCATCATCGTCCCCGCCAACCCCGGCGTCCACAACACCAAATGGGTCACCCGCCTCACCTTCGAGAGCACCCTGTGAAAAGCGTCCGCGCCCGCTACGGCGCCTCACCCCTGCACCTGCTGCTCGTCCTGTGCTCCTTCGCCCTTACCGCATACGCCGGGATGCGGCTCCTCAAAGGCGACACGCTCCGCATCGTGATCTGGTTCGTGGGCGCCGCACTCATCCACGACCTGGTGCTGCTCCCGCTCTACAGCCTCACCGACCGCGCAACCCAAGCCCTTCTCGGCTCCCGCCCCGGTTCTGGGAAACACCATCGCACCCCCAAGCAGTGGATCAACTACCTGCGCGTGCCAACCTTCGTCGCCCTGCTCCTGCTGATCACCTGGTACCCCCTGATCCTCAACAAGGTTCCCGGCTACCACGCGGCCACGAGCCTGCCCTCCGACGTGTTCCTCGGCCGCTGGCTGCTCATCACCGCCGCACTCTTCGCCGCCTCAGCCCTCTGCTTGATCACCTCCATGTGGCGCCAACGCACCCCGCACCCCCAGCCGCGCGCGCGAAAAAAAGGGGCAGGGGACTCGTCGGATCCTTCTCCGTCCGCGAAACGTGGACGCTCGAGCCCATCTGAGCATGAGGCACCAGAGAATGACGCCTGAGACATGATGGGGCGCCGGCTGTCCCGCACAGACATCTGACCGGGCGAGGGTCAGGTGCTGTTCTGGGCTGCGGTGCCGCAGCCGTTGGCCCCAGTCGTTCCTGGGAGAGGTCAGCGTTCTCCTCATGTTCTTTCAGCCGTATCCACGTTCGGCGATCCGGGCATTCGCCGCCCTGTCAGCTAGCTCGGTCGCCTCCAGGATGTCCTGCTTCTTCTCGCCCGAGTCCAGGAAGCGGATGGCAATGGCAGATCGCGCGGCCAGGTCTTAACGGAGGTGCTCCTCAGGGGTGAGGGCTGCGCCCAAGTGGTGGCCGTCCGTGTTTCGTAAGGATCTAAAGTCCGGAATGCCGGGTTCTGCTTCGTAGGGTGAGGGGCGTGACCAATCCACCTACACCGCCCGTCGACGTCGTACTGCCGTGCCTGGACGAGGCCGGGGCCCTGCCCTGGGTGCTGGAGCGCATTCCGCCCGGCTGGCGGGCGATCGTCGTCGACAACGGTTCGGCCGACGGCTCCGCCGACCTCGCCGCCTCCCTCGGAGCGACGGTGGTCCGCGAGCCGCTGCGCGGCTTCGGCGCCGCCTGCCACGCCGGACTGCTCGCCGCGACCGCCGACATCGTCTGCTTCTGCGACTGCGACGCCTCCCTGGATCCCGCCCTGCTGCCGTCCGTCGCGGACCCGGTGCTGCGCGGCG
>NZ_JAPVLU010000069.1 GCF_027158205.1 Streptomyces sp. H39-S7 | reverse complement strand
CAGTGCGCTGCGGGCTGCGC
Source organism: Streptomyces sp. H39-S7 (assembly GCF_027158205.1). Lineage (GTDB taxonomy): Bacteria > Actinomycetota > Actinomycetes > Streptomycetales > Streptomycetaceae > Actinacidiphila. The sequence goes on along the minus strand of NZ_JAPVLU010000069.1, from coordinate 32,451 downwards.
GGCGACCGGGTCCAGGCCCGCCGCGCGGGCGAGGACCTCGCCGAGCACCCCGTCGGGGTCCTGCGCCGAGCCGTCCGACCGCCAGGTGACGAACGCGTCCGGCCGGACCAGTACGGCGCCGCCGGGCGGGATCCCGTAGACGCTGTGGAAGTCGCGGCCGTCGGGGTCGGCGGGCCGCAGCTCGCTCTCCGGACCGACCACATGAGCCTTCAGTGGCACTCCCAGGGCCGCCGCGGCGTTCTGCGCCGCCGTGGCCCAGGCCGCTCCCGCGGGGTCGGTGAGCAGGACGTAGGAGTCCCAGAAGAGGTCGATGGTGGAGAGGGTGGCACCGTCGCGCTCCACCCACAGGTGCGGCGCCCGGGTGCCGGGCTCACCGGTGAGTTCCAGGTGCGGGGTGAGGACGGGTCCGGGCTTCTCACTGCTGATCGCCGTGGACACGTACCGGTAGCCGAGGGTGATGATGATGTCGTCCACCATCGTCGCCCGGTCCTCGTCGGAGGCGTAGCCGTGCCGGATGCGGTTGCGGACCATCGCCTGCTCGGCCATGGCCGAGCCGACGGCGTGCCGCTCGTCGTGGTAGGTGTCGAGGAGGGTGTCCCCGGCCCAGCCCTTGATGACCGCGGCGAGTTTCCACGACAGGTTGTGGGCGTCGTGGATGCCGGTGTTGGCGCCGAACCCGCCGGCCGGCGGGTGCAGGTGCGCGGCGTCCCCGGCGAGGAAGACCCGGCCGGTGCGGAAGCGCTCGGCGACCAGCTGGGCGCCCTGCCACGGGACCTTCGCGACGATCTCCACGTCCATCGCGGGCCGCCCGGAAGCCGCCCGGACGATCTCGACGCAGCGTTCGTCGGTGAAGTCCTCGGGCTTCTCGCCCTGGTCGGGGTGGTAGATCGGGGCGGCCAGGAACGGGTTGCAGCCGTGCAGCCGGGACAGGCCCATCAGCGTCCCGTTGACGTTGGCGTAGCAGAGGATGAACGGGCGGTCCTTGAGCATGACCTCCAGTTCCGGCGCGGTGAAGTAGATGCTCAGGGCGTCGAAGACGGTGCCCCGGCCGGTGCGTTCCACGCCGAGCTGCTGCCGTACCGCGCTGTTGGCGCCGTCCCCGCCGACGAGGTAGCCGGCCCGGATGGTGAAGCGCCTGCCGGTGTCCAGTTCCTCGGCGACGGCGGTGACGCCCTCGTCGTCCTGGGTGAACTCCACCAGCCGGGTGCCGAAGCGGATGTCGGAGCCGAACTCCCGGGCCTTGTCGACCAGGACCTTCTCGTAGCGGTCCTGGCCGCAGCCCATCACCCGCTCGGGGCTGACGGTGGGGCCGTCCAGTGAGGGCGACTCCAGGACGACGGCCTTGTCGATCTCGGCGAAGGTGTCGACCTGGATGATGCCGCCCTCGAAGAACGGGTGCGAGTCGCCCATCTCCAGTGCCCGGATCTCCTCGCGGATACCGGCGGCGCGGAACAGCTCCAGAGTTCTGGCCTGCAGGCCAGGGGCGCGTGGCAGGGTCGAGGTGGCTGATCGCTTCTCGAGCAGCATCGTGCTGATCCCGTGGCGGCCGCTGAAAAGGGCGGTGGACAGGCCGACCGGCCCGGCTCCCACGATGAGAACAGGGATGTTCACGTCATACATGTGTATCCCCTCAGGAACACTGCCATGCGGACTGTCCGCGGCACAGGGTCAGGGGTACTGACCTGGGCTCGAGGATGCCTGGCATCCCGGTCGGGTCCGTGCCGCCGCCTGCGGTTCGAGGCCCCTTCGAGGACAGCTCCACGCGGGGCTGCGAAGTTCACGCGATGGCACCGGCGCCTGGGAGCCAGGCGTCCAGGAAGGAGTCCGCCCGATGACGACCAACCCCCCGGACGTCAGCACGGCCGCCGGGATCCTCCGGCTCGGCAACGCGTTCTGCGATGCCAAGGCCCTGCTCACCGCCGTGGAACTCGATCTGTTCACGCAGCTGCAGCAGGCGCCGGGCGGCAAGGCGACCGCCGACGAGATCAAGGAGCTGCTGTCCCTGCACGGCCGGGGACTGAGTGACTTCCTCGACCTGCTGGTGGCCCTGCAGGTACTGGAGCGCGCCGACGGCGCGTACCGCAACTCCTCCGGCACCGCCCGGCACCTGGTCCGCGGAGGGGACGCCTACATCGGCGGCTTCCTGCTGCGCTCCAGCCGCAACCTCTACCCGGCCTGGGGCCGGCTCGAAGAAGCGCTGCGGACCGGCAAGCAGCAGTCCGGCAGCGACTTCGAACAGGTCACCAAGAACCCGGCGATCCTGCGCCAGTTCGTCGGCAGCATGGACGCCTTCACCAACGTCCTGGGCTCCGAGCTCGTCAAGGCGTTCGACTGGTCCGGCTTCTCCTCGGTCCTGGACGTCGGCGGCGCGCGCGGCAACCTCTGCTCGCAGATCGTCCGGGCCCAGCCGCACCTGGCCGGGCACGTCTTCGACCTGCCGGAGATGGCACCTCTCGCCGCGGAGCTCGCCACCGAACTGGGACTGACCGGCAAGGTCGAGTTCCACGGCGGCAGCTTCTTCGACGACCCGCTGCCGCAGGCCGAAGTGGTGGTCCTGGGCCATGTGCTGCACGACTGGGACCCCACCCAGCGCAGTTACCTGGTCCACAAGGCCTACGACGCGGTCCTGCCCGGCGGCGCGCTGCTGGTGTACGACCGGATGCTCGACGACGAGCCGGAGCACGCCGAGAACCTGGTGATCAGCCTCGACATGCTGCTGGTGACCGACGGCGGTTCCGAGTACCCCGCCGCCGAGATCACCGGTTACGCGGAGCAGGCCGGCTTCACCGGCATCGAGGTCTCCCCGCTGAGCGACTACGACACCCTGATCGTCGCCCGCAAGCCCGGCTGACACCGCTGTACGTTGTCCACAAGGAGGGGCCGCGCGGGGGGCTCAGCCCGCGGGCTGCGGCTCCCGCTCGGTCTCCGCCCGCCCGGCGCGGTCGGTCGTGGCCGGGGTACCGAAGACGGCCTTCGACGGCCACCACGCGCGGTTGCCGAGTTCCAGCGTCAGGGCCGGCACCAGCAGCGACCGGACGACGATGGTGTCCAGCAGCACACCGAACGCGACGATGAACGCCTGCTCGGCCATGGCGACCATCGGCACGACCGCCAGCGCCGCGAACGTCGCCGCCAGCACCACGCCGGCCGAGGTGATGACGCCGCCGGTGCGCCGCAGCGCGAAGAGCGTGCCCTCGCGTGTGCCGTGCAGCAGCGCTTCCTCCCTGACCCGGTGCATCAGGAAGATGTTGTAGTCCACGCCGAACGCCACCAGGAAGACGAAGCCCATCAGCGGTACCGAGGGATCCGCGTTGGCGAAGTGGAAGACGTGGTTGAACACCAGGGCCGCCACACCCATGCTCGCCGCGTACGACAGCACGACGGTGGCGATCAGCAGCAGCGGGGCGACCAGCGACCGCAGCAGCAGGGCGAGGACGATCAGGATCGCGATCAGCACCAGCGGGACGACGACCTTGAAGTCGCGGACCCCGCCCACCCGGGTGTCGATCGAGGTGGCGGTGAAGCCGCCGACCTTGGAGTCGGAGCCGGGTACCGCGTGGACGACGTCACGCAGTCGCTTGACGGCATCGACAGCGGCCGGCGCGTCGGGGGTGGTGGCCAGCACGGCGTCGATCTCCGTGTAGCCGCCGACCTCCTTGGGCAGCCGGGTCACCGAGGTGATGCCGGGCACCCCGCGTGCCGCGGTTGCCACCTGCTCCGCGGCGGCGGCCTTGGTGATGATGGTCACCGGGACGCCCGAGCCGCCCGGGAAGTGGGCGTTGAGCGCCTGCTGGCCGTGGACCGAGTCGGGCTTCTTGGTGAAGTTCTCCGACACCGAGAGTCCGTCGGCCCGGAACTGGGTGGTGAAGGCGGCGGCCAGCACCAGCAGCAGGCCCGTGCTGATCCAGATGCCGCGCGGCCGGCGGCCGACGAGCCCGGCGACCTTGCCCCACAGCCCCTCGCCCGTGCGCTCGGCGGTGCCGAAGGCGGGACGGAACGGCCAGAACGCGCCGCGGCCCATCAGGGCGAGCGCGGCCGGGACGAAGGTGAGTGCCGCCAGCAGTGACGCGGTGATGCCGACCGCGGCGACCGGGCCCATGCTGCGGTTGCTGTTGAGGTTGCTGAACAGCAGGCACAGGGTGCCCAGGATGACGGTGCCGCCGGAGGCGAGCACCGGCTTGAGCACCGCCCGCCATGCGGTGGCCAGCGCGTCGTACTTGTTCTGGGTCCTGCGCAGTTCCTCCTGGTAGCGGCTGACGAGCAGCAGCGAGTAGTCCGTCGTCGCGCCGACGACGAGCACCGAGAGCACACCCTGGCTCTGTCCGGTGAGGGTGAGGCCGCCGTGCTGGGTCAGCCCGTAGACCACGGCGGCGGCCACCCCGGACGCGAAGGCGATGCCCAGCAGGACCAGGACGGGCAGCGTGGGACTGCGGTAGACGAGCAACAGGACGAGGATCACCAGCCCGACGGCCACCACCAGCAGTTGGCCGTCGATGCTGCTGAAGGCCCCGCCGAAGTCGGCGTACATGCCACCGAGGCCGGTGACGTGCCCGGTCAGTCCCTGGTGGCTGTCGGCCGTGGCGCGCAGTGCCTTCACCGCGTCCGTGACCGGGTCGATCTGGTTGACCAGCGGGACGGTGAACTGCAGCGCCCGTCCGTCCTTGGACAGCGTGACGGGGCTGATCTGCCCGCGGACACCCTCCAGCTTCGCCGCCGCGGCGGCGTCCGAGGCGACCGCCTGCTGATCGGCGGCGGTGATGCCGGACGCGCGTTCGTAGAGGACGACCGCGGGATAGGTCTTGTTGTCGGAGAACTGGGCCTGGAGCTTGTCGGCGTGCACGGACTCGGCCTTGGCGGGCAGGTAGGCCGCGCCGTCGTTGGTGACCACTTCGCCGAGCTTGCCCTGGAAAGATCCGGTCGCACCGCTCACCAGAAGCCATCCGAGGACCAGCAGCAGCGGCACCAGCCACCGCAGCCGGTGACCGGACGCCTCTGTGCGTCTACGGGTCATGGTGGGGCACCTCCGTACATCAACGGCAGTTCGTATCGAACCGGGGCGGCCATGGTCCCGGTACGGGCTTGAGCGCAGCTCGAGCAGCCACCGCAAGGATCCGGCCAGTCAGTGGCTCGAATGGGGGTTGGAAATGACCAGAATCAAGCCGGTGCGGACACTCACCGGCGCCTGTTTCACCGCGGTCCTTCTCTTCGCGATGGCGGCACCCGCGTCCGCGGGCACCACCGGGACCACGCGATATGTGGACTGCGCGGCCGGCAGCGACAGCGCTGCCGGAACCGGCACCACCACGGCCTGGCGCAGCATCGCCAAGGTCAACGCCACAGTGCTGCACCCCGGGGACACCGTTCGCTTCAAGGCCGGCACCAGTTGCGGGGGCACACTCACCCCGCGCGGCTCGGGAACGGCACAACATCCGGTCACGGTCAACACCTACGGATCGGGTTCGGCCGCCCGGATCGACGGCCAGGGCGCCACCGCGGCCGTCTTCCTGCACAACGTCGAGGGATATGTCCTGCGGCATCTCGACATCACGAACACCGGTCCCGCGCCCGCGGTGACTCAGCAGCGCGTCGGGGTCTACGTGCTGCTGGAGGATTACGGGACGGGCCGGCACTACACGCTCGACGATCTGACCGTGCACGACGTCAACGGCTGCGACTGCCGCGACAACGACACCAGCGGCGGCATCGTGTTCAGCGCGGGCGGCGCCTCGGTGCCGACCGGGTTCGACGGCGTCAAGGTGACGGGCAACCGCGTCACCCACGTCGACCGGGCCGGCATCGGCATCGCCTCGCACTGGCAGCGCCGGGCGACCAACCCGACCGGGCCGGGCACGCAGTTCGTGCCCATCACGCACGTCCTCATCGAGGACAACCGGATCAGCGACACCGGCGGCGACGGGATCATGGTCGTCAACGGCGTGGACCCCCTGATCCAGCGCAACACCGTCGCGGGGTACAACACCCGCTCCACCGACTACAACGTCGGCGCCTACGCGTGGAACTCCGACCGGGCGGTGTTCCAGTACAACGAGGTCTCCGGCGGCGTCAGCCCCGGGATGGCCTTCGACCTGGAAGGCGGCAGCACCGACACGCTCTACCAGTACAACTTCAGCCACGACAACGGAGCGGGCTTCCTGTTCATCTGCCCGTCGGGAATCAGCGCGAGCGGCGGCACCGTCCGCTACAACATCAGTCAGAACGACCGCGGCGACGGCTTCTTCGGGGTCATCACCAGCCCGTGCGGTGACGAGCCCGGCACGAAGATCTACAACAACACCGTCTACGCGCCGACCGCGGCGAACCTGATCCAGGTATACGGGACCTCGACGATGCAGCTGACCGACAACATCTTCGTCGGCAGCCCCGCCGGATCGGTGATCAGCGACGCGTCCAGCACCTACAGCCACAACGTGTACCAGAACGTGGCCGCCGGATCGCCGCTCGGCGCCCACCCGCTCACGGGCGATCCGCTGCTGACCGCCCCGGGCGCCGCGCACTCGCGCACCGACACCGCCGGCTACCGGCTGCGCACCGGCTCGCCGGCGCTGCACACCGGGACACCGATCGCCGGCAACGGCGGCCGGGACTACTTCGGCAACCCGGTCCCGTCCGGAACCCCGAACATCGGGGCGTACCAGGGCTGCGCCGTCGCGTAGCAGCCCGTCCGGTCAGTGGGGCCCGGAGACGGCCGAGGCCAGATAGGCCGGGAAGTCCGGCCGCTCCGGGGCCACCACATGGCGGACCCAGGCGTCCCGTTCGTGCGCCATCGCGGCCATCTCCCAGATGCACGCGGTGGCGTACGCGGGCGCCTCGACGGGCGTGGCCAGCGCGTCCCAGTCGGCCAGCCAGGTGCGGGTGTGCAGGATCAGCCGATTGCGGCTCCACCAGCCCACCACGACGTAGCAGGCGTCCTCGTCCTCGTGGACGACGCTGAACGCGTGCGAGGGGAGGGCCGGGTACGGATCCGGCAGCGACAGCCGCACGCTGCGCCGCGCGAACTCCAGGACGTCCGGCGCCGGCACCTCGCGGAACGACGAGACGGTGTACCGCTTGACGGTCCAGCCGTGCTCCGACTCCGGGGCCAGTGTGCTCAGGGCGCGCGGCCGGTACTCCACCGGGCGCTCGCCGACCTGCGTCTGAGGGGTCATGGCGGTAGATGGTGACACGCCGTGCGACGGCCGCCAACCTCCCCTTGAGGACCCTTCGAGCCCCGCGCGTCACGATGGCGCCGAGAGATCCATGCCCGCGCGTAGGGAGAACTCCTGTGCAGAAGTTCAGCATCGACGACTCGCCCCTCACGAGCGAGTACGGCATCCAGATCGGACGCTGGGAACAGTACGCGGCCGCCTCCGGACTGCCGTTCAGCGCCATGTGGTGCCAGGTCCCCGCCAACTCCCGGAGCGTTCTGGACAACCACCCCGAGGTCGAACTCGCCGTGGTCGTCGGCGGCGACGCCGTCTTCACGGTGAACGGCGAGGACACCGCCGCCCCCGCGGGCAGCGCGATCCTCCTCACGCCCGGCGACCGGCATGTGATCACGGCGGGCGACGAACCGGTCCGGATCCTCAGCATCTACTGGCTGCCGGGCGGGACCGCGCCCGCCGGGGCGGAGCCGCAGGAGGCGGAAGCGGCCGATGCCCACTGACCGCGCGCCCGGCACCACCGTCGTCCTGTCACCGCCGCCCACCCCGAACGGCCCGCTGCACCTGGGCCATCTCGCCGGCCCGTACCTGGCCGCCGACATCGCGGTGCGCGCCGCCCGCCGCCGCGGTGAGCGGGTGTTCGCGCTGTGCGGCCTCGACGACCATCAGAACTACGTCCTGGCCAAGGCCCGCCAGGAAGGCACCGGCGTCCGCGAACTGCGCGACCGCTACGCCGGGCTGATCCACGAGGTGTTCGACCGCGTCGGAGTCGGCCACGACGGATTCACCGAACCCCTGGACGACCCGGAGTACCGCTCGGCGGTCGCGGGGTTCCTCGGCGAGCTGGTGGCGGCCGGCACGCTGCCGGTGGAGGAGTGGCGGACCCCGGTCTGCGCCGACTGCCCCGGCATCGCCCACCACGCCTACGTCAGCGGGCGCTGCGCGCACTGCGACGGCCCGTCCGGCGGCGGCACCTGCGAGGGGTGCGGAAGCTACACGCCCGCCGCCGCCCTGGTCGATCCGCGCTGCACCCGCTGCGGAGAACCCGCGACCGGGACGCGGACGGTGACCGGGCCCGTCCTCCGCCTGGAGGAGTACCGGGGGGTGCTGCAGAGCGTCTGGTACCGGGCGGCACTGCCGCCCCGGGCACGGGAACTGGTCTGGCGGCTGCTCAGCGATCCGCTGCCGACCGTGCCGCTCAGCTACCCCACCGACTGGGGCATCGCGGCGGACGGCTTCCCCGGCCAGCGCGTCGACGTGTGGGCCGAGATGGGCCTGGGCTATCTGCACACCATCGGACGGCAACTGCAGCCGGACGCAACCGGACTCGCCGAGCACGTCAAGGCCTGGGACGGCGTCGACTCCGTGTGGACCTTCCTCGGCCTGGACAACGCCTTCTACTACCTGGCCCTGTTCCCCGCCCTGTTCGCCGCCGCCGGGGTGCCGCAGCGCGTGCACGGCGGGCTCGTCGTCAACGAGTTCTACCGGCTCGACGGGGCGAAGTTCTCCACCAGCCGCGGCCACGCCGTCTGGGCCCACGAACTGCTGCGGCAGGAGGACCCCCGCGCGGTGCGCGCGTTCCTCAGCTGGGACCGGCCCGCACCGCACGCCACGAACTTCACCTGGGAGCGGTACCGCGCGGCCACGGCCGGCTGGGACCTCGACCCCGGCACCGGGGGCCCCGACCCCGGCGAACTGGCCCGCGCCGAACAGGCCCTGGCCCTGGAGACCTTCGACAGCGCGCTCGCCGCCCGCTGCCTGCTCGGCGGCCCCGGCGGCCCGGCGGACGGCCTGCTCGACGTCCTGACCGGCGGCGGATCGGTGGCCCGGCCATGAGGATCTGTGTGGTCGGCGGCGGACTCGCCGGCATGCTGCTCGCCTGGCGGCTGGTGCGCCACCCGGGTCTGCGGGTCACCCTGGTCACCGGAGCACCCGGCACCCGCGACTCCACCGGGGTCTCCGGCGGCCTCGTCCGCGGTTTCGAGGCCGATCCCCGAGCCGCCGAGTCGGCCGCGCGCAGCCTGCAGGAACTGCGCGCCAGCGCGCTGCTGCGCGAATGGTCGGAGTACCGGGAGACCGGCTCGCTGTACATCCTGCACTCCGCTCCACCGCTGCGCCGGCTCATCGACGTGGACCGCAGCCTGCCCGGCTCCGTGCTGATCCTCGACCGCCGCGAGCTCGCCGCCCGCTACGGCTTCAGCGACCTGCCCGAGGACTCCGCGGCGGTGCTCGAACGGCACGCGGGGTACTTCTCTCCCGACGCGCTGCGGCGCGGCGCCCGCGCGGACTTCGTCGCGCGCGGCGGGCTGCTGGACGCCACCGACCTGCGCTCGCTCGACCGGCCGGAGGGCGGCGAGCTCGGCTACCGCACCGGCGCCGGCCGCGGCACGGCCGACCTGGTGGTGCTCGCCGCGGGCGGCTGGACGGGCCGGCTGCTGACCGGACTCGGCCTGCCCGCGCCCGACCTGCGCACCAAGGTCATCCAGTGCGCCCTGTACGCCACGTCGGGGGACCACCCGCCGCCCTTCGTCGACGAGACCAGCGGACTGTACGGGCGCCCGGCGGGACCCGACAGGATGCTGCTGGGACTCCCCACCGACCGCTGGGACACCGACCCCGGCCAGCGGGTCTTCCTCGACCGTGAGGAGCGCACCGTGCGGCAGACCGCCGCGCGGCGGCTGCCCGGCCTGGCACTCAACCCGCCGCACCACTTCATCGCCATGTCCGAGGCCTACGCCCCCGAGGGCCGGCTCGCCCTGCGCCCGGCCCTGCCCTACCCGAGCGGTCTGTTCACCTTCACCGGAGGCAGCGGCGGCGCCGCCAAGACCGCGCTCGCCGCCTCGTCCGCGGCGGCGGGCGAACTGCTGGCACCGATCCCGATCACCGAGGGGGAGCGTTCATGACCGACGCCGCGCGCAACGCCCTGGAGGCCGTCTGCCCGGACCGGGTGATCGCCCCCGGCCACCCGGCGTACGACCGGGTGCGGCTGCTGTTCAACGGGATGCACGACCACCGGCCCCGGCTGATCTGCCTGCCGGCCGACACCGCCGAGGTCCAGGGCGCCATCCGGGCCGCCCGCGACGCCGGCCTGCCGACCACGATCCGCGGCGGCGGCCACAACATCGCCGGCTCCGGCTCCCTCGACGGCGGCCTCGTCATCGACCTGCGGCTGCTGAACCGGACCGCGGTCGACCCCGTCGAACGCCTCGCCCGCACCGGCGGCGGCGCCACCTGGGCCGACTTCGACCTGGCGACCACCAGCTTCGGGCTGGCCAGCACCGGCGGCACCTTCGACGACACCGGCGTCGGCGGCCTCACCCTCGGCGGCGGCATCGGCCACCTCATGGGCCGGTACGGGCTGGCCTGCGACAACGTCGAGTCGTACGTCCTGGTCACCGCCGACGGCGAACGCCTGCACGTGAGCCCGCACACCGACCCGGAGCTGGACTGGGCGCTGCGCGGTGCCGGCCACAACTTCGGCGCCGTCACCGAGTTCACCTTCCGGCTGCATCCGGTCGAGCGGGTCTACGGCGGTTACGTCGCCTACCCCGGAACCGACCCCGCGGCGGCCGTCCGGCTCTTCCGCGACCTCATGCTGGAAGCACCCGACGACCTCACCTGCACGATGCTCCTGGAGCGCTACGGCCCCGCCCAGGGACCCGCGGCCGTGATGAGCGTCTGCTACGCGGGTGACGACGAGGAGTACCGCGCCACCCTCGACAAGACGCTGCGCAGAATCGATGTCCTGGACTGGCGGATCGAGCACCGCAGCTACGTCTCCATGCAACTGTGCCTGGGACGCCTGCCGTTCGGGCTGCGCCACTACTGGAGCGCCCGGCTGGTGGACGGCCTGCCCGACGAACTGGTGGACTCCGTCGCCGCGCGCTTCCAGGAGGCCAGGATCACCGACCCGTACAACGACACGGTGCTCCTGGAGCCTATCAACGGCGCCGTCCGCCGTACCGGTTCCGCCGGCAGCGCCGTCCCCTTCCGCGACGCGGCCTTCAACGTCACCGGCATGGCGATCTGGGACCCCGCGCACCCCGAGGCGGACGAGCGGCAGACCGCCTGGGCCAAGTCCGTGGCCGCCGCGGCGGAGCCGCACGGCCGCTGGGGCGACGGCTACATCAACTACGTCGGGGACAGCGGTGCCCCCGGCGCCGACCGGGCGCTGCGCACCTACGGACCCGAGGCGTACGGCCGGCTCGCGGCGCTGAAGCGGCGGCTGGACCCGGACAACTTCTTCCGCTCCAACTACAACGTCGCCCCTGGCACCGCACGGTGAGCTATGACGGGCGGGTCTTCCGCTCGCACGCGGCGGAGACCGCCGCCGGGGACTCCACGCCCACCGGTCACTACCATCAGAGCGGTGACCTGGTGTGGGCGGAGTTCTCCGGCGGCGCGGTGCGGGTGGGCCGGCTCGTCGGCACGGCCGGGCCGGACGGCGTCCTCACCGCGGCGTACAGCCAGGTGCTGGACGACGGCCAGGTGGTGTGCGGCACCTGCCGGAGCACCCCCGAGCCGCTGCCCGACGGGCGGGTGCGGCTGCGGGAGGAGTGGACGCGGACGGACGGATCCCGCGGGACCTCCTGGATCGAGGAGGTCCCGCGGGACTGAGGCGCGCCCTCAGCTCTGCAGGTAGCGGTGCAGCTCCCAGTCGGTGACCTCGCGGTGGTAGCGCGCGAACTCCGCCCGCTTCGCGTCGGCGTAGTAGTCCGCGTACGAGCCGTCCGGCACCTTGCCGAGCCCCTCGCGCAGCACCCCGTCGGCGACCAGTTCGTCCACCGCGTGCAGCAGGGTGGGCGGCAGCGGGCGCAGCCCGGCGGGGACCGCGGCGGCCTCCAGGTCGCGCGCGACCGGGTCGCCCGGGTCGGCGCCGCGCGCGATCCCGTCGGCGCCCGCCGCGGCGATGCCGGCGATGGCCAGGTACGGGTTGGCCGCGCCGTCCACGCAGCGCACCTCGATCCGCCCGGTGTCGGGGATCCGCACCAGGTGGGTGCGGTTGTTGCCGCCGTAGCTGGCGTAACCGGGCGCCCAGCTGGACCGGGAGAGGGTGTCGGAGCCGGCGCCGAGCCGCTTGTAGGAGTTGACGGTGGGGCAGGTCAGCGCCATCAGGCCGGGCGCGTGGTCCAGCAGCCCGGCGATGAAGCCGTACCCCAGCCGTGAGGTGTTCAGCCCGCGCGGGTCGGCGGTGTCGTCGAACAGGGACGTCGCGCCCTCCCACAGCGACACGTGCAGGTGCAGCCCGCTGCCGGTGAGGTGGGTGAACGGCTTCGGCATGAAGGTGGCGATCAGGCCCGCCCGGTGTGCGGCCATCTTCGCCAGGTGGCGGAAGATGATCACGCGGTCGGCGGTGCGCAGCGCGTCCGCGTAGCCGAAGTTGTGCTCGAACTGCCCGTTGGCGTCCTCGTGGTCGTTGGAGTAGTTCTCCCACCCGAGCTCGTCCAACGACCGGCTGATGGTCGACAGATGGCCGAAGGCGCGGGTGGCGGCGTTGGCGTCGTAACAGGGCGAGTCGGCGGTGTCCAGCTCGTCGGCGACGCTGATCGAACCGTCGTCGGCCCGCCGCACCAGGAAGTACTCGGGCTCCGCGCCGACCTTCAGCTGGCGGCCCTGCTCGGCGAGCAGCCGCAGCTGGTTGCGGAGGATGTGCCGGGGGGCGTACGGCCAGGGCTGCCCCTCGACGTAGAGATCGCACTGGATGATGCCCAGGCCGTCCTGCAGCGGTGCCCTGACGTACGAGGTGACGTCGGGGATCGCGACGACGTCGGGGTCGGCCGACGACTGGCCGAGACCGTCCGCGGCGTTGCCGGCGAAGCCGAGCCCGTCACTCAGCAGCTGGTCGAGGGTCCGCACCGGGGCCAGCTTCGCACAGGGCTTTCCGTACAGGTTGACGAACATGACCAGCAGGAACTCCACGCCGTCCCGGGCGATCGCCCGGGCCAGCTCCTCGGCGTCCCTCGGTGGTGCGGGTGACAACGCCGTCATCGCGGCCTCCAGGGGGTGGGAATGCAGGGGTGACTCGAGGGTCCACGGTGTCCGCCACGGCTCGTGCCGGGCTTGAGACGGACCGGTCAGCATCCGCGCCAGGAGCGCCGGCAACCGCGGCCCGATGCCAGGAGGACGCAGTGACCATTCAGCGGACAGCGTTGATCACCGGAGCCAACCGCGGGCTGGGCCGCGCGGTCGCCGCCGAACTGCTCGGCCGCGGCCTGAAGGTGGTGCTCACCGCCCGGGACGGCGACGCGGCGCTCGCGGCGGCCGCCGAACTCGGTGCCGGCGCGTCCGCGCACGCACTCGACGTGACCGACACCGAGAGCGTCAAGCGGGCCGCGGAGGGGATCGGCCCGGTCGACGTGCTGGTGTCCAACGCCGGGGTGCTGCTGGACATCGGCAGCGATCCGCTGAGTGTCTCCCTCGATCTGGTGCAGCGCACCTTCGCGGTCAACCTGTTCGGCAGTTGGCGGGTGGCGCAGGCCTTCGTCCCCGACATGGTGCGGCGCGGCTGGGGGCGGGTGGTCTTCATCTCCAGCGGCACCGGCTCGTTCAGCCACGGCCTGTTCACCGCCAGCCCCGGCTACTCGGTGTCGAAGACCGCGGTCAACGGGCTCACCCAGATGCTGGCCGCCCAGACCGCGGACACCGGGGTGCTGGTCAACTCCGTCAACCCCGGCCCGGTCAGGACCCGCATGATGCCGCAGGCGCAGCGCACCCCCGAGGAGGCCGCCCGGGACATCGCGGACGCGGCCACCCTGCCGGACGGCGGCCCCACCGGCACCTTCCGCCGCGGTGAACAGACCTTCCCCTGGTGACATCCACGGAAGACGCCCGTCCGCTCAGACCGCGACGGCCTCCAGGCCGTAGTACAGGAACGGGCAGGGGAGCGCGGTCAGCGAGTCCAGCTCCAGGCCGGCCCGGGTGAACAGGTTCTCGAACTCGGTGAGCGTGCGCTCCCGGCCCGTCGTCACGACCATCATCTCGATGTCGAAGATGGAGGCGCCGAGCGCCTCGACGGGGTCCTCGTTGCGGCGCCCCTCGGACAGCACCGAGGTGAACACCACGACGCGGCCGCCCGGGGCGAGGCCCTTGCGGCAGTTCTCCAGGATGCGCACGCATTCGTCGTCGTTCCAGTCGTGCAGGATGTTCTTCAGCAGATACGCGTCCGGTCCGGCCGGCACCGAGTCGAAGAACGACCCGGTGGCGATCTCGCAGCGGTCCGCGACCCCCGCCACCTCGATCACGGAGGGTGCCTCCAGCACCCCGTTGGCGGTGTCGAAGACGCTGCCGATCAGGTTGGGGTTGGCGGCGAGGATCGCCGCCAGATGGGTGCCGTTGCCGCCGCCGACGTCCATCACGTACTTGAACCGGCTGAAGTCGAACCCGCCCGTGATCGCCGGCAGCTGGACCGCGCTGCCGGCCGCCATCGCGGCGTGGAAGTGCCCGGCGAGCTCGTCGTCCGTCCTGAGGTGGTCGAACAGCCCCTTGCCGTGGACCAGGTCGAACGCGGGCCGCCCGGTGCGCACGGACTCCTCCAGCGCGCCCCACGCCTGCCAGACCGGGGCCGCGGCGTGCATGGCGTCCAGCGGGGCGCCCTGCACCGGGGACTCGCTGCGGTACATGGAGCCGAGCCGGGTCAGTGTGAAGCCGCCCGCGTCGTCCGCGGTGAGCAGGCCCGCCGAGACGGCGGCGCGCAGCAACCGCTCCAGGAACGGGGCGTGGGTGCCCGTGGTCTCCGCGAGTTCCACGGCGGTCCGCGTCCCGTCGCCGAGAGCGTCGGGCACCCCGAGCCGGGCGGTGACACCGGCGATCTGGTAGACGGCGAATCCGAAGAGCAGCGGCAGGTACTCCGCCGGAGTCGGCTGGTCGGTGGTCGGACCGGTCATGGCAATCCCCTCAGCCTTTGCGGCAGATCACGAGAGTGTCGAAGTCGGCGAGCGGGCGGTCGGTGACCGAGGCGAACCCGGCGCGGCGCGCCTGCTCGCCCACGTCGTCGGCGCTGTACTCGCCGCCGCCCTCGGTGACCAGCAGCATGTTCAGGCTGGCTACCAGGTTCTCGGTGTCGTCGGCGCGGCGGCCGAGCATGCGGTCGTAGACCAGGACCGTCCCGCCGGGGTTCACCGCCGCGAACGCCTTGTCCAGCAGCAGCCGGCGCTGCGGGGCGTCCCAGTCGTGCAGGATGTGGCCGAGGACGATCACGTCGGCCGGCGGCAGCGGGTCCCGGAAGAAATCGCCGGGGTGGAAGGACGTCCGGCCGTCGAGGCCGAGTCCGGCCATGTACGCGTGGAAGAACGGCTCCATCTGCGGCAGGTCGAAGACCTGGCCGGTGAGGTCCGCGCGGTGCGCGAGCAGTTGGCCGAGCAGATGGCCGCGGCAGCCTCCCGCGTCGAGCACCGAGCGGTACTCGACGTCCTCCAGGGCCGCCGACAGCTCCTTGCCCAGGCCCTGGGTGAGGCCGTCCATCATCCGCACGAACCCGCCGAGCGCCTCCGGGTCGTCGAGCATCCCGGTGAAGTCGCCGTCGGCCTGCGGCTTGCCGGTGCGCAGCGCGTCGGCCAGCCGTCCGTACACCGGGTAGAGGTTGATGTCGGCGCCCGTCAGGAAACCCGCCACGCAGCCCGGCCGTCCCGGGACGAGGTAGCGTTCCGCGCCCTCGGCGTTGCGGAACCGCCCGTCGGCGTCGCGTCGCAGCAGCCCGAGCGCGGTCAGCAGGCCGAGGAAGTCCGGCAGGCCGCGGCCGTGCAGGCCCAGCCGCCCGCGCAGCTCCGCGGCGGTGGCCGGCCCGTCCGCGAGGGTGCCGAACACATCGAGCCGGACGGCGGTGAGCAGGGCCTTGGCGTCGCAGAACCGGTTGCCCAGCCGGAGGATGCCCGCGGCCGTCCCGGTGTCCGCAGCGGTGGATGGCATAGGGGCGTCTCCCGTTCCTGGCCGCTTCCGCGGCGCGCTCGTGGGGCCCGCACGGCCCGGCGGCACTCCAGACCGCGCTGTCGGCCGCGAATCTCCCAGCGCGGGATGGAGGATGACTCGACCCGTCCTGGTACCCCCCGTCGCCGACACCCCAACCCCCCTCGTTCCAGCCGCCGTTGAGCCCGTCCCCAGCGCGGCTGCCGACACTGGGGACTGTCGACAGCCCTGTCACGGAGACGAGAGAGGTGCCAGGTGAGCTCGAGCCCGTCATGCCCGGTCAGTTACCCCTTCCCGTGGGCCCCGGCGCCGGACATCCCGCAGGACTGGCGGACGATGCGGGAGGAACCGCTGCTGCACGTCGCGCTCCCCAGCGGTGACCCGGCCGTTCTGGTGACCCGGTACAAGGACGTCAGGCGGCTGTTCGCCGACGAGCGGCTGAGCCGCAACACGTCGCGCTACCCCGCCTCCCGCATCTCCGCGGACAACGACCTGTTCGGGGACCCGGAGATCGACAACGACCCGCCGCGCTACCTCGTGGAGCGCGCCGTCGTCATGCGGGCGTTCAGCGCCCGCCGCATCGAGGCGCTGCGGCCGATCGTGCGGGAGATCACCGCCGAACTGATGGACGCCATGGAGGCGGGGCCGCGCCCGGCCGACCTGATGGAGGCGTTCGCCTACCCGCTGCCCATCCTGGTCATCTGCCACATGCTGGGCGTGCCGCCGAAGGACCGGGCGAAGTTCCGCCGGCTCATCGACGGCTACCTCTCGGTGACGGCCCTCCCGGCCGACGAGGTGGAACGCTGCCGCGTCGACTACTGGAACTACCTCAGTGAGCTGATCGCCGACAAGAAGGCCCACCCCGGCGACGACCTGATCAGCGAGCTGATCCGGGTCAGCGAGGAGGACCCGGAGAAGCTGACCGACTACCAGCTCCAGCACTGGGTCAAGACCCTGCTGATCGCCGGCTACGTCACCACCGCCTCGCAGATCGGCACCGGCACCGCCGTCCTGCTGCACCGCCCGGAGGCCGCCGCGGACCTGAAGGCGGACCTGTCGCTGGTGCCGTCCGCGGTCGAGGAGCTGCTCCGCTACCAGATGATGGGCACCTCGCTGGGCTCGCTGCGCTACGCGCTGGAGGACATCGAGGTGAGCGACGGCGCGGTCATCCCCAAGGGGACGACGGTGATGCTCTCGGTGGAGTCCAACATGGACGAGGAGACCTTCCCCGACGCCTGCGCCCTCGACATCCGGCGCCAGGACAACCACCACATGACGTTCGGCGCCGGTATCCACTTCTGCGCCGGGGCCGCGCTGGCCAGGATGGAGCTGCAGGAGGCCACCGAGGGCCTGCTGCGCCGCTTCCCCGGGCTGCAGCTCGCGGTGCCGGGCGAGAAGCTGGTGCGTCCGGTCGGCGGATTCCTCGCCGGGTACGCCGAGATCCCGGTCGTGTGGTGACGGCGGTGGGTGCGATGCGCGTGACCGCCGACAGCACGACCTGTGTGACCAGCAGCCTGTGCGTCTACCGGGTCCCCGACGTCTTCGACCAGGACGCGGAGGGCCGGGTCGTGGTCCTGGACGCCGACCCGCCGGTCGCGCTCCAGCACGAGGTGCTGCGGGCCCGGCGCGGGTGTCCGACGCGCTCCATCCACGTGGAGCTGAACGGGGTCGTGGTCGAGGACCCGGCGTCCGAGGCGCCGGCTACGTGAGGGGTGCGTCCACGCGGGGCCCGGCCGGATGCTCCGGCCGGGCCCCGCTGTCGTCGACCACCTCGTCGTCCTGCCCTGCAGCCGTGCCGCTCCCGCGCGGCAGCAGCGGAGCCAGGGCCACGGCGACGAGGAACGCGCCGGCCGGGTACCAGAGGCTGCTCGCCGCGGAGTCCGCGAAGTTCCGGCGCAGCGCCTCGGCGGCGGCCTGGACCACGACCGGGTCCTCGGCCCCGGGGGTGCGGCAGCTCGCCGGGACCCGGTACGGGTCGACCGCGGCCGACCGGTCGTGCACGCAGGCGCGCAGCGCCTCGGCAGCGCCGGGGCCCGCGCCGCCGACCTGGGCCTCCTGGGCCCGGGCGTGCGCGTCACCGCCGGCGGCCACCTGGCCGAAGAAGACCAGACCGCTCAGCCCGATGCCGACCGCCGAGGCGAAGTAGATCACCGCGTTCGCCACTCCGGAGCCGCCGCCGGCGTCCCGCTTCGGGACGCCGGCGAGCACCAGGTCGACGAGGATCGGCACGACCAGCCCCAGGCCGCAGCCCAGCGCCGTCATACACCCGAAGAGCTGCCAGAAGCCAAGCGCGTCGCGCGAGATGACCTCGCTCAGCACCGCGATGGAGGCCGCGACCAGCAGGCAGCCGCAGACCAGCAGCGCCCGCCCGATGCGCGGGGCGAGGGTGACGGCGAAGCCGCCCAGCAGGAACAGCCCCACCACCCACCCGGCCCCGGCCGCGCCGGTGCGCAGCGGTGACCAGCCCAGACCGATCTGGGTGTGCCAGATGACGACCATCTGCTGGGCCAGCAGCGCGGTGTACACCAGCAGGAGCAGCACGATGCCCGCGACGAACGAGCGGCGGCGGAAGAGCGCGACGGGCACCAGGGCGGCCTGCGGGCCGCGGCGGCGCTGGTGCCGGGCGAAGAGCAGCCCGGCCGGCAGCGCGGCGGCGAGCGCCGCGAGCATCCACGGCGGCCAGCCCGCCGCCCGCCCCTGCTGCAGCGGGTAGCTGACCAGCCCGGCGAGCAGCGCCACCAGCACGATGCCGACGACGTCCAGCCGCAGTGGCCGGTCGGAGCGGGACTCGGGCAGCAGCACGGCCGTGCCGACCAGCACCAGGGCGCCGATCGGCACGTTCACCAGGAAGATGGCCCGCCAGCCGAGCCCCAGCAGATCCTCGGTGGCCATGATGCCGCCGAGGATCGGGCCGCTGAGCTGCGCCAGGTTCATCACGGTGCCGTAGGCCGCCAGCGCCATGCCGCGGCGGGTGGCGGGGAAGAGGATCTGGAGCACCGCGAGCACCTGGGGCACCATCAGCGCCCCGAACCCGCCCTGGACGAACCGGGCGGCGATCAGCACCCCGGCCGTCGGCGCGAGCGCGCAGACCACCGAGACGACCGTGAAACCGGCGACCCCGGTCATGAAGACCCGCTTGCGCCCGTAGATGTCGCCGAGCCGCCCTCCCGGGATCAGGAGGACGGCGAAGGCGAGCGCGTACGAGGCCATGAACCACTGCGCCGAGGCGTAGTCGCTGTGCAGGTCACGCTGGATGGACGGGGCCGCGACGCTCACGATCCCCAGGTCCATCATGTCCATGAACGATGCGAACAGGACGACCAGCAGACAGGGCCAGGGGCGCCGGACCGGTTCCGTCACGGCCGTCAGACGTCGATCTGCACGCCGTAGGTCCGCAGCCAGAAGTCGAAGCCGAGTGCCATCTCGATGTTCGACCGGCTGTGCCACTCGTGGGCGACGCCCGACGGGTCCTTGATGGCCTGCCGGGCCGCGTCCACGTCCAGGAACGGCAGGACCGGCGAGTTCGGGTCGTCGAGGACGGAGCTGAACTCGCGGTGCAGGGCCTGTGTGTACGTCGGGTCCTGGGTGACCGGGTACGGGCTCTTGGGACGCTCGATGACCGACTTGGGCAGCAGGTCACGGGTGGCGGCGCGCAGCAGGCTCTTCTCCCGCCCGTCGAAGATCTTGAACTCCCACGGGGTGTTGTAGACGTACTCGACGAGCCGGTGGTCGCAGAACGGCACGCGGGTCTCCAGGCTGGAGGCCATCGCGAGGCGGTCGCCCCGGTCGAGGAGCATCGGCAGCCAGCGGGCCAGGTGCGCGTAGCTCAGCTCGCGCATCCGGTGCTCGCGGGCGCTCTCGCCCTCCTGGTGCGGTGTCTCGGCCTGCGTCGTCCGGTAGTTGTCGGCGTAGTAGCCGTACATGTCGAGCTTGCCCAGCAGGCCGGCGGAGAACAGCCCGCGGCCCTGGCCGTTGCTGCTGCCCTGCTGGCGCTTCTCGGCGGCGACCCAGGGGAAGGTCTCCATGCCGACCAGTTCCTCGTCGTGCAGCCACTTGAACCCGCCGAAGATCTCGTCGGCGGTCTCGCCGGTCAGCGCGACCGTGGAGTGCTCGCGGGTGGCCCGCAGCATCAGGTACAGCGAGGTGTCCATGTCGCCGAGCATCGTCGGCATGTCCTGCGCGATGATCGCCGCCTGCCGGGCCGCCGGGTCGATCAGGTCGGCGGTGCCGAGGACGATGTCGGTGTGGTCGGCGCCGACGTGCCGGGCCAGTTCCGCCGCGTACGGGGCGTCCGGGGTGTCGCGCTGGTCGTCCGGGGTGAAGTTCTCGCTGTAGCCGACGAAGGTGGCGGTGATGGTGCGTACCGCGTCGTCCCCGGCCTGGGCGCGGGCGATCGCGGCCAGCGCGGTGATGGCGCTGGAGTCGATACCACCGGACAGGGCGGTGCACAGCGGGACGTCGGCCACCAGCTCGCGGGTGACGATCTCCTCCAGCATCGACCGGACGGTGGCGATGGTGGTGTCGAGGTCGTCGGTGTGCGGCTTCGCCTCCAGCGCCCAGTAACGGTGGAGCACCGCGCCGCGGCGGCTGACGGTCAGGGTGTGGCCGGGCGGCAGTTCGCGCAGCTCCTTGAAGACGCTCTGCCCGGGGACCTTCGCCGTCGAGAACAGCTCGCGCAGCCCGTCGGCGTCCACGGTGGGGCGCACCAGCGGGTTGGCGAACAGCGCCTTGGGCTCGGAGCCGAACAGCACGCCCTCGGGCAGCGTCTTGTAGAACAGCGGCTTGATGCCCATGCGGTCGCGGATCAGCACCAGTTCCTCGCGCCGCACGTCCCACACCGCGAAGGCGAACATGCCCTCCAGGTGGTTCGCGCAGCCGGTGCCCCACTCCACGTACGAGCGCAGCACCACCTCGGTGTCGCTGCGGGTGCGGAAGCGGTGGCCGCGGCCCTCCAGCTCGGTGCGCAACTGCTTGAAGTTGTAGACCTCACCGGTGTAGGCGAGAACGGCGAGCTCGCGGCCGTCCTCCTCCGCCGACATCGGCTGCACGCCGCCGGCCAGGTCGATGATCGAGTTGCGGGTGTGGCCGAGCGCCGCGTGCGGCGCGATCCACACGCCGCGGGCGTCAGGACCGCGCTTCCCGAGCGTGTCCGTCATCGCGTCGACGGTCGGCCGCTCCTCGGTGAGGTCGCGCCCGAAATCCACCCAGCCGGCAATACCGCACATGCGGAAACTCCCTTGCTCTTCTCGGTTTCGGGGCATCCCGGCAACCATCGTCTTCCAGCTGCCTGGACGAGTGCTCAAGCCCGGCTCGGAACCCGGCCGGAACAGGGGAATCAGAAGGGCCACGACTCCTGCCGCCAGGCCGCGTCGACGAACGCCCACTCGTAGCGCACCGCGTGCCCGGCCCGGCGCACCAGTTCGCTGCGGTCCGCGGCGGAGGACTCGGCCGCGATCTCGTCGGCCAGCTCCAGGAATTCGTCGAGCATGCCCCGGTAGAAGTCACCGGGGTGGGCCTTGCGGACCTCGGGCGCGTAACGCGAGGCGGGGTCGTGGTGGTCCAGCAGGTCGTCCGTGACCAGCAGGTACAGCCACGCCGACGGGATCAGCGCGCCGATCCCGGCCGCGAGCGAGGCCGCGCACGAGTCGCCGAGGAAGCTCGCGTAACTGAGCGTCGTCGGGGCGGCCGGCGGCGGACCGGCGTCCGCCGCGTACGGCAGTCCCAGCCGCTCGGCGGTCTCGCCGAAGCCGGCCAGCCGCGCCGTGCAGTCCTCCAGCGAACCGGCCGCCATCCGGCTCAGCAGCGCCGCCCGGCGGCTCTCCCCGGCCAGTGCCGCGCACCGCGCGTGCGCCCGGCCGTAGGAAGGGAGCAGATGGCAGGAGTCCTGCAGGGTGAAGTGGACGAGCGCCGCCCCCGGCAGGGTGCCGTCCCGCAGACCCCGGTAGTAGGGGTGCGCACTGATCCGCCGGGCGCCGTCGGCGACGGTGCCGGCGAGTTCGGCCCGGACTGAGGTTCGCGTCGACATGCGGGCAGCCTGCGCACCTCGGCTCAATCGCCGCTCGAGCGGACCACGGGGCCGGGGCGACAAGGTGTGCGGCAGCGCGGCGCCGGTGCGAGCGCCGGCCGTCCGTCACGCGTCATACATCGGTGAAGGGTTGGGACGAGACATGCGGGTGCTGTTCACCACCTGGGCCTGGCCGTCACATCTGTACGCACTCGTACCGATGGCGTGGGCCTTCCGCTCGGCGGGCCATGAAGTGCTGGTGGCGACCCAGCCGGGGCTGCGCGAGGAAGTGCTGCGGACCGGGCTGCAGGGGACCGCCGTGGGGTACGACGTCGACGGAGTCGGGATGGTGCGCGGCTACATCCTGCCGTCCGAGACCGACGGTCCGCCGGTCAGCAGCGCCCCGCACGCCGCGCGCGGCCCGCGGGCCCTGCAGATGTTCCTGGCGCACGCCGAGTCGATGACCGAGGACCTGGTGGGGCTGGCCAAGGAGTGGCGCCCCGACCTGGTGGTCTTCGAGCCGACGGCGCTGGCCGGTCCGATCGCCGCGGCCTCCGTCGGCGTACCGGCCGTCCGGCTGCTGTACGGCACCGACCTCATGCTGCGCGCCCAGCAGATGCTGCCGGATGCGATCGCGCCACTCGCCGCCCGCTTCGGCGTGGCCGGTCCCGACCCGTTCGGCGCCGTCACCGTCGACCCGACCCCGGCCGGGCTGCAGGTGCCGGGGGAGTACCGCCGGCTGCCGCTGCGCTACGTGCCGTTCAACGGTCCCGGCGAGCGGCCCGAGCCGCTGCCGGAGCGCCGCGACCGCCCCCGGGTGCTGGTGACCTGGGGACACACGATGGCCCGCCTCGACCCCCGCCGGTTCCTGGCCGGTGAAGTGGCCCGGGCCATCGCCGGCCTGGACGTGGAAGTGGTGCTCGCGGTCGCGGGGGAGCAGCGGACACTGCTCGGCCCGCTGGCGCCCGGCGTCCGGATCGAGGTCGACGCGCCGCTGCACCAGCTGCTCCCGGAGTGCGACCTGGTGGTCGCGCACGGCGGCGCCGGCACCGTTCTCACCTCGCTGCTGCACGGCGTGCCGATGCTGCTGATCCCGCAACTGCCGGACCACGCGGGACACGCCGCGCGGGTCCTGGCGGCCGGGGCGGGCGAGGTGCTCACCCGGGACGAGGCGACCGCCGAGCGGATCAGGGCCGAGGTGAGCCGATTGGTCACCGACGGACCCGAGCGCGCCGCGGCCGCTGCGCTGCGCACCGAGATGCTCGCGCAGCCCACGCCCAGCGAGGTGGCCGCGGAACTGGAGACGCTGGCCGCCGGGAACTGAACCTGGCCCTGCTCGACCGCTTCACTGTTCGACTGTTCCGCTGTTCGAGCCGTTGTCGAGGGCGTCCCGCCAGCGTGGGGCCCCGACGCGACCGGGAAGAGGTCCTGCGAGATGCCCACACCGACCGAACCTGTGGCCTTCCCCTTCGGCGACCCCGCGGGTCTGGACGTGGAACCGGAACTCGGCCGGCTGCGCGAGGGCTCCGGCCTGTGCCCCGTCCAACTGCCCTACGGCGGACCCGGGTATCTGGCGGTACGCCATCAGGACGTCAAATCGCTGCTGTCCGACCGGCGGTTCAGCCGGGCGGCCTCCGTGGGGCCCGACGAGCCGCGGCTGCTGCCGATCGTGCAGCGGGCCAATCTGCTGATCGCCTCGGACGGCCCGGTGCACGACCGGCTGCGCCGGCTGCTCGCGGCGGCCTTCACGGTGCGGGGCGTGGAGCGGCTGCGGCCACGCGCCCGGGAGATCATCTCGGGCCTGCTGGACACCGTCGAGAAGCAGGGCGGTCCCGCCGACCTGATGGAGCTGTTCGCGCTGCCGGTGCCGATCCTGATGATCTGCGAACTGCTCGGCGTGCCCGAGCCCGACCGCGCCCGGTTCCGCGCGCTCGCGGAGTCCTTCCTGGCCGCGAAACTGCACCAGTTGACGGCCGCACAGATCGGGGCGGCGGGGCAGGAGCTGCGGACCTATCTGACGGATCTGGTCGCGGCCCGCCACGACGAGCCCACCGACGACCTGCTCGGGTCGCTGGTCGCCGAGGGCGACCTCACCGACGAGGAACTGGTCGGCATCGCGGTCACCATCCTGATCGCCGGCCACGAGGTGCTCGCCGACCAGCTCGCCAACTTCACCTACTTCCTGCTGACCCACCCCGGCCACCACCAGCAGCTGCTGGACGACCCGGGGCTGATCCCCGCCGCGGTCGAGGAGATGCTGCGCTACACGCCGCTGGGCGTGAGCACCGGCTCCCCGCGGCGGGCGACCGAGGACGTCGAGCTGGGCGGCACCGTGGTGCGGTCGGGGGAGTACGTGCTGCCCGTCATGACCGGCGCCAACCGGGACGGGACGGTGTTCGAGGCGCCCGACGAGGTCGACTTCGGCCGCCCGCACCACCAGCACCTCGGGTTCGGCTTCGGCGTGCACCGCTGCCTCGGCTCCGCGCTCGCCCGGCTGGAGCTGCAGGAGGCCATGCAGGCGCTGCTGGGCCGCTTCCCCGGGCTGCGGCTGGCCGTCGGCGCCGAGGAGATCACCTGGTGCACGGGGGGCCTGGTGCGCGGCCCGCACACCCTGCCCGTCACCTGGGACGCCTGACCGCCCGAGCCCGTACGACCGTGTGCCACAACCGACCTTCCGTACGCCTGAGTTTCCTATGTGTGAGGAGTCGTCATGGATCTGCAGCTGAAGGGAAAGCGGGCCGTCGTCACCGGTGCCAGCCGGGGCATCGGTCTCGCCATCGTCCGCGCCCTGGCCGCCGAGGGCGTGGAGGTGCTCGGTGGTGCGCGGACCATCGGCCCCGAGCTGTCCGAGGTCGCCGCCCACACCCTGGAGGTCGACCTGACCACCACGGACGGGCCGGCCCGGCTGGTCGAGCACGCCGTACAGACGTTCGGCGGCCTGGACATCCTGGTGAACAACGTCGGCGGCCGCACCGTGTCGGCGCAGGGCTTCCTCGACCTGGACGACGAGGGCTGGGCCAAGGGGTTCGACCTGAACTTCTTCAGCGCCATCAGGACCATCCGCGCCGCCCTGCCCAGCCTGATCGAGTCCAGGGGCGCGATCGTCAACATCGGGTCGGTCAACGGCCGGCTCGCCGCGCCGCGCCTGGTGGAATACTCGGCGGCCAAGGCGGCGCTGACCAACCTCACCAAGTCCCTGTCGGAGGAGTTCGGCCCGCAGGGCGTACGGGTCAACACCGTGTCTCCCGGGCCGGTCCGCACCGACACCTGGGACAGCCCGCAGCGCGCCCAGCGGATGGGGATGGCCTCGGCCGAGGAGCTGGTGGCCGCGGTGCCGAAGTGGATGGGGCTCACCACCGGGAAGATCATCGAGCCGGAGGAGGTGGCCGCCATCGTCGCCCTGCTGGCCTCGGACCGGCTGCCCGGCGCGACCGGCGGTGACTGGCTCATCGACGCGGGCATGCTCAAGTCCGTCTGATCCGCGCGCGTTCTCTCCCGATCGCCTCCGATCCCTCCCGGATCACCTCCGAACCCTCCCCGATCCAAACATTCCAACGACAAACGTGATCGAGGCGATCGCCGCCCTGGCGGGCGCACCGCGCGCGGCACGATCAAGCGCCGCTCAAGGCCTGCTCCAAGGGGTGCGATCACCATCGGTCGTGATGGGAGATGCCATGCGGACCTCAGATCGTCGGGAAGACGCCGTACCGCACCACCACGTGGCGGGCCTTGGAGCGGGACCCGCCAACCTCAGCCTCGCAGCATTGGGGGAGGACGTGGTGCCGGGAGGCGTCGTTCTCTTCGAACGTCGGGAGGGGCCCGCATGGCACCCCGGGCTGCTCGGCTCCGGCACCCAGTTGCAGACGTCCTGGATCAAGGACCTGGTCTCGCTGGCGGACCCGCGCAACCGGCTGTCGTTCCTCAACTACATGGTGACCACCGGCCGGATCTACGCGTTCCTCAACGCCCAGTACGAGTCCATCCCGCGCCTGGAGTACGCCCGCTACCTGGCCTGGGCCTCCGGCCGGCTGGGCTCGGTGCGCTACGGCGCGGAGATCACCGAGGTCGACTTCGAGGACGGCAGGTTCGTCCTGCGGGACGCCGAGGGGCCGGTGGCCACCGCCACCCACGTCGTCTTCGGCCTCGGCACCCACGCCGACGTGCCGGCCTGCTTCGCCGGCCAGCAGATCGACGGCGTGGTGCAGGCCGAGCAGTTGGAGTCCCACCTGGCCGCCGTCAAGAGCGTGCCGTACGAGCAGGCCATCGTCATCGGCGGCGGCCAGACCGGCGCCGAGTGCGTGCTCAGCCTCGTACAGCGCGGTTTCCGCGACATCCGCTGGATCGGGCGACGGCAGTGGTTCGCACCGATGGACGAATCGCCCTCGGCGAACGACTTCTACCGGCCGACGTACCTGCGGTTCTTCCAGGGGCTGCCGGAGACCGTCCGCGAGCGGTACGTCGCCGAGCAGACCCTCACCAGCGACGGCGTCTCGATGAACACCCTCCAGGTCCTCTACCAGGCGAACTACGAGGCGTTCCTGCGTGAGGGCCGGTCACCGGTGATGATGCTGCCCGGCCGCAGCGTCGTCGAGGCCTCGCAGCGGCACGGCACCATCGCCCTGTGGTGCGAGCGCGACTGGGGCGGCCGCGAGCGGCACTCCGCCCGCACCGTCGTGCTCGCCACCGGGCGCAAGGCCTCTCCGCTGCCCGTTTCCGAGCGGTTGCTGGGTCTCCTCGAGACGGACTCGAGCGGAGAGCCGGTGGTGGACGCCGACTACTCGATACGGTGGAAGTTCTCGGAACACTGCCGGATGTACGTGCAGAACCGCAGCCGGGTGGGTCACGGACTCGCCGACCCCAATCTGAGCCTGCTCGCCGTCCGGTCCGCCGTCATCGTCAACTCGCTCCTGGAACGGCAGGTGTTCGCGATCCGGGACGAGCAGATGAACACGGTCTGGGCCTGACGCACGGCGTCTCGAAAGGATGCACCAGGAATGACGAAACAACCGTTCCACGTGATGATCATCGGCGGTGGCACCGGTGGTATGGCGTTGGCCCATGGTCTGAAACGGGCCGGAATCAGCGTGGCGGTGTACGAGCGCGACCGCACCAGGACCAGCGGTCTGCACGGCTACCGGGTCGGCATCGACCCGGACGGCAGCCGGGCGCTCAAGCGGCTCCTGCCGCCCGACCTCTTCGAGGTCTTCGTCAGCACCTGCGCGCGTTCGCCGAAGTACTTCAGCTTCCTGCGCGAGGACATGAAGCCGAACATCGTCCTGCCCCTGGTCGTCGACGAGGACCCGGTCAACAGCGAGAAGTCCGTCAGCCGCATGACGCTGCGCCAGGTGCTGTTCACCGGCGTCGAGGACATCGTGCACTTCGACAAGAAGTACACGCACTACGAGAAGAACGACGACGACACCATCACCGCGTTCTTCGCCGACGGCACCCAGGCCACCTGCGACCTGCTGGTCGCCGCGGACGGTGCCAACTCCGCGGTGCGCGAGCAGTACCTGCCGCAGTCCACGGTGGAGGACGCGAAGATCATCTCGATCTCGTCGAAGGTCCCGCTCACCGAGGAGAGCAAGGCGCTGCTCCCCAAGGAGGTCTTCGAGGGCATCGGGCTGGTGGTCGCGCCCAAGGGCTACAGCTGCATCCTGCACACGATGGAGTTCAAGTGGGACCGCGAGGGCAAGATCAAGAACGGTATCGGCGGCAACGACACCGAGCTGCTCGACCAGTGGCCCGGCATGCTGTTCGACAACACCCGGGACTACATCAACTGGGGCTTCTGGGCCTCCACCGACAAGTTCCCCGCCGACGTGCTCCAGCGCAGCCGTGAGGACCTCATCCAGCTGACCCTGGACATGACGAAGGACTGGGACCCCGACCTGCGCAAGCTGTTCCGCATGGGGGAGCCCAGCACCACGTTCGTCATCAACATCCGCACCTCGGTGCCGACCGAGCAGTGGAAGTCCAGCAACATCACGCTGATCGGTGACGCCATCCACACCATGACCCCCGGCCAGGGCGTCGGCGCCAACACCGCGCTGCGTGACGCGGCCCTGCTGTGCCACCAGATCACCGAGTTCACCGAGGGCCGCAGCACGCTGGTCGACGCGGTGAACGCGTACGAGTCGCGGATGGTCAAGTACGGCTTCGAGGCCGTCATCGCGTCGAAGAAGCAGACCGGTGGCGACCAGCCGATCCACAAGCCCTACCTCGGCCGGCTGGTGCTGGCGAGCATGCGCGGCTACTTCTGGCTGGCGGCGAGGGTGCCGTCGATGAAGCAGAAGATGGCCCAGGAGCTCTACACCTACCGCGGCGGCGACCGCGACGACTTCTGAGCCGGCCGGCCCCGCCGCAGCACCGACAGCACGGAACAACCTCTAGAAGACGGAGCAGGCGTGGATCTCGGACTCAGGGACAAACGTGTCCTCATCACCGGCGCCACCCGCGGCATCGGCCGGGCCACGGCACGGGTGTTCGCCGAGGAGGGCGCCCGGGTCGCGATCACCTACCACTCGGCCGCCGACGAGGCGGAGAAGGCCGTCAAGGAACTGGGCGGCCCTGACCGCGCCCTGGCCACCCGGTGCGCCCTCGGCGACCCGGCGTCCATCGAGGCGGCGGTCCGCGCGGTGGAGGAGGCGTGGGGCGGTGTCGACGTCGTGGTCGCCAACGCCCAGTCGTTCTTCTGGGTCGACCCCGACCAGCTGCCGCGGTTCGAGGACCTGCCCACCGAGGACTGGTTCCCGCTGCTGCGCGACAACGTGGAGGGCCACATGCTCGTGGTCCGGCACGCCCTGCGCGGCATGCGCGAGCGGCGCTGGGGCCGGGTCGTCCTGCTGTCCTCCGTGACGGCGGAGCACGGCAGTCCCGGATCGGAGATCTACGGGGCCGCGAAGGCGGCGCTGCACGGCTTCGTGCGTGGTCTGATGTGGACCAGGGACGGCATCCTGGCCAACGTCGTCTCCCCGGGGGGCACCCTCACCGAGAGCCTGCGGAACGTCGACCCGGCCATCGTCGCGCTCAGCGGGGCCGAGACGCCCAGCGGCCGGCTGAGCACCCCCGAGGACGTGGCGCGGGTGATCGTCTTCCTCTGTTCCGAGGCCAACGGCAACGTCAACGGTGAAGTCGTGCACACCGCGGGCGGCCGCTGACCCCGGACCCGTCCCTCCGCAAGGCCCAGCCCCCGGACGGCTTGTCCGGGGGCTGACCGCTGTCCAGCTCCGTTACGTGTCCTGCACCTTCTTGATCGACCACTGGGCGATCTTCAGCGACATCTGGACGCCGTCGGTCGCGTACTCGACCATCGCCTTCTGGTACTCCGCGAAGGCCTCGGCCCGCTCCCGCTCACCCCGCTCGACGGCCACCAGCGCCCGGGTGAGCGCGGCGGCGTCCCGCACCGCGGTATTGGCCCCCACCCCGCCCGACGGCGGCATCGTGTGCACGGCGTCCCCCAGCGGCACCACCGGGCCGTCCTCCCACGCCTCGACCGGATCCGTGGCGCGCAGCGCCACCGCGAAGGTGACCGCCGGCTCGGCGTGGCGGAAGATCCCGCGCAGGTCCGGGTGCCAGGTCCGGGTCCGCTCGACGACGAGCGCGCACAGCTCCTCGCCGCTGAGCGCGAAGAACGCCTCGTCCGTCATGCCCAGGTCCTCACCGTGCACATTGAAGACCGACATGTAGTAGTCGTCGAGGTCCGCCAGGTCCGCGTCCGGCCACAGCCGGGCCGCGGCCTCGGTCGGCCGGCTGCGGAACGTCATCGGCATCAGGCCGATGTGGTGGCCGTCGGTGCCGATCACGTAGCTGAACCGGTCGCGCAGCACCTCGGGCATGCCGCCGTCGACGGCCGAGGCCCGCGGGATGCGGGAGAAGACGGTCCGCACGCCCAGGTCCCTGGGGATGTCCCAGGGCCTGGCCTGGGCGCGGATGCGGGAGTTGGTGCCGTCCGCCGCCACCAGCACATCGCCCTCCGCGGTGGAGCCGTCCTCGAAGTGCGCGACGACCCGGCCGTCGGCCGTCAGCTCGTAGCGGTCGAAGGTCTTGCCGAAGCGGACCACGTCGCCCAGGCCCGCGAGCAGGATCCGGCGCAGGGTCACCCGGTCGACGGCGTCGATCTTGTCCGGCGCGTTCCCGCGCGGATCCTCGAACGCCGGCGCCCACTGCTGCACGAGGTGCTCGTCATAGGCCACCAGACCGGCGTCGTCACGCTCGTTGGACGTGGCCACCAGCAGCTCCACCAGCGCCGGCGGCAGGCACTCGCGCAGCGCGTACTCGCCCTCCGGGCTGATGCGCAGCCGGTACCCCTGCCGCCTGCCCTCCGCCGACTCGTCGCGTTCGTACACCGTGACGCCGATCCCGGCCCGGTGGAGCCCCTGGGCGAGGCAGAGTCCGCCGATGCCACCGCCGATGACGAGGACGTGCATGGGTGAGCGAGTTGTCCGCATGGCTTCCGGCACCTTCCCCTGCTGTCGGCACTGACCCCAGCAGGGTCGGGCTGTCCGCTCGGGCACCACTGGAGGAATCTCTTGAGCTGTCCTCGATCGGGCCCTGCCAGCGTTCCGCCGACCGCCGGACGGGATTCGGCGGCTGGCATCGGGACTAGGCGGTGACATGAACGGCAGCAACGGCAGGGGAGCCCAGAGCGCCCCGCCCTTCAGGGTGATCCTCCGGATGGAGATCCACCCCGGCTCGCACGTCAGCTTCGAGCACACCTGGCTGGAGGTGGGCCGGCGCATCGCGCTGGAGCCCGCCAACCTCGGCCAGGTGCTCGTGCGCAGCGTCGAGGAGGAAGGCGTCTACTACGTGATCACCGACTGGCGCGACGAGCCCAGCTTCCGTGAGTTCGAGCGGAGCGAAGCGCATGTCGAGCACCGGCGGCGGCTGAAGCCCTTCCGCACCGGCGGCCAGATGATCCTCACCCAGATCGTGTACGACCTCGGCGGTGTGGGCGCCGCCGCAGCGACCGCCTGACCCGTCGAACGAGGAGTGGCATGGACGCGAAGGAGCTCACCTTCATCGGACTGGGCAACATGGGCAGAGGGATGGCACACACCCTGCTCAAGGCCGGGTACGCGCTCACCGTGTACAACCGCACCGCGCAGAAGGCCGAGGCGCTGGTGGCCCAGGGCGCCTGGAACGCCCCCACCCCCCAGGAGGCCGCGGCCGGGCAGCGCGTCGTGCTGCTCAGTCTCAGCGACGAACATGCCGTTGAACAGATCCTCTTCGATCAGGTGGCGCCGGTGCTGGATCGCGGAAGCATCGTGATCGACACCTCCACCGTCTCCCCCCGGTACGCCAGGGACTCCGCGGCACGCCTCGCGGAACTGGGCCTGCGCCGGGTGGAGGCGTGTGTGGTGGGCAACCCCTTCCAGGCTCACAAAGGTGAGCTGCGGGTGTTCGTCTCGGGCGCCGAGGAGGACATCGCGGGGGTGCGCGACATCCTGGACGCCATCAGCTCGGAAGTGATCATGGCCGGGGAGCCGGGCATGGCGAGCACCATCAAACTGATCTTCAATCTGCTGCTCGGCGCGCAGATCGCGGCACTCGCCGAAGGCGTCTCCTACGGCGTGGCCGCCGGCCTCGACCGCGACCTGCTGATCCAGTCGATCGCGGGCAGCGGATTCAGCTCGATGGTGATGCGCTTCCGGGCGGAGCTCATGCTCAAGGGCAACTACGAACCGGCCTTCTTCCGTGCCTCGCTGATGGAGAAGGACCTGCGCCTCGCCAACAAGGCGGCGCAGGAGGCCGGCATCCTGCTCCCTGTCCTCGACATGGTCCGCACCCGGTTCGCCGAGGTCATCGAGGCGGGCGACGGGGACAAGGACGCCGCCGTCCTCATCGAGCACACCAGGACCTGACGCACTGACCGCGTCGCCCCCGTCGACCCCGTCTTGAGCGGCCTTGCAGGCACAGCTCGCAGCATGGGCCGAGGTCGCCGACCAACTGGAGGAACCGTGTCCCGCCGACTGTTCACCTCGGAGTCCGTGACCGAGGGCCAC
Source organism: Streptomyces sp. H39-S7 (assembly GCF_027158205.1). Taxonomy (GTDB): domain Bacteria; phylum Actinomycetota; class Actinomycetes; order Streptomycetales; family Streptomycetaceae; genus Actinacidiphila. The sequence continues at coordinate 382 of NZ_JAPVLU010000069.1, read as the reverse complement.
CCCGACAAGATCGCCGACAGGATCAGCGACTCCATCCTGGACGCCCTGCTGCGGCAGGACCCGACATCCCGGGTCGCTGTCGAAACCCTGATCACGACCGGCCAGGTGCACATCGCCGGTGAGGTCACCACGTCCGCGTACGCCGATATCCCGGCGATCGTGCGGCAGACGGTGCTGGATATCGGTTACGACTCGTCGGCGAAGGGCTTCGACGGGGCTTCGTGCGGGGTCTCGGTGTCGATCGGCGCGCAGTCGCCGGACATCGCCCAGGGCGTGGACGCGGCGTACGAGTCGCGGGTGGAGGGCGGCGAGGACGACCTCGACCGTCAGGGCGCGGGCGACCAGGGCCTGATGTTCGGTTACGCGTGCGACGACACGCCCG
>NZ_JAPVLU010000068.1:25816-33260 GCF_027158205.1 Streptomyces sp. H39-S7 | reverse complement strand
TGCCGGCGCTGACCTCGACCCAGGGCAGCATGCGCAGCAGCCACCTCGAGGAGATCCCCGCCATCTGCGGTGCGGACTTGGTGGTGGTCGCCAGATTCCGGGCAGCAGCCGTATCAAGGCTTGTATGCGCCGAGTTGTTGTCCGGAGCGCTCGGGGTGCTCAGAGCGGCGTCCTGGCCCGCGTCAACCGACATGCGTATGTCCTTCGCATCAGGGATTGGGGTATGCGCGCCCATTCTTTTTCGTCACCCGCAGCGCTGGCTATCGCTGAATCGAGTGAGACTGAATCCCGAAAACGCCAGAGTCCGGCAATGGGAACGTTTGACCGAGGGGGGCGTGTCCGCATATGACGCGTTACGGTGCGGAGGGCTCTTGCGCCGCCCAACTGCCCACCGTGGAAACGAAGTTACGGTTCTGTCCACGGGTGGAAGAAAATGATCGGACCGAGCCTGGAAAAGGTTCTTGCGCCGCGGCCTCTTGGCGTTTTCTACGGCGTAGCAGATAGGTCGAGCTATTTCCCGCCGAAATTCAAACCCGCGGGAAGGCCGATTCAGAGCGCTTCGACGACCGTGCCGCGGTCGGCCGTCGCGGGCTGCGGGGGAATCGCCAGCGGCACGGTGGCCAGGGCCGCGGCCATCGCGCTCCGGCGGCCGCGGCGGAAGACGTACGCGGCGAGCGCGCCCGTTCCGAGCAGGGCGATGAGCGACATGACCGTGCCGAGCCAGCTCGCGCCCAGCCATTCACCGCCGAGGTAGCCCAGGCCCACGCTGTACGTCGCCCAGGCCACGCCGGCCACGGCCGACCACGGCAGGAACTCCTTGGGCCGGCGGTGCGCCACGCCCGCGCCCAGGCTCACGACGGAGCGGCCGGCCGGTGCGAAGCGGGCGAGCACGACGAGCGATCCGCCGCCCCTCGTCAGCACTTCGCCCAGTCGTTCCTGAGCGGTGGACAGCCTGCGGGACTGCGCCATGCGGCGGTCGAACCAGTCGCCGCCGCGCCAGGCCAGCCGGTAGGCGGCGATGTCGCCGAGGCAGGAGGCGATGGCCGCGCACACCAGGAGCGCCACCACGTCGAGCATGTCGCCGCCCGCGCCGGTGGTCCCCGCGGTCGCGGCGCTGATCACCAGCACCCCACTGGGCAGGATCGGGACGAACACGTCCAGCAGCACCGACAGCGCTACGAGCACGTAGATCCATGGCCAGTCGAACAAGGAGCCCAGACCCTCGAGCACCGTGCCTCCCCGTCCGACATATTGCCTGTTGGCGTATGGGCGGATCTACATCCGCTCCCAGCCGTACAGCGTACGCCAGAGGGGGTGGCCGGTATGGGAGAGGGGTACGTGATGTTGTAGACACGAGGTGGGGAATATCCCGGACACCCTGTGCGGCACGGACGGGGAACGGCCTGATGGCGCTGTACGCCGCCGCGCGGTCCCGAGCCGGCGGACAACATATCGCACCGCTCACTTCCGCCGGAGTGTCGACGGCGTGAAGGAGCCCTTGGGCCCGGCCACCCGGAGGTCGAGCAGGCGGCCGCGCAGGGTCAGGGTCATCAGCTGGTTGCCGAACCACGGGCCGCCCAGGCGCGTCCATCGGATGACCGACGCGGGAAGCCGGCCGTGGCGGACGAGGGCACGGCCGATCCAGCGGCCGGGACGGCTCCAGCCGATGCGGAAGCCCAGCCGTATCGCCGCCGGGACGCTGTTGTGGAGCGGCGAGCAGGTGAGCTGGAGGACCCGGCTGCCCACCGGGCGCGGCCAGTGCGCCTCGGCGATGTACGCGTGGTGCACGTCGCCGGACAGGACGCAGATGGTCGCGGGCGCCTGCGGACCGTTGCCCACCTCGGCGAAGAGGCCGGCGAGCTCGTCGAAGGAGGTGCGGAACGCCGCCCAGTGCTCCAGGTCGGCCGCCTGGCGCAGCTTCTCGCCGCGTTCCGCCCACCGCGCGCCCCGCACGCCCTGGCAGAGCGCCGCGTCCCACTCCTCGGCGGCGTGCACGGCGTGCGGCAGCAGCCAGGGCAGTGACGTGCCGACCAGGAGGTGGTCGTACGAGCCGTCGGACAGCGCCTGGTCGCGCACCCACTGCCATTCGCCGTCGTCGAGCATCGAGCGCCGGTCCTCCTCCAGGACGCGGGCGGCCCGGGAGTCCACCATCAGCAGCCGGACCCGGCCGAAGTCCCGCCGGTAGCTCCAGCGCACCGACTCGGCGTCGGCGTCGGCCTGCGTGGCGAAGGCCCGGACGGCCTCGGTGCCGTCGGCGGCGGCCCGCACGGTGGCGAACAGCTCGTCGGCGGCCAGCTCGTCCGGGGAGAGGTTGCCCAGGTGCTGGTAGACCCAGTAGGACATCAGCCCGCCGAGGATGCGCTCCTGCCACCAGGCCGTGCCGCGGATCTCACGGAGCCAGGCCTCCGAGGTGTTCCAGTCGTCGATCACGTCGTGGTCGTCGAAGATCATGCAGCTGGGGGTGGTGGACAGCAGCCAGCGCACCGCGGGGTCGAGCCAGGACTCGTAGTAGAGGTGGGTGTACTCCTCGTAGTCCGCGACCTGGTCCCAGGGCGGGTCCTTGAGGTCGCGGCGCCGGGAGAGCCAGCGGCGGGTGGCCTTCGAGGTCTCGTCGGCGTAGACCTGGTCACCGAGCAGGAGCAGCACGTCCGGGCGGGCAGTGCCGTCCCGCACGATCTCCTCGGCGAGGGTGTCGAGCGCGTCGGGGCCGACCGGATCACGGGAGTGGTGGGCGGGCGCCGCCCAGCGGCAGGAGCCGAAGGCGACGCGCAGCGGGGCGCTGCCGCCCGCCGCGGTGTGGATCGTGCTCGGCGGGTACGGGGAGCCGGGCAGCGGCCACACCTGCCGGCCGTCGAGGTGCACGGCGTACGGGGTCTCGGCACCGGGACGCAGCCCGGTGACGGTGACCAGCGCGTAGTGGTGGCCGGCGACCTGCCATGTTCTCGAGGTCCCGGCGCCGGCGTCCCCGTCGCAGGAGACGACCGCCTCGCAGGGGCGGTCGGCCTCGATCCACACGGTCGCGCTGTCCTCGCCCACGTACCGCAGCAGTGGTCCCAAACGCAGCTCGGCCAAGGTGACCTGCCTCCCTTCCGACGACCCCCAGGGTACGGATGTCGGAAGGGCGGCGGGAGGCGTCGGTCAGGCCATCAGCAGCCGTTGAGGATGGAACTCAGGGCGCTCTTCTCCGCGGAGTCGACGGTCAGGGCGTACGAGTACTTCACCCAGACCCACATGCGGGCGTAGGTGCAGTGGTAGGAGGCCAGCGGCGGCAGCCACTGGGCCGGGTCCTTGTCGCCCTTGGACTGGTTGACGTTGTCGGTGACGGCGAGCAGCTGGGAGTGGGTCAGGTCGTTGGCGAACGCCTGCCGCTGGGCGGTGGTCCAGCTGGAGGCGCCGGAGCGCCAGGCCTGGGCGAGCGGGACCATGTGGTCGATGTCGACGTCGGAGGCGGCGGTCCAGGTGGCGCCGTCGTACGGGGAGTGCCAGGTGCCGCTGGTGGCGGCACAGGAGGAGTCCTGGACGACGCCCGTGCCATCGCGTTTGAGGACGACCTCCCGGGTGTTGCAGGCGCCGCTCTGGGTGATCCAGTGCGGGAACTTGTCGCGGCTGTAGCCGGTGGACGATCCCTCGGCGCGCACGGTCAGCGCGGCCAGTTCGGTGCGGGCGGTCGCCGCGCTCGGCGGCGTGGGGGGTGCCGCCTGCGCGGTGGTGGGGGCGACGAGCAGGCCGAGTGCCGCGGCGACGGCGGCGAACGCGGTGAGCACGCTCACGCGTCGACGCGCGTAGACATTGCGTATCCGGGACATGCGAACTCCCTGTGGGGTGGGGGCGGTTGCGGGCGTGTCCGACCGGACCCCGGCAGGGGCGGCGGCCCCGGCAAGCGTGCCGGGGCCACATGACCCGCCGAAGTGCGGCAGGTTACAGGTTGACGACATGGGCACGTCATGTCGAGGGGTGGCGCGCCGTCAGTTCCCCTGGGATGTACCCGCACCCGCCTACAGTGGCCCCGTGCTCGCCGTCGTGACCGCCGCCACCACGTCCTCCGCGGGTACCGCGGCCGGCGCCACTCTTCCGGCCCTGACGACCGTGTCCGCCCCCGCGCTGCTCCCCGTCAACCGCACCCTCGGCATCGTGCTGGCCGTCCTGCTCGTGGTGGCCACCGGCGTCGCCGCGTACGCCCACCTCGCCGACGAGTGGGAGAACTACGCGCGCGGGATCGCCGTCGCGGGGCTGCGCGCCGCGCTGCAGCTCGCGGTCGTCTCGCTGCTCATCGGCTGGGTCGTCCGCTACCTGCCGGCGCTGCTCGCCTTCGTCGGCGTCATGTACGGGGTCGCGGTGTGGACCGCGGGACGCCGGATCACCACCGACCGCAGCGGGTGGTGGGCGGCCGTGCCGATCGGGGCCGGCGCGCTGCCGGTCGTCGCGCTCCTGGTGCTGACCGGCCTGGTGCCGCTGGACGGCCTCGCGCTGATCCCCGTCGCGGGCATCCTCATCGGCGGCGCGCTCACCGCGACGGTCCTCGGCGGGCGCCGCGCGCTGGAGGAGCTGCACGGCCGGCACGGCGAGGTGGAGGCCGCCATGGCGCTGGGGTTCGAGGACCGCGACGCCCGGCTGGAGATCGCCAGGCCCGCCGCGTCCGGCGCGCTGGTGCCGGGGCTCGACCAGACGCGGACCGTGGGACTGGTCACGCTGCCGGGCGCGTTCGTGGGCATGCTGCTCGGGGGCGCCTCACCCGTGATGGCGGCGGCCGTGCAGCTCTTCGTGCTGGTCGCCCTGCTGGTGGTGCAGGCGGTCGCGGTCTCGTCGGTCCTGGAGCTGGTGGCCCGGGGCCGGCTGACCCGTCCCGTAGACTAGGCGGCGCAGAAGGGGAGTAGCTCTTCGCCGGACCGTCGACATACTGCTCAGATCCTGAGCCGGCGCCCGGAGGCACGGTGGGTTTCCCACCGGGCCAGCGAGACCTTCGGCCGCAGCGTTCCATTGTGACGCTGCCGTGCCGAAGCGACCCCTTTTACCGGCGCTCTCGGTGCGGCAGCCCGACCGACGAGGATCCCGCCCCGTGTTCAGCTTCACCGTCGCAGCCGTCGTCTTCGGCGTCGTCTTCCTGGCAGAACTGCCGGACAAGACCGCGCTGGCCGGCCTCATGCTCGGCACCCGTTACCGCGCCTCGTACGTCTTCTGCGGCGTCGCCGCCGCCTTCGTCGTCCATGTCGGCCTCGCCATCGCGGCGGGCAGCGTCCTGACCCTGCTCCCGCACCGCTGGGTGCAGGGCGTCGTCGGACTGCTCTTCCTCGCGGGCGCGGCCATGCTGCTGTTCCAGAAGGACGACGGCGAGGAGGACGTGCGCGAGCCCGCCGACCAGAGCTTCTGGAAGGTCGCGGGCACCGGCTTCATGCTCATCCTGGTCGCGGAGTTCGGCGACCTGACGCAGATCATGACCGCCAACCTGGCCGCCCGCTACGACGACCCGGTGGCCGTCGGTGTCGGCGCGGTCCTCGCGCTGTGGTCGGTCGCCGGGCTGGGCATCTTCGGCGGCCGCCTGCTGATGAAGCGGGTGCCGCTGGCGCTGATCACGAAGATCGCCGCCGCCGTGATGGTGGTGCTCGCCGTCTTCAGCCTCTACGAGGCGATCACCGGCTAGGGAGTGTCCTCAGCCGATGTGGACCAGGAGGCCGCCGTCCGCGGTGGCCTCCACCCGCACCTGCTCCAGCGAGTCGACGTGCGCGGTGGGCGTGTGGACGGCGGCACGCGGGCCGACGCCGACGACGCGCATCCCGGCGGCCTTCGCCGCGGCGATGCCGACCTCGGCGTCCTCGAACACGATGCAGTCCTCGGGGGCGAAGCCCAGTTCCGCGGCGCCCTTCAGGAAGCCCTCCGGGTCCGGCTTGCTCGCGCTCACGCGCTCGGCGGTCACGATGACCGCCGGCATCGGCAGCGCGGCGGCGCCCATCCGCGCGCGGGCCAGCGCCTCGTCCGCGGACGTCACCAGCGCGTGCGGCCGGCCGGCGAGCGAGGCCAGGAAGGCGGGCGCGCCCGCGACGGGCACGACGCCGTCGAGGTCCGCGGTCTCCTCGGCGAGCATCCGCCGGTTGTCCGCGAAGTTCTCCTCCACCGGGCGGTCCGGGAGCAGCACCGCCATCGTGGCGTGGCCCTGCCGTCCGTGCACGACCTTCAGCACGTCCTTCGGGTCCAGTCCCTGCGCCACGGCCCAGCGGGTCCAGCAGCGCTCCACGACCGCGTCGGAGTTCACCAGGGTGCCGTCCATGTCGAGGAGCAGCGCGCGGGCGGGCAGGACGGACGGGGCGGACGGCATAGGTGCTCCTTAGAGGTACTCAGCGACCCCGCCCGCCGGTCAGGGGAAACGGGCGGAGCCACTTTGTTTCTCTACGATACAAAACAGCCACCCGTTTTGGCCAGTCCGCCTCCGGTCCGGTCGCCGGGCGGGCGCGACGGTGCGGACCGGGCCTACGCTTCCTCGACGTACTGGAGGAGGCCCCAGGTGAAGTGGGCGGTGCGGCGGGTGCCGGCGGTCGCGTCGCCGAAGGCGAGCCGCCAGCGGGTGGGCGCGCTGCCTTCCAGGGGCGTCACGGGCCGGAACGCGCGGGCCACCTCGTCGACGGTGCAGGACCACGGGACGAGGTCGTCCGGGCCGTCGAGGACCGGGGAGGGGGCGCCGGGGGCGCGGACGAGCCACTCGTTCCACACCGCGCCGCCGCCGGGCGCGCACAGCACCTCGAAGCGCAGCCCGGGCCAGAGCGGTACCGGCCACAGCAGGGCCTCGCAGCTCAGATCGCCGATGCGGCGGACCACCGTGCTCTCCGGCGGTCCGAGCGCGGCGCGGTAGCGGCGCTGACCGCCCGGAGAGTGCCGCCCGTGCAGCCGCGCCTGCCAGCGGCGATTCGCCTCGCGCAGCTCCGCGCGGGACGCGCCGAGCGTGCGGAGCGCCTCCTCGACCAGCTCGGGCCGGTGGTCCGCCATCCGCCGCAGCAGCACGAGTTGGAACTGATCGGCCCCGAATTCCTCCATCACCACGGGACGATCCTCGCAGACGCGGCTACCAGGAGGTCTGCCGCTCCAGTGCGGTCCGGGTCGCCGAGCCGTAGACGCCCGCGGGATCGCTGCCGATCGCGTTCCAGAACTGGAACATCGCGACGGCGTCCCTGACCTGCGAGTCGAAGACGCCGTCCACGTCGCCCATGTAGACGTAGGCCTTGCGCAGTCGCTGCTGGAGGTCCTTGACCCGGGCGCCGGTGTCGCCCAGCCGCAGCACGGGGACGGTGATCGTCGGGTGGGTGGCGGGGGAGGAGGGGGTGGTGCTCGGGCTCCCCTCGGGGCTGGGCACCACCGGGTCGCCCGTGGTGGCGGGAGGCGCGGACGGGGTCGCCGACACCGGCGCGGCGGTGGCCGCGGGCGTCGTCACCGGGGTGGACGGGGCCCGGTGGGTCGT
>NZ_JAPVLU010000068.1:0-25806 GCF_027158205.1 Streptomyces sp. H39-S7 | reverse complement strand
CGCGGGCGCTGCGCGGTGCCGCGGCGGCCGTGGCGTCGCTGGTGGGCAGGACGACGTCCGGGACGCTGCTGCTGTTGTCCGGCAGGGCCCGCTCCGGCCGTTCCGGCCCGCTCAGCAGCTGGTTGGCGACAGCGACCGCACCGGCGGCCATCGCCGTCGCGGCCACGGTGGCGGCCGCCACGACCAGCCCCCGTCCGCGGCGGCGGGGGCGGCGGCGCCGGCCGCCGCGGTGCTGGCCGGGTTCCTCGACGTCGTCCCAGTCGGAGCCGCCGGTGCGGGCCGGCAGCAGCCCGGCGTCGTGGAGGTCCACCAGGGGACGGCCGGAGCCGTCGTCCGCCGGGAGCCAGGCGTCGTCCACCGCGTACTCGACGCCGTCGGCCGGGAACATGCCCAGGTCGGTGTCGGCCGGGCGGGACGCGGCCGGCCCGATCAGCGGCTTGACGGTCGACTCGGCGCCCTCGGTGCCCGGCTCCGCCACGTACGGCCGAACGCGCAGCGGGTGGAAGCCTTCCGTCGCCGCGAGTGCGATCTGCCGTTCGGCCGATCGGGCCGCGGCCGTGGCCACACCCGGTTCCCGTCCCACTTCCCCCTCCGGCTCCACCGGGCTCCCCTCCCACGAACGGTCCTCGAATACCTCAAGACGCAGTGATTATGCCGCCGCCGGCATGCCGTGCCCAGGTGTGTCCAGCACTACCGGCCGCCCATAGAGCGCGAAACCGGTGCGAACAGTGTGAATATTGATTCGCGATCAAGCGGCGCGACGCGAGGAGCACGGCATGGCGCAGGACACCACGGCCCCGACCGGACCGCCGGCCGCCCTTTCGAGCCAGGACCGGCGATCGGTGCGCCTCGCCATCAGCGCGCTCGCGCTCGGCATGCTGCTGGCCGCACTGGACCAGACGATCGTGTCCACGGCCCTGCCGACCATCGTCAGCGACCTCGGCGGTATCGAGCACCTGTCCTGGGTCGTCACCGCGTACCTGCTCGCCTCGACGGCGGCCACCCCGCTGTGGGGCAAGCTCGGCGACATGTACGGCCGGAAGAAGCTCTTCCAGACCGTCATCGTGATCTTTCTGATCGGTTCCGCGCTGTGCGGTATCGCGCAGAACATGCCGCAGCTGATCGCCTTCCGCGCGTTGCAGGGGCTGGGCGGCGGCGGTCTGATGGTGCTGTCGATGGCGATCGTCGGCGACATCGTGCCGCCCCGCGACCGCGGTCGCTACCAGGGCGTGTTCGGTGCGGTGTTCGGCGCGAGCAGCGTCCTGGGCCCGCTGCTGGGCGGGGTGTTCACCGAGCAGCTCTCCTGGCGCTGGGTGTTCTACATCAACCTCCCCATCGGCATCATCGCGCTGGCGGTCATCGCGGCCGTGCTGCACATCCCGGTACGCCGCACCACCCACCGCATCGACTACCTGGGCATGGCGCTGGTCGCGGCGGCGGCGACCAGCCTGGTGCTGGTGACCTCGCTCGGCGGCACGACCTGGCCCTGGAGCTCACCGAAGATCATCGGGCTGGCGGTGCTCGGCCTGGTCCTGGTGGCGGTGTTCATCGTCGTCGAACGCCGGGCGGTGGAACCGGTGCTGCCGCTGCGGCTGTTCCGGATCCGCACCTTCTGGCTCGTCTCGGTGATCTCCTTCGTCATCGGGTTCGCGATGTTCGGCGCGATGACGTACCTGCCGACGTTCCTCCAGGTCGTCCACGGTCTCTCGCCGACGATGTCCGGCGTGCACATGATCCCGATGGTCATCGGCCTGCTGGTGTCCTCCACCGGCTCCGGACAGATCGTCAGCCGCACCGGCCACTACAAGGTCTTCCCGATCCTCGGCACCGGTGTCACCGTCATCGGCCTCCTGCTGCTGCACCAGCTCGACGAGTTCACCAGCACCTGGGTGATGAGCCTGTACTTCCTGGTCTTCGGCCTCGGCCTCGGCCTGGTCATGCAGGTGCTGATCCTGGCCGTGCAGAACGCCGTCGGCTACGAGGACCTGGGCGCCGCCACCTCGGGCGCGACGTTCTTCCGCTCCATCGGCGCCTCGTTCGGCGTCTCGATCTTCGGCACGGTCTTCTCCAACCAGCTCGAAGGAAAGATCACCACGGCCATCGCGGGCAAGCCGCTGCCGCCCGGGGTCGACCCCGCGGTGATCTCCTCCGACCCGAGCGCCGTGCAGTCACTGCCGCCGTCGATCCTGCAGCCGGTGCTGCACGCGTACTCGGCCTCGATCACCACCGTGTTCCTGTGGGCGGTGCCGGTCACCCTGATCGCGTTCCTGCTGGCCTGGTTCCTCAAGGAGGAGCCGCTGCGCGGTTCCGTCACGGTGCCCGACGCCAGCGAGACCCTGGGCACCAACCCGGTGGAACGCTCCTCGCTCGAGGAGATCGCCCGCGGGCTGTCGGTGCTCGGCAGCCGCGAGGCCCGCCGCGACCTGTACGTGCGGATCACGAAACTGGCCGGCCTCGACATCCATCCCGCCTCCAGCTGGCTGCTGTTGCGGATGGCCAAGGGCGGGGAGACCGACCCGGTCGAGCCGGCCCGGCGCACCACCGTGCCCGCCGACATCATCGAGGAGGCGGCCGTCGAGGTCGAGACCCGCGGGCTGGCCGTCCGGGACGGCAACCCGCTGGTGCTCACCGAGAGCGGCCGGGCGATGGCCGTCCAGCTCGGCGTGGCCCGGCGGACCGTCCTGGGCGAGCTGCTCGGCGACTGGGACCCCGAGCGGCACGCGGAGCTCGCGGCGCTGCTCACCAAGCTCAGCAGCGAGCTGTGCGGCGGCGACACCGATCGCCTGCGGCAGGAGCGCCCGGCGACGGGCAGCACCCGCGGCTGAAGCCCGCGCTGCCCCGTGCGTCCCGCCTGACACTCCGACAGCACCTGCCCCACGCGCGCGCACCACCGCCCGGTCCGGGCTCGCCCCGCCGGACTCCGGCCAACGCCCGTCCAGCACTCGCCGGACGGGTGTTCGACGTTTGGGCGTCGACTTTCGGGCAACCCGATCGATGAGCCGGCAACGCACCACACTCTGTCCGTCGACCCGTAGAAACGGGAGGCATTCCCATGTCCACTGGCGTCATTATCGCCATCGTCGTGGTCGTCATCGTTCTGGCCGCCGCTCTCACGACCGTGATGCTTCGGCCGGGTGGGCTGGGCGGCAGGAACCTGCATCGCCGCTTCGGGCCCGAGTACGACCGGGCCCTGCGCCGTCATGACGGCGACTCGAAGGCCGCCGAGAAGGAACTGTCCGAGCGGCTGGACCGGCACAAGGACATCACCCTCCGTCCGCTGTCGGCTGAGGCGCGTGAGGAGTACGCGGCCCGCTGGGCCGGCGTGCAGGAGCACTTCATCGATTCGCCCGCGAAGGCGCTCGGCGAGGCCGACGCGCTGATCGAGAACCTGTCGCGTGACCGTGGCTTCCCGGACGCGAAGTCGGGCGAGCACTTCGACGCGCTGTCCGTGCACCACGCCCGCAACCTCCAGGGCTACCGCGATGCCCACGAGATCGCCGGGCGGTCGGGTGACGACGGCACCTCCACCGAGGAGATGCGGGAGGCGCTCGTCCGTGCCCGCGTGCTGTTCGAGGAGCTCATGGGAGCCGACGGGAAGCACGTCGCCTCGCGGCGTGACGCGGACACCGACCGCGCCGAGGAGCCGAACGCGGACGCGGAGCATGGCAGTGGATCGCGCTCCGGCGTGCTCGGTCGTCGGGAGAACTGACCGACCGCCGCAGATACCAACCGCAGGACCCGGGCCGACAGGCCCGGGCCGTGAGCCGTCAGTCATGAGCCATCACCGAAGTGTCAGGAGCGCAGAGACGATGACCGAGAACCAGAACCCGACTCGCCAGGACGAGACCCGCACGGGAACCGCGGCCGACCGCACCGCAGGCCGGATTCCCGGCCTGAACGCGGACGACGCGTCCCGCACCCCGCGCGCGGACGACCCGCGCAAGGACGAGACCGCCGCGGCCCGCACGGGCGAGGCAGCCCGTACGACCGAAGCCGGCCGCACGGGCGAGGCCACCCGCGCGAGCGGAACCGCGCACATAGCCGACCCCACGCGCACGGGTGACGCGACGCGCGCCACCGACACGACGCGTACCGGTGACGCGACCCGCACCAGCGACGCGACCCGCACCGGCGAGGCCGCGCGTACCGGTGACGCGACGCGTACCGCCGACACGAGCCGTACCGGTGACGCGACGCGTACCGCCGACACGAGCCGTACCGGTGACGCCGCCCGCGCCACCGACGCGACCCGCACCACCGAGGCCGCGCGTACCGGCGAGGGCACCGGAGCCCGCACCGCCGAGACCCATGGCGCCCGCCACGGCGGGACCGCGGGTGCGAAGGACGGGCTGGAGGAGCGGCTGCAGCACGCGATGGGCTCGTTCGTGGACGAGCCGCGCAAGTCCGTCGAGGAGGCCGACGCCGTTCTCGAACAGGCCGCGAAGCAGCTCACCGAGAAGCTCGAGGAGCGCCGCCGGACCCTCCGGTCGACCTGGCAGAACGACGACACCAAGGCCGACACGGAGGAGCTGCGCGTGGCGCTGACGCACTACCGCGATCTGACGCAGCAGCTCCTCAGCATCTGAAGCAGCCGAGCGGGCAGCCGGGCGCACAGCTGCGGGAGCAGCTGGGACGCGCGGGCCCGTTGGCGCAGGCCGCACCCCTGGAGCCCCTCCGGATCACCCCGGAGGGGCTCTTCGCCTTCGGCCGAGCGGCGTACGCTGGCCGTGAAGGGTGGTGACGTATGTCGGACGAACTCGCGGACAACCTACGGCGATACCGGCGTGCGAAAGGGCTTAGCCAAGAGCAACTAGCACATCGCGCCGGTCTCTCCGTCGGGCCGGTTCGCAAGATCGAACAGGGCGACGACGGGGTGCGCATGGAGACCCTTCACGCCATCGCCCGCACCTTAGAGATCAAGACCTCTGAACTGATGGCGGCCGGCCCGCCCGAGCCGGTCAAGCACGACGATCCCAACAGCCTGAACCTGCGCGAGCTGCGAATCGCACTCACACCGGCCATCGGCCTCGGCTCCGCGGTCACCCCGGTCGGCGCGGAGCCTGACCTTCGTCGCCTCCAGCGAATGACTCGCGACAACGCCGTCCTGTACTTCGGAGACAGCTACCGGAGTATCGCCGCTGATCTTCCGGCACTAGTCCGCGGAGCCAACGACGCCGTGGCGTACTACGACTCCGGCGAGGAGCGAGCGCACGCCCTGGTGGCCCGCTCGCAGGCCCTCCAGCTTGCCGGCCGGTACCTGACGCAGATTCGCCAGTACGACCTTGCTCACGGGGTCGTGCGCGAGGCCATCGCCGACGCCAAGGCTGCCGGGGACCAGCTCGTCGCCGCATCCGGTGTGGGCGGAATGTGCTGGATGCTGATGCGGACCGAGCGCTTCGACGAGGCCGAGGATGTAGCCGTTGCGACCATGGACTTGGTCGAGCCGAAGATCAAGGGCGCCACGTCGGACGAATACGCGACGTGGGGCGGCCTGGCGATGGAGGCGGCCGCAGCGGCGGCGAGGAACAATCGCCCCAACGAGGCCAAGGCGCTCCGCCGTGCCGCAGGCACCGCAGCCAAGGCCGTCGGGGTGACGCATAAGAACCTCCTGCGCCATTGGTCGATGTTCGGACCCGTAACGGCGTCCATGAAAGAACTGGAAGACCTCATGGTCGCCGGGGATGCCCGGGCTGTGGTCCGCAAGTCCAACGACGAAGAAAACTTGCAGGAGAAGAGCTGGAAGCGGCTTGGCGGCCCGAGCACCAACGACGGCAACCGATACCACCTCGATCTGGCACGCGCCCAGGTCCGCACAGGTGACGCGACGGCCGCCATGGAACAGCTCGCGCGGCTGGACGGAATCGCACCTGAGTGGTTCCGCCACCAGGCATCCGCCGCCGTCACCTTCGAAGAGATCACCAAGAAGCGTCGCACCCTCACGACAGAGATGCGTGAAGTCGGCGCCCACCTTGGTGTATTCGCCTAACTGCATTGCCGCGATGCACTTCTGACGAACCGTCTTCCCAAGTGCATCGACGTGCGCCTGGTCGACGCCCATCACGCCCCGTAACTTCTTGATCACGGCGCGAAGCCGGGCAGGCCGGAACCGCAATCAGCGAACTGGCCAAGGGCCTGGAGCAGTTGCGCCGTGGTGAAAGCTAACGAAGGAGCGACGCATGACGAGTCTGTGGGCCACCGCCCCCACCTTGGGCGGGGACGATGACAAGGACAAGCACCCGGGTACCCCCTGGACCCCGCCGAAGGAGCCGCCCAGCCCCGACGGGGGCACCCCGCCCGGTGACGGGAACCGCCGCAGGTGACGCTGAACTCTGCGCAGGTGGAGCGCCCCGGCCGTAAGGAGCTGGGGCGCGTCCTCCTGGAGACGCACTCGATGACGTCCGACTGGGCTCCGACCTTCGCGGCCGTGGACCGGGCCGCATTCCTGCCCGATCTCATGTGGCCGTTCGACATGGACGCAGGGACAAGCGTCCCCGTGGATCGAACGGCCGACCCCGACACCTGGTATGCCACGGCGGACAGCAACGTTCCCATCGTGACCCAGTGGGACGATGGCAAGCACACGGGCAGCACCGTGCCCGGAGACGTGTCCACCAGCTCCTCGTCCATGCCGTCGGTCGTGTACGCGATGCTTCAGGACCTGGACGTGGACGCGGGCATGAACGTGCTCGACGTGGGCACCGGCACGGGCGAGACGGCCGGCGCTCTGACGCACCGTCTTCGGGGTGAGAACGTCACCACGATCGAGGTGGACCGCGCCGTATCCGAACGCGCCCGTGAGCGGCTGTGCGCGGCCGGCCTGTACCCGGTGGTCGTCAGGGGCGATGGGTTCGCCGGCTGCGCGGAGCAGGGCCCGTACGACCGCATCCTGGCTACCGTCGGGCTCCGGGAGATCCCTGGCGCATGGATCGAGCAGACCCGTCCGGGAGGACTCGTCGTCGCCCCGTGGGGGACGCACTTCTCCCACGCGGATGCCGTGGTCCGTCTGGTGGTGAAGGACGGCAGGGCGATGGGGAACCTCACACGCCCCGTGGAATTCATGAAGCTCCGAGCTCAGCGGTTGTCCCGCCCTGACCACGACGACTACCTCGCCACGGGCTCGATGAATGACGCCGGCACGTCCCGTACGACGATCACTGAAGCCGAGTTCGTCACCGGTCGGTACACCGCCGCCCGGTTCGCCCTCGGCCTTCGCGTACCCGACTGCTCGCAGGCTGTGGCCGACAAGCGTGAGGGCGCGCGACCCGTCTGGTTCTACGGGCTGAGCGACACATCGTGGGCGTGCGTCATGTTCCGGGACGCGGAGAAGGAGGCGCGCGTCTGGCAGTCGGGTCCGCGCCGGCTGTGGGACGAGACGGAAGCGGCATACCGGTGGTGGGTGGCGCAGGGCCGCCCTGGGCACACGCGGTTCGGGCTCACCGTCACGCAGGAGGGCGAGAGCACCTGGCTCGACGATCCCTCGCAGTTGGTACGGCCGGCAGACTGACGTTCGGCCGGTGGAACGAAGGACGCTCCCCAGCCGCCAAGACTGGGGAGCGCGGCTGGGAAAGGCGCGGTCAGCTCTTGGGGGCCGTCTGCTGGACGACCTCGAACGACCACAGGGCGGAGTCGGAAGCGGCCGGTTTGGGCCGCTCGGCTCCGCCCTCGCTCGTACCCGCGGCGCCGGCCGCACCGCCGCCCGCGCCCTGGGCGCCGTGCGCGCCCGGACCGCGCATCGACGTGGACATCCACTTCGTGAAGTCCTCCTCGCTGCGCCACCGCGTGTACACGAGGTACTGGTCGGTGCCGTCGACCGGGCGCAGCAGTTCGAACCACTCGAAGCCGTCGGAGTTCTCGACGGAGCCGGCGCGCGCGGCGAACCGCTTCTCCAGCGTCTCGCGCATCTCCGGCGACACGGTCAGGGCATTGATCTTGACGATGCTCATGACGTCATCCTGCCCTACCCGGCCCGCCGTCCGGCTCCGCTCCGTTCAGCCCTCGTAGCTGACCTGCATCTCCTTGACGCCGTTGATCCAGGCGGAGCGCAGCCGGCGCGGGTCGCCGACCAGTCTGATGTCGGGCATCGCGTCGGCGATGGCGTTGAACATGAGGTCGATCTCCATGATCGCCAGGTTCTTGCCCATGCAGTAGTGCGGGCCGCCGCCACCGAACCCCAGGTGCAGATTGGGGTCACGGGTGATGTCGAAGCGTTCGGGGTGGTCGAAGACCTCGGGGTCGTGGTTGGCGGAGGCGTAGAACATGCCGACGCGCTGGCCCTTCTTGATCTCCTGGCCGCCCAGCACGGTGTCCCGGGTGGCGGTGCGCTGGAAGGACGTGACGGGGGTCGCCCAGCGGACGATCTCCTCGGCGGCGGTGCTCGGCCGCGTCTCCTTGTAGAGCTCCCACTGCTCGGGGTGGGTGAGGAAGGCGTGCATGCCATGGGTGATGGCGTTGCGCGTCGTCTCGTTCCCGGCGACGGAGAGCACAAGGACGAAGAAGCCGAACTCGTCCGTGCTGAGGTTGCCCTCGTCCTCGGCGGCGACGAGCTGGCTGACGATGTCCTTGACCGGGCATTCCTTGCGGGCGGCGGCGAGGTTCATGGCGTACGAGATCAGCTCCATGGCCGACTCGGCGCCCACCTCCTCCGTGATGGCCAGCTCCGGGTCGTCGTAGGCGATCATCTTGTTGGACCAGTCGAAGAGCTTGCTGCGGTCGTCCTGCGGGATGCCGATCAGCTCGGCGATGGCCTGGAGCGGGAGTTCCGAGGCGACCTCGGTGACGAAGTTGCCCGTCCGCCGGCCGCGCGCCTCGGCGACGATGCGGTGGGCGCGGTCGCGCAGCGTCTGTTCCATCTGGCGTATGGCGCGCGGGGTGAAGCCGCGCTGGACGATCTGCCGGACGCGCGTCAGCTCGGGCGGATCCATGTTCAGCATGATCAGCCGCTGCATCTCGATCTGTTCGCGGGTGATGTGCTCGTTGAAGCGGATGACCGCGGTGTTGAGGAACGACGAGTAGACGTCGGGGTTGATCGAGACCTCTTTGACGTCGGCGTGCCGGGTGACGACCCAGTACCCGTCGTCCTCGAACCCGGCGGTGTTGTGGGGCTGTTCGTTCCACCACACGGGGGCGGTCTGCCGCAGTTGCGCGAACTCGGGGAGCGGTACCCGCTGCTCGTACACGTCCGGGTCTGTGAAGTCGAAGCCTTCGGGAAGCGCTGGGCAGGGCATCGGCCACTCCATGTCTGACGGTCCATCAGATATGACTTGAAGGTAGTAACCAGTTCTACAAGTCGCAAGGGGCATGACCGTGTGGATGTCGTGCGCGCCCATGGAGCCTTGTGCACGAGTCTTGCGCGCTGCGCTCCATGGGTAATAAGACTGCAGACAGAACTAGTACGCGTTCTAGTTCTGCCGGAGGCGCCGGGACGCCGACCGGTCGAGGAGAGGACGAGATTCATGGCCGCTGAACCCGTCATCGTCGAAGCTGTGCGCACGCCCATCGGCAAGCGCGGAGGCGCGCTCGCCAATCTGCACCCCGCCTACCTGCTGGGGGAGACGTACCGCGAACTGCTCGGCAGGACCGGGATCCAGCCGGACGCCGTCGAACAGGTCGTCGGCGGCACCGTCACCCACGCCGGCGAGCAGTCCATGAACCCCGCGCGCAACGCCTGGCTCGCGATGGGACTGCCGTACGAGACCGCCGCGACCACCGTGGACTGTCAGTGCGGTTCCTCGCAACAGGCCAACCACATGGTCGCCAACATGGTGGCCGCCGGAGTGATCGACATCGGCATCGGCTGCGGCGTGGAGGCGATGTCCCGAGTGCCGCTGGGCAGCGGTTCCAAACACGGCCCCGGCAAGCCGTTCCCCGACGAGTGGAACGTCGACCTGCCCAACCAGTTCGAGGCCGCCGAGCGGATCGCCCGGCGGCGCGGGCTGACCCGGGAGGACGTCGACCGGCTCGGCCTCCTCTCGCAGGAGCGGGCCGCCCGGGCGTGGGCGGAGGAGCGGTACAAGCGGGAGACCTTCGCGGTGCAGGTCCCCACCAACGAGGAGGAGCAGCAGGCCGGTCAGGGCATGTGGCGGCTGGTCGACCGGGACCAGGGCCTGCGGGACACCACCATGGAGGGCCTGGCCAAGCTGAAGCCGGTCATGCCGACCGCCGTGCACACCGCGGGCAACTCCTCACAGATCTCCGACGGGGCGGCGGCCGTCATGTGGGCGTCCAAGCGGATGGCGCGGGCGCTCAAGCTCCGCCCGCGCGCCCGGATCGTCTCCCAGGCGCTGGTCGGCTCCGACCCGCACTTCCACCTGGACGGGCCGGTCGACGCGACCCGGGCCGTCCTCGGCAAGGCCGGGATGACGCTGAAGGACATCGACGTCATCGAGATCAACGAGGCGTTCGCGTCCGTCGTGCTGTCCTGGGCGCAGGTCTTCGACCAGGACCTGGAGAAGGTCAACGTCAACGGGGGCGCGATCGCCCTCGGCCACCCGGTCGGCTCGACCGGCGCACGGCTGATCGTGACGGCGCTGCACGAGCTGGAGCGCACGGACAAGGAGTTCGCCCTCATCACGATGTGCGCCGGCGGCGCGCTGGCCACGGGGACGATCATCCAGCGGCTCTGATCCCCGCGGTGGCGCGACCCGATCCCGCCCCTTCCCGGGGCGGGGTCAGGGCTGAAAGCCGGCCGGCACGTCGAACGCCGCCCGGCGCGTCGCGCGGCGCAGCGCCTTCAGGATCGTGGCGCCGAGCGTGAGTGTGAGGATCGCCGTCAGGACCGCGCGCGGGAGGTCCCAGCCCAGTGACGTGGTCAGGCAGTAGACGGCGAAGCGGCCGAGGTTCTCGTCCACGGGAGCGCCCGGCACGTAGGAGACGCTCGCCGACATCCCGCCGATCGTCGCCCAGCCCTGCAAGTTCATGATCGTGCCGTAGAGCACGGACGCGACCGCCCCGTACACCGCGAGCATCGCGAGCTCGCCGCGGCCGCGCAGGGTGTGCGGGCCCGGAAGCAGTCCCGCGCCCATCGCGACCCAGCCCATCGAAAGCATCTGGAACGGCATCCACGGGCCGACGCCACCGGTGAGCAGCGCGGACGCGAACATCGACACGGCGCCCAGCACGAAACCGAACCCGGGGCCCAGCACCCGGCCCGACAGCACCATCAGGAAGAACATCGGCTCGATGCCGGCCGTGCCCGCGCCCAGGGGGCGCAGCGCCGCCCCGACGGCGGCCAGCACCCCGAGCATCGCGATCGACTTGGCGTCCATCCCGCCGTCCGCGATCGTCGCGATCACCACGGCGATCAGCATCGGCAGCAGCGCGGCGAAGAGCCAGGGGGCGTCCCTGCTGTGCGCGAGCCCGGTGCCGGGATCGGCGAGCAGCGGCCAGCCGAACAGCGCGACGCCGATCGCGGAGATCAGCGCCAGCGCGACGACGGACCGCGGACCGAGCCGGATGGGACGCACCTGGCGGTCGGGGCGCGGTGCCGGCCCGGGAAGCGTCATGACGACTCCTCCAGGGCCGACGCGACCTGCGGAACCGTCAGCCAGGGCAGCGGCGCGAGGATCTTCGAGACCTGCGGGGCGAAGGCGGGGGAGGAGACCACGACCTCGGCGGTCGGGCCGTCCGCGACCACCTCGCCGTCGGCCAGGATCACCACCCGGTGGGCGAGTTCCGCGGCCAGCTCGACGTCGTGCGTGGCCAGCACGATCGCGTGGCCCTCCGCCGCCAGGGCCCGCAGCCGCTCGACCAGCCGGCCCTTGGCGGCGTAGTCCAGGCCGCGGGTCGGCTCGTCGAGCAGCAGCAGCGGCGGCCGGGCGGCCAGCACGACGGACAGGGCCAGCGCCAGCCGCTGGCCCTCGGACAGATCACGGGGATGGGCCGCGTCATGGACGCCCGGCAGGAGCGCGGTGACCAGCGCGCGGCAGGTGCCGGGCGCGGCGTGCGCGTCCTGGTCGGCCGCCGCGCACTCACCGGCAACCGTGTCCGCGTAGAGCAGGTCCCGCGGCTCCTGCGGCACGAGGCCCACCTGCCGGATCAGCTCACCCGGCCTCGTCCTGGACGGTACGACGCCGTCGCCGACGGTCACCGTGCCGGAGGCGGCGGGGTGCAGGCCGACGAGGGTGGAGAGCAGGGTCGACTTGCCCGCGCCGTTGCGGCCCATCAGCGCGACCGTCTCGCCCGGTCGGACCGTCAGCGACACCTGGCGCAGCACCTCGGTCCTGCCCCGGCGGACGGAGAGCCGGTCGAGCACCGCGACCGGCGCGGCGGCGGCCGGAACCACCGGCGCGGCCGGGGGAGTACAGTCCGCCAGCCGCTCCCGCAGCGGTCCTGCCCTGCGGCGGGCGTCGCGTACGGACAGCGGCAGCGGCGACCAGCCCGCGAGGCGGCCCAGCGCCACCACCGGCGGGTGGACGGGGGAGAGGGCCATGACGTCGGCGGGCGCGCCCTGCACCGGGGCGGCGCCGGGGGCGGGCAGCAGGATCACCTGGTCCGCGTACTGCACGACGCGCTCCAGCCGGTGCTCCGCCATCAGCACCGTGGTCCCCAGGTCGTGCACCAGCCGCTGCAGCACCGCCAGCACCTCCTCGGCCGCGCCGGGGTCGAGGGCCGACGTCGGCTCGTCCAGCACCAGAACCTTGGGGTGGACGGTGAGCACCGAGCCGATGGCGACGCGCTGCTGCTGGCCGCCGGAGAGCGTGGCGATCGGCCGGTCGCGCAGCTCGGCCAGGCCCAGCAGGTCGAGCGTCTCCTCGACGCGGCGGCGCATGGTGGCGGGAGCCAGGCCCAGCGACTCCATGCCGTAGGCGAGCTCGTCCTCGACGGTGTCGGTGACGAAGTGCGAGAGCGGATCCTGGCCGACCGTGCCGACGACGTCGGCGAGTTCGCGCGGCTTGTGCGTACGGGTGTCGCGGCCGGCCACGGTGACCCGGCCGGACAGGACACCGCCGGTGAAGTGCGGTACCAGGCCGGAGACGGCACCCAGCAGAGTCGACTTGCCGACTCCGGACGGGCCGACGAGCAGGCACAGCTCACCCTCGGGGACGGTGAGGTCCACTCCGGCGACTGCGGGCTCGGCGGCGTTGTCGTACCTGACGGAGACCTGCTCGAAGCGGATCACGCGCGGTCCTCCTTCGGGTGCGGCGGGAAAAGGGGAGGGGGTGCGACGAAGGCCGGCAGCAGCCCGATCAGAATCGAGAGCGCGGGCCACAGGGGCAGCGTGGGAGCCGTGAGCGGGACCGCCGGCGGGGCCAGCGCCGCCGGATCGTACGAGGCGGCCCAGATCATCAGCGCCGCCACCGCGACACCGGAGCCCGACACCAGCCAGGCCCGCACCCCCCACCGGTCGGGCCGGTAGCGGCTGCGGATCGAGCGCCGGCCGCCGAGCCGCAGCCCAGCCAGTGCCGAGACCAGCCCGAGCAGCAGCACGGGGACGCCGTACCCGGCGCCCGACGCGGACAGCAGCGCGTACGTCCCGGCGCAGACGCCGAGCAGTCCGCCCAGCGTCAGCGCGGCCGTCGTCCGGCGTATCGCGGCCGGCACCTCGGCGGAGCGGCCGTAGCCGCGCGCGTCCATCGCGGCGGCCAGCGCCACCGACCGCTCCAGCGCCCCCTCCAGGACGGGCAGCCCGACCTGCAACAGGCTCCGTGCCCCGCGGTCGTCGCGGCCCCGCAGCCTGCGGGCGGCGCGCAGCCGCTGCACGTCGGTGACGAGGTTCGGGGCGAAGGTCATCGCCACGACGACCGCGACCCCCGCCTCGTACAGCGCGCCCGGCAGCGACTTGAGCAGCCGGGCCGGGTTGGCGAGCGCGTTCGCCGCGCCCACGCAGACCAGCAGGGTGGCCAGCTTCAGACCGTCGTAGAGCGCGAACAGCAGACCCTCCGCGGTCACCCTCCCACCGAGCCTGACCCCCCGCGCCCAGTCGGGCAGCGGGACCTCGGGCAGCGTGAAGAGGGTGTGGGTCCCCGGGATCGGCGAGCCCAGCAGGACGGCGAAGGCCAGCCGGATCGCCAGCACCACCAGACCCAGCTTCAGGAACGCCCCGTAGGACTTCGCCCAGGGCGCGTCCGTGCGGCGGGCGGCCACCACATAGCCCGCGACCGCGACCAGCTGCAGGAGCAGCAGCGGATTGGTGGTCCTGGACGCCGCCGTCGCCAGCCCCAGCGCCCACAGCCACCACGCGCCGGCGTGCAGCGCGGTGGAGCGGGTGGCGATGGCGGCCCCGCGACCGGCGGCGCCCCGGCGTGCCCCGGTGCTCCGGCGTATCCCGGTCCTCATCCGCGCCGGCGGCGGGCCTGCCAGAGGGCCGCCCCGCCGAGGGCGAGGACGGCGGCGATGCCCGCGAACACACCGACCGACGGGCCCCCGCCGTCACCGTCGCCGCCGGAGTCGCCCGACGCCTGCGGCGCGGGCGTCTTCGACGCGTCGGTGGCCCGGGTGGTGCCGGCGACCGGCTCCCCGCAGCCCGTCCTCGGGTAGCCCGCGACGGCGCACACCATGCCGGCGGAGTTGTAGCGCAGCGGCTTGGCGACGGCGGCGAGCGCGTCGGCGCCCGTCGCGTCACCCGGGACCTGGGCGCAGGCGGTACGGGGCGCGGGCGGTGCGGCGCCGCCCCCGGCGTCGGCGGCGGTGCCGAAGTCCAGGACGAGCGCGACGCGCTTGGTGCCGCCCTTGGGCGGGGTGCCCGCGCAGATCGCGCCGAACGTCGTGGCGCCGGGGACGTCACGCGGCTTCGACGCGTCCTGGGCCTCGGCGCTGGCCGCGAAGCGCCAGCCCTCGACGGTCCCGTCGGCGGGCCGGTCCAGCGCGGGACCGGTCTGCGCGTACGTCCAGGCGTCGCCGGAGCGCTGCCAGAACGACCAGTAGCGGTAGGAGGCGGCGTGGGCGGGCAGCGCGCAGACCGCGAGCAGCGCTCCGAGCGCCACCAGCACGGTGGCCGCCCGCAGCGGGAGACGCGCCATCAGCCCTGCTTCTTCCGGCGGCCGCTGACCAGGAAGCCGACGCCGATGCTGGCGACGAAGAAGACGCCGACGATCCACCAGGTGGCCATCGAGCCGGACTTGTCGTCCTTCTTCTCGGTCTTGTCGGGCGCGGACGGGCTCGCGGTCGCCGCGGCGGCCGGCTTCGGGCCGAGGTTGGTGAGCTGCTGGACGAGGTTCGCGCCGCCGGCGTTCTTCGGGTCGTTGCCCGTCGCGTGCGCGGCGAGGACCAGCTGCGACAGGGCGGCGGGGTTCCCCTTCGACCAGGTCGCGGAGTTCTTGGCGAGCCAGTCGTACGACGTCTTCGCGGTGTCGAGCTGCTGGTTCGCGGCCAGCGCGACCACGGCGTCGGCGGTG
Source organism: Streptomyces sp. H39-S7 (assembly GCF_027158205.1). Classification (GTDB taxonomy): domain Bacteria; phylum Actinomycetota; class Actinomycetes; order Streptomycetales; family Streptomycetaceae; genus Actinacidiphila. Next base: position 10,474 of record NZ_JAPVLU010000068.1, on the reverse strand, counting down.
GTGCCGTAGTCCGCGGTCGGCTTGTCCGCGCCCGGGGTGACGGCGGTCAGGTGGCTGCCGCCCGCGGTGAGCTGGGCCGTCAGGTACGCGGCGCCGGCCGAGGCCGCACCGGCCGCGTCGAGCGCCTTGAACGCGTCGGGCGACGCGCAGTCCGGGGCCTTCGCGGCCACGTTCGCGGTCGGCGGGGTGACGACGAAGCCCGCGCCGGCCGCGCCGCGCACCGCGTCGGCGGTGGCCTTGGCGCTCACGGAGAGCTTGCCGTTCATCGGGTAGCCGAAGGCGCCGCGGTCGGCGGCCTTGGCTTCGCAGCCGAACTGGAACGCCTTGAGGCTGTCCTGCGACGCCTTCACGTCCTGCTTGACGGCAACCAGCGCGCCGATCACGACACCGGTGGAGTCCGGGTCGGAGGCGCCGCCCGGGTTGTACGACCAGCCGCCGTCCTTGTTGCGCACCGACGTCAGCCAGTCGGTGGCCTTCTTGACGACAGTGTCTTTGGTGGCCTTATCGCCCAGCGCGGTGAGCGCCTGCACGGCGATGCCCGTCGCGTTGGTGTCCTCCGTCTTGGCGTCGCACGCCTTCGCGGTGTCGGCCCGGTACGAGGGGAAACCGCCGTCCGCGCACTGCTGGCCGGTCAGCCAGGCGGCGGCGCTGTCGGCCGGCGTCACCCCGGCGGTGTGCAGCGCCAGCAGCGCGTAGGACTGCCGCCAGACCCCGTCGTACGTCGGGTCCCCGGTGCCGTAGAGCCCGGGAGGCAGTGGGGTGTCGGCGGAGGCCGCGGGCACCGCGGCCATACCGAGCACGGTGGCGGCGGCGAGCGCGGCTGCGCTGCGACGGAGGTTCATGAGGGGTTGATGCCTTTCGCTGAGCGGTTGCGTGGCCGGGTGCAACCGCTGCGGGACCGCGCTCTGCGCGGGGCACCGGGGGCTCCGGCTCCGTTACCTCGACGGGAGCCGCTCCCGTCCGTCGCGGGTACTCCGACTCGCCGCCCCTGCCCTGCGGGACGGCTCACGGTTGCGGGTCAGTGCCGGATTCGCGCCGGCTTCCCCCGCTCGGACGTGGATGGAATTGTCCCGAACATCGTATGCCCTGCGGGTACCGCTCCCGGTCCCGGCCCGCGCGCGTCCGGCCGCCCGTTCCGTCAGACGGCCCGGTAGGTGACCGGATCGGAGCCGGGTACGGCCTCCGCGCGGCCGGCCTTCACCAGTCGCCGCAGATGCGCCTCGGCCTCCGAGACGGCGATGTTGCGCGAACCGAACGGGATCTGCTCCCAGGGGCGGTTCCACTCCATCACCTCGGCGAGCTGCCAGGGCGTGCGCGGTGCGTCGGTGATCAGCGCCCGCAGCCCGCTCAGCCGCTCCTCATGGTGGTCGAGCAGCTCCCGCACCCGGCCGGCCGCGTCCGTGAACGCGTACTGGTGCGCGGGCAGCACCTCGTCGGGATCGAGCCGGCCGATGCGCTCCAGGGAGGCGAGGTAGTCGCCGAGCGGATCGGTCTCGACCGCGTCGTCGGGGTCCTCGTACAGCCCGATGTGCGGGGAGATCCCCGGCAGCAGGTGGTCGCCGGAGAACAGCCGCCGGCTCTCCTCCAGGAACAGGCAGACGTGGCCGGGGGTGTGACCCGGCGTCCAGATGGCGCGCAGCCGCCGGCCGGCGAGGTCCACCAGCTCGCCGGGGACGATGTCGCGATCGGGGAGCGCGGGCCGCAGCCCCGGCAGGGTGCTCATCCGGCCCGACTCGCGGGCGGCGCGCAGCGGGGCGATGTGCTCCTCGGGGGCGCCTGCGGCGACCAGCTTGGCCGTCATGTAGGTCACCCAGCGGGCCGGCGCGGCGGACCGGGTGCGGCGCACCACGGCCGCGTCGGCCTCGTGCATCGCGATCCACGCGCCGGAGGCCTCGCGGACCTGCGCGGAAAGCCCGTGGTGGTCGGGGTGGTGGTGGGTGATGAGAACGCCGTGCACCTCGCCGACGGAGGTGCCCGCCTCGACGAGGCCCGCCTCCAGGGCGGCGTACGAGTCCGGGTCGTCCCAGCCGGTGTCGATCAGCACGGGACCGCGGTCGGTGTCCAGGAGGTGGACGAGCGTGTGGCCGAGGGGATTGTCGGGGATCGGGACCGGGATGCTCCAGACCCCTCCGCCGTGGTCGGTCACGCGCACCATCTGGTCCCCTCTCGCCGACGAAGTCATTGCCCACTATAACTAGAACTGATTCTACGTCAGATCGAGCAGGGGGAACCTTCGCGGCGGCCGCTCTGACCAGCGGGGGAGCGGTCGTTGACTGTCGTTGCCGGTCGTCGTGGGCCGTGGCCGGACGGCCCAGGGACGGCCCGGCCATCAGTCAGCAGGGGCGTCAGCCCCACCGGGAGTGGGGCTGACTTATGCGTGATCTGGTGGCAGCAGGCACCAGCGTTGGCCATCGGCGATGAGGGCACTCGCATGTCATCCCTCCCGAAGCTAAACGCTCCATGGCCGCCCGGATGACTCTCGCGATCTGCAACCACTTCAGAGTCAAGGCGATTGTTGACCGCGCCGCACAAGATCATCTCGCTCCCGTGGAGCTTCCCATTCGGGATGTAGATATATCGATCCCTTTCGTACTAGGTTCGATTCCAAGGATCCATTCTCGCCCTAGAAGACGACGAATCATCAGCTCGCGCGTAGAGTGGAGGTAACTACGTCTGCCGGACAGGAAAATTTTGATGCAAGATTTTCTCTACGTTGATACTGACAAAGTACGCTCAATGCTTGGGCAGATCGAGGGCGGAATAACAGAATCGGAACACGCAACAGACAAGAACTCCAAGAGAAGAAACAGCGCTGGAGACTTGCCGCACTCTGAGTATCAGGAGTGGGGAAATGAGCGCTACGTACACAAGTCATTTGGCGATTCGATTTTTCCACGCTTGGAGTCGATGCTCACATCGGAAGGAATGATTAAGGATATAAGCTCCGAACTGACCAAATCAGAATATTGGACATCCGCAAATCTAAGGAAAGAGAATCCTCCCGGCTCAATAATACGACTTTCTGCTCTTGCCTCAATTTTCGACGCGCGCTACGTCGCCTCCTCCTTTGCTGGGCTCTCGGCAGCAGCGCTGGGGATCAAGGGTCTTAATGAAACACCTACCGCTCCAATTCCGCCCTCCGTCAAGAAGAAGCTGCCCAAGACGACAACACCAAAATACATTCCAATGGGAGGAAGCAACCTAGAAGATGATATTCCTGATTTCAACCTAGGAGGTGAAACAGAAGGAGGAGATAGCGGAATCAGTGGACAGCAGCTCCGTTCAGTCATCCGACTTGCACGGGGACTTTTCACGCCTGGCCTGCATCTGAACCTCTTCCCGGTAGAGGGTGAAGACTTTACGGTAGGCGCTCGTCTTCAGGAAGGAAGACAATACCTAGATAGCGACCCCGATGTCCTCTTCGCTCGCTATGGGACCGGACAGCAAAAATGGACCATTGTAGGAAGTATCGGGCATTATGCAGAGCCGCAAGTAGATTTTTCCTTCGAGAAATTTGTTGACAATGATGACAATCTCATCCGAGGAAGGACCGCAAAGAGTATTAACTCCTTCATGGGATACATGGGCTCTCTTGGATTTCTAGACCTGCCTCAGTACCCCGGTTTTTCAGTCGTCCCTCTAGCTGTCTATAGGGAAATCCCGAGACCGAAGCTGTAAGAAAACCTAGGACTGCCGCCGAAAGAGAGATCTATGATGCGCGAGCAATTTATCGAGTATTACACTCCAGCGGATATTGAATACAAGAAATTTCTAACAGACGGAATTCTCGTGCTGGATGCAAACGTGCTTCTGTCGCCATATAAAGTGGACGCGACCACCCGAAATCAATTCTTCTCCATGCTTGAAAATCTTCGGGATAGGATCTGGGTCCCCTATCATGCAGCGTGGGAGTTCTTCCAAAATAGACCGAGCGTTCTATCAGGCGAAGATAAGGTTTACCAGAATCTTGAAAAGCCGCTACAAGATGCGCGGGACAAGGTGAGGGACCACTTGGCAACCTTGGTCGGTCACCCTGTAGTTACAGAGACAGAAGGTGTTCGCCTGATCCGCCACTTGGAAGACGCACTATCGCTTGTCGCGAAGATGAGCTCCGGTCGAGATGAAAAGCTTGAGGATGCACTTCGCTCAGACAGCATCCTTGCCAAATGGGAGAAAATTCTTGAGGGAAGAATCGGATCTAAGCCGAGCGAGGACGATTCTAAGAAATACGAAGATAGTGCAAAAGAGCGTTACGATAAAGGAGTTCCGCCGGGGAATTTGGACGCCAAGAAGCTTACAAATAAATACGGCGATGCGATTATCTGGATGCAAATCCTAGATTACGCCAAGTCGAACCCAGCTCCGGTTCTGCTGCTCACCAATGACGTAAAAGAGGATTGGTACAGGCGGCAAAGCGGGCGGACCATCGGGCCAAGAGTGGAACTCGTTCGAGAAATGAAGAATGTGGCCGGAGTTGAATACTATCAACAACGGCTCTCGGCATTTCTGAGCAGGGCTTCCGAGATCCTACAGCAGCCGATTTCGAACGAAGCGATCGAACAAGTCTCGCGGACGTCTGGACTGGAGTTCTCAAGCGAGCTGGAGCGGGCAGTGGCCCAGACACTAAGTAGCATTGTGCCAATGAGAGAAATTTACAGAGCCATTAACCCCTCTGCCGAGCCGCCAATGCCTAATCTGCGATTCAATACGTCAGCGGGAAGTGCAGGAATCGAGGTAGTTAATCATTCAAAGCCTCTCTCGTCCCTCGACATTTCATACCTTGCGGAAATGGTTCAAGAGAGCGGCATTAAGGGACTTCTTGTTGTATCTTCCAGCGGCTTCACCAGAGTCGCCCAGCAGGAAATCGACACAATGGCCAATCGATCTAATTACCATATCGAAGCAATTCATTGGAAGGAGTCGATGCCAGAAGAATTTCTCCGCGATGCCATTTTTCGCCTTCTCGAAAAACCCATTTCGAAGAGTGTAAAAAATATATGGAAATGACGCAATGCCTCACCTGGTGGTGCGACGCGAGATGCAGCGTGACCACCAATCGCGAACTCAACTACTGTGCCGTTTGCCGTGAACGTGGTCCGGTGCAGTTCGACCACCGGTTCCCCGGTCGGCAACTCGAGAAGTTTCGCCTCCTCGGGCGTAACGACTCGGGCGAACAGCTCTTCCCGCATGTGGTCGATCTCGTAGCCAGCGTCGTACGGCACGCGGAAGCCTGCGCCGCGGCCGGCGGGGCCGAGGGATGGATCGACGATCCGAGTCCCTTCCACACGCTCGGGTCGGTAATAGCTGGCGAGCGTGTGCGTCGGTTGCTCGCCTTCCTCGACGAGTCGTGCGAGGCATAAATCGACGCGCCAGAACTGATCCTACGTCAGATCGAGCTGGCGCAACCTTCGCGACGGTCGCTCTGACCAGGGGGCGTTGACTGTTGTTGCCGGTCGTCGTGGGCCCCCGCCGGACGGCCCGGGGCGGCCCAACCTCGGGAGCGTTCCGGGGGGAGTCGCCTATGGCGCACTCGGCAATGACCCCGGCCGGGGTCTAGCGCGGGCTGTCCGGGCGATCGATGACGTAGATGCCCATGCCGTTTACGGTCTCGACCAATCCCTCGTCCTTAAGCACCTGCACGGCCTTGCGGAGCGTGTCTCTGGCAACGCCGAACTCTTCCTCAAGTTCAACAAGGCTCGGGATGCGGCGGCCCGGGGAGATGCTGCCGTCCTCGATCCGCCCTCGGAGGGCCGCCGCGATCTGGCGGTACGGAGGAACGGGCCCTTCCCGGTCAATGCTCATGATCACAACGTAGGTAGGTGCCCCAGTCCCGCGATAGCTACCCCAGGGGGTAGCAGGGGGTAGTACGGTGCCAATGGAGTGACATCACCAGCCCAGCGGCGGCAACAACGGCCCTGGGGTGGGCCACCAGCCCGAGGAGCTGATGAAGTGGACGAGTGCAGCGGCCAGGACGCCGAACGAGTGGCGAGCGGCATCTTGATTCGGTTCCAGACGACGTGCGCGTGGTGTCGAATCGAGCCGGAGAATCTGACGATCGTTGCTATCGCCGAATCCGGCAGTGGACCGAGTCACGCCGTGCTCGCGTGTCAGCCATGCATCAGACTGCTCCGCATCATCCCGCTCACAGAGCATCCATCTGGAAGCACAGGAGGCAAAATTCTTTATAAACCCCGGTCGTTGGACCGCGAGCGTTGACAGACTCAGGGGTAAGTGGGCAGCGCGCCGTCAAACTTCCCCGCCGGTGCACCCACGTCGCCTATGTATCCTCTCGTCTCCTCCCTCGGGGGCCAAGGCCATCCAGGGTTATTGGGGAGAACGAGATCCCAATTTGGGAGCAACGCCATGATGGGTACGTTGCGAGATATTGCTGTTTCAAATTCCCAGCGAGTCCACTTGGTCTGCAAGTAGTTTTCGGATGGGATGGCAATCAAAACGTTCGCCGCCTCGATGGCCGCGACCACCGACGCTACGCGGCCTGTCAAAGGGTCGTGAATTTCTAGATCGTCTATGTATACTGACCCAGTATTCCGTCTGCAAAGAAATTCCTTTATTTTTACAAGCCTCTCAGTTCCGTTGTCACGCCTTGCGTAGCTAACGAACTGGCGCACGTGCGATCCTATCCATCCAGCCAACCTAGAGCGTAGGCCGACGAAGCAACCAAAAACAACGTCCCGAGAATCATATAGTAAACCATGGAAGCGTTAAAGGCGGCCCGCCACGGAGAGACTTCCCCCGAATTGGGAACTATGGCAATCTCGCCAATGCAGCGATTGGCCCTGCGTTGCCATATTGGTATCATAGCGCCTCTGAGTTTCCGTTGATAGAAATAACTGAAACTGTCAGCCAGCCAGAAAGCTAAGATTACAAGTGTGCCGGAGGCAAATAGTGAGGCTCCCGGCTTTCGGTCTCCGAATGAGGCGACAAGGGTGCCTACGGGAACAAGCACAACTGCGCATAGCTTTTTTAGCTCAAGGCAAGCCTCCGACGCCTTGAGAGTTGCTGCATGCAGCTGTGCCAATTGTTCTTTGTCCAGTTCATCTGCTGTGGTCTCGCTCACGAATCACTCCCCAACGGATGGCATCCCCAGCCTTGCCCGACATGGCTTCCATGGGGCATCTCATCATGGGTGCCGGAAGGCTGTTGGCAGATTCGTAGATGCAGTTGGTACGCAGGTTCTCTGCAGCTCTGCGAACGCGGTCACGCCGCACCACTTCGGTCATCTAGTCCGTGCGCCGTCCTCACGGCTGGACGCTGAGCGAGCCAACCTGAGACGCGTGCACCCCCATTGACTGCGCTGCCCTCGGTGACCGTGCGGACGTGCCGGAAGCCTTGTCGGAGGTAGTAGTCCTGCAGCATCGGGTTCGAGGTCCAGGCGTCCAGCCGCAGCCACTGGGCGCCGGATCGGGCCGCTCTGTCTCCGGCCCAATCCAGGATGCGGCCACCAAGGTTCCTGCCGCTGGCCTCACGAAACACGGTGAGCTTGTGCACGTAGAGAGCAGGCTCTTGCAGCTCATCTTCGGTCCAGGCCCCGGGTTCCAGATCCTCTTGGTCCAGCGTCACCGTGGCGACCGTCCGCCCCTTCTCGCTGAAGAGGAAGACGTTGTCGGCCGCGATGCTGGCGAGCATCAGTTCCGGCGGGTACGGCTTGCTCCACTGGTCGATGCCGAGTGCCCGGAGCCATCCCGACGCCTCTTCGCGGAAGTGCAGCAGGACCTCCAGGTCAGCGGGAGTCGCGCGGGTGACGATCACGCTTTCGCGTTTCGGGCGGACAGGTCGCCGATCTCGTAGTTCATGCGGTTCAGGTCGCCCCGGAACGTCGTGACGGTGCAGCGGATCGGCTTCTCGGTGGAGTAGCCAGTGCGCGTCCACGTGAGCACTGGCACCCCGGCTCCCACCTCCAAGAGCCGTGCCTCCTCCGGCGTGGGCATCCTCGTGTCGATCTCATCGAAGTAGCCGACCTGCTCTACGCCCAGGCTGGCCAGGTAGCGGGTTGTCCCCTCGGCGATGTCTCCCGGCTCCGTCAGGCGCGTTCCCTCAGCGAGCCAGATCGGGTAGTACGTGGCCTGCGTCGACCATGGGACATCGTCAACGAAGCGGTGGCAGAAGCGCAGGACGGTAGTCGATGCTGTCTCGACCCGGAGTCGCTCGGCGATGGCAGGCGGCGCGGGCTGCATCTCGACGCGGAACGTCTGGCTTGGCCGGCGCCCTGCGTGCTTCACATCGGTGCTGTATGCGTCACCTTGCTGCGGGAAGTCGAGGTTCTCGAAGCGTGACGCGTTGAGTTCGAAGACCTCGTTCGACCGGACCTCGTAGCCAAGCCCCTGGCTCGACGTGATCAACCCCTCCGTGACGAGCACGTTCAGACCGGCTCGGACGGTGTTGCGGGAGGCGTCAAAGCGCGTGCTCAGGTCATTCTCCGACGGCAACCGCGTGCCGGGCGGATAGGTGAGGTCGTCGATCTCCCGACGCAGGGCTTCGGCCACCAGCCGGTACTTCGGTTGCTTGCTCATGCCTCCATCATGACGCACTTGCTGAACTTGTAGGTACATCATTGCTCGAATCCCTTGACGGCTGACGCTCCGTGGGTGCAGCATCACTGCAACAGCTTGTTCCTACAAGTTGAGCAAGTGGGTTGACTGGTGCAAGAACGCGCCCGTTCCCGCAAGCGAAGGAGCCCCGGACAGAGGGGGCTGAGGGTCCCGGATCCCTGGTCAACCGGAGGGCACAGACCGAAAGGTCACGTCTCTGCCTGCAACGGGAGCGCGCTCCCGAAGGAGACAAGTACGGCAGCCCTGATGGTCGTAGGCCGGGTTCGACTCCCGGTCAGGGCGCTCCACCCACACAAAACGGTGCGCGGCTCCGGTGCTCGAACACCGGAGCCGCTGTAGGGCCGTGCATTCGATGAGGAGATACCGACCCATGAGGTACATCGGCACTGTTCAGGCGGCTGTTACGGCCGCCGAGTTTGACCGTGAGCCCACGTTCGCGGAACTGGAAACGATCGAGCACGAGATGCCCGTCATCCGTGCGGAAGTCGAGATGCTGGACGCACAGATCCGGACGCTTGACCGCCCGGTCACCGAGCTGGACAACCGGCGCATCCGACGGGCTCGTAACAGGGTCCTGGCGGCCCGCCGGGATCTGATCAACCGCACCGCTGGCGCAGCGTTTCCGGGGGGTGCGGCATGACCGCACTGACCGCGCAGATGTCGAGTCCCAGCGGGGCGTGGCGCCTGTACATCGTGGATGGAACTCCGGACTGGCCGACGTTCCGTTGGGAGCGGTCCGGTCCGGTGCCCACGGTGGCGGAGCGCCGTGCGGTGCTGGCGGATCTCGGCTACGAGATGGTGCCCGGTGCTGACTGGTCCTGGATCGAGGACAGCCGCGATCCGGACGACGACAGTACCCCGGTCCTCCTGATCGCGGCCGTGGCGGTCCGATCCCGAGGGGCGGTGCCGGCATGAGGGCCAAGACCGTTCTGCCCGCTGTCGCGATGACGGCGGTGTCCATGGTCCTCACGCTGGCGGTGGTGGTGATGTGGCTGGGCACGGCGATGCCGTGGCCGGTCGCGCTGGTCGTGGGTCTCGGGATCGATGGGGGATGGCTGGCCACCCTCGCCTACGAACGCCGCCTCGCCGCGCAAGGTGATCACAGCCGTGTGATGACCGGGGTGGGCTGGTGCTTCGGCCTGATCGCCAGCGGCGTCCTGATCGTCCACGCCCTGACCGCCGACGCGTCTACCGGCGCGTGGTTGGCGGTGGCGTGGCTGCCGGTCGCGGCCAAGGCCTTGTGGCTGGTGCATGGGCTGTGGGAACGCACCGCGCTGACCCCGACGGCCGTCGGTGCGATCCGGGGCATTCAGCAAGATGCCCGGGATGAGGCGGCCGTGGCGCGGGCCCGGCTGCGGGCGCAGGCCGCGACCGAGGAGACCCGGCTTGCGGCCGTGACGCAGGCCGGTGCCCGCGTCGCACGCGTCCAGGCCAAGACTGCCAAGAGCTTGTCGCGGGCGTGGTCGACGCTGGAGGCGGCGCGGTCGGGTGAGGCCACCGGCGGGGCGTTGAGCAGCGTGACGACCCGCGTCACGCCCGGCGTCGCACCCCGGTGGGAGCTGCCGGTGTGGGGTCCGATGGACCCGGTTCCCGCGCTGGAGCCAGTTCCCGCGTTGCCTGATGGGGAGCTTGACGTGCTGGTCGATGAGATCCGGCACAGCCAGACTCCGGCCCTGTCCTACCGGGAGATGGCCACCCGCTTCCGGGCGGCCGGTCACTCCGCATCCGAGGTTCGCCTGCGGGCCGCATGGAAGCGCGTGGCCGCCTGATGGGGTCGCTGCCAACTGGAGTTCACGCGGGTTCCTTCGCGATGTGCCTGCCGATTGAGGTGCAAGTGGGGAGGTAGGAGCCCTCCTATCAGGCTTGATTGGTACGCGTGAGATGTTCGCAGTAACTGGCACATT
>NZ_JAPVLU010000067.1 GCF_027158205.1 Streptomyces sp. H39-S7 | reverse complement strand
GTACGAGCCCCCTCGGCGTATCAGCCGTCGATCACGCCTGCTTGCCGGCGATGTACGTGCTGAGCTTCTCCGGGGTCGGGTGTGCGAACAGGTCGGCCAGCCGGATCTTCACCTGGATGTTGGTGGTGCGCTTGACGCGCTGCAGCAACTGGACCGCGAGCAGCGAGTGGCCGCCACTGGTGAAGAAGCCGGAGTTCGCGTCCAGGTCCTCGCGCTGGAGGAACTGCTTCCACAGGGCGATCAGCGCCCGGGTCAGCTCGCTGGTGTCCACCGGCTCCGGCGCGCTCTCGGTCCGCAGCAGCTCCTCGGCCCGCAGCCGCAGGCCTTGCAGGTCAGGAGCACCGTGCACGGTCGGAAGCCCTTCGGTGACGATGATGCGGGACGGCTCCGCCGGGCCGGGAAGGTCGGTGCGCACCTGCTTCCGGAGCTGGTCGAGCAGGTCGGGACCGGCCCCGGCGCCGATGGCGGTCGCGACGAACGAGACGAGGACCCCGCCCACGGCGACCGTGACGGCGGCGTCGACGGCGGGGTGCGCGAGCAGCGCGGCGTCGACGTCCTCCAGGCCGAAGGCCAGCCCCTGCACGGTCACCCGGCGGTCCAGCCGCCCGAGGATCTCGATCCGCCCGTCGGGCAGCCAGCGGGCCACGTCACCGGTGTGCGTGACGTCCTCCGCGGCGAGGCAGAGCTCCCCGCGGACGCCCACCGGCAGCTCCGTGCCGTCGGGGGCGGCCACGAAGGCCCGGGTCGGAGCGGAGGGGTCGGCCTTGGCGGAGAGCTTGAGGTAGCCGGAGAAGGGCGCGACGGGCGGGCCCGCGAGGGCCCGGGGCAGCCCGTCGCGGTGGCCCGCGAGAACGGCGGCGTGGTCGCCCGGGCTCCAGCCGGAGATCTCACCGATGGGCCGGTCCAGTTGGTCGCCGAGGGCGCACAGCAGGGCGTCGTAGCGGGCGAGGAGCAGGGCCACCTCGGCGGGGGAGAAGACCTGGGTGCGGAACACCGCGCGGATCGTGGTCCTCGCCGCCTCGGGCTCCGGCATGAAGAAGAACTCGAGGTCGAACTTGCTGAAGCCGTTCTCCACCCCGCGGATCCGCGCCGGGTGCCCCGCCACCTCGAACGTCCCGGAGGTGCCGCCCGGAACGTAGTTGAAGAGGTGGTTGAAGAGCGAGTTCCGCCAGGAGGAGGAGTCGCCGTCCCGCACCTCGTCCAGCACGGACTCGGCGGTCACCCCCGGCTCGCCGAGGCTCTCCAGGAAGACCGCGCGCGCCCGGTTCACCAGCCGCTTGAACGGTTTGGCCGGGTCCATCCGCACGCGCAGCGGCAGCACGTTCACGTGGTAGCCGATGGCGCCCTCGTGGCCGGGCGGGCGCACGCTGACGGGCGAGCCGACGACGATGTCCGAGCCGGCGCCGTGCTGGGCGAGCAGCAGGTAGTAGGCGGCCAGCAGGATCACGGCCTCCGGCGCGCGCAGCTCGCGCTGCAGGCGGGCCACCACGGCGAGGGCGTCGTCGGAGAGCGGGTACTGCAGGGTGTCGCCCGCCAGGTTCGGCGTGGCCGAGGCCGGATTCCCGTACCAGAGGCCGTCGTCCGCGCCCCGGAAGCCACGGAGCTGGTCACGCCAGAAGTCGACGCTCTCCTCGGACGGCTCCGCCTCGACGACCGCGGCGACGGGGGTGGTCGAGTACGCGTCGGGCGCCTGGTAGGCGCTGATCAGCTCGCCGAGGAGGGTGACGGTCGACATCGCGTCGAAGACCAGGTGGTGCAGGGCGACGCTCACCACGTCGCCGGCCCCGCCCGGCCGCCGGAAGCGCGCCGCCCGGACGAGCGGGCTCCCGTCCAGGGCGAACGGCTCCGCCACGAACGCCTCGACGGCGGCCTGCAGGCCCTCCTCACCCTCGTCACCGTCCTCGGTGACGTCGACCGGGGTGACGTCGACCGGGATGACCTCGATCGACGTGATCGCGTCGGCCTCCAGCACCTCCTTGGTGAGGTCGGTCTCGGAGGTGCGGAAGACGGTGCGCAGGATGTCGTACTTGCGCACCACCAGGGTCAGCGCGCGGGACAGTGCCGCGGTGTCGATCTCACCGGCCACGTCGAAGGTCAGGGACAGGTTGTTGACGCCCGATCCCGGTACCAGCCGCTCCAGCAGCCAAAGGTCCGTCTCCTTACGGGTGGCCGCTGTCGTCGCGGGGTCCTGAGCAACCATGTCGGATCTCTCCTCAAACGGGTCATGCGGGGATACGGCGGCCGGTTCGGTCGGTTCAGCTGGTTCAGTCGAGGTGTTCGAACTCGTTGTCGAGGATGTCGAAGAGCTGGTCGGCGTCGGCCGAGGCCAGCTCCGCCGCGTCCTCGGCGGCGGACGCGCCCGCCTCGGCGGCTCCGGCGCGCAGTGCGGTCCAGCGGGCCACCAGGGCCCGCAGGCTGTCGGTGACGCGGGTGTGGTCCGTGGCGTCGACGTCGCCGTTGCCGGTCGTGGTGACCAGCCGGTCCTCCAGGTCCGCGAGTTCGGCCTCCAGGGCACGCAGCGCCGCCGGGCCTGAGGGCGCGGGTGCCAGCTGCTCGCGGATGTACTCGGCGAGGGCCTCGGAGGTCGGGTAGTCGAAGATCAGCGTCGCGGGAAGCCGCAGCCCGGTCGCCGGCGTGAGCCGGTTGCGGAACTCGACGGCGGCGAGCGAGTCGAAGCCCAGCCCGCCGAAGCCGCGCGCCGGATCGACGGCATCGACGCCCGAGTGCCCGAGGACGGCCGCCACTTCGCTCCGCACGAGGTCCAGGACGACCGGCGTGCGCTCGGCCGGCGGGAGCTTGAGCAGCCGGTCCTTCAGGCTCTCCGGGGCTGCCGCATCGGCAGGGGAGAGTACGGTGCCGCGCCGCGCCACGGGCGCCCTGACGAGCCCCCGCAGGATGGCCGGCAGACCCTGGCCCCCCGCCCGCGCCTCCAGCGCCGCGGTGGAGAAGGGCACCGGCAGCAGGTGCGCCTTCCCGGCGAGCAGCGCCGCGTCGAGCAGCGCGAGACCCGCCTCGCGCCCCAGCGCGGGCGCCCCGCCGCGCGCCACCCTGTCGACATCCGCCTGCGTCAGATCCGCCCCCATGCCGCCCGATTCCGGCGCCCACAGGCCCCAGGCGAGCGAGGTCGCGGGGAGGTTGTGCGTACGGCGGTGGGTGGCGAGCGCGTCGAGATAGGCGTTGGCTGCGGCGTAGTTGGCCTGTCCGGTGCCGTCGAAGGTGGCGGCCGTCGACGAGAACAGCACGAAAGCGTCCAGGTCGAGGTGCGCCGTCAGCTCGTGCAGATGGCGGGCGGCCTCGGCCTTGGGGCCGAACACCGTGCCCACCTGGCCGGGAGTGAGGGACTCGACGGTCCCGTCGTCGATGATGCCGGCTGCGTGGATCACGGCGGTGAGTGGTTGGTCGTTCAGGAGTGTGGCGAGGGCGTTGCGGTCGGAGACGTCGCAGGCGGCGATGGTGACGGTGGCGCCCGCGTCGGTGAGTTGGGCGGTGAGTTCTGCCGCGCCGGGGGCGTTGTGGCCGCGCCTGCTGGTGAGCAGGAGGTTGCGGACGCCGTGTTCGGTGACCAGGTGGCGGGCGGTGAGCGCGCCCAGGCCGCTGGTGCCACCGGTGATGAGGACGGTGCCGTCGGTGCGCCAGGGGGTTGCGTCGGTCTCGGCGGACGGCGTCATGCGGGTCAGGCGTGGGGCGTACAACTGGGAGTTGCGGACGGCGAGTTCCGGCTCGTCGGTGGTGAGGACGGTTGCGGGTATCCGACCGGTGGTGGCATCCGCGTCGGTGTCGATGAGGATGATGCGGTCCGGGTGCTCGGCCTGCGCGGCTCGGACGAGGCCGTGCACGGCGGCCTGGGCGAGGTCGGTGACGTCCTCCCCGGGCAGCGCGGCGACCGCGCCCCGGGTGACGACGACCAGCCGGCCGTCACCGGAACCGGCGGGGGATTCTTCGGCCAGCCACCCCTGCACCTGAGCGAGGACATCGACGACGGCGACCCGGGCATCGGCCCGCGACACGACGCGCAGCAGCGCGCTCTCATCGACTGTGTCCGAGCCCTCGGCAGCGGGGGCAGCATCCACCGCCGACCACTGGATCTCGTACAGATCCCGGGCCAAGGCGGCCTGGGCCGGCACCGCGGTGTTCACCGGACGCAGGGCGAGCAGGCCGACGGAGGCGACCGGAGCGCCCTGCTGATCGGCCAGGTGCAGGGCGTAGCCCGAGCCTGCCGGGGTGATGCGTACCCGCAGCGCGGTCGCGCCCGTCGCGAAGAGGGCGACGTCGGACCAGGCGAACGGCAGCTCGGCCACTCCGCTGTCGGCCCCGGAGAACGCGATGCCGTGCAGCGCCGCGTCGAGCAGCGCCGGATGCAGCCCGAACCCGGTCGTTTCGGTGCCCTCCGGCAGCGCGACCTCGGCAAAGACCTCGTCGCCGAGGCGCCAGACGGCGCGCAGCCCCTGGAACAGCGGCCCGTACTCCAGGCCGCTCGCGGCCAGCGTCCCGTAGAGGCTGTCGACGGGTAGGGAGTCGGCTCCGGCCGGCGGCCACTGGGCCAGATCGAAGTGGGGAGCGGTGGCGTGGGAGGTGAGCAGCCCGTCCGCGTGCCGCGTCCAGGGCTCGTCCTCCGCCGCACCCTCGGGCCGCGAGAACACCGACAGCGTCCGCTCCTCTCCCGCCCCGCCGATGCTGACCCGCAGGTGAAGGGCACCGGTCTCCGGCACCACGACCGGTGCGGAGAGCGTCAGCTCTTCGAGGGTGCTGGTGTGGGTGTGGTCGCCGGTGTGGATGGCGAGGTCGGCGAGGGCGGCGCCGGGGACGATGACGGTGCCGTTGACGGCGTGGTCCGCGAGCCACGGGTGGGTGGTGAGCGACAGCCGCCCGGTGAAGAGCAGCGCGTCGGTGTCGGGGAGAGCGATGGCTGCGGTGAGCAGGGGGTGGGTGGTGTCGCTCTGGCCGAGCCCGGAGGGGTCGCCGGTGGAAGGGGCGGTGTCGGCGAGCCAGTAGTGCTGGTGTTGGAAGGCGTAGGTGGGGAGGTCGATGGGCGAGTGGCTGGTGCCGAGGAGGGTGGGCCAGTTGATGGTGTTGCCGGTGGTGTGGAGACGGACCAGGGCTTCGGTGAGGAGTTGGGGTTCGTTGTGGTCGCGGCGGAGGGTGGGGATGAGGGTGGTGGTGTCGGTGGTGGTGTCGGCGGCCATGGCGGTGAGGACCGCGTCGGGGCCGAGTTCCAGGAAGGTGGTGACGCCTTGGTCCTGGAGGGTGGTGATGGCGTCGGCGAAGCGGACGGCTTCGCGGACGTGCCGGACCCAGTAGGCGGGGTCGGTGAGCTCCTCGGCGGTCGCGGCGCGACCGGTCAGCGTCGAGACGATCGGGATCGAGGGCACGCTGTACGTCAGACCGGCTGCGACCTCGGCGAACTGCGCGAGCATCGGCTCCATGTGCAGGGAGTGGAAGGCGTGGCTGACGGTGAGGCGCTTGGTCTTCCGGCCCAGCTCGTCGAAGTGGGCGATGACTTGAGCCACTGCCTCTTCGTCACCGGAGACGACGATGGAGGTAGGCCCGTTGACGGCCGCGATCCCCACCCTCTCCGTCACCTGCGGCAGAACTTCCGCCTCCGTGGCCTGGATCGCCGCCATCGCACCGCCGGGAGGCAGTTCCTGCATGAGCCGGCCGCGAGCGGCCACCAGCAGTGCGGCGTCCTCCAGCGACCACACGCCCGCGACATGCGCTGCCGCCAGTTCGCCGATGGAGTGACCGGCCAGCACCTGCGGCCGGACCCCGAAGGACTCCAGCAGCCGGAACAACGCCACTTCCAGCGCGAAGAGAGCGGGCTGCGTGAAGCCCGTCTCGTTCAACCGGTCGCCGTCCTCCGCGAACAGCACCTCAAGCAGCGGCAGTTCGAGGTGCACATCCAGTGCAGCCGCGACCTCGTCCAAGGCCTCGGCAAACACCGGGAACGCCGCGTACAGCTCGCGTCCCATCCCCGCCCGCTGGCTGCCCTGCCCGGTGAAGAGGAATCCCAGCGGCCCGGAGCCGGCCGTCCCGCGTACCGTGCCGGCGGCGGTGCCGCCTTCCGCCAGCGCCGACAGGCCGGCGATCAGGCCGTCGCGGTCGGCGGCGACGATGCCCGCGCGGTGGGTGAAGGCCGAGCGGGTGGTGGCCAGCGCGGATCCGACGGCCGCCGGGTCCAGCTCCGGGTCGGCCAGGACGAAGGCGCGGAGCCGGGCGGCCTGCGCCTGGACGGCGTCCGGCGTCTTGCCCGACAGCACCCACGGCACCACCGGCAGAGCTACAACCGCAACGTCCTCCGCCGGAGCATCCGCAGGCGCTTCCTCCACGATGACGTGCGCGTTCGTCCCGCTGATCCCGAACGACGACACCCCCGCCCGCCGCGGACGCTCCCGCACCGGCCACGGCTGCGCCTCCGTCAGCAACTCAACGTCACCGACCGACCAGTCCACATGCGAACTCGGCGCGTCCACACCCAGCGTGCGCGGCAGCTCCTCGTGCCGCATGGCCAGCACCATCTTGATGATGCCCGCGACACCGGCCGCGGCCTGCGTGTGCCCCAGGTTCGACTTCACCGAACCCAGCCACAGCGGCCGGCCCTCCGCCCGCTCCTGCCCGTACGTCGCCAGCAGCGCCTGGGCCTCGATCGGGTCACCCAGCCGGGTGCCCGTGCCGTGTCCCTCGACCACATCGATGTCACCAGTGGTCAGTGAACCGGCGGCCAGGGCCTGCCGGATCACGCGCTGCTGGGCGGGCCCGTTGGGGGCCGTCAGCTGGCTGCTGGCGCCGTCCTGGTTGATCGCGCTACTCCTGACAACTGCCAGGACGCGGTGGCCGTTGCGCCGCGCGTCGCTGAGCTTCTCCAGGACGAGGACACCGACCCCTTCGCCCCAGCCGGTGCCGTCCGCCGCCTCCGCGAACGGCTTGCAGCGGCCGTCGGCGGCGAGGCCGCGCTGACGGCTGAAGTCGACAAAGGTGTCCGGGGTGGTCATCACGGTGACGCCACCGGCCAGGGCCAGCGAGCACTCGCCGGCGCGCAGCGCCTGGCCGGCCAGGTGGACGGCGACGAGCGAGGACGAGCAGGCGGTGTCGACCGTCAGCGCGGGGCCTTCCAGGCCCAGGGCGTACGAGACGCGGCCGGAGACGACGCTGCCCAGGCCACCGTTGCCGAGGTAGCCCGCGAGCTCCTCCGGCACGTCACGGAGGCGTGGCGCGAAGTCGTGGTACATGACCCCCGCGAACACCCCAGTCGCTGTCCCCTGCAAGCTCTCCGGATCGATCCCCGCACGCTCGAACGCCTCCCACGATGCTTCCAGCAGCAGCCGCTGCTGCGGGTCGGTGGCCAGGGCCTCGCGCGGGCTGATGCCGAAGAAGTCGGCGTCGAACTGCCCCGCGTCGTCGAGGAACGCGCCTGCCTTGGAGTACGTCCTGCCGACGGCTTCCGGGTCGGGGTCGTAGGCGTCGTACCAGCTCGGGCCCCGGTCCTCGGGGAAGTCCGCGATGGCGTCCCGGCCCTTGGCCAGCAGGTCCCACAGTTCTTCGGGAGTGCGCACCCCGCCCGGGAATCGGCAGGACATGCCCACGATCGCGATCGGGTCGTCGTCCGTGGACCGCCGGGCCGCGACGATGGCTGCTGCTGCTCCAGCGGAGGAGGCGGCACCGGCGGTCTCGTCGCCGACGAGCTTCTCCCGCAGGTAGCGGGCGAGCGTGGTGGCGTTCGGGTAGTCGAAGGTGAGGGTGGCGGGCAGTCGCAGGCCGGTGGCGGTGCCGAGCCGGTTGCGGAGTTCGACGGCCGCGAGCGAGTCGAAGCCCAGGGTGCCGAACCCGCGCGCGGGATCGACCGCGTCCGGACCGGAGTGGCCGAGAGCGGCCGCGACCTGCGTACGCACCAGGGACAGCAGGAAGCGCCCCTGCTCGTCCGCAGGCAGCCGGCCGAGCTGCTCCTGCAGTGACGCGTCGCCCGCCGATCCCGAGGCGGCGAGCCGGGCCGGGGTACGGACCAGGCCGCGCAGCAGGGCGGGTACGCCGTCGGCGGCCGCCCGGCGCCCGAGCGCCCCGGCCTCCAGCCGCAGCGCCAGGACGTGGGCGTACACCCCGCCCACGGCCGCATCGAACATCGCGAGACCGCCCGCAGCGCTGTGTGCCGGGGTCCCGGCCCGCGCTGCCCGCTCCAGGTCCTTTGTGGACAGTTCTGCGGCCATGCCGCCGGTTTCGGGTGACCACAGGCCCCAGCCGAGGGAGGTGGCGGGGAGTCCGTGGGTGCGGCGGTGGGTGGCGAGGGCGTCGAGGTAGGCGTTGGCGGCGGCGTAGTTGCCCTGTCCGGTGCCGTCGAAGGTGGCGGCAGCGGAGGAGAACAGCACGAACGCGTCCAAGTCCAGGTGCGCGGTCAGTTCGTGCAGGTGACGGGCCGCGTCCGCCTTCGGTGCCCACACCTCCGCGAGATGCTGCGGGGTCAGGGCGGCGAACGTCGCATCACGCAGCACACCCGCGGTATGCACGACCGCCGTCAGCTCCACCCCGTCCAAGAGTGCGGCCAGCGCCTCCCGGTCCGACACATCACACGCAGCGACGGTCACCGCCGCACCCAACGCCTTCAACTCGGCCGCGAGTTCGGTGGCACCGGGCGCGTCGGGGCCCCGGCGGCTCGTCAGCAGCAGGTTGCGGATCCCGTACGCGGTGACCAGGTGCCGGGCCAGCAACGCACCCAGACCACCGGTACCACCGGTGATCAACACCGTGCCATCCGTACGCCACACCACCGGATCACCAGCACCCGCAGCACGCGCAAGACGCGGCACGAACACCGACCCGCCGCGCACCGCCAACTCCGGCTCACCCGAGCCCAGCACACCCTCGGGAATCTCATCGGCATCGCAGTCCAGCAGAACGATCCGACCCGGGTGCTCCGACTGCGCCGACCGCACCAGACCCCACACCGCAGCCTGACCCACATCCGTCACACCCTCACCCGACACAGCCGCCACCGCACCCCGCGTCACCACCACCAACCCACGCTCGTCATCGAGCGCCAACAGGGTCTGCAGTTCGGCGAGCACGGCCGTCAGCGCCTCGATCGGTTCGACCCGTGCGGGCACACGCACCAGCACCGCATCACCACCGGAGGACGTCTCGCCGGCCCGGAGTGCCGACCACTCCACGTGGTACAGATCCCGCGCAGCCGCCGACCGGGAGGCCGTCAACTCGCCCGCCACGACCGGGCGCAGCACCAGCGCCCCGACGTCGGCGACCGGGCCGCCCCGTACGTCGGACAGGCGCAGGGCGTAGCCCGAGTTGGCCGGGGTGACCCGCACCCGGAGGGCGGTCGCGCCGGAGGCGTGCAGGACGACGTCGGTCCAGGCGAACGGAAGCTCGGCGTTCTCGCTGGGCCGGTCGAGGCCGATGGCGTGCAGCGCGGCATCGAGGAGAGCGGGGTGCAGGGCGTAGCCGGTGGCGTCGACGCCTTCCGGCAGTGCGACCTCTGCGAAGACCTCCTCGCCCAGGCGCCAGGCGGCGCGCAACCCCTGGAAGGACGGCCCGTAGCCATATCCCTGCTCACGCATCCGGTCGTAGGCGCCCTCGACCTCGATGGGTTCGGCTCCAACGGGCGGCCACGCGCTGTCGGCCGGGTGGGCGGTGGCAGCCGCGTCCTCGGGCCGCAGCAGACCTTCGGCGTGCCGCGTCCAGGGGGAGCCGGGGGAGTCGTCGGTCCCGGAGGGGCGGGAGAAGATCCCCAGCGCCCGCCTGCCGTCCTGACCGGGTTCCTCCACGACCAGCTGGAACTCGACCGCGCCGGAGCCGTCGAGCAGCAGCGGCGCCTGGAGCGTCAGCTCCTCCAGTACGGGGCAGCTGACCCGGTCGCCCGCCTGTACGGCCAGTTCGACGAAGCCGGTGCCGGGGAGCAGCGCCGTGTCTCCCACGGCGTGGTCCGCGAGCCAGGGATGCGTCTGCAGTGACAGCCGGCCGGTGAGCACGAGCCGGTCGGAGCCGGCCACCGCGACGACGGCGCCGAGCAGCGGGTGCGGGGCGGCCTCGATCCCGAGGGCCGAGGGGTCGGCGGAGCCCGTCACGTCGTCCAGCCAGTAGCGTTCCCGCTGGAAGGCGTAGGTGGGCAGATCGAGCAGCGGGGTGGTGGCGCCCGTGCCGAAGAAGGCCCGCCAGTCGACCTCGACACCCCGCGTGTGCAGGTCGACGACCGACGACACGAGTGCCGGCGCCTCGTCCTGGCTGCGGCGCTGCGTGGCGACGAGTACGGCGTAGGTGACGCTCTCGGCACCCATGGCGGTGAGCACGGCGTCCGGGCCGAGCTCCAGGAACGTCGTGACGCCCTGCTTCTGGAGGGTGGTGACGGCGTCGGCGAAGCGCACGGCCTCGCGCACGTGCCGGACCCAGTACTCGGGGTCGGTCAGCTCCTCGGCGGTCGCGGCGCGACCGGTCAGCGTCGACACGATCGGGATGGACGGTGCCGAGTACTCCAGGATGGAGGCGAAGCGCCGGAACTCGTCGAGCATCGGCTCCATGTGGAGGGAGTGGAAGGCGTGGCTGACGGTCAGGCGCTTGGTCTTCCGGCCCAGTTCGTCGAAGTGGGCGATGACTTGAGCCACTGCCTCTTCGTCACCGGAGACGACGATGGAGGTGGGCCCGTTGACGGCGGCGATCCCCACCCGCTCCGTGAGCTGCGGTAGTACTTCCGCCTCGGTGGCCTGGATCGCCGCCATCGCACCGCCGGACGGCAGTTCCTGCATCAGCCGGCCGCGAGCGGCCACCAGCAGGGCCGCGTCCTCCAACGACCAGACGCCCGCGACATGCGCGGCCGCCAGCTCACCGATGGAGTGACCCGCCAGCACCTGCGGCCGAACGCCCCACGACGTCAGCAGCCGGAACAACGCCACTTCCAGCGCGAACAGCGCGGGCTGCGTGAAGCCCGTCTGGTTCAGCCGATCATCGTCGGTGAACAGCACGTCCAGCAGGGGACGGTCCAAGTGCTCGTCGAACGTGGCCGCCACCTCGTCCAAGGCCTCGGCGAACACCGGGAACGCCGCGTACAGCTCACGCCCCATCCCCGCCCGCTGGCTGCCCTGCCCGGTGAACAGGAACGCCAGATCACCGGCACCCGCCACACCGGTCCTGGCCTGGCCGTCCACGACCGCGTCCAGACCCGCCAGCAGACCCGCACGATCGGTCGCCACCACACCCGCGCGATGCGCGAAACCCGCCCGCGTCGTCGCCAGCGCCGCACCCACCGACACCGCATCCAGACCCGCATCAGCCAGCACGAACTCCCGCAACCGCGCGGCCTGCGCCCGCAACGCCTCCGGCGTCCTCCCCGACACCACCCACGGCACCACCGGCACCGCCGGCAGCCCAACCCCCGCAACGCCTCCCGCCCCGGCCTCCACCGGAGCCTCCTCCACGATCACATGCGCGTTCGTCCCACTGATCCCGAACGACGACACCCCCGCCCGCCGCGGACGCTCCCGCACCGGCCACGGCTGCGCCTGCGTCAACAGCTCCACCGAACCCGCCGACCAGTCCACATGCGGTGTCGGTGTATCGACATTCAGAGTGGGCGGCAGCGTCTCGTGGCGCAGGGCCTGCACCATCTTGATGATGCCCGCGACACCCGCGGCGGCTGCCGTGTGGCCGATGTTGGACTTCACCGAACCGAGCCACAGCGGGTGGTCGGCGTCGTGGCCCTGCCCGTAGGTGGCGATCAGGGCCTGCGCCTCGATCGGGTCGCCGAGCTTCGTTCCGGTGCCGTGCGCCTCGACGGCGTCCACGTCGGCGGCGGTGAGGCCGCCGCTCGCCAGTGCCTGCTGGATGAGGCGCTGCTGGGAGGGTCCGTTGGGGGCGGTGAGGCCGTTGCTCGCGCCGTCCTGGTTGATGGCGCTGCTGCGCACGACCGCCAGCACCCGGTGGCCGTTGCGTCGCGCGTCGGAGAGGCGTTCGACGACGAGGACGCCGACCCCTTCGCCCCAGCACGTCCCGTCGGCGGCCTCGGCGAACGGCTTGCAGTGCCCGTCCGGCGCGAGTCCGCGCTGCCGGCTGAACGCGGTGAAGGCGCCGGGGCTGGACATCACGGCGACGCCGCTCGCGAGCGCGAGCGAGCACTCGCCCGCGCGCAGCGACTGGACCGCGAGGTGCAGGGCGACCAGCGACGCGGAGCAGGCGGTGTCGACCGTCAGCGTCGGGCCTTCCAGGCCCAGGGTGTAGGCGACGCGCCCCGAGATGACGCTGGTGGCGCTGCCGGTCAGCAGATATCCCTCGTAGCCCTCGGGCGCCTGGTGCAGCCGGGGGCCGTACTCCTGCGGTTCGGCCCCGACGAATACGCCGGTTGCCGATCCGCGGAGCCCGGCGGGGTCGATGCCGGCCCGCTCGAACGCCTCCCAGGAGGTCTCCAGGGTCAGCCGCTGCTGCGGGTCCATGGAGGCGGCCTCGCGCGGGCTGATGCCGAAGAAGTCGGCGTCGAACTCGGCGGCCCCGTAGAGGAAGCCGCCCTCCCGCGTGTACGTCTTGCCGGGCGCGTCCGGGTCCGGGTCGTAGAGGCCCTCCACGTCCCAGCCGCGGTCGGTGGGCAGCGGGCCGATGGCGTCCCGGCCGCCCACCACCAGGTCCCACAGCTGCTCGGGCGAGCTGATGCCGCCCGGGTAGCGGCACGCCATGCCGACGATCGCGATCGGCTCGTCGGAGCCGGCGGCCGGGGCCGTGGCGTCCTGCGGGAGCGGTGCGGACCCGCCGGCCGTGCGGCCGTCGAACCGGACGCCGAAGGCCTCCCACATCAGCTGTCTGGCCAGCGCGGTGGGCGTCGGGTGGTCGAAGGCGATGGTGATCGGCAGGTCGAGCCCCGTCGCGTCGCTGAGCCTGCGGTGCAGGTCGACGACGGCCAGGGAGTCGAATCCGAGCTGCAGGAACGGCTGCGACAGGTCGATGGGGATCCGCCCCTCCCGACCGGCCTTGCGCAGCGCCGCTTCCGCCTCCCCCCGGACCACCGCGAGCAGGCGTCGGTACTGCTCCGCCTCGGCCAGGCCGGCCAGTTCGGCCAGGTCGATCGGCTCGGCCCGGTCGGCCGGATCGACGGCGGAGCCGTCTGCGGTGGACTCGTGGGATGCGGACTCGCTCATCACTGAACTCCAGTGTCGATTTCTGCGCGGGAAGAGATCAGGCGCGACGCCGACGTCACTTCACCGGCTCTGAGCAGGATTTCGGCCGGTGCGGGGCGGCCGAGGAACAGCAGCAGGCTCGCGGTGGGCCCGTACGCGCCCACGTTGGGTACGGCGATCACGTCGCCGGGCCGCGGGACGGGCATACGGGCGGATCGGGAGAGCAGGTCGCCGGGGGTGCACAGCGGCCCGGCGAGGGTGACGACGACCTCGTCCGTCGCCTCACCGTCGCTGCCCCTCCCGGCCTTCGGCTCGACCGAGAGCGGCAGCAGCCGCCCCAGACCGGCCATGCCGCCGAGGGTGTTGATGCCCGCGTCCAGCACCGCGAAGGTCCGGCCGCGGCTCTGCTTGACGTTGGTGACGGTGGTCAGCAGCCGACCGCTGTCCCCGACCAGGTAGCGGCCCGACTCACAGGCGATCTCCGGGACGCCCTGCCGCCACTGCGGGAAGTGCTCGTCCAGGGTCCGTTCCAGCTCGGCGCGCAGATTGCCGTAGACGGGCCGGGCGCCCGGAACCGAGTACGGGGCGGCGAAGCCGCCGCCGATGTCCAGCAGGCGCAGTGGCGTGCCGAGTTCGGCCTCCAGGCGTGCCGCGCCGCGGATGGTCTCCTGGAACTCGGCGATGAGGCTCGCCTCGTCCTTGGAGTTGCTGAGGGGGAAGAAGTGCGCGCCCGCGACCCGGATCCCCTCCACCGCGCGGATCTCCGGCAGCAGGTCGGAGAGACCTTCCGCGTCGAAGCCGAACTGAGAGGGGGTCCCGGTCATCCGGATGCTGGTGGTGGCCGCGGCCGCCGCGCTGTTGACGCGGATCAGGGCGTCGGCGGTGGTGCCGTGCAGGGCCGACCGTGCTCCCAGCCGCCGCAGGTCGCCCAGCGACTCGACGGAGAAGGTGCGGACACCCGCGGTCAGGGCGGCGGAGATCTCCTCCGCGGTCTTGCCGGGCCCGGAGTAGAGGATCCGGTCGGCGCGGTGACCGGCTTCGAGCGCGGACGCCAGCTCGCCGGTCGAGCACACCTCGGCGCGGCACGGCCGGTCGCCCTCGCCGAGGGCACGGACCAGCCCGGGGTGCGGGTTGGCCTTCAGGGAGTAGAAGAGGGTGAACTGCTCCGGCAGGGCGGCCCGCAGGTCGTCACGGGCGGCGATGACGCGGTCCAGGTCGTAGACGTAGAGCGGGGATCCGTAGCGGGCGATCAGTTCCTCGTCCGTCACAACGGCCGTGGCCTCGGTGATGGTCATCCGGCGGCCGGCTCTTCCGCCGCCAGCAGCGCTTCGAGCTGCTGCTTGGCGTTCTTGCCGTTGGCGGTCAGCGGGAAGTCGTCGATGACCTTGCACAGCGACGGGACCTTGACGGCCTCCAGCCGCTGCGCCAGCTCCCGCAGCACGGTCTGCGGCGGCAGGTCGGCGGCGACGAACAACAGCAGGTCGCGGTCGGCGGTCGGCTTGAGGGCGGCGGCGTTCCGCACCCCCGGGATGTCCATGGCGGCGGCTTCGATCTCGATGGTGCTGACCCGCATGCCCTTGCGCTTGAACATGTCGTCGCGGCGGCCCTCGAAGTACAGGTAGCCGTCCGCGTCGAGCGACCCGTAGTCACCGGTGTGCAGGCGGGTGATGCCCGTCTCCGGGTCGGTGCGGAAGGTGCGGGCGGTGATCTCGGGCAGCCGCCAGTAGCCGGCCATCACGTTCGGGCCGGTGACGGTGATCTCGCCGCTGCCGCCGGCCGGGACCGGGTTGCCCTCCTCGTCGAGGATGGTCACCTGGGTGCCGGGGAGAGGACGGCCGGACGAGCCGGGCCGCGTACGGTCCTCCTCGGGCGGCATGACGGTGATCCGCTTGCACTCCGAGATGCCGTACATCCGCACGACGCGGGCGTCGGGGAAGCAGCGCCACAGCCCGTCGATGATCCGCTGCTCCAGGGCGGCGCCGGTGCTGGTGAACATCCGCAGCTTGGTCGGCCGCGGGTCACGCTCGGCGAGCCGGATCAGCGGGCCGCCGAGCGAGGGGACGAGCGGCAGGATCGTCGCGCCGGTCTCCCGGATCAGGAGGTGCAGCTTGGGGTCGGCCTCCCCGTCGGCGAGGACGAGTTCGGCGCCGGACAGGCACGTCAGCAGCACCTGGAACAGGCCGTAGTCGAAGGAGAGCGGGACGCGGCAGAAGACGACGTCGTCCGCGCGGTAGCCGAGCACCTGGTTGATCGCGTCGGCCGCGAACGACATCTGCGCGTGCGGGCAGACGATGCCCTTCGGGGTGGCGGTGCTGCCCGAGGTGTAGATGAGGACGGCGGGGGAGTCGGTCGACGCTCCCTCGGAGGTGACGCGGACCCCGGTGTCGGAGGTGGCGGCGGCCCAGACGGCGCCGACCTCGTGGACGGGCACCTCCGTCAGCGCCTGAACGCCTTCCGCCAGGCCGTCCACGACCACGACGGCCTTCGGCTCGCAGTTGGCGATGACGGCCCTGAGGTGGAACTCCTTCATCTCGGCGCTGATCGGCACGAGGGCCGCCCCGATCCGGGAGGCGGCGTAGAGCAGCGCCACCATCTCGCGGACGTTCGGCAGCCGCACGACGATGCGGTCGCCCGCGCCCACCCCCTGCTCGCGCAGCCAGCCGGCGACCCTGTGGCTCTGCTGGACCAGGTTCTCCCAGGTCCAGGCGTCGCGGGAGTCACGCACGGCGATGTTCCGGGGTCGCAGGGCCGCCGTCGTGTCGAGCAGTTCGTGCAGCAGCCGCGCGGTGCCGGCGGCGCGCTCGGCGCGTTCGGCGTGGTCGCCCACGGTGTCCACGGTTTCCACGATGGTCACGGTCATCTCCTTGTCAGCTGCGGATCCGGCCGCGGTCCAGCAGCGCCTCGGCGCGGGACCTGAGAGTGGACCGGTCGATCTTCCGGTTGGGGTTCATCGGGAACTCCTCCAGGTGCTGGAAGAGCCGGGGGACCATCGCCTTGGGCAGGTCCGCGGTCAACCGGCGGGCCAGGTCCGCCGATGCGGCGGGCTCCCCGGTGTAGAAGGTGACGAGCTCGTGGCTGCCTCCGACGGCCGCGGCCACCGTGACGGCGTCCTCGACGCCCGGCAGCCCGCGCACGCTGTGGCTCACCTCGGACAACTCCACGCGCCAGCCCTGTACCTGCACCTGGTCGTCGGCCCGTCCCACGTAGGCGATCTCGCCGTCGGGGTAGCGGCGTACGCGGTCACCGGTGCGGTACCAGCGCCGTCCGTCGTGGTCCAGGAAGCGGTTCGCGTCCTCGGCCGGGTCGAGGTAGCCGGCGAACATCTGCGGCCCGGTGATGCACAGTTCGCCCTCGCTCTCGCCTTCACCCTTGCCTTTGCTGTCGCCGTCCACCGATCCGTCCGGGGCGAGCAGCAGCGCGTCGAGCGAGCCGTGCACCGGGCCGATCGGGACGACGCCGTTGACGTAGCGCTCGTCCGGGGTCCCGGGCGACAGGCGGTGCGCGGTGACGGTGATCGTCAACTCCGTCGGCCCGTAGAGGTTCTCCACCACGGACCGCGGTGCGGCCCGCAGCCAGTCCTCGGCGTCCTGCCGGTGCAGGGGCTCGCCCGCGAACAGGCTCCAGCGCAGACCCGGCAGCGCGCCGGGCGACAGCGCGCCGGTGCGGCGGGCCAGTGCGATGCCGCCGGGGGTCGAGAACCACACCGTCATGCGCTGCTCGGCCAGGAACGCCGGCAGCGCGCGGTACGCCTGCATCGGGATCGGGACGACGCAGCCGCCCGCGCCCCAGGCGCAGAACAGGTCGAACATGGCGCAGTCGAAGGTCAGGTCGAACGTCTGCGAGAACACGTCGTCGGGGCCGAAGCCGTACCGCGCGTCCAGCGTGCGGAAGTAGCTGTCGGCCGCGCGGTGGCTGGTGGGCACGCCCTTCGGGCGGCCGGTCGAGCCGGACGTGAAGAGGATGTACGCGGTGGCCTCGGCGTCGGCCGGCAGCGGTGCTTCGAGCGCGGTCTCCGGCGGGGTGGCCGTGATGACGTCCGCGCGCGGTTCCCCGTCGGGGACGAGAACCAGCGGCGGAGCGTCGTCCCAGCCCGCCGCCAGGGTGTCGAGGACGGCCAGACCGCGCCGGTCGGTGATCACCGCGTCCACGCCGGCCGCCGTCAGGATCGACCGGTTGCGCGCGGCGGGGAAGTCCGGGTTCACCGGGACGGCCACGGCGCCCAGGTAGAGGGCGGCCAGCAGCCCGATGTACGCCTCGGGGGTCTTGGTGGCCAGGATGGCGACGACGCGCGGTCCTGCGGAGGACCCGGCGGCCCCGGAGGACCCGGCGACCCCGGGGGCCGCGTTCCGCAGGGCGCCCGCCCAGGCCAGGGCGCTCTCGTGGGCCTCGGTGTAGCTGACGTCCCGGCCGGCCGTACGGAAGGCGGGGCGGTCGGGGGAGATCGCGAGGCCGCGCAGGAAGCGGCCGTGCAGGGTGCGGTCGAGGGAGGCCGTCGTGCCCGCGGAACGCGTCGCCGCTGTCTCCGTGATCACGCTCATGTCAGACACCCGCCTTGGGACGCATCGCGTGCTTCGGATCGGCGAGCACGACATCGAAGTTGCGCACCGCGCACTCCACCCGGCTGAACAGGGCGTCCGGGCCGGCCACCACCAGTCGCGTCACTCCGCGCCGGCCCAGCTCGGCCAGGACCGCCGGCCAGTCCACCGGCTTCACGAAGTGGTCCAGCAGCATCGTCCTGAGCCCCTCGGCGGTGTCGACGAGCCGGCCGTCCTGGTCGGCGAGGACCGGCAGACCGGGGTCGCGCAGCGGCAGGGCGTCGATGACCTCGGCGGCGGCGCGGTCGCGCAGCCCGGTGAAGAGGGACGAGTGCATCGGCGGGCGCATCGCGTACAGCGGCAGCGAACCGATCTTCCGCAGCCGGCCGGTGAACGCCTCCAGGTGCTCCTCGTGCAACGAGATCATCTCGAAGCCCTGGTCGAGGCGGCAGGACAGGTCGTACCACTCGCCCCGCTCGTCCATCCCGGCGAGCAGCTCGCGCAGCCCGTCGACGGGGGCCCGTACGAAGGACTGGGTGACCACGTCCCGGTGCTCGGTGGCGAAGTAGTCGGCGGTGCAGCGGGCCAGCCGGGCCGTCATCACCACCGCGTCCGGGAAGTCCAGCGCACCGCAGAACGCCATCAGCGGCTTCTCGCCGAAACTGGGCCCCGCGCAGATCTCGGCCTCGGCGCCGAGTTCGGCGCGGGCCCACTGCGCGAGCGCTGTCGAGGCGACCATGAAGGCGACCTGCGCCGCCTCCGAATAATCCTCGCCGGACTCCCGGAACCGGTCGAACACCGAGTAGCCCAGGGCTTCGTCGGCGATCGGCAGCAGATCGCGGGCAAAGGTATTCAGAAGCAGGAACCTGCCCAGGTCGGAGAAACGGGTGGGACCCATTCCTGGAAACACCATTGCCGTAGTCATCGCTGAAACCCGCCTTGTCGCGAACTGGCCTCGTCCGCTCTTTTCTACGGGCTGCCGCAAGGGGGAGTAACCCCTATGTCTCCCCGTCCGCGCCCCTTACGGCCACCCATACCGGACAGTGAATAGGGGTGGGCAGGCGGAGGGTAGGGGGCCGACGCTGTGGCACCTGCTTCGAAGCCGCGGCTTCAATGAGGTTCAGGCTGTTTCATCAATCGCTTCAATCGCCTGACCGAGTGGATGGGTGAACCGAACCATGACCATTGCCGAGGACATCACCTCGACCCGGCCGCCGACGCAAACGCCGCCGCACG
Source organism: Streptomyces sp. H39-S7 (assembly GCF_027158205.1). Taxonomy (GTDB): domain Bacteria; phylum Actinomycetota; class Actinomycetes; order Streptomycetales; family Streptomycetaceae; genus Actinacidiphila. The sequence continues at coordinate 14,660 of NZ_JAPVLU010000067.1, read as the reverse complement.
CGCAAACGCAGACGCTGGCCCCGGTGACGGAACAGCTCCCGCCGCCCCGCCAGGACCCGAGGTCGCGGGTGGCGCTGCTCAACCTGGTCAAACAGACGGTCAGGGACGGGCCGGGGCCGCGCGCGACGGAGCAGCAGTGGGCCAAGGGCAAACTGACCGTCCACGAGCGACTGGAACTCCTCTTCGACGCGGGCACGTTCACCGAGATCGAGCCGCTGCGCCGGCACCGTGCCACCGGCTTCGGCCTGGAGAACAAGCGCCCCTACACCGACGGTGTGGTGACCGGCTGGGGCGAGGTCATGGGCCGCACGGTCTTCGTCTACGCCCACGACTTCCGGATCTTCGGCGGCTCGCTGGGCGAGGCCCACGCCGAGAAGATCCACAAGGTGATGGACCTGGCCGAGTCGGCCGGCGCGCCCCTGGTCAGCCTCAGCGACGGCGCGGGGGCCCGGATCCAGGAGGGCGTCACCGCGCTCGCCGGATACGGCGGCATCTTCCGGCGCAACGTCCGCTCGTCGGGCGTCATCCCGCAGATCAGCGTGATGCTCGGCCCGTGCGCGGGCGGCGCCACGTACTCCCCGGCGCTCACCGACTTCGTGTTCATGGTGCGCGGCACCTCGCAGATGTACATCACCGGGCCCGACGTGGTGCAGGCCGTCACCGGCGAGAAGATCTCCCACGACCAGCTCGGCGGCGCCGACGTGCACGCGTCGGTCTCCGGCGCCGCCCAGTTCGTGTACGAGAACGAGGCCGAGTGCCTCGCCGAAGTCCGCTACCTGCTCTCGCTCCTGCCCTCCAACAACCGTGAGCTGCCGCCCGCCGTCACCACGGCCGACCCGGCCGACCGCCGCAACGAGGCGCTGCTGGAACTGGTGCCGGCCGACGCCAACCGCGCCTATGACATCCGGCCGGTGATCGAGGAGATCGTCGACGACGGCGACTTCTTCGAGGTGCACGCCGCCTGGGCCACCAACATCGTCTGCGCACTGGCGCGCCTGGGCGGCCAGGTGGTCGGCATCGTGGCGAACCAGCCGGCGTCGCTGGCGGGCGTCCTGGACATCAACGCCTCGGAAAAGGCCGCGCGGTTCGTCCAGATGTGCGACTCGTTCAGCATTCCGCTGGTCACCCTCGTCGACGTGCCGGGCTTCCTGCCCGGCAGCGCGCAGGAGCACGGCGGCATCATCCGGCACGGCGCGAAGCTGCTGTACGCGTACTGCAACGCCACCGTGCCCCGCATCCAGGTCATCCTCCGCAAGGCCTACGGCGGTTCGTACATCGTCATGGACTCGCGTTCCATCGGCACGGACCTGTCGTTCGCGTGGCCGACGAACGAGATCGCGGTGATGGGTGCGGAGGGCGCCGCCAACGTCGTCTTCCGGCGCGAGATCGCCGCGGCGGACGACCCGGACGCGGTCCGCGCCGAGCGCATCAAGCAGTACCAGGAGGAACTGATGCACCCCTACTACGCGGCGGAACGCGGCCTCGTCGACGACGTCATCGATCCCGCCGAGACCCGCTCGGTGCTGATCCGTTCGCTGGCGATGCTCCGCACGAAGCACGCCACGCTCCCGTCCCGCAAGCACGGAAACCCGCCGGTGTGACGGCCATGACGACATCGAGCGCCCCGAGCCCACCGACCACACCGAGCGCACCGGATCCACCGACCCCGAGTACGCCCCGGCCCGACGACGAACTGCTCATCCGGTTCGTCCGCGGCGAGCCGGACGACGAACAGGTGGCCGCGGCGACGGTCGCCCTGCTCGCCGTCCTCCGGCAGAAGGCCGTCGCCGACGACGACCAGAGCGCGCGGAGTGCGCGGAACGGGCGGAGCAGCCGGCCCCTGCGCTGGACCCCCGACGGCTACAACCCGCCGGGCGCCTGGGCCTACGGCTGACAGCCGCGAACCCGCCGCCCGTGCCCCGGATCCGCTGACGGATCCGGGGCACAGGCGTTTCCCGCACCTGCCCCCCGGCAGCACTGAACCCACCGCCTCACTCACTGAGACGGTGGGCCGGTGGGGGGAGCGGGTGGGACGGGTGGGGGGAGGTCAGGCCGTCTGGTGCGCGCGGCGCGCGGCGACGGCCTTCGGGTAGCGGATCGTGAAGAGCACGGGGATCACGAAGCTCGCGACCTTGACGACGATCATGGGTGTCGTCGCGTGCGCGTCGGCGCGGATGATGAAGGCCAGTACGACGGCGGCAGCCGCGAAGGAGAGCCCCCACACCTGCGTGATGACGGCGTTGGTCCGGTAGAACGCCTCCGTGCGGGCGACCTTCTCCGGTACGAGTTTGCGTGCGATGCCGAGGGTGAACGGCCGACGGATGAGCAGCGAGCCCCAGGCGGTGAGGGCGAGCCATGCGTCGACAAGAGCCGGCCCGTAACGGACCAGATCCGAGTCCGGTCGCGCGTAGGACAGCCAGGCGATCCCCGCGAAGAACACGAACGCGCTGGTCTCGATCACCATCTCGTCCCAGTTCTTGCCGGACTTGCGGTCGCGCCAGATCACCACTGCGGCGATCCCGAGCCCGACCAGTGCACCCTTGCGCCAGTCATCGCTCGTGGCGACGAAGGCATAGGCGATCCACGGGAGGAAGCTGATGAGGTAGCGGGTCATGGATAGCTCCTTTCTCGCATCCATTGCGACAGGTGGGACTAAAGCGCCCCTAAAGCGATCCGCGGCCCGCAAGAGCATCAAAAAAGGCTACCCCCGCCCGGCGGGGCCTAGCGCAGGTTTCGCTTTAGCCGTCCGCAAGGAGCCGATCGCACGCTCTCGTGGATATCGCTCCCCTGTCCACCGGAGCGTTGGATACGCATCTGGAGGAATCCATGGCCCGTCGCCTTTTCACGTCGGAATCGGTTACCGAGGGACACCCCGACAAAATCGCCGACCAGATCAGCGACTCCGTTCTCGACGCTCTCCTCGCGCAGGACCGCACCGCCCGGGTCGCCGTGGAAACCCTGATCACGACCGGCCAGGTGCACATCGCCGGTGAGGTCACCACGTCCGCGTACGCTGATATCCCGGCGATCGTGCGGCAGACGGTGCTGGATATCGGTTACGACTCGTCGGCGAAGGGCTTCGACGGGGCTTCGTGCGGGGTCTCGGTGTCGATCGGCGCGCAGTCCCCGGACATCGCCCAGGGCGTGGACGCGGCGTACGAGTCGCGGGTGGAGGGCGGCGAGGACGACCTCGACCGTCAGGGCGCGGGCGACCAGGGCCTGATGTTCGGTTACGCGTGCGACGACACGCCCGAACTGATGCCGCTGCCCATCGCGCTGGCCCACCGCCTCGCCCACCGCCTGACGCAGGTCCGCAAGAGCGGCCGGCTGGCGTACCTGCGCCCGGACGGCAAGACCCAGGTCACCATCGAGTACGACGGCAGCAAGGCCGTACGCCTCGACACCGTCGTGATCTCCAGCCAGCACGCGCCCGACATCAGCCTGGACTCCCTGCTCGCCCCCGACATCCGCGAGTTCGTCGTGGAGCCCGAGCTCGAACTGCTCGGCGCCACACTGTCGACGGAGGGGTACCGGCTGCTCGTCAACCCGACCGGGCGCTTCGAGGTGGGCGGTCCGATGGGTGACGCGGGACTGACCGGCCGGAAGATCATTGTCGACACGTACGGCGGGATGGCCCGGCACGGCGGGGGCGCGTTCTCCGGCAAGGACCCGTCCAAGGTCGACCGTTCCGCCGCCTACGCGATGCGCTGGGTCGCGAAGAACGTCGTCGCGGCCGGGCTGGCCCGCCGCTGCGAGGTCCAGGTCGCGTACGCCATCGGCAAGGCCGCCCCCGTCGGGCTGTTCGTCGAGACGTTCGGCACCGAGACCATCCCCGTGGCCCGCATCCAGGACGCCGTCAGCCAGGTCTTCGACCTGCGGCCGGCCGCCATCGTGCGAGACCTCGACCTGCTGCGTCCCATCTACGCGCAGACCGCCGCCTACGGCCACTTCGGCCGAACGGACGCCGACTTCACCTGGGAGTCCACCGACCGGGCGGCCAAACTCCGGCAGGCCGCCGGTCTCTGACAGCCGGCAGGAAAGAGCAGAGGCCGAGGAAGAGCAGAGGAAGAGCACCGGAGGAGTGAGTGACTGAGATGCGCACCGCCATCACAGGATCCATCGCAACCGACCATCTGATGGTCTTCCCCGGTCGGTTCACCGACCACCTGGTCGCCGACCAGCTCAAGAACGTGTCCCTGTCCTTCCTCGCCGACACCCTGGAGGTCCGGCGGGGAGGGGTGGCGGCGAACATCGCCTTCGGCATGGGGCGGCTCGGCCTCGCCCCCGTCCTGGTCGGCGCGGTCGGCCCGGACTTCGCCGACTACCAGGTCTGGCTCAAGCAGAACGGCGTCGACACCGACTCCGTCCAGGTCTCCCACGAGCACCAGACCGCCCGCTTCGTCTGCACCACCGACTCGGTGCAGAACCAGATCGCCACGTTCTACGCGGGCGCCATGGCCGAGGCCCGCCGTATCGCCCTCGCCCCCGTCACGGAACGCGTCGGCGCTCTCGACCTGGTCGTCGTCGCGCCCAACGACCCCGAGGCGATGCTCCGCCACACCGCGGAGTGCCGGGACCTGGGTATCCCCTTCGCGGCCGACCCCTCGCAGCAACTCGCCCGCCTGGACGCGGAGTCGGTACGCCTGCTCCTCGACGGCCCGCGCTTCCTCTTCAGCAACGAGTACGAGGCGGCCCTCCTCCAGGAACGCACGGGCTGGAACGCGGACCAGGTCCTCCAGCACGTCGGCACCTGGATCACCACACTCGGCGCCCAGGGCGTCCGGATCGAGCGTGCGGGCGAGGCCCCGATCCTCGTACCGGCCGCCCCGACGACAGGAGCCACCGAACCCACCGGCGTCGGCGACGCGTTCCGCGCCGGGTTCCTTGCCGGCGTCACCTGGAACCTCTCCCACCGCCGCTCAGCCGAACTGGGCTGCGCCCTCGCCACCGTCGTCCTCGAATCCATCGGCACCCAGGAGTACGTGCTCTCCGCCGCCGACCTGCTCGGACGGCTGAGGACCGGCTACGGCACCGAAGCGGCCACCGAGATCGAACCGCACCTGGCGGTCGTGTCATGAGCGGGATGTCCCGGGCCGACGCTCTGCGTCGGGCGTTCGCGTCGCGGGTGGTGGTGGGTGACGGTGCGATGGGCACGATGCTGCAGGCGCAGGATCCGTCGTTGGACGACTTCGAGAACCTGGAGGGGTGCAACGAGGTTCTGAACGTGACGCGTCCGGACATCGTCCGGTCGGTGCACGAGGAGTACTTCGCGGCGGGTGTGGACTGCGTCGAGACGAACACCTTCGGTGCGAACCTGGCGGCGCTGGGGGAGTACGACATTCCTGGCCGTATCCATGAGTTGTCGGTTTCCGGTGCCCGGTTGGCGCGTGAGGTGGCGGACGGTTTCGCGACGCCGGACCGGCCGCGCTGGGTGCTCGGCTCGGTCGGGCCGGGCACGAAACTCCCGACCCTGGGCCACGCGCCCTATGCGCAGCTCCGGGACGGGTACGAGGCGAACGTGGCCGGCCTCATCGAGGGCGGCGCGGACGCGATCCTGGTGGAGACGACGCAGGACCTGCTCCAGACCAAGGCGGCCATCGTCGGCGCCCGGCGGGCGATGGGCGCCGCGGGCCAGTCTTTGCCGCTGATCTGCCAGGTCACGGTGGAGACGACGGGCACGATGCTGCTGGGGTCCGAGATCGGTGCCGCGCTGACGGCGTTGGAGCCGTTGGGTATCGACATGATCGGCCTGAACTGCGCGACGGGTCCGGCCGAGATGAGCGAGCACCTGCGGTACCTCGCCCGGCATGCCCGCACCCAGGTCTCCTGCATGCCGAATGCCGGTCTGCCGGTGCTGGGCAAGGACGGGGCGCATTACCCGTTGTCGCCGGAGGAGCTGGCGGACGCGCACGAGACGTTCGTGCGGGAGTACGGGTTGTCGCTGGTGGGTGGGTGCTGCGGCACGACGCCGGAGCATTTGCGGCAGGTCGTGGAGCGGGTGCGGGGGTTGGAGCTTGTGGCGCGCAGTCCGCGTCCGGAGCCGGGTGCGGCGTCGCTCTACCAGACGGTGCCGTTCCGGCAGGACGCGTCGTATCTCGCGATCGGGGAGCGGACCAACGCCAACGGGTCGAGGAAGTTCCGTGAGGCGATGCTGGAGGGCCGCTGGGACGACTGCGTGGAGATGGCCCGCGACCAGATCCGCGAAGGCGCGCACCTGCTCGACCTGTGCGTCGACTACGTCGGCCGGGACGGCGCCGCGGACATGGCCGAGGTCGCGGGCCGCTTCGCGACCGCGTCTACGTTGCCGATCGTGCTGGACTCCACCGAAGTCCCGGTGTTGCGGGCTGGGTTGGAGAAGTTGGGTGGCCGGGCGGTCATCAACTCCGTCAACTACGAGGACGGTGACGGTCCGGAGTCCCGGTTTGCGCAGATCACGGCGTTGGCCGCGGAGCACGGCGCCGCGCTGATCGCGCTGACGATCGACGAGGAGGGCCAGGCGCGGACTGCTGAGCACAAGGTCGCTATCGCCGAGCGGCTGATCGAGGACCTGACCACCAACTGGGGCATCCTCGAATCCGACATCCTCGTCGACTGCCTGACGTTCACGATCGCGACCGGTCAGGAGGAGTCCCGCAAGGACGGGATTGCCACGATCGAGGCGATCCGGGAGCTGAAGCGCCGCCACCCGCTGGTGCAGACGACGTTGGGTCTGTCGAACATCTCCTTCGGGTTGAATCCGGCCGCGCGTGTGGTCCTGAACTCCGTCTTCCTCAACGAGTGCGTGGCGGCAGGCCTGGATTCGGCGATCGTGCACGCGGCGAAGATCATCCCCGTGGCGCGGATCCCGCAGGAGCAGCGGGAGATCGCGTTGGATCTGGTCTATGACCGGCGGCGTGAGGGGTATGACCCGTTGCAGGCCTTCTTGGAGGCTTTCGAGGGCGTCGACATGAAGTCCGTCAAGGCGGGTCGTGCGGAGGAGTTGGCCGCGCTGCCGCTGGACGAGCGACTGCAGCGGCGGATCATCGACGGGGAGAAGAACGGCCTGGAGGGCGACCTCGATGAGGCGCTGACCGTTCAGTCGGCCTTGCACATCGTCAACGACACCCTGCTGGAAGGCATGAAGGTCGTCGGGGAGCTGTTCGGATCGGGTCAGATGCAGCTGCCCTTCGTGCTGCAGTCCGCCGAGGTCATGAAGACGGCGGTGGCCTACCTGGAGCCGCACATGGAGAAGTCCGACGCCGACGGCAAGGGCACCATCGTGCTCGCCACCGTGCGCGGCGACGTCCATGACATCGGCAAGAACCTCGTCGACATCATCCTGTCCAACAACGGCTACAACGTCATCAACCTCGGCATCAAGCAGCCCGTCTCGGCGATCCTGGACGCGGCCACCGAACACAAAGCCGACGTCATCGGCATGTCCGGGCTGCTCGTGAAGTCCACGGTGATCATGAAGGAGAACCTCCAGGAGCTCAACCAGCGCAACATGGCCGCGGACTACCCCGTCATCCTCGGCGGCGCCGCCCTGACCCGCGCCTATGTCGAGCAGGACCTCCACGAGATCTACGACGGCGAAGTCCGCTACGCCCGCGACGCGTTCGAGGGCCTGCGGCTGATGGACGCCCTGATCGCCGTCAAACGCGGCGTCCCCGGAGCCGCACTCCCTCCCCTGAAGCAGCGCCGGGTCGCCGCCGTCGACCGTCCCGTACGCGTCCCGGCGGCCCCCGAACCGCTGCCCGCCCGTTCCGACGTGGCCGCCGACAACCCCGTCCCGAAGGCGCCCTTCCTGGGGACGCGGATCGTGAAGGGCATCCCCCTCGCCGAGTACTCCTCCTGGCTGGACGAGCGGGCCACGTTCATGGGCCAGTGGGGGCTGAAGGCGGCCCGTGGGGGCGGGCCCTCGTACGAGGAGCTGGTGGAGACGGAGGGCCGGCCCCGGCTGCGGATGTGGCTGGACCGGCTGCACACCGAGAACATGCTGGAGGCGGCGATCGTCTACGGCTACTTCCCCTGCGTGTCCAAGGGCGACGACCTGATCATCCTGGACGAGAAGACCGGCGGTGAAAGCCACCGCTTCACCTTCCCGCGCCAGCGCCGCGACCGGCACCTGTGCCTGTCGGACTTCTTCCGCCCCGAGGGGGCCGGCGAGCCCGACGTCATCGCGCTCACCGTCGTGACCATGGGGAACAAGGTCTCCGAGGCGGCGAACGAGCTCTTCGCCGCGAACGCCTACCGCGACTACCTCGAACTGCACGGCTTGTCCGTGCAGTTGACCGAGGCCCTGGCCGAGTACTGGCACTCCCGGATCCGCACGGAGCTGGGGATCGCGGGCGCCGACCCGGACAGCCTGGACGCGATGTTCCGTACCGAGTACCAGGGCTGCCGCTACTCACTCGGCTACCCGGCCTGCCCGGACCTGGAGGACCGCGCCAAGATCATGGATCTGCTCAAACCCGAACGTATCGGCGTCGTCCTGTCCGAGGAGTTCCAACTGCACCCGGAGCAGTCCACCGACGCGATCGTCATCCACCACCCGGAAGCCAGTTACTACAAGGCGTGAGGAGGACCGTGCCCACCATGTCGGCCACGCTGACCACCACCAACCTGCGCGATGTCCTCGGCGCCGGGCAGCGCACGTTCTCGTTCGAGTTCTTCCCCCCGAAGACGGACGCGGGCGAGCGCGTCCTGTGGGACGCCATCCGCCGTATCGAGGCCGTCGGACCCACGTTCGTCTCCGTCACCTACGGCGCCGGCGGCTCCTCCCGCGACCGGACCGTGGACGTCACCCGGCGCATCGCCGCCGAGACGACGCTGCGTCCGGTCGCCCATCTCACCGCCGTCGGCCACACCGTCGCCGAGCTGCGGCAGATCGTCGGCCGGTACGCGGACGCCGGCATCCGTGACGTCCTCGTGCTGCGCGGCGACCCGCCGGGCGACCCGCGCGGCCCGTGGGTGCGGCACCCCGGGGGCCTGGACCACGCGGCGGACCTCGTCTCGCTCGTCCGCTCCATCGGCGACTTCAGCATCGGCGTGGCGGCCTTCCCCGAGCGTCATCCCCGTTCGCCGAGCTGGGACGACGACATCCGGCACTTCGTCGCCAAGTGCCGGGCCGGCGCCGACTACGCCGTCACCCAGATGTTCTTCGACGCCGACGACTATCTGCGGCTGCGCGACCGGGTGGCCGCCGCCGGGTGTGACACGCCGATCATCCCGGAGATCATGCCCGCCACCGACGTCCGGCAGATCCGGCGCTTCGCCGAGCTGAGCGACGCGACCTTCCCGCCCGAGCTGGCCGAGGCGCTGGCGGCGGCGCAGCACGACCCGCGGACCGCGCACCGGATCGGAGTGGACCACGCGACGCGCCTGGCCGGCCGTCTGCTCGACGCCGGCGCCCCGGGCCTGCACTACATCACCCTCAACCGGTCCACCGCGACGCTTGAGATCCACCAGAACCTGAACACAAGGAGCGCAGATGCCGTCCCTCACCGCCGCTGACTACAAGGTTGCGGACCTCTCCCTCGCCGCGTTCGGCCGCAAGGAGATCGTCATGGCCGAGCACGAGATGCCCGGCCTGATGTCGATCCGCGCCGAGTACGCGGCGTCCCAGCCGCTGGCCGGCGCGCGGATCACCGGCTCGCTGCACATGACGATCCAGACCGCCGTCCTCATCGAGACCCTGGTCGCGCTGGGTGCCGAGGTCCGCTGGGCGTCGTGCAACATCTTCTCCACCCAGGACCACGCGGCCGCCGCCATCGCGGTCGGCCCGAACGGCACCCCCGAGGACCCGCAGGGCACCCCCGTCTTCGCCTGGAAGGGCGAGACCCTGGCCGAGTACTGGTGGTGCGCCGAGCAGGCCGTCACGTGGCCCGACGGCGGTCTGAACATGATCCTGGACGACGGCGGCGACGTAACGCTCCTGATCCACAAGGGTGTCGAGTTCGAGAAGGCCGGCGCGGTCCCGGACTCCGCCGAGGGCGACTCCGAGGAGTACGGCCACATCCTCGATCTGCTGCGCCGCACCCAGGCCGAGAACCCCGGCAAGTGGACCGCCGCGGCGGCCGCCATCAAGGGCGTCACGGAGGAGACCACCACCGGCGTCCACCGGCTCTACGAGATGCAGCGCGACGGCGGCCTGCTCTTCCCGGCGATCAACGTCAACGACTCCGTCACCAAGTCGAAGTTCGACAACAAGTACGGCTGCCGGCACTCGCTCATCGACGGCCTCAACCGTGCCACGGACGTCCTGATCGGCGGCAAGGTCGCGGTCGTGCTCGGCTACGGCGACGTCGGCAAGGGGTGTGCTGAGTCGCTGCGCGGCCAGGGCGCCCGGGTGATCGTCACCGAGATCGACCCGATCTGCGCACTGCAGGCGGCGATGGACGGCTACCAGGTCACGACGCTGGAGGAGGTCGTCGCCGAGGGCGACATCTTCGTGACGACGACCGGCAACAAGGACATCATCATGGCCGCCGACATGGCCCGGATGAAGCACCAGGCGATCGTCAGCAACATCGGCCACTTCGACAACGAGATCGACATGGCGGGCCTCGCCAGGGTCCCCGGCATCGTCAAGGACGAGGTCAAGCCGCAGGTCCACACCTGGAGGTTCCCTGACGGGCACACCATCATCGTGCTGTCCGAGGGACGCCTGATGAACCTCGGCAACGCGACCGGCCACCCGTCCTTCGTGATGTCCAACAGCTTCGCCAACCAGACGATCGCCCAGATCGAGCTCTTCACCAAGACCGCCGATTACCCCATCGGCGTCTACGTGCTCCCCAAGCACCTGGACGAGAAGGTCGCCCGCCTCCACCTCGACGCCCTCGGCGTCCGGCTCACCACCCTGCGCCCGGAGCAGGCCGCCTACATCGGCGTCCCGGTCGAGGGCCCGTACAAGGCGGACCACTACCGCTACTGAGAGCGTGACGTGACGGGCGCTGCGGGGTTCACCTCCATGTGACCAGAACCTTGCAGACCCGCGCCGTGCAGACCCACGCCGTGTGGCGGCGGCCACTCCCCGATGTCGTCGCGGTCCTCGTGGGCGCCCTCCTCGTCGGGGGACAGGCGCTGCGGCTCGGGCAGTGGATCGTCGACGACGCGGCCATCACGTACGCGTACGCGCGCAGCATCGACGAGGGGTACGGCCCGGCCCAGCAGCCCGGCGCCCCGCCGGTGGAGGGGTACTCCAACCCGGCGTGGCTGGCGCTGCTGGTGGCCGGGCGGCGGCTGCGGCTGTTCGACCACGGGGCGCTGTTCGGGGTCTCGGACCTGGTGTGGTTCCCCAAGGTGCTGGCTCTGCTGTGTGTGATCGGGATGCTGGCCTCGGTGGCGTTCGCGGCGCGGGCGGTGCTGCCGGGGCGGGCGTGGGCGGTGACGCTGCTCGCCGGTGCGGCGATGGCCGGGAACTTCTCGCTGGTCGTCTGGCTCTTCTCCGGACTGGAGAACCCGCTGTACGGCCTCGCCGTCACCGCCCTCGCGGCCGTGCTCGCCAGGTCCGTCGCCCGCGACGACCTGCTGCGGCCCCGCACCGCCGTCCTGGCCGGCCTCCTGGCGCTGCTGGCCGCACTGACCCGCCCGGACGGCATCGTCTACGCGGCGGCGTACCCCTTGGCGGCGCTGCTGCTCCAGCGGCCGGGCTCCCTGAGGCCGATCGCCCTATCAGGCACGACGTTCGCCCTCCCCTATGCGGCCCATCTCCTGTGGCGGCACGCGGAGTTCGGCCGCTGGGTCCCCAACACGGCGGTCGCGAAGGCGCAGCGGACACCGAGCCCGGCCGACCTGGCCCACACCACCGAGCTGATCGTCTATGCCGGCTGGGCCCTCGCCCTCGCCGCCCTGGCCTGCACCGCCACCGCCCTCGTCCGCCCGGACCCGGGAGCGTCCCGCCGGGCGCTGACCGCCGTACTCGTCCCGCTGTCCCTGGCCCTGACCGCGTACGGGATGCTGCAGCGCGACTGGATGGCCCTCTACCGTTTCGCGACCCCGGTATGGACGCTCGCGGCCTTCGCCGGCTCGCTGGCCGCGGTCACCGTCTGGGACCGCGAACGGCCGCGCGGCCGCGCTCTTCTGGTGTCGGCGCTCGTCGTGGGATCCGTCCTGTCACTGGCCGGCCAGCGGCCCCGAGCGGCGGCGTTCCAGGCGGACCCGACACTCTCCATGTGCTTCGTCGCCGACCGCTACGGCCGGCTGTTCAACACCTACGCCGACGAACTCGCCCTGCCCGACGCCGGCCTGCTGCTCCCCGACCTCGGCGGCACCCTCCTGACCACCCGGCTCCGCGTCACGGACCTCGCGGGCCTCACCGACCCGGCCATCGCGGACGCGTACGCGGCGCACGACACGACCCGCCTGCGCACCTACGTCTTCGACCACGTGCGCCCCACCTTCATCCACGTCCACAGCCCGTGGTCGACCCTCTCCGGCCTCACCCCCGAAACCCTCACCGCCCACGGCTACGTCCCGCTCTCCACCCGAACGGACACGGGCGACTGGATCCGCAGCGCAGCCGTCCCCGACCCCACCCGCCTCAGGGCCCTCCAGAACACCACTCTCTCCGCCATCGCCCAATCCACCACCCGCCGCAACAACACCCCCACCACCCCCTGCGGCCCCCGCCTCACCCCCCCCCCACCCACCCTCGCCGGCCAACCGGCCAACCCAGCAGCCCCGGTCGGTTGAGAACTCACGCCTTCTCGGTACCACCCGGCGTACCCCCGCTCTCGTCGCCGAAGGGATACATGTGCCAGAAGTGGCCGGCCGCACGATCGGGCACGATGGCATCCAGTTTGTCGGACTGCATCATGACCTCGTAGAACCAGTCGGACAGGACGAACGCCTGGTCGTGCGTGAGCTTGATGATCACCGGCTCCTCGTCCACGCGGTCACGGTACAGCGGCGGACGGCTGTGCGGCTTCGGGATAAGCACCTGAAGGAGCTGCCGTGCGCAGCCCAAGAGCCCCGCCAGGCGAGTCTGACGGGGGCCGCACTTCGTTGGGACCGCGTGGAGTTGAATTCAGACCCACTCGATGCGAACTACCGGCGCGACGGTCGCTGAGGTCTGCCGGGCTGGTCAGTCGAGTGCTTGTGGTCGCTGCCGGTCAGCCCAGGTCGGGACGGTTGCTGTACCCAGTTGCGGTATGCAGGATCCGGCGGAGGTGACCCTTGAATGGGATCCGTGTTGAGAGGCGGGCGCAGCGGTCTGCGCGTTAGGACACGTCGGCCCGAACTGCCTTGCCGATCAGCCCGTCTGTGAATGACACCGTCTTCGCCTTGAACTTGCCCTTGCCGGTGACCGTGCCGATGACGTTCTCACCCGGTGCCAGGTCGACTGTCGCGATCTGACCCTCGTCCATGGCGAGTTCCGCAGCGTGCTTGGTCCCGTTGGTGTCAGTGATTGCGAAGTAGAGCGGGTTGACGTTGATGGTCTTCGATGAGTTGTTCGTGACGGTGACAGACACGCTGGTGTAGGAGTTGCTGTCCGCCAGGACGGACGCCTTGAACGCCGTCGCCTTTGCCGTCACAGCTACGGAAGCCTTCTTCTCGGCCGCCACAGACGACTGCTTGGTCTCCGGTCCGTTGGCCGGTGCCGACGAAGCAACCGGACCCTTTGCCCCCTTGTCGTCGCCGTCGCTGTTACTGACGAGGGCACTAACGATGCCCACAAGGACGAACAGACCGACGACCCCGAGGCACGAGAACCCGACGATCTTCCCGGTGCGCGCCTTCTTCGGCGGGGGCGGGTAGCCATAGCCAGGCTGCGGTTGATCCGGCGCCGGGTACTGATTGGACATGGTCAAACCCCCAAGATCGGTGCACGTTCGGTCACCGTATGTGCACGAGCCGTGCCCGGATGTGGTTATGTCCAAGTCGTGACATTGAAGAATTCAACTACTTTGGATGTGCTCACACTTCGGGGCGCCCCCCGGTCTTCCCTCTCGTGCGGGATGCGATGACGCACGACGGCCGCGTGGTCGAGGTCTGCGACACGGTCATGGCGGCAGACCAGTTCGTTCTGGACTACCGCTTCCCTGCGGGAGAGTGATGGTCCATCAGGTCTGACAACCCGCCACAGGATTCTTTCTAGTGGTGGGTTGCTTAGACGTGAACGGTGCGACCGTGACGGTCGCGCAGACTCCGCAGACGGAGATGAAGGACAAGAAGACCGGCTTGGTCGCCGCGGACATCGAGACCGGGCGGACACTCCCGACAGTGGACGTGATGTTCGTCGCCGGCGGTGAGGCCGAGGGGTGGCCCGCGGAAACACCCCGAGGCCCATCCCGCGAATACGCCGCAGCATCCGACATACGGCTGCTCAGAGGGGTTTTCGGCTGCACATGACGGTAGATACGCGAAGACCCCGTCCCCAGCGTTTCCGCTGGTGGCGGGGTCCTCGGGCACTTCTTGCGAAGTGCCCCCGGCAGGATTCGAACCTGCGCACCCGGCTCCGGAGGCCGATGCTCTATCCCCTGAGCTACGGGGGCGTGTCGTCCGCAGTAGCGGTGACGGGTGAAACCCTACCAGCTTGTGCATGGTGCCTGGGTACAGGGTTTTGGGGTGTCGCCCGGTGGGGTCTAGCGCATGGGCGGGGGTGGGGGGGGGTGGGTTGGGAAAGGTCCCTCGCACGGGGACGATGTGGGCAAATCGCGGACGGAGCGCGATGG
>NZ_JAPVLU010000066.1:476-34949 GCF_027158205.1 Streptomyces sp. H39-S7 | reverse complement strand
GCCCGACGCCGACCCGGCAGAACCCGCCGACCCGGCAGAACCCACCGCCCCGGCGGACCCGACCGTCCCGCCGCCGCTTCCGGCCGCCGGCGACCGCGTCCTGGCCCCCGCCGACCGGTGGCGGCTGGTCCTCGGCCGCCGCACCGACCAACTGCCCCCGTCGGCAGCACCGTTGGCCACGGCCCTGGACGAGCTGTACGGCAGCGGTCGCGGCGAGGGCTCACGCGGCGAGCGCACCGGCAGCGCCGGGGGCAACCGCGGCGGCCGCCAGGCCCCGTACCCGGGTGTCCGGGAATGGTCCGAGGAACTGGCCGCGCTGTTCGGTCCCGGCATCCGCGAGGAAGTGCTCGCCGCGGCGGCCGCGTCCGGGCGCCGCGATGTGCTGGCCGAAGTCGACCCCGGCAGCGTCCGGCCCTCCGTGGACCTGCTCAGGACGGTGCTGCAGCACGCGGGCGGCCTGCCCGAGGCCCGGCTCGGCGCGCTCCGCCCGCTGGTGCGCCGGCTCGTCGAGGAACTCACCCGTCAGCTGGCCACCCGGCTCCGGCCCGCCATGACCGGGATGACGCTGCCCCGCCCCAGCCGGCGCCCCGGCGGCCGGCTCGACCTGGCGCGCACCCTGCATGCCAACCTCGCGACCGCGCGCCGGGCACCCGACGGCAGCGTCCAGGTGATCCCCGAGCGGCCGGTCTTCCGATCCCGCGCCCGCCGCGCCGCCGACTGGCGGCTGGTCCTGGTCACCGACGTGTCGGGCTCGATGGAGTCCTCCACCATCTGGTCGGCGCTCACCGCCGCGGTGCTGGCCGGAGTACCCACCCTGTCCACCCACTTCCTGGCCTTCTCGACCGAGGTCATCGACCTCACCGACCAGGTGCACGACCCTCTGTCGCTGCTCCTGGAGGTCCGCGTCGGCGGAGGCACCCACATCGCCGCCGGACTGCGCCACGCGCGCACCCTGGTGACCGTGCCGTCCCGCACCCTCGTCGTCGTGATCAGCGACTTCGAGGAGGGGTACCCGCTGGGCGGCCTCCTCTCCGAGGTCCGTGCGCTCGTCGGGGCCGGCTGCCACGTCCTCGGCTGCGCGAGCCTGGACGACGCCGGACGCCCCCGGTACTCGACCGGTGTCGCCGGTCAGCTCGTCGCCGCCGGCATGCCGGTCGCCGCCCTCAGCCCGCTCGAACTCGCCCGCTGGGTAGGGGAGAAGATCGCATGAGCCAGGACCTGCCCGCTGTCGCACCCGCCGTGACCGCCGAGATCGTCGGCGCCCTCTCACCCCGGCTGCGCAAACGCCTGGACGCCGCCGCGACCAAGATCGCCACCAGGCCCGCGGTCCGGGACGGCGACACCGTACGGATCGCGGTGGACGACGAGATCAGCCTGGAACTCCACGCCCCGGGCGGCGTGGTGTCCTCGGCGGACGCGATCCGCTGCGGCTGTCTGCTCGCCCCGGACTGCCTGCACCGCGCGGCCGTGGCGTCCGCCGCACCCGTGGCCGACGACGAACCGGCACCGGCGTCCCAGGACGCGGCGGACGAGGCCTCTCCGGCTGAGTCGGGCGACGAGGACAGCTCGCGTGCCGAGGACGTCCCGACCTCCGAGCAGCGGGCCGCCGCGGGAGCCCTGTGGGCCGCCGGGGCCGCCGTGCTCGATGCGGGGATCGAGGGCGCCGGGGCCGTCCTGCAGGCCGAACTGCTGCGCGCCGCCCACACGGCGAAGCTCGGCGGGCTGCCCCGCCCGGCCGCGGCGGCCGTCTCGGTCGTCAACGGACTGCGGGCCGCGCGCTCCGCCGACCCGGCCCACCGGCTGGCGGACCTGGTGGCAGCCGTACGCGAACTGCTCGCCGCCGCCCACCGGTTGCCCGACGCCGGCGGATCCGAACTGGCCGCCCTGCGGGGTACCGCCCGCCAGGCCTATGTGCCGGACGGGTCGCTGCGTCTGTACGGGCTGTTCAGCGAACCGCTGATCACCGCGGGTGGTTACGCCGGCGCCACCACCTGGACCGCGGCCGCCGACGGCCGGCTCTACACCGTCTCGGACATCGCGCCCGGCGGCCCCGGCCGGGCCGCCGCGGCGGCCGACCGCACCGTACGGCTCGGCGACACCGCGCTCACCCACCGGGAGCTGTCGCACGCCGGACTCGCCCTGTCGGGGGCCACCGTCTCGCCGACCGGCCGACTCGGCGCGGGCGCCGCGGTCAAGGCGGTGCGCGCCGCAGGAGCCGCCTGGACGGAGGAGCCCCTCGGGGCCCTGTGGGCCGTACCGGCCGCCGAACAGGTCGCGCGCGCCCTCCGCTCCCGCGCCCCCGGCGCGGAGACCTCACACGCGGGCGCCGACCTGCTCTTCCTCGACGTCACCCTCCTCGGCGCCGCACGCGAGACCGGCGGGGACTGCTTGCTCGCCCTCTGCGACGAGCTCGTGCTCCGTCTCACCGCGGCCCATGACCACCCCGCGCTGGCCCACCGGGACAACCTCCGCATGCTGGCAGAACTCCCCGGCGCGCGGCTGCGGATCGTCGGCCGTCTCGTCCCCGCGCCCCAACCCCGCCTGCAGCTGCTGGCGATCGCGCACCCCGCCGAGCCGGAGCGCCGCATCGACATGGGACTGGACCGCTTGCAGCGCGCCGACCTCCCTGCCCCCGCCCCACCACCGACCGGTCCAGGGCCCGGCAACGCCGCACCGCTGGACCAGGCCCCGCTGCACCTTCTGCACCGGCGCCTCGAACAGGCCGTCGCGGCCGGGCGCGGGTTTCTCGCCGTGCCGGGATCGCTGGCATCCGACGCCCACCGCCTGCGTCGCTCCGCCCTGCCCACCGCCGCCGACCTCCTGGCCGCGCTACGGCAAGCGGCTGGCCAACGGGCCCGTGATCCCTTCGGCCGGCTGCTGCCGGCCGACACGGCCCACTTCGCCCGGGCCTGGCTGGGTGCGGCTCTGTACGCCGAGGCGGCGGAGAGTTCGCTCTGCGCCGCGGCCTGGCAGGCATCCGACCCCGCCGCACACAGCGGAGTCCGAACGCGGGAGTGATCCGGCGCGGAGCCTACGCGACCGTGGGCCGGGTGAGGTCGAAGCGGGCGCGGACGCGCTTGCCCACCGGGACGAGTTCCATCGTCAGGTCGTCGCACAGGCGGAGCACGATCTCCATGCCGTGTCCGCCGATCCGCAGAGGGTCGGGGGAGAAGACGCGCGGCAGGGTGCTGCCGCTGTCCCACACGGTGACGCGGACGGATTCGGCGTCGCCGTCCAGCTCCAGCAGGTAGGGGCCGCCGGAGTGCCGTTCCGCGTTGGTGGCCAGCTCGCTCACCACCAGCAGGATGTCCTGCATCCGCTCCGCGCTGACCGGGGCGTACCACTCGGCCGCGAGCTGGTGCAGGAAGTCGGCCGCCAGTCGGCGGGCGGCGCCGATACTGCCGACCGCGCCGTCGTAGTGCGCCGCTCGGCGGTGGACGGCGGCCTGAACCGGCGGCGGCATGGCCGGTATACGGCGCTTGATCCCGATCATGATGCTCCTGCCCCTGTGATGGCCCCCGGGGCCCGAACACTGAGGCCTGTCTTACCCCGGCCACGCCGACGTATACCTGCCAGTAGGAAACTGTCGGCCGGCCGCGGCCGTCGGTCAGCCGATCCCGATCACCGGGTGCTGCGCCGGGTCGGCCCACCGCAGCACGTCGGTG
This sequence comes from Streptomyces sp. H39-S7, assembly GCF_027158205.1. Lineage (GTDB taxonomy): Bacteria > Actinomycetota > Actinomycetes > Streptomycetales > Streptomycetaceae > Actinacidiphila. Next base: position 31,284 of record NZ_JAPVLU010000066.1, on the reverse strand, counting down.
AGGACGTTCTGCGGGATCGCGACGCAGCCCGCGGTGGGGCCGGCCTTGGGGCCGAGCGCGTGCAGGAAGATCCCGGCACCCCGGCCGGGGACCGCCGGGCTCATGTTGAAGTTGATGACCAGCACATTGCGGTACTGCACCGGGTAGTTGACCAGGTGCTCGCTGCCGTGGACGCCGGCCTCCGTCAGCGGGAACCCGCCCTGCGCGGCCGTGCGCATGCGGTTGTAGTAGCGGGAGGACGGATCCTCCACCCACCAGTCCGCGGCGGTGACCCGGTGGTACGGCATCCGGGTGCCGGGGTTGGCGGCGACGCCGAAGCCCTGGGTGAGGGTGTAGGTGCCGGTGGGCGTCGTGTACGTGCCCTGCTTGCGGGTGGCGCCGTCGGTGATGCCGTGCGAGCCGACCCGCGCGGCGGTCGTCGAGTACCGCCTGAGCCAGATGTTGCCGGACTTCTGCCAGGCGATGACGGTCGCGTACGTACCGCGCGCCTGCACACTGATCACCTGCTGGGCCTGACCGACCGACACGGGCACCGGGAAGCGCGGCGGAGCGGGCGCCGGCGCGGCGGCGTGGGCGGGTGCCGAGCCGGCCAGGGTGCCGGCGACGGCCGCTACGGCGATCGCGATGGCCGCGGCGGCCCGCCGCGGTCGCGGCCCGCGGGGTGTTCCGCGTCGTCCGACACCGGCCATGGCAAGGCGTGTGAGTCCCATCGGGCCACTCTAGAGCGGCATCCGGCGGACGGCGCCGCGAATGCGGCCGGCCGTGGCGGCGGGGTGCTGCCCCGCGGGCCCCGGCTCAGCAGGTGCCGGCGAGCATCCCCCGGCGCAACCGGGCCAGCACCGAGCTGAGCAGCCGCGAGACGTGCATCTGCGAGACGCCGAGGACCTCGCCGATCTGGGCCTGGGTCAGCTCCTCGCCGAAGCGCATCTGCAGGATGCGGCGGTCACGGTCATTGAGCTGTGCCAGCAGCGGCTTGAGGGTCTGCAGGTTCTCGACGCCCGCCATGGCGGGGTCGAGGTCGCCGAGCCGGTCGGCGAGGCCGCCGCCCCGCTCGTCGTCCTCGGAGGCGGGCATGTCCAGCGAGCCGGCCGTGTAGCCGTTGCTGGCCATCAGGCCGTCGACGACCTCCTCGGCCGTCAGGTCCAGATGGGCGGCCAGCTCGGCGGTGGTGGGGGAGCGGTCCAGCCGGGCGGACAGATCGTCGATGGCCTTGGCCAGCGCCAGCCGCATCTCCTGCAGGCGGCGGGGGACATGGACGGCCCAACTGGTGTCACGGAAGAAGCGCTTGATCTCGCCCACGATGTACGGGACGGCGAAGGTGGGGAACTCCACCTCGCGCGACAGGTCGAAACGGTCGATGGCCTTGATCAACCCGATGGTCCCGACCTGGACGATGTCCTCGAAGGGCTCGGAGCGGTTGCGGAAGCGCCGGGCGGCGAACTTCACCAGGGCCATGTTCAGCTCGATCAGGGTGTTCCGCGCGTACTGGTGCTCCGGCGTTCCCTCGTCGAGCGTTTGCAGCTGGTCGAAGAATATCTTCGACAGGGCCCGTGCGTCGTTCGGGGCGACCTTGCCCGCGTCCTCCACCCAGGGCAGCTCGGCCTCGGTGACCGTCTCCCGTACCGTGCCCGGCGCGACGGCGATGCGCGATACGGCCTGTGCCTTGGCTGCTGCGCCCATGAGGTCGCATCTCCCTGTGGTTGGCGTTCGCGGTCCCCGCGACACCTCGTCTGCCCGCTATCACGCACTCCATGCCTGCCGATTCCCCCGACTTCACCACCGGTCCCCGGGCCGCACACGCCGTGCCCGTGCGGACACCCGGCGTGTCCGGGAACGCCCAAAGACCCTTCCCTCCACGGCACTTCATGGCACGATGCTGTCTCCGCGATCACGCGCCGCGAGGGGGACGCATGGTGCAGGCGCCGCCCCCTGGGCTGGGCGAGATCGACGCTCTGGTGCATGAGTGCTGGTCCCGACCGCCTCGCGAGCAGGATCGGGCGCTTCCCCTGATCGCGCTGCTGGGACGGCCCGGCAGCGGCAAGACGTTCGCGCTCGACCACTTCGAGACCGTGACGCGTGGTGCCCCGGCCGCCCGGGTCGACTTCGCGGCGGCGGACGCGCAGCGACCGTACGAGGTCGCCGTGCATCTGGCGTTCCTGCTGGCGCGCAAGCACACCGGGATCAAGCCGCTGCGCTTCCCGCGCCTGCTGCTCGGGCTGCTCGCCGTGCAGCCCGAACTGTCCCTGACCGACCGGGAACAGGCCACCCGGGAACTGCGCCAGGCGTTGCGCCGGGCCCGCAGCCGCGGCGCCGCGGTCGACGCCGGCGAGGGGATCACGTCGATCGTCGATTCGCTGGGCCTGTCACCGATCCCCGGCACGGACCTGATCATCGGTGTGCTGCTGCGCGGATTCGAGTACATGCCGACCCGCACCTTCCTCAACCAGACGTACCACTGGTACGGCTCGCTGGGGCCGCCGACGGCGATGGACGAACTGGTCGAGCTGAACCTGCGCAGCCGCAGCACGGCGGAGGAGCACCGGGAGGCGGTGGACCGCCGGCTGTGCGAGGCGTTCCTGGCCGACCTCCGCGCCGCGTACGCGCACGGGCGCCGGGACCACAACTGCCTGGTGCTGCTCGACAATATCGACCACAGCCGCGGCACCGGCTTCCTGGACCTGCTGGTGCGGCTGCGTGCGGAGCACGCGGTGTCGCAGCCGGGCAGGTACGACCCGCTGCTGATCGTGGCGACGAGTGCCACCACCCGCGCGGTGCCCGGCCCCGCGGACGGCCGCCCCGGCGACCCGTACATCCACCTGGCCGACCGTGCCTCGTACGCCGACTGGCGCCCGCGCACCGACGCCCCGCCCGCCGACTGGTGGTACCCGGTGCGGCTGCGCGACCTGTACGAGGTCGAGGTGTCGCTCGAGGCGGGACGCCATCCCGTGCATGCCACGCGGCTGGCCCGCGCCACCCCGCTGGTGCACCGGCTCACCTACGGCCACCCCTGGAGCGTCCAGCAGGTCCACACCGCCATCGGCGGGCTGCTCGCGGCGGGTGTCTCCGACCGCGATCTGTACGGGCTGCTGGAGACCCCGCTGCCGGGGGACGGCGACGACCCGGTGCGCGGCCAGCCGCTCGGCTCCGTCGTCCGCGACCACCTGCTCGAGGGGCTGACCGTCGACCAGCGGGCCGCCGCCGTACCGGTCGCCGCGGCCAGGACACCGGCGGCGGCCGTCAACTCCGGGCTGCTCAACGACCTGTCCGAGCACGCCCGGGACACCGTGATGCTCGAACTGCGCAACCAGCTGTGGCTGTTCGCACCCGTCCCGGAGGACGCCAACACCCGCGGCGGGCGCGGCCCGTCCGGCTATCTGCCGGCGGCCGGTGGGTCCGAGCAGCGGCCGGTCCTGCATCCGTGGCTGCGACTGCTGCTGCTGGAGGAGCTCGCCGGGCGGGCGGCTCCGGCCGGCGGGCCGACCGCCTGGCAGCAGGCGCACGACACGCTGGGCGCCTGGCACGAGCGCTTCGGCCGTCCGCTGGACGCCCTCTACCACCGCCTCGCACTCGACGAACTCGACGCGGTGGTGGCGTACTTCGCCCGCGGATTCGGCGCCCCCGACGCGCTGCCGTGGCTGCGCGAGCTCTACCACGTCACCGCGGCCCCGATGCGCCGCGCGCAGCTCACGGACGCGCAGCCGTCGCACAACGCGGGCCGGCTGGCCCGCGAGCACGCGCCCGCCGCGTACGCCGATCCGGTCACCGGCCGGCCGCTGGCGGAGCTGGCGGCCGCGCTGTGGCTCGCGGGTGATCCCCGCAACCGGCTGCCGCCGGGGCGCCCCGAGCTCAACTACAAGATCAGTGCCATGTTCCGGCAGTTGGCGCTGACGGCGGACGCGGACACCGACACGCTGCTGGACGAGGCCGCCCGGTTCACCGACTGAGGGCCGAGGCCGGCCCTGTCCGATCCCTTTCGAGAAGGAGCGCGTGATGCCGACCCGGGGCCATTGGGTGACCAGCCGCCATCTGTGGATGCGGTGGCCGTGGAACGTGGTGCTGGGCGTGCTGGTGCTCGCGCTCGTCGGTGGCACGCTCACCTGGGTGCTGTGGCCGGAGGACACCTCGTGCGCCGAAGGTGTCCGGCGCGTCGGGGCGGACCGGAGCTGCGTCGGCGTCACGGACGGCTCGTTCCACTTCTCCGACAACCTGGCGGCGGTCTCCGACCTGATCCACACGCAGAACGTCGCGGTCGACCGGGACCACCGGTCCTTCGTGAGCGTCGTCTACCTCATGGACCTGGTCCCCGGTCCCGGGGACACCAACACCCCGGACTCCGTGCGGCACGAGATCCAGGGCGCCTACACGGCGCTGTACGAGAAGGACAACAAGCTCAGCGAGGGCGACGTCCCCCGCGTGCGGCTGCTGCTGGCCAACTGCGGCAGCACCGACGAGCAGCGGGACGCCGCTCTGGAGGAGATCCGCCGCCGGGTGGGCCCGGAGCACATCGTGGCCGTCGCCGGGCTGGGCACCAGCACGGACGCGACCGCGCGGATGATAGGCAAGGTCACCGGCAACACGGACTCCGGCGGGCTGCAACTCGGCGCGGTCGGCTCGGTCCTCACCGCCGACACGCTCGCCAGGATTCCGGGGCTGGTGCGGACCGCCCCGACCAACACCGACGAGGCGGCGGCCGCCGCCTCGTTCCTGAAGCAGCCGCCGTACTCCGGGCTGAAGGTGATGGTGATACAGGACGCCAGGCCCGACGACCAGTACACCCGCACCCTCGGGAAGGCGTTCCTGTCGGTGTTCCCGAAGGAGCGGCTGGCCGGCCAGGTCGAGCAGTACGACTCCTCGCAGGAGGGCGTCGCGACCGCGTTCGCGACCCGGATGGCGAACCTGTGCGCGGTCAAGCCCGATGTCATCTACTTCGCCGGGCGCGGGGTGGACCTGCCCAGGTTCCTCGCACCGCTCAAGAACCGGCCGTGCGCGGGCCGCAAGCTCATCGTGCTCTCCGGCGACGACGCCTCGCAGGCCGCCCAGGCCGCCGGCTTCGACGAGATCAAGGAGACGCTGCGCAGCGGCACCGTCCGGCTGCTGTACACCGGCCTCGCCCACCCCGAGGCGTGGGAGAAGCGTCCCGACGCGTACTCGGCCGAGGTGCGGGACGACCGCGCCGTTCTCGGCAGGCACGGCTACTTCCGTGCGACGTTCCCTATGGAGGCGCTCGACGACGGCCAGGCGATGATGGGGTACGACGCGGTCAGCGTGGCGGTCAAGGGCGCCCGTACGGTGGGGCGCTCCCCGGGGGCCAACGGCCGGGTGAGCGGTTCCCAGATGATCCAGATCTGGCAGTCGCTGCACGGGGTCGAGGCGGTGATGGGGGCGAGCGGGTACATCTCGTTCGCCAACGACGGCTCCGCCGAGAACAAGGCCGTCCCCGTCATCGAGATCGGCGCCGACGGCAAGGTCCACACTCTCGCCGTCTCCTCGCACACCGGCACTCCGTTCGTGCCGCAGAAGGACTGAGTCGCCTCTCCGGTGCGGGACTACCAGGTACGGCCGGCCCGCAGCAGCCGGTCGCGGACCAGGGCGACGTGCGGGAGTTCCGCGGCGCCGGGGCGCTGGGCGAGGTAGGCGGTGTTGATGGGCGGGTCCTCGGGTTCGAGGAGCGGCACGAGGGCCCCGGAGGCGATCTCGGCGGCGCAGAGGTAGCGCGGCAGGACGGTGACGCCGGCTCCGGCGACGGCGGCGGCGAGGACACCGCGCAGGTCGGGGACGGTGATGGCGGCCTGCGCGGACAGCCGGGTGCCGAAGACGTGGCGCCAGTAGCGGCGGGCGATCGGCAGGTCCTCCGCGTAGGTGATCAGCGGAGCGGTGCGCAGCGCGGCCGGCCCGTCGGCCGCGACCCGGCCCGGGCCGATCCGCTCGGCCCAGACGGGAGCGGCGACGAGGACGAACTCCTCGTCCATCAGCGGGACGGCGCTGACGCTGCGGCCGCGCGGCCGGACCGTCGAGATCACGAGGTCGTAGCGGCCCGCGCGGAGCCCTTCGAGCAGGTCGTCGGTGAGGCCGGTGGCGATCCGCAGCCGCACCCCTTCGCCGGTCAGTGCGGCCAGGGCGGGCAGCGCCCGCAGGCAGAGCAGCTCGGCGGGGCCGGCCAGGTGCACCGGCTCCGCGGGTATCAGGTGGTCGGCGCGGTCCCGGCCGGTGACCGCCGCGAGGGCGTCCAGCGGTTGCGCGACGTCGGCCGCCAGTTGGTCGGCGACGGCGGTGGGGGCGACGCCGCGCGGCAGCCGGTCGAAGAGCTGACGGCCCAGGCGCTCCTCCAGGGCGCGCACCTGGGCGGTCACCGTCGGCTGCGACAGGCCGAGCAGTCGCGCTCCGGCGGTGAACGAGCCGGAGCGGTGCACGGCCAGGAAGGTCCGCAGCAAGGTGAGGTCCACCGGGGGCGCTCCTGGCCCCGGCAGGCCCGATCCATCGGGATTCCTATGGGTCATGGTGGTGATTCTATTGGATTTCGATGGATCGGCGGCCTACGTTCGAGGTCCACAGCGATCCGGCCCCCGCGTGCGGAAGGCCGGACCGACGCCCTGACCGAGAGATGTGACATGGCAGAGATCCTTTTCGTGATGACCGGCGCCGACCACTGGACCCTGGCCGACGGCACCCAGCACCCCACCGGTTTCTGGGCCGAGGAGGCCGTCGCCCCCTACCGTGCCTTCGCCGCCGCCGGCCACACGATCGTGATCGCCACCCCTGGCGGAGTCGTCCCCACGGTCGACCGGGGAAGCCTCGCGCCGGAGGTGAACGGCGGCAAGGAGTCCGCCGACGCGATCGTCGCCGAACTGTCCGCGATGACGGCCCTGAAGAAGCCGGTCAAACTCGAGGACGTCGAACTGGCCGACTACGAAGCGGTCTTCTACCCCGGCGGACACGGCCCGATGGAGGACCTGGCCGTCAACGCCGACTCCGGCCGGCTGCTGACCGCGGCCCTGGACTCCGGCAAGCCGCTCGGTGTGGTCTGCCACGCCCCCGCGGCGCTGCTCGCCACCACGCGCCCCGACGGCACGTCGCCGTTCGCCGGCTACCGGCTGACGGGCTTCACCAACGTCGAGGAGACCCAGGCGGGCTTCGCCGACAAGGCGAAGTGGCTGCTCCAGGACCGGCTCGTCGAGCTCGGCGCGGACTTCCAGGAGGGCGAGGCCTGGGCCCCGCACGTGGTCGTGGACCGCAACCTGATCACCGGGCAGAACCCGGCCTCGTCCGCGCCGCTCGCCGTCGAGCTGCTCAAGGCGCTGGGCTGACCTCCCGCAGGCCCTCCGGGAGCCTGCCGGTGTGCACCACGGCGAGCGACCGGGTGGCCCGGGTCAGGGCGACGTAGAGATCGCTGGCTCCGCGCGCGGAACCGGAGACGATCAGCGCCGGCTCGACGACGATCACCGAGTCGAACTCCAGCCCCTTGGCCTGCCGTGGCTCGAGCAGCACCGGCGACCGCGTCAGGTCGGGCTCCACGCCCGCCGTCACCCCCGGCAGCTTCCCGGCCAGCTCCTCGTGCAGCGCCCGCGGCGCGATCACCGCGAGCCGGCCGTCGTCCGGGGTCTCGAGGGACGCGGCCTCCGCGACCGTGCGGACGAGGTCGTCCGTGACGCACACGCGGGGCCGTACACCCGTCGAGCGAACCGAGCGCGGCGGCTCGTAGGACGGGTCGGCGGCCCGGGCCACCCCGGCCGCCAGCTCCATGATCTCGGACGGGGTGCGGTAGTTGACGCCGAGCCGGGCATGGCTCCAGCGGGCGCCGACGTACGGGTCCAGGATCTGCTGCCACGAGTCGCAGCCCGCCGGGTCGCCGGTCTGGGCGGGGTCGCCGACCAGGGTCAGCGAGCGCGTCGGGCAGCGGCGCATCAGCAGTCGCCACGCCATCGCGGACAGCTCCTGCGCCTCGTCCACGATGATGTGGCCGAAGGCCCAGGTGCGGTCGGCGGCGGCGCGCTCCGCGGCACTGCGGTGGTCGGCCTCCTCGTGCCGGTCGGCGAAGCGCTCGGCGTCGATGAGGTCGTGGGCGGTCAGCACCTCGGACTCCTCGCCCTCGAACTCGAAGGTGCGCGAGCCGTAGGACAGCTCCAGCACCCCCTGCGCGTAGGCGACCTGCTCGCCGCGCTCGCGCGCCGCCGCGGCCCGCGCGGCCCGGTCGTCCTCGCCGAGCAGCTCCGCGGCCTCGTCCAGGAGCGGGATGTCGCCGACGGTCCACTCGCCGCCGGTACGGCGGATCAGCGCGGCCTCCGCCTCCGGCAGCTGTACGGGATCGGCGAGGAAGTCGCCGACCAGCTGCTGCGGGGTGAGGTAGGGCCAGTGCGCGTCGATCGCGGCGTGCACCGCGGGGTTGTCGTTCAGTTCGCGGCCCAGTTGTTCGACCTCCTCCGGATCGAGGAAGTTCTCCCCGTCGTAGGGGTCGGTGCCCAGCCGGTCGGCGAGCTGCGCGGTGAGCGCGTCGAGGACGAAGCGGCCGAAGTGGGCGCGCGCCAGGTTGTGCGGCAGCCGGGTCTGGCGTGCGCAGTGCCGGGCGTCCTCGGCGGTGGCCCGCTCCAGCAGCAGCGTCTCGCGCTCGTGCTGGATGGGAAGGGCCGGATGGGGGACGGTCTGCCGGTCGCGCAGCACGCGGGCGAGGACGTCGGCCATCTCGGCCCGCCCCTTGACGGCGGCGGCTCCGGGGCTGTCCGTCCCGGTGGCCGTGACGCCGGGGAAGAGCTCTCCCACGGTCGACAGCAGCACGCCGGTCTCGCCGAGCGAGGGCAGCACTTCGCCGATGTAGCCGAGGAAGGCCGGGTTGGGCCCGACGATCAGCACGGCGCGGCGGGCGAGCTGCTCGCGGTACGCGTAGAGCAGGTACGCCGCGCGGTGCAGTGCGACGGCGGTCTTGCCGGTGCCGGGCCCGCCCTCGACGACGAGCACGCCACGGTGCGGGGCACGGATGATCTCGTCCTGCTCGGCCTGAATGGTCTGCACGATGTCGGCCATCCGGCCGGTGCGGGCGGCACCGAGGGCGGCGAGGAGCACGGCGTCCCCGCGCGGGTCCTCGTACCCGGTGCGGACCGTGTCGGCGAGGTCCAGGACCTCGTCGTGCAGCGCGGTGACGGTACGGCCGAGAGTGGTGAGGTGCCGGCGGCGGCGCAGGCCCATCGGGGAATACCCGGTGGCGAGATAGAAAGGACGTGCGACCGGTGCCCGCCAGTCCACCAGGAGCGGGGACCTGTCCTCGTCGTCCCGGCGGATTCCGATGCGGCCGATGTGGTGCTGTATTCCGTCGGCGAAGTCGATACGCCCGAAGCACAGCCCGGATTCCACGGAATTGAGCGCGGAGAGCCGGTCGGTCCGCTCGGAGACCACCACATCCCGCTCGAGGCGGGCCTGAAGACCCTTGCCCACCTGGGCAAAGGACGCCTGGACCGCGGTCTCCGCCTGCTCCCGCAGCGCGTCGAGGCGCTCGTAGAGCCGTGAGACGAATTGCTGTTCGTTCTGCAATTCCTCGGTTGACAATTCAGCTCCTGTCGCGGTACAGTGTCCGCATAAGACTTCTTCACGCCGCAGTGCGCGTGAAAGCATGAAACACTTAATATACGCAGAGAAATACCCCGGACGTCAATGCGTCCGGGGTATTTCTTTATGCGGATTCCGCGCCCGCGTCCCTGCCGGTCGCGGCCGGGCCGACCAGTTCCTTCAGGACGTCGGCCATGGTGACGAAGCCGATGCTGCGGCCCTGCTCGTCGACGACGGAGGCCAGATGGGCCCGGCCGGCGCGCATCGCGGTGAGGACGTCGTCCAGCGGGCCGGTGGCGCTGACCGTGGTGATCGGGCGCAGCGCCGACCGGGGGAAGGGCCGGTCCTGCCCCTCGGCGAACAGGGCGTCCTTCACGTGCAGGTAGCCCAGTACTGTGCCGTCGCCGGGCTCCGCGACCGGAAAGCGGGAGAACCCGGACCGCGCGGACAGCTGCTCCAGGGCCTCGGGGGTGATGCCGAGCGGGGCGCGGACGACGCGGTCGGTGGGCAGCGCCACCTCGCCGACGGGCCGGCGGCCCAGTTCCAGGGCGTCCTGCAGGCGTTCGGTGGCCCGCGAGTCCAGCAGCCCCGCCTGGCCGGCATCGGTCACCATGCGGGACAACTGGGCGTCGGAGAAGACGGCCGCGACCTCGTCCTTCGTCTCCACCCGCAGCAGCCGCAGGAGGGTGTTGGCGAAGGCGTTGATGGCGAAGATCACCGGTCGCAGCGCCCGGGTGAAGGTGACCAGGGGCGGGCCGAGCGCGAGCGCGCTGCGCGCGGGTGCGGCCAGCGCGATGTTCTTGGGGACCATCTCGCCGATGAGCATGTGGAGGTAGGTGGCGACGGACAGGGCGATCACGAAGGCGATCGGGTGGATGAATCCGTCCGGCACCTCGATGGCGTGGAAGACCGGCTCCAGCAGGTGCGCGATGGCCGGTTCCGCCACGATGCCGAGCACCAGGGTGCACACGGTGATGCCGAGCTGGGCCGCGGCGAGCAGCGGTGACAGGTGCTCCAGACCCCAGATCACGCTGCGGGCGCGCCGGTCGCCCTCGTGGGCGAGGGCTTCGATCTGGCTGCGGCGTACGGAGATCATGGCGAACTCGGCGCCGACGAAGAAGGCGTTGACGACGAGGGTCAGGGCGCCGATGAGCAGTTGCAGGACGGTCATCGGGCGCTCTCCCCGTTCGGTGCCGCGCGCAGGTGGGAGGCGGGTGGTGCGAGGATTCGGACGCGCGAGGCCCGGCGGCCGGCCGCCTCGGTGACCTCGAGCCGCCACCCGTCCAGCTCGACGGTGTCTCCGGCGGCCGGGATCCGGCCCAGGCGCTGGGCGACGAGTCCCGCGAGCGTCTCGTACGGGCCCTCGGGGGCGTGCAGGCCGATCTCCTCCAGCTGGTCCTCGGTGCGGGTCGCGCCGTCCGCGTCGTAGGTCCGCCGGCCGTCGGCGTCCTCGCCGGTGAACGTCAGGTCGGACAGCTCGTGCGGGTCGTGCTCGTCGCGGACCTCGCCGACCACCTCCTCGACGATGTCCTCCAGGGTGATCACGCCCGCCGTGCCGCCGTACTCGTCGATGACGACCGCCATGGACTGCTTGCCGCCGAGCCGGTCCAGCAGCCGGTCGACGGTCAGCGACTCGGGGACCAGCAGCGGTTCGCGCAGCAGCGAGGCGATCGGGAAGCGTGCCCGCCGCGCGGCGGGGACGGCCAGCACGTCCTTGATGTGGGCGGTGCCGATGACGAAGTCGAGGGTGCCGCGGTAGACGGGGAAGCGGGACAGGCCCGTGGCGCGGGTCGCGTCGGCGACGTCCTCGGCGGTGGCGCGCGAGTCGAGGGCGGTGACCTGGACCCGCGGGGTCATGACGTTCTCCGCGGTGAGTTCCGCCAGGTTCAGGGTGCGGACGAACAGCTCGGCGGTGTCGGCCTCCAGCGTGCCGGCCCTGGCCGAGTGCCGGGCCAGTGCCACCAGCTCCCGCGGACCGCGCGCGGAGGCCAGCTCCTCCGCGGGCTCCAGGCCCATGCGGTGCAGGATCCGGTTGGCGGTGTTGTTCAGGTGCCGGATCAGCGGGCCGAAGGCGGCGGTGAAGGCGCGCTGCGGGGCGGCGACCGCCTTGGCCACCGGCAGCGGCCGGGAGATCGCCCAGTTCTTCGGTACGAGCTCGCCCACGACCATCAGCATCACGGTCGACAGTGCGGTGCCCAGCACCAGCGCGGCGGAGGAGGCCGCGGAGTCCGGCAGCCCCGCGGCCCGCATGGGGCCGGTGAGCAGCTCGGTGATCGAGCTCTTGGCGAGCATGCCGATCACGAGTCCGGTGACCGTGATCCCCAACTGTGCGCCGGACAGCTGCAGCGTCAGGGTGCGGACGGCCTGGAGCGCCGCGGACGCGCCGCGCTCACCGGCCTGCTCGGCGCGTTCCAGCTCGCCGCGTTCGATCGTCGTCAGGGAGAACTCGGCCGCGACGAAGACGCCGCAGGCGAGGGTGAGCAGCAGTGCGACCACCAGCAGGAGCACTTCGGTCATCGGGTCACCTCCGTCCCATGATCGGGCAGGGGAGGTCGGTCCGCACGGCACCGGCTACTGGGAGGTTCGTCCATGGAGGGACGCTCACGCCTTTCCTGAGGTTCTCGGGGGATCGTTCGTTCGGGGAACTTGATCTCGCTCATAGTAAAGGAAAGGCAAAGGAACGGCGTGGCGCGGGTGCGCCGAAGCGCTTGGCGGGTCGTGGCCGGCGCCACGCGCGGGCCACCCGGCGGTGTCGCGCGAACTCGCTCCGTGATCGCCCCAGGTCACTGTTTGCGCCTGTTTTCGATCATGGGAGAACGGCTGTGCGGAGGCTTCCGGGGCGGGTGCCGAGGGATAGGGTGGAGGCTTCCCGCGACCCGCCCCGGAGGTGCCTGCCCGGTGTCCGACAGCTTTGTCCACCTGCACAATCACACCCAGTTCTCGCTTCTCGACGGCGCGCAGAAGCTGCCCATCCTCTTCAAGAAGATCGAGGAGGAGGGGATGCCGGCCGTGGCCATGTCGGACCACGGCAACATGTTCGGCGCGTACGAGTTCTTCCAGGTGGCGAAGAGGGGCCCGGTCAAGCCGATCATCGGCATCGAGGCCTATGTGGCGCCGTCCTCGCGGCGCAACCGCAAGCCGGAGTTCTGGGGCCCCGGCGGGCAGCGGGCCGTCTCGGACGACGGCGAGGGCAGCAAGGACGTCAGCGGCGGCGGCCGCTTCACCCATATGACGATGTGGGCCGAGCACGCGCAGGGGCTGCGGAACCTCTTCCGGCTCTCCTCGCTCGCGAGCTTCGAGGGCTTCTACGGAAAGCCCCGTATGGACCGCGAACTGATCTCCCAGCACGCCGCGGGGATCATCGCGACGACGGGCTGCCCCTCGGGCGAGATCCAGACCCGCATCCGGCTCGGCCAGTTCGACGCGGCCCTCCAGGCGGCCTCCGACTTCCAGGACATGTTCGGGCGGGAGAACTACTTCCTGGAGCTGATGGACCACGGCCTGGACCTCGAGCGCAATGTCCGCGAGGACCTGCTCAAGATCGCCAAGCAGCTGAACATCCCGCTGCTGGCGACCAACGACTCGCACTACGTGCACGAGAGCGAGGCCGACTCGCACGACACGCTGCTGTGCGTCGGCGTCGGCAAGAACAAGGACGACCCGGGCCGTTTCCGGTTCAACGGCACCGGCTACTACATCAAGACCGCGGCCGAGATGCGGGACCTGTTCTCCGAGCTGCCCGAGGCGTGCGACAACACGCTGCTGATCGCCGAGCGCATCCAGGACTACGACGAGGTCTTCGCCGAGGTCAACCAGATGCCGCAGTTCGTGGTGCCCGAGGGCGAGGACCAGGAGTCGTGGCTGCGCAAGGAGTGCATGCGCGGCCTGGCGATGCGGTACGGCGACCCCATCCCGGACGCCGTCATGGAGCGCTTCGAGACCGAGATGAAGATCATCGGTCCGATGGGGTTCTCCAGCTACTTCCTCGTGGTCGCCGACATCTGCAAGTACGCCCGTGACAACGACGTGCCCGTCGGCCCCGGCCGTGGCTCCGCGACCGGCTCCATCGTCGCGTACGCCACCCGCATCACCGAGCTGTGCCCGCTGGAGCACGGCCTGCTGTTCGAGCGGTTCCTCAACCCCGAGCGCATCAACCCGCCCGACGTCGACCTCGACTTCGACGACCGCCAGCGCGACCGGATGGTGCGCTACGTCACCGAGAAGTACGGGGAGGAGTACACCGCCCAGGTCAACACGTTCGGCACCATCAAGGCCAAGGCCGCGGTCAAGGACTCCTCCCGGGTCCTGGGCTACCCCTTCGCGATGGGCGACCGTATCACCAAGGCGATGCCCGCCGACGTGATGGGCAAGGGCGTCCCGCTCTCCGGCATGTTCGACCCCTCGCACCCCCGCTACGGCGAGGCGGGCGAGATCCGGCAGATGTACGACAACGAGCCGGACGTCAAGCGCGTCATCGACACCGCGAAGGGCATCGAGGGCCTGGTCCGCGGCACCGGTGTGCACGCGGCCGCGGTGATCCTCTCCAAGACCCCCCTGCTGGACCTGATCCCGATGCACCGCCGGGACAAGGACGGCGTGATCATCACCGGCTTCGACTACCCCAGTTGCGAGAACATGGGGCTGGTCAAGATGGACTTCCTGGGTCTTCGGAACCTGGGCATCATCCATCACGCCCTGAAGATCGTGAAGGAGAACCGGGGGGTGGACATCAAGTCCGAGACCATCCCGCTGGACGACAAAACCACGTACGAACTGCTGGCGCGCGGCGACACCCTGGGCGTCTTCCAGCTCGACGGCGGCGCCATGCGCGCCCTGCTCAAGCTGATGGAACCGACCCGGTTCGAGGACATCGCCGCCGTCCTCGCCCTGTACCGGCCCGGCCCGATGGCCGCCAACGCGCACACCAACTACGCGCACCGCAAGAACGGCCGCCAGGAGATCGAGCCGATCCACCCCGAGCTGCGCGAGGCGCTCGACCCGATCCTGGGCACCACGTTCCACCTGCTCGTGTACCAGGAGCAGATCATGGCCATCGCCCGGGAACTGGCCGGCTACAGCCTCGGCGGCGCCGACCTGCTGCGCCGGGCGATGGGCAAGAAGAAGCCCGAGGTGCTGGCGGCCGAGTGGGAGAAGTTCCACGGCGGCATGCAGACCAACGGCTACAGCGAGGAGTCCATCAAGGCGCTGTGGGACGTCATGCTCCCGTTCTCCGGCTACGCCTTCAACAAGTCGCACACCGCCGGCTACGGGCTGGTCTCGTACTGGACCGCCTACCTCAAGGCGAACTACCCCGCCGAGTACATGGCCGCGCTGCTCACCTCGGTGGACGACGACAAGGACAAGGCCGCCATCTACCTGGCCGACGCCCGCAAGATGGGGGTCCGCGTGCTGCCCCCGGACGTGAACGAGTCCACCGCCGACTTCACCGCCGTCGGCGACGACGTCCGGTTCGGCCTGAAGTCCGTGCGCAACGTGGGCACGAACGTCATCGAGTCGCTGGTCGCCTCCCGCAAGTCCAAGGGGAAGTACGTGGCGTTCAGCGACTTCCTCGACAAGGCGGAGATCGCCACCCTCAACAAGCGGGCCGTGGAATCCCTGATCAAGGCCGGCGCCTTCGACTCGCTCGGACACACCCGCAAGGGCCTGTCCGCGGTCCACGAGGACGCCATCGACGCGATCATCCCGGTCAAGAAGGCCGAGGCGTACGGGCAGGACGACCTCTTCGGCGCCCTCGACAGCGGGGACGACGCGGGCGGCGGCTTCGGCCTGGACTTCAAGATCGGCGACGACGAGTGGCCGCGCAAGCAGCTGCTGTCGACCGAGCGCGAGATGCTGGGGCTGTACGTCTCGGCGCACCCGCTGGACGGGGCCGAGCACATCCTCGCCCGCAACCGCGACACCTCCATCGCCGATCTGATCGCCTCCGGGCAGACCCAGGGCGTGGTGAAGCTCGCGGGGCTGATCACCACCGTCGAGCGGCGGATGACGAAGCAGGGCAACGCGTGGGCGATCGTGCACCTCGCCGACCGTGACGCCAACATGGAGATCTGCTTCTTCCCCGCCTCCTACCAGCTCGTGCAGCACGCGCTGATCCCGGACACCGTGGTCGCGGTGACCGGCCGGATCAACGACCGCGACGGAACGATCAACATCGCCGGCCAGGAACTGATGGAGCTGGACATCTCGTCCGCCGAGTACGGCGGCAAGCCTCCCGTCCAGCTGTTCATGCGGGCCCACAAGCTCAACCAGCCGGTGATCAACGAGCTCAAGCGCATCCTGCGCGCCCACCCGGGCGAAAGCCCGGTGCGCATGCGGGTCCGCGGGCCGGAGACGACCACCGTCTTCGAGCTGGGGTTCCTGGTGAACCACGAGACCATCGCCTCCGACATCAAGGGCTCCTTCGGCGCCGAGAGCTGGCTGGGCGTGGCGTGACCGATCTCCACATCCGCGCGGCGGGCCCCTCGGACATCGCGGCCGTACTCGGCTTCTGGCAGGTGGCGGCCGAGGGCGCCAGCATCAGCGACGACGAGCGGGGGGTGGCCCGGCTGATCGCCCGGGACCCGGAGGCGCTGCTCCTGGCGGAACGCGACGGCGTGCTCCTGGGATCGGTGATCTCCGGATTCGACGGCTGGCGGTGCCACGTGTACCGGCTGGCCGTCCACCCGGGCGCCCGGCGGCAGGGGATCGGCGCGGCGCTGCTGCGGGCGACCGAGGAGCGGTTCGCGGCGCTGGGCGGGCGGCGGTCGGACGCGATGGTCCTGCAGCGCAACGAAGTGGCGCACCACGCCTGGAAGGCGGCCGGCTACGGCCCCGAGGAACAGTGGCGGCGCTGGACCAAGCCCTTGCGGTAGCCGGCGGCCGACGGGATCCGCCAGGGCCCACTTGCCGCTACTAGCGGATCGGCGCTAGCTTGTAGGTATGGCCAAGACCCAGTTGAACGTGCGGGTGGAAGAGTCCACCGCCGAAACGGCCCGGGACCGGGCTTCGCGCCGGGGCATCAGCGTGAACCGGTACATCGAAGAGCTCGTCCAGCAGGACGCGGGTGAACGCGGGCGCACCTTCGTCGAAGCCGCCGCCGACTTCATGAAGAGCTACGAGTCGGTGTTCGCGGAGGAGTTCGGCACGGAGCACGAAGGCAGCCGTTGAGTCTGCGTATCGACCTGGCCTGGCTGCTCATGGTCGCCGAGCACAACACCCCCGGCGACCCGCAGGTCACCGACTGGGGCGCGCTGCTCGCGGCGGTGAGCCGGCACCAGGCGGAGATCTTCGGCACCCCCGTCTACCCGGACCCGCACGACCGCGCCGCCGCGCTGCTGCAGATCCTCGTGCACGTGCCCGCCCTGGAGCGGTCCAACGCGATGTTCGCCTCGGCGGTCGCGTACGCCTACCTCGTCGCCAGCGGGCTGAAGGTCACCACCTCACCGGAACAGGTCCGCGACCTGGCCCGGCTGGTCAAGGACGGCTCGGCGGGCGTCGGCCGGATCGCGCAGGAACTGCGCGGCTGGGACGTCGGCGGCGGCACACCGCCGGACAGGCATCAGGAGGACGACACGGCCTAGCCGCGTCCTTCGGTCCGGGCGAACTCCTCGGCGTCCCATACGCCGCCGAGCTGCGGGGCCAGCCAGCCCGGTGCGGCGCCGCGGAACTGTTCCGGGGAGAGCGCGCCCGCGCCGGCCGGGAGCACACCGAGCAGTGGCACGCCCGCCGACGCCGGGAGATCGGTGAGGTTGCAGCGGGCCGCCAGGTCCGGTTCGGCCGGCCAGCTGCCGATGATGACCCCGGCACACCGCAGGTCGCGCGCGGCCAGTGCCTCCGTGGTGAGCGCGGCCGCGTTGAGCGTACCGAGGCCGGCGGGCACCACCACCAGGACGGCGGCGCCCAGCAGCTTGACCGCGTCGGCCAGCGTCGAGCCGTCGTCGTCGAACCGCACCAGCAGCCCGCCCGCGCCCTCGATCAGCACCACGTCGTGCACGGCCGACAGCTTCGCTGCCGCCTCGGCGATCTCGGCCGGACGCACCGGGTGCAGACCCGCCCGGCGCGCCGCGGTCGCGGGGGCCAACGGCTCGGGGTAGCGGGCGAGTTCGACCGCGGTGACCCCGCCGGCCAGCCGCGCCACCTCGGCCGCGTCCCCCGGCTCGCCCTCCGCCACGCCCGTCTGGGCGGGCTTGAGAACGGCGACGCTCAGGCCCTGTGCCAGCGCCGCGGCGGCGACCGCAGCGGTCACCACGGTCTTCCCGATCTCCGTGCCCGTCCCCGTGACCGCCAGTACCGCCATGTGACCGCTTCCTCCTCGTTGTCGGTGCCGGACGGCGCGCCGACCGCTCCGCGCCGTCCGCCCCCGGTTGTCAGCCCGCGCGTACGGCCGCCACGACCGCCGCGCAGATCCGCGCCACGTCCTCGTCCCCGGTGACGTAGGGCGGCATGGTGTACACCAGATCACGGAACGGCCGGAGCCACACACCCGCCCCCACCGCTGCCCGGGTGGCCGCGGCCATGTCGACCTGGTGGTCGAGCTGGACGACGCCGACCGCCCCCAGCACCCGTACGTCCCGCACGCCCGGCAGGGCGGCGGCGGGCGCCAGTCCGTCGAGCAGGCCGGCCTCGATGCGTTTGACCTCACCGGCCCAGTCCTGCGACAGCAGCAGGTCGATCGAGGCGCAGGCGACGGACGCGGCGAGCGGATTGCCCATGAACGTCGGACCGTGGGCCAGCACCGGGACCTCGCCCTGCGAGATGCCGTCGGCGACCGCGCTGGTGCACAGCGTCGCCGCCATGGTCAGATAACCGCCGGTCAGGGCCTTGCCCAGACACATCACGTCCGGGGAGACACCGGCGTGCTCCGCCGCGAAGAGGGCGCCGGTACGGCCGAAACCGGTGGCGATCTCGTCGAAGATCAGCAGCACGCCGTGCTCGTCGCACGCCTCGCGCAGCACCCGCAGATAGGCGGGGGAGTGGAAGGCCATCCCGCCGGCGCCCTGCACCACCGGTTCGACGATCACCGCCGCGAGCTCGTCGGCGTGCCGGCCGATCAGCTCGCGCAGGTGGGCCGCGTAACCCGGGTCGGGCTCCGCGTCGAACCCGGGCGGCGGCACGTCGGCGAAGATCTGGCGGGGGAGCGCCCCCGACCACAGGTCGTGCATCCCGCCGTCCGGGTCGCACACCGACATCGGCTGCCAGGTGTCCCCGTGGTAGCCGCCGCGCCAGGTCAGCAACCGCTGTTTGGCCGGCCGGCCGAGCGAACGCCAGTACTGCAGGCACATCTTGATCGCGACCTCGACCGACACCGAACCCGAGTCGGTGAGGAAGACATGGCGCAGCGGCTCGGGCGTGATCTCCACCAGCCGGGCGGCGAGCCGTACGGCGGGCTCATGGGTGAGTCCGCCGAACATCACATGGCTGAAGCGGTCGAGCTGGCCGCGCGCGGCCTCGTTGAGGACCGGGTGGTTGTAGCCGTGGATCGCGGCCCACCAGGACGACATGCCGTCGACCAGCTCGGTCCTGCCCTCGGCCGGGGCGGCCAGCCGCAGCCGGACCCCGGACGCCGACTCGACGATCAGCGGCTCCTGGCGGCCGGGCATCGGCCCGTACGGATGCCAGACGTGCTGCCGGTCCAGGGCCAGCAGCACGTCGGGCGCCAGCGCGTCAGGGGCGGGTGGCGCGGCATGCGGCTCAGGCATTGGGCGGCAGGTCCGTTCCCGCTCCGCGCCGGCGCACGGCGACGAGCCCGGCGCGCGCGGCACCCGCCGGAACGGGCTCCTGCTCCGGCGACCCGGCGGGCTCGGCCACCGGCTCGGGTGCGCTCCGCTCCGCGCCGCCGCAGGGGCCGCAGCCGCCGCCGTCGGCGTGCGAACCGCAGCCCGCGTCCTGGCTCTGCGCACCGCAGCCGCCGCTCTCGTCGTGCGAGCCGCAGCCGCCGCCCGCGTGCGCCACGTCCGCGCGGTGCTGGGGGAGCGTGACCGTGCCCGCGCCCTCCACCTCGAAGCCGGCGTCCGCGATCATGTCGAGGTCGGTCTGGCCGGCCTGGCCCTCGCTGGTCAGATAGTCGCCCAGGAAGATCGAGTTGACCAGGTGCAGCGCGAGGGGCTGCAGGGAGCGCAGGTGCACCTCGCGGCCGCCGGCGAGGCGGACCTCCACGTCGGGGCAGACGAAGCGCACCATCGCCAGGATCCGCAGGGCGCGCTGCGGGGTGAGGTTCCACTCCTCGGCCAGCGGGGTGCCCTCGAACGGGATGAGGAAGTTGACCGGAACCGAGTCGGGGTCCAGCTCGCGCAGCGCGAACACGACGTCCACGAGGTCGGCGTCGGACTCGCCCATGCCCGCGATCAGACCGGAGCACGCCGACAGCCCGGCCGCCTGCGCCTGCTGCACGGTGTCCACGCGGTCGGCATAGGTGTGGGTGGTGGTGATGTCCCCGTACGTGGCCTCGGAGGTGTTGAGATTGTGGTTGTACGCGTCCGCGCCGGCCTCGCGCAGCCGGTCCGCCTGCCCTGCCGAGAGCAGACCCAGGCACGCACAGACCTCGATGCCCTCGTTCTGCTCCTTGATCGCCTCGATCGTCTGGGAGACCCGGTCCACATCGCGGTCCGTGGGACCGCGCCCGCTGGCGACCAGGCACACCCGCTTGGCGCCGCCGGCGACACCGGCCGTCGCGGCGGCGGCCGCCTCGTGCGGCTTGAGCCAGGTGTACTTCAGGATCCCGGCCGTGGAGCCGAGCCGCTGCGAGCAGTACGAGCAGTCCTCGGGGCACAGCCCGGACTTGAGGTTGACCAGGTAGTTGAGCTTCACACGGCGCCCGAACCACTGGCGCCGCACCTTGCCGGCCGCGGTCACCACATCGAGCAGGTCATCGTCGGAGGTCGCCAGTACGGCAAGCGCCTCATCCCGGGTGGGCAGCTCTCGGCGCAGCCCCTTGTCCACCAGCGTGTTCAGCAGATCCATAGGGGCGATCCTGGCCCACTGAGGGGCCGGGAGCCAATGATGGACCGCACAACAGGGGTGCCGATAGGTGTGTGTATCGCCACACCCTGTTCCGGCGGCCCGGCCAGTACGTTGCTGACAGGCCCGACCGGCCGCCCCACCGCATCGCCGGACACCCCGGCCGACCTGCCCCGCCGACCCCAGGGACCCCGATGAGCCGCGACCCGTTCGACTGGATCGACGCCCACGCAGCACGGCGCCGCGAGGGCGGCCTCGTCCGCACCCTGCGACCGCGGCAGGCGGAGTCGGCGCTGCTGGACCTGGCGGGCAACGACTACCTCGGGCTGACCCGGCATCCGCGGGTCACCCGGGCCGGGGCCGACGCGTGCCTGCTCTGGGGCGCGGGCTCCACGGGCTCCCGGCTGGTCACCGGCACCACCGAACTGCACGTGGAACTGGAGGCGGAACTCGCCGCGTTCTGCGGGTTCGAGGCCGCCCTGGTCTTCGCCTCCGGCTACGCCGCGAACCTGGCCGCCGTGACCGCGCTGACCGGCCCCGGCACGCTCATCGTCTCCGACAGCTCCAACCACGCCTCGCTCATCGACGGCTGCCGGCTGTCGCGCGCCGACACCGAGGTCGTCGCGCACCGCGACACCGAGGCGGTGCGCAAGGCGCTGGCCGCGCACGCGGGGCCCGCCGTGGTCGTCTCCGACTCGGTCTTCTCCGTCGACGGCGACGCGGCCCCACTGACCGGACTGTCCGCGGCCTGCCGCGAGCACGGCGCGGCGCTGCTGGTGGACGACGCCCACGGCCTGGGCGTCCTGGGCGACGGCGGGCGCGGCGCGGCCTGGGCCGCGGGCCTGGCCGGCGCGCCGGGCGTGATCGTGACCGCCACGCTGTCGAAGTCGCTCGGCAGCCAGGGCGGGGTGGTGCTCGGTCCGGCCCGGGTCATCGAGCACCTGGTGAACGCCGCCCGCACCTTCATCTTCGACACCGGGCTCGCCCCCGCCGCCGCGGGCGCGGCGCTGGGCGCGCTGCGCCTGCTGCGCGCGGAGCCGGAGCGTGCGGAGCGGGCCCGCGCGGTGGCACTGCAGCTGTACGACCGGCTGACCGCGGCAGGGCTGCGCTCGGCGCGGCCTGACGCCTGTGTCGTCTCGGTGCGTGCGCCGTCGGCCGGGGAGGCGCTGCAGTGGGCGGCGGACTGCAGGACCGCGGGGCTGGCGGTGGGGTGCTTCCGGCCGCCGTCGGTGCCGGACGGGATCTCCCGGCTGCGGCTGACCGCTCGCGGCGATCTGACGGATCAGCAGATCGCCGCGGCGGTCGAGGTGATCGTGCGCACGGCGCCGCGGGACTCAGATCGGTCCGGCGAACTCACCCGCGCGTAGCGCTCGTACGAAGGTGTCCCAGGCGGTCGGCGCGAACAGCAGCGCCGCCCCCCGGGGGTTCTTGGAGTCGCGCACGGCCAGCAGTCCACAGGACAACTCGGCCGTTTCCACGCAATTGTTGGCGGCGGTGCTGTAGGTGCTGCGCTGCCACCGGGTCGCGGAAAGAGCTGTACTGGAAGAAACGTACCGAGGCAGTACCGGCATTTGGTGCCTCCTTACGCGCCTCAGCTGTTTCCGGATCCCATCCCGGAGCCGTTCCCGGAGCTGATGCCGGAAATGAACGCCAATGAGTCGTCGTACGTCAGGGCGTGAGAGCACAATCGGTCGAACGCGGCGCTGTAGGCCCTGAGGTCATCTTGTCGATCCACATAGAGACTACTCGTCAAATGGTCGATAACAACAACGTCTAGATCAGCAATGAGCGGAAATGAGAAGATTACGAAAGATCCGGTAACTCCTATGTGCCCGCCCGCCGTGAAGGGAAGAACCTGCAGCCGTATCCCCGGCAGCGCGGCGGCTTCCGCGAGGTGCCGCAACTGCGCCCCCATGACTTCCGCTCCGCCCACACCGCGCCGCAGCACCGCCTCGTCGAGGAGAGCGTGCAGTTCCAGCGGGGGATTCCCCTCCAGCACCGCCTGCCGGGCCATCCGCACCTCGACCAGGGCGTCCACCTGGCGTGTGTCGAGTTCCGGGAGGACCGACCGGGTGAGTGCGCGGGCGTACGCCGGGATCTGCAGCAGGCCGGGCACCACGCTGTTCTCCATGGTGCGCGCACGGCAAGCACCGGTTTCCAGACTGATGAAGTCGCGGTACTCCGGGGGCAGGACGTCGCGGAAGTCGTGCCACCAGCCGCGCTGGTTGCCCTTACCGGCCAAAGTGGCCAACGGGTCGCGCAGTTCGCGGTCCCGCACCCCGTAGATGTCCAGCAGGCAGGCCACGTCCTCCGGTCGCGCGCCGCTGCGACCGGTCTCGATACGGCTCACCTTCGACTGGTGCCAGCCGGCTCTGCGGGCAGCGTCACCGCTCGTCATCCCGGCCAGATCTCGTTGCCGGCGGAGTTCCGCCCCGAGCTTTCGACGTCGTACCGCGGGAACCTGTTGCATCACGCGCCGCTCCTCCCGAAAGAATTTTTCAGACCGTCACCAGTGCGACAGTCTGCGCCCGAATAGGCTCTCGCGTAGCAGAGTTCACCGCTTTGAGCGACAGATATATGCATATCGCTGTGGATCGGCCGCAATAGCGGCACCATAGGTGGCACTCTGGCGCGAAGTAGTCGTCCGCGGCTCCCTGCGGGCGGAACCGCACGACGGAGTCTCGGGGCACGGCGGGAAAGGGACAGCGTCGCCATGGCAGACCTCCAGGAAGCATCCGTCACCCTGCCGAGCGACCCCGCCTCGGTCACCACCGCGCGCCGGTACGTGTGCGGGCTGCTGGGGGAGTGGGGGATGCCCGAGGACGCGCCGGCCGCGGACGCGGTGCGGCTGATCGTCTCCGAACTCGCCACCAATGCCGTGCTGCACACGCTCGGCCAGTCACCGACCTTCACCGTCGAGGTCCGGTTGGAGCGGGCCGAGCGCCTGCGGATCGGGGTCACCGACAGTCATCCGCGCTGGCCCCAGCGGCTCCCGGCCGCCGTCCAGCAGGACAACGGGCGCGGCATGGTCATCATCCGCCACCTCACCGCGGAATCCGGCGGGCGGCTCTCGGTGACCCCCACGCCCGACGGCGGCAAGACCGTCTGGATCATGCTCCCTTGGGCCGTGCCGGTGGCGTGACCCGCGGGCCTGCCGTCGGGAGCGTCAGCCGTCGTCCGCGGGCCAGGATCGCCTCCGCGCCCACCGGGAGGTACCCGGCGGCCGGAAAGGCGCGCACGAGGTTCATGCCTGTGCCGCTCGAGCCGCCTGATCCGCCTCGGCGCGTTCGGGGGCGCTGCGCTCGACGCAGAACTCGTTGCCCTCCGGGTCGGCCATGTACACCCACCCCGTGCCGTCCGGCCTGCGCTGGTCGCTGACCATCGTGGCACCCAGCCCCGTCAGCCGCTCGACCGTCTCGTCGCGGGTGCCGGTGGGCGGCTGGATGTCGAGGTGCACCCGGTTCTTGGCCGTCTTTCCCTCGGGAACCCGGACGAACAGGAGACCGGGGACGCCCGGTTGGCCCGGGTCGATGAAGACCTCGGAATCGGCCGGGTCGGAGTCCTCCAGCGCGTAGCCGGTGACCTCGGCCCAGAACTCCGCGAGGCGGTACGGGCCGGCGGCGTCGAAGGTGATGTGCCGGACGGGGTTGAGATAGGTCATACGTGTCTTCCGATCGGTGGGTTGGCCCGTGAACGGCGTCAACATAGCCGTCCGGTGGTCTCCCCTGCCGGGAATATTCACCGCCGTTCCCTCACCCCTGCGGTCGCGGGGCCCGGACCTCCGGGCCCCGCGACCGCGTCAGCGGACCCGGCCGTACCAGACGCTGCCGGTCCAGATCTTCTCCAGCCGGACCCGGGTGCCGGTCTTGGGAGCGTGCCAGATCTTGCCGCTGCCGGCGTAGATGCCGACGTGGTAGACGCTGCCGCCGGTGTGGAAGAACACCAGGTCGCCGGCCCGGCGGCTCGAAGCCCCGATGTGCGTGGTGCTGTTGTACTGCGCGCCGGTGGTTCTTGGCAGCTTCTTGCCGGCCTTGTCGAACGAATACAAGGTGAGTCCGGAGCAGTCGAAGCGGTACGGCCCCGCCGCGCCCCACTGGTACGGCGAGCCCTTCTTCGAGGCGGCGACGCGCAGCGCCTGGGCGGAGGCGGTGGCCGCGTCCGCGTGCGTGGCCGTGGTCGGCAGCAGAGCGGGGACCGCGACAGCCGCGGCCGTGAGGACCGAAGCGGCTCCCATTCGGGACAGACGTGTGGTCAGGCCGATGGTGGCCATGCGTAACCCTTCGTCGTCCGCTTGCGAAGGATGACCTGTCGGGTTCGGGCAGGCGAAGAATCCCGGCCGCTGACGCGGCTTCACCCCAAGGGGACGGCCTGGATACCGATGGCCGGCCCCGTCGTGCCTGGGTCCTCCGTTCCTGCCGTTGCTGTGTCGACCGGGCATCCGGGCGGCGGCAGGATTGGGCGTCCGCTCGGACCGCCCCACCACGGTGGCGGGGTCTTGTCGTCCAAGGGAGCATGACTCACGAAAGCGCTGTAAACACGGCACAAACTGCCTTATGTGATCTTCCTCACCAATCACCTATCCGGGTGTCGGGATCGCCGGCCGCCGTGCTGCGTCGTTCGCGCGCAAGCCGGTTGACCTGGGCGGGAACGCCGACCGCGGCGGGCCGTGTCCGCAAGTCGGCGCCGCGACAACCACCCGTCACGCGCAAGGGTGACTACTCCGAACGTGCGGCCGGATGTCGCGCCGGGAGGTCGTCAGGGCTCCGGCGGTGGCGGAACGGCCACCAGGGACGCCCGCCGTTCGCCGTCCAGGACGCGCAGCGCCCTTCCCAACGTGCCCGTGTGGACCTCGGTCTCGCCGCGGGCGTGCATCACCGCCAGCGCCTCGCGCAGCGCCGTGGCCCTGCCGACGAGCGCCTGGGCGGCGCGCAGCGCGCCGTAGGTGTCGCGGGAACGGGACGGGTTGATCCGTCCCAGCAGGTCCACGATCTCCAGATAGCGGTCGACCAGTTCGCCTTCGGAGCGCGTCAGGGCCGGCAGCGCGGGCAGTTCCGGCACCACCGGTGTCACCGGATGCCGTGCGAGGTGGAGTTGCTCTTGCGGCTGAGGGTGACCCGGTCCACGATCCCGTACTCCACTGCCTGGGTGGCGTTGAGGATCTTGTCGCGCTCGATGTCGGCGCTGACGCGCTCCGGCTCCCGGCCGGTGTGGCGCACCAGCAGCTCCTCCAACTTCTCCCGCGTGCGCAGCAGTTCGAGGGCCTGCAGCTCCAGGTCCGCGATGGTGCCCTGGACCGCCTGCCCGAAGGACGGCTGGTGGATGAGGACCCGCGCGCCGGGAGTGATCATGCGCTTGCCCGGGGTGCCGGCGGCGAGCAGCACGGCGGCGGCCGAGGCCGCCTGGCCGATGCAGACGGTGGACACGTCGCAGGTGACGAACTGCATCGTGTCGTAGATCGCGGTCATGGCCGTGAACGAGCCGCCCGGGGAGTTGATGTACAGCGAGATGTCCTGGCCCGGCGCCGAGCTCTCCAGGTGGATGAACTGCGCCATGACGTCGTTGGCGGAGGTGTCGTCGATCTGCGTCCCGAGGATGACGACGCGCTCCTGCAGCAGTTTGGAGTACGGGTCCATGGAGCGGGTCCCGGTGCTGGTGCGTTCGGTGAACTCGGGCAGGACGTAGCGGGCGGTGGGTCGGAACATGGCGGCACCTCCACGTAAAAAATGTACAGGACGTACATCTCGATATGATGGGGAGCATGGCCCATGAAGTCCCGGTGACACAAGCGCGTGCGGAGCTCGCGGAACTGATCAACCGCGTTGTCTACGGCGGTGAACAGGTGGTGCTGACGCGCCACGGCAAGCCGCTCGTTGCCCTGGTCTCCGCCGCTGACCTGCAGCGACTGCGCGATCTTGATGCGGCGACCGAGGAGCCGGTGATCAGCACGGTCTCCTCGTTCGGCTCCGGGGCGTCCGCCACGGGCGAACGCCGCCGCTTCGGCATCGCCGCCGAACACCGCGGCCCGGACGCCGGGGATCGGCGTCCGGGCCGCGAGTGAGACGGTCGGAGGGGTGGTCGTGCGGTCAGGGCGTGCGGGGCGGTCGGAGCGTCAGAAGGTGAGCTTCCAGCTGTTGATGTAGCCGGTGTCGGCGCTGGCCACGTCCTGGACCTTCAGCTTCCAGACGCCGTTGGCGACCTCGCTGGAGGCGTTGGCGGTGTAGGTGGCGATGACGTTGTCCGCGGAGTCCGACCCGCTGGAGTTCTTCAGCCGGTAGGTGCTGCCGTCGGGGGCGACCAGGTCGATGACCAGGTCACCGCGGTAGGTGTGGACGATGTTGACGCCCACCTGCAGGGCGCTGGGCGCGTTGCCCGCGATGCCGCTGACGGTGACCGACGAGGTGACCGCCGCGCCGGCGTCCGGGATGGTGACGTCCGCGGTGTTCTCGAAGACCGTGCCGGTCGGCGGGGTCGTGGTCCCGGTGCTCAGGTTCCAGATCGCGTACGCGATCGAGTCACTGCCGTTGTCCAGCGCGGTGTCGTTGATGTTGGCGGAGGTGTCGCACGAGCGGTGGTAGCAGGCATCGAACGCCTGGCCCGCGGTGCCGCCCCACTTCTGCGCCTGCGCGGCGGTCTTGGTGTAGTCCGCGCCGCTGAAGAGCCCGCCGACCGGCACACCCGCGCTCTTGAAGGGAGCGTGGTCGGACCGGCCGTCGCCCTCGGTCTCGATCTCGGTCGGTATCCCCTTCGTGGCGAAGAAGTCCTTGAAGACCTTCTCGAGCGCCGCGTTGTCGTCGTAGACGAAGTACCCGGGGTTGGGCGAGCCGATCATGTCGAAGTTGAGATAGGCGTCGATCTTCGAGCGCTCGGTGGACGGCAGGTTGTTGACGTAGTACTTGGAGCCGATCATCCCCAGCTCCTCGGCGCCGAACCAGCCGAACCGCAGGTGCTTGGTGGGCTGCAGGCCGGCACGCGAGACGGCGAGGGCGACCTCCAGGGTGCCGGCGGTGCCCGACCCGTTGTCGTTGATGCCGGGCCCCGCGGTGACGGAGTCCAGATGCGCGCCGCTCATCACCACGTGGTTGGCGTCGCCGCCCGGCCAGTCGGCTATCAGGTTGTAGCCGGTGGCACCGCTGGAGGTGAACTGCTGGATGGTCGTGGTGTAGCCGGCCGCGTCCAGCTTGCCCTTGACGTAGTCGAGGGAGGCCTTGTAGCCGGGGCGTCCGTGGGCGCGGTTGCCGCTGTTGGCGGTGGCGATGGACTGCAGTTGGGACAGATGCGCCTTGACGTTGGCGACCGGGATGTCCGGTGCGGCGACGGCGGTGGCGGCCGGGGCCGCGGCGGTGGCCGCGGGCGACGCGCCGACGAGGGCCGCCGACAGGGCGGCCGCCGCACCGATGGCGGTCAGGGCATGGCGCAGCGTCAGTCTTGTGGACACGTGGTGCTCCGTTTTCCGTGGTGGGGGCGCGGAACGAACGAGGCACGCCGCGGCGTCGACCACGGCGCGCAGGAGCGTCTTCTGGCCAGAAGTCTCTTTGATGCGGACATGATGATCCGGCCGTCCCGGACGAGGCGTCAAGGGCGATAACCGGACAGGAAGTTCCGGTGAACGGACGAAGCCAGGCAAAGGCGATGCAAAGGACCCGCAAAGACGGTGCTGGACCCGGGCGGTCGCGGCCCGCCGGACGGGTGTCGCCGCGGCGACCGGAGTCACTGCGCGTAACGTGGGTTAACGCGGGTGTAACGCCGCCGAACTAACGTTCCGCACCCGATCGTCTGTGAGGTGTGGCCGTGCAACTGACCCCCCATGAGCAGGAACGCCTGCTCATCCACGTCGCCGCCGACGTGGCGGACCGGCGCCGCGCGCGCGGTCTGCGGCTGAACCACCCCGAGGCCGTCGCGCTGATCACCGCGCACATCCTCGAGGGCGCCCGCGACGGCCGTACCGTCGCCGAGCTGATGGCCTCGGGCCGGGCGGTGCTGGGCCGGGCCGACGTCATGGACGGCATCCCCGAGATGATCCCGGACGTGCAGGTCGAGGCCACGTTCCCGGACGGGACCAAGCTCGTCACCGTGCACGACCCGATCATCTGACGAGGAGGTGCCACCGATGATCCCCGGAGAGATCCTTCCCGCGGACGGGCCCGTACCGCTCAACGCGGGCAAGCCCGTCACCCGGCTGACGGTGCTCAACGCCGCCGACCGCCCGATCCAGGTCGGCTCCCACTACCACTTCGCCGAGAGTAACCCCGGTCTGGACTTCGACCGCGCGGCCGCCCACGGCCTGCGGCTGTCCATCGCCGCGGGCACCGCCGTGCGCTTCGAGCCCGGTATCCCGGTCGCGGTGGAACTGGTCCCCATCGGCGGTGACCGCATCGTCGCCGGACTGCGCGGCGAGACCGCGGGAGCCCTCGATGGCTGAACTCACCCGCGCCGTATACGCCGACCTGTTCGGCCCGACGGCCGGCGACCGGATCCGGCTCGCCGACACCGACCTGCTGATCGAGATCGAGCGCGACCTGTCCGGCGGGCCGGCCGGCTCCGGCGACGAAGCGGTCTTCGGCGGCGGCAAGGTGATCCGCGAGTCCATGGGCCAGTCCCGGGCGACCCGCGCGGAAGGCACTCCCGACACCGTCATCACCGGCGCGGTCGTGCTGGACCACTGGGGCATCGTCAAGGCGGACATCGGCATCAGGGACGGCCGGATCGCCGCGATCGGCAAGGCGGGGAACCCCGAGACGATGGACGGCGTGCACCCGGACCTCGTCATCGGCCCCGAGACGGAGATCATCGCGGGCAACGGCAGGATCCTCACCGCCGGAGCGGTCGACGCGCACGTCCACTTCATCTCGCCGACCCTCGTCGACCAGGCCCTGTCCACCGGTGTGACGACCCTCGTCGGCGGCGGCACCGGCCCCGCGGAGGGCACCAAGGCCACCACCGTCACCCCCGGGCCCTGGCACCTGGCCCGGATGTTCGCGGCGCTGGAGGCCTACCCGGTCAACATCGGGCTGCTCGGCAAGGGCAACACCGTCTCCTCCGAGGCGATGTACAGCCAACTGCGCGGCGGCGCCGTGGGGTTCAAGATCCACGAGGACTGGGGGGCGACCCCGGCCGCCATCGACGCCTGCCTGACGGTCTGCGACGCCACCGGCGCGCAACTCGCCATCCACACCGACACCCTGAACGAGGCCGGCTTCGTCGAGGACACCCTGGCCGCCATCGCCGGACGCGGCATCCACACGTACCACACCGAAGGCGCGGGCGGCGGGCACGCTCCCGACATCATCACCGTCGTCTCCCAGCCCAACGTCCTGCCGTCCTCGACCAATCCCACCCGCCCGCACACCATCAACACCGTCGACGAGCACCTCGACATGCTGATGGTCTGCCACCACCTGAACCCGGCCGTCCCCGAGGACCTCGCCTTCGCCGAATCGCGCATCAGGCCCTCCACCATCGCCGCCGAGGACTTCCTGCACGACCTCGGCGCCATCAGCATCATCAGCTCCGACTCCCAGGCCATGGGCCGGATCGGCGAGGTCGTGCTGCGCACCTGGCAGACCGCGCACGTGATGAAGAAGCGCCGCGGATCGCTGCCCGGGGACGGACGCGCGGACAACCACCGGGCTCGTCGCTATGTCGCCAAATACACCATCAACCCGGCGGTCGCGCAGGGTCTGGACCAGGAGATCGGCTCGGTCGAGACCGGAAAGCTCGCCGACCTCGTCCTGTGGGAACCGGCGTTCTTCGGCGTCAAGCCGCTGCTCGTGATCAAGGGCGGTCAGATCGCCTACGCGCAGATGGGCGACGCCAACGCCTCCATCCCCACCCCGCAACCGGTGCTGCCCCGCCCCATGTTCGGCGCCGTCGGACGCGCCCCGGCCGCCAACTCCTTCAACTTCACCACGCGGATCGCGCTCGACGACGGCCTTCCCGACCGCCTCGGCCTGGGCAAACGCTTCCTGCCGATCCGCAGCACCCGGGCGCTGACCAAGGCCGACATGCGGGAGAACGACGCCCTGCCACGCGTCGAGGTCGACCCCGACACCTTCACCGTGCGCATCGACGGCGAGGTCGTCGAACCGGCCCCCGCGGCCATCCTGCCCATGGCCCAGCGCTACTTCCTCTTCTGATGACGCCGAGCGCCACAGGGAGCACCACGGCCGCCCGGGCCGCGCTGCTGATGCTCGCCGACGGGCGGTTCCCGGCGGGCGGCCACGCCCACTCCGGGGGTGGTGAGGCGGCGGTCACGGCCGGCCTCATCCATGACCCGGCCACCCTCGCCGCCTTCTGCCGGGGCCGGCTGCACACCACGGGA
>NZ_JAPVLU010000066.1:0-466 GCF_027158205.1 Streptomyces sp. H39-S7 | reverse complement strand
CGCCGGGGGGGCCGGCGCCGGCCTCGACCCGTTGCTGCTCGACGCCGCGGCCGACGCCCGCACCCCGTCACCGGCGCTGCGCGCCACCGCCCGCAAACTCGGCCGGCAACTGATGCGGGCCGCCCGGGCCGCCTGGCCCGCGGCGGAACTCGACCGGCTCGCCGCCGCCCGCCCGCGCGGCGCCCACCAGCCGATCGTGCTCGGTGTCACCGCCCGCGCCGCGGGCCTGACACCGCTGGACGCGGCGCATGCGGCCGTTTACGAATGCGTCACCGGTCCGACCACCGCCGCCGTCCGGCTGCTCGGCCTCGACCCCTTCGCCGTCGGCGCCGTCCTGGCCCGCCTCGCCCCCGAACTCGACGCCGTCGCCGAACGGGCCGCGCTGGCCGCCGCCCGCGCCGCGACGGAGGGGATCCCCACCCTGCCCGCCGCGTCCGCCCCGCTGCTGGACCTCCACGCGGAGCAC
>NZ_JAPVLU010000065.1 GCF_027158205.1 Streptomyces sp. H39-S7 | reverse complement strand
TTGTCCGGGGAGAACCAAGGGCCGGGCTCTGCGCCGCCTCCGATGTCCGCATCGCGGGCGCGAAAGCGCAGCGGCAGCCAGTTCGGCAGATTGACGATGTCCTCGTTCTCGACCGCCCGTCCGCCCACGGACGAGGTCAGCCGGTTGTAGCAGCCCGCCGCGTAGGTACCCGGATAGTGCACGGGGCCCGCTGCCGCTTCGGGTGCGGCGCCGCGGGTGGCGAAGTACCCGTTGCCGAGGGTGCACAACGATTCACGCAGCCGCTCCTGCGCCGGGTCGTAGCCCTCGTAGCTCCACGTCCAGTCGGTCATCGTCGGTTCGCCCGGCCGGTCAGCAGCTCGGCCAGGTCGCGGACCACGATGCTCGCTCCGTGCTCGCGCAGGTCGTCGGCGCTTGTCGGCCCCGCGGTGCGGTCCACGCCGACGACCAGGCCGAAGCCGCCACGGCGGCCGGCCTCCACGCCCGCCAGGGCATCCTCGATCACGGCCGCTTCCGGCGCGGGCACGCCCAGCCGCCGGGCGGCTTCCAGGAAAAGTGCAGGGTCGGGCTTTCCGGCCAGGTTCAACCTGGCCGCTTCCTTGCCGTCGACCACGGTCCGGAACAGATCCTTTACGCCCGCGCCCTCGAGGAGTTCGGGCGCGTGACGGGAGGCGGAGACGGCGGCACACGGCACGCCGGCGGCGCGCAGCGCGTGCAGCACCCGTACGGTGCCCGGCCAGGCGGCGATGCCACCCGCGCGCAGCTGCCGCGTGAACAGCTCCTCCTTGCGGGCGGCGACTGCCTGCACCGTGCCTGTTCCGGGCGGGTCGTCCGGGTCGCCGGCCGGAAGCCGCAGGTCGCGGGAGGCGAGGAAGGCAGCCGCGCCGTCCAGACGGTTCCTGCCGTCGACGAAGCGCCGGTAATCCTCCCCCGGGTCGAACGGGCGATCGTGCCCTGCGGCCCGCAGACAGGCGTCGAAGGCGGCCCGCCAAGCGGCGGCGTGCACGCGAGCCGAGTCGGTGATGACTCCGTCCGTGTCGAAGACCACGGCCCGCACCGACCGCAGACTCGGCCCGAGCGTGGCGGCCAGCACCGTCGCCGGGTTGCGTCCCGATCGGAAGGGCGGCTGTGCAGCGTTGCGGTCGGCAGTCTCTCGTACGGCCATGGCGGTGCCTCCTGAGTGCGATCGGGAAGGGCCGCCGGCCGGCCGCGTCCTACGACACGGCCGGCCGGCGGGGCCGGGAGCCGCCTGGGCTCGTGTCAGAGCAGCCAGCGGTGGTCGCGGACGATCGGGAGGCGGGCCCAGATCCTTCCGAGGCCCCAGACGGTGCCGGCGGAGGCGACGGCGAGTGCGATCATGACCACTGCGTACAGCACGTGGTAGTCGACCAGCGGGTTGCTGGACATGCTCAGGGAGCCATCGGCGCCATGCCGGGCCGGCGGCCACTCCGCCATCCACATCAACGCCATCATGGCCGTGCCCGCCACCGCGGCGAACCGCAGCGCGACTCCGGCCATCAGGGCCACGCCGATGCTCAGCAGACCCAGCATGAACAGCCAGTTCGCCCAGCCGGCACCGGCCCAGGAGTGGAACGTCGACTGCATCGGACCGGCGGAGACCCCGTTGAGGAAGCCCTTGGTGGGCGAGCCACCGTCGAACCAGCCCTTGCCGGACGAGGTCGCGTATCCCCAGCCGAACGCCTTGTCGAGGAAGGCCCACAGGAAGACGAACCCGGTCAGGACGCGAACACCGGCGAAGACCCGAGCGCCGGTCGTCGTGACCGTCTGGACCTGCGACGTGTCGGACACCGCTGCGGCACCGGCCCTGTGCCGTGACGGCAGGCGGAATCCGGTGCGCTGCTGGGGGTGCTCGTGGACTGCCATGGTGGCTATCCCTTCCGGGATCTGGAGGAGGGACGCGGCAACTGCGTCCGGTCCCAATGTGCCGTTGCGGGGACTGGGACCGCAGGGGCCCGCAGTCCCGACGAGCGGGCCGAACGTCCCTATGTGGAGGGCCCGTTCGGCGGATCATGAGTCGCGCCGACGTTCTCGGTCCTTGGATTCGCGGTCCTTGGATCCACGGTTCCTGGATTCGAGGTGCGGTCGGTGGTCACGCCGGACGCCGGCGCCACTCAGGAGCGATCAACGCCCAGGCCTGGTCCCATTCCGTCAGGCGCCGCCGGTCGGCTTCGGCGGATCAGTCCGCGCATCATGACGATCGCGGACGCCGCACAGACGGGTTCACCCAACGTTCGATCACGCCCGATGGGCGGCAGAGCGGATTGCTCCGCCGCTGCCGCCACCGCAGCGACCCCTTCACGGTGTCGCGGACTCCTTGACCGGTTCGCGCGCGACGTCGCGCGCCCACAGCCGGATCTGCTCCGGGTCGCGAAAGCCCCCGCCCCGGACGGATTTGACGATCACGCGGGCGATCCGGCCCCGGGCGCCGTCCTGGCCGTTCCGGGCTACTGCGACAGGCGCCCGTCGTCGTGACCGCGTCGCCACCAACGGTCGCCCGCTCGCGCCCCGAAGGCGATGGCTCCGCTGAGCACGCCTGCCACCAATGCCAGCGCGGCGAAGCCCACCAGGGGCTGCCACCAGTCCTTGCTCAACCATGGCAGGATCACCCGGCCGACCCAGCCCACGCTGTCACACTCCTGGTCGCACTTCGCCGTGCCGAACGCGGGGCCCCGACCGAACGTCACCGCGCTCACGACCGCGAGGACCACCAGACCCGACAGCGCGGGGATGATCCATCGGCGCCAGCCCCACGCGGCGAGCGAGAGCAGGAGTACTCCGGCGACGATGGCGCCCACGCCGGTGAGCCGCACCAGGGTGAAG
The DNA here is from genome assembly GCF_027158205.1 of Streptomyces sp. H39-S7. Classification (GTDB taxonomy): domain Bacteria; phylum Actinomycetota; class Actinomycetes; order Streptomycetales; family Streptomycetaceae; genus Actinacidiphila. The sequence goes on along the minus strand of NZ_JAPVLU010000065.1, from coordinate 33,601 downwards.
TCGAGAGTGAGGGCCACGATCCCGAGGACGATGAGGACGCTGCCCCAGAAGGCTCCCCTGCGCGGCCACCCGCCGGTGGCCACCGCCGTGCGGTAGCCGACCAGGGTGACGGTGCGCGCGGAGGTGAAGAACGACGCGACCGACAGTGGGGGTTCCCTGACCGCGGTGACGCAGGCGGTGGTCGTGGCGAGGGCCTTCGTGACGGTGCGGGTGAAGAGGGGCTCGCCCACCTCCTTCGCCAGCGATTCGTCGGGGACCGGGCACGTCGCGAGCTGTTCGGCGATCCCCTGCGCCGCGGTCAGGTCCGTCACCGTCGCGGGCGGCCCCGAGATGAGCCGCGCGATCGGTTCCCGCTGCTTCCGGTGCCTTCCGCCGCTCTTGAACGCGACAGTGGCGATCTGCGCGGCCGCGACCGCCATGTCCGGATTTCCGGCCTTCACGAGGGTCTTGACGGCCCAAGGGTCGTACCGCGTCGCGGGCGTACTGAGCATCTGGAGGGCAACGGTGGGAAGTTCCTGCGCCGCGATCCACTCCTGCCACCTTCTGGCCAGCCACAGGGACGTCAGGGGCAGGCTTGACGGGATCTGCAGTGCCGGGTCGTCCAGGTAGTGCAGCTCGTCCTTGACCCGGGCCCCGTCGATCGTCATCAGGTCGTCCCCGTCGAGCTCGATGGACCAGTCGTCCGGCTCGCACCAACTGTCGCCCAGCACACCGGCGCGCAGTTGGTCGTAGAACCACTGCGCTCGTCCGCCCTGCGCCACGTTCTCGGTGATCGTTTCGATACGGCGGGGATCGAGGAGGAGATGGACGAGCCAGCCCGCGCCGTCCATCCGGCCCCAGGTCCAGTCGTTCGCCCGCCATGAGGACTTGTAGAACGCCCCGAAGTGGTGCAACTGCATGCCGGTGAGTTTCCGCGCAGCCGTGGACCGTTCCGGCGCAAGAGTGTTGCGGGTGTCCGCGCTCACTTGAACGAGTTCGACCGGCTGTTCCACATCGACCCCGACGGGAAGTACCGATCGGGTGGCGATGTGCAGCTCGAACAGCCGGAACTCGATTGCTGAGGTGTCCTCTGCGAGGTAGGTGAGGTATACGCCGAGCTCCCTGGCGGCGCGCAGTCTGCGCTGCGTGGCGGACGGCCGCTGCAGGAAGGGAGACTGCGGGACGGGCGCGTTCGCGTCGGCATTCAGGCAGATCTCCTTGAGTTCCGCTACCACCGAGGCCAGCGCGAGCCAACCCTCGGTGAGCTTTGCGGTCGTGGAGACCAGTCGCGTCGCGTACTCCGTCGCCGCGGCCGCGGCGAATGCGCACAAACTGGGCTGGGCGCCTTCGGTCTGCGGCAGGTCACGCAGCATGTTCTCGATGAGAACATCGACGTCCGGCCGGCTGTGAGGGACGAACTCCTCATGCACGGCGGAGCTCAGCCTGGACAGGGCCTCCCACAGCGCGTCGGTTCTCTCCTCGGCGACGTAGGCCGCTTGCAGCATCCCGATGACAGTAGCCCTTGCGCCATCGAAGGCCGACCGTCCGAAGGCGGCCAGTCCTGCCGCGACACCCCATTGCGGCTTGCCCCACTGCTCGGACACGCTCTTCGCGGCGTCCTGACGGCAGTCCCGTTCCGCGTTGCCTCCGGTCCTCAGGGACCGCTGCCAGCACTGTGGCATCTGATCCGGTGCCATGGTCGTCAGGGCTTTCATGAGTGCCGAGATGACCGGGCTCACCAGCCACGTGGCCTCGCGGGCCCGGTAGTCGACCAGCATCGGACCCTGATCGGCCTCGCCGAGCAGACGGTACTCGCCGCCCGGCGCCCGGACTCCGATCTCCGCCATGCGCAGGCGGGTGTTGCGCAGCGAGTCGACCCGGTCGTTGTGGTGCTGCAGCGACTTGAGGTCCGCGCCGATGCTCTGGCCCAGCATGCTGCCGAGATCTTTGACCAGGGCCTCCGCGAGGGTCCATGGGGCGTCGGGGAGCTCTCCCTTGGGCGGTGCCGCCCGAGGGTCCGGCATCTCTCCGGGAGACGGGACGACGTAGAGCAGGACCCGTCTGACCTGGCGATGAGCCGGGCGGTCGAAAATGGACTGGAGCAGCGGTGCGATCGGACGGTTGGCCAGCAGCCCGCCGTCGGCCACCCAGTGGTTGCGGGTGATGTTGGCGTGACACCGCATCGCGGGGTGCCGCGGAATCCGGTCCCTCTCGGAGGCCGGGATCTCCGTGTCGAAGGGGACGAAGGCGGGCTCGAAGGCGGCCGGGTACGAGGCACTGCAGCGGGCTGCCAGGGCCACCAGGTCCAAGGCGTCGGCGCCGGTCAGGTCCGTTTCGTTGAACTCGATCAGGCCGTGGTGGTCGACATCCTGGACCTGCGTCCCGAAGGCGTCGGTGAAACGGCTGGTCTCGCCCGTGAGCAGCGTGGTGGTGATGAACAGCCGGGTCGGCGGGCCCGCCTGCGGGTCCTTGGTGGGGTGCTGGTATCCGGTGTCGGACTTCCGCAGGCCGGCGAGGCCCTTCCGCAGGTCCTTGAGCAACACCCCGTTCCCGTACATCAGTGAGGGTGGGTTCTTCTCCTTCGGATCCCGCAGAAGTTTCTCGAACGCGCCCGACGTCAGCCAGAAGTCCCGCAGGCTCCCGAGGTCCAGTGACCGGACCCGGGCCAGGCCGAGCAGCGCGCCGTTGATGCCGCCGGCGCTGGTGCCGGAGATCATGTCGATGCTGACGGTGATGTCCAGCAGGTCGAGGAGACGGACGTAGAGATCACGGACCGCCGCGTCCGGGCCCGTGGTGGTCGTGGGTGGTGCGGTGGGCCGTTCCTGATGGCGCAGCCAGGCCGCCTGCTGCAGGAGGTTCAACTCACGGGCCACACCGCCCATCCAGATCGCGAGGCTCACGCCGCCCGTCATCGCCGTGGCGATGCGGACCTCCTGGGTTCGGGCGTCGACCGGCTTGTGGTTCATCTGCATGTCGCTCCCCGTGGGGCAGAGTGATCCCGCTGCGCGGACCGGCAGGATCCCGCCCGGGACGCTCGCGCCGGTCGGCGGCACGGCGACGGCGGCCGTGGTTACTCCGTACGGGTAATGCCGTTACTCCAGATGGTCCAGAGCGTGTCGCCTGCCGGGGGCGTTCGAGTCGGCCGCAGCCTCGTAGCCCCCGCATTCTGCTACGCCGCTGCGGGCCAGCTGCCCGCGTCGGGCGCCAGACCGTGCCGGTCAGTATTCGATGTGCTTGAGCGTGAATGCCGGCTCGGTGTAGGGGCCGCCTTGTGGGTCGTGGGGGTCCAGCGGCGTGTCGCTGCCGGGGATCCGGGCCGCGTACGTCTCGGCGTCGTCGAGCGGTGTGTAGGCGAGGGTGTCGAGGTCCGGCAGTTTCCAGAAGCGGCGGGTGTTGGCGGAGACGGCGTAGACCGCGGTGAAGCCGGGGGAGCGGGGAGCGTCGAGGGCCGCTCGGACGTATCCGATCGCGTCCCGGTGGCTGAGCCAGGTGGCCAGGTGCCGGCGTTCGGTCGGTGCTTCCTCGAAGGAGCCGATGCGCAGACAGAGCACCGAGAGGTCGAACTTGTCCGCGTACAACTGGCCGAGTGCCTCGACGGCGACCTTGCTCACGCCGTAGAGGCCGTCCGGGCGCACGGGAGCGTCGGTACCGATCAGGTGTGAGTTCGGGTGGAACCCGGTGAGCCGGTTGCTGCCGGCCAGCACCACCCGCTGGATGCCTTGTCTCCGGCAGCCCTCCAACACGTGATGGGTGCCCAGCACGTTGGCCGCCAGCAGGTCCGGCAGTGGCGCCTCGTCGGGAAGGCCGCCGAGATGCAGGACGACGTCCACACCGTCCAGAGCCCGCTCCACCGCGGTGGGATCGAGCAGATCGAGCTGGACCGCCGTCTCGGTGGCGGATGACGACTCGATCCGGACGCGGTCCAGCAGAACGAGGTGCTCGGCCTGCCCCTGCAGCCCTTCGCGTACGACGGACCCGATGGCGCCCGCCGCGCCCGTGATGGCAACCGTTCCCAGACCCACTGCAACACCGTTTCCTATATCGGTTGATATCACTGGAGAGCTCGACAAAGGCACTGTTGCGAGCTTTCCCGAGGATTGTCGCACTTCGTGCTGCTCCCCGTGACATGCGGGTCGGCGCCGAGGGGCCGTGTGACCTGGGCGCGGAGGGTCATGTCACGATACCGCCGGGCGCGTTGGTCGCCTCCGGCGGTAAGCGCCCAGCAGGGCGCTTTGCCTGGACGGAAGTTGGCCGCAGCCGTCGACCGCCATCCGGACCGTCGAATTCCGGACGCGCGTCGCCAACGCCATTGCCCTGCAAGGAGTCTGTCGGGGCGTCAGAGACTCTCCGGCCCTCGACCGCTCCAGCCTTGCGGAGACAGGGGAGTTCAGGCGCGACCGGTCTCCCGCAAGGGGGCCGTTCCGGCCATTGGGCGTCCGGCGGCGAGCCTCGAACGTTCCGTATCTGCCGTCGTGTCGCATTTTTCTTGACGGTTTCTCGCCAACCCCCAATTGTCGCCGCTAGGGGCCGAATGAAGCCAGATGGGTTGGGCAGCCGAAAAATAGCGGGAAGTAAGGTCGCCCGAAAAGACGACGGGAAGGCACGGCACGACGGGACGCAACAATGGCCACTTCGAGCCGTGCAGGATTGTGCGGAGCGTGGCTTTTTCTGCGAAAAAATGGAGAAACTGTGTCGTTAGCAATACAGAACGACCGCCGTTCCGCAAGCGGGGACGACTCAAATCTTGACTTCGCGAAGCTCGACCCGGGTGTACGAAAAAAGCTCAGAGAGCTTTGCAAGGTCGACAACTATCACGCACCGCTGGCCCTTCTCTTCGACTACTTAGTCATCGCCGTCTCGGTGTATCTGTCGGTGGGCGTTTCGTACTTCTTCTACCCCATCTCGATCCTCCTGATCGGCTCCACGCAGCGAGCGCTGGTCAACGTGCTCCACGAGTCGTCGCACAAGGTTCTCGCCAAGAACGGCCGTTGGAACGTCACGCTCGGGACGATTTTCTCCGGCTATCTGGTCCTGCACATGTACAACCCCTACCGGAACTCACACATCGGGTTCCATCACCGGTTCCTCGGGGATCCCGAGAAGGATCCGGACTACAACTTCCACGTCGGTGTGGGTATCTATGACCACCGCGTGTCCGACAAGCGGTTCTTCCTCAAGAACATCGCCATGGCGGTGCTTGGATTCCGGACGCTGGAGTACGTCAACTACGTCGTACGGGACCGCGTCCTGTTCAAGCCGGAGAACGTGTCCGTCTCGATGCCGATCCGGCTGCGGACCGAGCGGGTCGCGATGCTGGCGCAGTGGGCGACCATCGTCGGGGTCTGCGCCTGGATGGGTTGGCTCTGGTACCTGCTGTTCTTCTGGTTCGTGCCGCTCTTCACGGTCGCCATCGCCATCGGCTGGCTCTCGGAGCTGGCTGAGCACTATCCCCTGCCGGAGAGCGAGAGCAAGCAGGTCCTGATGACCCGCAACCGCCACGGCTGGACCATCGAGCGGTTTCTGCTGGGGCGCCACAACGACAATTACCACCTGGTCCACCATCTGAACACCGGTGTTCCGTTCTGGAACATGAAGCGTGCGCACCATGTTCTTCTGACCGACCCCTCCTATTCTCGGTGGGACGGCCTGTGGGCCGGCATCCTGACCCGCAGCCCCGGCCGCAAGAATCAGGAAACGCTCGTCAGCTACGCCTCCAAGTACCGTCAGTTCTGCCGTGACGGCGGCGACCCGTCGAACGTCGACGGCGGCGGCACCTTCGCCGAGGCAGCGGCTCTCGCCCGCGCCATGGGCACGTAATTCCGCTTCACGGTTCCGCTGTCACCACAGCCGGGAACCTCACCGCACGATCTCGTACACCCATCATCGAGAGGATTCCCCGGGATGACCACTCCGGTTGATGCACAGGCCGTCGCAGCCCTCGACCCAGAACTCCTGCGGCAGGCCGCGAACGGCCTCAAGGGTCTGGCCGCCGACAGCCGCTGCCGGTCGGGTTTCGTCGACAACCCCGTCCTGTCCTCGATTCTCGCCCCGGCCGCCGACCGGTACATCGTGGCGGCCGACCAGAACACGCTTTTCGAGCGGCTCGCCGTTCTGGAAGGCAAGGGCTACCGCACCGGTGTGGAATACGTCGGCGAAGAGGCGCGGAATTCCGCCGAGGTCGACGAGGTCGTCAGTGAATACCACGAGCTGATCTCCCGGCATGAAAAGGCCGGTCTGGAACTCCCCACGCAGCTCGGCTTCGACCTGTCCAACGTGGGGTCGCTGATCTCGCCGCGGACGGCGGCCGAAAACTGCGAGGCGCTGCTGCGAGGGGCCGGCGCGCAGGGGATGGGCATCCTCATCAGCATGGAGCGGTCGTCGTTCGTCGACGACATCCTGCGGGTCTTCGCGGGCCTGGCCGGAAAGCACGACAACGTGGCACTGACCCTCCAGGCGCACCTGCACCGCACCGAGAGCGACCTCGACGCGGTCCTGCCGCTGGGCCGTAAGGTCCGCCTGGTCAAGGGGGTCTACAACGAGCCCGCGGACGTCGCCCTGGCCCGGGGACCGGAGCTCAATGAACGCTACGCGCGGATCCTCGAACGCATCCTGGACGCGGGCAATCCGGTGGCGGTGGCGACCCAGGACGCGGTGCTCCTGGACCTGCTGGACAGCCGTGGACTGCTCGGGCGCGTCGAGGAGATGGAGATGCTGCACGGGGTGCGGCCCGCACTTCTCAAGTCCTACAAGGACCGCGGCATTTCCTGCCGGGTGGCGACGGTGTACGGCACGAACTGGTGGCTGCATCTCATCCACCGGCTCGCGGAGTATCCGCCCAATGTCCTGGTCGCCCTGGCGGATCTCGCGGAACCCGAAAGAGTGCGCTTCGGCAGCGAGTACTGAACGCGATCGGGGACAGAACCCTTTGCGGACACCGCACCGCCCCCGGACGCCTCACGTTCCGCGCCACCCGCCCCGCGTACAGGAACCCGCGTACAGAACCCCGCGTACAGAAAGCAGGCCATGCATGAGCACCACATCACCCGTCGTCGCGATCGTCGACGGTTACTCGTCAGGTAACTTCCTTCCCGCGGCGTTCACCCGGCTGGGAGCGCGTGTCGTCCACGTGCGCAGTACCCCGGAGTGGATGACCTCCATGCTGCTGCCCGATGTGTCGAACTACATCGGCGACCTGGTCTACGAGGACGAGCAGTCCATGGTGCGGCAGCTCAAGGAGCTGGACGTCATCGCGGTCATAGCCGGCCAGGAGCCCGGTGTGCCGCTGGCAGACCGCCTCAGCGAGCTGCTGGGGCTGGCGACCAACGGATCGGACCTGTCCCTGGCGCGCCGGGACAAGTACGAGATGATCGAGGCGGTGCGCAAGGCCGGCCTGCTCTGTGCCGAGCAGTTCAAGACCGCGGACGCCGGCTCGGCCGTCGACTGGGCGGAGTCCCTGGGCAGTTACCCCGTGGTGGTCAAGCCGCTCAGCTCCGCCTCGACGGACGGGGTGTCGGTCTGCGCCGACGCAGACGAGGTCCGCCGCGCGGTGGAGCAGGTGCTCGCGTCACGGGACATCTTCGACCTGCCCAACCGTGAAGTCCTCATCCAGTCCTACCTCGACGGGGACGAGTACATCGTCGACACCGTCAGCGCCGACGGCCACCGTTTCGCCGTCGGTGTGTGGCAGTACGACAAGAACCTGGTGAACGGGAAGAACATCTACGACAAGGACATCCTGGTCTCCGAGGACGAGGCCGTGGTGGCCGAACTGGTGGCGTATGTCGACACCGTGCTGGCGGCGTTGAACATCCAGCACGGGCCGACGCACACCGAGGTGAAGATGACCTCGAAGGGCCCGGCGCTCGTCGAGGTCGGGGCGCGGCTCAACGGGAACATGAATCCGGAGTTCCACCAGATCTGCCTGGGCCACAACCAGGCGGACCTCATCGCGCTGGCCTATGCGCGGCCCGAGGCGTTCGTGGAGCGGTACGGCGACCGGGTGTACTCACGCCGGCAGCCCGCGATCGTCTACAACGCGCCGTCAGTGCAGGAGGGCACGGTGCGCGCCATCAACGACGACGCCGTGCGGGAGATCGGCGCGCTGGACACCGTGTACCTGGCCGTGGTGAAGGTCAAGCCCGGTGGGAAGGTCCGGCGGACCATCGACCTGCTGACCAGCCCGCTGCGGATCTTCATGACGGGTGTCACTGACGAGGACATCACCAAGGACTACCGGCGGCTGGTGGAACTGAAGGACGAGGTGTACCAGTTCTGATGCTTACCGGTACCGTGCGGACCGTCCGCGGCCTCGGACCCGAACTGCGCATCCTGTTCGTCACGACGCTGCTCTTCCGGTCGGGCACCATGGCCTTTCCCTTCCTGGCCGCCTACCTCATCGAGCAGGACGGCTACTCCAGCCGGCAGATCGGCGCGATCGTCGCGGCGTACGGGGTCGGCGCGCTCATCGCCGACCTCGGCGCCGGGGCCATGCTGCGTCTCGCCCCGGCGCGCACGGTCATGATCGGCGGCCTGGTCGGGAACGCCGTCCTGGTGGTGGCGCTGCCGTTCGCCCACTCGGCGGCGCTGCTGGTCGCCGGGACGTTCCTGTGGGGCTTCTTCTACGAGGCGTTCACACCGGCGGCCTACGCGGAAACGGTGCGGTACGCGCGGGACGGCGACCGCAAGGTGGCCTTCTCGTGCAACCGGCTCGCGATCAACCTGGGTATGGGCATCGGGCCGGCGCTGGGCGGACTGTTCTTCGCCTGGTGGCCGGCCGGCCTGTTCCTCATCAACGCCGTCCTGGTGCTGGCCGCGGCGGGCTTCCTGATGGCCCGCACCTCCGGCGGCGCCCGGGCGGGGGAACGGCACTCCGGCCACGGGGGGTGGAAGGCGGAGAGCACGCGGGGGGAGACCAGGTTCTGGTCCATCTTCGTGCTCGCCCTTCCCATCCACCTCGCCTACGCGCTGCCGCCGACCTTCCTGAGCGCCTATGTGATCCACGAGCGGGGGCTGAACAGCCTGTGGGCCGGGGCGATCTTCTTCGTCAACGCGACGGCCATCGTGCTGTTCGAGGTTCCCCTCAACACCGCGATGCGTGAGGTCAGCCACTTCCGTTCGCTGCTGATCGGGTACGCGCTGGCGGGATCGGGCTTCGCCCTGATGGGGATGTCGGACTCCGGCCCGGCGCTGATCGGGGCGACGGCCCTGTGGACGGCCGCCGAGATGATCGTCTTCCCCGCGCTGCTGTACTACGTCAGCGAGGTCTCCGACGCCTCGACGACGGGCCGCAACATGGGCCTGTACTCCGCGGGCGTCAACGTGGGCCTGATCGCGGTCCCGCAACTGAGCCTGTTGCTGACTACCGGACACGGCGCGTCCAGCCCCTGGTTCGCGGTGGGCGCGGCGGTCGGGGTGGCGATGCTCCTGATCGTCCTGATCCGCCGCAACTCCTACCTCTGGCTGACCGAGCCGGAAGTGCAGAACGTCCCGCTGCCCACTCCGCCGACCGGGAGTTGAAGGATGACTGTGCACCTGAACACGGCCGGGGCGGGACTGATGCCCTCCTCGGTGGTCGAGGCCCTGTGCGGGTACGTCGCGGAGGAGGCCGCCGGGGGTTCCTACGAGGCCGAACAGCGGTACGCCCCCGTACTGGAGGGCGAGGTGTACCGGATCCTCGCGCAGGTCCTCGACGCGCCGGAGGACGATCTGGCGCTGTTCGACAGCGCGACGCGCGCGTACTGCTCCGTCATCGGGAACCTGCCCCTCACCGCCGCCGACACGGTGTGGGTCACCCCGTACGAGTACGCGGGCAATCTCATCCTGCTGCACGGGATGCGCCGGCGCCTGGGGCTGCGGATCGAGGTCGTCCCCCTGCTGCCCGACGGGAACGTCGACCTGGACTGGATGGCCGCCCACATCCATGACGGCGTCGCGCTGGTGTCGCTGCCGCACGTCCCGTCGGGGTGCGGCGTCATCAACCCGGTCGAGGAGATCGGCAAGATCCTCGCTCCCTGGCGCTGCTTCTACGCCGTCGACGCCTGCCAGTCCGTGGGGCAGGTCCCGCTCTCGGTGGCGGCCATCGGCTGCGACCTGCTCACCGGAGCGGGCCGCAAGTTCCTGCGGGGGGTACGCGGTACCGGCTTCGCCGCCGTGTCGCCCCGGCTGCGCTCGGCGGTCCGACTGCCGTTCTTCGACCTCCAGGTGGCCGACATGGTCGCCGACGACGCCTTCGAGGTCAGCACCGACACCGCGCGCCGCTTCGAGTTCGCCGAGCGGAACAACGCGGCGGTGCTGGGGCTGAACGCGGCCCTGCACCACCACGCGTCCCGTACCGACGACCGCGCGTCCGGAGCGCTGCGGGAGGCGGTGCGCGGCGCCATCGAGGAGATCCCCGGGACCCGGCTGATCGACCCGGGCACCCGGCACGCGCAGATCGTCACGTTCCTCCACGACCGGGTGACACCCGAGCAGGTGCGCACCGGGCTGCGGGCCCGGGGAATCAACGTGTGGATCGCCCAGGGCAGCCACACCCCCCTCTACATGCGCGCGCAGCAGGTGGAGTTCGCCGTGCGGGTGTCACCGCACTACTACAACACCGACGCCGACATCGAAGCGTTCGCCGTCGCCCTGCGCGCGACGCTGAACTGAACCGCGGGTCCGCCCCCGCACCGCGGTCCCGCGCTTCCTCCGGTCGCGGGCCGGCCGGCTCCTCGCGTACAGCGGTGGGCCGGGCAGGGCGCCGGCCGTTCCACCGCAGCCGTTCCGGTCGCCGCGGCGGGATTCGTCGCGCCCGCACCCCGTCGTACGCCCCTGCTGCCGTGCCATGAGAAGGCCGAGGTCCCCGATGGATCACTCTGTTCACACCGCACCCGAGCGGTTGTTCCGAAACGACTGCGACGCGACCCTGGACATCCTCACCGACCTGGTCGGGAACCGGACGCCGATCTTCGCGATGCCCTCGTGGTTCGTCACCCAGGACAGCGCGCACGTGGGATTCCAGTTGAGCGAACTGGTCGGTGAACTCGTCGGGGACGACCCGGCCCCGGACCGCCGGTCCTTCTTCGCGAACTCCCGGTACGAGGCGCTGCACGCCGCCGTCAAACTCCTGCGCCACCGCGGCCTGGACACCTTCGCCCGGCACGGCGGCCGGGTCCTGGTCCTGGACCCGGCCGGCACCTTGCGCCGGCGCTGCGATCCGCTGGGTGCCGGGCCCGAGCGGGCTCTCGTCCCGGCCGTCGAGTTCGTCGCGACGCTCGGCGCGCTGACCACGGCCCTGAAGGACGGGCGCTTCTGCGGTGTCCTCGTCCGGGAGGCCGAGCGGTATCCGCCCGCCGAACTCGGCGAAGCAGCCGCGCGCTGCCGCACGGCCGGCGCCCGCGTCGCCCTGGACCTGTCCGGCCTCGACGTGCGGCAGAACCGCTCGCCCGAAGCGGCGGCACTCCGCCCCGACCTGGTGGTCCTGGGGGAGACGCTGACCGGCGGTGAGGTGCCCTTCGGCGCCCTCGTCGGCTCGCATGACGTGTTCGCGCCCTGGACCGGGACCTCGGCGTTCGTGCACTCCAACACCTACGGGGGCAACACCGTCGCCATGCGCCGCGTCCGGGCGGCGCTCGCCGCGCGCTGGGACGGCGCCGGCCCGCGGCCGCCGGGCGCTCAGGAGCCGGAGCGTGCCTGGCCGCGGGTCCTGGACCGCTACGCGCGGCATGTGAACCCCGCCACCGCGGCGCTGCACCGCGCCTTGCACGGGGCCCTGCACGTCGTGGAGGCCCATGGGTCGCGGCTGACCGTCGAACTCGACTCCGGCCGGCGCCTGCAACTCGTGGACGGCCTGTGCGGCGCGGGGCTGGGGATCGCCGGCCACAACCCGCCGGACGCCCTGACCGAGGTCGTCGACCGCCATGACGCCGCCCACGACTACGTGAGCGAGCTGCAGACGGTCCTGGCCGGGGAGACGGGACTGCCGCACGCCTACCCCGCCGTCAGTGGAGCCTCCGCGGTGGAGACCGCGCTGACCTTGGCCCACCTCGCCCGCCCCGACCACCGGCGCGTGATCGTGTTCAAGCACAACTACGGCGGCAAGACCCTGGTGTCGCTGCTGGCCACCGCCGCCGATCCCACCCGGGCCCCCTTCGGGCCGCTGTACCAGGACATCCACTACATCGACCCGTTCGCCGCCGACGCCGCCGACCAACTGCGCCGCGAAGTGGCCACCGGCACGGTCGGCCTGGTCTGGATCGAGCTGGTCCACGGCAGCTCCGACACCTTCGCCCCGCTGCCGCAGGAACTGCTCGACCTCGTCGCCGCCGAACGCTCCGCACGCGGATTCCTCGTCGGGGTCGACGAGATCCTCACCTCGTACTACCGGTGCGGACGCCGCTTCGCGCACCACGGCCGACTGCCCGAGATCGATCTGATGACGTTGTCCAAGGCCCTGAGCTACGGGTGTTTCCCGACCGGCGCCGCGTTGGTGTCGGACGCGGTCGACGCTGCCGCCCGCACCGCCGCCCCCCAGCTCGTCGCGGAGCTGCGTACCGCGCACGCCCATCAGCTCGGTGCCCACTTCGCCGTGCACGCCGTCGCCCAGGTCGACGCGCTGCGGCTGGGCGAGCGGGCCGCGGCGGCCGGCGAGATCGTCCGTGAGGGCAGCGCGGCGCTGCCGGCCCGGTCCACCACCGTCCGCAGGCGGTTCGCCGAAGGGCTGCTGGGCCGTATCGAAGTCCTGCCGCCGCGGCTGCTGCGCCGTTTCCTGCCCACCCGGGGGGACGCGCTGTCCACCGCGACGATCCTCTGGTGGATCACCCGGGCCCGGGTGTTCATCGTCTACGACGTCTTCCTCCTGCCCCTGACCGCCACCGACGAGGAACTGCGCCACGTCATGCGGCAGGCGGGCCGGCTCGCGCGCACCGGACCGTACCGGCTGCTCGTCCAGGCGGCGCTCTTCCGCGCGGGCCAGCGGCTGCGCACCGCCACACGCCTGCGCACCGCCACACGTTTGCGTCATCCGTCCGTTGCCGCCCTACCACCGTTTATCGAGGGATCGCATGAGTGAGCAGAACGTCGACGTGGTCAAGACCTTCTTCCACCTGTTCTCCGCGGGCCGGTTGGACGAGATCAGGAAGGAGTACCTGACCGACGACTTCGAGTGGATCTACCACGGCCCCGCGTCCCTTCCCTGGGCCGGCGTGTACCGGGGGGCCGCCGGCTTCGACCGGTTCTTCGAGATCGTCCACGGGCTGCTCGAGGTGCGGGACCTGGAGGTGCAGGAGTACCTGGACGCGGGGGACCGGATCGTCGTCCTGGGCGTCAGCCACACCCGGATCCTGGCCAACGACGCCACCTACGACGCCCCGTGGATGACTGTCTTCCGCATCCGGGACGGCCGGATCTGCCAGTACCTGGACCTGTACGACACCGCGAGCGTGGTCGAGGCGCTGAACAGGCCGCAGCCGTGACCGCACCGACGACGGATCCGCACCGCGGCCCGGAACCGGACGCGCGGTCCTGCGACGAAGGCGCCCGCACCGTGCACGCGGCATTCGCCGCGCGGGTGCGCCGGCACCCGCACCGCACCGCTCTCATCAGCGCTGCCGGCCCGATCGACTACGGCCGGCTCGCGGCGCGGGCGGCCGCGGTCTCCGCCGGCCTGGCCCCGCACGTCACCCGCGGGGACCTCGTGGGGGTGTGCGCGGCCCGCTCACCGGGGACGGTCGCCACCGTACTGGGCATCCTGGGCGCCGGCGCCGCCTACGTGCCGCTGGACCCCCGCGAGCCCGACGAGCGGCTGCGCCGCCTGGTGCGCGACAGCGGCCTGCGCACCGTGTTCGCCGCGGCCCCCGACACCCCGCGGCTGCGGGCGCTGACCGGGCCCGGCGTCGACGTCCGCACCATCGGTGAGGCGTTCGCCGACCCGCACGGCCCGTCGGGGCAGGGGGGCGGGGGAGCGCCGGACGACCCGGCGTACCTCATCCACACCTCGGGCAGCACCGGGCGTCCCAAGGGTGTGCTGGTGCAGCACCGGTCGGTGCTGGCGCTCCTGAACGGAGCCCTCCCCGCGCTCACCGGCCGCCAGATCTTCCTGCAACTGGCGCCGCTGCACGTCGACCCGTCGGTCTTCGAGATCTTCGGCGCGCTGCTCAACGGCGGGACGCTGGTGCTGCCCGCCGCCGACCTCAGCGTCCACGACATCGGTCGAGAGGTGGCACGGCACCAGGTCAGCGTCCTGCGTCTGCCGGCGGCGCTGTTCACCCTGGCCGCCCAGCACGTCCTGCCCCACCTGGGCAGCCTGCGGCTGTTCGTATCCGGCGGGGACGTGGCGGACCGGGACGCGGTGCGCCGGGTCCTGACCGCGCTGCCCCGGTGTGTGACGGTCAACGGGTACGGCCCCACCGAGACCACGGTCTACGCCTGCTGGCACGCGATGCGCTCGCCCGCGGAGTGCGGGGACGCCGGGGAAGGGATCCCGATCGGCCGGCCCCTGGCGGGCGTCACGGCGACGGTGGTGGACCGGCACCTGCGCCCGGTCCCGCCGGGTCAGGAGGGCGAACTGTGCGTCGGCGGGCCCGGGGTGGCCCGGGGGTATCACCGCGACCCCGGACGGACGGCCGAACGCTTCGTCCCGGACCCCGCACGGCCGGGGCAGCGGGCCTTCCGGACCGGGGACCGCGTCCGGCTGCTGCCCGACGGCAACCTCGCGTATCTGGGCCGGCTCGACGACCAGGTGAAGATCCGCGGCTTCCGGGTGGAGCCCGCCGAGACCGAACGCGCCCTGGCGACGCACGACGCCGTGGCCCGCGCCGCGGTCGTCACCGACCGGACCGGCCCGCGCACCCGGCTGGCGGCCTTCGCGGCCCTGACCCCCGGCCGCCACACGACCGGCCCGCAACTGCGGGCCCACCTCGCCGCGCTGCTGCCCGACCCCCTGGTCCCCGCCGCGGTCACCGTGCTCCCCATGCTCCCGCTGACCCCGAGCGGCAAGACCGACCGGGCGGCGCTCGCCGCTGCCGCCCGGTCGACCGCCGCGGACGCCGCCCTGCCGCACCGGCCGGCGGCGACCGGCACCGAGGAGCGGGTACTCGCCATCTGGCACACCGTGCTGGGCCGGCCGGTGCGGGGAGCCGAGCCGTCCGTCTTCACCCCCGGCGGGGACTCGCTGACCGCCATGGCGGTCAGGGCCCACGACGAGCGCGACTGGAACGTCGCCCTGCCGCCGTCGGCCCTGTTCGAGGCGCCCACGCCGCGCGCGCTGGCCGCCCTGAGCGATGCCACGTCGAGCGACGTTCCGCCGGGCGACGCCCCGTCGGACGCTGTGGCTCCCGCGCGGGAGCCGGCGGCGGACCTCCGGTCGGAAAACGGTGGCGCGGAACGGCTGCCGCTGCTGCCGGGCCAGGAGGGGATCTGGTTCGAGCAGACCCGGGCCCCCGGCGGCCGCTACAACATCGCGCGCACCTATCGCGTACGGGGCCCGCTGGTTCTCGCCGCCCTGCGCGGCGCCCTGGGGGACCTGGCGCAACGGCAGGACGCGCTGCGCGTCACCGTCCACCAGGACACGGAAGGATGGTTCCAGCGTCTCGACGGCGATCCGGCCGCCGCGCTGTGCCACCGCGACCTGACGACGTTACCCGCGGCGGACCGCGAGGCCCGGGCCCGCCGGCTGATCGCCGCGTCGGCGGCACAGGACCCCGGGCTGGGCGCCCCGTCCCTGCTGCGGACCTTGGTCCTCACCCTGGACGACGACCACCATCTGCTCCATTTCGACCTCCACCACGTCATCGCCGACGACTGGTCCCTGGAACTCCTGCTCGACGGGCTGAGCGCGCACTACGCGGCCCGCGTCAGCGGCGGGGCGGACGGGCCCGCGCCGCCGACTGCGGGTCTGTCGTACGCCGAGCACGTACGGTCCGCCTCCCGGCCCGATCCGCGCCGCGTGGCGGAGGCCGCCGCGCACTGGCGCAGCGCCCTGGCCGACGGACCGATCGCCGAACTGATCGCGGACCGGATCCGCCCCGCCGCCCTGAGCGGCAGGGGGGACCGGGTGCGCACCGCGCTGGGGACGGCGCTGACCGACCAGGTGGCGCGGGCCGCACGCCGGCACGGCGTCAGCCGGTTCATGCTGTGCACCGCCGCGGTCCACGTCCTGCTCGCCCAGCACACCGAACAGGACGACCTGTGCCTGGGAGCACTGGCCGCAGGCCGGGAGCACGGGCGGACCGACCACCTGATCGGCTACTTCGTCAACCTCCTCGCCGTACGCGTCGCCCCCGGTCCCGACGCGACCGTCGCCGGCCTGCTGGGCGCGGTGCGGGACGCGTGCGCGGCCGCCTACCGCCACCACGATGTGCCGTTCCCCGCGATCGCCCGGGAACTGCGGCAGCCCCCCGCGCGGGGGGCCGCCGCGCCCTTTCCGGTGATGGTGAACTACCAGCGCCGCCGGGAGGACGGCCTACGGCTGGCGGGAGCCGGCACCGAGGCCCTGCGAGCGGCCGGGGACCGCGGGTCCAAGTTCGAGCTCACCTTCGGCTTCGTGGAGGGGGAGCGGGACACCGAACTGGAGATCGAGTTCAGTACCGACCTGTACGACCGCACGATGATGGAGCAGTTCCTCGCCCAACTGCGCACCGCCCTGACTCTGCTCACGGGCGACGGGACGGTGCCGCTGCGCCGGCTGGACCTGCGGGACGCCACCGAGCCGCCGGTCCTGCCCGCGCCGGTCGCCGACTCCACCTTGCACGCCCTGTTCGCCCGGCAGGCCGCCCTGCGACCGGACCAGGTCGCCGCGATCGGTCCCGACATGTCCCTGACCTACCGTCAACTGGACCTGCTCAGCGACACCGTCGCGCACCGTCTGGCAGCGGACGGGGTGCGCGCCGGCGACCGGGTGGCGATCTGCCTGGACCGCTCCCCGCACCTGATGGCCGCGATCCTCGGTGTCCTCAAAGCAGGCGCCGCCTATGTCCCGCTGGACCCCGGTTACCCCGCCGCCCGGCTGACGTTCACCGTCCAGGACGCGCAGGCCCGGGTCCTGATCACCTCGAAGGAGCTCGCCGAGACGCTCGAGGGCCTGCTTCCCCCGGCCCTGCGGATCGAGCACATCGAGCGGCTGACCGATGTGGACGCGACGTCCGCCCCGCCGCCGCCCGCCCTCGGCGGCCCCGCTGACCTCGCCTACCTGATCTACACATCCGGCAGCACCGGACAGCCGCGCGGCGTCATGGTGGAGCACCGTTCGGTCGTCAACACCTTGCTGGCGAGCCTGGCGGAGCACCCGCTGGACGCGGCGGACGTCTGGCTGCAGATGACCTCCCCGGGCTTCGACGTGGCCGCCTACGAGCAGTTCATGCCGCTGGTCAGCGGCGGAACGCTCGTCTACTGCACCGACCGCGACCGTACCGACCCCCACGCCCTGCACCGCCTGCTGCGCGAGCACGGCGTCACGGTCCTGGTGACCGTCCCCTCCCTGCTGCGCGCCCTGGACCGGCCGGACCTGGCCGGGGTGCGGGTGCTCATCGTCGCGGGGGAGCCCGCCGACCCGCAGGACACCCGGCACTTCGCCCGCGACCGCGTCGTCATCAACGGGTACGGGCCGACCGAGGCGGCGATCCTGGCCACCACGTACCGGGCCGGCGCCCACGACGCGGCGGTCCGGGTGCCCATCGGCAGGCCGCTGGCCGGCACCCCCGCTCAGGTCATCGACCGCCACGGCCGCCCGGCGGCCGTCGGCGTGCCCGGCGAGCTGTATCTGGCGGGGGCGGGTGTGGGGCGGGGCTACTGGAACAACCCCGAACGGACCCGGCTGCTGTTCGGGCCGCTGCCGGGCGGCACCGAGCGGTCCTACCGCACTGGGGACCGGGTGCGCCGGCTGGCCTCCGGTGACCTCGACTACCTGGGCCGACTCGACGGCCAGATCAAGCTGCGCGGTTTCCGTATCGAACTCGGCGAGATCGAAACGGTGCTCGCCGCGTGCCCGGGGGTCCGGGAGGCGGCGGCCGTGGTCACCGGCACGGGCCCGGACGCGCAGATCCACGCCTTCCTGGTGGGACCGGCCGACGCCCGCGACGCCCGCGACCACCTCGCCCGGCACCTGCCCGCCCACATGATCCCCGCCACCTTCCACACCGTCGCCCACCTGCCGACCACCAGTCACGGCAAGACCGACCGCACCGCCCTCGCCGCCCTGCTCCCACCCCCCGCCCTGGCCCCGGCCGGCCCCACCAGCTTGCCGGCCACCGCGCTGGAGCGCGCGGTGCAGACCCTGTGGGAGCAGGTGCTGGGCGGGCCGGCCGGCTCGACGGAGCAGGACTTCTTCGCCGCGGGCGGCCACTCGCTGAAGGTCGTCCAACTGCTCGGCCGCATCGAGAACCAGTGGCGGATCCGGCTGGAACTGCGGGACTTCCTCGCCGCCCCCACCGTCCGAGCCGTCGCCCGCCACCTCGAACGACTCCTGGCCGGAGGCCCGGCCGAGGAAGCCACCGCGCTCGTCCCGGCCGACATCCGCCTCGACCCGGAGATCACCTTCCATCCGCCCCGGCCCGCGACCTCGGGCATCGACCAGGTGCTGCTCACCGGCGCCACCGGGTTCATCGGGGCGCACCTGCTGGACGCCCTGCTGCGCTCCGGCAGGCGTCAGGTGGTCTGCCTGATCCGCGCGGACACCCCCGCCCAGGCCCGCCGGCGACTGGAGGAGGCGCTGCGCGGCTACGGGCTGCGCCTGGACGCGGCCGACCCCCGCATCACGGTCCTCCCCGGCGATCTGGCCCGTCCCGGCCTGGGCCTGGACGCTGCCACCCGCAGCGCGGTGGAACGCGGGACGGGGGAGGTGTTCCACGCCGGGGCCGGCGTCCACCACCTGACCGGGGACCGGCCGTTGGCCGGCGCGTACGTGCAGGGCACACAGGAGCTGCTGCGCCTGGCCGCCGCGGCCCGGGTCCGCGCCTTCCACCACATCTCGACGCTGTCCGTCTTCGCCCCCGGCGCCCGCCCGCGCCGCATCGACGAGCGGACCCCGCTGGCGGGGGAGCGGCATTCCTTCGGGCGGGGGTACGCCGCGACCAAGTGGGCGGCGGAACTGCTCGTCGCCCAGGCCGCCGAGCGCGGGGCACCGATTCGGGTGCACCGCATCGGCCGGGCCGGCGGCAGTACCGACGGCGCCGCCGCCCACCTCGGCGACATGTTCTCCCGCGTCCTGCAGACTTCGGCCGCGCTGGGCTGCTATCCGGTCCACCCGCGGCTGGCCTTTCCCATCGTGCCCGTCGACGTGATGGCCCGGGCCCTGGTGGCCCTGGCGGACACACCGCTGCCCGCGGGCACCGTGCACCACCTGACGCATCCTCAGGACGCTGATCTCGGGGACTTCCTGGCCGGCTACGACCGCCGGAACGGCACCCGGACCGTCCCGGTGGACCTGCGGACCTGGGTGGACCGACTCGGCACCGATCCGCTCTCCGGCACGCCCCACCCGGCGCTGGTCTTCCGCGAGCACCTGCGGGAGACCGCCGAGAATCCCCGGCCGACGACCGACCAGTACGCCAATGAGGCCACGCTCGCTGCCCTGCAGCGCCTGGGCATCACCCTGCCGCCGCTGGACGACGGCTACATCGACCGCTGCTGGACGCAGCTCGACCCCGCCGCCCGCCCGGACTCCGCCGCTGCGAAGGAGCGACCGTGAACCGCACCCCGACGACGCCACCACCCGCACCCGCGATCCCCGCACCCGCGCCCGCGTTGTTCCCCGCCGCGCGCGGCTGCCCCTTCGCGCCGCCGCAGGAGACAACCCGGGTGCAGGGCGAGGACGCCGTGCCCCGGGTGTCCATCTGGAACGGCACCGAGCCCTGGCTGTTCACCCGCTACGACGACGTGCGCACCGTCCTGTCCGACCCTCGCTTCAGCGCGGACAAGAGCCGCCCCGGCTACCCGCTGTCCAGCGCCGCGGCCGCCGCCGAGGCCGCCGTGACCCCCACCCTGCTCGTCATGGACAACCCCGCGCACGACACCTACCGGCGCCTGGTGCAAAGGGAGTTCACCGTCCGGCGCGCCGAGGAGTGGCGTCCCACCGCCCGTGCCGCCGTGGACGACGCCCTGGACGCGCTCACCGACGGCGAGCAGCCCGCCGACCTTGTCGCGCATGTCGCGCTGCCCGTCGCCCTGTCGATGGTCTGCGTCCTGCTGGGCGTGCCGTTCGCGGACCGCGACTTCTTCCGCTCCCGCACCCACACCGCCAACTCCATGCACGTCACCACCGCGCAGGCCACCGCGGCCCGCGCGGAGCTGCAGGAGTACCTGCAATCCCTGGTGCGACAGCGCGAGAAGGACCCGGGCGACGACTTCATCAGCCGCCTGGCCGTCCGGCACCTGCGGACCGGAGCGATGAGCGAGGACCTGATCGCCGCGATGGCCCTGCTGCTGCTGACCGCCGGGCACGACACCACCGCCAACATGATCGCCCTGGGCACCCTGGCCCTGCTGCGCCACCCCGACAGCTACGCCGCCCTGCACCGCGGCGACGATCCGGCGCTGGCGGCGCGGACCACCGAGGAGCTGCTGCGCTACCTGACCATCGTCCAGCGCGGAATCCGCCGGATCGCGGTCGAGGACGTCACCGTCGGCCGTCAGCTGGTGCGGGCCGGTGAGGGGGTCATCGCCGCCATCGACGTCGCCAACCGCGACCCGGGGCGCTTCCGCGCCACCGACACCCTCGACACCGCACAGAATCCCCGCGACCACCTCGCCTTCGGCTACGGGCCCCACCAGTGCCTCGGGCAGTCGATGGCCCGGGTGGAACTGCAGGAGGCCTACCAGGGCATCGCCCGACGCCTTCCCGGCCTGCGGCCGGCCGTGCCGCTGCAGGACATCCGCTTCAAGTCCGACATGGCGGTCTACGGCGTCCACGAACTGCCCGTCCGATGGTGACCCGACCCCGCCCGCCCCGCGACGAACGGATACCGAGCCTGTGAACATCGCCCTTGCCCCAGAACGCTGCGTGGGAGCGGGACAGTGCGTGCTGTCCGCCCCGGACGTCTTCGACCAGGACCCGGAGGACGGGGTGGTGGTCCTCCTGCACGCCTCGCCCCCCTCCGCGTCGCACACCGCGGTGTACGAGGCCGCGGACCTGTGCCCCGCGCGGGCCATCGCCGTCACCGGGGACGTCGACGGGCAGGGGCACCGCGCACCATGACGGACACCCTGACCGCGCTCCTGCTCGACGCCCTCGGCGCGGACGCCGTCCTCACCGACCCCGCCGACTTCGACGGCCATCTGCGCGACATGATGCCGCTGATCCCAGCTGGGCAGCCGCACGCGGTGGTCCTGCCCACCGACACCGAACAGGTGCAGGCCGTCGTCCGGGCCTGCGCGAGCACCCACGTGCCCATCGTGCCGCGTGGTGCGGGCAGCGGACTGACGGGCGCCGCCAACGCCGTCGACGGCTGCGTCGTCCTGGACACCACCCGGATGAACCGCATCCTGGAGATCGACCCCGACAACCGCCTCGCCGTGGTGGAGCCCGGTGTGGTCAACATGGACCTGCGCACCGCCGTGGCCCGGCACCGGCTCTTCTACCCGCCCGACCCCTCCAGCTTCGAGTGGTGCACCCTCGGCGGCAACATCGCCACCAACGCCGGAGGCCTGTGCTGCGGAAAGTACGGGGTGACCGCCGACGCCGTCCTGGGTCTGGAGGCCGTCCTCGCGGACGGCACGCTCCTGCGGACCGGACGCCGCACGGTCAAGGGCGTCGCCGGCTACGACCTGACGCGGCTGTTGGTCGGCAGCGAAGGGACGCTGGGGGTCATCACCCGCGCGACCCTCGCCCTCAAGCCCTTGCCGCAGGCCCCGTCCACCCTGTTCGCGACGTTCGACTCCATCGAGGCCGCGGGACACGCCGTCGTCGCGAGCGTCCGCGCCGGAGTCGTCCCCTCGCTGATGGAAATCATGGACGCCACCTCGCTGCGCGCCTGCGAGAAGTACCTGGGCACCGACCTCGGCGGCCACCTCGAGGGCGCCGCGGGCTGCCAGGCGCTGCTGCTGTGCCAGTCCGACGCCGGCGCCCCCACCGCGCGGCGCGAGCTCGCCGTCGTCGAGCAGGTGTGCCGGGACGCGGGCGCCGACACCGTCCGCGTCACCGACGACCTGGAGGAGGGCCGGCTGTTCCTGGCCGCGCGGCGCGTGTGCCTGACCGCGCTGGAGGCCCAAGGTGCGTGCCTGACCGAGGACGTCGCGATCCCGCGCACCCGCATCGCCGACCTCATCACCGGCTGCGCCCGCATCAGCGAACGCATCGGCCTCCCCGTCGCGGTCGTGGGGCACGCCGGGGACGGCAACATGCACCCCACCGTCCTGTACGACGACCGGACACCCGGCCAACTCGCGACAGCGCAGCAGGCCTTCGACGAGATCCTCGCCCTGGCACTGTCGATGGGCGGCACCATCACCGGAGAACACGGCGTCGGCCGCCTCAAGCGGGACTGGCTCGAACGCGAGGCCGGACCCATCGCGATGCGGATCCACCGGGACATCAAGCGTGCCCTGGACCCGGGCAACCTCTTCAACCCGGGCGCGATGTTCACCCCCCACGACCCCGCCGAGCCCCGGGCCACCGCGTGATCGGCCGGACGCTCGCCGCCGTCTCCGGGCTCTCGCGGGACCTGCGCACCCTCTTCCTGACCACGCTGCTGCTGCGGGCAGGCACCGTGGCCTACCCCTTCCTCGCCGCGCACCTGCTGCTGACCGGCGGTCTGAACACCGGGCGGATCGGAGCGATCGTCTCCGCGTTCGGCGTCGGAGCGCTCTGCGCCGACCTCGCCGCCGGCCCCCTGCTGGGCCGCTTCGGGGCGCGCCGCACCATGCTGGGCGGGCTGCTCGCCCAGGCCCTGATCCTGCCCCTGGTACCGCAGCTGCACGGCGCTCCCGCGCTGATCGCCGCGGTGTTCTTCTGGGGGTTCGCGTACGAGGTGTTCACCCCCGCCTCGTATGCAGCGACGATCGACGGCTCGTCACCCCAGGACCGCAAGGTCGCCTTCTCCTGCAACCGGCTCGCCATCAACGTCGGCATGGGCATCGGGCCCGCCATCGGCGGCATGGTCTTCGCCGTCGATCCGCAGGCCCTGTACTGGATCAACGCGGGCGCCATCCTGGCCGCCGCGGCGTGTCTGGCCACCCGGACGCGGGCCAGGACCCTCACCGGCCGGCCGTCGGCGCTGGCCGGGACCGGGCGCGCACAGCGGCGGCTGGTCGCCTCGACGGCCCGCCAGGAGACGCAGTTCTGGACCGCGGTCGTCGTGTCGCTGCCCATCCAACTCGCTTTCTCGCTGCCCATGGTGCTCGCCAGCACGTACATCATCGTCGGTCTGCACCTGCCGAGCTTCTGGGTCGGGGTGGTCTTCACAGTCAACGCCGCCGTGATCGTCCTGTGCGAGATCCCGCTCAACGTCGCCATGGCGCGGCTCGCCCACTTCCCGTCGCTCCTGATCGGATACGCCCTGACCGGCGCCGGGTTCCTGTGCATGGGCCTGGCCACCACCGGACCGACCCTGGTGGCCGCGACCCTGGTGTGGACGGCCGGCGAGATGATCGTCTTCCCCAGCCTGCTCACCTACGTCGGCGCCCTGTCCGCCCCGGACATCCGCGACCGGAACATGAGCCTGTACTCCGCCGGCGTCAACGTCGCCTTCATCGCCGCCCCCCAGGTGGCGCTCCTGCTGTCCGGCCCCGCCCATCCCGCCCTGCCATGGACGGTGGCGGGCTCGGCGGTGTGCCTGGCGTTCCTGCTGATCCTCGCCGCCCGCACCAGCGCGGCCACCTGGTACGAGGACCCGCCCGCCGCGGACACCGGGGGTGCGCCGTCCGCGACCGCACCTCACACCGCACCCGGATCCGCACCCGCATCCCCGACCCTGTCCGACCCACCGCGCCCTGCGCCGACAGAGAGCAGACCATGAAGTCACACGAGATCACCCCCTTCATCGGGACGGAGTTCACCGACCTCACCTACGACGACCTGCGGGACGACGACGTCTTCGCACAACTGCTGCAGGCCCTCCACACCCGGGATCTCGTCGTGGTGCGGTCCCTGGATCTGACGCCGTCCCAGCAGATCGACCTGGCCCGGCGCATCGGCACACCCGTCCCGTTCGTCCTGCAGGACTGGCGCCACCCCGAGCACGAGGAGATCCTCGTGTCGTCGAACGAGACCCGGGACGACCGGCCGGTGGGCATCGCCCGGGTCGGCAACTTCTGGCACCAGGACTCCTCGTTCGTCCGGTCCCCGGCGCAGTACACCATGCTCCACGGTGTCAACGTCCCCCAGAACACCGGGCACACGCTGTTCGCCGGTGCGTCCGACGTCTACGACCGCGTGCCCGCCGACTGGCGCCGGCGCATCGACGGACGGACGGGACGGCACAGCCTGAACAAGCAGCAGCGCATCGGCCCCGAGCACGTGGGACTGTCGATCGCCGAAATGAAGGCCCTGGTCGCCCTGGAGCACCCCGCCGTCACCCACCCCCTGGTGCAGACCGACCCCTTCACCGGACGCCGGTACCTGTACGCCGCCCGCGAGTACATGGACGGGGTGGACGGCTTCGACGCCAACGACACCGAGGCGTTCTTCGACCTCGTCGACGCCCTCGTCCAGGACCCCGAGCACGTCTACACCCACCGCTGGACCCCCCGGGACCTCCTGATCTGGAAGACCGCCACGACCTACCACGTCGCCACCGAGGTGGCCCCCGGCACCGACCGCACCGTCCACCGCATCAGCATCGAGGCCGCATGACATCCACCGCCCCCGCGGCGCCCGCGACCCCCGGCGCGCCGGTCGCGGTCGTCGTCGACGCCTACTCCGTCGGCAAGCACCTCGCCCCGGTCTTCCGGGCCCGAGGCGCCGACGTCGTCCACGTCCAGAGCACCGAGCGGTTCATCCCCGGCGTCCACCCCCCGGACCTGACGCCCTACATCGACAACATCGTCGCGGTCGACGTGGAGAGCGCCCTGCGGCGGCTCGCCGCCCACCGGCCCGTCTGCGTCGTTCCGGGCCAGGAGACCGGAGTACCGCTGGCCGACCTGCTGTCGGAGCGGCTGGGCCTGCCCGGCAACGGCTCGGCCCAGACCACGGCGCGACGCGACAAGTACGAGATGATCGAGACCCTGCGGGCCGCGGGTGTCGCCTGCGCCCGCCAGCACAAGTCCGGCGACGCCCGGGACATCGTCGAGTGGGCCGAGCGGCAGGGTGAGTACCCGGTGGTGGTGAAACCTCTCAGCTCCGCCTCCGCCGACGGGGTCTCCATCTGCCGCGACGCTGCCGACGTCCGGGCGGCGGCCGAAGCGCTGCTGGGTACGACCGACATCTTCCACCGCACCAACACGGAAATCCTCGTCCAGTCCTACCTCGACGGCACCGAATACGTCGTCGACACCGTGAGCTGCCAGGGCCACCGCCACCTGTGCGGGGTGTGGCGCTACGAGAAGAACGACCTGGGCGCCAAGCGCATTTACGACAAGGAGACCCTCCTTGCCCCGGACAGCGCCCCGGTCGCGGAACTGGCCGCCTACGTCGACACGGTGCTGGCCGCGCTGGGGCTGCGGTCGGGCGCGGCCCACGCCGAGGTCATGATGACCGCCGCCGGCCCGGTGCTCGTCGAGATCGGGGCACGGCTCAACGGCAGCATGGATCCGGCCTTCCACGACCTGTGCCTCGACGCCAACCAGGCCGACCTGCTGGCACTGAGCTACCTCGACCCGGCGCGGTATCTGCGCCGCTTCCCGGGCGACACCGTCTACCGCCGGGCGCGGCACGCGCTGGTGCACAACGCGCGCGGCTTGCAGGACGGTGTCGTCACCGGAGTCGACGACGCGGTACTGACCAAGATCCAGGCCCTGCCCTCCGTCCGGCTCGTCCTTCCCCGCGCCGCCGTCGGCGACCGTATCCGCACCACGACGGACCTGCTGTCCAGCCCCCTGCGGGTGTACCTCGCGGCGGACGACCCCCGGACGATCCGGGACGACTACGACGAGATCACCACGCTCAAGGACCACGTCTACCAGGTCGCCGACTGACACTCGCGGCACCCGGCGCCGCCGATCCCAGCCGGCCGGCACCGTTCCCCGACCGACGAAAGGGCCCCGCATGACCGTGGAAGGCCGCCGCGACCTCGCCGCCATCCCCCCTTACAACATCCCCACGCAGCGCCCCGAAGCGGTTCTGCTCAACAGCAACGAATGGCCCGGACCGCCCTCGGCGGCGGTCCAACAGGCCATCCGGGACGCGGCGGCCCGGGGCAACCGCTACCCGGCGTGGTCCTCGGACGAGCTGGTCGCACGTCTTGCCGAACACCATGACCTGGACCCGGGGTGGATCAGCGTCGGTTGCGGCTCCGTCAGCCTGTGCCAGCAGGTCGTCCAGGCCACGTGCGGCCCCCTGGACGAAGTGATCCATGCCTGGCGGTCCTTCGAGGCGTACCCGGTCGTCGCCCGCGTCCATGGGGCGGTGGCCACCGAGGTGCCGCTGACCCGCTACCACGTCCACGATCTCGACGCGATGGCAGCGGCCGTCACCGAGCGGACCCGTCTGATCTTCGTCTGCAACCCCAACAACCCGACCGGGACCGCGGTGCGGACCGTGGAACTCACCCGCTTCCTGGACCGCGTCCCCGCGCACGTCCTGGTCGTCCTGGACGAGGCCTACCGCGAATTCGTCACCGACCCCGACGTACCCGACGGCATCCCGCTCGCCCTGGAACGCGACAACGTCGCCGTGCTGCGCACCTTCTCCAAGGCGTACGGCCTGGCCGGGATCCGCGTCGGCTACTGCGTCGCCCCGCCGTCGGTGACCGGCGTCGTCGCCAAGGTCGCCATCCCCTTCGCGGTAAGCCGCACAGCCCAGGCCGCCGCCCTGGCCGCCCTCGGCGAGACCCGGGAATCCAGCACCGCCTGCCGGCGGGTGACCGCCGAACGCGACCGCGTCCACGGCGAACTGCGCGCTCTGGGCTACGAGGTGTCGCCGTCGCAGGCCAACTTCCACTGGCTCCCCCTGGGCAGCGTCTCGGCCGCGTTCGGAGCGCACTGCGAGAAGGAATCCGTGCTGGTACGCGTCTTCGGTACGGAAGGCGTACGGGTCACGGTGGGCAGCCCCGCGGAGAACGACCTGTTGCTGTCCGCAGCCCGCACCTTCCCCCTCACCGACTCCCACCGGTGACGCGGTGTCAGAGCCCAACACAGCGCCAGAACGACAGCTCTGGGAAGAAACCAGCCCGGGTATCCGTTCTGCGCAGGTAGTGATCTCATGAACACGTGACAGAAGGGTGAGGCTGTGTCAGTGGCGTTCAACAAGCGGACGCGCAAGTTGCTGGACGGGAAGAACTTCGCCACCATCGCGACGCTGAATCGGGACGGCGGGCCACAGACCTCGGTGGTCTGGATCGCGCGGGATGGAGACGCGGTGCTGTTCTCCACCACGGCAGGTCGCTAGAAGGCGCGCAACCTCGCCCGTGACCCCCGGGTCAGCCTCACCGTCTTCGACACCGAAAACCCCTACCAGTCCGTGGACATCCGCGGCACCGTCGAACTGATCGAGGACCGTGAGAAGTCGCTGCCACGCGAGCTCTCCGACAAGTACCTCGGTGAGGACCCGCCGACCGAGCCGGAAGAGGTGCTCCGCCTCATCGTCCGGATAACGCCGCACAAAATCACCGGCTTCTCCGTCTGACCCCGCCGGCGCCTGCGTCAGGAGCGGGCTCGGCACGGTCGCTGCAGCTGGGGTCCGCAGCGGGGCGACGCCGATTCCGGTCAGCCGGTGAAGGACTCGGGGCCGAAGCGGCCCCATGCCACGAAGGCGGCCAGGGCGAGATAGACCAGGTCGCCGGCGATCGTGGCCCTCTCACCGCGGCGCAGGCGCATGATGGCCGCGCAGGCGAACAGCAGCACGAGTCCGGCGGCGGCCACCGGCACCAGGATCGGCGCGATGTCGAGCACCGCGGGCAGGACCAGGCCGGCCGCGGCCAACAGCTCGACGGCGCCGATGGCCCGGAGAGCGCCGGGGCTGAAATCCAGGACCCACTGCGCGGAGGAGCCGAGCGCGGCCATCCTCTCCTGCGGCACGAACATCTTGGTGCTGCCCACCAGGCAGACGGCGGCGAGTACTCCGGCGATGATCCACAGCGCGACGTTCATCATCAACTCCCTGATCGAGGCCTTCCACACCCGAGACGAGACAGCGACCCGGCCCGTGACATGCCCGAACCCAGAAGCGCGAGAGACGCAGGTCACACCGCGCCGTGTCACAGGCGGGAGGGCCGTCTCGTCTCGGGGATGAAGGCATCGACGAACGTGGAGGAACACACAATGGACGCGCGACTGAACTACTTCGCCGGCCCGACCGCCGGAAAGGCCCTCAAGTACGTCATGGCGGTCGGCAGGGAACTCAAGCAGTCGGCTCTGCCGGCCACGACGCAGGAACTGGTGGCGCTGCGCGTGAGCCAGATCAACGGGTGCGCGGTCTGCATCGACATGCACACCAAGGAAGCCGCCGCGGCCGGCGAGAGCCCGGTACGGCTGCATCTGATCGCGGCCTGGCGGGAGGCAACGGTCTTCACGGAGGCCGAACGCGCCGCGCTCGCGCTGGCGGAGCAGGGGACCCGGGTCGCGGACGCGGCCACCGGCGTCAGCGACGAGGTGTGGGCGCGTGCCGCCCACCACTACGACGAGGAGCAGCTGACGGCCCTCGTGCTGCTGATCTCGTTCATGAACACCGTGAACCGGCTGAACATCATCACCCAGCAGCCGGCCGGTGACTACCGGGTCGGCCAGTTCCACTGAACCGCCCCCTGCTCGAGCATTGTCTGCTCCGACCGCACATTGGATGATCGCCGAACGAG
Source organism: Streptomyces sp. H39-S7 (assembly GCF_027158205.1). Lineage (GTDB taxonomy): Bacteria > Actinomycetota > Actinomycetes > Streptomycetales > Streptomycetaceae > Actinacidiphila. The sequence continues at coordinate 4,766 of NZ_JAPVLU010000065.1, read as the reverse complement.
GCCCCGCCGGCGCGGGCCTGGCAGGCACACAGACCACCAGGGGAGACGGCGTGGGCAAGGTCGAGGAGTTCGAGGATCTGCGGCCGCTGCTGTTCTCGATCGCGTACCGGATCCTGGGCAGCGTGAGCGAGGCGGAGGACACGGTGCAGGAGACCTGGCTCCGCTACGACGCCTCGAGCACCCGGCCCGTGTCGACCAAAGCGTTCCTGTCGGCCACGGTGACGCGGATTGCGATCGACGTGCTGCGCTCCGCCCGGGTGCGCCGGGAAGAATACGTCGGACCGTGGCTGCCCGAGCCGCTGCTGGACGATCCGTACGAAGACCCGGTCCGCGCGGCGGAACTGGCCGACTCGGTGTCGATGGCGGCACTGCTGCTCCTGGAACGGCTCAGCCCGCTGGAGCGGTCGGTATTCGTACTGCGGGACGTGTTCGGCTTCGGCTTCGACGAGATCGCCGCCGCGGTGGGGCGCTCGGAGGCGGCGTGCCGACAGTTGCTCGTGCGGGCGCGCCGCCACATGAACGAGGGCCGGCCCCGGTTCGAAGCGGACCGCCAGGAGCGGCAGGAGCTGGCGAGGCGGTTCTTCGAGGCACTGGCGCAGGGGGACGTGGACGGACTGCGGAGTCTGCTGTCCGCCGACGTCCAACTCATCGGGGACAGCGGCGGTATGGCCCCACAGCTGGCCAGGGCCGTCGCCGGCGCCGAGAACGTGGCCCGGCTGCTCGCCACCGTCTACCCGTTGATGGCCCGGATCGACATCACGTTCGCACCGCACGAGGTCAACGGACAGCCGGGCGCGCTCTTCCGCGACCGTGACGGGAAGGTCCTCCACATCCTCGCCCTCGACCTGCTCGACGGGCGGATCCACACCATCCGCTCGGTCATCAACCCCGACAAGCTCGGACACCTCGGCCCGGTCGCCGACGCCTGGGCCGTCGACGAGGAAGTGAAGCAGATCCGCAAGCGGACGCAGTGACCTCACTGAGTGCCGGTGCGATACCGGTCACCGGCCACGGAGATACCTGGCTCCCCCCGCAGACGGCCCGGACCCGCACCGGCCGTGCGGTTCCGGGCCGGCCGGCTACCGCCTACGCGGTGCCGTCCTTCCAGACCGGGTTGTGGTGACCATCGGCGTCGGACTTGTAGATGTACATCCGGATGGGGGTGCCCTCGGGCAGGTCGAGGTACTTCCACGGCGTGCAGTAGGGCGCGTAGTGCCCCTTGGTGGTGACCGAGGAGTCGAAGTCGCCGTCCCGGCCTATGTCGATGCGGACATAGATGGCGTAGCCGTCGGACCACTGGTCGCAAGCGCGGAACGAGTCACCCTTGACGTCGCCGGCCGGGTCCTGCTGCCACTCGCCGTACCCTCCGCCCTCGTACGCGCCGTAGCTCCAGGCGTTCGCGGGGCTGGACAGCGAGAAGGTGAGGCCGATCGCGGCGAGCATGACACCCACGGCCTTGGTCTTGCGCAGACGCATGTGACAGTCCTTCCATGGGAGCGGCAACGCCCAGTGCCGGTACGGCGATCCGGCGCGCTGCCCTTGATCGCGAGGCAGCTTAGTACGCCGGTCGCGCAGAGCGCAGGGTCGACGTGGACCGGGAGAATGCGACCCGTCGGAGTGAGGACACCCCGAGGCCTCGATGGACTGCACGCGCCTTTATGGTGGACCGATGACTTCGATCAAGCAGTTCCAAGTCACTTTCGACTGTGCGGAACCCGAGCGCGTCGCTCGCTTCTGGTGCGAGGTGCTGGGGTACGTCGTACCGCCGCCGCCGGAGGGGTTTGCCTCGTGGGACGAGTACGATCGCTCGCTGCCGCCTGAGCGTCAGGGCGCGGCGTTCGCCTGCAGCGACCCCTCAGGGGTTGGGCCTCGACTGTTCTTCCAGCGCGTTCCGGAAGGCAAGGTCGTCAAGAATCGGGTGCATCTCGACGTGCGGGTCGGCACCGGGCTCGTGGGCGAGGAGCGCCTGGCCGCACTCGAGGCTGAGTGCGCACGGATTCTCCCGCTCGGCGCGGTGCGCGGGCAACTGCTGCGAGCCGACGGTGAGAACGAGTCATGTCTCGGGATGCAGGACGTCGAAGGCAATGAGTTCTGTCTCGACTGAGCGGCCGCGAACGTGTCCTCGCGCTTTCCGTGTCGGCTGCGACGAAGAACCACCCTGACCCGCCCGGGCGCTGGGGCGCGGATCGTGATATTCAGCTGTTGATACGGCATCAGGAGTGAGACCGTAGAGGCATGGTCGACAGTTACTCGCGAGGGTACGAGAGCGCCGCTCGCCGAATGTTCTGGTCCGGGATCGTACTCTTTCTCGGAGGGTGTGCCGTTCTCTTCGCTGTGAAGACGAGTTGGGCAGTCGAGTGGGAGTGTGACCCGACCTGTCGACCCTCAGCGAGTACGGCGCGGCAGACCGTCAAGGCGCTGGGTCTGGCGGCCGCCTGCTCAGGGCCTCTGCTCACGGCCGCGGCGTACCTGATGGCCGCATATCGTCGGCCACGGCGCTGAGCAGGTCCACCTCGTGCTCCAGCCGGACTTCTCCTTTACCACGCCTGAACGACCCAGCCCCACCCCGACGGAAACGGCTCCCCCTCATCGCGAGGGCGGAGCCGTTCCGCTGCCCGCACGCGGCTGCTGAAACCGGCACGGGAACCATTCCTCCGGATCTTGCGTGACCTCTTGATGTGAAGCCGACTGGTGAGGGGACCCGATGAGAGCGCGAACGGTAATGAGCGTGGCCGCATCGGCCTGTGTGGTGCTGGTGGCGTGCGCGTGCGGCCCGGAGAAATCGAAGGAAGCCACGGACACGAAGTCTTCGCAGCCGTCCGCGTCCACGCGGGCACCCGAGCCGTCGGCCACTTCATCGGCGACTCCTCGGACCGAGAAGCCGTCGGCCACCCCGACCGGGGTTCAGCCCGCGCCCAAGACGAAGCAGCGCGCGATCCAGCGATACGAGCAGTACCTCCACGCCTTGGGCCGTGAGGACATCAAAACAGCCTGCGAAGTGGCCGGGCCCGGCGCCAAGAAGGCAGAGGACAAGGGCTTTGGGCCGTGCACGTCGACGTACGTCGCCGTGTTCCAGATGATCTCGCCCGCGCAGAAGAAGGCCCTGCAAAAGGCAACGGTCGACCCGCAGCGCGTCGTCGTGCGCACGCCCGACAAGATCGAGATGCCTCTCGAAGCGGTCAGGTCCTCCGCCACCTTCTCCGAGGATGACCTCGGCAGTTACATCCTGGAGTACCTCAAGAGCGATTGGTTCATTACTGACTCTGCCTGAACCTGACGCGCCCTGCAGGGAGCCGCCCGACGCGGGCATGCCGTCCTGCGCCGCGGTGTCAGCCCGCGCGCAGACGGGGATCACGGTCGCCGAGCACGAACTCCGCCGACCGTTGCTTCCGTAGCACCTCGCCCGGCAAGGTGTGGCTGGACACAACCCTTCGATGAGGGCGCGTGGGCCTACGGCGGCCCGCGGAACGTGTGATGGGCGTCGCCCTCCGAGGAGCCCGGAACTCGTTCGGTCCGCTCGGGGTGCGGGTGGGGTGGGAGCGTGGTCAGCTCTGGCGGGAAGCCGTTCCGTGGCTTGCCGCGTGACGGACGGCGCATCTCGTGCTGCCCCGTCGTGTGGCTACGAGCTCGTTCGTCGAGGCTCCGGTTCTGTTCTGCCCCGTGTGGGCTCGCCCCTTGAGGTGTCAGGAGTTCGACCATGAAGTTTCGTCGTACAGCTGCGATGTCCCTGGCCGCTTCGGTTCTGGTGGTCGGCGGTGGGCTGTTGACCGTACCGTCGGCCGCCGCTGTCGCTCCCGTTCCGCCCGATGCCGCCGCGTGTGTGGGCCTGCTCAAGGACGCGGCCACCGCTGCGGCGGCCTTCGCGGAGGCCAACGTCACGTATTCGGCCAGCATGGCCGCCGCCCTGGTCCTCGCCGCCACCCCGGCCGCTGCCGAGGCAGCGGCGGGGGAGGCGCTCAAGGCCCAGATGACCGCCAACGATGCGGCGGCCGCCGCCCTCAAGACCGCGGCGGCCGCCGCGGGCTGCGCGGTGCCGGCCGTCCCGCCTGTCCCGGCATCCTGACGTTCCCGGCTGATTGCCTCAGGAACACGGTGCCGCGGTGCACCCCGGCACTGTGTGAGCTGTCCCGCTGCGCGAGTTCGAAATGCGCTGCGGGGTGGCTCCCTGACCCCTTCCCGCACCCCGGCAGCGTCCCTGGGAACCCATACAAGCCAATTTTTGAGAACTTAAGCTAGTTAAAGCCATATGGTCATCATAAAGTATCTGCAAACGGTAATTTCTACCTAAGGTGGGCGTTGTCGGTCGGAGATCTTCTCCGGTCGCACAACCGAAAGGCACCTCATGCGCTTCTCGCGCACCACGGCCATTCCCCGAACCCTCCTCGTCGCCGCGCTCGCCGTAGCCGGCCTCGGCGTTACCCCCGTCCTGGCTTCCGCATCGGCCCAGTCCACCGTGAACAACGCCCGGACCCACATCGGCCTGGGCCTCCTCGGACTCCCCGGTTTCACCGGAGCGAACGGCGTCGGGACCAACGGCGGCCTCGGTGGTCTGGGCGGCACCGGTGGCGCGGCCGGCGCCAACGGCAACGGCGGCAACGGGGGCGCGGGCGGCAACGGTGACGGCAGCTCAAGTGTCGGCGGTGGCGGCGGCGCGGGTGGCGCAGGCGGGGCCAACGGCAACGGCGGCGAGGGTGGCGCCGGTGGCGCGGCCACGCTCGGCGGTACCGGAGGCAAGGGCGGTGTAGGCGGCGTCGGTGACACCGGGA
>NZ_JAPVLU010000064.1 GCF_027158205.1 Streptomyces sp. H39-S7 | reverse complement strand
CGCCAGGACCACCCGGGCCGCCGACGCCGGGTCCTGCCAGCATCGTCGCCGCGTAGTTCACACCGCCGGACGACGGCGGGCTGCCGGGAGCGCCCGGACCGCCGGGCGCTCCCGGAGCGGCCGGGCCGGGGTCGTTCGGGTTGCGCGCGGGCACCAGTTGCGTCGGGAGGTATCCCCCGCCGTCCGGAGCACCGGGCGCGCCGGGCGGCGGCGGGGCGTCCGGGCTGCGCCGTACGGGTCCGGCCGACGGCACGCTGCCGCGCACCGCCTTCGCGGACTCCGCGTCGGCGATGTCCGCGGCGCCGCGGCCGGGAGTGCCGGGGCCGCCGGGTCCGCCCGGGGTCGCCAGACCCGCGGGCGGCGGCAGCGCCACGCCCGGTCCTGACGGAGGCGGCAGCGCCGCACCCGGTCCTGACGGGGGCGGCAGGCCGGGGCCGCCGTAACCGGGGCCCGGGGGGCGGCCGGGGCGGCCCTGGCCGGGCGCCGCGGGCGCGATCGGGAAGCCGGCGCCGTCCGGCGGGGCGATCATCGTCGCGGGCAGCGAGCTGCCCTGCGGCATGAGTTCGGTCTTGGCCTCGGCGCCGGCCATCGACGGCGGGGTGTGGGCCTCGTCGGAGTCGGAGATCGGCGGGGCGAAGACCGTGGCAGGGATGGGGACGGACACGGAGTCGTCCGGCGCGCTGGTGGTACGACCCGACCAGGCCTCGGAGGAGATCTCGGCCGACGCCTGGGAGGGCACCGGCGCCGGAACGACCGGGTCGGCCGGGACCGCGCCCGGGCGGCGGTCCGGGATGCCCATCTTGTCCGCCGCGTCCTGCAGCCACTGCGGCGGACTGATCAGGAAGGACGTCGCCTCCAGATCGAGCCGCTGGGGCGGGGGCGGCGGGGTGTCGTTCGGCACCGCTCCGTACTCCTCCTCGTAGCGGCGAATGACCTCGCCGACCGGCAGACCCGGCCACAAGGTGGCCTCTCCGCTGTCCCGCGCGATGACCAGCCGCACCTGTCCGTCATCGCTCGACGGACCGTCCTCGCGGGGCTCGGACCAGGCGACGAAGCCCAGGTCGAACTCCCGCACCCGCACCTCGCGGGCCTGGTACGCCGGGACGTCACCGTTGATCCACCGCTCGGCGCGCTCCTGCGCCTGCGCGAAAGTGACCATTCCCTGCTTCACCCCTCCACCGGGACGGCGCCGGCGAAGCCGCCGTCCACCATCAGGTTCGCCACGGTCTCCAGCTCGGGCGGACCGCCCGCCAGCCGCAGCAGGAACGCGTCGAGCGAGTCACCGCACGGCAGCAGCAGCTCCGCGACCCGCTCCTGCGGGGACGACCAGTGGTCGCCGTCCCGCGCGTCGTCGTAGGCGCAGAACCAGACCGAGCCGGTGCCGTCGCCCTTGACCTTCACCGCGAGCACCCCGCCCTGGACGTACCCGATGGCCAGGTAGTCCTTGGTGAAGTGGTCCCGCAGGCACTTGTTGACGTACACGAGGTCGTTGACCGCGGCCTCGTCCCGCACCGTGAAGAACGGCTGGTCCAGCAGCAGTCCCAGGTCGGGGTCGAGCGCGACCCCGACGGGGGCGCAGCCGCCGGCCGCCTTGAGGAACGTGCGGTAGGCGCCGGGGAGCCGGTAGCCCAGCTCCTCCTCGACGTCCAGGACCTGCTGCTCGGTGACCGCCACCCCGCTGTGGTGGGGCGTGGCCTTGGGCAGCCCGAAGTGCACGGGACGGGTCTCCTGGAGCGGGCGCGTGCCGCGCTTGGAGTGGTCGGCGGTCGAGGCGGCGAGGCCGCCGTGGTGCCGCAGCAGCGCCTTGACCTCGACGGGGATCAGCTCCAGCCGCCGGGTGCCCGCCACGTGGTGCCAGGTCCAGCCGTGCGGGGTCGCGACGGGCGGCAGGCTGCCCCACAGCTCGTGCCCCGCCGCGTGCATCGCGGCGTTGGCCGACACGTAGTCGGTCAGCCGGAGCTCGTCGACGCCGAAGCCCTCGGGCGGCTCCGCGATCTCCGCCGCCGCCCTCGCGAACGCCGAGAAGTCCGGGTAGCCGTCCTCGTCGATCCAGACACCCTGGGGGTGCCGGGCGGCCCGCACCGGGTCGGGAAAGTGCACGACCTGACCGGCGTAGGCCGCGTTCGGTGGCACGGTCCGTCCCCCGGTCCGGGTGCTGGGAGGTGCCCCCAGCCCTGGCCGACCTGTCGTCATGGCGGTTGCCCCCTGCTGCGTCCGGGTAATGAGCACAGCCTAGGGGGTGTGGCAAGCATGGCCGCCGCCCCCGTCCGGGTCAGCCGGCCGCCTCCGCCGCCTTCAGCTTCGTGTCCTGCTTCCGGGCGACGACGAGAGGCGGGTCGCCCGCCTGTCCGGACCCCTTCACCGACAGGTACGTGACGGTGGCCTCGCCGGTGCGCACGACGGTGACCAGGGCCGTGCCGCCCTCCTTGTCACTGGCATCCGCCATCACGTACGCCACGGCCTCGTCGCCCGCGGTGACCGCGGGGCCCTTCTTGATCGAGAACGGGGTCTTCTTGCCGGTGCCGTCGGTGGACGTGAAGGCGGTGCACTTGTCCAGGGCCTGCCGGATGTCGGCCACCATCTTCGCGGCCTCGCCGGGGGCGTGGCTGGAGAGCAGCATCTGCGTCAGCTCGACGCTCGCGGGCAGGTTGGCCGGGTCGGCCTTGGCGACCGAGGCGCCGACGAACGCCTTGCGCGCGTACTTCGGCTTGGTGCTCGGCGGGTCGGCGAGCGGCTGGCACTCGGGCTTGTCCGTCGTCATCGCGTCGTCGGGGCTCATCGCCTCGTTCTTCGAGGCCTCGATCTTGTAACCGGGCACGTCGGCGTCCTTGACGAGCGCCGCCCTCAACTGCGCGGCGGTCAGCGGGGCCTTGGCGGCCCCGGTCGAGGACGCGGCGGCGGAGGTCGCGGGAGCCGTCGTCGCGCCGTCCTTGCCCTTCCCGTCGCCGTCCCCGCCGTCATCGCCGGAGCAGGCGGCGGCCAGCGCCAGCACGGGCAGCACGGCGGCCGCCGTGACGGCCCGGCGGATACGGACATTGGTGCGAGTGGTGGTGCGGGACCGAGCGCGCATGCGGGCAACTCTCCCTCGTGGACGGAACGTTCCGCCCGCGTGTGCGAGCTGCCGTCCATCCTTCCGGCCCATCTGCTGCCCCGTCCAAGCCGTTTCCACTCCGCCGACGATCCGTCACCACACGGTGACATGGGACACACAAGATGTTGCGCACACCGCACCCGACTTCCCCACCTCCTGGCACCTTTGGCACTCTGAGTCTCGTAAACGGGGGATCGCCCGCCCCGGCGGGCGGACAGGAGGACGCACCAACCATGCAGACAACGGACGCCGCGGACCCGCGGCTCACCTGGAGCGCCAAGGGCGCGGACACGGCGGGGCCACCCGTTCTGCGGCACCGGCGGGACGGCATCCTGCCGGCCGTCGCCGCCGCGCTGTCCATCCGTGACGAGGTGCTGACCTGCACCGGGAGCAAGGCCGAGCAGGCGCCGGCGCTGCATCCGGTGATCCAGGACTTCCTCGACACGCTGCCGGTCGCCCAGCGCGAGCGCTTCACCGGACGCTGTCCGGAGCCCGTGCTGCTCTCCCGGTTCCTCTCCGCCGCGGACGCCTCGCGGAGCAAGCGCGCGGCCCGCAAGCCGCTCACGCAGAGTGAGGCCCGCAAGGCTTTGCGTGGCGCGCGGCTCACCGCCCGCCGGATACGCGAGGACGGTGATCCCGAGCACGGCTCGTACGCGCCGCCCTGCCGCTCCTGCGGGCCGCTGCTGGCGCACTTCGGCGTGCGGGCCATCGATCCGTCGGCGGAGGCGGCGTGAGCGACCCGAACGCCTCGCGGGACCCGAACAGCGTGAACGGCGTGAACAACGCCGCCGGCATGCCGAGTTCCCCGAGCACCCGCTTCCCGGCCGGCGTGGACGCCGCGCTGCGGTCGGCCGGCTGGCAGCCCGGCCGCTGGGACATCAAGCAGGCCGAGGTGTGGGCGGACGCGCTGCGCGCGCACACCTCCCCCGCCGGGCACCGGCACGCCGTCTCCCCGGCGGCCGTGGAGGCCTGGGCGGAGTTCGGCAACCTCGCGATACCCGCCACCACCGGCCCCGGCCGGCAGATCGCCCCGACCCCGGTCCTGGTCAACCCGCTGCGCGGCCTCCACCTGGCCAGGACCCTCGCCGACCTCGGGCGGGCGCTGGAGACCGAGGTCTCCCCGCTCGGCGAGGAGATGGGCTCGGGCTCGCTGCTCGCGATCGACGCGGACGGCCACGTCTACGCCATCGACCACACCGGCGACTGGTACCTCGGCGCCGACATCGACGGCGCGCTGACCACCCTGGTCGCGGGAGGCCGCCCGGAGCGCCTGACGACGGCCTGACCGGGCCGGCCGCCCCGGGCGCCGCAAGCTCGGGCGGCGGGGACCGCCCCGGCCCCGGAGGGCACGCGCACGGCCGCGTCCGGGCCACCCACCCCGGAGGGGCTCAGCCGGCGGCCGGCGGGCCGGTCGGCACCACGGCGGCGGGGAGGGACGGGATCATGGCGGAGACCCGGAAGCCGCCCGCCTCGGTGTGCCCCGCGACGAAGCCGCCGCCGAGCGCGGTGACCCGCTCCTTCATCCCGACGAGGCCGTGGCCGCCGCTGGGCAGGGCCGCGGCGGGCGAGCCGTCGGAGGGGCCGTTCTGGACGCGGACGGCGACCTCGGCGTCCCGGTAGGCGAGCCGCACCTCCGTGACGGCTCCGGGGGCGTGCTTGTGGACGTTGGTGAGGGCCTCCTGGACGACGCGGTACGCGGTCCGCTCGACCTGGTCCTCGCACGACCTGGCCTCGCCCTCGACGGTCAGCTCGACCCGCATCCCCGCCGCGCGGGACTCCGCGACGAGCGCCTCCAGCCGGTCGAGGCACGCCCCGTCCAGGGAGCCGTCCTCCCGCTCGCCGGAAGACCGCCCGGCGGCGCGCGCCGCCCCCAGCTCCGTGAAGGCCAGGGTGTTCCCGGTGCCCGCCGGCCCCACCACCTGCGCCGTCCGCAGGACACCCAGCATCTGGCGCAGCTCGTTGAGTGCCTGCCGCCCCATGTCCCCCAGCAGCTCCGCGCTCGCGGACGCCTTCTCCGGGTCCTTCAGGGCGACCGCCTTGAGGGCCGCCGCGTGCACCACCATCAGGCTGACCCGGTGCGCGACCACGTCGTGCATCTCGCGGGCGATCCGGGTGCGCTCGTCGGAACGGGCCCGTTCCGCCCGCTCGGTCGCCTTCTCCGCGAGCAGCGTCAGCTCCCGCTCCAGGCCGTCGGCCCGCTCCCGCAGGCTCTCCACCAGCCGGCGGCGGGCCCGGACGTAGAGGCCCAGCAGCACCGGCGGCGCGGTCAGCCCCAGCGCCATCAGGACCGACGTGATCACGATGACGACCATCGGGGTGTCGCTGTCCTGCCGCAGGCTCTCCCGCATCTGGATGAACGCGACGATCATCGTGCCGGCCCCGGTCATCACGGCCAGGGTGGCGGTGATGCGGCGCGGCACCTCGGAGGCCGCCAGCGTGTAGAGGCCGACGATGCCGAGCAGGAACCCGAGCTGGGCCGGTGTCACCGCGATGGCCAGCAGCACGACCGCGATCGGCCAGCGGCGGCGCAGCAGCAGCGACGCGCCGACGAGCAGCCCGAAGATCGCGCCGATCCCGGGCTCGATCCCGGTCTTCTCCGCGAAGGACACCCCTTCGACGAAGCACTCCAGTGCCGACACGGCGGCCAGCGTCGCGTCGAGCACCAGGCTGCGCCGCCTCGGCCACCACCACGGGCCGGGCCTCACTCGGCCCCCACCCCTGTCATCCGGTACGTGCGCCCCCGTCGTACTCATACGGTCCAGCCTAGGCCGTGTCCCCGGCGGGCAGGGGGGTGCGGTGTCCCGGCCCGGTCAGGGGGTCCGCCGCGAGCTTTCAGGGGTGTCCGCCAAATGGGCGGGGGCCGTGGTCGGCGATGGCGCGACCTATCCTTGTCGGGTCGGACAGCGCGGTCCGCCCCACCTCGCCGTTCCACCGGCGGGGAGATCAGCCGTCGCCCCTTCCACTGCACTAGGAGCCGCACCTGTGAGCAGCGCCGACAACGCAACGGACAGCCCAGCCCTGCGCGCCGACATCCGCCGGCTGGGTGAACTCCTCGGCGGGACGCTCGTCCGCCAGGAGGGCCGGGAGCTACTCGACCTCGTCGAGAAGGTACGGGCCCTGACCCGCTCCGACGGCGAGGCCGCCGCAGCCCTGCTAGGGGAGACGGATCTGCAGACCGCCGCGAAGCTGGTGCGTGCCTTCTCCACGTACTTCAACCTGGCGAACGTCACCGAGCAGGTGCACCGCGGCCGTGAGCTGCGCGCCCGCCGCGCCTCCGAGGGCGGGCTGCTCAGCCAGACGGCGGACCTGATGAAGGACGCCGATCCGGACCACGTCCGGGAGACCGTCAAGCACCTCAACGTGCGGCCGGTCTTCACCGCGCACCCCACGGAGGCGGCCCGCCGCAGCGTGCTGAACAAGCTGCGGCGCATCGCCGAGCTGCTCGACGCGCACCAGGAGGGGACCGGGGACCGCCGCCGCGCGGACCTGCGGCTGGCCGAGAACATCGACCTGCTGTGGCAGACCGACGAGCTGCGCGTGGTGCGTCCGGAGCCCGCCGACGAGGCGCGCAACGCGATCTACTACCTCGACGAGCTGCACGCCGGTGCCGTCGGCGACGTCCTGGAGGACCTGTCGGCCGAGCTGGAGCGGGTCGGTGTGCCGCTGCCGCCCGAGACCCGCCCGCTGACCTTCGGCACCTGGATCGGCGGCGACCGCGACGGCAACCCGAACGTGACCCCCGAGGTCACCTGGGACGTCCTGATCCTGCAGCACGAGCACGGCATCACCGACGCCCTGGAGCTGGTGGACACGCTGCGCGGCGCGCTCTCCAACTCGATCCGCAACTGCGGCGCGACCCCGGAGCTGCTCACCTCGCTCGACGCCGACCTGGCGGCGCTCCCCGAGATCAGCCCGCGCTACAAGCGGCTGAACGCCGAGGAGCCGTACCGCCTCAAGGCCACCTGTATCCGGCAGAAGCTCGTCAACACCCGCGAGCGGCTCGCCGCGGGCAGCGCGCACGCCCCGGGCCGCGACTACCTGGGCAGCGGCGAGCTGCTGCAGGACCTCGCGCTGATCCAGGCCTCGCTGCGCGCCAACCGCGGTGAGCTGATGGCGGACGGCCGGATGGAACGCACCATCCGCACGCTCGCCGCGTTCGGGCTGCAGCTCGCCACGATGGACGTGCGCGAGCACGCGGACGCCCACCACCACGCGCTCGGCCAGCTCTTCGACCGGCTCGGCGAGGAGTCCTGGCGGTACGCGGACATGCCGCGCGACTACCGGCGCAAGCTGCTCGCGAAGGAGCTGCGCTCCCGCCGCCCGCTGGCCGGCACCCCGGCCCCGCTGGACGCGGCCGGCGCGAAGACCCTCGGGGTCTTCCACACCATCCGCGAGGCGTTCGCGCGCTTCGGGCCCGAGGTCGTCGAGTCCTACATCATCTCGATGTGCCAGGGCGCGGACGACGTCTTCGCCGCGGCCGTGCTGGCCCGTGAGGCCGGTCTGATCGACCTGCACGGCGGGGTCGCCCAGATCGGCATCGTCCCGCTGCTGGAGACGACGGACGAGCTGAAGGAGGCGGACCGGATCCTCGACGAGATGCTCGCGGACCCGTCGTACCGCCGGCTGGTCTCGCTCCGCGGCGACGTGCAGGAGGTCATGCTCGGGTACTCCGACTCCTCCAAGTTCGGCGGCATCACCACCTCGCAGTGGGAGATCCACCGCGCCCAGCGCCGGCTGCGCGACGTCGCGCACCGCTACGGCGTACGGCTGCGGCTCTTCCACGGCCGCGGCGGCACCGTCGGCCGCGGCGGCGGCCCCTCGCACACCGCGATCCTCGCGCAGCCGTGGGGCACGCTGGAGGGCGAGATCAAGGTGACCGAGCAGGGCGAGGTCATCTCCGACAAGTACCTGATCCCGGCGCTGGCCCGGGAGAACCTCGAACTGACCGTCGCGGCGACGCTGCAGGCGTCCGCGCTGCACACCTCGCCGCGCCAGTCCGACGAGGCGCTGGCCCGCTGGGACGCGGCGATGGACACCATCTCCGACGCGGCGCACAACGCCTACCGGCGCCTCGTCGAGGACCCGGACCTGCCGTCGTACTTCTTCGCCTCCACCCCGGTGGACCAGCTCGCCGAGCTGCACCTGGGCTCCCGCCCCTCCCGCCGCCCGGACTCCGGCGCGGGTCTGGACGGGCTGCGGGCCATCCCGTGGGTGTTCGGCTGGACGCAGTCCCGGCAGATCGTCCCGGGCTGGTTCGGGGTCGGCTCCGGGCTCAAGGCCGCGCGGGACGCCGGTCTCGGCTCCGTCATCGACGAGGCGCACGAGAACTGGCACTTCTTCCGCAACTTCCTGTCCAACGTCGAGATGACGCTGGCCAAGACGGATCTGCGGATCGCCCGGCACTACGTGGACAGCCTCGTGCCCGACGAGCTGAAGCACGTCTTCGACACCATCGAGGCCGAGCACGCGCTCACCGTCCAGGAGGTGCTGCGGATCACCGGCGAGAAGGAGCTGCTGGCCGGCGACCCGGCGCTGGCGCAGACGTTCCACATCCGCGACCAGTACCTCGACCCGATCTCGTACCTCCAGGTCGCCCTGCTCTCGCGCCAGCGCGAGGCGGCCGCCCGGGGCGAGGAGCCGGACCCGCTGCTCTCGCGGGCCCTGCTGCTGACGGTCAACGGTGTGGCGGCGGGTCTGCGCAACACCGGCTGACCCGGCCCAGGACACACGGAAGCCCCCGGACGGACGTCCGGGGGCTTCCGTGTGCTCAGCTCTTGCGGTGCCCGATCAGGCGCGGCTTGGGCTCGATGCCCGACAGCCCGTTCCAGGACAGGTTCACCAGGTGGGCGGCGACCTCGGCCTTCTCGGGCCGCTGCGGCGCGTCGAGCCACCACTGGCCGGTCAGGGCGACCATGCCGACGAGTGCCTGGGCGTACATCGGCGCGAGCTTGGGTTCGAAGCCGCGGTTCTTGAACTCCATGCCGAGGATGTCCTCGACCTGGGTGGCGATGTCGCTGATCAGGGACGCGAAGGTGCCGGTGGACTGGGCTACGGGCGAGTCCCGGACGAGGATCCGGAACCCGTCGGTGTACTGCTCGATGTAGTCGAGCAGCGCGAACGCCGCCTGTTCGAGGAGTTCCCTCGGATGGCCACCGGTGAGGGCACTGGTGACCATGTCGAGGAGCCGGCGCATCTCCCGGTCGACCACGACGGCGTAGAGGCCTTCCTTGCCGCCGAAGTGCTCGTACACCACCGGTTTGGACACTCCGGCCTTGTGCGCGATCTCCTCGACCGAGGTGCCCTCGAAGCCACGTTCGGCGAAGAGCGTGCGACCGATGTCGAGGAGTTGCTCGCGGCGCTCCTTACCCGTCATCCGCACCCGGCGCGCGCGCCGAGCGTTCGTACCCGTCGTTCCGTTCGGGCCCTCGCCGCTCGTACTGCTGCCGTCGCTCACGCGTCAATCATGCCGCTTCACTGATGCTCTCCTTACGCCGGGCGGCGATCCGCTCCTTGCTGGGCCACCGGACGTCGCTCGCCCAGCCGAGCTGTTCGCACCAGCGGATGACGCGGGCGCTGGAGTCGATCTGGCCGCGCAGCACGCCGTGCCGGGCCGAGGTGGGCTCGGCGTGGTGCAGGTTGTGCCAGGACTCGCCGCAGCTCAGGATGGCCAGCCACCACACGTTGCCGGACCGGTCGCGGGACTTGAACGGGCGGTTGCCCACCGCGTGGCAGATGGAGTTGATCGACCAGGTGACGTGGTGGAGCAGTCCCACCCGGATGAGCGATCCCCAGAAGAACGCGGTGAAAGCACCGGTCCAGGACATCGTCACCAGTCCGCCGACCAGCGGCGGGATCGCGAGCGAGATCAGGGTGAAGGCAAGGAACTGCCGGGAGATCATCCTGATCGCCGGGTCCTTCATCAGGTCCGGCGCGTACTTCTCCTGCGGGGTCCGCTCGGTGTCGAACATCCAGCCGATGTGGGCCCACCAGAGGCCCTTCATGAGGGCCGGGACGGTCTCGCCGTAGCGCCACGGAGAGTGCGGGTCGCCATCCGCGTCGGAGTACTTGTGGTGCTTGCGGTGGTCGGCGACCCAGCGCACGACCGGGCCCTCGACGGCCAGCGAGCCGGCGACGGCGAGTGCGATCCGCAGCGGGCGCTTGGCCTTGAAGGCGCCGTGGGTGAAGTACCGGTGGAATCCGATGGTGATGCCGTGGCAGCCGATGAAGTACATGCCGACCATCAGACCGAGATCCAGCCAGCTCATCCCCCAGCCCCAGACCAGTGGGATGGCGGCGACCAGCGCTACGAAGGGGACGCCGATGAAGGCGCCGAGGGTGATGCGCTCGGTCATGCCCTTGTTGTCGCCACCGAGGGTGGCGAGGGTTACGAATTGGCCGGGCCCGGGGTTTCGGGGCTCGGTGATCACGTCGGCCTGTGCGGTCATGAAGGTCCCTCACCGGGGGTGTATGGGGGGATTTACTACGGAACCGTAACCTACGGCGACGTAAGTATGGCAGCGTCGCGTCATCAGGCAACAGGCCCGGAGGGCTGACGCCCCGTAACTACGTGTACCCCGAACCTCGTCGCGTTCACGTGGTTGCTTGCGGCATAGTAGGGACGCGCAGGCGCGCTCAGGCGCGCCGGTCCGCCGTGGTGTAATTGGCAGCACCGGGGCTTTTGGTGCCCTTTGTCCGGGTTCGAGTCCTGGCGGCGGAGCTTGTAGGAGCGGGTCCCGGCCTTCATGGTCGGGACCCGTGCGTGTTTCTCCGCCCATACCCCCCGGTATCCTGCGGATGTCCGTCACCCAAAGCCGAGGAGCCCCTTCCGTGAGCCCCAACCGCCCGGCTGCTGTCGTCGTCCTCGCCGCGGGTGAGGGCACCCGCATGAAGTCGGCCGTGCCCAAGGTCCTGCACGCCATCTGCGGGCGCACCCTGGTCGGCCATGTCGTGGCCGCCTCGCGCGCGCTCGACCCGGAACACCTGGTCGTGGTCGTCGGCCACGCCCGCGAGCAGGTGGCCGCCCATCTCGCCGAGATCGACCCCGCTGCCCGCACCGCCGTGCAGGACCAGCAGCTCGGCACCGGCCACGCGGTCCGGATGGCTCTTGAGGCGCTGTCGGCCCAGGGCGTCGTACTCACCGGCACGGTCGTGATCACCTGCGGCGACACCCCGCTGCTCACCGACGGAACGCTGCGGTCCCTGGTCGCGACGCACGAGGGCGACGGCAACGCCGTCACCGTGCTCTCCGCCGAGGTGCCGGACCCGGCCGGCTACGGCCGGATCGTGCGCGCCGCCGACGGCTCGGTGTCGGGGATCGTCGAGACCAAGGACGCCAACGAGGCCCAACTGACGATCGCCGAGATCAACTCCGGCGTCTTCGCGTTCGACGCGCAGTTGCTCGCGGACGCGCTCGGCAAGGTCACCACGGACAACGCGCAGGGCGAGGAGTACCTCACCGACACCCTCGCCATCCTGCGCGAGGCCGGGCACCGGGTGGGCGCCGCGGTCGCCGCGGACCACCGCGAGATCGCCGGGATCAACAACCGGGTGCAGCTCTCCCAGGCCCGCCGCACGCTCAACGACCGCCTGCTCAACGAGGCGATGCTGGCCGGCGCCACCATCGTCGACCCGGCCTCGACCTGGGTCGACGTGGCCGTCGGGTTCGCGCCCGACTCCCTGGTGCTGCCCAACACCCAGCTGTACGGGGCCACCACCCTGGCCGAGGGCGCCGAGGTCGGCCCGAACTGCACGCTGACCGACACCACCGTGGGCGCGGGCGCCCAGGTGAGCAACACGGTCGCGCAGAGCGCCGAGATCGGCGAGCACGCCACCGTCGGCCCGTTCGCCTACCTGCGCCCCGGCACCCGGCTCGGCGCGAAGGCGAAGGCCGGCACCTACGTCGAGATGAAGAACGCGACGATCGGCGAGGGCACCAAGGTGCCGCACCTGTCGTACGTGGGGGACGCGACGATCGGCGAGTACACGAACATCGGCGCCGCGAGCGTCTTCGTGAACTACGACGGCGAGGTCAAGCACCACACCACGATCGGCAGCTACTGCAAGACCGGCTCCGACAACATGTTCGTGGCACCGGTCACAGTCGGGGACGGCGCCTACACCGCCGCCGGATCCGTGATCACCAAGGACGTACCGGCCGGTTCGCTGGCCGTGGCCCGCGGCCAGCAACGGAACATCGAGGGCTGGGTCGCGCGCAAGCGCCCCGGAAGCGCCGCCGCGGAGGCCGCCGAACGAGCCGGTCAGGGTGAGTAACGGCACTCCCGGCGGGTCACGACGCGGCCCGGCGGGGCGTACCGTAAGAGATGCACGGAATGCCGCAGGCCGACGTCCACAGGACGAAGCTGCGAACTGAGTCTTAACTGAGTCTTACCGGGGTTGCCCCCGAACCCCCGTAGACCCGTAAAACAAGGAGACGGTGTGACCGGGCTCAAGACGACCGGTGAGAAGAAGCTGATGCTCTTCTCCGGACGCGCTCATCCGGAACTCGCGGAGGAGGTGGCCCACCAGCTCGGTGTCGACCTCGTCCCGACCAAGGCGTTCGACTTCGCGAACGGCGAGATCTACGTCCGCTTCGAGGAGTCCGCGCGCGGCAGCGACGCGTTCGTGATCCAGAGCCACACCGCTCCGATCAACAAGTGGATCATGGAACAGCTGATCATGATCGACGCGCTGAAGCGGGCCTCCGCCAAGCGCATCACCGTGATCCTGCCGTTCTACGGCTACGCCCGCCAGGACAAGAAGCACCGCGGCCGCGAGCCGATCTCGGCCCGGCTGATGGCCGACCTGTTCAAGACCGCGGGTGCCGACCGGCTGCTCGCCGTGGACCTGCACGCCTCGCAGATCCAGGGCTTCTTCGACGGCCCGGTGGACCACCTGATCTCGCTGCCGATACTGGCCGATTACGTCGGCGCCAAGGTCGACCGCTCCAAGCTCACCATCGTCTCCCCGGACGCCGGCCGCGTCCGCGTGGCCGACAACTGGTGCGACCGGCTCGGTGCCCCGCTGGCCATCGTCCACAAGCGCCGCGACCCCAACATCGCGAACCAGGTGACGGTCCACGAGGTCGTCGGTGAGGTCAAGGGCCGCATCTGCGTGCTCGTCGACGACATGATCGACACCGGTGGCACCATCTGCGCTGCCGCCGACGCCCTGTTCGCCAACGGCGCCGAGGACGTCATCGTGGCGTCGACGCACGGTGTGCTCTCCGGCCCGGCCGCCGACCGGCTGAAGAACTCGCAGGTGAGCGAGTTCATCTTCACCAACACCCTGCCGACGCCGGGTGAGCTGGAGCTGGACAAGATCACGGTCCTCTCGATCGCCCCGACGCTCGCGTCCGCGATCCGCGAGGTCTTCGAGGACGGCTCGGTCACCAGCCTCTTCGACGGCGCCTCGCACTGAACCACTGATCACCCGCGGTCGGTTCGGGCTCTGTTCCCGACTGCGGGTTGATCGATTTCGTCAAGGCCTCCCCGCCGGGTAGACTCCTGGAGTTTGCTCGGCGAGGGAGGCTTTTCTGTCTCCGTTATCGGCGCGCTCCTCGTAAGTGGATCGGCCCCCGTCGTGGGCCGGGCGACATGTGTCCCAGCCAGTCGTCTCTTTACGAGGAGTGATTCTCATGTCCGAGGTCAAGCTCAGCGCCGAGGTCCGTACCGAATTCGGCAAGGGTGCCGCCCGTCGTGCGCGCCGCGCCAACCTGGTTCCCGGTGTCGTCTACGGCCACGGCGCCACCCCGGTGCACGTGAACCTGCCGGGTCACGCGCTGCAGCTCGCGCTCCGCACCAAGAACGTCCTGATCAGCCTCGAGGTCGAGGGTGAGACCACCTTCGTGCTCCCCAAGGCCGTCCAGCGCGACGCCATCAAGGGCTTCCTCAAGCACGTCGACCTGCTCACCGTGAAGCGCGGCGAGAAGGTCAGCGTCGACGTGGCCGTGCACACCACCGGTGAGCTGGCCCCGGGCGGCGGCCTGCTGGAGCACGTCCTCAACGCCCTTCCGGTCGAGGCCGAGGCCACCCACATCCCGACCTCCGTCTCCGTCTCCATCGAGGGCCTGGAGGCCGGCGCCGCCATCCTCGCGAAGGACATCACGCTGCCCGAGGGCACCGTGCTGACGATCGACGGCGACACCGTCGTCATCCAGATCGTCGCCCCGCAGGCCGAGGAGCCGGCGGACGAGTCCGCCGTTTCGGCCGAGACCACCGAGGCCTGATCCTCCCGCCTCCGCTGTCCCGGACCGCCGCCCCGCTCCCTCGGGAGGGGGGCGGCGGTCCGGGTTGCGACGTCAGTGGAC
Organism: Streptomyces sp. H39-S7; assembly: GCF_027158205.1. Lineage (GTDB taxonomy): Bacteria > Actinomycetota > Actinomycetes > Streptomycetales > Streptomycetaceae > Actinacidiphila. The sequence continues at coordinate 23,564 of NZ_JAPVLU010000064.1, read as the reverse complement.
TTGAATGGACGGCATGAGCATGAGCAGTTCACCCGCCCCCGAGGGGCCCTGGCTGGTGGCCGGGCTCGGCAACCCCGGCCCCGAGTACGCCGGCAACCGGCACAACATCGGCTTCATGGTGGCCGACCTGCTCGCGGAGCGGATCCGCGGCAGATTCAAGACCCACAAGAGCCGGGCCCAGGTGGTCGAGGGCAGGATCGCCGGCCAACGGGTCGTGCTGGCCAAGCCGATGACGTTCATGAACCTCTCCGGCGGGCCCGTCACGGGGCTGCGCGACTTCTACAAGGTGCCCACCGGGCAGATCATCGCCGTCCACGACGAACTGGACATCGACTACCCGACGCTGCGGCTGAAACTGGGCGGCGGCGACAACGGCCACAACGGCCTGAAGTCGATCACCAAGTCGCTGGGCCCCGACTACCTGCGGGTGCGCTGCGGCATCGGACGGCCGCCCGGCCGGATGGACGTGGCGGCCTTCGTGCTGAAGGACTTCTCCTCGGCCGAGCGCAAGGAGCTGGACTGGTTCGTCGACCGCTCCTCCGACGCGGTCGAGTCGCTGATCTCCGACGGCCTGGAGCGGGCCCAGGGCACGTACAACAGCTGACGGTGCCCGCTGTGCACCACAGCGGTTGACTCCACGGCATGTCATGGCCAAAGATCGCCCGCATGGTCAAACGGAGCCGGGGCCGCCGCGCGGCGGAGAGTGCCTGGGGTGTGCTGCTCGTCGGCAAGGCCGTGATCCTGTCGGCGGTGGTCGCCCTGCTGCTCGCCTCGGGCGTGTGGGTGTCCTGGGGCACCGCGCAGCACGTGATGCTCTCCAAGGGCCGCGAGCGCGGCACCATGACGGTGTCCGCGTGCGGCGACAAGACCTGCACCGGCCCCTTCGCCCCCGCGGGAGCCGCCACCGCGCGGTCCAAGGTCACCGTCACCCGTTCCGTCACCCACCGCACCGGCGAGAAGCTCAAGGTCGCCGTGAAGCCCGGCACCGACACCGTCGTCCGCACCGGCTGGGCCGGAGTGCTGTACGCCTGGGTCCCGCTCGGCGGCGCCTTCCTGCTGGCCGCCCTGGTGCTCGCGGGGGGCCTGCGGATGCCCCGCAGCGCCTGGACGGCCGGCCTGGCGGGCGCGGCCCTGATGGTCGCCGCCTTCGCCCTGCTGTAGGCCACGTCGCCCCGGACCCGCACCCGGCTACCGCGCCGGGAGGTGCCCCCAGCCCCTGCCGGGCGGACGCCGCTATTTGTCAGACACGACCTAGAACTCGTCGACAGCGGCCAGGTCGATGTCGATGTCGTACGGGACACCGGTCTTGAGCAGGTCGTGGTGGATTCCGGTGAGGGCGTATGCCTTGGTGACCTTGTCGAGTTCGTAGACGTGGACCACCGGGTGAGCGTCCTGCCCTGCCATCTCGACCAGCCAGAAATTCTCGATGCCCGCCGCGGCGTACTTCCGCGGCTTGGTCTCGCGGTCGCGTGCCTCGGAGTCCGGGGACACGACTTCGACGGCGAGAAGGACATCGGCCGCGTCGAAGCGGGTCTGGAGGCGGCTGGTGACCGCCTCGGCGCGTACGACGGAAACATCGGGCTCCGGGCCGTCGCGCCGGTTCAGGATGACGGTCATCTCGCGGACCGCCTTCAGATGCTTCGGAACGGTACGGCGCAAGCCGCTCACCAGCAGATCGATCACCACACTGTGGAAGTATCGCTGCGGACTCACGAACACCAGGCTCCCGTCGATCAGCTCCGTGTGCGGCGGGAGGTCCTGCAGCGTCAGCAGATCGTCCACGGTGTAGCCGTCCTGCGGCGGCACCGGCCAGTGGTGCACGGACTCGGCGGTCATGGTTCCTCCCATGGACGGGATTCTGCAGTCTGCCTTCACCGTAGCGGGCGGCACCGTCGGTCACATCACCCGGACGCGTGATGCCGGTCCGCGCGCTGACAGGTCCGGCGGCCCTCACGCCGGGTCCGGTTCCAGGAACTCCAGGCGGTTGCCGAACGGGTCGTCGCAGTAGAAGCGCCGGTGGCCCGGGAGGTTGTCGTCCCACGTGACGCTCGCGCCGCGCTCCTCCAGCCGCCGGGCGTACGCGGTGATGCCGTCGACCCTGATGCCCGGATGCGCCTTCCCGGCCGGGCGGAAATCCTCGTCGACACCGAGGTGGATCCGCGCCGCCCCGGAGCCGAACCAGCAGCCGCCGCGGGCGGCGAGCACCGGCGGCTTGGGGAGTTCGGTCATGCCGAGCACGTCCCCGTAGAAGGCGCGCAGCGCCTCCTCGCTGCCGGGCGGCGCCGCGAGCTGTACGTGGTCGAGGGCGCTGATCACGCGAACACCGCCTCCTTGCGCGCGACCACGAAGATCCGGCGGAACGGGAAGACCGTGCCGTGCGGACCGGCCGGATACGCCGTGCGCAGCAGTGCGGCGTACTCGGCGAGGAACTCCTCGCGGGCGGCGCGGTCGTCCCCGAGGGCGGTCAGCACGGGGCGCAGCGCGGTGCCCTTCGTCCATTCGAGCACCGGGTCGGGACCCTGGAGGTGGTGCAGGTACGTGGTCTCCCAGACGTCGGTCTCGCAGCCGAGGCAGGTCAGGTGCTGGAAGTACTCATCCGGTTCGAGGGTCAGGACGCGGCGGTCGGCGCTGTCGCCCAGCCGGGCCCGCCATTTCGGGGCCGCGCAGAGTTCGGCGAGGAGGATGTGGCTGGGGGCGCTGTAGTTGCCGGGGACCTGGAACGCGAGGGTTCCGCCGGGGGCCAGGTGGCCCAGCCAGTCGGGGAAGCGGTCGGCGTGGCCCTCGACCCATTGCAGGGCGGCATTGGCGATGATGAGGTCGTAGGTCTCCTCCGGCGCCCAGTGCGCGGCGTCGGCGGCCCGGAAGTCCAGGTGTCCCCCGCCGGGGGTCGGACCCGCGTAGGCGCGGGCCGCTTCCAGCATCTCGGGCGAGTTGTCGAAGCCGGTGACGCGGGCGGCCGGCCAGCGGTGACCGAGCTGCGTGGTGACGTTGCCGGGACCGCAGCCGATGTCCGCGATGCGCGGTGCCGGCCCCGGGAGGGCGGGCACCCGGGCGAGCAGCTCGTGGAAGGGGCGGGTGCGGTGGTCGGTGTGGTGCAGGTACTGCTGGGGGTCCCAGGCGGGTGCTGCTGACGGCACGTTTCTGCCTCCCTGGCGGATCCGACGGTCTGCTGACGTCCCCTACCGTGCCCCATATTTTATCTTGACGTCAAGAGACTTCATATCGACAGAACCACTACACTGATCGTCATGGAGGACGAGGTCGACCGGCTGGTCGCTGCATGGCGCCGAGAGCGCCCCGACCTCGACGTGGAACCGCTCGAGGTGCTCAGCCGCGTCAGCAGGCTCGCACGCCACCTGGACCGGGCCCGGCGGCTGGCCTTCTCCGAGCACAGCCTGGAGCCGTGGGAGTTCGACGTGCTCACCTCGCTGCGCCGCACCGGCGACCCGTACCAGCTCTCCCCCGGGCAACTGCTGACGCAGACCCTCGTCACGTCCGGCACGATGACCAACCGGATCGACAGGCTCGCTCAGAAGGGCCTGGTGGAGCGGCTGCCGGACCCTTCGGACCGGCGGGGAGTGCTCGTCCGGCTCACCCCCGAGGGCCGCGAGCGCGCCGACCAGGCGCTGGCCGGGCTGCTCGCCCAGGAGCGGTCCATCCTCGGTGAACTGACGGACCGCCAGCGCGGCGACCTCGCGGCGCTGCTACGACAGCTGACCGCTCCGTTCGACAACATCCCCGGCTGACGGGACCAGTTCCACCGGTCCGACACCGGCCCGGCGCGCCAGCGCGACCGCCGCCAGCGTCGAGTGCACGCCCAGCTTCCCCAGCACGTTCTGCATATGGGTGCGGACGGTGTGCGGGGACAGGAACAGCCGCTCGGCGACCGCCTTGCGGCCGAGCCCCGCCACCATGCAGCGCAGCACCTCCTGCTCGCGCGGCGTCAGCGACTCCACCAGCCGCTCGCTCTCGGTGCGGTGCCGGCGGGCCGCGGTCAGCTCCCGCAGCACTCCGGTGAGCAGCGCGGGCGGCAGATGCGTCTCGTCCCGCAGCACACCGCGCATCACGGCCAGCAGCCGGGACAGCGAACAGTCCTTGGCGACCCAGCCGGAGGCCCCGGCCTGCAGCGCGCGGGCCGCGCGCCGCGCGTCGTCCCGCTCGGCCAGCACCACGGTGCGCGTCGAGGGATACTCCGAGCGGACCCGCTCCACCAGGCCGATCCCGTCGACCAGTTGCTCCGGGACCGCGGCCACCGGCGGGCCGGGATGGTCGCCCTGGCGCGCCTCCGGCACGAGCCGCGGTACCGCCGTCAGCGCTCCCGCGCCCACCGGGCTCCCCGCGCGGAGGACCGCGCCGAGGTCGGCGTCCACCAGCAGCACGTCGTACCTGCGGTTGTCGGCCACCGCGCGCTCCAGACAGCGCTGCGCGGCGGGGCCGCTGCCTGCCGCCGACACGTCGACGTCCGGCTCCGCCGCGAGTGCGGCCGCCAGCGACTCTGCGAAGATGCGGTGATCGTCCACGACGAGAACACGAATGCGTCCCACGGGCCCCACTCCCGGCATGTTGCCCTCCCCCACGGTTGGGATTGCGATCGCATGGGATCCGGCGCCCGGAAACAGGATGTACCACCACAGCCCCGCACGACCGCCGTCGAAGCGCGTCCGAGGTGCCTGTTCCGGGTGCCGAATCCTTGCGTCTCGCCCCCTGATCGCACCGGCCCCCACCGGCGCTGTGTCAGAAGCGTAGGGGCCGGGGGCGCCGATAGCGCCCGATTGGCAGAAGTGGCCGGTAGCAGTGGATGCATTCGGCCAACCCATGGGGCGCGCGGGAACGTTGGTGCTTCGAATCCGTGGCGGAATCCGGCCGGTCGGGGTTTGGGACGACCCGGCAGGGGGACGTCCGACCGGCCGGCCGGCCGGAGAACAGGGCGGGTCAGACCTTGCGGGCGCCCGCCGACGGGACCGCCGTGAAGACCCGCGGCTCCTGGAGGCCCGCGGCCGCGAAGGCCGAGACGACCGCCTCGGTGATCTTCTCCGCCGCGTCGCTCTCCGCGAGGACGATGGCCGAACCGCCGAACCCGCCGCCCGTCATCCGCGCGCCCAGCGCGCCGGAGGCGTTGGCGGTGTCGACGACGAGGTCCAACTCGGCGCAGGAGATCCGGAAGTCGTCGCGCAGCGAGACATGACCGGCCGTCAGTACCGCCCCGATGTCCCGGGTGCGGCCGGCGTCCAGCAGCTCGATGACCTGCTCGACGCGGTGGTTCTCGGTGACGATGTGGCGGACGAGTCCGAGGATGCTCTCGTCGTGCCCGCCCTGGCGCAGCCGGTCGAGGGCCGCGGCCAGGCCGTCGAAGGGGATGTCGCGCAGCGCGGGGACCCCGAGGGCGGCGGCGCCGGCCTCGCATCCCGCCCGGCGCTCGGCGTACGAACCGTCGCTGTGCGCGTGCTTGACGCGGGTGTCCACGACCAGCAGCCGCATCCCCTCCGCCGCCAGGTCCAGCGGCACCTGGCGCTGCGATCCGTCGCGGGTGTCCACGAACAGGGCGTGTCCCGCGGTGCAGCAGGCGGACGCGGTCTGGTCCATGATCCCGGTGGGAGCGCCGACGTAGACGTTCTCGGCGCGCTGGCACAGCAGCGCCATCGCGGGCCGCTCCACCCCGAGGCCGTGCAGGTCGTTGAGGGCGAGGGCGGTCACGACCTCCAGCGCGGCGGACGAGGACAGGCCGGCACCGGTGGGGACCGTGCTCTCGTAGTGGATGTCCGCGCCGGTGAGCCGGTGGCCCGCCTCGCGCAGCGCCCACACCACGCCCGCCGGGTACGAGGCCCAGCCGTCGTCCCTGCCGGGCGTCAGCTCGTCGAGCCGCAGTTCGACGATGCCGCCGGGCATGTCGCCGGAGTGCACGCGCAGCAGGCCGTCGTCGCGGCGGGCGACCGAGGCCACGGTGGTGTGCGGCAGCGCGAACGGCATCACGAAGCCGTCGTTGTAGTCGGTGTGCTCACCGATCAGGTTCACGCGGCCGGGCGCGGCCCACACGCCCTCCGGTGCGGTGCCGAACACCTTCTCGAACACGGTCACTTGGCGGTCTCCTGGTTCTCCCCGCGCTGGGCGAACGCCCATGCGTCCTGGACGATTTCGGCGAGATCCGGCCGGGTCGGACGCCAGCCGAGGACCCGGCGGGCCCGGTCGGCGGACGCGACCAGCACGGCCGGATCGCCACCGCGGCGCGCGACGGTGACCTCGGGGACCGGGTGACCGGTGACCTGCCGGACGGTCTCGACGACCTGGCGCACGGAGAAGCCCTCACCGTTGCCGAGGTTGCAGATGAGGTGCTCGCCCTCGGCGCCCGCGGTCAGCGCCAGCAGGTGCGCCTGCGCGAGGTCGGCGACGTGGATGTAGTCGCGGACGCAGGTCCCGTCCGGGGTCGGGTAGTCGTCGCCGTAGACGGAGATCGCCTCGCGGCGGCCCTGCGCGACCTGGAGGACCAGCGGGATGAGGTGCGACTCGGGGTCGTGCCGCTCGCCGATCATGCCGCCGGAGAGCGACCGGTACGCCCCGGCCACGTTGAAGTACCGCAGGGAGACGGCGGTCAGCCCGTGCGCCGCCGCCTCGCCGGTGATCATGTGGTCGACGGCGAGCTTGGTGGCGCCGTAGGGATTGGTCGGCGCGGTCGCGTCGTCCTCGGTGATCGGGACGGACTTCGGCTCGCCGTAGGTCGCGGCCGTCGAGGAGAAGACGAGCCGGCGGACCCCGCACTCGCGCATCGCGGCGAGCAGCTCCATGGAGCCCGCCACGTTGTTGCGCCAGTACTTGCCCGGGTCGGCGACCGACTCGCCGACCTGCGAGGAGGCGGCGAAGTGCAGCACGGCGTCGAACGAGGAGTCGAGCACCTTCCCCGCGTCCTGGATCCGTCCCTCGACGAAGGCGGCGCCGGCCGGCACGCCCTCGCGGAAGCCCGTCGACAGGTCGTCGAGGACGGTGACCCGGTGGCCGGCTTCCAGCAGGTGCGCCGTGACGACGCTGCCGACGTAACCGGCGCCGCCGGTCACCAGGACCTTCATGGGGGTGCTCACTGGCTCGCTACCTCTCGCAGTCGCTGTGCCGCGGTTTCCGGTGGCACGTCGTTGATGAACACACTCATGCCGGATTCGGAACCCGCGAGGAATTTCAGCTTGCCGGAAGTGCGGCGGACGGTGAAAAGCTCGAGGTGCAGCGCGAAATCGCCCCGGTCGGCCGCCCCGAAGGGCGCCTGGTGCCAGCCCGCGATGTACGGCGTGCGCGGTTCGCCCTCCCCGAAGATCCGGTCGAAGCGCTTCAAGAGTTCCAGATAGACATGTGGGAACTCTGTGCGCGCGTCCTCGTCGAGCCCCAGCAGGTCCGGCACCCGGCGGTTCGGGTAGAGGTGCACCTCGTAGGGCCAGTGCGCCGCGTACGGCACGAACGCCGTCCAGTGCCCGGTGGCCAGTACGACGCGGCGGCCGTCGGCGCGCTCGTCGGCGAGTACGTCGTCGAAGAGGTTGCCGCCGGTGCGCTCCCGGTGCTCGGCCAGCGAGCGCAGCATCAGCTCGGTGCGCGGGGTGGTGAACGGATAGGCGTAGATCTGGCCGTGCGGGTGGCCGAGGGTGACGCCGATCTCCTTGCCGCGGTTCTCGAAGCAGAAGACCTGCTCGACGCCGGGGAGCTGGGACAGCTCGGCCGTGCGGTCGGTCCAGGCGTCGAGCACCAGCCCGGCCTGCTCGGGGGTGAGGTCGGCGAACGAGGCGTCGTGGTCGGAGGTGAAGCAGACCACCTCGCAGCGGCCCGAGTCGCCCGCGAGGGAGGGGAAGCGGTTCTCGAAGACGGCGACGTCGTATTCGGCCGCCGGGATCTCGCTGAGCCGGCCGTCGCGCGACGGGCAGAGCGGGCACTCGTCGGCCGGCGGGTGGTAGATGCGGCCCTGCCGGTGGGAGGCGACGGCGACGGTGTCGCCCAGCAGCGGATCGCGGCGGAGCTCCGAGGACGTGGCGACCGCGTCCAGCGGGCGCCGGTCCACGGCGTCGCGCACCGCGTCGTCGCGGGAGTCGTAGTAGAGCAGCTCGCGGCCGTCCGCCAGGCGAGTCGTCGTCTTCTTCACTCCGGGGGCCCCTCATCAAACTTACTCAACAGAACCGCGCACAATGAACCACAAAACAACAGTGCCGTCAATGCGTCGGCCAGGACGCGGTGAGATCGCCGGGAAGCGGGGGCACGGCGGCATGACGATGCCCCCGCGCACGGCGCGGGGGCATCGGATTCAGGGGCCGTCAGGGCCCGGCGATCAGGGGCGTGGGGGAGGTCCGGCGCAGGGGCGAGGGCGGCCGTGGGCGGCGCCCGCCCGGTCAGCCTCCGGAGGACAGGCTCCCGGCCGCGACCCGGTCCAGCAGCCCGGTACGGGCCGCGAGCGCCGCGGCCTCCAGCCGGGAGCCGACGCCGAGCTTCATGAGCACCCGCTGCACATGGGTGCGCGCGGTGCTGGGGGCGATGCTCATCCCGGCGGCGATCAGCCGGGTGTCCTCGCCCTCGGCGACCCGCATCAGCACCTCGATCTCGCGCGGTGTGAGCATCTGCAGCAGCCGGCTGCCCTCGTCGTCGGGCTCCTCCACCGGGTTCAGCAATTCCGCGAACGCGCTCTGCAGCAGTTGCGGGGAGACCGCGACCTCACCGGCCCTGGCCTTCACCATGGCCCGCTCGACGCCCTCGATGCGCTCGTCCTGCCGCACATATCCCGAGGCGCCGGCCGCGAAAGCCGCCGCGATCCCGCGCGGGCTCGGCACCGGCCCGAGCACGACCACGGCCACCGCCGGCCGCTCGCGCTTGACCCGCGAGACGGTCTCGAAAACTCCCGGGTCGGCCGGGGACGACGTGCCGATCAGGCACACCTCCGGCGATCTGCTCAGTACGAGGTCCGCCGCCCCCGCAGCCGGCGAAGCGGCGGCGAGTACCCGGTGGCCACGGAGTTTCAGTGCCGAGGCGAGTGCCTCCGCCAGCAGCCGGTGGTCGTCGATGACGACAAGACGTACGCCCATGTCGCGTTCCCCTATCCCCCTGAGGACCGATCGGGACCGGTCCCGGCGGCTCCACGTCCTGCCCCCACATGTACGTAGCGCACGGCCCGCCCGGTGTCCCGACGGTGACCCCTCGGCGGGCCCGGGTCTAGCCCCGGAAGCTACACGTTTGTTCGACGCGGCGCGCCCCTTACCGGTAAGAAGCACCCCTCAATTCCGAAATACCCGTCATTGATGGCCGGTTCACAACCGGAGCGACTCATCGTGCACAGAACGGGCCCACAACGGGACAGGTGTCTCGTTGTGGGCCCGTCGGTGCGGTACTGGGGGTTTGGAAGCTACCGGTGGTTCAGCTGATGTCCGTGATCACCGTGGCCGACGAGGAGGTCCGCGCGGAGATGTTGACGGCGGAGACGATGAAGTGGCCGTTGTACAGCGACTGGTAGCTGTACAGGTCCGAGAAGTCCCGTTCGGCCTTCTCGGTGTCGGAGCCGAACTTCATGTACGGCGTGTTCTTCTGCGTCTTCGGGTCCATCGCGTAGAGCCCGCCGGGCTTCTCGTACCCCGACTTCTGATACACCATGACCTTGCCGTCCACCATGGTGATGACCCGTGCCTCGCCGGCGACGTCCGGCTTGACGGTCCACAGGGGCTTGCCGGTCCTCAGGTCGATGGCTGCGATCTCGTTGGTCTGACCGTAGGAGCCGGTCGTGTCCTTGTGCGTCTTCGTCGGGGTGTACAGCGTCGTGCCGTCGATGGCGAAGTTGAAGCAGGCCCCCTCACCGGGGATCCGGCAGTGGATCCCGTAGTTGCCCTGGTATCCGCCGTTGCCCAGTGAGGTGTGGCCGACGAGCTTGCCGTTCTCCAGGTACATCAGGTCGGACATCAGGCTGTTGGTCGCGCCGATGCCGACGACCACCGGATCGGTGGACACGATGGCGGAGAGCTCGGTGCCCGCCGACACCTGCCAGGACCAGGTGGTCTTGTACGTGGTGGTGTCGACGCCCCGGACGAAGACCTCCCTGCCGCACTTCACCTCGACGACCAGCTGCTTGCCGCCCGTGTAGCTCTTGTCCTGGCAGTTCGAGGACGGCACGGGCGCCCAGACCTGCGCGTGGGTGCTGAGCTTGTACCCGGCGTAGCCGTGCAGCCAGGCCACCGCCGCGATGTCACCGCTCACCGCGACCGTCGAGTACATGAACGTGCTGGACGAGGAGCCGGCCGCGATGGGCAGCGGCACCTCCCAGAGCTTCGTGCCCTTGGAGATGTCGACGGCCATCAACATCTCGCACTTGGCGCCGAACTGGATCGCGATCCGGTTCTCGGAGGCGGTGTCCGACGCCGGGCAGGACTCGCCCGTGATCGGGATCGACCACTTCTCCGCGCCGCCCTTGAGCGCGAACCCCTTCACGGAGTCGGTCATCGTCTTGACGACGGTGTCACCGCTGAACCAGACGTTCGGCACCTTGGCCTGGATCTCGTCGGTGGGCGGCCGGGTCGTGTCCTTGCTCCAGCCGATCTTGGCGTTGATAACGCCCTGCGGCTTGTCGTTGGTATCGGCGGTGCCCGTCGAGGACTGGTCCGCGATCGGCTTCTTCCCGCCGTCGTCGTCCTTCGTCGCGAACCACACACCGCCACCGATGACCAGCACCGCGACGACGACCGCGGCGATGATCACGACGAGCTTGCTGTTGCCGCCGCCCTGACCGCCGCCCGGCTGCGTGTACACGGTCTGCGGCGGCGGGCCCTGCGGGTAGCCGTACTGCGGCGACTGGCCGGGCGGCGGACCCTGCGGGTAGCCGTACTGGGGCTGCTGCGGAGCCGGCTGCGCGTACGGGTTCTGCCCCGGCGGCACCGGCTGCGCGTACGGGTTGTCCGGAACCTGGCCCGGAGGCGGGGTCTGCGGATAGCCGTACTGCGGCGGCTGGCCGGGCGGCGGACCCTGCGGCGGGCCCTGCGGCGGCTGGTGCTGCGGCGGCTGGGACGCCTGCGGGCTCAGGGCCGTCGGCGGGTAGGGGTTCTGCGGCTGCTGGGGAGGCGGAGGCCCAGCACCCTCGGGCTTCCCGAGGTTGGGCGGGTTGCCGGGCGGCGGGGGCGGCTGCGTCATCAGCAGGTCCTCATTCAGGCCATACCAGTAAAGGTCAGGTAAGCGGGAGTTCTCTTTCTATCACTGCGTCCCCGCAGCCCCACGCCTCGGACCACGACCGTTACGCGCCCGCTACAAGCCCCACACGCCGGGGCGCGCACGCCCCGGCGTCAGGAAGCGCTACTCGTCGTCGGCCAGTTCCAGCCAACGCATCTCCAGCTCGTCGCGCTCGTCGCGCAGCGAGCGCAACTGCGTGTCCAGCTTGGCGACGAGGTCGAAGTCGGTCGAGTTGTCCGCGATCTGCGCGTGCACCTTGGTCTCTTCCTGACCGATGCGGTCGAGCCTCCGCTCGACCTTCTGCAGCTCCTTCTTCGCCGCCCGCTCGTCCCGCGAGCCGGCGGCACCCCCCGCCTTGCCCTTCGCCGCGACCGGCGCGGGCGCCGCGTCCGCCGCGATACGGCGACGGCGCTCCAGGTACTCGTCGACCCCGCGCGGCAGCATCCGCAGCGTCGAGTCGCCGAGCAGCGCCCAGACGTTGTCGGTCGTGCGCTCCAGGAAGAACCGGTCGTGGCTGATGACCACCATCGAACCGGGCCATCCGTCGAGGACGTCCTCCAGCTGCGTCAGCGTCTCGATGTCCAGGTCGTTGGTCGGCTCGTCGAGGAACAGCACGTTCGGCTCGTCCATCAGCAGCCGCAGGATCTGCAGCCGGCGCCGCTCACCACCCGACAGGTCACCGACCGGCGTCCACTGCTTCTCCTTCGAGAAGCCGAACTGCTCGCAGAGCTGGCCCGCCGTCATCTCCTTGCCCTTGCCGAGGTCCACGCGCTGGCGCACGCTCTCCACGGCCTGGAGCACCCGCCACGTCGGGTCGACCTCGCTGACCTCCTGCGACAGGTACGCGAGCTTCACCGTCCTGCCGACGACGATCTTCCCGGCCGGCGGCTGGTCGTCACCGTGCGAGTACGCGGCCTGCGCCAGCGCCCGCAGCAGCGACGTCTTGCCCGCGCCGTTCACCCCGACCAGACCGATGCGGTCGCCGGGACCGAGCTGCCACGTCAGGTGCTTGAGCAGCATCTTGTCGCCGCCCTGGATCGTCACGTCCTCCAGCTCGAAGACGGTCTTCCCGAGCCGCGAGTTGGCGAACTTCATCAGCTCGGCGCTGTCACGCGGCGGCGGCACGTCCGCGATCAGCTCGTTCGCGGCCTCGATGCGGTAGCGCGGCTTGCTCGTCCGCGCGGGGGCGCCGCGGCGCAGCCAGGCCAGCTCCTTGCGCATCAGGTTCTGCCGCTTGCCCTCCTCGGTGGCCGCCCGCCGGTCGCGCTCGGCCCGCGCGAAGACGTAGTCGCTGTAGCCGCCCTCGTACTCGTGCACGTCACCGCGCTGCACGTCCCACATCCGGGTGCAGACCTGGTCCAGGAACCACCGGTCGTGAGTGACGCAGACCAGCGCGGAGCGCCGGGTCTGCAGGTGGCCCGCCAGCCAGGCGATGCCCTCGACGTCGAGGTGGTTGGTCGGCTCGTCGAGCACGACCAGGTCCTGCTCGTCGATCAGCAGCTTCGCCAGCGCGATCCTGCGCCGCTCACCACCGGACAGCGGCCCGATCACCGTGTCCAGCCCCTGCGGGAACCCCGGCAGGTCCAGCCCGCCGAACAGCCCGGTCAGCACGTCGCGGATCTTCGCGTCCCCGAGCCACTCGTGGTCCGCCTTGTCCCCGACCACCTCGTGCCGCACGGTCGCGGTCGGATCCAGGCTGTCGTGCTGCGTCAGCACCCCGAGCCGCAGCCCGCCCACGTGCGTGACGCGCCCGGTGTCCGGCTCCTCCAGCTGCGCGAGCATCCGGATCAGGGTCGTCTTCCCGTCACCATTGCGGCCGACGACCCCGATACGGTCGCCCTCCGAAACACCGAGGGAAACACCGTCGAGCAGCGCCCGGGTGCCGTAGACCTTTCCTACGGCCTCGACGTTGACGAGGTTGACGGCCACTTTTACTCCATGCTGGTGCGGAACGATCGACTTCCAGGGTAGTCGCCACCGCTGACCGCCCCCGACCCGCTGCGGACGGGCGGCTCAGTGCCCGAAGCCGAGACGGGTGTCCTGTGCACGGGACAGCTCATGGACGGCGCGAATGGCGAGGCCGGCGGCGACGACACTCAGCAGGGACACGACGATGTCGCATGCAGCGAAGGTCCGCAGCGCGTCGGTGAAACCCTTGACATCCAGCCTGCCTGCGACCTCCGTCACCTCATACGTGGTGAAGTCGCTTTCGTCCGGCCCCACGGAGGCGTAGACCGACGTCACCACGCTGAGCGTGAGGTAGCCGACCCAGCTCGCCCACCAGGCATTGACCACTCCACGGAGCCGGGGCGGCGCGGGACCGAGCGCCTTGATGACGTCATCGGTGATCTGCTTCGGCTCCCAGAGATTGCTCACAGGGAAGAACCACGCACTCACCGCCCGGCCCGGAGCCCGCCGGTGCCCGCCCGGGGCCAGGAACTCCGCGTTGGCCCGGAGGCGGCGGAACCACATGAGGAAGACCACCACCGTGGCGAGGCCCACGACGAGGGACAGCACGTACGCGATCTCGTAGAGATCGGAATCGGCGTCCACGAGACGTGACAGGGCCAGCTCGGAGTTGTCTCCGGCCTCCGCGTACACATCTCCGACGGCACTGCGGTACCGCAGCTGCGCAAGCGCCCCTATCAGCCCGGTGATCCCGGCGGCACCGAGCAGCGCCATGGCCGCCGTGGCCACCCCACCCACCGGCTTCGGCCGCAGCGGAGGGGGCGCGGCTATCGGATGGGGCGGCGTGGCCGACGGCAGTGACATGCCGGTGATCCTAGAAGCACCCGCCCCTCCGGGCACCGGCGGATTGGTCAAGCACCCGCGAGGTGGTCGAACTCGCCCGACTTGACGCCGTGGAGCAGGGCGCGGAGCGCGGCGGGGGTGGTGTGGACGATCACATCGGGATCGTCGGATTCACGGAGACGGACGGTTCCGTCGGGGGTGCGGGATATGTGGAGGCAGTTTGCGCCCTCGTCGCTGTAGGAGGACTTCCGCCATGACTGTGCTGACACGTCTGCCGCCTTTCAGGCGCTGTGGGCGAGGTGGTGGATCAGGTCCCGTGACTTCTCCGGGGTGAGAGCCCCACTGTTCATGCGGTCGAGCACCACGCGATATTTCTCCAGCTGCGCCTCCGCGTCCAGGAACTCGCAACCATGCGGAGTATCCAGCTCCACGGTGTCGAGTTTCGGGACCGGGCCCAAGACGTAGGTGATCGGCTGGCCTGAGGAGACGTAGGCCTCAACCCCGAAGGGGATCACGGTGATGGTGACGTTCTCGTGCTCGCTCATCTCGACGAGGTGCGCGAGCTGCCTTCGCGAGACATCCGGCCCACCGACCCCCATCCGCAGCGCAGCCTCATGGACGACAGCCGCGTATTGCGTCCGGCCATCGCCGTAGAGGATGCCTTGGCGTTTCAGCCGGTAGGAGAGCCTGTGCTCCACCTCATGCGGCAGTAGGGGCGGAACAGTCTCCTGGAAGGTCGCTCGGGCGTGATCCAGCGTCTGCAGGAGCCCGGGAATGTGGATCACCACGGCGACCCGCATGCCCGTCGTGTGGTGTTCCAGCTCGGCCAGGTCCAGCAATCCGGCGGGCAGCGTGTCGCGGTACTCCTCCCACCAACCGCGCTTGCGCTCTCCTGTCATGGCCACGAGCGCGTCGACGAGATCCGGGTCGGAGCAGTCGTAGTTCCTGGCCAGCGTGCGCACGCGCTCCGCGCTCGGACCGAAGCGGGCTGCTTCGATGTTGCTGATCTGCGCGGAGTTGACGCCGAGCAAGCGCGCGGCCTCAGCCGACGAAAGCCCCGCGCGCTCACGAAGTTTCCGCAGCTCCGCGCCGAGACGCAGTTGTCGTGCGGTGGGGTTGCTCCTCATCGGCACGTGTCGTGCTCCTCGCTCTCGATCCGCGGGCGGGCATCACTCGTACGCGTTACGCCTTCAATGATTCTGCCCGAAGCGCTGAAATCTTTTCGCCATAACGTCTACCGTATGAGGCAGACACTCTGCGTCACCGAAAGTGCACCGCTTGCACAGCGACAACGCCACCGAGCGACGCCCTCTCCGAAGGAGATCCGCATGGACAACGTAGCGGCGAACACTCCGTGTTCAGACGACTTCTGGACGTACACGCTCGCGCTACCGCATGACGGCAGAGCCGTCCGCATCGCGCGGGCGATGACGCGGACGGTGCTCCACACCTACGGGATGCCGCAGGTCAGCGATGTAGCGGAGCTACTGGCAAGCGAGTTGGTGACCAACGCGCTGCGGTACTCGGACGGGCCGTCGTGGATCCGGCTGAGCAATCCGCGCACGAAGCACGTACGGGTGGGGGTGTGGGACTCCAACCCGACGATTCCGGCGCCGTTCCGTGGCGCGCTCCATCCGCCCGGCCCGCCCGAGTGCGCCGAGCGGGGGCGCGGGCTGCTGCTCGTGCGCGAATGTGCGGATCGGTGGGGCGGGTACGCGCTCGGCGAGGAAGTGTTCGGAATGTGCGGAAAGTTGCTGTGGTTCGAGTTGGCCGCCTGATGCCGGAACCCGGCGATCCCCTCGTCGAGGCGGCCCTGCGGGTGACCGTCAGCGGACTGGACCTGGCCGCGGCCGAACGGTTCGACCGGGAGCTGAGCGCCGCGCGGCAGGAGGCGGAACGGACAGGCAGCGCCGCGCCGCTGCGAACCTTCCTGCACCGCTGGCGGGTATTCATCGCCCTGCGGCGCCACCTCGACGACTCGCGAGGCCACGGGGACACGGGTGATACCTGACGCCGCCGGGGAGTTGCTCCGGCTCGGACTCGCGGCGGCCGGCACTCACCCGGACTGTGTACCAAAAGCGTCCTTGATGGACGCTTTCACTCCACACCGCCCGAACCCCTGCCACCCTCAAGCCCGCAGGATCGTCGCTCCCGGCGCCGGGGCCGTCGTGGCGCGCGTCGTGCGGCACGTGCCGGAAGCCAGGACCGCCTCGGCGATCTTCGCGGCTTCTTCGGCGGTCCCCGCCAGGAAGGCGCACGTCGGGCCCGAGCCGGAGACCAGGGCCGCCAGGGCGCCCGCCTCAACACCCGCTCGGAGGGTGTCGGCGAGGGACGGCCGCAGGGACAACGCGGCCGACTGCAGGTCGTTGCTCAGGGCGGCGGCCAGCGCGGCGGGGTCGCCGGAGGCGAGGGCTTCGAGCAGCGCCGGTGCCGGTTCCGGGTCGGGGATGTCGGCCGTGGTGGCGCCCGAGCCGGACGCTTCGCGCAGCCGGTCGCACTCGCGGTAGACGGCCGGGGTCGACAGGCCGCCGTCCGCGACGGCGAAGACCCAGTGGAACGGTCCCCGCACGTCGAGCGGGGTGAGGATCTCGCCCCGGCCGCGTCCGAGCGCGGCTCCGCCGATCAGGTTGAACGGCACGTCGCTGCCCAGCTCGGCGCAGATGTCGAGGAGTTCGTGCTGCGGGCTGTGCAGCCCCCACAGCGCGTCGCAGGCGAGCAGCGCGCCCGCGCCGTCCGCGCTGCCGCCCGCCATGCCGCCCGCGACGGGAATGTCCTTGGCGATGTGGATGTGGACGTCGGGCTCGATGCCGTGCCGTGCGGCGAGCGCGGCGGCGGCGCGGGCGGCCAGGTTCGTGCCGTCCAGGGGGATCTCGGCGGCGTCCGGGCCGGACGCCGTGATCCGCAGGCTGTCGGCGGGGGTGACGGTGACCTCGTCGTACAGGCCGACGGCGAGGAACACGTTCGCCAGGTCGTGGAAGCCGTCGGGGCGCAGTCCGCCGACGGCGAGCTGCGCGTTGACCTTCGCCGGGATCCGGACGGTCACGGAAGCGGGCAGGCTTGCAGCGGTCAGGTTCGAAGCGGGCAGGCTCACTCCGAGCCCTCCGCCACCCCGGCCGCCACGGCCGGCTTGTGCTCGGCGATGGCCGCGAACTCCTCGACCGTCAGCGCCTCGCCGCGCGCCTGCGGCGAGATGCCGGCCGCGACGAGCGCGGCCTCCGCGGCGGGGGCCGAGCCGGCCCAGCCGGCGAGCGCGGCCCGCAGCGTCTTGCGGCGCTGGGCGAAGGCCGCGTCGACGACGGCGAAGACCTCGCGCCGGGTGGCCGTGGTCGTCGGCGGCTCGTGGCGCACCAGGGCGACCAGCCCGGAGTCGACGTTGGGCGCCGGCCAGAACACGTTGCGGCCGATGGAGCCGGCGCGCTTGACGTCCGCGTACCAGTTCGCCTTCACCGAGGGCACGCCGTAGACCTTGTTGCCGGGCTTGGCGGCCAGCCGGTCGGCGACCTCGGCCTGGACCATGACGAGGGTGCGTTCGATCGTCGGGAACGTCGCGAGCATGTGCAGCAGCACCGGTACCGCCACGTTGTACGGCAGGTTCGCCACCAGCGCGGTCGGCGGCGGTCCCGGCAACTCCGTGACCTGCATCGCGTCGTTGTGCACCAGCGCGAAGCGGTCGGCGCGGGCGGGCATCCGGGCGACGATGGTGGGGGTGAGCGCGCCGGCGAGCACGTCGTCGATCTCGATCGCCGTGACGCGGTCCGCCGCTTCCAGCAGCGCCAGCGTCAGCGATCCGAGGCCGGGACCGACCTCCAGGACGGTGTCGTCCGGCAGCACACCGGCCGTCCGCACGATGCGCCGCACCGTGTTCGCGTCGATGACGAAGTTCTGGCCCCGCTGCTTCGTGGGGCGTACGCCCAGTGCGGCGGCCAGTTCGCGGATGTCGGCGGGACCGAGGAGGGCGTCGGGCTCAGTGGTGCTCACGTACTCAGCGTACGGGCCCTGGGGGCGCCCTCAAGCCGGGCCCCGGGCCCCCGACCCGGGCGATCGTGGTTCCGCAGCCGCCCCAGTCGCTTCAGCCACCTCAGCGACCTCAGCCGCCTCAGCCGCCTCAGCCGCCGAGCTTGCGGCCGCAGACCGGCCACGGGCTGGAGCCGCGCTGGATGTAGAGCCGTTTGGCGCGGAAGGTCTGTTCACCGGCGGAGGCGTCCTGCGGGCGGCCGCGGCCGCCGAGGCTGTGCCAGGTCCGGGTGTCGAACTGGTAGAGGCCGCCGTAGGTGCCGGACGGGTCGACCGCGTGCGGACGCCCGCCCGCCTCGCAGTGCGCGAGACCGCGCCAGTTCAGACCGTCGGTTCCGGCGACCGAGGTCGGCAGCGGCTTGGTGCCGACGCGGACGACCTGCGTGACGGGCTCCCTGACGATCTCGGAGCGTACGATCTTCGCTTTCTGCTGCACCCCGTTGACCGTCCGGAACGCGTACCTGACACGGCGGACGCCCGGCTTCCCCTTGGTGTCGACGGCCTCGGTGCCCTGGAACAGCTTGGCGTCCTTGTGCTTCTCCGTGCGGAATCCCACCGGCTCCTCGCGCACCTCCTCGGAGCCGTAGATGCGCAGCACCGAGATGGTCTGGCCCTCGCGGGGGAAGCTGTCGGGGTCGACGGAGGTCGTGTCCTGGTTCCGCAGGACGATGCCGGACCGGGCGACGAGCTCGCGGACGGTGGCGGCGTTGGTGCGTACCGTCCGCTCGCGGCCGTCGGCGAGCAGCGTGACGGTCCGCTCGGTGCGCACGACGAGATCGAGCCCGTGCCGTCCGATGGTCGAGCGGCGCGAGGCGGACAGGTGCGCGCCCTCGGCGCGGACGCCGAGCTCGCGCAGGGCCTCGTCGACGGTGGCGGCGGTGGTCCACACCCGGCGCTGTTGGCCGTCGAGGGTGAGCGTGACGGGACGGCCGTAGCGGACCTCGACCTGGTCGCCGTCGTGCAGCTCGGCCTGCGGGCCGGGCGCGACGAGGTCGTGCTCGCCCACGGTGACGCCCTGCTGCGCGAGCACCTCTCCGACGTCATCGGCGAAGGTGTGGAGGGTGCGCGGTTCGCCGTCGACGGTGAGCCGTACGTCCTTGTCACCGGCGAGGAAGGCGACGGTCCCGCCCGCGAGGAACGCGACGACCAGTGCCTGCGGCAGCAGCTTGCGCAGGGATTCGGGCCGGAAGTGGGGCCGGAGGTCGGGCCGGGATCCTCCCCCGAGCGCGGGAAACGCCGTCTCCGGGCGTCGGCCACCCCTCCCGCCCTTGCCGGCCCTCGCGGCCCGGCGTGCCGCCATCCTCGCGCCGACCGGAGCAGGTGTCGGCGTCCTCGCACCGACCGGAGCAGGGGCCGGCGCGGGCATCGCATCCTGCTCCGGGATCAGCGGCAGGCAGCCGGTGGCCGCCGCTTCGTCGGCCCACGACGAGTTCGGTACGGCGTCCCAGTCGGCCTGCTCCGGCAGCCGGGCCCTCTCCGCGCCCGCCGGACCCCCCGCTCCGGCGCCCGCCGCATCGCGTGTCGCTCGATGGGTGCCCTGCGCATTGCTCACGACGACTCCAGGTCCGACGGTCACCGATCCGGACCGGGACCTTAACCGAGGTTCCGTCACTCTCCAAACTCATTCGGGCACTCTGTGTTGCGAACACGTGTGCCGGGGCGGACCGGGCGACAGGTGCGGCGCAGGTCGCCCGGCACAGGACGCGGGTGCCGTCAGTAGCCGAAGGCCCGCGCCGTGTTCGCCCCGATGGCCGCCGCCAGCTCGTCCTCCGGGAGCTGCTTCGCCGCGGCCATCGCCCGCAGCGTGACCGGAATGAGGTACGGCGCGTTGGGCCGACCGCGGTACGGCACCGGAGTGAGGAAGGGCGCGTCCGTCTCGACCAGCAGGAGGTCGAGCGGGGCCACGGCGACCGCGTCACGCAGGTCCTGGGCGGACTTGTAGGTGACGTTGCCGGCGAAGGACATGTAGTAGCCCTTGTCGGCGCAGGTCCGGGCCATGGCGGCGTCGCCCGAGTAGCAGTGGAAGACGACGGTGTCGGGGGCGCCCTCCTCGTCGAGGATGCGCAGCACGTCGTCGTGCGCCTCGCGGTCGTGGATGACGAGCGCCTTGCCGACACCCTTGGCGATGTCGATGTGGCGGCGGAAGGAGAGCTGCTGGGCCTCGACGCCCTCCGGGCCGGTACGGAAGTAGTCGAGGCCGGTCTCGCCGACGCCACGGACCTGGGGCAGCGCGGCGAGCGCGGCGATCCGGTCGAGGGCGTCCGCGAGGGCCTTGTCGCCGCCGGGGGTGCGGGCGCCCTGGCGGGACCAGCCGTCCGGATCGCCGTGGACGATCCGGGGGGCCTCGTTGGGGTGCAGGGCGACGGTGGCCCACACGGCCGGGTGCTGGGCGGCGGTGTCGGCCGCCCACTGCGATCCCTTCAGGTCGCAGCCGACCTGGATGAGGGTGGTGACCCCGACGGAGGCGGCCTTGGCCAGAGCTTCCTCGACCGTCCCTTCCTGCATGTCGAGGTGGGTGTGGGAGTCGGCGACCGGGACCCGCAGCGGCTCGGGCGCCGGCGGGGCCGCGGACTTCTCGTTCTTCGGGGACATGCCCCCGATCTTAAGGACGTCAGGCGCTGTCGA
This sequence comes from Streptomyces sp. H39-S7, assembly GCF_027158205.1. Classification (GTDB taxonomy): domain Bacteria; phylum Actinomycetota; class Actinomycetes; order Streptomycetales; family Streptomycetaceae; genus Actinacidiphila. The sequence continues at coordinate 3,011 of NZ_JAPVLU010000064.1, read as the reverse complement.
CGTCTGCCTGCTTGCGGTGCAGCCGGTGGAGCAGGGACCAGTGGTGGGTGCGGTGCACCGCACGTTCGCCGGCCGGGGTGTTCCACAGCGACAGCACGTCGGAGACCTGGCCCGATCGCATGATCCGCACCTTGTGCCCGCCGCAGTTCAGGCAGGTCGGGCGGGTGAGCGGGGACGGCACCTTCTCGCCCGCGGCGATGTAGGTGACGAAGGCCTGGCCTTGCGCGTCGACGTGGTGCTCGATGTCGTACGACTGCTCCCAGCCGTGGCCGCAGCTGAGGCAGGCGAAGGCGTAGGCCTCGGAGACGGTGGTGTCGGATCCGACGATCTCGCTCATGGCAGCTCCTGTTGCCCTCCGGACGAGGCGTCCGGAGCGGGTCTTCCCACTCACCAGCGAACGCCTTCCCGGCCGATCCCGCAGCAGGGGTATACGACTCTTGGGGCACTTTTGGGCTGTAAGTGGGTAGTGCGCGACTTTCCTTTGCCCTCGTCCGAGTTTAGGCGCGTGACACACGTCACGACACTTATTAATGCCCTGCATTAAGATGCGCGCCATGGCGAGATCATCCGGCCCCGAGACCCGGCGCAGACTGCTCCGCGCCGCTGCGGAGCTCTTCGCCGTCAAAGGCGTCGACGGTGCGTTGACCCGCGACATCACCCGGCTCGCGGGCCAGTCCAACCCCTCCGCCGTGCAGTACCACTTCGGATCACGGCAGGGCCTGCTCGAAGCCGTCATGGCCGAGCGCCAGGTCCGGACGGAGGCGGAGCTCGCCCCGCGCCTCGCCGAGCTGCTCGCCCGCGCGGAGCCGGGACGACCGGACCTGCGCGAACTGCTCGCCCTCCTCGTCGCCGCCGAGGCGACCGAGCTCGCCACCGTGGGCGGGCGGCACTGCCTGCTGATCTCCGCACAGCTCAGCCACGAGAGCGGCGTGCGCACCCGCACCCCGCACCCGACGCTGGACGGCACCGGCTACTGGCGGCTCATCTGCCGCATCGAGGCTTGCCTCGGCCGGCTGCCCGAGCCCGTACGCCTGGAACGCCTCGACCTCGCGCTCACCCTGATCGGCGCGGCCCTGGGCGACCGGGCCCGCCAGTACCTCGACGGCACGCGGCCGCTCACCGACGAGCCGCTCTTCCTCGCCGACCTCGTCGGCATGACGACGGCGATGCTGCGCGCGCCGGCACCCGGGACGGACGCCGGGGCCGGGACAGGCGCCGGAACCGGGACCAGGAGCGACGCCGGGACCGACGCCGCCTTGGACCAAGACCCCGACCCCGACCCGCACTCACCAGGGAGCCAGCAATGAACGACCTGACCGACAAGACCGTCATCATCACCGGCGCGGCCCGCGGCCTGGGGGCCGAGACCGCCCGGCAGGCGGTCGCGGCAGGCGCCAGGGTCGTACTGACCGACGTGCTCGACGAGGAGGGCCGGGCCACCGCCGACGCGCTCGGCGACCGGGCCCGCTTCCTGCGCCACGACGTCACCTCCGAGGAGGACTGGGCGGCGGTCGCGGAGTTCGCGGTCGCCGAGTTCGGCGGCATCGACGGCCTCGTCAACAACGCCGGGATAGCCGAGGGGAAGTTCATCGAGGACGCGTCCGTCGACTACTTCCGCAAGGTCCTCGACACCAACCTCACCGGCGTCTTCATCGGCATGAAGACGGTCATCCCGGCCATGAAGGAGCGCGGCGCGGGCTCGATCGTCAACATCTCCTCGGCCGCCGGCCTCGTCGGCCTCGCCCTCACCGCGGGCTACGGCGCGTCCAAGTGGGGCGTCCGCGGCCTCACCAAGATCGCCGCGGTGGAGCTGGGCACCGCCCGCATCCGCGTGAACTCCGTCCATCCCGGAATGACGTACACGGCCATGACGGCGTCGGTCGGCATCCAGCGGGGCGAGGGCAACTTCCCGAACACCCCGATGGGCCGGGTCGGCGAGCCCGACGAGATCGCGGGCGCCGTCACGTTCCTGCTCTCGGACTCCGCCTCGTACGTGACGGGCTCCGAGCTGGCCGTGGACGGCGGCTGGACGGCCGGTCCGACGGTCAAGTTCGTCATGGGCCAGTAGGCGGCACCAGGCGCGTGGGGCGTGCGGGGGTCCTTCCGGTCAGGCCCCCGCGCCGGCCCCGGGTGTTCCCGCGGCCTTGACGGCGTTCTTCGCCGCCACCACCGCGTCGAAGACATCGCGCTTCGGCAGGCCGAGCTCGGCCGCCACGGCCACGATCGCCTCCTTGCGGCGCTCCCCCGCCTCCTCGCGCACCATCACGCGCCGCACGAGTTCGGCCGGCCCCAGATCCGACGGCCCGCGCTCCGGGGCGCCCTCCACGACGACGGTGATCTCGCCGCGCACACCCTCCGCCGCCCAGGCCGCCAGCTCCTTCAGCGGGCCGCGCTTGATCTCCTCGTACGTCTTCGTCAGCTCACGGCACACCGCCGCGCGGCGGTCGGCGCCGAACACCTCCGCCATCGCGGCCAGCGTGTCGTCGATCCGGTGCGGCGCCTCGAAGTACACCAGCGTGCGGCGGTCGTCCGCCACCTCGCGCAGCCGCGCCAGCCGCTCGCCCGCCTTGCGCGGCAGGAAGCCCTCGAAGCAGAACCGGTCGACGGGCAGCCCGGAGAGCGCCAGCGCCGTCAGCACGGCCGAGGGCCCCGGCACCGCCGTGACCCTGATGCCCTTCTCCACGGCCGCCGCCACCAGCCGGTAGCCGGGGTCGGAGACGGACGGCATGCCCGCGTCGGTGACGAGCAGCACGCGGGCGCCGTTCTCCAGCGCCTCGACCAGCTCGGGGGTGCGGGCGGTCTCGTTGCCCTCGAAGTACGAGACGACCTTGCCGGTCGTGTGCACGCCGAGGCCCTGCGTCAGGCGGCGCAGCCGCCGGGTGTCCTCCGCGGCGATCACCTCCGCCGCGGTCAGTTCGGCGGCGAGGCGCGGTGGCGCGTCCTGGATGTCGCCGATGGGGGTCCCCGCCAGAACCAGTACGCCGACGCCTGCCGCTGAGCTAGTCACGGAC
>NZ_JAPVLU010000063.1:34587-39865 GCF_027158205.1 Streptomyces sp. H39-S7 | reverse complement strand
GTTCACGGGCAAGGAAGCCGAACCCTGCGCGGTGACCGCCTGCTGGTTCGCGGCGAGGGCGCCGGCGCCGATCGTCAGGGGGATGTTCCGCTCGTAGGTGCCGGGAGCTGCCCGCCCGGGGTTCGCCCCAGCGGGCAGCCTCCGGCGGTGGTCGGCCGACGGCGTCGAGGATGAAGTCGGTGACGGCGCGAGGGTGGCTGAGCATCGCGGCGTGCGAGCTGCTGATCTCGATGGTGCTTCACAGCAGCCTCGGCTACCACAGCCCCGCCACCTACGAAGCCGCCGCAGCAGCCTGACCACCACACCAATGGTGGGTTTGATCCGTTTGGCGGGCATTCGAGATCAGGGGTTCGTCCCCGGGATGATGTCCACCATGGAGAGTACGGGGAAGAAGAGGCCACGCCCTCGCCGCCCAACACGGCAACCCCACCTGGAAATGGGAACGCGCCATCAAGCAAGCCCGCACCCAGTTCGAGAAAGCCACCACACGTCGAGCCGTAAGCAGCCCAGGACCACATACCAGCGCTTCGGTGAACTCCAGCCCTGCGAACGGCGCCTGACATGGTCCGCGCTGTCCGCCCCTGTCGGCCTGATCAATTAGGTATCAACTTCGCGACCCGCCGACGCGCAGACCAGTCGCCCGCGAGCTTCGCCGCTCACTGGGGATTCAGCAGTGCCGCTGTCCTCGGCCGCGCCTTCCGTGCCGCCTACGGAGAAAGTCCCCGGGTCTTCCGTCAGCAGGCCCTACGGTCGCGAAGGTTTACCTAGCGTGCATCGGTTCTTGATGATGCGCGCAGAGGGCGTCAGCCACGTGGTTCGACGCGCGACCATGACGTCTGACCGTTTCGTGTGCCGAAGGGGCCGGGGGTCCCTTCGGGTCACACCTACCATGGGGAGCAATCTTATGAAGGCGACCACCTTCAAGCGCAAGGCCCTGGCACTTGGAGCCGCAGCCGGCATCCTGGTCGGCACCGGCCTGCTGGCGAGTGCCGGACCTGCCTCGGCCAATTCCAGTTTCTGGATGAAGAGTTACGCCGATGGATCCTGCTTGGACGCAGCGGGCGGTGGGACGGCCCCCGGAACGCCGGTCATCACCTGGCGCTGCAACGGCGGGGCGAACCAGCAGTGGTACGAGCAGCAGGACAGTTCCGGCAGGAAAACCCTCCGCAATGCAGCGAGCGGTCTGTGCTTGGACATCTCGGGTGCCAGTACGGCCAACGGGGCGTCTTTGATCCTCTGGAACTGCAACGGCGGGTGGAACCAGGTGTGGAATTCGAAGGACCCGCAGTGGGGCGGTTCCTGCTACAACTACATCAACCCGACGACGAATCACGCAATTGACAAGCCGGGAAGGGACGGCACCCAGGCGGCCGCCTATGACTTCTGGGGCGGCAGCAACCAGGTGTGGTGCCTGAACGGGTGAGCCCCGGCGCGGCGCGATGGTGACCGGGCGGGGCGGGGCCGGAGACGGCCGCACCCGCCCTGTCTTCGCCGACCAGGACGATCCGGACGGGATCGTGCCCACCCCACTGACAGCAGGCACCGCCCCTCGCCGCACCACTGCTCGGCGCCATGCCGCGATCGCATCGCTCGCGGCGCGAGAGCGCCATACTTGAACACCGGCCTGATCGCCGACTTCACCAGGCCGGTGGAAATGACGGGGCTTCGGCCCGGCCCGCGAGTGTTCTGGACCGGCCTCCTCCTCGTCGTGGCCTCGCTCTGGCTGCTCATGGTGCCGATCTTCCTCGTCGCGCCCCACTACCCGGCGGGCCCCCCGACGACTGACCTCCCCCCGGCACCTTGCACAATGTTTCGACGGTCCGGTGGGTCTGTCGTTCATTCGCACACAGCGCCTTGTCTACGAACCGGTCGGTTCGGAGACACGCCGTGTATGTGCGTGGGACGCTGGCCGGCGCCAGGGAGTTTCTCCGGTCCCCGCGCGTCCCGCCATTCCAGAGGCCCCCAACGGCCGAGCACCTGTGCAGTGGTTCAAAGACGGTTTCTCGAAGCCGCAGCCTGACCACGCCGCCGAACCTACCTGGTCACAGCACTAGATATGGATGAGAATCTGTCGCAGGGGATGTTCGAGCGCACCCGCAAGTGAGGCCAGCTCCCCATCGGTCAGCCAAGCCCGGTTCGGATACAGAACTTCGATCCTGAACCGTGTGAACCCCATCGGCCAGTCGTACACCAGCTCATTGAGCGATGCCTCGACGTCGCAACAGGGAACAGTCACCATGAGCGTCGAAAGGCCCCCGTTGTAGCACTCCGAGACGGCAGCACCTCACCAGCCAGGTGCGAACTCCGTACCGCACCGCGGGCAGGAGATCCTTTTCAGGTTGGCGAAGCAGTGGACCATCTCGACGCTGTCGTGCCACTTGGCTTCCAGGCCACGTCGGGCGTCGTCGTCAGGAAGCATCCCGGACAACACAATCGCAGCACGATCCGCCGCATCCTTACTGGGCTGCCAGAACGGATCGGTCGGAGTCACCGTCAGGTAGTTGTCACTCATCGCCCGCCCCCACGGTCCGCTCCTCATCCTCCGACCCGGCTAACCTATCCGGTCGCAGGGCAGGTGTATTGATCACGGCGCGCTGACAGGAGAGCTCGGACCGGCTGGTCGAAACCGCACGGTTACTGCCGGCATGACCGCGGAGGAGCGGCTCGGCTTCCGGCTGCCGCTGGTGCTTCGCGCGGCGTATGTGTTGATGGGCCGCGCGACCATGCTGAGGGCCTCGACCAGGGTCGGGGCGAACATGACGGCCGCGGTGGCGGTCAGGTCGCCCCGGGCAGCGCTGGCTCGGGGCGTGTCAGGCGGTGTGGCCCGGCGCCGGCGCGATGTTGTGGTTGTGGGCGCGGAAGAGGTTCTGCGGGTCGTACTGCTGCTTGATGCGCTGCAGGCGGGCCAGGGCGTCCGGGGCGAACACGTCGGCAGCGACGGCCTCCCGGGACGGGAAATTCTGGTGTGGGAGCCCTGTGGTCCAGGGCGTGAGGTCCTTGAGCAGCGTGTTCATTCCCGCGGTGCCGGCGTCGACCACCTCCGGCGGCCCCACCGTTGTTCCCCACACCATGAAGGCGGCGTCCCGTGCGCCGGCGGCGCTGGGCAGGCGTGCTTCCCGGCTCAGGGCACCGGCCAGGTGCCGGATCTCCAGCACGGTGACCACACTGCCGGAGGTCGGTCCGACCCGCTCCAGCACGGCCGCGATCACCTCGGGTGTCAGATCCGTCAGCAGCGCGCTGCAGTCCTCGTAGGGTGCCGGGTCCGTCGGGTCCTGGTGCACCTCGGCGAACGTGTCGTAGCCGCGCCGGCCGACCGTGTCCGCCAGCGGAGCGCCGACCGCGCGCAGTGGTGCGATGAGCTCCTCCGCCTCGGTGTCCGAGCCGAGGTAGGCCACCCGGACGTGAACGGTGAAACGGCCGCGCAGCGGCTCCGGGACTTCCGGGATCGGCGGGAAGTTCAGCAGGGCGACGGATATCGTCAGCTCGTCCGGAGCGTTCTCCACGACCTGCCGGTAGGCGTGCAGCACGGACTCGGCGTGCTCCGCCGGGTGGAAGATCCCGCCGCCGTAGAAGGTGGTGACCGGGAACAGGTCGAGCTCCAGCGACGTCACGATGCCCAGGTTGCTGCCGCCTCCGCGCAGACCCCAGAACAGAGCGGGGTCCGACTGCTCGGTCACGTGACGCAGCGCACCGTCGGCCGTGACCACGTCAATGGCGCGGACGTGGTCGGCGGCCCAGCCGTAAGTGCGGCCCAGGACCGGGCTGAGACCGCCGCCGAGCGTGTATCCGACGACACCCACACCGGCGCACGTCGTGCTCCAGGCGCAGCGCTCCGACGTCCACACCGTCCTGGTCGACGGCCACGTCGCCAAGTACCGCCACCGCCTCCGGGGCATCGACCTCCGGGCGGTGCGGCACCACGTCGAGAACACCGTCGAGCACCTGCGCACCCAACTCGGCGAGAGCGAATGGCACAAGGGGATGAACCCGGAGGTTCCCCGCGCGAAGACCATCGAGCAGAGCCGGTTCGGCATCGAACAGCCGCCGGTCGGTCTGTGACCGGCGGGTGGGCTTCCGCGCGGGGAGGGCGGCGCACGACGGTTCCGGGCGTCAGGGCTTCACCGGCCGGATGGCCGGCGGGCAGGACGAACGTGATCTCGGTCCGGTTCTTGCTGCGGACACTTTCCCGCGCCGACGGTGTGAGCTCCGAACAGGATCCGAGAAACATTCCCTAACGCTCGAAGAGCTTCCAGTGCCCCTCGGAGACGATCTCGATGGCACCGTCCACCACCTTGATGGCCGTGTCGTCGTCGACCGCGTACCCCGGCACCGGCACGCGCGCGGCCCATTTCTCCGCGTGGGACATGGTGTTCTGCGGGCACATGGCGTTGTCCAAGTGCGGGAAGATCGAGAAGCCGACCATGCCCAGCGCACTGTCGCCACCGGCGGCCGGCTTCCAGCCCACGAACTCCTCGCCGACGTGCGGGGCCATCACCATGCTGCCGGCGCTCAGTCCCACATAGACCGTCCCGCTCAGCGACGACAACAGATCTGCCAGGCCGGACTCACGCATCCAGTGGTGCAGATACAGAACATCGCCGCCGCACACGAGCAGGGCATCGGTCTCCCGGACCAAGGGGACCCAACTCTCCTCGTCGATGCTGGGCAGCGCAGTCAGCTCCAGCATTCCCACGGACTTCCATCCCAGCTCCACCAGGGGCGTGGACGTCTGCCCGGCAATCTGCTGCCACGTCGCGACCGCGGTACCGGGCAGCATGCCGTACATCCCGGTGGGGATGCACAGGGCGGTGGACTGGGCAATGGGCTTGCCCAGCAGGTCGACGAGGGCGTCACGGATGCTCTGGTTGCTGACGCCGCCGGAAGTGAGAAGAAGCTTCATCACGCCTTCCTTGTCCATAGAGAGCCTGGACCGGCCACGGCAATCCGCGGAAGCCTTGGAACGCCCCAGGGTTCTTCGCCGGACAAGTCAATCACGGCGCACCGACTCACACATGCCCGAAGAACTGGCTGGGGCCGCGGTTGCAACACCCGGCCGTCCTGGCCATGCTGGAGCGGTTCGGCTCTCCGTCCCAGAGCCGCAAGGCCGGACGACGCCGCCTCGTCACGCTGCCCCGGCCGAAGGCGCCGAGGATGGCCGAGCGGCCGGCCGAGGACATCTTCGCCGCCCTGGACGAACAGACCGTCACCGTTCCGGGCACCGAGGCAGCCACATTGATCGTCCCGATCCTCACTACCTCCCTGACGGCTGTCCTCGACC
>NZ_JAPVLU010000063.1:0-34577 GCF_027158205.1 Streptomyces sp. H39-S7 | reverse complement strand
GGCCAGGAGGAGGAGCGCCAGGGCGGCATCAACAAGGTGGCCGGCTCACGCGCGGCGCGGGATCACTTGCAGTACGGCACAGCGGACAGGTTCTGCACGTAACGCGCCGCCACCCAGCCCGGCTTGCCGGCGCCGAGCCGGTACCAGAGCTTGTTGCCGTCCACGTTCTGGCCGGCTTTCTTGCACTGCAAGGCCACGACGGCGCCCTGTGCCAGCAGGTTGAGGCGCTTGGATGTGGTGTTCGGGTCCTGGCGCACCCACAGGCCGCCGCTGGCGACGACCTTGCCGCGCGGCTCCGCCACCACCGTGGCCTCGTCGCCGGAGTGGGCAACGGCGTTCACGGCGACGGGCGCTGCCGCGGCGGCCCCACCGATGCCCGCAAGAACGCCCGTTCCGGCGAGGGCGGCAACCACACCGGCTGTGACCATACGACGCATGACAGCTGAATACACGATGTTGCCTCTCGTTGACTTTGGGATGTAACCATTTATGACGGCTCATCCCAGGTACTGAGCGTCTCCAGCCACGCGACGCGCCCAAGATCACCCTCTCGGGTCGAGCCTGGCGCACACCTTCCCGCCACCATCCTTCACTCCTGCCCCCGAAACGCGCGACCTCTGTCGGTGATCCATGGCTTGGACAACCTTGATCATCAGGAGCCGCGTTTCACTGCTTCCGGTCGGGCCATGCGGACGAGGACGCCCGGGGCCTGCCAGGCCGGGCCGGGCACCATGCCCATGTTGTGCTTGAAGTCGCCGAAGTAGGTGTCGCTGGCGGTGATCACGATCCGGGCGGGAGCGGTGAAGCGGTCCTGAAGCAGTCGGACGAACAGGTGGTTGGCGAGCACGGTGACGGTGAAGGTGGCCTCGAACCCGTCGGGGCGCCCTCGATCGCGGTGCCCTGGCGGGTGGGACCACAGAATTGAGCGCAGTCATCCACACGCCCCGCAGCCGTTCCAGTTCCTCCGCGGCTCCTGCCTCCAGACGACTTTGGAGCGGCCTTCCGGGCGGGTACCGCGGCCGTGGTCCAGCCGTCCGGGGCCGCTCCACCCGCCAGGCCGCCGCGTCACGGCACCGGCACAGCCGCGCTTGGCGCGATGCGGCCGGGGGTCCACGGGCACTGCACCGCGAGCGGCCACTCGAAGGCAGGGGGCTTGTCACCGACACGGAGCACGTGTCAGGGCGCATTCCGCGCTCGGAGCGGGTAGACGGGTTGCAGACTGCAAGAGGTCGTACTGCCGGACATAGTGAAAGAGGAGGCTACTTCTTCATGGGGAACATGCCGCGAACGCAGACGCGCCGTATCGGGGACATCCAGGTCAGCGCTGTCGGCCTCGGGGGGATGCCGCTGTCCATCGAGGGGAGGCCGGACCGGGACCGGGCGGTCGCCACGATCCACGCGGCGCTGGACTCGGGCATCACACTGATCGACACGGCGGACGCCTACAGCCTGAACGGCGACGACTTCGGACACAACGAGTCACTCATTGCCCACGCCCTGGCCGCGTACGACGGCGACACCTCTGATGTGCTGATCGCGACCAAGGGCGGCCACACCCGCACGGCGGACGGCGGGTGGAGCCTCGACGGGTCGCCCGCGTACCTGAAGCGGGCCTGCGAGGCGTCGCTGAAGCGGCTGGGCGTGGAGGCCATCGGGCTCTACCAGTTCCACCGGCCGGACCCGCGGGTCCCGATCGCCGACTCGGTCGGCGCGATCCGCGAACTGCTCGACGAGGGCAAGATCCGGTACGCGGGTGTGTCGAACTTCGACCCCGCGCAGATCATCCAGGCCAACGAGATCCTGGGCGGCCGACTGGCCGCCGTGCAGAATCAGTTCTCTCCCGCCTTCCGGTCCAGCGAGGCGGAGCTGGAACTGTGCGACGAACTGCGCATCGCGTTCCTGCCCTGGAGCCCGCTCGGCGGGATCGGCAAGGCAGGCGGCCTCGGAACGCGGTTCGCCCCGTTCGCCGAGATCGGCTCCGCACACGGGGTCAGCCCCCAGCAGGTCTGCCTGGCCTGGATGCTCGCCAAATCGCCGGTGGTCGTCCCGATCCCCGGCTCGTCGCGGCCCGCCAGCATCCAGGACTCCGCCGCGGCGATCACGCTGGAGCTGACCGCGGAGGAGATCACGCGACTGGACGCGTCCGACCAGCCGGTGTCCTGACGTCCGGGGCCGCGCCGCCCCACACCGGCAGCGGTCCGTCGGGGGGCTGGGGGCTGTCGCGAGCACTCACCCCCGGCCGGTTCGGATTTCACGGCTGGTGGCGAGGTCCTGCGGGAAATCGGCAAGGACGGGGACTCGACCGCACGTGATCCACCCTGGAGCCGGGCCTCCCGGATGCGGCGGGGTTGTCGTTGTGTTCGTATGCGACAAGGCGGCACCGGACCGCGGTTCGGCCATTCGGGTGGAAGGGTCGGCTGGGGTCAGCGGGCTGTGTAGTGCTGAGTTCCCTGGGGAGGTTGTCCTCGACTGCGCTTGGGTCGCGACGGCGCCCGGAGCACTTCGCCGTTCGGGGAAGCCGGCTTCTTTGCGCCCGCCTTGGAGGAATGGGTATGGACACGAGTGAGGCAGGCACCATGGCGAGAGCCCGGCTGCTGGCCCGGATGGCGCTTCTGTGTGCGCTGGCAGCCGTGGCGATCCTGCTCGCGTTCACCGGGGCGGGCGGTCCGCTGACCCTCGTGATCGGGTTGGCGGGGCTGGTGGCCGCGGCGGTGGGCGCATGGTGGGTGCTGGCGCATCGGGGAGTTCTACGCTGGGCGGGTGCACTGCTCGCCGTCGGGGGTCCTGCGGCGGTGGTGGTGTTCTATGCCCGGACGGGACTTTGGGCAGTGGCCCTGGGTTCACTGTTGCTCGGCTGCGCCGCGTTGGCCTGCGCGCGGTCGGCTCTGCGCCGGGCACAGCCTTCGCGGGGCATGGCAGCGATCCCCTGTGCGGCGCCCGTACGGCCGGTGCTGATCATGAATCCGAAGTCCGGCGACGGCAAAGTAGGCCGTTTCGGGTTGGCGGAGCGCGCCGAGCAGTTGGGCGCGCGAGTGCTCCTGCTGGACACCTCGGTGCGTATCGATGTGGCCGCCTTGGCGCGCCAGGCAGTGGCCGAAGGGGCTGACCTGCTCGGCGTGGCGGGCGGTGACGGCACCCAGGCCCTGGTCGCGGCAGTCGCGGCGGAACACGATCTCCCCTTCATGGTGATCAGCGCCGGAACCCGCAATCACTTCGCCATGGATCTGGGTCTGGATCGCGCCGACCCGACTCGTTGTCTGGACGCGCTCACCGATGCTGAGGAACTCACGGTCGACCTCGGCATGGTGGCGGACCACCCCTTTGTCAACACTGCCTCGTTCGGGGCCTACGCGCAGGTCATCCAGGATCCGGACTACCGTGCAGCCAAAGCGGGCACCGCCTTGAACACCCTGCCCGACCTGCTGCTCGGCGACCGGGGTGAGCGGCTCGACGTTCACGTGGACGGCACCCGGCTGGAGTCCCAGCAGGCCCTCCTGGTCAGCAACAACCCGTACGCCGCCGTCGATCCGCTCACCGCCGGCCGCAGACCCCGGCTGGACCGGGGCACCCTGGGCGTGCTCAGCATCCGGGTGGACGGTACCGCCCAGGCGGCCGAGCTGGCACTGCGCAGAGGCCAGGCGACCGGACTGCACGTACTGACGGCACGCCAGGTAACGATCCATGCCGCTGCGGCGACCGTTCCCGTCGCTATCGACGGGGAGGCCCTGATCCTGTCGACCCCGGTCACCTGCAGGATCATGCCGGGCGTACTGCGGGTGCGGGTCCCCAGGAACCGCCCCCGGAGGCCGGTGGCCAACCCGCCCCTGGACTGGCGGCACGTCATTGACCTGGCCCTCGGCCGATCACGGTCGATTTCCCACCGTGGGAAGCGAACGGGTGAGCCAGCCGGCACGTCAGACCGGGAGCAGGCTGATTCCGAAGGGTTGTGAGGTGCTCAAGGAGATCAGGGCGGTGGTGCGGTGCTCGGCACCGCAGGAGACCTCCGGATGAGTGCCGGTCAGGCTGCGAAGTCCACGACCACCTTGACGTCGTCCGGGTCCCGTTCCAGCGCCTGGACGATGTCGTGCGGAGCGAATCTCCGTGTCACCAGTCCCTCGAGCCAGCCCCGCTCCGCCCGCCCGAGCGCTCGGGCGGCCAGGTAGTAATGGCGGCGGTTGGCGTTGACGGAACCGAAGAGTGCGAGATTCCGCAGGACGGCTGTGGTGGCGAGTCCGCTCTCGATCCCGCCGGCAGAGCGGTCGGTCAGCGAGCCGACGCCGGTCAGGCACACGATCCCGCCGGGCGCCGCCGCCTCGGCCGACTGCCGGATGAGGCCTGGCACGCCCGTGCATTCCACGACGATGTCCGGGCTCAGACCCAGGTCAGACACCGCCCCGGTGTGGTACCGGGCCCCGAGCGCCTCGACGAGTGGGGGTTTCGGGCCGCCTGTGACCCGGTCCACGACATGGACCTCCAGGCCTCGCTGTCGGCCCAGCAGCGCGGCCAGCAGCCCGATCGGACCGGCACCCACTACCAGCACCGTCTGCGGGTCCCAGAATGTGCGCCGGCCGATCGCGTAGATGTGCTCCCACGCCTTGGCCACCACCGAAGCCGGCTCCAGCAGCACCCCCGCCGAACCGAGTTCGGAGTCCACCTTGACCAGATAGGCAGGATCGCTGCGCCAGCGTTCGGCCATGAAGCCGTCGCGTTCCTTGATCCCGTGCTCGGTGTACAGGCCGTTGGAACACATGTCCCACTCTCCGACCGCGCAGTTCGGGCACGGTAGAGGATCCGGCCGTCGCACGATGCCCACCACAAGGTCACCGACGGCAGGGCCGCCCGCCGCCGCTGCGTGGACCACGCGCCCAAGCGACTCGTGCCCCAGGATCAACCGGTCCTTCCCCGGCGGCGCGAACCCGTACTCGCCCCGCGCGATCTCAGCGTCCGTCCCGCACACCCCGACCGTGACGGTCTCCACCACGACCGACCCCAGCTCGGCTGCCGGCTCCGCGACTTCCGACAACTCCACCGATCCGCTCTTGCCAGGTACCACCGTTACCGCATGCACGAGCCGCCTCGATTCCTGTGCCCCACTCGCCGGATTCGTCGGCACCCCGTCGGGGCTTCGGAACTGGAGTGCCGTGAACTGGGGTGCGTTGATTCGGGTAGCGTGCGCGGACGTCCACTGGTGCCGTGCGCCTAGGGAACAGCGGTGGCTGCCGGGCCGGCGGGCCGCGCGGGGTCAGGGTGTCTTCTTGGTGGGCTTCTTGACGCTCCTGCTCTTGGCAGTGCCCGCGCCGCGCTTGGCGGATGCCCGGCTTCGCTCCGGTGCGGCAGCACGCGTCGGCGCCGTCCGGGCGGGCTTCCCCGTCGGCCAGGTGAGCTCGATCTCGAGTTCGATCTCTCCGTCGTCGACCTCGATCTCGATCTCGCTACGGAGCCCGTCGGGAACGGTCAGGCTCAGGGTCCCGTGCCCGAATTCCATCTCGACGTCTCCGCCCTTGCGCAGGGCGTCCGCGAGCGCGGTGAGCTGATCAGCCGCTTCGCCGCGGGACAGCGAGCGCTTCTGCTCGAACTTGAGTTCCGACATGGGGTTCTCCAATCCGGTGGACGCTGCGGATGCAGTTCCTTGTCACGTGAAATCTTCGATCCAGCATTCTGCTGACCAGCACCGGGTACTCGCCCCCTTCCCCTGCTGCCCGGCGTTAGGGCGGGGCCCCGTTCTCGGCTTCCACCCGGCCGGTTGGGCGGATCCGGGGAAGGCGGGACGCGGCCGCGAGACCGCCGAGCCCGACGACGCCCAGGACGATCATCGCGGCGGCATAGGCGCCTTGCGACAGACCGGCGACGGAGGATGGTGCCGGCTGTCGCGGTGCCGAAAGGAAGAGCTGAGGTTGGAGACGCCGCGGGAGAGCCCGGAGATCTCGCCCTGCCGCTCCTCGGGGAAGGCGGACGCGCGGAGACCCACGTCGTGCCCCCGGACAGCGGCCGGTGTCCGGGGGCACGTGGACCGTTGGGGCGACATCTCCTTCACACGGCGTTCTGCGGCCGCTAGGAGAATTCGTCCGGGTCCCGGCGGACCACGCACAGAGCCCAGATGATGAAGCCCGAGATCGCGATCATGACGATCGACCAGAGCGGGTAGTAGGGCATCGACAGGAAGTTGGCGATGATGACGAGGCCGGCGATGGCCACACCTGCCATCCGTGCCCACGTCGCCGTGCGGAACAGCCCCAAGCTGACGATCACGGCGATTGCACCCAGGACGACGTGGATCCAGCCCCACGAGGTCAGGTCGAACTGGAAGACGTAGTTCGGTGTGTTGACGAAGACGTCGTCCTCGGCGACGGCCATGATGCCCCGGCAGAGGTCGAGCACACCGACGATCATGAGCAGGGTGCCCGCTGCCAGGGTGAAACCCTCCGCCCATGCCTGCTTCGCCGAGTCGGTGTGCCGTGTGTGTGTCGTGGTCATGACGGTGCCTCCTGTCCTGTGGCGCGCGTTCAGCGGCCGGCGTGCGGAGCTGTCGTGGTGGTCGAACCCGCCTGCCCGGCCGAGCTACGGTCGTTCAGGATCAGACCCTTGGCCCTGCTGAACTCCTCGTCCGTGATGTCACCGGCAGCGCGGAGCTTCGACAGCTTGGCAAGTTCGTCGGCGCTGTTGCTGGGCCGGCCCTCGGTGGCGGCCTCCCGCACGTAGCTGTTGAACGCCGCCTGCTGCTCCCGGGCCTGCGCGACCTCACGGCGACCCATGGTCCCGCCCCGGGCGATGACGTAGACCAGGACACCGAGGAACGGCAGGAGGATGGTCAGCACCAGCCAGCCGGCTTTCGCCCACCCGCTCATCTCGTGGTCACGGAAGATGTCCCGTATCACGCGGAAGAGCAGCATGAACCACATGATCCACAGGAAGAACAGGAACATGCTCCAGAAGATGCCCAGCAGGGGATAGTCGTACGCGAGGTTCATCGGTGCGCTCATGTCGTTCTCCTCCGTTCCGGGCGGGGGCCCGGCTGGTGTCCTGTGCTGTCCTCAGCGTGCGCACGGCCGGCGCGTCTCGGCCTCACCCGGTGGGGGTGAAGGCGAACGGCCCGGGGACGACCCCTCCCCCGTGGCCGGAACCGACAGGGCCGGCTGAGTTCCTGGTGGGAGCTGGTGCGGTCCGGCCGCCCCCGGTGAGGCGGCGCGCGGCGGCATATCAGGTTCCGAGACGTGACGGCTGGTCCGCGGCCGCCTTGTTGAGCGCGGCCCGCCAGGCAAGGGCGAGCACCAGATCGGCAAGACCGAGCAGAACGAGCCACAGGCCGAGCAGGCGGGTCAGGGCATGAGCGGACTCCGCGGGCAGGGCGAGCACCACGACCCCCGCGACGATGCCGAGAATCCCGACCGTCAGGAGAACGCCGCGGTGCGCAAGGTCCTTGGCGATGATGGCCGTATAGAGCGTCAGGAGGCCGGAGACGAGCCAGACGGTGCCCACGATCAGCGAGAGCGCGGCGATGGTCTGCAGGGGGTTGCGCAGGCACAGCACCCCGGCCAGGACGTACAGCACGGCTGCGAGCAATCCCGGGAGCCGTTCGCCATGCTCCTTGTGCGCGAAGACGGACACGAAGCGGAACACTCCGGTCGCCAGCAGGCAGAGGCCGATCAGGACGGCGAGGATGTGCAGGGTCTCGTCCGGCCACACCAGAATGAGGATGCCGGGCACCAGCGTCACCAGCGCCGAGACCAGGATCCAGATCCATGAACGACCCACGCGTCCCAGTACGTCCTCGGGGTCGCCCCTCGCCGGACGGGACGCGGCTCCTTCGGCTGCCGGTCGCGGTCCGTCGTACGGCGGTGCCGGATCACGTGGTGCGGTCATGACGTGCTCCTCTCGGGGGCGGGACACAACCCGTCGGGGGGCGATCGGGGGCCCTGCCATGTCAGCCTCCCGCGCATCGTCCGCCCCCGTGTCACCCGCAGAGGGTGATCGTTCGGCCCGGCACCGCGGCTGCCCCTGTTCAGGACCGGAGCCGGTGGGACCAGGGACGACTACTCCGGCAGTTGTCGCATCTCCAGGACCCGCAGTCCGAGCGACTGGAAACGGGCCAGCAGTCCGTACAGCTGCGCCTCGTCCACGATGGGACCGTAAAGGACCGTCTGGCCGGACATCACTACGTGGCCCAGCTCCGGGAAGGCTTGGGCGAGCGTTTCGGACATATGTCCCTCGACGCGAATCTCATAGCGCATAGGCGTTCTCCCGCGGGGCTGCGTGGGGAAGGCGGCTGGTCCCTTCCCTACGATCGTCCGCCCCGGCGATCGGTCGGGCTTCACCCGGCACAGGTGACCGGTCCTGCTCGACGAGCCGCACCAGCCGGTGCGGGCGCTCCTGCCCCCACGTCTGCGAGGACTCCCCCGGCCCCCACCCGCCGCATCCGGGCCGGGCCCGCCTGCCGGGCGCCTGCCAGTGGGCTCCGCCGGCGAGCGCACGCCTGGACGCATCCCCCGGGTTTCACACCAGTCCGAGCTCGCGTGCGCGGCGCACCGCTTCGTTGCGACGGTTCACCGCCAGCTTCCGGTAGATGCTCTTGAGATGGGTCTTGACCGTGTTCACGGACACGTAGAGGTCTGCGGCGATCTCCTCGCTCGACATCATCTGAGCCAGACGCGTCAGAACGTCGCGCTCGCGCCCGCTGAGGTCTTCCGCGACCAGCGCGGGCGGCGCCTGGGCGTCGGATCGGGACGGACCGGGTGTGAGCCAGTCGGCGGCCAGTTCACGGCACGGGGCGGTCGACAGGAACGGTCGGATCCACGACCTGGCATCGAGGAAGGGCCGTCGCAGCCGTTCTCGCCGGGCATCGAGGAGGGCCTGCGCGACGAGCCGGTGAGCGGTAGCCCCGTCGCCCGCCCCCTGAGCGGCCTGAGCCCGGGCCAACGTCGCCCGCACCGTGATCGACGGACCGGTCCGGGAGTCGCCACGGATGCTGTCGAGCAGGTTGAGTGCCACTGTCGGACGGCCCGCGGTCAACAGCATCCGTGCGGCCTCCACGGCGCACGCCGGCTGGTCACCCGATACCCCTTGGAGGATCTCCGCGGCCCTGTCCGGCCTTCCCTGCGCGAGGTGTTCGGCGGAGACGCTGAGCGCCTCATGGCCCGCCGCCCAGGGCGAGGCCGCGGCCGGGGGGACAGCCGCTTCCACGGGTTCGGCAGCTGACCGGGGCCGGCCGCTCACCAGCAGGAGGCGTTGTCCGGCGGTTGCCCGCACCGCGGCGGCCACCGGGTCGTGGGCGGCGTACGGCAGCTGCGCCGCCTCGTCCAGGAGTGCCCGCGCGCCGGCCAGTTCGTCGCGGTCGATGGCCACGGCAGCCAGCACCAGCAGCCCGATACCCGAGCCGCACGGCTGGGGCAGGCTGAACCGCTCCGCCTCACAGGCCGCCGCGTGTACCTTGCGCTCCACCCTGCCGATCCAGCCGTTCAGGTAGTCGATCAGAGCCAGGTACCCCATGGACTCCTGGCGTGACAGCACGGTGGACGAGCCACCGGGAGCGTCGGTCACGGCGGTCAGGGCGGCACGTGCCTCCTCGAACCGGCCGGCCCACAGCCGGGTGGCACCCACATGGCTCATCAGTTGCGCGGTGAGCTCGGGATGCCTTTCCAGCAGGGCTTCGGGGACCTCGCGCTGGAGGCGGGCAGCCGCCAGTGCGGCCTCCTCGGCCCGTTCGGGAGAACCGGTCAGCCGCGCGGCCGAGGCCTCCAGCAGCGCACAGCTCAGCTGGGCCGCCGCGCTGGGCTCGGTGACCGCCAGCCGCTCCCGGGCGCGGTCCAGATGGGACAGGCCACGCTCGACATTGCACCGGGCCAGGTCACGCGCCGCCCGGACGAGGTCCGCCGCGGAGCCCGTCGCCTCCGGGCCCATCCCCGAGAAGACCTGGTCGAGCTCGCCTGAACGCAGGCCGGTGAAGAGCTGTCCGATCGCGAGGTCGTCGACGAACATGCCGGCGGTGAAACCCCAGTCCCCCCAGGCCGCGCCGTGTGCGAGAGCTTCGGTGAGGGATCCGGACCGGCGCAGCCACTGCGCGGCCCGTCGGTGCAGTTCCGGTTCGAGGCCGGGCCGGCTGACCCGCAGGTGGGCCCGCAGAATCTCCCTGAACAGCGGGTGGAGGCGGTACCACTCGTGCCCGAGGTGCTCGACGAACGCGTTCTCCCGGTGCAGCCCGCGCAACAGGGACTCGGCATCCGTCCGGCCCGTGAGAGCGTCCGCGAGCTCGGGGCTGAACCGGTCCAGTACGCAGACCCGCAGCAGAAGGTCCTGCGCCCGCTCCGGCTGCCGCTTGAGCACCTCGGCCAACAGGAAGTCCGCGACCGTGCTGCGATCCGCCTCGTACTCCTTCAAATAGATCTCCGGATCGGGACTCTCCCGTGCCGCCAGGGCACACAACGCCAACCCGGCGGCCCAGCCGCGGGTGCGGTCCGCCAGGGCGCGTCCGGCGTCGACGGGCAAACTCAGGCCGTGCAGCTCCAGCAGCGTGACAGCCTCATCGGCGGTGAAGGCCAGCTCCGCCGCACGGATCTCCGTCAGCTGACCCGCGGCCCGGTAGCGGTGCAGCGGCAGCAAGGGCTCCGTGCGGCTGATCAGAACCAGGCGCAGGCCCCTGCCGGCGTGGTGCAGGACGAATTCGAGCTGCTCGGCGACCTCAGGATCGGTCACACGCTCGTACTCGTCCAGCACCACGACCACCGGCTGGTCGCGCTCGTCCAGGCCGGCGGCGAGCGTCGCCAGCAACTTGTGACCGACCTGGCCCGGCTCCGCCGGGACCTCGAACGTCTCCGACAGCGCACCGCAGGCGCTCAGGGCCCGCAGGACGTACGCCCAGAACACACCGGGTCGCTGGTCCCCCGCCTCGGCCGTGAGCCAGGCCACCGGCCGGGACAGCCCGGCGGCCCAGTCCGCGGCCAGCAACGTCTTGCCTGCGCCGGCGGGTCCGTTGATCAAGGTCAGCGGCGTGTCGAGGGCTTGATCGAGGTGGTGGATGAGCCGCTCCCTGCGCAGATACAGGGCAGGTCTCGTCGGCAGCGCCATCCGCGTGCGCAAAAAGGGGTCTCCCAGCGGATCGGCCGGGACATCGGCCGCTTCCGGAGCGTTCCCGCCGGTCTCCGCCAAGGCCCTTCACCACCGCTATCCATCGGATCAGGTCGAAGCAGCGCGCTCCACAGCCCAGCATTCCACCGTTGTCGGCACTGCGCGCGATCGGGCGCCCCGAGAGCCTTGGGAGGTCCGCCGCGCGGGAGCCGCCGGGGCGACCGAACGCGCGGCGCCGGCCAATGGACGCAGACCGACCCGGTGAGTGCGGGGTCCGGCAGCATGCGCACCGCCGAGGATCCCGGGCCGCGACGACGTGCCGTCGATCCCGTGCAGACCGAGCAGGTTCACCCGCCACAGGTGATCCACGGCACGGAATCACGAGGTCGGCGTCCCCCTATCGCGCCGGTCCCGCGCACTGACAAGGGCGAGGACGGATCGGTTCGGGGCGTCGAACTCGTCGACCTGAACGGCGACGCGGATCTCGACGAGCTCGACACCGCGAGCCGAACCGGCGCCGCCACGACCAGCGAGCACCTCACTGGCGCCACGCCGTCGCGCGCCGGCCGTCGGGCGGACGCGCGAGAAGTCCGGCCGGGGGAAGCCGAACGGGTGACTCGGCCGCCCCTCAGCTCGGTCGCCGGCCGTCGGTGCCCGCGGCCAGGGTGGACGCCGGGGCGACGGGGAAGCCGCGCTCAACCAGCCGCTCCACCCAGGCCAGCCGTTCCCGGAGCAGTGGGCGGCGTGTTTCGGGGCCCGCGTCCAGGACGTGCCGCAGCAGCAGCCGGATCCGCTGGAGGACCAAGGGGGCGGTCTGCGCACAGTTGATCACGTCGACGAGCGCGGTGCGGACATACCGGCCCCAGTCCGGCAGCGGTACCCAGACCCGTGACGTGCCCTCGGAGTCACGGGTCTCGCCGACATCGAGGTCCTGGGCGGCCAGGAGGAGCAGCAAGTCCTCGATGTGGTCCAGGGCCTGCACGGACGTGGCCGGGTCGTTGATGGCGGGGGACAGCCCGCGCAGGGCGATGTCCGCCAGGAGCCGTAGCCCGAACTCGGGATTGCGGTCGAATCCGCGTTCCACCCCTGGCGTCAGGGCCGCCAGGATGACGTCCTCCGGAAGCCTGCCCCCGTGGATGTGCGCCACGGGCCGGCCCCTGATCAGGAGCTGGCCGGTGGCCTGGCAGAGCACGATCAGGCAGTCGTGGGCGCGGGCCGCCTCGACCAGTGCGGGCATGTCGATCCCGCGCAGAACGGCCCCGGGTCCGGGCCAGGTGACGGGCGTCCCCCCGGTCGCGGGCGGCAGGGTGGGCCCGGCGGCCTTCTCGTCACCCGGGGGCCGGTCGTAGACAGTGGCGATGACGCGGTGGGACCGGCCGGTGATCGCGTGCAGGCAGGGGCCGAGTTGGATCGAGGCGAAGGCACGGCTCTGCAGGGTGTACAGGAACACCAGCGCGACCAGTACCAGGACCATCGCGATCGAGGGCACCACGATGGACACCTCCGTGCGCGTGCCGAGGGACAACGCCGAGGTGACGCAGAAGACGAAGACACCGAGGGCGAAGGCGAAGGACCGCCATACGAGCGGGTCGTCGCGGAACAGGCCCAGACGCGGGGAGAAGGTCGTCGCAGCCCACTGCACGACCAGGAACAGCAGCGAGAAGATGATGCTGACCAGGCCGATCACCCCGAAGCCCAGGGAGGGCAGCAGATCTGCCCCGCGATCGGCACCGATCATCGGATGGACCGTGAGGTGGGGGAGGAGAAGTCCCGTGCCCAGGCCGACCGTGACGCACAGGCCCTGTGCCAGGGTCCGGCGCCGTGCCCGGTGTCCGAACCCGTCGACGGACCAGGTGGGGTCGGTCCGGCGGCTGCCGTCGGCTGCGCTGAGGTTGGCCACAGGATGCATTGTCAGCCCGCGCCGGTGCCCGCGACAGGCGAGGCGGCCGTAGGGGTGGTGCGGGCGGGCAGCCGAGGCGTGAATACGGCCATAGGGGTAAATTCGGGATCCAGTCCGTGAGAGGTCCACTGGACGCGAGTGACGTTCGGTCCGTCCGGTTCGCTCGACCACGGTGGACTCGAGCGTCACGGTGCCCTCGGCCGGGAATGCCTCGCTCGAGCCGGGCCCGCCACCCGAAGACCCGGGCCCGCCGTGCTTCTCGGGCAAATCGGCCCGATTCTTCACGCGATGTCCTGCGAACTCGGTTCGCATGCTCCTCGACGGATTGAAGGCCGGGCATGAGCGCACACGGCGGTACCAAAGCGATTGTGGCTGCACTGGCAGCGAACCTGACCATCGCCGTGGCGAAGTTCGTGGCGTTCGCGTTCAGCGGTTCCTCCTCGATGCTCGCCGAAGGCGTCCACTCCGTCGCCGACTCCGGCAACCAGGCCCTCCCGGCATCCGACGAACGACACCACCGCCTGAGGAGCCCGTCGACCTGCCGTTGTGAGAGGCGAACCGCTCCCCGGCGGGTGGTGAGCCCGGATTCGAGTGGGGCGATCCCAGCGAACGCCAGTCGCCGGTCGAAGGGTTACGGCGTTACGCCCCGGTCAAGGTCACCACAGCCCATGGGTCCGAGGGAGCTGCCGCCTCACCCCAGCTCCAGCGAAGCAGGCCCGCGTCGGACAGACACTCCAGGGCATCGAGCAGAAGCACGGGTGAGACGCGCAGGGCGGCGGCCGCCGCCCTGACCGGGAACACGGCTATGCGGGCGGAGTCCTGGCGAGGATCCTCCACGATGTCGACGAGCAGCCCCGCCGCAACTCCTCCGCGCGGAACCGCGCGCGCCAGCCGGGCCCACTTCACCACCCAGCTTTCCCGCTCCACCGTCACCGGCCCACACACCTTTCGCTCCACAGAGAACGTCCCGTGCTCACCTCCGCAAGCGCCGGCACCGCGCGTCGAGGGCACTTCAATGGCGCCGCCCGGCGAACCGGCTCACGCCTCCTGTGCGCTGACCCGTCCGCTCCTGACCGCATCGACCAGTGCCTGATGGTCCCGCTCGTTCTGATCGGCGTAGCACCCGGCGAACCGCACCAAGGCCCGGTCGAACGCGTCGCCGCGGCCCAGGTAGGCGGCGATGGCGATCCGGTCGCCCGCGTTCCAGGGACGCCAACAGGCGGAAGTTCATCAGGTGCGCGTCACCGCAGAGTTGGACCCGCAGACCGGTACTGGGCGTTCCGGCCAGATCGCCGGCCATGATGGCGGCGGCACCCCGGTAGAAACGGAACGGTGATTCGACCATCCGTCCATAGAGGGCTGTCGTTGGTTTGTGCCTCATGACAGCCTCCCGTTCGATACCGCCAGGCGCACGAAACCCAGGAGCGGACCCGCTCTGGTCTCCATACTCCGCCCCACCGCGGTGAACCGCACTCCCAGCCGACCGCAGTGAGCCGACGGAGCGGCAGACGCCTGGCGTCAACCTCCCAGCACTCCGGATCTCTTGAATACGTGGGTCGGTCATCAGTGCGCTCTGAACCCGCTGACCTGGTCTTTCCCGATCAGCGACACCGAGGCCGCAGCGTGGTTGCCGGCGTTCGCGTAGGTAGTTGCGGCAGGGGTCGACGAGGCTCGCACCGTATTGGGGACGCGGAGCATGCGCTCGGACTGACCGGCTCGGGCATAGCGTTTGACGATGTCAGACCCAGTTGCAGCCGGCGGGCGCACTCGAGGAGGCCCACGCCCTGGTCGAGCAGGTCGTGGACCCTTCCTGGGTCAAGATCGGCTCGCATCTCGCTCCGGTACTCTGGACGCTCAACCGCGCTCATCTGTACGGCGCGGCCCCGTTGACGGTGAAGCCCCCACGCTGGACCTCCTCCTGACGCACTTCGAGCAAGCACCAAAGTGCTCGCAGAACGTCCGCTGAGACGTCTTCCGGCCAAGGAGGGCGATTTCGCGCAGGAGGTCTTCCGATATGTGGTCGACGCTGGATGCCGCCGCAGTACCGGCGAACGACAGGTTCGAATGGTTCGCCAGTACTGTCTCGCGCGCGTTGGCCCCCATATCAATCAGCAGCGCACACGCCGCCGATTTCCAGGCAGAAGCCGCCACACTGGATTTGAGCGCGGTCCAGGTCTCGACCTTCTCGTACCCACCCCTGCGGTCGCGCCGCACACCCGCGCTGATCAAGAGGAGCGATCCGGAGCAGTACATGCTGGCGCTCATGACCGAAGGTTCCATGTCGATAGCCCAACGCCGCAACCACGCCCGGCTGGCAACTGGTGACATGGTCCTCTGGGACTCGACCCACCCGTACGAGGCCGCAGTCGGCCGTGGCACCGATTTGGTTCGGGTGGTCATCATGCACTTGCCGAGACGCGCGCTGCCCCTCCCCTCCGACAAGGTTGACCGCGTGCTCGCACAACGCCTGAGCAGCGAGAGCGGTTTCGGAGCGATCCTCGGTCAGTTCATCGGCACGCTGGGGTCTTACGGCCCCGAATGCGAACCCTCGGAACTGAGTCGTTTGGGGAACACCGCCCTCGACCTGGCCGCCGCCGGTATAGCTCGTCACGCGGACGCCTATGGCGACCTCCCCGCGAGGGCCCGTACGCAGGCGCTGCTGGAACAGATCAACACGTTCATCGGCCACAACCTCAGTGATACCGAACTGACGCCGGAGTCCGTCGCAGCACGTCACCACATCTCCGTCCGCCAGCTTCACCTGCTGTTCGAAGGACAGGACGAGAGTGTCGCGGCCTCCATCCGCCGACGGCGTCTCGAACGCTGCCACGCCGATCTCATGCGTCCCGAACTGGCCTCCCGGCCTATCCAGTCCGTCGCCGCTCACTGGGGATTCGGCAGTGCCGCTGTCTTCAGCCGAGCCTTCCGCGCCGCCTACGGCGAAAGTCCCCGGGTCTTCCGTCAGCAGGCCCTGCGGTCGCGACAGTTTGCCTAGCGCGCACCCTTTCTTGATGACCCGCGCAGGGGGCGTCAGCCACATGGTGCGACGCGCGACCATGGCGTCTGCTCGCTTCGCAGTCCACAGCTCAGAGATCGAGGATGAACACCGAATGCTGAAGAAACTGACAAGTCGACGTGCGCCGTCCACCAGGCTCGGTCGGGCCCTCGGTGTCGGCGCTGCCGCGCTGGCCCTGGCCTGCACGGGGCTTGCCTCCGCCGGGAGCGCTTCGGCGGAGGACAGGATCCCGGGGTTCAATCTCAGGAACGGTTCCAACGGACTGTGCCTGGAGGCGTACGGTGAAGGCACCTCTCCCGGCACCGCGGTCGACCAGTGGGGCTGCAACGCCCACCTCAATCAGCTCTGGAGCGAGAGCCACGACGCCTTTGGCCGGCAAACCCTCGTCAACTCCTACAGCGGCCTGTGCCTGGACATCTCCGGGGCCAACACGAACGCGGGATCGCGCTTGATTCTGTGGCCGTGGAACAACGGCTGGAACCAGGAGTGGCAGTACACCAACGGCGCGTTTGTGAACCCGACGACCAACTTCGCCGTCGATGTACCGCAGTGGACCAATGTCTGGGGTACCCAACTGGACGCATGGCCGTACAACGGCGGCGCGAATCAGATCTGGAAGTGACGTAAACCCTGCCACTTGGGCGGTGTTGCTGGGCAGATCGCCGTCGATCGTGAGCCTGTCTTCTCGATGAAGGCGCCACCTCGGCCTTGGCGCGGAAGCCGAGATCCTCCAGCGCCACGAGCGTCATGTATGTGAAGTTCGCGTTATTCCCCAGGCTCCGGCCTTGGGTGGGCGTTAGGTTGGCCGGCGTGAACTTGCCGGGATGGAGCTATCGGTATGTGGGGCCACCTGATCTGCGGGCCCTTGTCCGACCGGAAGCTGAGGGCCGAAGCATCCACTCGGCGGCGGACTTCGCCGACTGGGCCTCGGGACCGGCAGCGGTGGAGTTCGACGAGCCTTTCACGTTCGTCATCGACGCGGCGGGGGTGCTGCGGCTGGCGCCGCGCCGGAGCGAGCACGTGGTGTGCGCTGGTGGTGGCCCCGTTCTGAGTGCCGGGGAGATGAGCTTTCGCGAGGAGTCCGGGCAGTGGGTGGTCGGTGATGTGAGTAATCAGTCGACCGGATACTGCCCGGACATCCGCTCGTGGCCGGCCGTCGCAAAGGCTCTGGATGTGGCCGGGATCGATCATCCGTCCGGCTTCACCCACGAGGTGGTGTTCCGGCGCTGCCGGTCCTGCAGCCAGCTGAACGTCGTTCGGGAAGAGGACTTCGTGTGCGTCTTCTGTGACGAGGAACTGCCGCGCGAATGGAATGTGGATAGTGCTGCGCTTTAGCGGATGGGGATCCCCCTGTGTCCAGGCTGATCGAGGCCCTCACGGCGGCCGGACCGCGCGCCCCGACCCTGATCGGGCCAGGCGGCATCAACGAGCCCTCGATGAAGCGGAGTTCGCCGTCGCGGTCGATCCAGGGCGAGGGGGTGGTGAACCGGAAGCGGGAACGACAACGACCTTCTCACTGTGGACATCTGGATCCGGCAAACTCGTCCTCCACGGCCTTCATGCCGGTCACGTGCACTCCTTGCTCGGAACACACGATCAGCCGAAGGCCGTGGCCACGTCTGACGAACCACCATCCGAGCGAACCCATTCGAGACGACGTTCGAGGTCGTGACATGATGTTCCACATGACAACGAACCGAAAGGTCCATGCCGCGTAGCCGGCCGGGACATCTCCGGGCCGGCCTTCCGCGCCGGCGCCGAGAACAGGACACCAGGCCGGTCATCGATGGCCTGTCCCCGCGGGCGCTGGCCGAGATCGCATGCCTTGAGCGAACCCGGAACTACCTTGAGCCGGGCGAAGTCACCTGGGCCATGCACCTGTGGAAAGAGCATGTACGCCAGTCAGCGCGCAAGTTGTGGCACCACTACGAGCACGGTGACGTGCACGACTACTGCTGTGGCAACCCGCTCCAAGCCCGTGCCAGCCTTGAGACCGTGGTCCAGGCCATGTCCCCGCGCGGTGCCCGAGAGCTACGCAAAGTCATCGCCGAACTCGACCACCAACTGAGTCGCTCTTCAGCTCTGCCGCCACCGACCGGACCGTCAAGCACAAGCTGAGGCCATCATCCCTGGCAGTCCTACGGACAGGTTCCCGAAGCCGGGATTGGCTCCACCACTCATCCGGGCCACCGTTCCACGGCCCCCGGGAAATCGCCGGATGGAAGGCGCGCGCCGACAGCCCCATCGACAACGTCCACGTCACCGTGCGCGCAACCCACCGCGACGGAGCCCGCATCACCGTCACGGCCGTCTACTCCGGCCACCTCAAGGGCGCGCCCAATCCCTTCGCCGTACCAATGGCCACGCTCCTCGACCTCGACAGGAACCGCTGCCGGATCACCTCCGACCAGGACCATTACAGCCTCGCCACCGTCCTCCAGCAGTCCGGTCCGCCCGCCGACTGGACCCCGCCCGCCAACTGACGGTGCCTCCCCATGTGGCACTACAATTCTGGGCACGCACCGCCTCATGTTCGCCGTCGACGACATCAAGGACACCGTCGCCCGCCTGCGCCCTCACAGCGCCGAACTCATCGGCGAGATCGCCCGGTTCGAGGACAGCTACCTGCTGTGCTAACTCCGCGGCCCGGAAGGCATCATCGTCGGACTGACCGAGCAACTCGGCTGAAAAGGAGGAACCGGCCCCTGCGGCCGAACGCGATCATCGAGGTTCCGAACCGCCCGACGGCTCCCATCCGGCTTGGGCAGGCCGTGGTTGTCTCCTGGCAAGGTTGGCGGACCTCCTGCATGCAGGCAGGGCGCACCAGGGCGTCGGGGCCCTCCGGCGCGGCCCACCACGTACTGGTCGTCGGCTCCGGCGGGGCCGGCGGCTCCGTCTGCAGCGGCCCGGCCTGCCTACAGCTCGAACTCCAGATTCAGCACGTCGTTGATCTCCACTTCTTGCAGGGAGCCGGCGCGCCGACCGCCGTCTTGGAAGTAGACCTCCTTGAGGGCTTGGGCGGTGAGCTCGCGCAGTTGGTCCTCGCCGGCGCCCTGCTGCTGGGCGTTGAAAAGGCGGGCCGCGTGCTGCGGGGGGAGGGCAATGCTGAGGTGGCGGATGCGGTCCTCATCGGTCGTATCCGTCGGTGCCCCGGCGTACCCGAGGCGGGCGTGCACGTCGATGACGATGCCGCCGGTCGTGGCCGCCTTCTGTCTGGCCTTGGCCCGGACCTGTGGCTGCCACCTCGCCTTGACCTCGCGCTCCAGGCGCGCGGCGAGGTCCGCTCGGGGCTTTTTGATCTGCTCCTTCACATACCGTTCCACGGTGCGCTGAGAGATCCGCAGCATCTGGGCGACCGCCTTGGTGCCCCCCAGTTGCTTGACCAGGTAGCGCATTCGCGCGCCGGGGGACTTCGGCGCCGGGCGGGTGAAGGCCTTTTGTACTGCCTGGTTCAGGCCGTCCCCGAACTCCTTGGGCATCGCGCTTCCTACTCCCCGGTGTCTTTGTCGGTGACGGTGCCGTCCTTGATGTACCGGGCGAGGTTGAGCTCAGGGGCGTCGTACTGCTCCCGGACCTCCTCGCCCCACAGCGTGCTCTGCGTGCCCTCGTGCTTGACCAGGCCGGGGTTGACGCCGAGCTTGAAGCCGCCCGGGATCGGGTTGCCGTCCCGGTACGGCACGACGTCCAGCGCGCTGGGGCCGTCGGCCGCGTACACGACGCAGTCGGAGTTGATGGCGACCGGGTACTGGCCGGTGAACGCGGCGTGCTTGACGACCTTGCGGTGCAGGTTGATGCGGGTGCGGGCGATGACCGCGGCGCGGATGTCCGGCCGCCAGGTCGGGCGGGACAGCGCCCGCCACGGCTCCCCCGAGCGCCAGCCCTCGCCCCGCGGCCGCTCGCGCAGTTTGCCGATACCGCCCTTGACCGTGGCCTTGATGGCGGTCAGCACGATCGCCAGCTCCGGGTCACGGCTCTTGTAGCCGTCCATTGCCGCCAGGAAGTCGGTCGGGGACAGATTCGCGTCGACCCCGAAGTCCGCCATCGTGGCCAGGTAGGCGTCCCGCAGCCGGTTGTACCAACCGTCCAGGTAGCGCCCACTCTCGTACCGGACGTACGCCTCGCTGGGCGCGACGTCGTAGCCGAGCTCCACCGCGTAGGCCACCGTCGGCGTCGCATACCAGGCAGGACCCTCCGGGCGTTCGCCCTTGGGCGTGAACGGGCTCGGCAGCAGGCTGCCGTCCAGATCCACCCACTCCTTGCCGGCCTTCACCCGCGACAGGTCGACGTGGGAGAGGTCGACCAGCCAGGAGCCGGGCAGCTTCGGGTCGAACACCGGGCTGTTGACGTGCGTCGGCGCGCCCAGGCCGACGATCAGCCCGTTGGCTCCGGCGGCGAACGCCATGTTCACGTCCAGACCCACCAGGTGCGAGCGGGTGCATTCCACGTCCGTCATCGGCCGCGCCCAGTCGAACGCCTCCTCGAAAATCTTCTCCGCAGGTCCCCGCAGGTGGAAGCGCGGCACGTCCTTGAGCAGCGGGTGCCCGTCCGGGGCCTCGCACGGCGCGCAGTCCACCGGGTCCTTGCCGAGCGAGCCGGGGTTCTTGTCGTCGGCCTGCCGCAGGACGCCGGTCGCCTCATCACGCACCGCGTAGGTCGGCGGGTGCAGTGCGGTCATCAGCTCCAGGCCGGTCACGGCGGTGGAGCCGCGCGGCGTCATCACCCGCAACGCGTACGCGCCCAGCACCCGGGCGAGTTCCGCCGGCGGCAGTTGGGCTGCGGTGTCCCAGTGCCTGGAGTCCAGGGCGCCCCAGGACGGGAGGCACAGCTGGACGCACTGGCGGCCCGCGACCTGGGCCGGGCGGTAGATCCGCGCCCACGGCCCGAACCCGCGCTTCGTCAGTTGCCACTGCGCGCGCACCAGTTGCTTGATGACCTTGTGGCCCTCCGGGATGCGCCCCGACAACCGCTCCTCCTGTGTGAGAGCGGTGGGCAGGCCGTAGCGCTCGCACGCGGCCTCGGTGAGCACGATCAGCGGGTCGGCCGGCTTGCCCGGGCCGGACAGTTTCGGTGCCCCGAGCTTCGCCTCCGCCAGGGTCCAGTCCACCAGGGCCGGGATGGATTTGGCGGGCACGTCCAGGACCAGGCCGCCGACGCAGTACGCGAGCACCTGGCCGTCGGCGTCGGCGTCGACGACCGCGAGGGGGCCGTTTTCGAAGCGCGGATCGGCGGCAGGCTCGGCCGTGGCCGTCTTCGCGGCGGGCTGGCGCGGCGTCGTCGACGGCCTGGCGGTGGGCGTCGGGCGGGGTTCCGCAGCCGGGGCCGGGGCGACGGGAGGCGCAGAGGTGCGGGTGTTCTCAGGCGCGGGCGGGGCCGCGGTTGCGGGGGCCCGGTCGGTGGCCGGCGTCGGCGTTGTCGCCGGGGCGGGCGCGGGGGTGAGCGTGGCCGGGGCTGCAGCGTCCTGGGTGGGAGCGGCCGGGTCGGCGGGGTAGAGCTCCGCGAGCTGACGGAGCAGCCTCGCGTAGGCCTCGCGTTCCGGGGGCCTTGGTTCGGTCTTGCCCAACTCCCAGCCGCTGACGGTCGCCCGCCGCACTTTGAGGGCGCCGGCCACCTGGTCCAGCGTCAGGCCGTGCGCGGCACGCAGCCGCCTGCGCTCCGCCGGTGGCGGAAGCGGGGACGCGGACGCGACCAGCGCGTCGATAGCGTCGAACAGCTCGGACATGGAGCACCTCCTGGCCCGCACCCTATCCCATGAATCCCACTTCTTACGTACTTATGCCGTACGTTTAGCGTACGAATGGCGTTCAACGACATTGATGTGCACACTTTTGTAAGCTGGTGTGCATGACGTCGCCGAGCATCACCTACTCCATCGTGGAGGCCCGTGCCCGGCTGGGTGCCATCGCTCGCGAGGTCAGCGCGACGCGTGAACCGGCCGCTATCACCGACCACGGACAGATCATCGCGATACTGGTGAGTCCCGCCGATGTGTTGGAGCTGCAGGAGCTGCGGGCGTTGGCCGCCCACCGGGCCCGCCAGGCCCGCGGCGAGAGCGTCGGTGTCCCGCATGACGAGGCGTACCGCCGGGTGTTCGGCGGGGATGAGGCGTGAGCTACGAGGTCATCTGGGAGTCCGAGGCCCTCGCCCCGGCGGGGCGGTTCGCCACGGACGATCCCGATGGAGTGCGGCAGGTCTTCACCGCCGTCGCCCGCCTCGCCGGCAACCCCCGGGTCGAGGACCCCTTCGGCAGCACCGACGTCCTGCGTATCCATGTCGGTTCCTATCGGGTGCTGTACGAGGTCAGCGGCAGTCAGGTCCGCGTCAGCGTCATCCACCTCGGACGCCTGCGGTGAACGACGGCGAGGAGTCGGCATCATCGGCGAGAGCGCCCCTCCCGTCGCCGGGGTCCGACAACCGGCGCCCTGGTAGTCGGGAGGCCCCGCTTGCGCGGCGGGGATGCACACAACTGGGGGCCGACCCGTACAACGCCGCTTATGCGGCCATGGAGTTGAAGGCGGAGAGGTTCCATCGCTGCCAGGAGCAGGTGGACGAGCGCATCGAGCACGCCCCGATGTGACTCGAGGGGTCTGGGGCAGGAAATGCGAATCTGGCACACCATTCGAAAGGCTTCAGGAAGCCTGGCTTTACGGCACCAGTGAGAGCGATGGACGATGAACAGGATCACCCTCAAAGAACACCAGGTCGACCACAAGGCGAAGTTCCGTAAATGGGTCGGATTCCCCGCACGATCGACTGTTCCGAAGCGGGGAGCCCGGAGCACGCTCGTGTCCGCGACCGGATCCGGGAAAACGATCACCGCCGCCGCGTGCGCGTTGGAGTGCTTCCCGGGCGGCCGGATCCTGGTCACGGTGCCGTCCCTGGACCTGCTCGCGCAGACCGCGCAGGCGTGGCGCATGGTTGGTCACCGGGCGCCGATCGTCGCGGTGTGCTCGATGGACAACGATGCGCTCCTGACGGAGCTGGGCGTGCGCACCACCACCAATCCCATCCAGCTCGCCCTGTGGGCCGGGACCGGGCCGGTCATCGTGCTCGCCACCTACGCCTCGCTGGTGGACCGCGAGGACACTGACGCCCCCGCCGGGCAGCAGAAGGTTCGCGGGCCGCTGGAGGCAGCCCTGGCGGGTGGGGACCGGCTGTACGGCCAGGTCATGGCGCCTTTCGATCTCGCCATCCTGGACGAGGCTCACGGAACCACAGGCGATCTTGGTCGTCCGTGGGCAGCCGTCCACGACAACGCCCGCATCCCCGCCGACTTCCGCCTCTACATGACCGCAACCCCCCGCATCCTTGCCTCGCCCCGACCGCAGAAGGGCACGGACGGCCACGAGGTGGAGATCGCGTCGATGGGCCAGGACTCGGAGACGTTCGGGCCGTGGCTCGCCGAACTGGGGCTGAGCGAGGCGATCGAGCGGGACATTCTCGCCGGATTCGAAATCGACGTCCTCGAGATCCGCGACCCCTCCCCCACCCTGGGCCTGTCGGAGGAGGCACTGCGCGGCCGGCGTCTGGCCCTGCTGCAGACCGCGCTGCTGGAGCACGCGGCACGGTGGAACCTGCGCACCGTCATGACCTTCCACCAGCGGGTGGAAGAGGCCGCCGCGTTCGCGGCCAAGCTCCCGGACACCGCCGCGGTGCTGCACGCCACCGAGGCATCCGACGCCGACCTGGCCAAGGCGGAAAAGACGCTGCCGAGGTCGGCGATCGACGCGGAATTCTACGAGCTGGAAGCCGGTCGCCACGTACCCCCGGACCGGGTGTGGTCCGCGTGGCTGTGCGGCGACCACCTCGTGTCCGAGCGTCGGGAAGTGATCCGGCAGTTCGCCAACGGCATCGACGCCACCGGGCGCCGGGTGCACCGGGCGTTCCGCACGAACGCAAGGTGCACCTCAAGCGGGACCAGGACGGCCGCATCGTCGGAGATGGCGCTGAGGACGAGGGCGAGGGCAGGAAGAAGGAGCAGGGCGACACCGACGGTGCCGTCGAGTCGGCGCTGCTGCACTTCTCGTCTCCGAAGGTCGCGGCGTCCATGCGCACCCGGGTCTACCGGCCCGAATCCCTCGTCTGGCTCGAAGGGTTCCAAGCTCTACGGCGCTGGCGCCGCATCCACCACCACACCGGCCTGTTCGCCGTGCCCTACGACGTCGAGGTCGAGGTCGGGGCGACCCAGGCGTTCCCGCTGGGGC
This sequence comes from Streptomyces sp. H39-S7, assembly GCF_027158205.1. Lineage (GTDB taxonomy): Bacteria > Actinomycetota > Actinomycetes > Streptomycetales > Streptomycetaceae > Actinacidiphila. The sequence continues at coordinate 10,402 of NZ_JAPVLU010000063.1, read as the reverse complement.
GGTGGGTCCACCAGCAGCGAAAGGCGCTGCGGGCCGGAGAACTCGAAGACCACCGCGAGGAACAGCTCAACACGGAAGGGATGGTGTGGGAACCGGGCGATGAGGCATGGGAGACCAAACTCGCCGCACTCCGCTCCTTCCACCGCCTCCACGGACACCTGGCGCCGCGGCAGGACGCGGTGTGGGGTGAGGCCGACACCGAGCAGTTGCCGATCGGACAGCTCCTCGCCAACCTCCGCCGCAAGGACGGCCTCGGCAAGGACCCACGGCGAGCGGCGGACCGTGCCGCACAGCTGACCGCCGTCGACCCGGACTGGAACTGCCCGTGGCCCCTGGACTGGCAACGCCACTACGCCGTCCTGCGTGACCTCGCCACCGACGAGGCCGACGGTCGGCTCCCCGAACTCGAACCCGGCGTGATGGTCGAGGGTGACGACCTCGGACGCTGGATCGCACGGCAGCGACGCGACTGGGCGCAGCTCTCCGGCGAACAGCGGGAACGGCTCACCGCGCTGGGTGTGGAGCCCGCCCAGCGGCCCGCTGCAGCCCCGCCCACGAGTGCGGCCGGAAGTCCGTCCAAGGCGCAGCAGGCGTTCCCACGAGGCCTGGCAGCCCTCGCGCAGTGGGTGGAACGGGAAGGCGCAGACCGGCCCGTACCCCGTGCACACGTGGAAGAGATCGCGGTCGACGGCGAGATCGAACCCGTCACCGTGAGACTCGGCGTATGGAATTCCAACACCAAGAGCCGCCGGGACAAACTCACCGACCCACAACGCACCGCACTCGCGCAGCTCGGAATGGACTGGGCGTGATACCCGCACCGGACGCCGGCTGAGCCGATCCCAAATGCCGGTGCGCGGCGAGGCCCTGCGCCCCCTTCGTCCGGGTCCTCCTGCTGTCGATCCGAGATCGTGAACCCGCTGTTCGCATCTGTCCCTTCAGCCCGGTGGCGTTGCGAGCATTTCCTTTCTGGCAAGACTCATCCATTGGCCAGCCCCCTCCGTCTCGCGATCGTGACCCCCTCCGGCCGCCCTCGTCGAGGGAACACGTATACGAGAGAGCGGAGTTGGGCCATGTGTGGCTTGAATGACCGTCGACGGAGCCGGAGGTAGCTGGCAAGATTCGCTGCCTTGTGTGACCGATCGGGGGGCAGGGCGTTGGAACGTCTAGGCGCGGGGGATCCGGAACGAGTCGGGCCCTATGTGATTCTTGGCCGTCTCGGGAGGGACGGCACGGGTTCGGTGTACGTAGGGCGGTCACCAGCGGGGGCGACCGTTGCGGTTGAGGTGGTGCACGCCGATCTGGCCGGTGATCCTGGATTCCGGGCTCGGTTCGGGGCCGCGGTGATGACCGCGCGCACAGTGGCAGGGGGTCATGTCGCCCCGGTGGTGGACGCCGACCCGGAGGGGTCCGCGCCATGGGTGGCCACCTCGCTACCCGCTGGATTGACCCTCGGCCAGGCCGTGGCGTCGCACGGCCCCTTGCAGGAGCAGACCCTCCGGGTGCTGGCTGCGGGGATCGCGGAAGCGCTGGCTGCCGTTCACGCTGTGGGGCTGGCGCACGGCGCCCTGCGGCCGGACAACGTCGTTCTGGCGCGGGAGAGGCCGTGCATGATTGCCTGGGTGATTCCCCGGCCGGGAACCCCGGCCGACGACGTTTCCGCCTTTGGTGCGGCACTGGTGTTCGCGGCGTCCGGGCGGGACTCATCCGGCCCGGGTGCCGCCGATGACGAAGTCTCGGCCGTGCCGGCCTCGCTTCGGACCATCGCTGGTCACTGCCTGGCCGTCGATCCTCAAGCCCGACCGCTGGTGCCAGAGTTGATGGATCAGCTGGCCCGCACCGGAGCTCCGCTGCCTACCGGCGACTGGTTGCCGCCCGCACTCGTGGACGAGGTGGCGGCGGTGGCCGCCCAAAGGGGCCCAGCACCCTCCGCTGTGCCGCCCCGGCCGGGCCATCCCCCGGCGGCTCCGCCCCGACCGAGCCATCCCCCGGCGACACCCTCTCTGCCTGTGGAGGGAGCCGGGATCAGCCGGAGGAACATGCTCGTCGGTCTGGCGGGCGGAGCCCTCGTCCTCGGCGGTGTCGCCGTCGCGGTCGCCCGGTCCGGCGGATCGTCCCCCGAGCCGTTGCCGGCGTCCCTGCCTTCCTCCAACGCCTCCGCCATTCCCTCCGCCATCCCCTCCGCCGGCCCGACCCAGGGCTCCGGGTCGCCCTCTTCGTCGGAACCGCGCCCGCTTCCTCTCTCCGCCCCGGACGCGACCCCGGCGTGGTCGGTCACCGTGGACTCGGTGCCCACGGCGCTGGTGGCCTCCGACAAGGTGGTCGCACTCGTCACCGAGAAGTCGACGAGCTTCCTGGACTCGGCCGGCAAGCCGGTGTTCACCCCCCTGAAGGTCGGCAACCTGAGTTCGAGCTTCCGTGCCCTCACCGCGTTCGCCGACGGCGTGTTCTACATCGCGGGCGTGGCGCAGAAGGGAAGCGTGCGAACGCTGGGGGCGGTCGACGCCGCCACGGGGAAGACCAAATGGGTCGTGTCCGTGGAGGACTCCGCGGGCGACATCCGCAATGTTCCCGCTTATGTGGGTGTCGGCGGAGGCAAGGTCTACGTGGGCGGGAGTTACGCCGGCTCGCTGGAGTCCGACATGATCGGCTACATCCGGGCCTTCGACATCGCCACGGGAAAGGAACAGTGGCAGACCAAGGGCAGTGACATCAACAACGTGCTCGTTCCCCCGTCGGGCCGCTATCTGCTGGCCGGATCCGGGAAGGTGCGGGAGAAGACCAGCCAGGTCCTGATGATCGACCCCGGAAAGGGCACCCGGGGTTGGAAGAAGTCTGTCCCCCTCGCCCACTACGGCCAGGCGGGCCTGCCGCTGACCAGCTACGCAGACGGGCTGTTCATCTGCGGACGGGAGAAGGTCGTCGCCGTCGACCAGGCCACCGGCGAGGAGAAGTGGCACCTGGCGGCGGGGCCGGACCAGCCCGACGTCCGATTCGGCACTCCGATCCCCAGTACGGACGGCAAGACGGTCTACATCCCTGTAGGACAGGACCTGGTCGCCCTGAACGCCGCGGACGGCAGCGTGAAATGGATGGCGGTGCTGCCGGAGCACGTCACGTTCACGGCCAGCAGCGGCCTGGGACTGGGCGGCCCGGGCGCGTTGTGCTCAGCCGACACCGTCTTCGCCACCGACTCCACCAAGACCCTGTGGGCAATCGACGCGGCGACGGGCAAGGCCCGGTGGAAGTACACCGATCCCGGACAGCCGGACGTCGGGTTCACGTGGACCGTCGGCGGTGATCGGGCCTGGATCTCGTCGAACCTGACCATGACCGCGATCTCCGCCCACGGATGACCGAACTGCCAGACCTCGTACTGGCAACGGCAGGAAACTGATGAGCGATCCGCAGAGGGAAGCACATGGAGCCCGGCTTTGACGTGACCGTGCTGGCATCCGCCGCCGCCGCACGGTTGATCGACCTTCTCACCACGGACAGCTGGACCGACGCCAGAACCGCCGTGGCTTCGCTGTGGCGGCGAGGGCACCCGGAGCGGGTGGAGGCCGAGCTCACCGAGGGACGCGGTGACCTGCTCCAGGCCGAGGCCTCGGACAGGGGCCCAGCGGTCCGGACGCTCTTGGTGGCCGAGTGGCAGGCCCGGCTCGCCCGGCTACTGGCCACCCACCCCGACCTCGCCGACGAGATGCGCAGACTCCTCCGTGACACCGGCACAGCGGAAGGCCAGGCGGTCGGCTCCTTGCACCAGGAGGCGCACGTCACCGATGGAGATGCCTACCAGGCCGGGCGCGACATCTCGATCACCAAGGACCGGGAATGACGGAGGAGGGCACCGCCCCCGGATACGACGCCTCACGACCCGCCCCGGCTCTTCCGTCGGTACATCAGGAAGCCCATGTCCACCACGGCGACGCGTATATGGCCGGCGGCAACATCACGATCCGCCATCCGGACGGGATCCGTCGCACGGTCGGCCCGGGAGACGACATCGCGTGTCCGTACCCCGGCCTGGAGCCCTTCGAGGCGGGACAGGAGCGGTGGTTCCACGGCCGGGACGCGGTGGTCCACCTCGTGTGCCAGCGGCTGGACGCCCGTGTGCGCAACGGTGGTCCCCTGGTGCTGATCGGCCCGTCGGGGGCCGGCAAGTCCTCGCTGCTGGCGGCCGGAGTGCTGCCCGCCCTGCAGCAGGGCAGGGTGCCGGCCGAGGGCTCGCGGCACTGGCCCCGCCTCCTCCTGACGCCCACGGAGCATCCCGCCGTGGCCCTGGCCGAGACCGCCGGTTTCGTGAACGCGCCGGAAACAGCGGCGGCCTGGCGCGCTGATCCCGGGCAGTGCCTCACCGACCTGCACCAACTGGCGGTCGGGGAGGGCGGCGGAGCGGAAGGCGGACATCGGCCGCCGGGCCTGGTCGTGGTGGTCGACCAGTTCGAGGAGGTGTTCACCCTCTGCACCGAGGAGTCCGAGCGGGAGTGGTTCATTGACCTGCTGGACCGGCTGGCCCGGCCGGCGAGCCCCCGGGCACAGGCACCCTCGGTCCTCGTGGTGCTGGGAGTCCGGGCGGATTTCTACACGGCCTGCGTGGACCGCCCACAACTGCGCGAAGCCCTCCGAGCCGAGCCGGTGCTGCTGGACCCGATGACCGAGGCCGAGCTCAGGCAGGCGATTCTTGCTCCCGCCCGGGACGTGGGGCTGGAGATCGAGGACGGTCTGGTCGAACTGCTGCTCGCCGATCTGGGCTCCGCGGGGCCGGCCGCCGGGCCAAACGGGGAACGGGCCACGGGAACGTACGCGGGCAGACTGCCGTTGCTCGCGCATGCCCTGCGGGCCACGCACGCCATGCGCAGCGGCAATCTCCTGACCGTGGACGGGTACCGCACCACCGGCGGGATCCACAAAGCCATCGCCAACACGGCTGACGGGATCTTCCAGAAGCTGCCACCCGAGGTTCGTGACGTTCCGGAAGTGACCCGGTCGGTGTTCATGCGGCTGGTCGTCGTGGGCCGCGATGCCGACGACGCACGCCGCCACGTTCCGTACGACGAGCTGCTCCGCGCCTCGGTCAGGCCCGACCTGGCCGCGCAGGTCGTCAGCGAGTTCACCCGGGGCAGGCTCCTCACTGGCGACCGCAACTCCGTGGCCATCACCCATGAGGCACTGATGCGCGCCTGGCCCATCCTGCACGGGTGGATCGAACAGGACCGGGCCGGCCACCTCGTCCGCCAAGACCTGGAGGAGGCCGCCGCCGCGTGGACCCGGGGCGAGCGGGATCCTGGCCTGTTGCACCGCGGCAACCGCCTGGAGGCGGCCAGGGACTGGGCCTCGCGCCGTGAGAACGAGGTCACCGATGCCATGCGGGCGTTCCTCGGCGCCTCCGGTCAACGGGACCGACGCCGCCGCGTCCGGCGTCGCGCCACATGGACCGTTCTGACGGCCCTGACCCTCATCGCGTCCCTGACGGCCGGCTTCGCGCTCCAGCAGGACGCCCGCGCCAGGGCCTCCGCCGCGGAGGCCCTGCGCGAACGCGATCAGGCGATCACCGCACAGGTCACCGCCGAGGCCCTGCGGCTGGCGCCCGCCGATCCCTCGCTAGCAGCTCAGCTCAGCCTCGTCGCCTACCGCATGGCGCCGGATGCCGACGCGGCCTCACGCCTGCTGAGCACGCAGAACACACCGCTGGCCACCAAGCTTCCCGGTACCACTGCATCGCTCCACACGGTGGCCTACAGCCCTGATGGGAACACGCTGGCGACCGGGACCGTCTACGAGAACACCGTGCGGTTGTGGGACGTTCGGGACCCCGTCCGCCCCCGTACCCTGGTTCCCCGGCTGCCCATGGACAGCGCCGTGGACTCCGTGCTGTCGGTGGCGTTCAGTCCGGACGGACGCACGCTGGCCGTGGCCGGGCACACCGGCGACCACCGCAGAGACAGCTGGGCCGGGGGCGGCTTCGTCGACCTGTGGAACGTGACCGACCCGGAACACCCCTCAGCGCTGGGCAGACCGGTGAGCACCGATCTCACCTCCGTCACTTCGGTGGCGTTCAGCCCCGACGGGCGCACCTTGGCCGCGGGCAACCAGAACGGAACGGTCAGCTTGTGGAGCACCACCGACCGCAACCGTCCGACACCCCTCGGACCACCCATGACCGGCCCCGGCGGCTCGGTCCTCTCGGTGAGGTTCGGCCCTGACGGGCACACGCTCGCCGTAGGCGGCCGGGACGGCACGGTGGCCCTGTGGAACACGGCCGAACCCGGCCACCCGGTCCCCCTCGGGCAACCGCTGACCGGACCCCGCGGACCCGTCCACGCGATGGCGTTCAGCCCGGACGGACGCACGCTCGCCGCGGCCGGTGACGATCGCTCCGGCACCATCCAGCTGTGGGACGTGACCAAGCCGGGCGCGCCCCAACCGATGGCATCCGGCATCGACGCCGACACTCGCTCCGTTTGGTCCTTGGCGTTCGCCGCTGATAGCCGGACGCTGGCCGTCGGCGGTGACGTGAGCAACGGCAAGGTTGGCGTGTGGCGGGTGTCCGACAGCCGGCTCGTGCGCCTCGGCCGACCCCTCGGCCAACCTGACGGCACCTCCGCCGCGCTGACGTTCAGCCCCGATGGGCACACGCTGGCTGTCGGCAACAGCACGGGCACGGTGACCCTGTGGAACATGACCGACCCGCACCACCCCGTATCCCGGGGCAAACCCCTGGCGGTGGCGGCCGGCCCCGTCACCTCCGTGGCGTTCAGCCCCGACGGGCGCACCCTCGCAGTCGGTGGCATGAGCAGCAACGGCACCGTGAGCCGGTGGGACATGACCGACCCGGACCGCCCCGCTCCCCTCGGCCAGCCACTGACTCTGAGCACCGGTCCCGTCCACACCGTGACGTTCGCTCCGGACGGGCACACCCTCGCTGTCACGAGTGACGATGGTGTCGTCGGCGTCTGGGGCCTGACCGTCGACGAGGCGATCCGACGCATCTGTGCCGGCAGCACCGGCGCTCTCGGCCCCCAGCAGTGGAGCCGCTTCATCCCCCAGCTCCCGTACGCCCCACCGTGCCCCAACTCAGGCGGCACCGGTTTGCCGCCCCAGGTATCCGCACCGTCCCGCCAATGAACCACGGCGAACAGACCCTGGGCACCGACCATGAAGTCGGCGCCCGCGGCGCTGATGCTGGTCCCGTTGGCAGCTTGACCGTTGTCCTGGTTGCGTTCACCTGTGGTGGACCCGGCCGGAGCGCCGCAGCCCCTTGCAGGCTCCCCTGTCCCGGAGCACCGGATGGCTACTGTGAAATGCTCGAACTCACTTCGTTGAAGGGTGTGTTGTGGATCCGATGGTGTTAGCCGCAGGGACGGCGCTGGTGGGCGCGATGGCCACGGACGCGTGGCAGCAGGCACGGGAGGGCACCGTCGCGTGGTGGCGGCGGGTCAGCGGGGACCAGGCCGACGCGGTCGGCAGTGACCTGGCGGCGGCCCGACCCCAGGTGCTCGCGGCCCGGGTGGCTGGGGACCGGGACGTCGAGCGGGCTCTGATAGGCGCCTGGCAGCTGCGCCTCCAGCAGCTGGTAGCGGCCGGAGTGATCCGCCCGGCCGACCTCCGGTCGCTGCTCGACGAGCAGCTCACGCCGGTCCTGCCGCCCGAGGAAGCCTCCGCGGTCGGCTCCCTGGTGCAGCGCGCGACCGCTTCGGGCGACGCCCGCATCTACCAGGCAGGCCGTGACCTGCACATCAACGACCAGTGACCCCGGCCACGAACGGCCAGGCGGACTCGGAAGGCGCGCAGGACCCGGAGGGCTCAGACGCCGCCGACGGTCGGCTTGGCCCGGACGACGCGCATCACGCGCGCGACCCGGACGAGCCGGCCCCGGCAGGCGAGCCCGTGCTCCGTGCTGAGGCCACTGAGCAGGGACGCGTTGTCCAGGCGCGCCGGGACCTGTACTACGCCGAGCGCGACCTGCACCTGCACTACCGGGACGGGGTCCGCGCGGCGCGCCGCACCGAGGCGGGACGGCAGGCGGAGGCACACGAGTGCCCTTATCCCGGCCTGGCCGCCTTCGATGAGGACCGGGCGCATTGGTTCTTCGGGCGCGACTCCCTCACCGCCGAGCTGCTCGTCGGCCTCGACGAGCGGCTCCAGGTCGGCGGCCCGATCGCCGTGGTCGCCCCCTCGGGAGCCGGCAAGTCCTCGCTGCTCCGGGCCGGCCTCCTGCCCGCGATCGCCCGAGGGGCGCTGCCGGCGGCCGGGTCGGCACGGTGGCCCCGGGTCCTGCTGACCCCCACCGCCCATCCGGTCGCGGCCCTGACCGCCCGGCGTCCCTCATCGCCCTGGTGGGCAGGGCCCTGGACGGACGCGGCGCGGACCGTGCGGGCGCCACGGATGAACCGGGCTCCGGCGTACGACTGGTACTGGTGGTCGACCAGTTCGAAGAACTCTTCACGCTGTGCACGGACGAGGCGGAACGACAGGCGTTCCTCGACCTCGTGACCGGTCTGGCGGAACCCCGATCCGACGGCGCGGCTCCGCTCGCGCTCGTCGTGTACGGCATCAGATCGGACTTCTACACCCAGTGCGCCGGCCGGCCCCAGCTGCGCTCCGTCCTGCAATCGGGCCAGGTGCTGGTCGGCCCCCTGTCGGAGACCGGTGCCCGCGAGGCCGTCCTGCATCCGGCCGAGTCGGCCGGTCTGACGGTCGAACCAGGCCTGGTCGAACTCCTGCTGCGCGACCTCGGCACCCTCCCTCCGGGAGGGACAGGCCCCGTGGGCGCCGGTGCGGCCGGCGCCCACGGGCAGGCGGCGGGCCGGCTGCCCCTGCTGGCACACGCGCTACGGGCCACCTGGCAGCAACGCCACGGCAGCACGCTGACCGTTGAGGGCTACCGGGCTACGGGCGGCATTCACCGTGCGGTGGCGAATACGGCCGAGCGCCTGTTCGTCGGCCTCGACCCGGTGGGCCAGGAGATCGCGCGGGCGGTGTTCCTCCGCCTGGTCAGGGTCGGGAACGGCGTGGACGACACCCGCCGACGGCTGAGTCCCGGTGAACTCCTCGGCGGAGACGAGGACGTCGACACTTTCTCCGCAGTCGTCGATGTCTTCACCCGGGGCCGGCTGCTGACCCGCGGCAACGGCACCGTGGAGATCACGCACGAGGCGCTGCTCGATGCATGGCCCCGGCTGCGCGGCTGGATCGACGGCGACCGGGCGGGCCGGCTCGTACGCCAGGAACTGGAGGAGGCGGCCGGGGCATGGGAGCAATCCGGCGCCGACCGTGACCGGCTCTACCGGGGCAGCCGGCTGGAAGCCGCCCACCAGTGGACAGCGGCGCAGGGCAGCCCCACCGGGCCGTCGGTGACGGCCTTCCTCACCGCCTCGCAGCACCAGGCGCAACGCGCCGTGCGCCGGCGGCGCGGCGTGGTCGTCGTCCTGTCCGTCCTGCTGTTGATCGCGTCCGGCACCGCGGCGGTCGCATTCGACCAGCGGTCGACGGCGCAGGCGCAGCGCGAGGTGGCCCGGACCCAGGAGGCCGCCGCGCGCCAGCAGCGCGCCCTCGCGCAACGCGAGCGCGACTCGGTCGTCCAGCAGAGCGTCCAGGCCACAGCGGACAAGCTGCGGGCGGGGCGGCCTTCCCTGGCAGCGCAGTTCGACCTGGCCGCGTACCGGCTGAAGCCCTCCGACCCGGGGGCCCGCAGCCGCCTCATCAACGATGTGAACCGTCCGCTGTCCCGCGCCCTCCCGGGCCATGTGGGAGCGGTCACGTCGGTCGCCATCAGCCCGGACGGACACATCCTGGCCAGCGCCGGGGAAGACCTGGGAGACGCGGATGCCACCGGCCAGATTCGGCTGTGGGACCTTCGCGACCCGGCCGGGCCCAAGCTCCTGGGCACGCCGATCATCGTCCACGGCGGGTTCGAAGACCTGCAGTTCAGCCCGAACAGCCAGACGCTGTACGCCGGGCTCTCCGGCCGCGGCGACAGCACCGTCCGGTTGTGGGACGTCGCCGATCCGGCCCACCCCTTGCCCCTGGGCGATCCGTTGATCTTCAGCACCAGTATTCTCGGCGCCCTGGCACTGAGCCCGGACGGGCGCATCCTGTGTGTGGGCCTGGCGAACGGGCCGACGCGGCTCTACGACACCACCACGCCGAACCACCCGGTGTCCCTCGGGTCGTTGCCCGGCGCCGACGCGCGGCCCGTCGCCTTGACGTTCACCCCCGACGCCCGGATCCTGGCAGCCGCCTTCGACAACGGGACGGTCCGACTGTGGGACCTGTCGGAGCCCGCGCGGCCGAGCCCGGCAGGCGCCGGTCAGCACACCGGCAGCGTCAGCTCCTTGGCCTTCAGCGCGGACGGCCGGACCTTGGCCGGTGCTGTCGACGCGGGCATGCAGTTCTGGAA
>NZ_JAPVLU010000062.1 GCF_027158205.1 Streptomyces sp. H39-S7 | reverse complement strand
CCCGCCGACCACCGTGCCGGCCCGCGGCGCGCAGGAGACCGCCGACCCGGCCCGGCTGGCCGGCTGGGCCGCCGCACTGCGCCACCCCGGCTTCCTGGCCGCCGGAGGGGGCGACGCGGCCGAGCCGGCCAGCTTCGCCCACCCGCTGCTGCGCGACGCGGTGCTGCACACCCTGCCCCGCGAGCGCCGGGACGCGGCGCACCGCACCGCCGCCCGGCTGCTGCTCGAGCGCGGTGACCGGGCCGGCGCCGTCGCCGGGCACCTGCTGCCGGTGCCTCCGGTCGGCGAGGCGTGGGCCGCCGACGTGCTGCTCGCCGCCGCGCAGGAGACCCGCGCGGAGCCGGACGGCGTTCCGCGGGCCGTCGCCCATCTGCGCCGGGCGCTGGACGAGCCCCTCACCACCGAGCGGCGCGGCAGCGTGCTCACCGAACTGGGCTGCCTGGAGGTCAGGATCGAGCGGGCGGCCGGGGTCCGGCGGCTGGCGGAGGCGCTGCGCGTGCAGCAGGACGGGCACGGCCGGGTGCGGGTGGCCAACGCGCTGGGCACGGCGCTCGCCGCGCACGGCGAGGTGCCGGCGGCCATCGCCGTGCTGCGCGAACTCGCCGACGGTTTCGCCGGCCGCCCCGACCTGCTGAGCGCGGTGCAGGCGGCGACCGCGCTCATCGCCTCGCACGACGGGGAGAGCTGGCGGCAGATGGTCTCGGAGCTGCTGCGGCTGCGGCACCTCGGCGATCCCGATCCGATGGCCGAGACGATGCTCACCGAGTACGAGTCGGCCGCCGGGCTGCTCTCGGCGGAACAGGCCTGGGAGCAGGTGCGTCCGCTGCTCGCACCCGGCGCGGTCGACCCGCTGCTGGAGCCGTACGTCCTGGGGTCGGTCGCCACCGTCGCGCAGTGGGCCGACCGGCTGGACGAGGCGGAACGGCTCGCCGCCCGGATCCCGCTCGGCGAGCCGGTGCTGCACCCCGGCCACGAGTGCCTGGTGAGCGTGCGGGCCGAGGCCGCCGTCATGCGGGGAGACTTCGCCCGGCTCGTCGACGACCAGGACCCCGCGGCCAACGTCCATGTCGGCGCCCAGACGATGATCGCGCTCACCGAACTCGACCGGCTGGACGAGGCCGCCGAGCTCGCCGGAAAGCTCGCGGGCCCCGGCCCCGACCACTCCTGGCAGTGGTGCGAGTTCCTGTACGCGCGCGGTCTGCTGCGCTCCGCCCTGGGTGACGACACCGGCGCACTGGAGGACTTCAACGACTGCGGCCGGCGGCAGGCCGCCCGGGGCGTGGTGAGCCCGGTCGTCACCGCCTGGCGCTCGCCCGCCGCCGACAGCCTGGTGCGGACCGGCCGGGCCGGCGAGGCGGTGCCGCTCGCCGCCGAGGAACTGCGGCTGGCCAGGATCTGGGGCACGGCCCGTACCGAGGGGCGGGCCCTGCGCGCGCTCGGCTCGGCGACCGGCGGCCGGCGCGGGATCGAGCTGATCGAGGAGGCCGTCGCCCGGCTGCGCGAGGATGCGGCCGCCGAGCCGGAACTGATCGCCGCGCAGCTCGGCCTGGGCCGCTCCCTCACCGCCGCCCGGTGCTCGGGGCAGGCCCGCGACGTGCTGCGGGAGGCCGCCGCGCGGGCCGAGCGGCTCGGCGCCGTACGCCTGGGCCGGCTCGCGCGGCAGGCGCTGCGGGACGGCGGCGCCCGCCCGCGCCGGATCCCGCACACCGGGACCGGCGCCCTGACGGCCAGCGAGCGGCGGATAGCGGAACTGGCCGCCGCGGGCCACGGGAACGGGGCCATAGCGGAGCTGCTGCATCTGGCCCGCAGGACCGTCGAGACCCATCTGACCAGCACCTACCGCAAGCTCGGCATCCGGCAGCGGGCCGATCTGGCGGCGGCGCTGGCGGCCGCGCCGGGAACCCCGGCCGGACGGTGACCGGCCGCGGGCGGAGGCGTCCGCCGTAACGGCCGCCGTAACAGTCGGCGTACTTGTCGGTAACAACCACTAGCGGCGGCCGCCCGGGCGCCCCTATCGTGCGTCCATGCCGCAACTGCCCGATGTCGTGCTGTGGTCGATACCGGCCTTCGTCCTGCTCACCGTCCTGGAGATGGTGAGCTACCGCATCCATCCCGACGAGGACGCCGCGGGATACGTCGCCAAGGACGCCGCCACCAGTATCACGATGGGTCTCGGCAGCCTGGTCTTCGACCTGCTGTGGAAGATCCCCATCGTCGCCGTGTACGCGGCGGTCTACGAACTCACCCCGCTGCACCTCCCGGTGCTGTGGTGGACGCTCCCGCTGATGCTGCTCGGCCAGGACTTCTTCTACTACTGGTCGCACCGCGGACACCACATGATCCGGCTGCTGTGGGCCTGCCACGTGGTCCACCACTCCAGCCGCAACTTCAACCTCTCCACCGCGCTGCGCCAGCCCTGGACCACCCTCACCGTGTGGCCCTTCTACGTGCCGCTGATCGCCTGCGGGGTGCACCCGGCCGCGCTGGCCTTCTGCTCCTCGGTCAACCTCGTCTACCAGTTCTTCGTGCACACCGAGCGGGTCGACAAGCTGCCCCGCCCCTTCGAGTACGTGCTCAATACCCCCTCGCACCACCGGGTGCACCACGCCTCCCAGGGCGGCTACCTGGACCGCAACTTCGGCGGCATCCTCATCGTCTGGGACCGGCTCTTCGGCTCCTTCGCGCCCGAGACCGAGCGGCCGGTGTTCGGCCTCACCAAGAACATCGGCACGTACAACCCGCTGCGGGTGGCCACCCACGAGTACGCCGCCATCGCCCGCGACGTGGCCGCCGCCGGCACCTGGCGGGCCCGCTTCGGGCATGTGCTGCGCGGCCCCGGCTGGCAGCCGGTCCCGGCGCCCGCGCCGGTACCCGTACCGGCCGGCGGTCCCACGGCGCCGGCAGCCGGGGAGCAGGCCGCGTGAGCCGTGCCCGTACGGAGCGGACGCTGCTCGTCGCGTTCGCCGTCGTCGGCGTCGCCCACCTGGCCGCGACCCTGGCGGGCTGGGACCTGGGGCGGCAGCTCACCAAGCCCCTCCTGCTGCCCGTCCTGGCCGGCTGGGCGGCGGCCCGCGGCGGCCCGCGGCCGCTGATCGCCGCGCTGCTCTTCGGCTGGGGCGGCGATGTCGCCCTGCAGATCGGCGGTGACCTGGCGTTCCTGGCCGGCATGGGCTCCTTCGCCGCCGGACACGTCTGCTATCTGGTGCTCTTCGTCCGGCACGGCGCCTTCGCCGACCGCCGGGCGGCGCTGCGGCGCGCCGCCGGGTACGCCGCGGTGTGGCTGGTCATGATCACGCTGCTGTGGGGCGGCCTGGAGGCGTCGATGCGGATCCCGGTCGCGGGGTACAGCCTGCTGCTCACCGCGATGGCCGCCGGAGCGGCCGGGCTCGGCGCGCGGGCCGCGGCCGGCGGCGCCCTGTTCCTGCTCTCCGACACGCTCATCGCCGCCGGTATCGCCGACTGGCCGCTGCTCCCGGGCCATGACTTCTGGATCATGCTGACCTACCTGGCCGCCCAGTACCTGCTGGCCGGCGCCCTGACCCGCCGGGACCCGCGGCGTGCGGCACCCGGACCCCAGGCGTACCGTGAAGTCACCCCATCGAGCTGAGCACCAAGGACACCCCATGCGCGCCACCGTCATCCACGCCCCGTTCGACATCAGGGTGGAGGACGTACCCGACGCGGCGCTGCGGCAGCCCGGCGACGCGGTCGTCCGGGTGGTCCGCGCCTGCGTCTGCGGCAGCGACCTGTGGGCGTACCGCGGCGAGGCCGCCCGCGAGCCGGGGCAGCGCATCGGCCACGAATTCCTCGGCGTCGTCGAGGAGACCGGCTCCGAGGTGTCGGGACTGCGAGCGGGCGACCTGGTCGTCGCCCCCTTCATGTGGTCCGACGGCGTCTGCGAGTACTGCGTCGAGGGCCTGACGACCTCCTGCGTGCACGGCGGCTTCTGGGGCTCGGTCGGCTCCGACGGCGGCCAGGGCGAGGCCGTCCGGGTCCCCTTCGCCGACGCCACCCTGGTCAAACTGCCCGCCGACGCGCTCTCCGACGACCGTCTGCTGTCCGGGCTGCTCGCCCTGTCCGACGTCATGGGCACCGGCCACCACGCCGCCGTCGGCGCCGGTGTCGGCCCCGGCACGACGGTGGCCGTCGTCGGAGACGGCGCGGTCGGCCTGTGCGGGGTGCTCGCCGCCAAGCGGCTGGGGGCCGAGCGGATCATCGCGCTCGGCCGGCACGAGGCGCGCACCGACCTCGCCCGCACCTTCGGCGCCACCGACGTCGTCGCCGAGCGCGGCGAGGCGGCCGTCGCGGCGGTCCGGGAGCTGACCCGCGGGCAGGGCGCGCACGCCGTCATCGAGGCGGTCGGCACCGAGCAGTCCATGCGCACCGCGGTGGGCATCACCCGCGACGGCGGCGCCATCGGCTACGTCGGCGTCCCGCACGGCAGCGGCACCGGCCTGGACCTCGGCGAGATGTTCAACCGCAACATCGCCCTGCGCGGCGGCGTCGCCCCGGTCCGCAGCTACATCGGGGAGCTGCTCCCCGACGTCCTGTCCGGCGCCATCGACCCGTCCCCGGTCTTCGACCTCGCGGTCGACCTGGACGGTGTCCCCGGCGGGTACAAGGCGATGGACCAGCGGACCGCGCTGAAGGCCATCGTCAGGTTCTGACGGAAGACGAAACGCCGGGTGGGCCCGTATCGCGGGCCCACCCGGCGTTCTCGTCGCGGCGGTTACTTGGTGACGGCGTCCAGGGCGTCGACGATGCCGAACCCGTAGAAGCTGTTCACCCGCTTCGGGCCGGTGCAGGTGGCGTCCTGCACTCCGTTGCCGTCCGGGTCGTAGAGGCCCGTCGGGCAGCCGGGGTTGTCGGCCTCGGCCTTGAGGATCCACTGGATCTGCTCAGGCGTCGCGTGCGGGTGCTTGCTCTTGACGAGCGCCGCGACGGCGGCCACGTGCGGGCTGGCCATCGAGGTGCCCTGCAGATATCCATAGGTGTTGCCGGGCAGGGTGGACAGGATCCGGCCGTTCTTGTCCGGAGTACCCGGGATCTGGTATTTGTCCCCGCCGGGGGCGGCGACGTCGATGACGCCCCGGCCGTAGCTGGAGTAGTACGACTTGAGGTTCTGCACGCCGGTCGCGGAGACCGTGACGACGCCGGGCAGCTGGGTGGGAATGTCGAAGCACTTGTGCGGGTCGATGGTGCGCTCGACCGGGGTGCTGTCGTCCGGGCTGGACGCGTCGACGATCGCGTCCGAGTCCAGGTCGTCGTCGGAGTTGCCGGCCGACGCGACGTTCAGTACACCCTTGCGCTCGGAGTACTTGGACGCGCGGTTGACGGCGTCGACGATCGCCTTCTGGTCGGGGTCGGCGAGGCAGTTGTACAGCCAGGGGTCGATGTAATAGCTGTTGTTCGTCACGGAGATGCCGTGGTCGGCCGCGAAGACGAACGCGCAGACCACGCTCTCCGGGTAGAACAGGCTCGTGACGGGGTCGCTGACCTTGATGGCCGCGACCTTGACGTTGGGGGCGACGCCGGCCACGCCGATGCCGTTGCGCGCGGCGGCGATCTCGCCCGCCACGTGCGTGCCGTGGTAGTCACTGGCCGGGTCGTACGGGCGCCAGGCGCCCGGGCTCGTGTCGGCCACACCGCCCACGCAGTTCGCGGACTGCGAGGCGGAGAAGTTCGCGGCGAGGTCCGGGTGCGTGTCGTCGACGCCGGTGTCGATGACACCGACCGTGACCTTCCGGCTGCCCGGGTTGATCTTGGCGGCCTGGTCGGCCTTGATGGCCACCAGGTCCCACTGGTTCGCCTCCAGCGGCTCCTGCGCGGGGCCGGCCTTCGCGGTGGCCGCGGCGACCTGGGCGGCGGTGAGCCGTTCCGGTGCGCCCAGCTCGGTGGTCGAGGCCGGGGCGATGGCGGAGGTACGGGTGGCGCCCGCCGTCTGCACCCCATGGGCCTTGCGTATCGCGGCGGCGAACCCCGGGTTCGCCGAGTGGACGACGATGACGCCGATCTTCTCGTACGAGATGACGACCTGGCCGCCGGCCCGGGCCACCGCACGCTCGACGCTCTTGACGGTGCCGCGGTCCACCTTGGTGTTGACCACGTACGACAGCAGCGGGCCGTCGGCCGCCGCCGTGGTGTCCGCCGCTGCCGCCGAAGCGGCGCCCGGCAGTACGGCGACCGCTGCCGCCAGCGCCATCCCGACGGTCGCCGCGAGTACGCGGCGCCGTCCGGACCGTCTGTGAAGAGGAACCATGGGATCTCCAATCGTCCGACTACCCGTCCCGACGACCCGGTTGGCGTGGGACAGGTACATGACGATGGAAACTATCGTCGTACCGGTGGCGCCATCAATGGATTGCGGTAGAAATCCCGGATTCCTACCGGATTCCCGTTCGAGCCGAAGACGCGTCAGCCGCCGCCGTGGCCGGACCGCAGCGCCTCGATGCTCAACAGCGGTATGACGACCCGCGGTCCGTACCACCGGCCGGGCGCCGCGCGGCCGGCCGGTCGCGGAGCCGCGGCCACCGGGGCGGCCAACCGGACGGCCCCGTACGGCAGTCGGCGCGGACCCGGTGGCGGGGAACTCGGCTGGGTGTTCACGGGCGATGTCCTCGGACTGACGTCACGGCCGCGTCGGGGCCGCTCGGCGACGGTGCTGGGCGCCTTGTACAACGAAGCGCCCCGGCCGCGGTGTCGGCCGTGGCTCGGATCGCGGCAGTTTTGCCGGAGGACCTGTTGAACACCTGCCGTCACACCTCTAGCATGCGGTTCCGATCATCGACGTGACGCAGATCACTCATGGAGGCACCGTGGATCCCGCACCACCGTCCGCCACCCCGGGTCTCCCGACCCCCGCTTCGTACTCCGCGGTGGAGGCGAGTCCGGAATTCGCCGAACTACGGCACTCCTACCGGGTGTTCGCGTTCCCGGTCACCGTCGCCTTCCTCGCCTGGTATTTGCTCTACGTGCTCCTGTCGAGCTACGCGGGCGGGTTCATGGCGACCAAGGTCGTCGGCAACATCAACGTGGCGTTCGTCTTCGGCCTCGCGCAGTTCCTCACCACCTTCCTCATCGCGTGGATATACGCCCGGTACGCGAACGCCCGGCTCGACCCGGGAGCCGAGGCCCTCAAGGCGCGGCTGGAGAACGGCGCTACGTTGGAGGACCGCTCATGACCACCGGCACGATCAACCTGGCGGCCGAGGCGGCGGCGTCGGAGCACCGCACCCTGATCATCACGCTCTTCTCGGTGTTCGTCGTCATCACCCTCGGCATCACCGTCTGGGCCGGCCGCCAGACGAAGGACGCCACCGACTTCTACGCGGGCGGCCGCGGCTTCACCGGCTTCCAGAACGGGCTGGCGATCTCCGGCGACTACATGTCCGCCGCCTCGTTCCTGGGGATCGCCGGCGCCATCGCGCTCGTCGGCTACGACGGGTTCCTCTACTCGATCGGCTTCCTGGTCGCCTGGCTGGTCGCCCTGCTGCTGGTCGCGGAACCGCTCCGCAACTCCGGCCGCTTCACCATGGCCGACGTGCTCGCCTACCGGCTGCGCCAGCGCCCGGTGCGCACCGCCGCCGGCACCTCGACCATCATCGTGTCGATCTTCTATCTGCTGGCCCAGATGGTCGGCGCGGGCGCCCTGGTCTCGCTGCTGCTCGGCGTCACCGGTGAGGGCCCGAAGCGGCTGATCGTGGCGCTGGTCGGCATCGTCATGGTGCTGTACGTGACGATCGGCGGCATGAAGGGCACGACCTGGGTGCAGATCATCAAGGCCGTGATGCTGATCCTCGGCACCCTGCTGATCACGGTCCTGGTGCTCAACAAGTTCCACTGGAACCCGTCCGCGCTGCTGGGTGCCGCGGCCGAGAAGAGCGGTCAGGGGCACAAGTTCCTGGAGCCCGGCCTCAAGTACGGCGTCGACAGCACCAGCAAGATCAACTTCATCTCGCTGGGCCTGGCCCTCGTCCTGGGCACCGCCGGGCTGCCGCACATCCTGGTGCGCTTCTACACCGTGCCCTCGGCGAAGGTCGCCCGGAAGTCCGTGAACTGGGCGATCGGCATCATCGGCGGCTTCTATCTGATGACCATCGCCCTCGGCTTCGGCGCGGCGGCCCTGGTCGGGGCAGCCAAGATCAAGGCGAGCGACAAGTCCGGCAACACCGCGGCGCCGCTGCTCGCCGAGTACGTCGGCGGCGGCCCCGGCACGACCGGCGGCGCAATCCTGCTCGCAGTGATCTCCGCGGTGGCCTTCGCCACCATCCTCGCCGTCGTCGCGGGCCTCACCCTCGCGTCGTCGGCCTCGTTCGCGCACGACCTGTGGGCCAACGTCATCCGCAAGGGCAAGGTCAGCGAGAAGAACGAGGTCATCACCGCCAAGATCGCCGCGGTGGCGATCGGCGCGGTCTCCATCGGGCTCGGCATGTACGCCACCAAACTCAACGCGGCGGCCCTGGTCGCGCTGGCCTTCGCGGTCGCCGCCTCCGCCAACCTCCCGACCATTCTCTACAGCCTGTACTGGAAGAAGTTCACCACCGCGGGAGCGACCTGGTCGATCTACGGCGGCCTGGTCTCCTCGGTCGTCCTGGTGATCTTCTCGCCGGTCGTCTCCGGCGCCTCGGACTCGCTCTTCACCGGCAGCGACTTCCACTGGTTCCCGCTGGCCAACCCGGGCATCGTCTCCATCCCGCTGGGCTTCCTGCTCGGCTGGCTGGGCACGGTCCTGTCCAAGGAGAAGCCGGACCTCGAGAAGTACAAGGAGCTGGAGGTGCGCTCCATGACCGGCGCCGGAGCTCACTGATCCAGCCCTCCGCCACGGATTCAACAAACTGTTGCAATCAGGGGCCCATCGCGTACGCTGCGGCGATACGCGATGGGCCGCTGTGGTCCTAAGCTGGAGTGGCGGGTGCACCAGGTGCCCGCGAGGGAGGCGGAACGCGTGCTGATCGACACCTACGGACGCGTGGCCACCGATCTGCGGGTCTCGCTCACCGACCGGTGCAATCTGCGCTGCACCTACTGCATGCCCGAAGAGGGCCTGCAGTGGCTGGCCAAGCCCGAACTGCTCACCGACGACGAGATCGTCCGGATGGTACGGATCGGCGTCACCGACCTCGGCGTCAAGGACGTCCGCTTCACCGGCGGCGAGCCACTGCTCCGCCCCGGCCTGGTCGGCATCATCGAACGCGTCGCGGCCCTCGAACCCCGACCCCGGATCTCGCTGACCACCAACGGCATCGGCCTGGGCCGCACCGCCGCCGCGCTGCGCGACGCCGGCCTGAACCGGGTCAACGTCTCCCTGGACACCCTGCGCCCCGACGTCTTCCAGGCCATGACCCGGCGCAAGCGCCACCATGACGTCATCGCCGGGCTCGAAGCGGCCCGCGCCGCCGGCCTGACCCCGGTCAAGGTCAACGCGGTGCTCATGCGCGGGGTCAACGACGACGAGGCCCCGGAACTGCTCCGGTGGGCCGTCGAGAACGGGTACGAGCTGCGCTTCATCGAGCAGATGCCGCTGGACGCCCAGCACGGCTGGCAGCGCGGCGACATGGTGACCGCGGAGGAGATCCTGGAGAGCCTCCAGACCCGCTTCACGCTCACCCCCGAACCCAACGGGGCCCGCGGCTCGGCCCCCGCCGAACGCTGGCTGGTGGACGGCGGCCCGGCCCGGGTCGGCGTCATCGCCTCCGTGACCCGCCCCTTCTGCCGCGCCTGCGACCGCACCCGGCTCACCGCCGACGGCCAGGTCCGCGACTGCCTCTTCGCCCGCACCGAGTCCGACCTGCGCGCCCCGCTGCGCTCCGGCGCCACCGACGCGGAGATCGCCGCGCTGTGGAAGACCGCGATGTGGGGCAAGAAGGCCGGCTCCGGGCTCGACGACCCGTCGTTCCTCCAGCCTGACCGCCCGATGTCGGCGATCGGCGGCTAAGAGGGCTCCGGGGTACCTCCCGAGGGCCCCGCGAGGCGCCCCTCGGGCCTCGCCGCCCGCGGTCGGCCGGGGCCCGCGTCGCGTCCGCTATCAGGACGCGCCAGGAGGCCTCAGGACGCCTCGGGGGTTCCCGGCGCCGTCGCATTCCGCGGCGGTGCGACGTCCGCCGGGTCCTGCCACTCCGCGAACGGCACGACGTCCTTCAGGAAACCCCGCAGATCCAGGAACTGCGACAGGTGCTCCCGGTGCTCGTCACAGGCGAGCCAGGTCTTCCGGCGGTCCGGGGTGTGCAGTTTGGGGTTGTTCCACGCCAGCACCCACGCGGCGGTGGTGCGGCAGCCCTTGGCCGAGCAGATCGGCGTCTCGTCGTTCATAGCCGCCAGTAAACATGGCGACGCCGGGCAGCCACGGGGGGAGCCGCCCGGCGTCGGTCCGTCGCTCCGACGGGGGATGCGGAGCGCGTACGAAGTATGTCACGCATGCACCCCGGTCGAGGAGGGGATCCCCATGATTGATCTGAGCTTTTCTTGAGGTTTTCCGGCCATGGGCGGCTCAGTTCCGACCGCTGTGCGGGCCCTCCGGGGATTCCGTTCCCGGCACCACACGGCCCTCCACGACGGCCCGCTCCAGCATCGGCCGGGTCGGCGGCGGGACGAAGGAGGACGGCAGCGACGGCGCGTTCTCCCGTCCCGCGTTGGCGATGACCACCGCGACATAGGGCAGCAGCGCGCCCAGGACCAGCGCGACCCAGGCCAGCGGCCGCTGCACGTTCCACAAGGTCACGGTCGCGATGACCGAGGCGGTACGGACCAGCATCGAGATGACGTAGCGGCGCTGCCGGCCCTGCACGTCCTGCGTCAGGCTGGTACGGGCTCCGGTGATCCGGATGACCTCACCGTCGCTGTGCTTCCGCATCACATTCCACCGCCTGCTCGGCCCGTCGGGCCGTACCGAATTCTGTTGCGGGGACCCGCCCCAGGCCTTACTCACGGTACGCCGCGGGTCCGCCGCATTCGAGACCGGGGCCGCCCCGCGAGTGGCGTGCGCACCCCGTCGTACGGCGTATGGACGCACCCGACATGCGGCGTAGCCCGCCTCGCAGCAGACTGGCGACACGAGTGCATGGTCACTTGAACGCGAGGAGGCGTGTGACATGAGTTGGTTGTGGGCGATCATCGTCGGTCTGGTTCTGGGTCTGATCGCCAAGGCGATCCTGCCCGGCAAGCAGGCCATCCCGCTGTGGCTGACCGCGATCTTCGGCATGCTCGGCAGCGTCCTGGGCAACGCCATCGCGACGTGGATCGGCGTCAACAACACCAGTGGTATCGACTGGACCCGGCACCTGCTGCAGTTGCTCGGAGCCATCGCGGTGGTCGCCGTGGGGGACGGCCTGTGGGCGGCGATCAGGGGCAAGAGGACTGCCTGACGCCGGCAGACCGTTCGCTCAGACCGGGCGCTGCCGCAACCGCGCCGCGGGCACCCGGTCGGTCAGCCACACTCCGTTGGCGCTGACCCGGAACACATGGCCCTCGGCGGCCAGCCGGGCAGCGTCCACCTCCAGCACCACAGGACGGCCGTGCCGCGCACCCACGCGCACGGCCGTCTCCACGTCGGCCGACAGATGGACGTCCTGACGGGACATCGGCAGCAACCCGTCCCGGAGGATCAGCGGCAGGGTCGTCGTGGCCGTGCCGTGGAAGAGCACGTCGGGCGGTGGCGCCGCCGCCAGCCCGAGGTCCACCGGGACCGAGTGGCCCTGGCTGGCCCGGATCCGCAGGCCGTCCGGCGCGTATTCGTACCGCTTCTTGTTGTTCGTCGCGACGACATGGTCCAGCTCGGCGCGCGAGAAGCGGCGGCCGGCCCGGTCGCAGGCGGCGATCAGTTCGTCGACCGCCACCCAGCCGCCCTCGTCGAGGGTCAGCCCGACCGCTCCCGGATGATGCCGCAGCACCATGGCCAGGAACTTCGAGACCTTGACCGTCCGCTTCTCGTCCACCGTCGTCATCCTCCTGGCACGCCGGTCAGACGCCCTGGCTGACCGAGCTCATGTTGAAGTCCGGGATCCGCATGGCCGGCGCGGCGGCCCGGGTGAAGTAGTCGCTCCACTCGCGCGGCAGCGTCCGCTCGGTGCGGCCCGTCTCGGCGACCCGGCCGAGCAGGTCCACCGGCGACTCGTTGAACCGGAAGTTGTTCACCGCGCCCGTCACCTCGCCGTTCTCGACCAGGTAGACGCCGTCCCGGGTGAGGCCGGTGAGCAGCAGCGTCGCCGGATCGACCTCGCGGATGTACCACAGGCAGGTCAGCAGCAGCCCGCGCCCGGTCGCCGCGACCATCTCCTCCAGCGACTTGGTGCCGCCGCCGTCCAGGATCAGGTTGTCGGCGGTCGGGGTCACCGGGAGGCCCGTGAGGCCCGCGCTGTGCCGGGTGGTGGGCAGCCGGATGAGCACCCCGTCGCGGATCCACTCCACCGGCCCGACCGGCAGGCCGTTGTCGAACACCGAGGACTCGTCGCCCGAGGCGTGCGCGATGACGAACGGGGCCGACTCCAGACCGGGCGCCGACGGGTCGCTGCGCAGCGTCAGCGGCAGCTCGGAGAGCTTCTCCCCGACCCGGGTGCCCCCGCCCGGCTTGCTGAACACGGTGCGGCCCTCGGCCGCGTCACGGGCGCCGGACGACCACAGCTGGTAGATCGCCAGGTCCGCGACGGCGGACGGCGGCAGCAGCGTCTCGTACCGGCCGGCGGGCAGTTCGACGCGCCGCTCCGCCCAGACGAGCCGCTGGGCGAGCTCCGCGTCGAGCGCCGCCGGGTCGACGTCCTTGAAGTCCCTGGTCGAGGCCCCTGCCCAGGCGGAGCGGGAGCGGTCGGGGGACTTGGCGTTCAGCTCCATCGTGCCGGTCGGCTGGTCGTGCCGCAGCCGCAGTCCCGTGGAGCTGCCGAGGTAGCTGGAGGTCACCGAGTGGAAGGCGAACCCGTACAGCTGCCGTCCGCCGGCCCGTGCGGTCGCGAAGGACTCGCCCAGCGCGGGCGCGAACGATCCGAAGACCTCGGAGGAGGTCTCGGCGGGCGGCTCGGTGAAGCCGGCGGAGTGCGCGGTGCCCTCGACGAGCGGCTGGGCGTCCTCGGCCGGCCCCGCGGCGCGGGCCGCCTCCTCGGCGGCCCGGACCAGCGGCTCCAGGTCGTCGACGGTCACCGCGGAGCGGGACACCACACCGGAGGCGGCGCCCTGCGAGCCGTTCACCGTCGCGATGACGGTGAGGGTGCGGCCACGGGTCACGCCGTTGGTGGTGAGGGCGTTGCCCGCCCAGCGCAGGTTGGCGCTGGACTCCTCGTCCGCGATGACGACGCAGCCGTCGGCGCGGGACAGTGCCAGGGCGCGCTCGACGATCTCGTGCGGAGCGGTGCTGCGGGGGCTCATCGGCCGGCCTCCTGGGTCGTGTTCAGGATGTTGACACCGCGGAACAGCGCGGAGGGGCAGCCGTGGCTGACCGCCGCGACCTGCCCGGGCTGGGCCTTGCCGCAGTTGAAGGCGCCGCCGAGGACGTAGGTCTGCGGGCCGCCGACGGCTTCCATCGAGCCCCAGAAGTCGGTGGTCGTGGCCTGGTAGGCGACGTCCTTGAGCTGGCCCGCGAGCCGGCCGTTCTCGATCCGGAAGAACCGCTGGCCGGTGAACTGGAAGTTGTAGCGCTGCATGTCGATCGACCAGGAGCGGTCGCCGACGATGTAGATGCCGCGCTCGACGCCGCCGATCAGCTCCTGCGTCGACGGCCCGTCCTGCGCCGGCTGGAGCGACACGTTGGCCATCCGCTGCACCGGCACATGGCCGGAGGAGTCGGCGAACGCGCAGCCGTTGGACCGTTCGAAGCCGGTGAGCTTCGCGATCCGGCGGTCCAGCTGGTACCCGACCAGGGTGCCGTCCTTCACCAGGTCCCAGGTCTGCCCGGCGACGCCCTCGTCGTCGTAGCCGATCGTCGCGAGGCCGTGTTCCGCGGTGCGGTCCCCGGTGACGTTCATCAGCGCGGAGCCGTACTTCAACGTGCCCAGCTGGTCGAAGGTCGCGAACGAGGTGCCCGCGTAGGCGGCTTCGTAACCGAGCGCCCGGTCCAGCTCGGTGGCGTGGCCGATCGACTCGTGGATCGTCAGCCACAGGTTGGACGGGTCCACCACGACGTCGTACGAACCGGCCTCCACGGTCGGCGCGAGCATCTTCTCCGCCAGCAGTTCCGGGATCTGCGCCAGTTCGGCGTCCCAGTCCCAGCCGGTGCCCGTCAGGTACTCCCAGCCGCGGCCGACCGGCGGGGCCAGGGTGCGCATGGAGTCGAAGTCGCCGCTGCCGGGATCCACCGCGACGGCGGTGAGCTGCGGGTGCAGCCGCACCCGCTGCTGCGTGGTGCTGGTGCCGGAGGAGTCCGCGTAGAACTTGTTCTCCTGGACGGTCATCAGGGCCGCGTCCGCGTGCGCGACGCCCTTCGCGGCGAGCAGCCGGCTGCTCCACTCGGCGAGCAGCGCCGTCTTCTCCGCGTCCGGGACGTCGAAGGGGTTGGTCCCGTACGCGGAGACCCACACCTTGTCCGCGTGCACCGGCTCGTCCGCCAGCTCGACGCGTTCGTCGGAACCCGCGGCGGCGATCACCTTCGCCGACAGCCGCGCCATGGCGACCGCCTGGCCGGCGACCCGCGCCGCCGCGTCCATCGTCAGGTCGACGCCGGACGCGAAGCCCCAGGCGCCGCCGTGCACGACCCGGACCGCGTACCCGGTGTCCGTGGTGTCCGTGGTGCCGGACGGCCGGGCGTCCCGGAGCCGGTGGGTGGCGCTGCGGATCCGTTCGAAGCGGAAGTCCGCGTGCTCCGCTCCGAGCGCCCGCGCGCGGGCGAGTGCCGCGTCGGCCAGCGCCCGCAGTGGCAGCGCCAGGAATGACTGATCGACCTCGTGAGGCACAGCGGCCTCCCCTTTCGCCCGATTCGACAGGTCTGATTCGACAGGTCTGCGCAGTGAATCATGCCGGTCGGACAGCCCGGTGGCCACGGTATATCCGGCGCGCCCGGCGCACCGGTGATGATCCGTCAGAACCCGATGACGACAAGGCTCTTGTCGTTGGTCCAGACCAATCCTATGCTCGGGGCTGCTGGTCCCCCCACGCCTGTGTCCGCGCAGTCCTGAGAAACAGCACGACAAGGAGCCCCCCATGCCAACCCCCCACCTCTCGGCACTCCGCGTCCCCCCGCCCCGGCGGTCCGCCGTCCGCCATGGCGCGGTGATCGGCGCCGCGGGCGCCGCCGCGCTGGCGCTCGTCGCCCTCACCCCGGTGTCCGCGAGCGCGCACGGCGCGCTCAGCGGCCCCGTCAGCCGGATATCCGCCTGCTACGCCGAAGGCCCCGAGCACCCGCAGTCGCAGGTCTGCAAGGACCTGGTCACCATGAGCGGCACCCAGCCGCTCTACGACTGGAACGAAGTCAACATCGCCAACGCCGACGGCCACAGCCGCGACATCATCCCCGACGGCAAGCTGTGCTCGGCCAACCGCGACAAGTACAAGGCCCTCGACATGGCCCGCACCGACTGGCCGGCCACGTCCGTCACCGCCGGCTCCCGCAACATCGCGTTCCGGGTCACCGCGCCCCACCGCGGCGTCATGACCCTTTACATCACCAAGACCGGCTACGACCCGACGAAGCCGCTCAAGTGGTCGGACCTGGACACCACCCCGATCGCCACCTACGCCACCAGCTCCACCGCGACAGGCGGCTCCTACAACTTCACCGCGAACCTGCCCAGCCGCTCCGGCCGCCACCTGATCTACCAGGTCTGGCAGCGCACCGACAGCCCCGAAGCCTTCTACGGCTGCTCCGACGTCGTCTACGGACAGGGCGTCGCCCCGGCCGCGGCCCCGGCCGCACCCAGCGAGCAGCAGATCACCGCCGGATCGGCCCGGTCGACCGTCAGCCACCACGGCCACGGCGGGGACACCTCGCTCGTCGCCCAGAACGCGGCGGCGAGCGGCCGGACCGACGGCACCCTGAAGACGGCACTCGGCGGCAGCGCCGTTCTCGCCGCGGGAGCCGTCGGAATGATCCTCCGCGGCCGCCGCCGGACGGCATCCGGTACCCAGGCGTAGCAACATCGACTGTAGGGACCCGACAGGGACAGCCTGATGCCCCTGTCGGGCCCGGTTCCTCGTATCGCTGCCCGGACCGATAGTTTCGTGGTGATAGCCACAACTATGGGAAAGGGTGATCCGTTGAGCCGCTCGGTTCTCGTCACCGGAGGAAACCGGGGCATCGGCCTCGCCATCGCCCAGGCCTTCGCCGACGCGGGGGACAAGGTCGCCATCACCTACCGCTCGGGCGAGCCACCAGCGGGCTTCCTCGCGGTGCGCTGCGACATCACCGAATCCGAGCAGGTCGAGCAGGCCTTCAAGGAGATCGAGGAGAAGCACGGTGCGGTCGAGGTGCTGATCGCCAACGCCGGCGTCACCCGCGACCAGCTGCTGCTCCGGATGACCGACGAGGACTTCACGTCCGTCCTGGACACGAACCTCACGGGCACCTTCCGTGTCGTCAAGGCCGCCGCCCGGAAGATGCTGCGGGCCCGCCAGGGACGCATTGTGCTCATCTCCTCGGTCGTGGGCCTGCTCGGCTCCGCCGGCCAGTCGAACTACGCCGCCTCCAAGGCCGGCCTGGTCGGCTTCGCTCGCTCGCTCGCCCGCGAGCTCGGCTCGCGCAACATCACCGTGAACGTCGTGGCCCCCGGCTTCGTGGACACCGACATGACCCGCACGCTCAGCGACGAGCAGCGCGAGAAGATCGTCGGACAGATCCCGCTGGGCCGTTACGCGCAGACCGCGGAGATCGCCTCCTCGGTCCGCTTCCTCGCCTCCGACGAGGCCGCATACATCACTGGTGCCGTCATTCCCGTAGACGGCGGATTGGGCATGGGTCACTGATCACCATGAGTGGAATTCTCGAAGGCAAGCGCATCCTGATCACCGGAGTGCTGATGGAGTCCTCCATCGCGTTCCACACCGCCAAGCTGGCGCAGGAGCAGGGCGCTGAGATCATCCTCACCGCCTTCCCGCGGCCCACCCTGACCGAGCGCATCGCCAGGAAGCTGCCGAAGCCCACCAAGGTCATCGAGCTGGACGTGACCAACGCCGAGCACCTCGGCTCGCTCGCGGACACCGTCCGCGCCGAGCTGGGCAGCCTGGACGGCGTGGTGCACTCCATCGGCTTCGCCCCGCAGGACGCGCTGGGCGGCAACTTCCTCAACGCGCCGTGGGAGTCCGTCGCCACCGCGATGCACGTGTCCGCGTTCTCGCTGAAGTCGCTGACCATGGCGTGCCTGCCCCTGATGAGCAACGGCGGCGGCTCGGTCGTCGGTCTCACCTTCGACGCGCAGTACGCCTGGCCGCAGTACGACTGGATGGGCCCGGCCAAGGCCGCGCTGGAGGCCACCTCCCGCTACCTCGCCCGCGACCTGGGCAAGCAGAACGTCCGCTGCAACCTGATCTCGGCCGGGCCGATCGGCTCGATGGCCGCCAAGTCCATCCCGGGCTTCGGGGAACTCGCGGACGTCTGGAACCACCGCTCCCCGCTGGAGTGGGACATGTCCGACCCCGAGCCGACCGGCCGCGGTGTCGTCGCCCTGCTCTCGGACTGGTTCCCGAAGACCACCGGCGAGATCATCCACGTCGACGGCGGCCTGCACGCGGTCGGAGCCTAGCGCGCGGGCCGGCGCGGCGGTGATGTGCCGCCCCGCCGGACGGAGTCCGGCACAGCCGTACGAAGCCTGAGAGGCCCCCGGGGCCGAGCAGTGCGAGCGCGGCAGGGAACGCGGGGGCCGACCGGCGAGATCATCCACGTCGACGGCCTGCACGCGGTCGGAGCCTGAGCCGTACCGCTTCTGGCCTGTGCCGCTCCTGACCGACGGCGAACGCCCGGTCCCGACGCCTCGATGGCGTCCGGGGCCGGGCGTTCGCCGTTGCCGGGTCTACGCGGCGCCGAGCCCCCGGCAGTGGAACGCGTGCCCGGCCGCCTCGGCGGAAGCCGCCTCCGCGTCGCCCGCGCGGATCGCCTCGACCAGCCGGGCGTGGTCCAGGTGCTGCTCCGGGCGCAGCACCTCGCCGACGTCCGCGCGCAGGAAGTCGCGCAGCACCTCGCCGAAGTCCGCGTAGAGCTCGACCAGCACGTCGTTGTGCGAGGCGCCGACGACCGCCAGGTGCAGCGTCGCGTCCGCGTCGACGAACGCGGCGGCGTCCCCCGACTCCCAGGCCCGCTCGCGGCGCTCCAGCAGGGTGCCGAGAAGGCGCAGGTCGCGGTCGGTGCGGCGGACGGCGGCCAGCCCGGCGGCGGACGCCTCCAGGGCGCTGCGCAACTCGGCGACGTGCCGCGGGTCGGCGTCGGCGAACCGGCGGTGCATGACGCCCGCCAGCTCGCTGGTGGCCCGGACGTAGGTGCCGGAGCCCTGCCGGATGTCGAGCAGGCCGTTGTGGGCCAGGGCCCTGACCGCCTCGCGGACCGTGTTGCGGGCGACGCCGAGCTGTTCGACGAGTTCGGGTTCCGTCGGGATGCGGGAGCCGACCGGCCACTCCCCGGACGTGATCTGGGTGCGCAGTCGGGCGATCACCTGGTCGGCGAGGGTGGACTGCCGGGGGAGTGGACCGAGATTCATCCCATCATTCTATGATGGGTGCATGCGCGATGACGAACCCCTCACCCTCGACCGCGACAGGACTGTGATTTCGGCGGGCCCGGCGGACCCGGAGCAGGCCCCCGCCCCGTCCGCCGGGCGGGAAACGGCGCCGTTGTCCGTCTGGACGCGGCGCCTCGTGCTCGCCGGACTGATCCTCGCCGCGCTCAACCTCCGTCCCGCCGTCACCAGCCTCGGGCCGCTGATGAAGGAGGTCCGGGCCGGCCTCGGCATGAGCGGCGCCGTGGCCGGGCTCCTCACCTCCGTCCCCGCCCTGTGCTTCGCGCTGTTCGGGATCGCCGCCCCGCGCCTCGCCCGCCGCTTCGGCGCGGGCGCCGTGGTGTGCGCGGGCATGGCGGCCATCGCCACCGGACTCCTGCTGCGCCCGTTCGCGAACGGCACCGTGCTCTTCCTCGCCGCCAGCGCCGTCGCGCTGGCCGGCATAGCCGTCGGCAACATCCTGATGCCGGTGATCGTCAAGCGGTACTTCCCCGACCGGGTCGGCGCGATGACCGGGCTCTACTCGATGGCGCTCTCGCTGGGCACCGCGGCCGCCGCCGCGGCGACCGTGCCGCTGACCTCCGCCATGGGTCACGGCTGGCGGCTCGGCCTGGGCGTCTGGGCGGCGCTCGCTGTCGTCGCGATCGTGCCGTGGCTCGGCCTGATCCGGGACCGCAGCGCGGCGGGGCGGACCGCCCCCAGGGCCCCGGGCGCGACCGCCGTGACGGCGGGGGACGGCGGACGGATCGTCCGCAGCCCCACGGCCTGGGCGCTGGCCTGCTTCTTCGGTCTGCAGGCCACCGCCGCCTACGTCACGATGGGCTGGATGCCGCAGATCTTCCGCGACGCCGGGCTCTCCGCCGGCACCGCGGGCGCGCTGCTGGCCGTGACGATGGTGATGGGCGTCCCGCTCTCCTTCGCGCTGCCCTCGCTCGCCGGCCGGATGCGGCACCAGGGCCCGCTCGTCGTCGTCCTCGCGCTCTTCGGCCTCGCCGGATACACCGGCCTGTGGCTGGCCCCGGCCGGCGCCCCCTGGGTGTGGGCCCTGCTGCTCGGCATCGCCAACTGCGCCTTCCCGCTGGCCCTGACGATGGTCGGGATGCGCTCGCGCACCGGCGCCGGAGTGGTCCGGCTGTCCGCCTTCGCGCAGAGCACCGGCTATCTGATCTCGATCCCGGGACCGATCCTGGTCGGCGCCCTCTACCAGCACAGCGGCGGCTGGGACCTGCCCATCGCCCTGATGGCCGCGCTCATGCTGCCGCAGATCGTCGTCGGCGTGCTGGCCGGACGCAACCGGTACATCGAGGACGAACTGTGACGGCACCGCGAGAGACCCCGCCGACGTCCTCCGCGGCGCCGGTGCGAGACTGGGAGCATGCCCGTACTCGAGCCCAACCCCCCGCAGAGCCAGAAGCGGCTGATGGTCATCGTCGGTCTGATGCTGGCCGTTCCGGCCTTCGTCGCGGTCATCGCGACCGTCGCGGCCAAGTTCGGCTGACCCGCCGCCGACCCGCCGGTCAACCACCGCCCCCTGAGGCCCAGGGTGGGGACAACCCCACCATCCCTAGGGGGGCCAGGTCAGGGTCAAGTGGGTGGCCCGCCCGATGGGATCTTCGTGCACCCTTCCGTAGTTTCGAAGGGTCAGAACATCCCGGCACTACCCGAGGCGGTCACCGTGTCCACCCAGCCCATCCAGGCACACACCCGGCCCTCGCGGCACCCGGTCCGCCGAGGGGTCGGCGGGGTGCAGACGAGCCTGCCGTGGTGGGCCGTCGCGCTCCCCGCGCTCGCCTTCGCCGCCCTGCTCATGCTGATCGCGGGACCCGGCCGGACCGACGCCGGGGCGACCGAGTCCGCCGGCGACGTCATCGCCCGTGTCGCGGACGCGCTGCCCGGTATCGCCCAGCGCCTCCTGTGACCGGCGGCACCGGCGGCCGGGCACGGGCCGTAACCGCTACCCCGCGCCTGATCGCGGATTTTCTGGAAAGCTGAGGGGCATGAGCGTCGACTCGCCCCGCACGATCGTCCTACTCCGCCACGCCAAGGCCGACTGGCCCGCGGTCGCCGACCACGAGCGGCCGCTGGCCGAACGCGGTCGCACGGACGCCTCAGTGGCCGGCCGCCGCCTCGCCGACGCGGGGGTCGCCCCCGACCTGGTCCTGTGCTCCACCGCCGCCCGCACCCGGGAGACCTGGAAGCTCGCCGCGCACGAGATGCCGGAGCGACCCAGGACCGTCTACGAGGAGCGGCTGTACGAAGCGAGCCTGGGCGATCTGCTGGCCCTGCTCAACGAGACCCCCGAGGACATCGGCACCCTGCTGGTCGTCGGCCACAACCCCGGCGTGCACGCCCTCTCCGACGCCCTCGCGGGCAGCGCCGAGGCGGACGCCCTCGCCCGGATGAACCGCGGCGGCTTCCCGACCGCGGCCTTCGCCGTGATCACGTTCTCCGGCTCCTGGAAATCCGTCGAGCACGGCGTCGGCAGGCTCACCGACTACTGGGTGCCGCACGAGGCCTGAGCCCGGGGCCGCGCCCGCCCCCGGAGCCGCCCGCTTTCCGGGGCCTACTCGCCCGGGGCGGACTCCGTCGGGGTGCCGTCCAGCGCGTCGGCCGCCTCGACCTCTTCGCGCGTGATGCCCAGCAGGTACAGGACGGTGTCGAGGAACGGCACGTTGACCGCGGTGTCGGCGGCCTGCCGGACGACCGGCTTGGCGTTGAACGCGACACCCAGCCCCGCCGCGTTCAGCATGTCCAGGTCGTTCGCCCCGTCACCGATCGCGACGGTCTGGCTCAGCGGCACCCCCGCCTGCTCGGCGAAACTCCGCAGCAGCCGGGCCTTGCCGGCCCGGTCCACGATCGGCCCCGTCACCCGGCCGGTGAACTTCCCGTCCACCACTTCCAGGGTGTTGGCGGCCGCGAAGTCCAGCCCCAGCCGCTCCTTCAGATCATCGGTGACCTGGGTGAAGCCGCCCGAGACGATCCCCACCTGGTAGCCGAGCCGCTTGAGGGTGCGGATCAGGGTGCGGGCGCCCTTGGTGAGCCGCACCTCGGCGCGGACCTTGTCCGCCACCGACTCGTCCAGCCCCGCCAGCAGCGCGACCCGGGCGTGCAGCGACTGCTCGAAGTCCAGCTCGCCGCGCATCGCCGCGGCGGTGACCTCCGCGACCTCCGCCTCGCACCCGGCGTGCGCGGCGAAGAGCTCGATCACCTCGTCCTGGATGACGGTGGAGTCGACGTCCATGACCACCAGCCGCTGCGCCCTGCGGTGCAGCCCGGCCGGGACCACCGCCACGTCCACCCCGCGCGCCGCGGCCTCCGTCGCCAGCGCGGAGCGCAGCACCAGCGGGTCGGCGCCCGAGACGGCGAACTCGACCGCGGTGACGGGGTACTTGGCGAGCCGGAAGATACGGTCGATGTTGCCGCCGGTGCCGGTGATGCAAGCCGCTATGGCGGCTGTCGACCGGGCGGTCAGCGGGTTGCCCAGCACCGTCACGTGGGAACGTCCCTCACCGCGCGGCCGGTTGTCGCCGATGCCGGAGATGATCTCCGCCTGCATCTTGATCGACTCGGACCAGCTGTGCACGGTGGAGCGCAGCTCGCCCTCCGCGCCGGGGGCGGTCGGCGCGGTCACCAGCGCGCACAGCACCATCCGGCCCCGGGTGACGACCTGCTCGATGTCCACGACGTCCACACCGAACGCGGCGAGGGTGTCGAAGAGCCCGGCGGTGATGCCTGGGCGGTCCTTGCCGAAGATCTTGACGAGGAGGGTGGGCGCGTCCGCGGAGGGAACGGCGGCGACAGGGAGGGGCTGCGTGGCGTCGTTCATGGTGACACCACCGTATCCGGCGGCCTCAAGGACACGACGAGCCGTCCCGCGTGGCGGACACCCGTCCGGACCTGCGGGGAGACAATCAACCGGAATGCCCGGCTCTACGCCCTTCCGCCGCCGCCGTCGTCGTCGCCGCTGCCACCGCTTGCCACCGCCGTCGCCGCCGGAGCACGACCTAACGTCGGCGGGGCGGTGCTCCCGGCGGGGGCGGGGGCTCGCCCGGCGGGTCGGGCCACTTGTCGGAACCGCCCCGGCCCTGGGAGCGGCGCGGCAGCGGCGGGGGCAGTGGAGCGCCGGCCACCGTCTGGGCCGCGTGCGGCGAGTCGCCCCCGGCGTTCCCGCCGGCCCCCGCCGACTGCTTGTACGGGTTCGGCCCGTCCTCGTCCGGCCGGTACGCCGGGCTGGGAAGGTACGGCCCCGGCTCGTACGCGAGGGCCGGGTACGTCCGCGCGGAGTCGCCGGCCGCCCCTTCCGGGGCGCGGCCGAGCGCCAGGGGCGCCGCCTGCCGCCCCGCGGCGCCGGTCGCCAGCGCTAGCAGCGCGCCCGCGCCGCCCGCTCCCGCGCCCCAGAGCGCGCCCAGCAGCAGCGCCCACGGGATGCTGCCGTGCAGCTCCATCCCGGCCCCGACGGCGTCGAAGCCGAAGACCGACAGGTTCGCGTTGACCGAGACACCGGTGAGCCACACCAGCAGCGGGAACGCGACGGCCGACGCGGCCCCCAGCCGCAGCGCGCAGCGCCCCACCCAGCCGGCGCGCGGCCCGGCCCCCAGGGGGGTGCGGGTCGCGGTGAGCGCCCCGGCGGTCAGCATCATCAGCGCCACCGCGACGGGCAGCAGCCAGACCCGGCCGTCCAGGTCGGCGAGGCGGCCGATCGTGACGGGCTCGTTGACGCCCTCGCTCAGCAGCCCGTCGATGGGATGGGGCAGCAGCTTGGCGAGTTCGCCGGTCGCGACGCCCTTCCACTGGACGAACAGGCCCAGTGGCACCGCCAGCCAGACCCCGTTGGGCGCGCCCAGGAGCGCGGCGCCCATGATCCGGCCCGGTTCGTCGCCGGTGACCGCCGCGTACCCGGCGGCGGCGAACCCCGCCGCCACCGCGAGCACCAGCACCCCGCACAGCGCCGAGACGGCGGGCCGCACCACGCGGTGCACCGCCTGCCAGCCCGGCGGCAGCGGCGTACGGCGGGAGGCGAGCAGCGCGATCAGCAGCACCGCCAGCACCCACACCAGGCCGCGCAGCAGCGTGGGGGCGGTGTCGACATGGAAGCCCACCGATGTCTTGGCCTTGATCAGACCCTCCAGCCCGTCGGTGAGCCCGCTGCCCCCGATGCCGGGCAGGTCGTCCAGCAGGCCGCCGCCCGGGGAGGAGCCGAGCGCGGCCCCGTCGATGGCGATGGTGTCCTGGCCGGCCCAGGCCAGCCCGCCGAGCAGGGCCAGGAAGAGCGCCGCGACCGAGAGCACCCGGGCGGCGAGTTCGCCGACGGGGACGACCGTCCCGGCCTTGCGCCTCTCCGTTGTGCGCGCTCCGCCTCGACTCCGCTGCGGGCGGGTTCCGGTCGCTCGTTCCTCGCTCGCGACCCCCACCCTTCGTTGCATCTCGGCTGCGCCGCGCAACGACCGCAGGAAGACCCACGCCAGCAGCAACGCGCCCACCAGGCCGACGCCCAGGGGCATGACGCCGATGGCGCCCTGCGTCTCCATGCCGTCCATCCCGAACATGGCGACGTCGCCCGACGGGCTGACCCGGCCGCCCGCGGCCATCGCGACCACCGCCGCCGTCATCGGTCCGAGCGAGCCGGCGGCGTCCGCCCCGAGTAAGTGCAACCCGAGCGCCGCGGTGGCCGTCATGGCCAGAAACGCCCAACTCACAGCCGCGACGGCGGAGAGCAGTACGCTCAGCCAGGGCGTGGTCCTAGCGGTCATCCCGGCCCCCCGAGGTCGTGTCCTTGGGCGGTTACTACTCTCCGGTGGCTTTTGAGCACAGTCAACGCTGCCGGCGGGCGTACTTGTCGGAGGGCGGGTTCCGGTTCGACTGCCGGGCCTGAAATAGTTCCTCCCGATGTTCGCAATCCCTAGACTCCCCGCATGGGGAAATACCGGGGGACAACTTTTGGGGCTTGGGGTGCCTGAACTCGTACTCGAATTGAACGGTCAAACCTGGACGCTCGATCCATCCAGGTCGTACAGCCTCGGGCGGGATCCGCAGGGAGACATGGTGTTCGACGACGCCAGGGTCTCCTGGCGGCACGCCACCATCCGCCGGGGCGAGCGCAGTTGGGTCGTCGAGGATCTCGGCAGCACCAACGGCACCTACGTCCAGGGCCAGCGCATCCACCAGATGGAGGTCGGACCGGGATCCGCCGTGAACCTCGGCAACGCGACCGACGGCCCCCGTCTCAACTTCAGCGCCGGTCAACAGGTCAGCGCCGATCTCTACAGTGCGGAGACGTCGCTGGCGCAGCCGCACCAGGCACCCGCGGGCCGCGCGGCACCCGTCGCACGGCCGGCCCCGCCGTTCCAGCAGCCGCACCAGCCGCCGGCCCAGCAGCAGCCCCACCCGCCGCAGCAGGGTGGCTGGAACCAGCCCCCCGCGGCGCAGGTGCCGCAGCAGCAGGGCTGGCCGCAGCAGCCGCAAGGTGGGCAGCAGCCGCAGGGCGGGCAGCAGCACCGCAGCCCGACCACGATGCACCACTTCTCGATCAACCAGGTCACGAAGATCGGCCGTGCGCTGGAGAACGACCTGGTCGTCTCCGACCTCCAGGTCTCCCGGTTCCACGCCGAGTTCAAGGCGCACCCGGACGGCCGCTTCGAGATCGTCGACCTGGGCAGCCACAACGGCACCTACGTCAACGGTCAGGCGATCCAGCGCCACCTGCTGGGCCCGAACGACATCGTCGGCGTCGGGCACTCCACCTTCCGGCTGGCCGGCGACCGGCTCGAGGAGTTCGTCGACACCGGCGAGGTCTCCTTCTCGGCCCGGCGGCTGACCGTCACGGTCCCGCAGGGCAACACCACGAAGACGATCCTCAAGGACGTCTCCTTCGGAGTCCCGGAGAAGTCGCTGATCGGTGTGATCGGCCCTTCCGGTTCCGGCAAGTCCACGCTGCTGCGTGCGCTGACCGGCTACCGCCCGGCCGACCAGGGCGAGGTGCTGTACGACAACCGGAACCTGTACAAGCAGTTCGCCGAGCTGCGGCAGCGCATCGGTCTGGTCCCGCAGGACGACATCCTGCACAAGGAGCTGACCGTCCGCAAAGCACTGCGGTACGCGGCCAAGCTCCGCTTCCCCGGTGACACCGCGACCGACGAGCGCAACCACCGGATCCAGGAGGTCCTGCAGGAGCTCAAGCTCGACATCCACGCGGACAAGCGCATCACCTCCCTCTCGGGCGGTCAGCGCAAGCGTGTCTCCGTCGCGCTGGAGCTGCTCACCAAGCCGTCGCTGATCTTCCTGGACGAGCCGACCTCCGGCCTCGACCCCGGGATGGACCGCGACGTCATGAAGCTGCTGCGCGGTCTCGCCGACGACGGCCGCACCGTCCTGGTGGTCACCCACTCGGTGGCCGAGCTGGCGTTGTGCGACAAGCTGCTGGTGATGGCGCCGGGCGGTTCGGTCGCCTACTTCGGCCCGCCGGAGGAAGCGCTCAACTTCTTCGGTTACGAGACCTGGGCCGACGTCTTCTCGGCGTTCGAGAACTACCGCGACTACGACTGGTCCGGTCGCTGGCACGGTTCGCCGCACTACCAGATGTACGCGGCCGACCTGGACTCCGCCCCGCAGGCCGCGGCGGTCGTCCCGCAGATGGCCACCCGGCCGCCGAAGCCGCAGAGCTGGGGTTCCCAGCTGCTGACGCTGGTGCGCCGTTACCTGTCGGTGATCGCTTCCGACCGCGGATTCATCGGGCTGATGTTCATCCTGCCCGCGGTGCTGGGTGTGGTGAGCGTCGTCATCCCGGCCGACAGCGGACTGGGACCGGGCCCGCTCAAGGCCCACCTGGTCAACAAGGACGCGGGCACGATCCTGCTGATCCTGGCGGTGGGCGCCTGCTTCTCGGGCGCCGCCAACTCGGTACGAGAACTGATCAAGGAACGGGTGATCTACGAGCGGGAACGGGCCACCGGCCTGTCCCGCTCCGCGTACCTGATGTCCAAGGTCATCGTGCTGGGTCTGATCACGGCCCTGCAGGGCGTCATCATCTGCGGCATCGGGTTCGCCCCGCGGGCCATGCCCGTCGAAGGCGTGATCTTCAAGAGCTCGCCGGCGATCGAGATGACGCTGGGCGTCATCGCGCTCGGCTTCACCTCGATGATGTTCGGCCTGATCATCTCGGCCCTGGTGAAGACCGCCGAGAAGACCATGCCGCTGCTGGTGATGTTCGCGATCGTCCAGGTCGTCTTCACCGGGGTGCTCTTCCAGCTCTACGACTCGATCGGCGTGGAGCAGTTCGCCTGGCTGATGCCGGCCCGCTGGGCCGTCTCGGCCCTGGGCACCACCGCCCAGCTGAACGTCCTCATGCCATGGGACGCGGCCAACCCGGACCAGCTCTGGGAGCACACCGCCACCCAGTGGATCGTCGACATGGGCGTGCTGGTCGTGCTCGGTGTCATCTGCGGCATCGTGGTCTCGCGGCTGCTGCGCCGCCACGAGCCGGAGGTCATGCGCAAGTAGCGCGCAGGACCGCAGAACGCCGAAGGGCGGCCGTACCCGTGGGGGTGCGGCCGCCCTTCGGCGTTGGTACCGGTGCTCAGTAGGCCGAGTCGACGTTGTCGATCGTGCCGTAGTTCGCGGCCGCGTAGTTGCACGCGGCGGTGATGTTGGCGACCGGGTCGTAGATGTCCATCGAGGTGCCCTCGACGTGGTACTGCTGGAACGTCGGGTCGATGACCTGCAGCAGACCCTTGGAGGGTATGCCGGCCATGGCGTTGGAGTCCGTCAGGTTGATGGCCTGCGGGTTGCCCGACGACTCACGGATGATGTTGCGGTAGATGCCGTCGTAGGTGCCCGGAATGTTGTGGGCGGCCATGACCGACAGCGACTCCTTGATCCAGCCGTCGAGGTCGTTGGTGTACGTGACGGCGGCCGGGGCCGGAGCCGGGGCCTTGGTCTCGGCCTTCTCCTTGGCGGCGAGGGCCTTGCGCTCCTTGGAGCGGTTCGCGGCCTGCTCCTCCTTGCGCTGGGCGGCCTCGTCGGCGGCCTTCTTCTTCGCGGCGGCGTCAGCGGCCTTCTTCTTAGCGGCCGCGGCCTTGTCGGCCGCCTTCTTCTTGGCGGCGGCGTCGGCAGCGGCGTGCTTCGCGGCGGCGCCGGCCTGGTCGGCGATCGTCTGCGGGTCGGCGGTGCTGACCGAGGCGAAGGTGGAGGGCTCGTTGGCGGAGGCGAGGGCCGTTCCGTCGGATCCCTGGACACCGGCGGTGATGGCCAGGACCGTCAGGGCGGCGGTCGCGGTGCCGGCTACGGCGAAGGAGTGCACCTTGCTCAGGCGGCCGAGCTTCGGGAGCGTCGGGAACTGCATGCGGAGTTACCTCTTCCATTTGCGGACTCCGGCATTGATAGCTGGGTAAAAACCGCAGGGCAAAGAGGTCGATTACTAACGAAAGTCGTAGTTGTACTGTGAACGGGCGGGGCGGTTTACGGGCGCCTTACGCGCCACGGGCACCCTTCTGGTCCACTAAGCGGCTTCGTAAGTGACGTGCGTCCTATCGGGCAGGTCACACGGCACCACCCCCGTCATGACGGATCGTCATGGCGGGGGTGCGTACGGTGACGGCTTTTTCGCACGTCCGGCGGACGCGGAGCGAAGGGGCCCGCGCGTCCTACGGAAGCAGCAGGTTCACATCGCCGAACTCGTGCCACAGATAGCCGCCGCGCAGGGCCTCCGCGTAGACCCGCTCCAGCAGCGGAGCACCCGCCACCGCCTCCAGCATCAGCAGGTGGGAGGCCTCCGGCTCGTGCAGCCCGGTCAGCAGCCCGTCCACTGCACGTACCCCGCGTTCCGGGGTCAACACCAGATCGGTCCAGCCCCGCGCGGCACCGACCGTGCCCCGGCCGTCCGCCGCCGACTCCAGCGCCCGCACCGCCGTCGTACCGACCGCGACGACCCGGCCCCCGCCGCTGCGGGCCGCGTTCACCTGCCGTGCGGTGCTCGGCGGCACCTCGAACCACTCCGGGTACGGCGGCTCGTGTGTCTCGGCCGAGGCGACCCCGGTGTGCAGGACGATCGGCGCTATCTGCACACCCCTGCTGACCAGGGAGGTCACGATCCCGGCCGTAAACGGCCGGCCGGCGCTCGGCATCTCCGCCGAGCCGAGGCCGTCGGGCGACGGCACCGAGAAGACCGTCTGGTACGCGGCGAGCGGCTGGTCCCGCTCCGTGTAGGAGTACCGGATCGGCCGGCCGTGCCGGTGCAGATAGCCCGCGGTGTCCGCCATCGACGGCCGCGCCAGCCACATGCGGTCCCCGCGCGGCGACAGCGGCTCCTCCAGCACCAGCCGCTCCCCGCCCGGCAGCTCCACGACCGCCCCGGCCGGGCCGCCGGCGCGCGGCACGGTCGTGCCGCGGCCGTCCGGCGTCCGCACCTCCACGGCCCAGCGGCCCGGGGACCCGGGGCCCGAAGGGTCCTGGCGCGTCGAGAAGTGCACGGTCACCGGTTCCCCGGCGAGCAGCCCGCCGACCGCCGCGGGCAGCGTCCGCGAGGTGTTCACCACCAGCACGTCACCCGCCCGCAGCAGCGTGGGCAGCTCCTGGAAGGCGTGGTGCGACACCTCGCCCGCCGCCGCCCGTCCGACCAGCAGCCGTACGCCGTCCCGCCGCTCGGCGGGCGCCCGCGCCGACAGCTCGGGCGGCACCCGCAACCCCCGCAGCCCCGCCACGACGGTCACCGCGCTTCCAGCAGCGCCGGAGCGCTGTAGCGCCCGCTGGGCGCCTCCTCGTCCAGCAGTCGCAGGAAGGCCGGGGCGACGTCCGCGGGCAGCAGCCGGTCCGACGGGTCGTCGTCCGGGACGGCCGCCGTGTACAGGTCGGTCCGCAGGTCGCCCGGGTCCACCCACCACACGCGCAGCCCCGGCTCCTCCACCGCCAGCACCGCCGACAGCTGTTCCAGCGCGGCCTTGCTCGCCCCGTAGCCGCCCCAGGTCCCGTAGGCCTCCACCGCCGCGTCGGAGCTGATGTTCAGCACCGCACCGCCCGACGCCCGCAGCAGGGGCAGCGCCTCCCGCACGAGCCCCAGCGGCGCCACCACGTTCGTCTCCAGCGCGGCCCGCAGCCCGTCCACCGGGAGCTCCGCCAGCGCCACCAGCGGCTCGGCGCCGAGCGCGCTGGCGTTGTTCACCAGCAGATCGACACCGCCGAACGCGCGGGCCGCCGCGACCAGCGCGGTCCGGTGGGCGGCGTCGGTGACATCGCCCGGCACGGCCGCCACCCGCCCCGGGCCCTCCCGCTCCAGCTCCGCCGCCGCCGTTTTCAGCACCCCCTCGGACCGCCCGTCGAGCACCAGGTCCCAGCCGCGCCGGGCCAGCACGCCGGCCACCGCACGCCCCAGTCCCCGCGACGCCCCCGTGATGATCGCTACCGTCATCGTCGTCCACCCTCCGAGCCGCCTCCGGACCCGGTGCCCGGCGGCTGCCTTCACCGTAGGAACACCGCCGCGCCCAGCGCGTCGGCCGTCCGCCGCAGCTCGGGGGGCACTTCGTCCTAGGTCGCCGGGCCGATCCGCCGGCGGCGCGGCGCCGGTAGGTTGACGGCATGGTCAACCGGTCGCCCCGAGGCGGAATCGAAGCGGTCAGCGCCGCGGTCCTGGCGATGAGCCGGCACCTGGAGGTGCGCGAGGTGCTGCAGACCATCGTCGCGTCCGCCCGCGAGCTGCTCGGCGCCGAGTATGCCGCGCTCGGCGTGCCCGACGATCACGGCGGGTTCGCCCAGTTCGTCGTCGACGGGGTGAGCGACGAGCAGTGGAAGGCGATCGGCCCACTGCCCCGGCAGCACGGCATCCTCGCCGCGATGCTCCACGAAGCGACCCCGCAGCGGCTCGCGGACGTCACCCAGGCCGACTGCTTCGGGGGCTGGCCGCGCGCCCACCCCGGCATGACCGACTTCATCGGGATGCCGGTCGTGGACGGCGACGAGATCCTCGGCGCGATCTTCCTGGCCAACAAGGTGGGCCCGAGAACCGGCCCCACCACCGACTGCGCCTTCACCCAGGACGACGAGACGCTGCTGCGGACCCTGGCCGCGCACGCCGCCATCGCCCTCACCAACGCCCGCCTCTACGAGCGCAGCCGGGAACTGACCCTGGCGGGGGAGCGGGCGCGCATCGCCCACGAGCTGCACGACGCGGTCTCCCAGAAGCTCTTCTCGCTGCGCCTCACCGCACAGGCCGCCGCCGCCCTGGTCGACCGCGACCCGGCGCGCGCCAAGGAGGAGCTGAAGCAGGTGGCGGCGCTCGCCGCCGAGGCCGCCGACGAACTGCGCGCCGTCGTCGTCGAACTGCGGCCCGCGGGACTGGACGAGGACGGCCTCGTCGCGACCCTGCGCACCCAGGCCGAAGTGCTCGACCGGGCCCACACCGCCCATGTCACCTTCACGTCCTGCCAGGTCAAGGCGTTGCCCGCCGCCCAGGAGGAAGCGCTGCTGCGCGTCGCGCAGGAGGCGCTGCACAACGCGCTGCGCCACGCGGACGCCGAGACCGTCACCGTCTGCCTCACCGGCCGCGGCAAGGGGGCGGTCCTGCGGGTCCGCGACGACGGCAACGGCTTCGACCCGTCCGCGGTGCGCCGCGCCGGACGCCATCTGGGCCTGGTCTCCATGCGGGACCGGGCAGGCGGCGCGGGCGGGAACCTGACAGTGGAATCGGAGCCCGGCAAGGGCACCGTCATCGAGATGGAGGTGCCCGGTGGCTGAGTCAGAGGGACAGGGCCGCATCCGCGTGCTGCTCGTCGACGACCACCAGGTGGTGCGCCGCGGGCTGCGGACCTTCCTGGAGGTCCAGGGCGACATCGACGTCGTGGGGGAGGCGGGCGACGGCGACGAGGGCGTGGCCCGCGCCGAGGAACTGCGCCCCGACGTGATCCTGATGGACATCAAGATGCCCGGCGCCGACGGCATCTCCGCGCTGCGCAAGCTGCGCGAGCTCGGCAACCCCGCCCGGGTGCTCATCGTCACCAGCTTCACCGAGCAGCGCACCATCGTGCCCGCCCTGCGGGCGGGAGCCGCCGGCTACGTGTACAAGGACGTGGACCCCGAGGCGCTGGCCGGCGCGATCCGCTCGGTGCACGCCGGCCATGTGCTGCTGCAGCCGGAGGTGGCCGACGCCCTGCTCTCCCAGGAGTTCCACGGCGGCGGTCAGGGGCGGGGCAACGCGCTCACCGAGCGGGAGCGCGAGGTGCTGACGCTGATCGCCGACGGTCGCTCCAACCGGGAGATCGCCCGCGCGCTGGTGCTCTCCGAGAAGACCGTGAAGACCCACGTCTCGAACATCCTGATGAAGCTGGACGTCTCGGACCGCACCCAGGCAGCGCTGTGGGCGGTCAGACATGGCATCGGAGCCCCGCCGGACGCCTGACCGCCCCGCGGCGGAGCCGGTGCGGCTCAGGCCCGCCGCTCCGACTCCTCCACGTACGCGTTGTACGCCGCCACCTGCGCGCGCCGCGCGGTGCGCTCCACCGGGCGCAGCAGCTCCGCCCGCGCGGCGATCTGCGACGCGCTCACCGCGCCGCCGTGCCCGTCGGACGCGATCGCGACCAGCGCGCCGACCCGCTGGGCCAGCGCCAGCACCCGCACCGCCCGGGGCGGATAGCCGGGCGCCAGCAGCTCACGGCCGCGCTCCGCGCGCGCCCGGTACGCCGCCAGGGCCGCCTGGGCGACCGGCCCCGCCCCGGCCACGTCCAGCCGGGTCAGCGCCTCGGTGGTGTCCCGCAGCGCCTCGGCCAGCTCCCGCTCGGCCTCGCCGAGCGAAGGCACGTCGGCCGGCGGGCCCTGCCGCACTTCCCGGCACCGCCACTCCACCTCCACATGGACATCGCCGCGCGGCCCGGCCTCCGTCACGTCGGGCACGAGGCCGAGCGCCGGGCCGCCGACCGCGATCACGGCCTCGCCCGCGGCGAGCGCCCGCGCGTTGAAGTCCGCCGGGCCGCTGAGACCCAGCGGATGTCCCGGCGCGGGCAGGGCGATCCGCAGTCCGGTCGTGCCGAGCGCACGCAGCCGGCCGAGGCCGAGCGTCAGCCCGACCGGGCCGTTCTCGCCCGGCAGTCCGGTCATCCGATGGATCGCGTCCTCGCCCAGAATCTCCTGGGCGACATCATCCGGTGCGGCAAGTCCGGCAAGTAGGGCATTTCCCCACGCCGCCAGCCGTCCTGATCGAGGTTCGTCAAGCATCCCCCCAGCCTAAGGAGTGGACCGCCCGACGCGTGGCGTAGGTTTTCCCTCGGGGCCCTGCCCGTGACAACCGAAACTGCAATGGGAGACAACGCGCTCATGAGCGATGTGCTGGAGCTGGTGGACGTATCGGTGGTCCGCGACGGACGGGCTCTGGTGGACCAGGTCTCGTGGTCGGTCAGCGAGGGCGAACGCTGGGTGATCCTCGGACCGAACGGCGCGGGAAAGACCACCCTGCTCAACGTCGCCTCCAGCTACCTCTTCCCGACCACCGGCACCGTCCAGGTGCTCGGCGAGAAGCTCGGCAGCGTCGACGTCTTCGACCTGCGCCCCCGTATCGGCATGGCCGGCGCGGCCATGGCGGACAAGATGCCGCGCGGCCAGACCGTCCTGCAGACCGTGCTCACCGCCGCGTACGGCATGACCGCGCACTGGCAGGAGAGCTACGAGCAGGTCGACGAGGACCGCGCCCGCGCCTTCCTCGACCGGCTGGGCATGTCGGATTACCTGGACCGCAAGTTCGGCACCCTGTCCGAGGGCGAGCGCAAGCGCACCCTGATCGCCCGCGCCATGATGACCGACCCGGAGCTGCTGCTGCTCGACGAGCCGGCCGCGGGCCTGGACCTCGGCGGCCGTGAGGACCTGGTGCGGCGCCTCGGCCGGCTCGCCCGCGACCCGATCGCCCCCTCCATGATCATGGTGACCCACCATGTCGAGGAGATCGCCCCCGGCTTCACCCACGTCCTCATGATCCGTCAGGGCAAGGTCGTCGTCGCGGGACCCGTCGAGCTGGAACTCACCTCGCGCAACCTCTCCCACTGCTTCGGCCTCCCGCTGATCGTCGAGCGCAGGGGCGACCGCTGGACCGCCACGGGACTGCCCCTCTCCTGACGATCGGGCGCCCTGCCGGGGGACCGCGGTCCAACACCCCCCGGCGACGCCCCCGTTCGTGCTTCCCCGCGCCGGTCCCGCGCCCGTCCCCGCACGCGGAAGGCCTGTCACAGATCACCTCCGCGCCCCTACGATGGGGTGGTGGACTCATGGGTGTGGTGGCTGATCGCCGCCGTAGGACTCGGTATACCGCTCGTGATCACGGCTATGCCCGAATTCGGGATGTTCGCGGTCGGTGCCGTCGCGGGGGCGATCACCGCCGCGCTCGGCGGCGGCATCGTCATCCAGGTCATCGTCTTCGTGGTCGTCTCCGTCGCGCTCCTCGCCGTCGTCCGCCCGATCGCCTACCGGCACCGCACCCAGCGGCCCGAACTGCGGACCGGGATCGACGCGTTGAGGG
Source organism: Streptomyces sp. H39-S7 (assembly GCF_027158205.1). GTDB lineage: Bacteria > Actinomycetota > Actinomycetes > Streptomycetales > Streptomycetaceae > Actinacidiphila. Next base: position 7,115 of record NZ_JAPVLU010000062.1, on the reverse strand, counting down.
GGCGGCAGGCCGTCGTGCTCGAACGGGTCGACGGCGGCGGCGGACGGATCAAGCTCGCCGGAGAGATCTGGTCGGCGCGCGCCCTGGATGAGGAACGGAGCTTCGACCCGGGCGAGAAGGTGGATGTCGTAGAGATCGACGGGGCGACCGCCGTCGTCATGTGACCGCACAGTCCATCAGGGCCACCGCGGCCGTGCTCCGGGAATTCGCCGAACCTGAGCGCACCGCCGCAGTGGTCTGCGAGAATTGATCATGTCGTAGTACGTCCGCAAACGGCGCGGGAGTGGACATGCAGCCGATCATCATCGTCCTGATCATCCTGGTGGTGCTCGTCTTCGTCGCGCTCATCAAGACGGTCCAGGTCATCCCCCAGGCGAGTGCCGCCATCGTCGAACGCTTCGGCCGCTACACGCGGACCCTGAGCGCGGGCCTGAACATCGTCGTCCCGTTCATCGACACCATCCGCAACCGCATCGACCTCCGTGAGCAGGTCGTGCCGTTCCCGCCGCAGCCGGTGATCACCCAGGACAACCTGGTCGTCAACATCGACACGGTCATCTACTACCAGGTCACCGACGCCCGCGCGGCGACGTACGAGGTCGCCAGCTACATCCAGGCGATCGAGCAGCTCACCGTCACCACGCTCCGCAACATCATCGGCGGCATGGACCTGGAACGGACGCTGACCTCCCGCGAGGAGATCAACGCGGCGCTGCGCGGTGTGCTGGACGAGGCCACCGGCAAGTGGGGCATCCGCGTCAACCGCGTCGAGCTCAAGGCGATCGAGCCGCCCACCTCCATCCAGGACTCGATGGAGAAGCAGATGCGCGCGGACCGTGACAAGCGCGCCGCGATCCTCACGGCCGAGGGCATCCGGCAGTCCCAGATCCTCACCGCCGAAGGTGAGAAGCAGTCCTCCATCCTGCGCGCCGAGGGTGACGCCAAGGCCGCCGCGCTGCGCGCCGAAGGTGAGGCCCAGGCCATCCGCACGGTCTTCGAGTCGATCCACGCGGGCGACCCGGACCAGAAGCTGCTGGCCTACCAGTACCTCCAGATGCTCCCGAAGATCGCGCAGGGAGACGCCAACAAGCTCTGGATCATCCCCAGCGAGCTCAACGACGCGCTCAAGGGCCTCGGCGGCATCGTCAACCTCCCCGGCGCCCCGGGCAACGGAGCCGGCGGCGGCAACCACGGGAACGTCAACGGCGGCGGTGACGACTCCGCTCCGCGCCGCGAGACCCCACGCTTCGACAAGGACTGACCCTCGGGCATGATCGGTGTATTCGACACCGGTCATCGAGGGGTACAGCGTGACGTTCTGGGAGGCACTCGCCGTCTTCGCGGCGGGCATCGGCGCCGGCACCATCAACACCATCGTCGGCTCCGGCACCCTCATCACGTTCCCGGTACTGCTCGCCGTCGGCCTCCCGCCGGTCACGGCGAACGTCTCCAACACCCTCGGCCTGGTCCCCGGTTCGCTCAGCGGCGCCGTCGGCTACCGCCGTGAACTGCGCGGCCAGCGCCGGCGCGTCGTGCGGCTCGGCTCCACCGCCCTGGCCGGCGGCCTCACCGGCGCGATCCTGCTGCTCACCCTGCCGTCCGACGCGTTCGACACGATCGTCCCCGTACTGATCGGACTGGCCCTGGTCCTGGTCGTGCTGCAGCCCCGGCTCGCCCGCGCCATCAAGGCCCGCCGGGAACGCGAGGGCACCGAGGTCCCCACCGACGGCGGCCCGCTGCTGCTCGCCGGCCTCTTCCTCGCCAGCATGTACGGCGGCTACTTCGGAGCCGCCCAGGGCGTCCTCTACCTGTCGCTGATGGGCCTGCTGCTCCACGACGACCTGCAGCGGATCAACGGGGTCAAGAACGTCCTGGGCATGCTCGTCAACGGCATCGCCGCCGTGATCTTCCTCTTCGTCGCCGACTTCAACTGGGCCGCCGTCGGCCTCATCGCCGCCGGCGCCACCCTCGGCGGCGTCGTCGGCGCCCGCATCGGCCGCAAACTGCCGCCGACGGCGCTGCGCGGTGTCATCGTCGCCGTCGGCATCGTGGCCATCGTCCAGCTCGTCCTCAGATGACCGGCCGCACGCGGCCCGGGACGGCGATCACACCGCGGTGATCACACCGCCCCGGGCCCGCCACCGTCAGCGCCCCACCGCGATCAGGCCGGCAGCGCCAGCCACCCCGGCAGCGCCGCACTGTCCCTGATCCCGAGCGCCAGCAGCAGGGTGTCCGCCGGCGTCGGCTCGAACGGCTGCGCCAGCAGCCGCATCCCCGCCTGCTCGGGAGTCCGGTCCGCCTTGCGGCCGTTGTCCTCGGAACAGGCCGCGACCGTGTTCAGCCAGGTGTCCCCGCCACCGCGCGACCGCGGGACGATGTGGTCCACCGTGCTCGCCCGGCGACCGCAGTACGCGCACCGGTGCCGGTCACGGACCAGCACCCCCCGCCGCGACCACGGGGCCCGTTGTCGGAACGGCACCCGAACGTATCTGCGCAGTCTGATCACCAGCGGAACCGGAACCTCGACGGCCGCGGCGCGGATGCGCAGCCCGGGATGCGCCTGCTCGACGACGGCCTTCTCCTGCATCACCAGCACCACGGCACGCCGCAGCGACACCGTCGACAGCGGCTCGAAGCTCGCGTTCAGCACCAGAGTCTCCCGCATTGCACCCACCCCAAGGATCCGTCCCCGCCCCATGGCGAAGTGGGTCCACTGTGCCTGGCAGGACTCCCGCGGACAACGCAATTTCCTTGCGGGGACAGGGGATTCGGAGAGGCGCGGGAACAGCCGCGGGACGAAGGACAGCCGAAAACGCCGGACGCCCCGGACGCTTCCCCCCGTGCGTAACGGAAGCGTCCGGAGCGTACGGCGGGCGGCGCGGGCACCGGGCGGGAAACACCCGGTTCCGACGGACGGCCGGCATCGCGAGGGCGAGAACCACCACAACACGACGCACCGCCGCCCCCGCTGACGCGGTACCCACCGCCCGGTGATGGTGGGCCACCACCAGACACGTACCACTGTGCGATTCGGGACGTTCGGGCGCAACGCAATTAACGCGCCCCGACGGCCCCGAGGACCCCGGCGGCTCTCAGGGTTCCGGCGTCAGCTCCCGGCCGGCGCCTCGTACTCCCCGATCAGCTGGGCGCGGCCCAGCGTGTGGAAGCGCAGGTTGAAACCGATCGCGGCCGGCGAGGCGTCCGCGTCCGGGCCGAGCTTCTCGGTGTCCACCGCGTACACGGTGAAGACATAGCGGTGCGAACCGTCCCCGGGCGGCGGCGCCGCGCCGCCGAAGTCCCGCGTCCCGTAGTCGTTCCGCACATGCACCGCGCCCTCGGGCAACCCCTTGAACTCCCCGCCGCCCGCACCCGCGGGCAGTTCGGTGACGGACACGGGGATGTCGAAGAGCGACCAGTGCCAGAACCCGCTGCCGGTCGGCGCGTCCGGATCGAAGCACGTCACGGCGAAACTCTTCGTCCCGGCGGGAAAGCCCTCCCACCGCAGCTGCGGTGAGGTGTTCCCGGCCGCGTGGACCTGCTCGTCCTTCAACACCCCGCCCGGCGCCACGTCATCGCTCACCACCGTGAACGACGGCACCGGCGGATGGAACTCATGGGGGAGCGGCCGCCGCTTCTGCTCGGTCACCTCGACACCTCCTGATCGCGGGAACGTCTGTGCACTGCCGCCGGCCGAGGCCGGCGGCACCTGCGGACCGAGCCTAGATCGTCAGAACCAGTTGCGCTTGCCGCCGACCTCCGCCAGCCACTGGTTGAGGTACGCCGTCCAGTCGGTGCCCTGGAAGGACTGCAGGTTGACCGTGAACGACCGGTACGAGTCGCTGCCCTCGCCGAACAGCCCCGGCTTCTTGTCCATCTCCAGGATCACGTCCATCTCGTGGCCGTCCGCGATGAAGGTCAGCTCCACCTGGTTCAGCCCCCGGTACTGGTGCGGAGCCCGGAACTCGATCTCCTGGTAGAACGGCAGCCGCTGCCGCGTCCCCCGGATCTGCCCCTTCTCCAGGTCCGCGGCCTTGAACGCGAAGCCCAACTGCCCGAACGCGTCCAGCAGCGCCTGCTGCGCCGGCAGCGGGTGGACACTGACCGGGTCGAGGTCACCCGAGTCCACCGCGCGGGCGATCGCCAGCTCGGTCGTCACCCCGATGTTCATCCCCGACAGGTGCCGGCCCAGGAACGTCGTGACCGGCGTCTCCCACGGGATCTCCAGCGCGAAGGGCACGGTGTGCACGGCCCCCGGTGCCACCTCGAACGCCCCGCCGAGCTGCTGCCGGTGGAACTCGATGTCCTGCTTGTACTCGTTGTCGCCGCTCTCGACCTCGACCCGGGCCTGCAGTCCGACGGAGAGGCCTTCGATCTGCTGCGCCACCGAGCCGCCCTGGATGCGCACCTCGCCCCGGACGACACCACCCGGCACCACGTTCGGGTCGGTCAGCACCGTCTCGACGGACGCGCCACCGGCACCCATGCTGGCCATCAGCTTCTTGAAGCCCACGTTGGTCCACTCCTCATACCGGCGGTTGACTGTTTCTCTACGTTCCTACGGACTCTACGAACGCGGAACCGGTGTGAACGGTTCCAGTACCCTCGTACCGCATGATCACCGACAGGGAAAGGGCCCCGCTCACCCGGTCCTTCTTCGACCGCCCCGTCCTCGACGTCGCACCGGACCTCCTCGGCCGCATCCTCGTCCGCACCACTCCGGACGGCGCGATCGAGCTGCGCCTCACCGAAGTGGAAGCCTACGCAGGACCCGTCGACCCGGGATCACACGCCTACCGCGGGCGCACCGAACGCAACGCGGTGATGTTCGGCCCGCCCGGCCACAGCTACGTGTACTTCACGTACGGCATGTGGCACTGCCTCAACCTGGTCTGCGGCCCCGAGGGCACGCCCAGCGGGATCCTGCTGCGCGGCGGCGAGATCATCCGGGGCGCGGACCTCGCCCGCGCGAACCGCCCCACCTCCCGCAAGGACGCCGACCTCGCCCAGGGCCCGGCCCGGCTCGCCACGGCGCTCGCCGTCGACCGGTCGCTGAACGGGTCCGACGTCTGCGACCCCTGGACGAGCGTGGCGGGCGAACCGGCCGGCAGCCCGTTCCGCGTCCTCACCGGCACACCGCCCGCCGCCGGCCTGGTACGCAGCGGCCCCCGCACCGGCGTCGGCGGCGAGGGCGCCGTCCACCCCTGGCGCTTCTGGATCGACGGCGACCGCACCGTCAGTCCCTACCGCGCCCACGCCCCCAGACGCCGTCGATAACGACTCGCCGCGAACGCGTACTCTCGGACACGCTGTACGGACGCTCCGCGACCGCCCCGAGCGGACCGCGGAGAGCCGACCCCAGTACTGACGCCGCACTGACCCAAGGAGACAAGAGACCCGTGACGGACATCGTCGACGAGCTGCAGTGGCGCGGACTGATCGCCGTATCCACTGACGAGGACGCACTGCGCAAGGCGTTCGCGGACGGCCCGGTCACGGTCTATTGCGGCTTCGACCCCACGGCGCCCAGCCTGCACCTCGGCAACCTGGTGCAGATCCTCACCATCCGGCGGCTGCAGCAGGCGGGCAACCGTCCGCTGGGCCTGGTCGGCGGGGCCACCGGCCTGATCGGTGACCCCAAGCCGTCGGCGGAGCGAACGCTGAACGCTCCCGAGGTCGTCGCCGACTGGGTCGAGCGCGTCCGGCGGCAGATCGAGCCCTTCCTCTCCTTCGAGGGCCCGAACGCCGCACTGATGGTGAACAACCTGGACTGGACGTCCGGGATGTCGGCGATCGAGTTCCTGCGCGACGTGGGCAAGCACTTCCGCGTCAACAAGATGATCGCCAAGGAGGCCGTCGCCCGGCGGCTCAACTCCGACCAGGGCATCAGCTACACCGAGTTCAGCTACCAGATCCTCCAGGGGATGGACTTCCTGGAGCTCTACCGGCGTCACGGCTGCACGATGCAGACCGGCGGCAGCGACCAGTGGGGCAACCTGACGGCCGGCATCGACCTGATCCACCGCGTCGAGGGGGCGTCCGTCCACGCCCTGGCCACCCCGCTCATCACCAAGGCGGACGGCACCAAGTTCGGCAAGACCGAGGGCGGCGCGATCTGGCTCGACCCCGAGATGACCACGCCGTACGCCTTCCTCCAGTTCTGGCTGAACGCCGACGACCGTGACATCTCCAAGTTCCTGCGGATCTTCAGCTTCAAGTCCCGCGAGGAGATCGAGGAGCTGGAGCGCCTCACGGAGGAGCGCCCGCAGGCCCGCGCCGCCCAGCGCGCCCTGGCGGAGGAGCTGACGACCCTGGTGCACGGGGAGGCCCAGTGCACAGCGGTCACGAGCGCTTCCAAGGCGCTTTTCGGCCAGGGAGAACTGACGGATCTGGACGAGGCCACGCTCGCGGCCGCACTCTCCGAGCTGCCGTACGCCAAGGTCACGACGTTGGAGCCGGTCGTCGACCTGCTGACCGCGGTGGAGCTGGTGGCCAGCAAGTCGGCCGCCCGCCGCGCCATCAAGGAGGGCGGCGCCTACCTGAACAACGCCAAGGTGACCAGCGAGGACGCGGTCCCGGCCGCGTCCGATCTGCTGCACGGCAGGTGGCTGGTGCTCCGCCGCGGCAAGAAGAGCCTCGCCGCGGTCGAGGTCGGCTGAAACTGCGCGTTTGGGCGGCGGTTGAGCTTGACTCGGCCGCCGCTCGTACGTAACGTAGTCCGAGCCGCTTGAAACGGTGAGTCCGGTTCGTCCGGATCCCGCGGGGGTGGCCACCCACTACTACGACTTCCCGTCAGGGTTGCTTTTCGGTGCGCCGGAATTCAGTCCGAATAGCTCGATTATGAGCGGGGCAGGAAATCGGCTAACGTAGTGGACACGCCGCAAGGCGAGAAACAAAAGCCCGCCTCAGCGGGTGGCAGAAACGGGAAATCGGATCTGCTAAGCTGAGAAACACGAAGGGAAGCTCGGAGGGCGCCGGTAAAATGGCACCGAAGGAAGCGTCCGTTCCTTGAGAACTCAACAGCGTGCCAAAAGTCAACGCCAGACTTAAAACACCCCGGGCGGAACCCGATCGGGTTTCGTTTGGTGGTTCCTTTGAAACAAAGTCCTTCTGCCCTC
>NZ_JAPVLU010000061.1:836-41432 GCF_027158205.1 Streptomyces sp. H39-S7 | reverse complement strand
CACTGCGTTGTCGGGCTCATCCACGTACCCCGGTACGAGGACGACCCTCCGCCTTGCGATCGCACGCACCAGACGCCCCGGGCCCCGCCCTCCGGGCGGACGCCGCTATTTGTCAGACACGACCTAGATCCCTCGATCCCTCGATCCACCCGGTGCGCCGCCCGAACGGGCGGCGCACCGCTCGCGCATCAAAGGACCCTCATGGCCCGTATCCCGCACCCGGCGCGCGCGCTGCGAGCACCGCTCATCACGCTGGCCCTCGCCACCCTGGCGGCCTGCTCGTCGGGTTCCCCCTCGGCCGACGCCCCCGCCAAGCCCGCCGCCACGCAGGCCACCTCGTCCCCCGCGACAACGGCGCCCGCCGCACCCGGCGGTCCCACCCGCGTGGCCATCCCCTCCCTCGGCGTGGACAGCGCCCTCCTCCGCCTCGGCCTCAATACCGACCAGACCGTACAAGTCCCGCCGCCCGACCAGGGGATGACGGCCGGCTGGTACGTGAACAGCGCGGTGCCGGGCGCGCGCGGGGCCTCCGTCGTCATCGGCCACAACAGCACCCGCTACGGCAAAGCGGTCTTCCACGACCTGGCAAAGATCAAAAAGGGCGCCGACATCGCCATCAGCGGCGCCGGCGGCAAGACCACGCACTTCACGGTGACCACCACCGAGACCGTCAGCAAGAAGTCCTTCCCCACCCAGAAGGTCTACGCCCCCACCGCGACCCCCACCCTCCGCCTGATCACCTGCGACGGCTCGATCGACGCCCAGGGCCACCCCGAGGACAACCTCATCGTCTACGCCACCCAAACCTGACCCGCCCGCACCCCTCAGCCCCCGCGGAACGAGGAAGTCCCGGCCGGCAAGCTGACCGGGACTTCCTCACGTGGGGCCGAATTCGCCGGCCGGCGGGGTGGTGGTCAGGTACTCAGGGGCCAGGACTTGAGCAGGGTCCGGGCGGTTCCGTTGTTGCCGAGTTGGTAGACGGCCATCCCGGCGGGCTGGACGTGGAAGGTTTCGAAGGGTTCGGCCTGCAGGGTCTTGAGGTGTTCGACGGTGTCGACTCCCACGGTGAGGTGGGCGGTGTAGTTCGACCCGATTTGATCAGGTACGTACGTCTCGACCCAGTCTTTTGTGGTCTGGCTGATCTGCTGGCCCGGGTCGGTGACGAACGCGGTGTCGGTGCCACCGGATCCGGTGAACGGGGTCACCGGTCCAGGTTGATGACCAGGTTCGTGCCGGCGGCCTTGGGGCCGTCGTGGCGTACCGCGATGTAGTCCGGGAACAGGTCCAGCGGCATGGCCATGATGGTCTCCATGCTGCCGGTGCTCTGTACGCCGGTGGTGGGCGTGCCGTCGCGCAGTTCCTGGGCGGCGGTGAGGTAGAGGTTGCGCCACTGTGGGCCCTCGGACTGGTAGCCGAGCTGTTCGTAGGCGTCGGCCTGCAGTTCCCGGGCGTCCTGGTTGCCGGGGTCGGCGAACACGGCCTGTCCGGCGAGTTCGGCCAACCAGCGGTAGTCGCCCTCCTGGAAGGCGGTGCGGGCCAGTTCCAGGGCGCGGTCGGCGCCGCCGATGGCCTGCAGATAGCGCTTGGCCATGTCGGCGGGCGGCAGCGGGTGCAGGTGCATCGGGTTGCCGTCGTACCAGCCCAGTTCCTTGGTGTAGACGGCTTTGAGGTTGTGGTTGACGGTGCCGTGGTAGCCGCGGTTCCACCAGGCCTGGCCCAGGACGTCGGGCAGGTCGAGGTTCTCGGCGATCTCGATGGGGGTCAGGCCGTGGTTGGCCAGCCGCAGGGCCTGGTCGTGCAGGTACTTGTAGGTGTCGCGCTGGGAGCCGAGGAACTCGGCGACGTTCTCCTTGCCCCACACCGGCCACGTGTGGGGGCCGTAGTGGATCTCGGCGTCGGGGAACAGCTCCATCGCCTCGTCCAGGCAGGCGGCGAAGTTCGCGGCGTCGCGGGTGCGGGCCCCGCGCAGGGTCTGGATGTTGTGCAGGGAGTGGTTGGCGTTCTCCGCGCAGGTCAGGGCTTTGAGTTCGGGGATGTAGAAGTGGAACTCCTCGGGGGCCTCGGTGTCGGGGGCCATCTGGAAGACGAATTCGAGGCCGGCCAGGGTGCGTGTCTCGCCGGTGGTGGTGATGGTGTCGGTGGGCTTGATGTAGGCGAAGGTGCCGGTCGGGGGCAGGGCCAGGCCGCCGCCGTCGGTGACCATGCCCTGCGGAACCTGTAGACACTTCTGCCGACCAGCCACAGGCCAATGACCAGGGACAACGCGACAATGGCTTGGTCCCGGCGCCCGCTGATCCCCCTTCAGCGCAAGGCCGACGAGGAGAGGGCCCGCAAGGTTGCCAAGAAGGCCAAGCGGAAGGCGAAGACCAAGGACTGACGCCCCGCCGCTCACGCACGGGGTCTCGCGGCCCAGCCGCCGCATGCCCTGAATGAGTGCGGGCAAGCAAAAGGCCCAGGTCACGGGCTAGGTGACCTGGGCCTTGCTGGGGCCGCCTTCGGGATTCGAACCCGAGACCTACGCATTACGAGTGCGTTGCTCTGGCCAGCTGAGCTAAGGCGGCATGCTGCGCTCGGCCAGTGTGGCGGGAGCAGCGGCGCCAAGTCTACAGGGTTCTCGGGGGTGCTCCGTGCCGGGGTGGAGCAGGGGGAAGCGCAGGTCAGCGGGGCGGTTTCGTCAGTCGCATTTTTTGTTCTTCGGCGGGGTGGTGCCTTCGAGGAGGTAGAGGTTCACGGCCGTGTCGATGCAGTCGGAACCTCGGCCGTAGGCGGTGTGGCCGTCGCCGTTGTAGGTGAGGAGGTGGCCGGAGGTGAGTTGGGAGGCGAGGGACTCGGCCCAGGAGTACGGGGTGGCGGGGTCGCGGGTGGTGCCGACGACGAGGATCGGGGCCGCGCCCTCGGCTTCGATGCGCTGCGGCTTGCCGGTGGCCGGGATCTTCCAGTAGCCGCAGATCAGGCTTGCCCAGGCCAGGCCCGTGCCGAAGTGCGGGGAGGCGGAGCGGAAGGAGGGGAGGGCGCGTTCGACGTCCGCCGGGGAGGAGAGCGCCGGGGGGAGGTCGAGGCAGTTGACGGCGGCGTTGGCGGCCATGAGGTTCGAGTACTTGCCGCCGCTGTCGCGCTCGTAGTACTCGTCGGAGAGCTTGAGGAGGCCCGCGCCGTCACCCTGCATGGCCTGGGCCAGGGCGCCGCGCAGCGTCGGCCACGAGCCCTCGTCGTACATGGCGGAGATCACGCCGGTGGTGCCGAGCGCCTCGGTGAGGGGGCGGGCCTGGTCGGTGGGGAGGGGTTTGGCGTCGAGGCCGCGGAAGAACTCGTCGAGGCGACGGCCGGCGTCCTCGGCGCTCTTGGTGCCCAGGGGGCAGTCGGTGTGCTGGACGCAGTCGCCGGCGAAGGCGGTGAAGGCCGTCTCGAAGCCGCCCGCCTGGGTGCGGCTGCTGTCGAGGGCCCCGACCGAGGGGTCCATCGCGCCGTCGAGGACCAGCCGGCCGACGCGCTGCGGGAAGAGCCCGGCGTACGTGGCGCCGAGGAAGGTGCCGTAGGACTTGCCGACGTAGGTGAGCTTGTCGTCACCGAGCAGGGCCCGCAGGACGTCCATGTCGCGGGCCGAGTCGATGGTGGAGACGTGGGCGAGGACCTTGGCGGAGCGCTTCGCGCAGCCGGCCGCGAAACCGGTGTCGGCGGCGACGAGCTGGTCGGCCTCGGCGGCGTCGTCGGGGGTCGTGTCGACGGCGGTGAAGGCGTCCATCTGCGCGTCGGTGAGGCACGCGACGGGCTCGCTGCGGGCGACGCCGCGCGGGTCGATGGCGGCCATGTCGTAGCGGGAGGTGACCGGTGCGGGGTAGCCGAGCGCCGCGTACTGCAGGTAGTCGATCGCCGAGCCGCCGGGGCCGCCGGGGTTGACCAGGAGCGAGCCGAGCCGTGCGCCGGGACCCGCGGCCTTCTTGCGGGCGACGGCCAGCTTGAGGTCGTCGGCCGCCACGGGGTGCGCGTAGTCCAGCGGGGCCTTCATCGTCGCGCACTCGAAGCCGGGGACGCCGCACGTGTGCCAGCTCAGCTTCTGGCCGTAGTACGGCGCCAGGTCGGCGGCCGTGGTCGCCGGGAGCGGGCCGAGCGACCTGGTGGCAGTGGTGGACGCGGCCGCGCCGTGGTCCGAGCCCCCGCTGTCGCACCCGGAGAGGAGCAGGCCCGCCACCGCCAGGGCGACGGCGGGGATACGGAGCGGGCTTCGGAGCGGGCTTCGGAGCGGGCTCTTGATGTACATCGGCGGCTCGGGTCCTCCCGTCGGGTGATCGGGAGCGTATCCGCCCCGGCGGGGTGGGGGTGGGTCGAGGAGCTCACTTGTGGGCTGTTTGTCCGATCTTTGTGCGCCGAACGAGTGGCGGGCGCGACCGGGGAAGAATCTGACGCCCGCGTCCCCAGCGGCGCCCGGCTACGGGCGCTCCGGCCCGTCGACCTTCTCCGTGAGGTAGCCGGCGACGCGCGCGAAGAGTTCCCGCCGGCTGCTCAGGCCGCTGATGACGCGCACCTCACCGGTGCGGGGGCGCAGCGCCGTGCGGAACCTCTGGGCCGATTCGCGGGCGGCGCTCTCGCCGGAGCCGGAGGCGAGGAGGAGCGCGAGGCGCCGGCGGCCCGTCGGGAACGGGACGCCGACGTCCTCGTACATGCCGGAGACCCCGGCGACCGCGCGGTAGCGGTCGGGGTGGGCGAACGCCTCGCGGACGGCGCACGCCGCCCGGTCGCCGACGCCCAGGATCGCGCGGCCCGAACGGGACGTCAGGGTGCGGTAGTGGTGGGCGACGGCGCGGAGGTCGGGTCCGGCGGCGGCGCAGTCGCGCGGCAGCACGACGAGGAACGGATCGGCCTGGCCGCGCTGGACCTGGGCGGCGAAGCCCGCGTAGATCTGCTGGTCACCGGCGCCCACCTGCGCGACCACCACGGGGAAGGACACCTTCGCGGAGCGCGGGTAGGAGTACTGCGCCGGCGTCCAGACGCGTGTGCCGTCGGCGAGCTCCTGGAGGACGCCGCCCGACGGGCGCGAGATCGTACGGGGCGCCGCGGACCAGGACGCGGGCGGCGCGGGAGCGCGGGCGGGCGCCCGGGGAGGAGCGGACGGCCGGAGCTCCGCGGCGACGGCCGGCACCGTGGCGCCGTTGCCGCCGCCGTCGCCGTCCCGCGACAGCAGCGGTACGCCCAGGGCGACCGCCGCCAGGACGGCCGCACCCGCGGCGGCGACGCGCAGCGTCGTGCCGAGCCGGTCCTGCGACAACTCGTAGACGCGGCCGCACCGCTCCGACCACCAGTGGCGCAGGGCGCAGCGCACGAGCGCCACGGCGGCGGCGGCGGTGATGAGGAAGAGAAGGGTGAACAGGACGGCATCAGCCACGGTACGGACCACCTCGGGGACGACTGCGGCCCCCGGGTGGGCTCCGGCGGCACTGTCTGCAGCCTGCAACGAGGCGCGTCGGGCGGGCGGACGGCGTTACGGGTCCAGGTCGTCGATCACCCGAAGGCACCAAAGGTAGGACAGGCACACAGGGCCGGGAGGGGGAGGGAAGGGGAAGGGGAGAGGGATGCGGGGGCGGGGGATGAGGGCGCCCATCCCGCGACGCGCTCCCCCGTCGGCTCCCGTCAGCCCCCGTCGGCTCCCGTCGACCCCGTCAGCCAGCCCGCAGCGACAGCGTCATCGCCTCCACCGCCAGCAGCGGCGCCACGTTCCGCTCCAGCGCCTGCCGGCAGGCCAGGATCGCCTCGATCCGGCGCAGCGAGTTCTCCGGGCGGGACGAGGCCGCGATGCGCTCGATCGCGTCGCGCGCCTCGACGTTCGCGATGCCGACCTTCGAGCCGACCTGCACCGCGAGCACGTCCCGGTAGAAGCCGGCCAGGTCGATGAGGGCCAGGTCGAGCGTGTCCCGCTGGGTACGGGTCGATCGGCGCTTCTGGCGGTCCGCCAGGTCCTTCATGGCGCCCGCCGTGCCACGCGGCATCCGGCTGCCGGCGCCCGCCGCCGCCCCGAGCGCGGTCCGCAGCTCCTCGGTCTCCTTGCCGTCCACGTCCACCGCGACCTGCTTGGCGTCGTCCGCGGCCGCGTCCACCAGCTCCTGCGCCGCCTTCAGGCACCCGCCCACGTCGTCCACGCGCAGCGGCACCCGCAGCACGGTCGCCCGCCGGGCCCGCGCCTGCTCGTCGGTGGCGAGCCGGCGGGCCCGGCCGATGTGGCCCTGCGTCGCCCTGGCGGCCGTCGCCGCCAGCTCCGGGTCGATCCCGTCCCGCCGCACCAGGACGTCGGCGACCGCTTCGACGGACGGGGTCCGCAGGCTCAGCAGCCGGCAGCGGGAGCGGATGGTCGGCAGCGCGTCCTCGACCGAGGGGGCGCACAGCAGCCAGACGGTACGGGGCGCGGGCTCCTCGACCGCTTTCAGCAGCACGTTCCCCGCACCTTCGGTGAGGCGGTCGGCGTCCTCCAGGACGATCACCTGCCACCGGCCGGTCGCCGGCGACATGGCGGCCCGCCGCACCAGGTCACGGGTGTCCTTCACACCGATCGACAGCAGATCCGTCCGGACGATCTCGACGTCCGCGTGCGTCCCGATCAGCGTCGTGTGGCAGCCGTCGCAGAACCCGCAGCCCGGGACCCCGCCCAGCGCCCGGTCCGGGCTCGTGCACTGCAGCGCCGCCGCGAAGGCGCGGGCGGCGGTGGAGCGGCCCGAGCCGGGAGGGCCGGTGAACAGCCAGGCGTGCGTCATCTTGGACGCAGTCGGCAGCTCAGCGCCCCTCGCGCCCGCCGAGTGGGCCGTCACCAGGGCATCGGCGTCCCGCGCGGCCGCGGACAGCTGCGCCGTCACCGCGTCCTGGCCGACCAGGTCGTCCCACACCGCCATTACGAGTCCTCGAGTCCTCTGGGGTTGCCGTGCGTTCCCTCGCCCATGACGATCCGCCGCCATCGGCCCTGCCCACCATTGTCGGGCATCGCACTGACAACGGATCGCCCTCCGGGACGGGACGGACCGACGGACCCGGCTCCCCCTCACATGGTGGGTCGCTCTCACATGGTGGGGTCGGCCTCACATGGTGAGCCGGCGCACCCCGCCCGCCACCGCGCGCTGCTCCGGGGCGTCCGTCCCCGTCCAGCAGGACCCGCGCCGGGCGAGCAGCCGGCGGAGCCAGACCTCCGTCGCGACGAGCTCGCCGAGTCCGTCCAGCGGGAGCGCCTCCCCGTCGGCGGCGGCCCGCAGGGCCTGGCGGACGACGCGGGCCTCCACGAGCCCCGCGTCGGCGAGCAGCGGGGTGTCGAACAGCTCGATGAGGTCGTCGACCGAGGACCGCAGCCCGGTGCGGAACGCGGCGGCGGTCGAGACATGGGAGTTGGCACCCCAGCCCGGCGGCAGCTCCCGGATGCCGGATCCGGCCAGGACCGCGCGCAGCACCGAGACCCGCGCCCCGGGCTGCACGCGCAGTGCCTCGGGCAGCGCCCGGCAGGCGCGGACGACCTGGTTGTCGAGGAAGGGGGCGTGCAGCCGCTGGCTGCGCACCTCGACGGCCTGCTCGAAGACGCGGTGGTCGGCGGCGTGCCGGGCCAGGGCGGCTCGGGCGCGGAGGTCGCCGGGGCGCTCCGCCGGTGCCGGCCGGGCCGCCGCCTCCTGGAGGCGAACCGATACGTCGCCGAGCGCCTCGGGCGAGTCCGGGCAGGCGAGGGTGGCGGCGAGGTGGGTGACGTCCAGCCCCGCTTCGGTGAGGTCCGCGAGCGGGAGGGCGGCCGTCGCGAAGGCCGTGCCGCCCGCCCAGCGGGTGTGGAAGACGGGCCGGGCACCGGCGAGGTCGCCCAGGATCGTGATGCGGCGGCCGAGTTGGAGGACGGCGGTGTAGCTGCCGGGCCAGGCGGTGAGGTGGCGCAGGGCGCCGCCGCGGGCGGCGAACAGTCCGACGCGCAGTTGGGCGTCGGAGGCGTGGCAGCGTCCGAGGATGGCGATCCGGGCGATGGCGGGGTGGCTGCTGCCGTAGCCGCTGCCGTGCCCGCCGCCGTAGGTGCTGCCGTTGCTGTCGCCGTAGCCGTTGGCGCCCCGGTAGCCGTTGCCGGTGCCGCGGCTGCTGCTGCCGTTGTAGTCGTTGCTCCCGCTGCCGTAGCCGTTGCTTCCGTAGGCCGCGCCAGAACGCGCACCGGATCCCGAACCGGAGTACGTGCTTCCGCCCGGGAACGTGGCGCCGGACGGGTCGGCGTGGATCACCCGCACCTCGTCGGGACGCCAGTCGCCGACCGCCCAGAGCGGGTCCGGGTCACCCCACAGGAGCTGTGCGCCAACCGGGAGGACCGAACGGGCCGCAGTGCCCGGAAGTGATCCCGCCGCGGCACTGCTCCACCCCACCAACCACCGCATCGCCGCCTCCACAGGCCGTGGACCACTGGCCGCGCGGCATGCGAACTGCCGCTCCGCCTGAGGAACATGCTGCCATGGCACGGCGCACAAGGAGGCGCATGGGCGCAGGGAGGAGCGCCGGGTCGTCCGCGTGAAGCCAAACGTCGGTTTCACGCCAAAGTGGCTGGCACATGCCGGAGTTGATATGCCGTTCGCCGGATGCGCGTTCGGGGCGGGGCTCATTCACGACATAAGCCGCAGAAAATTATCAGTCCGGGAGGCGTCCGCACGCCTCCCGGACCGGTCCGCCGCCCGCGGGGATTGTGGCGGCGGAGCCCCCTGGCCCGCCGTCTCTTGCCATTGCCGCTTGTCGAGGCCACGGGCCGACCCACCCGTCCATGGAAGCGCCCCCGATCAGGACCGCACAGAGCGCACGGGCAGGCGCACAGCCACATATACCGGGAGCACGGGCACTTTTTGGGGGCTGCAATCTCGCCATCCGGGACAGCCCTCTTAACGGTCGGGATGCGGCGAACTACGCTGGGTGTACCCGAGTAGCGAGCGTCCTGGCATCTCAGGGCCCGATTTGTCCGCGACATTGGCCGAATCGGACTCCGCAGACATCACAGCCTCTACAAGAGGGGCTGGGACGGCCGTTCTTTGTGTCGAGGGGGTGGCAAGGGCGTGGTCCACGTGCGCGGCCCCCGTGTGTCCGGACAACTCGGCGTGTCCGGGCGACTCGGCGTGTCCGGACGTTTCGGCGCGTCCGGCGTTCCCGGCTCAGACGAGGAGTGGCCATGCTGTGCTCTCCCGGGAGGCAGCTACCGCCGCCCCCCGCCCCCACACCGGTTCCCGCCCAGGGCCCCGTCACCACCGACCCCCCGAGATCCGACCGGGCCGTCCGGCCCGCCCCCAGCGGCATCGCGAGGTGAACCGCAGTGAACAAGGAACATCGCGGGCCGAACGAAAAGCTCGGCACCCTTCTCGCCCTGGCCGCCATCAGTAACGCGGGCCTCGCCCGCCGGGTCAACGACCTGGGCGCGCAACGGGGCCTGACCCTCCGCTACGACAAGACCTCGGTGGCCCGGTGGGTCAGCAAGGGCATGGTGCCGCAGGGCGCCGCTCCGCACCTCATCGCCGCGGCGATAGGCAGCAAGCTCGGCCGTCCCGTCCCGCTGCACGAGATCGGGCTCGCGGACGCCGATCCGGCGCCCGAGGTCGGGCTCGCCTTCCCGCGCGACGTCGGCGAGGCGGTGAAGTCCGCCACCGACCTGTGGCGGCTCGATCTGGCCGGCCGCCGCGGCCCCGGCGGCACCGGCATCTGGCAGAGCCTGGCGGGCTCCTTCGCGGTCAGCGCGTACGTGACCCCCGCCTCGCGGTGGCTGATCACCCCCGCCGACGCGCTCGTGGCGCGCGACGCCCCCGCGCCCGGCACCGCCCACGTCGGGCACTCCGACGTGGCGAAGCTGCGCGAGGCCGCGGACGACGCCCGCCGCTGGGACTCGAAGTACGGCGGCGGCGACTGGCGCTCCGGGATGGTTCCCGAATGCCTCCGGGTCGAGGCGGCGCCGCTGCTGCTCGGCTCGTACAGCGACGAGGTCGGCCGCTCGCTCTTCGGCGCCACCGCGGAACTCACCCGGCTCGCCGGCTGGATGGCCTTCGACACCGGCCAGCAGGAGGCCGCGCAGCGCTACTACATCCAGGCCCTCCGCCTGGCCCGCGCGGCGGCCGACGTGCCCCTGGGCGGCTACGTCCTGGCGTCGATGTCCCTGCAGGCCACGTACCGGAGCTTCGCCGACGAGGGCGTCGACCTCGCGCAGGCGGCCCTGGAACGCAACCGCGGTCTGGCCACCGCCCGCACGATGAGCTTCTTCCAGCTCGTCGAGGCCCGCGCGCACGCCAAGGCCGGCGAGGCCGCCGCGTGCGCCACGTCCCTCGCGGCGGCCGAGTCCTGGCTGGAGCGCTCCCGGGACGGCGACGCCGATCCCGCCTGGCTCGGCTTCTACTCCTACGACCGGCTCGCGGCCGACGCCGCCGAGTGCTACCGCGACCTGCGGGTACCCCGCCAGGTGCAGCGATTCACCGAGCAGGCGCTGGCCCGGCCCACGGAGGAGTACGTCCGCTCGCACGGACTGCGCCTCGTCGTGTCCGCGGTCGCCGAACTCGAGTCGGGGAACCTGGACGCCGCCTGCGCCGCGGGGACCAAGGCCGTCGAGGTCGCCGGCCGCATCTCGTCCGCGCGCACCACGGAGTACGTCCGCGACCTGCTGCACCGGCTGGAGCCGTACGGCAACGAGCCGCGCGTCGTCGAGCTGCGGGAACGTGCCCGGCCGCTGCTGGCGGCGCCGGCGTGACGCCGGCCGGGGGCGGCCCCGGGTCGTAACCCGGGCCGGGATCAGGGAGCCACGGACGTCATCGGCGAACCACGGACGTCGCCGCCCGTGGCCGCCGCGCGGTCCACGGAGTGCGTCCACACGCCACACGCCTTGCCCCACAAGGGTTTGCGACCATTGTCAGTGGGCCAGTTCATGATGGGGATGTCTTCGGATGAGGGCCTCGGCGCCGCACGGCGGGGCCCTCGTCGCAGGGGCTTCATGAAGGGGACTCATGATGGGGGCCCATGATGGGGGCGGCTGGCCGTCGGTCAGCAACGCGGAGCCGGGGAGGTGGCATGGGACCGTACGCCGATGACGTGAACGACGTCGTCGTCATCGGGGCGGGCATCGTCGGCCTGTCCACGGCCTACGCGCTGACCCGTGCGGCACCGGGCACCCGCGTGACGGTGCTGGAGAAGGAGCCCGGCCCCGCCCGGCACCAGACCGGCCGCAACAGCGGTGTGATCCACAGCGGGATCTACTACCCGCCGGGCTCGCTCAAGGCGCGCTACGCCCTCCAGGGCTCCGCCGAGATGGCGAAGTTCTGCGCGGAACACGACATCGCGCACGAGATCACCGGCAAGCTCATCGTCGCGACGGAGCGGGACGAGCTGCCCCGGCTGCACGCCCTGGTCCAGCGCGGCCGCGAGCACGGCATCGCGGTGCGCGAGCTGGGCCCCGCCCAGATCCAGGAGTACGAACCGCAGGCGGCCGGCCTGGCCGCCATCCATGTCGGCTCCACCGGCATCTGCGACTACGGCGCGGTGGCCGCGACCATGGCCCGGCTCGCCACCGACGCCGGCGCCAGGATCCGGTACGGCGCCGAGGTCCGCTCGATCACCCGCACCACGGGGTCCGGTCCCGACGGCGCCGGGATCGTCATCGGGTCCACCACCGGCGAGATCCGTACGAAGACCCTCGTGAACTGCGCGGGTCTGCACTGCGACCGGGTGGCCCGCCTCGCGGGCGACGAGCCCGGGATGCGCATCATCCCGTTCCGCGGCGAGTACTACGAGCTGAAGCCGTCCCGTACCGGCCTCGTCCGCGGTCTGGTCTACCCGGTCCCCGACCCGGCCTTCCCCTTCCTCGGCGTCCACCTCACGCGGGACGTGCACGGCGGGGTGCACCTGGGTCCCAACGCGGTCCCGGCGACGGCCCGCGAGGGCTACCACCGCCGCACGTTCCGCGCCCGGGACGTGGCGGAGGTCGCCGGCTACCCCGGCACGTGGCGGATCGCCCGCCGCCACTGGCGGTACGAGATCGGCGAGATCCACCGCTCGCTGTCCAAGCGCGCCTTCACCGCCGCCGCGCAGCGCCTGCTGCCCGCGCTCCGCCCGTCGGACCTGATACCGGCCGCCGCCGGCGTCCGCGCCCAGGCGGTGCTCCGGGACGGCACCCTGGTGGACGACTTCCTGTTCGGCGGCTCCGGTCCCTTCGTCCACGTGCTCAACGCGCCCTCGCCCGCCGCGACGGCGTCACTCCCGATCGGCCGCGAGGTCGCCCGCCGGGCCCTGTCGGCACTGGCCACCCTGCAGGCGGCGTAGCGAGGCTCCGGGCGCGGCCGGCCGGGCCGGGAAGCGGGTCGGGAGCCGGGCCTGGGTGAGGCCGAGCCCGGGGGCCGGGCTGCGGACCGGGCCGGGGCGCTTCGCCACGCCCGTAGAATCAGCCCATCGTGTCTAGCTCATCCACTCCCCCCAGCACCCCCGCGGTCGCCGCCTCCGACGCGGCCGTCTCCGTGGGCTCCGCCGGTCTCCCGGCCGCCCGGCCCAGGGCCGCCGCCCGCCCGGCGAAGTTCCCCGACGGTCCGGCGCCGGACCCGGCGGGCTCCCGCGAGGAGCACCGCATCCGGACGTTCCACGCCCGCCGCGGCCGCGTCACCGACGCGCAGGCGGGAGCGCTGGAGCGGCACTGGGCGGAATGGGGCGTGGAGCTGGACGGCTCCCCCCTCGACCTGGCCGGGCTCTTCGGCGACCCCGCCCTGCCCGTCGTCCTGGAGATCGGCTTCGGGATGGGCGACGCCACCGCGCGGATGGCCGCCGACGACCGGGCCACCGGCATCCTCGCCGTCGACGTGCACACCCCCGGCCAGGGCAACCTGCTCAATCTGGCCGACCAGTACGGCCTGACAAACGTCCGGGTCGCCAACGGCGACGCGATCGTGCTGCTCCGCGACATGCTCCCGCCGGCCTCCCTCGCGGGGCTGCGGATCTACTTCCCGGACCCGTGGCCGAAGGCCAAGCACCACAAGCGCCGGATGATCCAGCCCGCGTTCCTGGCCCTCGTCGCGCCGCTCCTGCGCCCCGGCGCGACCCTGCACTGCGCGACCGACTGGGAACCGTATGCGGAACAGATGCTGGAGGTGCTTTCCGCCAGTCCGGATTTCATCAACCAGTACGGCGCCGGTTACGCCCCGCGCCCCGATTTCCGTCCCATGACCAAGTTCGAGCGCCAGGGACTGGCGAAGGACCACATCGTCCACGACCTGCTCTTCACTCGCCGCTAACCCCTGGCGGAAGCTAAGCGGAATCCGGAACGGCCTGGACCGGACCGCGGACGAAGACGTAATCGGAAGGGCATCGCGCACATCCGGTCTCCCCCGTACTGTCGACTGGTGTCCTCGTACTCGCATTCGCCCGACTCCTCGAACCACCCGGTCCCCGAGTACCGCGACCACGCTCAGCAGGCGCCCGAGTTCACCACCGTCCCGACCGCTCCGGAACAGTGGCACTACAAACCGCGGCGCGCCTTCTGGGAGAGCAAGGCGGTACGCGCCGGAGCCCTCTTCACCCTGCTCGCGCTGTGCGGCGTGATCATCCTGGCGCTGGTGCGGCAGCAGATAGGCACGGAGGGGTTCTTCGTCGGCCTCGCCCTGTCGATCCTGCCGGTGCCGGTGCTGATCTGGGCGTTCGTCTGGCTGGACCGGGTCGAGCCGAGTCCGTGGAAGAACCTGGTCTTCGCCTTCTCGTGGGGCGCGTGCGCCGCGACACTGGTGGCGATACTGGCGAACGAGTACGCCACCGAACTCCTCGCGACGACCTTCACCGCGAGTCCGTCCCAGACCGACACCTGGGGCGCGACCTTCGTCGCACCGCTGGTCGAGGAGACGGCCAAGGGCGCCGCGATCCTGCTGCTCTTCCTCTTCCGGCGCCGGCACTTCGAGAGCATCGTCGACGGCATCGTGGTCGCCGGCCTCACCGCCACCGGCTTCGCCTTCACCGAGAACATCCTGTACCTGGGCTCGGCCTTCGGTGAGGACCAGGCCTACGGCTCCTCCGGCCTGCAGTCCTCCACGGCGGCGACCTTCTTCGTCCGGGTCGTGATGACGCCCTTCGCGCATCCGCTCTTCACGGCGATGACCGGCACCGGCTTCGCGATCGCCGCCATGACCCGGCCGGGCCGCCCCTGGCGCTGGCTCGCCCCGATCGGCGGCTGGCTGCTCGCGATGCTCCTGCACGGCGTCTGGAACAGCTCGGCGTCGCTCGCCCCGCTCGGCTTCCTGGCGATGTACGGCGCGATCATGATCCCGGTCTTCGCACTCGTGGTGTGGCTCGCCATCTGGTCGAGGTCGAAGGAGCTGGGCACCATCCGCACCCAGCTGCCCGTCTACGCGATGGCCGGCTGGCTGACCCCGCCGGAACCCGTCGTCCTCGCCTCGATGAAGGCCCGCAGCGTGGCCCGCGCCGCCGCCCGCCGCGCGCACGGCGACGCGGCGGCCCGTACCGTCCGCGAGTACATCGCCTTCGCGACCCACCTCGCCTTCCTCCGCGCCGCCGCCGCCCGCGGCACCGCCGGGCCGCACTTCGTCGCCCGCGAGCAGGAGCTCCTCCACCACCTGTGGCAGCGCAAGGACGTCGCCCAGCCCGCCCTCACCCACGCCGCCTGGGCGACCCGCCCCGCGGTGCCGCCGGCCTGGGGCCAGTGGCAGCAACAGCAGTACGGCCCGTATCCGCAACGCCAGTACGGCCAGCACTACGGGCAGCCGCAGTACGGACAGCCGCACCCCGAGTCCCAGCAACCCCAGCCCCAGCAACCCGGGCCTCAGCAGCCCGCGCCTTCGCAGC
The DNA here is from genome assembly GCF_027158205.1 of Streptomyces sp. H39-S7. GTDB lineage: Bacteria > Actinomycetota > Actinomycetes > Streptomycetales > Streptomycetaceae > Actinacidiphila. Next base: position 26,648 of record NZ_JAPVLU010000061.1, on the reverse strand, counting down.
AGCCCTACGCCCAGCCGTACGGCCGGCAGACACCCCCCTACGGCACCCAGAACATCTGACCCGCCCGACGCTCCCCTGCGCCTGCTCCGCGCCCCGCCCGCACTCTGGCCCGCGCCGGAACATCGCAGTAGCGTCCAACCATGTCCGAGCAGCGCGAACATGCCGCCGAGGCCGAGCGGCTCCTGCGAAAAGTCCTGGAGTACCCCGACGACCGCGAGGAGTTGCTTCTCGCCGCCGCCGCGCAGTGGATCCTCGCCGAACGACCGGCCGAGGCCCTGCCGATCTACGACGAACTCCTGACCCCCGCCTCGGACCCCCCTCCGGACCCCGTCTCGGACCCCGCCCTCGTCCAGGCGCTCAAGGTCGCCGCCCTGTGGGACACAGGCGACGAGCGGCGGGCCCGCGAACTCGCGGTGACCGTACGCGTGCAGGCCCCGGCGAGCCTGCCGCCGTGGCAGATCATCGGAGAGACCTTCGAGGTCCACGACGACCTGCCGGCCGCCGCCGCGTGGCTCGAGGACGCCACCGACCACTTCCTCACCCCCGACGAGGTCACCTACGAGGCCCGCAGGATCCTCATCACCCGGCACCGCGTCCGCCGGCTCCTCGGCGAGGCCCACGACGACCGGGACCACCTCGCCGACTACGTCCACAGCGCCCCGGTCCCCCTCGACGAGCTGCACGACCCCAAGCGCCTGTGGTCGCTGGGGTCCGACGACCCGGCCGAGGTCCGCCGCGAGATCGAGCGGCTCCGCACCGAGCTCGCCGACCACCGGGCCGCCCTCTCCCGCCCCTTCCCACTGGCCGTCCTGTACTGGCCGGAGGCCGAACTCGTCGCGCTGCTCACCCGGTACCCGGTCTTCGCCGCGGACTACGGCGGCTACCCCGAGCACCTGCGCAGCGTCGAGCAGGCCCTCCACGCCCTCTCCGCGACCGGCGTCCCGCACCTCGGGGTCGTCACCGCGACCCTCCCCACCTACGAGGCCTACGCCCGGACCCAGTCCCTCCCGCCGGCCACCCCGTCCCTCCCCGCGGCCTACGCCACCTCCCTGGCCGCCCGCGGCCACGCCACCCCCTGGCCCCCGCCCCGCACATCCCCCTGCTGGTGCGGCGCCCCAGCCCCGTACGCGGAACACTGCGGCAGGCCGGGCTACCCGTAGAAACGGAGGCGGCGTGAACGCCCGGGCCCCGGGTCATCGCCGAAGACCTCACACAGCGGGCTCGCGGGCATCGGTACCGCGTAAATGCTTCCGTGCCGGGGATGTCGCGCCGAACTGGCAGGCCCCCCGAGCATGCCCCCAGAGAATGACCAGCGACCTGCAAAGGAGCGTACGGACAGCGGCGGACAATCACTCGGTCTGCACCGCGCAGGCCATCGGGGCTTTGCCACAGAGACCGTTCGCATGCCCATCGGCTCTGGCAGGAGAGGCTTCTGGATCCGCGCCGAAGGATCCGTTCGCTCGGCTCATCCCGTTGTCGCGGGCCACGCCGATTGACGGATCCGAGCCGTCTCCCTACCCTCCGAGTAGCGTGCTCTCCGGCTGCATTGTGACCAAACCAGGCAGAAGACAAGGTGCCATGTCCCAGAACTGGACTCCCCCTGAGGGCTCATGGGCCTCTTCGGAAGTTCGGCGTCGGAATATGCAGGCAATCAGAAGCCGCGACACAAAGCCCGAGAAGGCTATTCGGCACTTGGTGCACGCACGTGGACTTCGATACCGTGTGAGCACAAGGCCGTTGAGCAATCTGCGCAGGACTGCGGACTTGGTATTCCGTCCCGCACGCGTAGCCGTTTTCGTCGATGGTTGTTACTGGCACGGATGCCCGGAGCATTACGTACCACCGAGGACGAACTCTGGGTACTGGTCCAGCAAAGTGGCAGGCAACATAGCCCGCGACCGCGACACCGACCGGCAGCTCACCGACGCCGAATGGACCGTGCTCCGCTTCTGGGAGCACGAATCCTCAGCGGTATGCGCCGACAAGATTATTGCGACGGTCATTGCGCGGAGAATTGACCTCGGCAAAGGCTGAGTCTGGAATCTCTGACTGGATGAATCCAGAATCTCCAGTGCCCAGCCCTTCATCCTCCATCACAAGACCCTTGAGCAGAGCAGAGCTCCGCTCCGGGATCAAGATCGAGGCAACTGCCCGGCCGATAGCCTCGGCGACCGGAGGCGGAAAAGCGTTCCCCACCTGCCTGTACTGCGCGGTTTTACCGCCTTGAAAATTCCAGGATGGAGGAAAACCCTGAATAATAGCCGCCTGCTCAACCGTTAGCATCGGTCCGTTCGGCCGGAATAGATCACGGTCCTTGTCGCACAGGTCAGGGTCGTTAGCGATTCCCATACCATCCACGCCGAGCAGACCCCATGCCTTCTTAGCCCGCGTCGGCCCGAGGTCAGCTCCGCCGTGCTTTCTGGATCCACCCACCAGCGTCGGAGCCACACCGCCGCTGTCGCTCCGCTTGGCAGCTTCCGCCTGTTTCAGCCAGTCGAGGAAGACTTTTCTGCCCCGGGCGCCGTGAGGTTCGCATCGCCGCCACATGGTTTCACGCAATGCATCAGCGACACTGACGACTGCACCTTTCTTCCGCGCCGGCCACACGAACTTCCTGTCGCCTAGAATATCCCTGTGAATAGCCACCAGGATAGCCCTTGGCCGCAACTGCGGAACACCATAATCCCGGGCCTCAAGAATTCTCCACGTTCTGGAAAGGCCTGGGCCTTCCTCGGCGACATCATAGCCGAGATCCCACAGCTCATCAAGAATTTTCTTGCGGTAGGAGGCGAATGTTTCTCGTGGCGCGAGGATTCCCCTGACGTTCTCGATAAGCACGGCCTTCGGGCGCAGCGTATCAACAAGCTTAAGCATTTCAGGAAAAAGATCGCGCTCATCATTTTCGCCAAGCTGCCGCCCCGCCAGCGAGAAGGGCGGGCACGGGACGCCACCAGCAAGCAAGTCAAGTTCCCCGGGCGGGAGTCCCAGCTCAGCAAATGTATCGGAATTACGAAACTTCCTGACATCAGCAGGAACAAGTTTGTCTGCTTTGGCCTTTCCCCAGCCAGGCCAGTTCTTGACATTTTCCCGGAGTGTCGCGACTGCATGAGTGTCATACTCAACGAGCGCCAGGTGCCGGTAACCGGCCTTGTGCAGCCCAACAGCCTGGCCTCCCGCCCCTGCGCAGATCTCGACCGAAGTCAGCTGCCGGCCATCTCGGCTGCTGGCACCCATCGGCACTCCTCCTGGTTTGACGCGAGACATTTTGCTCAAGTGTCCCAGAGAGAGCAGGGCGTTGCTGTCTCTTGCCTCAGGAGTCTCGCAGCCGTGCCAGATGCTGGCCAGGCCGGGGTGCCGGAGCCAGTGCCTGACGGCGAGAAACCTAGTTCCGGAGGTGACGAAGCAGTGCTGCGATGTCAGTGGAGTCCAGGCCAGCGGCCACGGCGGGTTCCTCCTGAAGATCGGCGAGCTGCTGTACGGCGGGGTCGTCAAGGATCTTGCCCATGAAATCGACCTTCTTGTCCAGCCGGACCTGCACCACTTCATCGATCGTCCCGCGGACAGCGAGCACGGTGACCCTGGTGTCCGTGCCAGGATCGAGTCCAAGGCGGTGGATGCGATCGAGGCTCTGCAGGAAGCGGCCCGCCATGAAGTCCCGGTCCACGTACACAGCGTCATGGCAGACTTGGTGGAGGCTGATGCCTTCACCCAGCGTTGCCGGGTTGGAAACCAACACCATGCAGTTCGGATCCTCGCGGAAGCGTCTGAGCTGTTCGTCCCGGTCAGGGGTTCCGCCGTACACAACTGCGGGCTGATACTTGTCCAGCAAGCGGGCAAGCGTGGTCAGACTGCGGACAAATGTAGTCCAGACAAGAGTCTTGCGGCCCTGTTCCGCATTGGCAGCGACGATCACCGCGGCTTCCTTGTACTTCGGCGACAGTTCATAGTCGGGAAGTTTCTGCATCAGGGCATACAGCGAGCCGGATTCCGGAACCTCAAGCGGTGGTAGCTGGTAGGCCAGAGGTTCGTAACGGTCGGCTCCCTCCAGCAGCAGAGCCGGGCTCGTCGCTGCCATCAGCAACCGCAGCGCGCTTTTGCCCAGCGAACTCAGATCATCGCGCGCGGCTCCGGTGCTCAGACCGCCGACGAGTGAATCGTAGATTTCACGGTGCAGATCGGGCATATCGACATAGCGCATACGTAGATACATGGGTGGCAGGCCGAGCTCTTGCTTCGTCGTCCGGGTGAACAGTGGGCGCAGAACAGTACTGGCATGAGCCAGGTCCCCGCCGGCCACTGCCTGCACGACGGATCTCTGACCCTGGCCTGGCCAGACGAAGCCCAGCAGGTTTTCCAGGTCTTTGGTCCCATTGGGAGCTGGTGTCCCCGTAAGAATCAGCCGCCGCCGGGCAAGCGGACCGAGGGCCATGCAGGCCGCCCCGTACGTCCCTCGCGCCCCGAGCTTCATCCGGTGCGCTTCGTCCAGGATGATCATCGAGGAGTCCGCCTTCAGCCAGCCCGCGAGCACGGCGAGCGAACGGTCCAGACGCTCATAGTTAACAATCAGAACTTCCGCCCACGGATCCAGCCGCCGGTCGAGGAAGCCCGTGCGCAGCGGATAGCTGAAGCACACGGCGGTTTCAAACTGCCATGATTCGTAAGCCGATTTGGGACAGACAACCAGTAGCCTGCTGACTTTCCCCCGTGCTTTCTCTGCGGCATACACCGCAAGTGCCGCGCGTGTTTTTCCAGCGCCAGGGACGCTGAAGTTGGCTCCGTGCTGCAAAGACAGCAGCTTCGCGATATCGCGTCGCTGGAATCCGCCGAGGTCTGCCTCCCAGCGCTCCCCTAGCAGACCGAGCACCTCGTCAGGAGTGACCTCTCCTGGCTGATCGGGCGCGCCAAGCCGCTTCTTCACCACCTCGGCGTCCTGCAGGATACCGAGGACCAGATCCCTGAGTTCCGTTGCCCATTCCACGCCAGCGTGGTGAGGCCAGGTTCCTATCGCGTCCAGACTGGCAAGCAGATCATCAAGCTCTACCGATACCGCCAGCGGGGCCAGCTGGCCGCCCGTGCGGAAGCGGGCGGCCAGGCGGACGAGATCCTCCCGGTGTTTCTCGACGGTCCTGAGAACGACCTTGGTACGCGTCTCATCGAAATCGAGATGCAGAGAGGTTTCGGCAGCGATTGCCGTCATCAAGAGCCTTCCGCAGTAGTCAGCAGCCAGGACACGCCGTCGCCCGGATGCGGCATACCGCGTCCGGCCTGCTGGGCGAGCTTCCGCAGGCTCTGCCGCAGCTTCAGCAGCGCCTCATCGAAAGCCTCCTCATCCAGGCTTCTCGTCGAGCGGGCCTGGACGAGATCAACCAGGCACTGATCGATGTCTGCGCAAGCGTCCGCGAGCCGCGCCGGGGCCAGTTGCTGACGCTTGCGCACACGTGCGTCACGGCCGGCATCGTCGATCGCCCTGTCGAACGACTTTCGTGCGTCACTGAGGAGGTCCTGCGAGGGATGCTGCCCGCCGTCTAGCAGGTCCGGCTCTTTGCTGCCCACGGCAGCCTTGGCCCGCAGGATCTGATCGCTGAGCGCACGGGCAGCAGCAACAGCAGATGAAGGACCCGGCATCGATGCGCCGAGTCCCGGCACAGATACAGCCTTCAGCTCTGTGCCGGCATCGCTGTCCTTCAGACTCGCCGCCAGCGTCCCCTCCAGGTAGTTTTTGGCCAGGAAACTCTCATCAATGTGCCGGACATCTGTCTTTGCAAACCCCAAGAGAATTGCGGACAGACGCATCTCCTTGAGAACCTCCGCCTGGTCACGGTCAGTCGCCGCAATTTTCACATAAAGGCGGTGCAGTTCCTTGAACTTCTCCTGATCGTCTTCGAAATCAACCAGCCGCAGCGCGACGGACCCCCCGCTCTTACTGCGGTCGATCAGATCCCGGATCGTGCCAAGGATCCATCGTTCCTGGTGATACGTAGCCGTCCGGATCCTGAAATCCTTGGCGATAGCCTCAGGCGTCCTGCCCAGCGATGCCTGCTCCTCCATGGCCAGCAGCCGGTTGATGTAGGAGTAGTCCCGTCTGTGGTCCTTCCTCAGCTGCAGCGACAGCTCGACCGCGTTGATGTCTGCCCAGGTGAATGACTCCGGCAGCACCCCCACCCGCATCGACTGAGCGCCGATCTCCCGCAGGGCGGCGGCTCGTGTGTTGCCGTTGACGAGCACGCCGTAGTGGGTGACCAGCCCCGGGTCATTCTGGCCGAACTGGTCCAGGCTCTCCTTGAGTTTGTCGAAGTCCGGGTCTCTGCGATCTGGGTTCGCCGGCTCGGCCTGCAGCAGATACTTCAGGTAACTCTGGCTCTCAGCACTCCACGAATCCCTGTCAAGGGCCGCCTCACGGACAGGATCGTGGCTGCGCTGCGCACGGACTCGATGGGTGCCGGGATTGAAGTAGAGGCCCTCAAGGGGAAGATCGATCACCTCGACGGTCACCCGCTGCTCGCTCCAGTCAACCGTCACCGTCTCCCGCGTGCCGCCCGACGTCTTCACCTCTTCCAGTCTCTTGCTGATCAGTTCACTGAACTCAGCCGCACGCGGTGGCGGCGGAAACTCTCTCAACATCTCCATGCCCTTCCTCTCTTACGTGTACATACCGGTCACGGCTCGAGCCATGGACGCCCGCGACTCCTCGGGGAGCGTGCGGAAGATCCCCCATAGTTTCTCCAGCGCACTCGTCGTCCGGAGATCGGCTTCGATCCAGCCCGCCAGAATCTTCCGCTCTATCGGAGCGAGCGTCTCCACCCTGCCGATCAGCGCACCGAGGTCGACGGTCCTGTCGCCGCTGCCAGCCCCGCACCGCTTGCACTCGGTGACGAACTGAACCTCAGCCGTCCCATCAGGCTGCAGTACCTTCCGGCGGGCAACATTCAGCTTGGACAGTTCAATATCATCACCGTAGGACTCGCCCACACCGATGCCGCAGGTCCGGCAGAGATAGTTGTCGGCCTGCCAGACCTTGTGCCGCTGAGCGGAGGTAAGGCTGCCCTTGCTCTTGGCGACCTTCGCCTGGCCGGGAATCCATACCTTTGCGCCCTCGCTGACATACCGCTGTTCCATCTGCTTCAGCGCGGGGTCATCCCGGTTGGTATCGATCCGCCAGCCGTAGTCCCGGAGTTCACGTACCCGCCGGTCGATCTGCGCAACGTCGGGAAAGGCCTTGCGCAGCTGAGCCTTGGTGAAGACCTGCCCCTCCCCTACCACTGTGGCCAGCCAGAGGGCAGCCCGTGCCTTGCCCCCGGCCTTCGGGTCCTGCCACGACGGCAGATTCGTTGCCTCCATTGCGCGTCCCTCGCACTTCGTCAGATTCACCGTGTTCCACCGGCCCCATGCAGCTCAGCGGCTGTCTCTTCGCAATAGTGGCCCGGTCCGCACCGGAAGATGGCAGAAAAATCATCTTGCGCCGGCGTTGGCAAGACGCTCTGCGCGCACAATTGACCTGAGTGAACGGAACTTGGAGGAGATCAGGGCATGCCGCCACGGGGACATGTGGGCAGAAAGATCGACAGCAGCCTTCCTCCGGGGCGGCGGGCACTAGCGGAAGCGCTCGTCACCCTCTACCGGCAGCTCGCGCAGCCCACGACGCTCAGGGAGGTGGCTGTCGGCCTCCCCGCGGACGAGAGCACCATCTCGCGGTACCTCAATGGTGGCCGCCGACCGCCACAGACCTTCATTGACCTGCTCCACAGCAAGGCGAGCGAGGACGCGGGGGCCGACCACGTCGCGATCTCCCTAGAAAACCTGCGCAAACTCCACCACGAGGCAGAGCGTTCTCGCTGCCCCACCTGTGCCACGTTACGTCGCACGATCGACGCTCAAGGCAAGCAGCTGCGCGACCTGCAGGCCGGCTTGCGTGCGGGCATCGCCAGCGCGTCCCTCTCACGAGCCGCACCGCTGCCGGTCCCCCGGCAGCAGGGGGACCGGCAGCGGAGTGCGCTTGAGGCCGTTGCCGCGCAGCAGCTGGCCGCACTGGTCATCAGGCTCCACACCCGAGGAGCAGCTGCGGAAGTAGCGGAACTTCTGAGAGACGCCCCCGGGGTGCTCACACCCGCAGAAAGCGCGGCAGCGCTCGCACTCCTGCATGAACGCGAGCAGCACGCACTCGCAGATGCCCTGGTCTCGATCTACGGCCGGGACCGATCACCAGATGAGGTGCTGCGCTTCGCCTCGGCGCTCCATGAGATGGGTCTGGCAGCCGATGCTGGTGCTCTGCTCCGGGTAGCGGTCGGCTGATGGGCCGGTACCTGGGTCACGCCTATTTCTCCGTTCAGGCCCTCGCAGCCTCGAAGTGTGACTTGGCGCGGTTGAGGATGTCGTCAGCGTCAGCACCGAAGGGCGCAAGCCACCAGAGGAGGTTGGCGATGAGGACGGATACCGTTTCCTTCGTGGCCGATGCGGCACCCGCGAGCGCTGACCCGGCCTCCTCGCCGTCAGCGCAGGAGGAAAAGTCCGAAATGCTGCGTCTGCACTGATGCCCAGAGCCTGCCCCGGAAAGGGCCAGTTGGCAGTGCACGACCTTGCCGCTTGCGGTGACCCCCGCGAACCAGCTGTCTGTGAGGGCCGCGATCAGGGCCAGGCCACGGCCCCCTTCGTCATCCGCGCCCGCTAGCCGGCATGCGGGGAGCTCCGCACTCGTGTCGTGCATCTCGATCTGGAGTACCCCGTCGCGAGTCTCCAGGCAGAGGGCGGCCGGGCTGCCTTCGCCAACGTGTTTGATGACGTTTGTGGCAAGTTCGGTGACGACGAGTTCCGCCTGCTCAGCGAGGCCCGAGGTCCCCCACAGGCGCAGCTGGTTCTGCATGACCAGACGCAGGCCCGCAACCTCTCTCGGCTCGGCATCAAACGGAACCACGCATCGTTGCCGGGGAGCCACGCCCCGGGAGTCACGGGATTGGTACATGAGAGCCGCCCCTCCGCTGCTGTTCGGCGAGTTGAGTCGACGGGCGCGTCCGGTTGTGACCCGCGGCTCGTCACGCTGAGTATGGCGCCGATTGGCACATCGTGAAACTTCTCATGGAGAAACCCCACGAATTGGCTACGCCAGGCCATGATGAGCTGCACATCAGCACCAGGAAGGCGGGCAGCAGGAATGAACACCGGGCCGACCACGCGGCGGCGCCAACTCGGGGCGACACTCCTCAGCATGCGGAACCGCAAGGGTCTGACTCTGGAGGAGGCCGGAAGGCTCGTCGGAGTGTCCAAAGCAACGGTGAGTCGCTACGAGACCAAGGAAGGACCGGTCAAATGGCTGGTCGTTGACGCACTCTGCCGCGAATACGGAGCCTCCGAGGCTGAGCGGAAGGCGATGGTCAGCCTGGCCAAGGACGCCAAGCTGCAGGGCTGGTGGCACTCGATCTCGGACGCCGTTCCCGAGGGCATGAACCTCCTCCTGACACTGGAAGAAGAGGCTCTCGGGGAGGATCACTATGCCGGGGTTTACGTACCCGGGCTTCTCCAGACCCGCCGCTACGCCACCGCCGTGCACCACGCCTCCGAGATGCGGGAGTCCCCCGAGTCCGTCAAGCGCATGGTGGACATCCGCATGAAGCGTCAGGAGATTCTGACCCGGCCGGCTCCGCCGCATATCTGGGCTGTGCTCGATGAGGCCGTAGTCAGGCGGGTCGTCGGGAGCCCCGAGGTCATGAGGGAGCAACTGGACCGGCTTGTTCTTTGCGCCGGATCTCCGCACATCACCTTGCAGCTCCTGCCCTTCTCCTCCGGGGCTCACGCTGCCGCGCTTGGCAGCTTCGCCCTGATCCGCGGAGCCGATCCAACGCTCGATGTCGTCTACACCGATGTCCTTACCGGTGCCCTCTTCCAGGAGAAGCCAGCAGAGTTGGAGCGGTATAGGTTGGCGATTGACTACCTCCGCGCCCAGGCGCTGGACATCTCGGCCACGGCTGCGGAGCTCAAGCGGATTCGCAAGGAGCTTTGATGGCCTCTCAGGTCCACGGCTTGGCCGGCACGGCTTGGTTCAAGTCCTCTTACAGCGGCGGCAGCGGTACAGAGTGCGTCGAGGCCACCTTCCTGGATGACGGCGGCGCCGCCGTAAGGGACTCCAAGGATCCCGACGGGCCGGTGCTTCGCTTCTCCGCCGGCGCCTGGATGCAGTTCATACGGTCGGTGCGCGAGGGCGTCGTGGCGTAGGGGTTGAACAGCCCGTCGTGGGAACGCCCGTTCGTTGGGTGGGCAACGGTGTGCGCTGCGGGAGTACGGGGCTCGATGGTGGCCGAGGCGGCCGTGACGGGGGCGCGGGTGCGGGGGCACAGGGTGCGGCGGAAACTGCCGGTCTGGATGGAGTGACCGTTGCTGGCCGGGGTGGCACTGGGGTTGGCGCTGGGGATCAAGACGTTCTTCGTTCAGGCGTTCTCGATTCCCTCGGGCTCCCGGGCTTTCGTGGTCGCCTGGCCGGTGAACCGCTGGGCGACGCTACTGGTGCCGGGCACGTTCGAACGGCCGGGCGCTCTGGGGGCTGTCACCACCCCACCGCTGGCGTTCCGGTTGCGGCGGCGCCATGTGGCCAAGGCCGTAGGCCGCATCGATCACCCGTAGGGGTGAACGGGGATTTGGATGCTGGGAGTTGGCGCTACAGTGCGTGACATCACATACGTACATATGTGACCCCGGCGGTGCTACCAACACCCCGGGGTCCGGCACCAGGAGACAGACCTCCCCATGCAGATTCATCGTAGCGCGCACCGTCGCGCTTACACGGTCATCGACAACGCGGCGCTTCAGGACAATCGGCTGTCGTTCGCCGCGCGCGGCGTCCTCGGGTACCTGCTCTCCCGCTTCGACGGCGAGCGGATCGACGTGCGGAAGCTGGCCGCGTTGTGCAGGACGGGGCGGCAGCAGATCGCCAACGCGCTCGACGAGCTGAAGAAGTGCGGGTACTACGTCGTCGAGCGGGTGCAGGATCCGGAGACCGGGCGCGTCACGACGCGGACGGCCGTCTACGAGAAGCCCCAGGATCAGGCGAAGCCGCAGGTCCCTCCGACGGCCAGGAAGCCGGATGCCGGGGATCCGGGAGATACCCCTTCGGGGGAAAGTACGGGGGATGAAGTACCTCCCTCCCCGGAGGCCCCAACGGCCCCCGCCGAGGTCGCGGACGCGGACGGTGCGCTGCTCCGGCGCATTGCGCGGATCGAGCCGCGGCTGACGGTCGGGGTGGGGGAGGCAGGGCCGTTGCTGCCGTTGTTCGCGCAGTGGCGGGCGCGTGGGGTACCGGACAGGGCGCTGGCGCAGATGCTGACAGCTGGGCTGCCGAAGCAGGTGTTCGCACCCGCCGCGTTCCTGGCAGCGCGGTTGGTCCGGAAGCTGCTGCCGGAGGTGCGAACGGCCGAGCCCGGGCGTGGGCGTCGCGAGTGCGATGAGTGCGGACGTCCGCCGGCGGCCGGCTCGGGCCGGTGCCCGTCGTGTGCACCACAGGAGCGGAAACGCGCGACGGAGGGCCCGGCGCCCTCCGTCGCGCGGGACGGACGGGCGCGGGTGCGGGCCGCGCTGTCCGCGGCGATGGCTTGACGCAGGCTCAACCCGCGGGTGACGTGTGATGGGCGAACCGCGCGGTCAGCGGACCCGTACCCCGGCGGGCGGGCCCGCCCGGAAGCCGTCGGCGAGGACGGCGACGAGCGCTCCGGTGAAGAGGGCCGGGTTGGTACGGACACTCTTCGGGCTCACGCTGCACACGCGCACACCGTGCCGTTCCATCCGCAGCCGCCGCTCGACGGTCCGCTGCCAGTCGGCCTCCTGGAAGTGACACTCCTTGGAGTCGATCTCCAACGCGACCCCCGCCTCCGGCCAGTAGGCGTCCGGGCGGGCGATGAACCGGCCGGAGTCGGTGAGCAGGTCGCGGTTCCACAGCGGGTCCGGGATCCCGGCGGCACGGACCGCCGCGCGGGCCTGCCCCTCGGCAACGGAACGCACCCCGGCCAGCAGCTCCTCGGCCACTCCCGTGAGCTCCGGACTGCGTGAGCGATGCCCGGCGGTCAGCTCTTCGAGCAGATCGTCCGGCCGGCAGAACCCCCGCTGGACGACCGAAGCCAGCAGCGCGCGCAGCCCGGTGGCCGTGCCGGTCCAGTACGCGGCAGCGTCGGCGGCGGCACGCGGAGCGCGTACGGAGGGGATGCCCTCGACATAGGTGCCGCCCGGCCAGCGCCGGGTGCGGACGATCCGTACGTACGAGGCACCCGCGATCCGGCGGGTGTTCTCGACCAGGACGGACACCGATCCGTCCCGCGCCCCCATCTCCGGCACCGCGGCACGGATCCCGTGGAGGGCGAGGGCCGCGCGGCCGGTGAGCAGGGCGGTCGGCGGGCGGCGGTTCTCGTCGCCCCGTGCCGAGGCGTACAGAACCGCGGCCAGCAGTCGTTGGTGCGGGTCGGCTGCTCCGGTCTGGAGAAGGTAGACGTGCGGAAGGATCCGCTGCCACGGGCCACCGTCGCGGGTGCGCTTGGACGCGGTGGCCCCGGATACGCCCACCGTAGCCAGTTGGCGCAGGGTGGCGAGGTTACGCTGACGGCCGGCGAGGGCGCGGAGGGCGACTGCGTCGCAGGAGCTGGGATTCGGCATGCCGGCGGCGTACCCCGAGGCAACGTTTCCCCTGCGCCCGGTGCTCCGCCTGCAGCGCAATGGTGACCATTTCGCGGAGTTTCCCCGTCCGTCATGGACCCCTTTGCTCCACGGCCACCTACGACGGCGCCGGGGATGACAACTACGATGCAACCTCACGCCACATGAAGTGCGGGCGGGCAAGCGGAGGATGGGGGCGGTCGGTCGTGGGCTGGTACGTGTGGGCCATCGCGTGGGTCGTCCTGTCGGGCGGCGGCTGGTGGGGCAATCGGTTCCGGCACGCCATGCGCACCCGGCACGAGCGGAAGGTCGAACTGATCTCCGCGGAGGGCGAGAAGCAGCGGGCGCTGCAGGCGTCGAACCGGCCGCCGGAGGCGGTCTGCGGCTGCACGCACCATCTGGCCAAGCACGACAGGCAGGGCAAGTGCCACGAGGTGGTGCAGGCGCCGACCGCGTGGGACGCCGAGAAGAAGCCCGCCTCGTACGAGGCACGGCCGTGCAACTGCCAGCAGTACATCGGTCCGCGGCCGCTGGAGACGCTCTACGCCGAGGACATCGTCGACCTGTCGTAGCGGGATCCGGCGGAGCCGGGACGGTCGGGGACATGCCGGCGGCCCCGGTGCGGGGGGGGTCACCGGGGCCGTCGGGTTTCGCGGGTGGTCTGTGGCGGTCGTTCGTCAGACCTCGACGCCGTGGGACTGGAGCCACGGCATCGGGTCGATCGGGTCGCCCGCTCCGGGGCGGACCTCGATGTGGAGGTGCGGCCCGGTGACGTTGCCGGTGGCGCCGACCCGGCCGATGGTCTCGCCCGTGCCGACCTTCCCGGAGGTCCGCACCATGGTGGAGAGGTGGCAGTACCAGATCTCGGTGCCGTCATCGAGCGTCAGGATGACGCGGTAGCCGTACGAGCCCGCCCAGGCGGCCGAGGTGATGGTGCCGCTGTGGATCGCGGACACCGGTGTGCCGGTGGGGGCCGCGAAGTCCTGGCCGGTGTGGGTGTTGGCCCACAGGGAGCTGGACTGCCCGAAGCTCGCGGTGAGCGAGTACGAGGCGACCGGCTTGGTGTACGAGGCCGCGAGTACCGCGAGGCGTTCGGCCTCGGCCTTCTCGGCGGCGGCCTCCGCGGCCTTCTTCTTCGCGGCGAGCTCCGCCTTCGCCGCCGCGGCGGCGTCGCGCACCTTCTGCGCAGCGGCCTCCTTGGCGGCCGTCGCCGCCGCCTCGCCGGCGGCGGCGTCGCGCACCACCCGCGCCGCCGCGTCACGCTCCTGGGCCACGTGGTCGAGGATGCGGGTGCGCAGTGCCTCGCCCGCCTCCGCCGACCATGAGGGGAGGGTGGTGGCGGCGGTCCGGGCGTTCGAACTTCCGGGCGCGGACGCCGTGGACGGCGACGCGTCGTCCGAGCCGACGAGGGCGTTGATCCCCGGCATTTCGGAGAGCTCCGGGGCGTCCGGCAGATCGGGGAGGTCCGGAAGCGAGATCGGCACCGGCGATTTGTCGGCGGCCGCCGCCATTCCGCCCGCGCTCATCGCGGCCACGGCCGCGACACTCAATACGGTCGAACCACGGGCTATGGAACGCTGCTTGGGAAGCCGGTGCTTGCCCCGGTCCACGGCAACGGACTCCGCGGTGGGGTTCCATTCGCCCCATTCCCCGGCTTCTGGAGCCTCGGGTGAGGGGGCGTAGGCAGGCTGGTTCGACGCCACGGGTGGCGCTCTCCTTTCCTTCCTTCTCGCCTACCGGGTTAGCTGACGGGTTCGGAGCAGGAAGGTCTCCTACGGGCCAAAGCGCAGCCCGATTCACCCCAATTAGTGGGTCCCCGGTTCCCGCGGACGGGATTCGGCAAGCGCACGGTGCCGCCTCTTCGGCGGCAGTGACGACCGCGCTGCGTTATCGAACGTTAATAGAGCCGGGGGTCTTTTCCAAGCCGAAAGGGGTAGTTGCCGGAGGTGATTAATGGGGCGGACCGGACGCAATCGGGCGAAGGAGGATGATCGGAGTGATCCGACAGTGATGTGAGCGTGCGTCAGTTGTTATGCGAATGGGATGGCTCCACTACAGAACGTGAGGAAGCCCCGGCCGGAGGAGTCCGGCCGGGGCTTCACGTCACGCGAGGAGGGCCGGCCCCGAGGCCGGCCCTCGGGGGCTCAGCCCTGGAGGTTCCGGCGGCGGCGCAGGCCGACGAAGGCCAGCGCCGCGCCGAGGGCGACCAGGACGCCCGCACCGGCGGCGAGGGTGCCGTTGCTCCCGTTCGCACCGGTGTGGGCGAGGGACCCCTTGGTGTTGACCGGCGCGTCCGTGGTGGCGGACGCCGTCGGCACGGGGCTGCTCGTGGTCGACGACGCCGACGGGGTCGGCTTGGCGGACGGGGTGCTGGACGGCGTACCGGCCGGAGTGGTGGCCGGGCCCCCGGGGAGGACGGTGAGGTTCCTCGTGACCGAGGTGATGATGCTGGTGTTGCCGCTGCTCAGAGCCGTCTTGGCGCCCAGGTTGAGGACCGTGGCCGTCGTGGGCTCCTTACCCTCGGGCACCGTGAACTTGAGCTTGTAGTGGTACGTCTGGTCCCCGGCGAAACCGGCGGGGATGTCCGGGAGCAGCCACGTGTTGACGCGGTCGGGGGCGGCGACCTCGACCCAGCGGCCGGAGAGCCACACGAACAGGTTCAGCTCCTGGCGGCGGCCGCCGAACGCCGTGAGCTCGGTGCGCAGGGCCTTGTCGTAGTGGCCGCCGCCGTTCTGGTTGTCGACGTCGAGCGAGAAGACCGCCGGCTTCGCGGCCGACACCTGGGTGTCTCCGCCGAACCGGTCCGTGATCGTGCCGATCCGGATCGCGGGACTGGCCTGGAAGGTGATGGCGGGGACGGGGTGCGAGGGGCTGTTCTCGGAACTGCCGGTGTCGAAGGTCAGGGTGAGGTTGCCGTCGTTGGAGGGGAAGTTCGCGTTCAGCCCGACGGTGACCTTCCAGGTGTAGGTGGCCTTGGCCGGGATCGAGAAGCGGCTGAACTTCTCGCCGTGCGGGCGCAGGGTCAGGACGACCGACGGCCCCTGGCTCCCCACCGCGACGTCGGTGGCGGGCGCCGTGACCGGCACGACCGCGAGCTTCACCTCGGAGCCGTCGAGCGGGCTGCCGCCGACGGGGATGCCCAGGATGTTCGGGCTGAAGTCGAGGGCCTTGTCATTGTTGTTCGTCGCGCTGACGGTGTCGGACTCGGTCGCCCCGCCCCGGACGAGCGGGCCGCTGGGCGACGGGGCGCTGAACGCGATGCCGAGCGGCTTGTCTGCCGGTGCGTCGGCGTGCGCGGCGGCCGGCAGGAGCGCCGTGCCGCAGACGGCGGCGGCCACGGTGACGGCGGCGACGAGACGTGGACGGCGCGACAGTGTGCGAGCAGACATGGTGATCCCCCCAGGGAACAGGAACGTGATGTGTGGAGCTGGATTCTGCGCCCCCCGCGGCTTCCCGTTCAGCGTTCCTGTTCGGTTCCTGCGGCTTGCGATGGGGAGATCTTCACACGCGGCCGGTCGCCGGAGTATGCGGGAAGCGTCACCTCCGTGTAACAGCGGAAACCAACGTCCCCGGACGTGGCCGCGCGGCCGCCCGCGCCCCCTTCAGCGGTCTGGACCACTGCCAATTGGCTTGGCCCTTGGCAGAGTTGGCGCGCGGGCCGCACCATGGTCGGGCCGCACCCGATGGTCATGCACCCACGCCACCATGACGTCCCAGGGAGCCCCCATGGACCGCAAGCCCGGCAACCCGGCACCCTCCGGCGCCCCCGCCACCTCCCGACGCGCACTGCTGCGCGGCGGCCTCGCCCTCGGCGCCGTGGCGGCGGCCGGCCTCGCCAACTCGGTGCACGCCGACGCCGAGGCCAAGGCCGCGGCCGGGCCGGTGGACTACCCGTCGGCCGTCTGGTCGCCCGCGAGCACGAGCAACTACACGGCGTCGAACCGCACCACGAGCTATCCGATCGACCTCGTGGTCATCCACGTCACGCAGGAGAACTACGCCGACACCATCCGGCTCTTCCAGGACCCCACGCACGCGGCGAGCGCGCACTACGTCGTCAAGTCGTCGAACGGGGCGATCGCGCAGTGCGTCCGCGAGCACGACATCGCCTGGCAGGCGGGCAACTGGGGCTACAACACGCGCGGCATCGGCATCGAGCACGAGGGGTGGGTGGACCAGCCGGCGTACTTCACGACGGCGATGTACCACTCCTCCGCCGCCCTCACCGCCGCGATCTGCGACAAGTACGGCATTCCCAAGGACCGCGACCACATCATCGGCCACGTCCAGGTCCCCGGCACGGACCACACCGACCCCGGGCCCCACTGGGACTGGGTGCGGTACATCCGGCTCGTCAACGGCGTCTGACGCGGGAATCGCCAATCGACGTGGCACCCGATGAAATCCGCCGGCTCCGCACCGCCCGCTGTTACGAAATCGGAACACAGCGGAGACAGCTCCTGGACAGTAACTTATTCAGGAATTCCGGCTGCCTCCCGGAGACGGCCGCCCACTCATATCCGTGGCCCCTACCAGGGAATACGCCTAAACGTTTCCGCTGATTGCTCATCGCTCACGCGTGCGTCAACCTGCGAAAACCCACCCCCCACCCGGACCGCTCCCGCCCCACCCGCTACTCCGACGGGCCGCAAAGCGCTTTCGGAAATGAGCAATGCTGTGTCTTTTTCACCGCCTTCCGGATTCCTCTCCACAAACCCTGCCCTTTGCTACACGATGTGACACGGGCGGCCTCAAGACGGGGAGATCTGATGGTCGCGCCTATCCCACCGCAACCCAGTTCATTGGAATTAGGGAGGGCCGGGGGCGCCTCAGAGGGCTGCCCCGGCGCGCCCTCCCCGGGGAGGAATCCATGGGTCGAACAACCCGCCTTGCCACGGCGTGCACCGCCGCGGCGATGCTCAGCCTCACCTGGCCCGCGGCCGGAGTGAGTTCCGCGGCCACCGCCGCGGCCGTCACCCCCAGGATCGATCTGCGGGTGCTCGTCGTCGACGACGGCGGGCCGGCCACGCAGGCCATCGCCGCCGAACTCGACAGCGCGGGCACGCCGTACACCACGGTCGACCTGAACAGTGCCGCCCGGCCGCAGATCACCGCGGCCTATCTGAGCGACACGGTCGCCGGCAGGCCGCGCGCCAAGTTCCAGGCCGTCGTCCTGCCGAACGACAACCCGTTCGGCGCCGGATCCGCCGAGATGGCGGCACTCGCCGCGTACGAGACGGCCTTCGGCATCCCCCAGGTCGACGCGTACACCTACGCCCGGCCCGAGGTCGGGCTGAACTACGCGCAGGACCCCGGCTTTATCGGCTCGCTGGACGGGGTCACGGCCGCGGTGACGGCCACCGCCGGGCCCTTCGGCTACCTCAAGGGCAATGTGCCCTTCGAGGACAACTCGCCGACCGTCGGAGAGAGTTACGCGTTCCTCGCCACACCGCTCGCGACCCAGGCCGCCGGGTCGACGTTCACCAGTTACGTGGACGCCCCGATCCAGGGCAGCACCGCCCGCGGTTCGCTCGTCGGGCAGTACAGCCACGACGGCCGCCGCGAACTGGTCGTGACGTTCGTCTACAACCAGTACCAGCAGCAATTCCGGCTGCTCGCCCGCGGCATGGTCGAGTGGATGACCCAGGGCATCCACCTCGGCGCCGACCGGAACTACTTCGCCCTGCACATGGACGACGTGTTCCTCGGCGACGACCGCTGGAACACCACGCTCAACTGCACACCCGGTGACGTGGACTGCGCCGTCGGCACCGACCAGTCCGACCCGGACCCCATCCGGATGACGCCCGCGGACGCCGTCTACCTCAAGCAGTGGTCGGCGGCGAACGGCTTCACACCGGACCTGATGTACAACGGCGGCGGCAGCGAGGACTACAAGGCCGAGCACGGCGGGGCCGACCCGCTCGCGGCGCAGCTCCTCGCCGACCGGAGCGCGTACCGCTGGGTCAACCACACCTACACCCACCCGTACCTCGGCTGCGTCCAGGACGTCTCCGTGGTGCCGTGGAAGTGCTCGACCACCACCACCGGCGCCACCGTGTGGACCAGCAAGGCGGACATCACCGCGCAGATCAAGGACAACACGACCTGGGCCACGCAGCACGGCCTCACCGTCAACAAGCAGGAGCTGCTCACCGGGGAGCACTCCGGCCTGAAGATCCTGCCGCAGCAGCCCGTCGACAACCCGAACCTCGCCACGTCGCTGACCGCTACCGGTGTCACGGTGCTGGGCAGCGACAACTCGCGCGACCCGCAGCAGCGCAAGGTCGGGCCGGCGCTGACGGTGCCGCGCTTCCCGATGAACGTCTTCTACAACGCGGGCCGGGCGAACGAGGAGGTCGACGAGTACAACTGGATCTACACCAGCGCGGCCGACGGCGGCAGCGGCATCTGCGAGGGCTCCGCGACGTCCACCTGCCTGCCCGCACCGCTGGACACGGCGACCGGCTACGCCTCGTACATCGTGCCGCTGGAGGCGCGGACGGACCTGGCGCACGTGCTGTCCAACAACCCGCGCCCGCACTACGTCCACCAGTCGAACTTCGCCGAGGACCGGATCGCCTATCCGGTCATGGAGAAGATCCTCGGCGACTACAAGGACCTGTACGCCACCAGCACGCCCATCGTGAACCTCAAGATGGCCGAGATCTCCGCCGAGCTGGCCAAGCGCGCCGCCTGGGACACGGCGGTCAAGGCCAGCAAGGTCACCGCCTACCGGATCGGTGACACCGTCACCGTCACCGCGCCGGGCGGCCTGCAGACCACCGCGAGCATGCCCGTCGGCACCCGGCAGGCGCAGCTCGTCGGCACCACCGCCTTCGGTGCGGGCTACGCGGGACAGCTCTCCGGCTGGGTCGCCCCGGGAGCGCTGCAGAGCTCGGTGACGCTCAAGCTCACCGCCGCCGCCACACCCGCCGCCGTCACCGCGACGCCGGCCGCCGCCGCCCAGAGCGCTCAGACCGCCAAGGCGACGGACTCGGCCCAGGTACTGCCCGTACCGACGGGCGCGACCGAGCCGGTTCCGTACGGCCCCGGTGACACCGCCAAGAAGAAGCAGCACCGCAACACCCGGTCAGCACGCCGGTAGTCGGCCCGGCGGCGGCTTCGCACCGCGGCCGAGCGGCACCCGCACCAGGGGCACGACCGAGCACCCACCGATACAGAGGCGCTGGAGCCGCCGGCCCACAGCCGGCGCTCCAGCGCCCACCAGCGCCGCGAAGGACCGTACGCGGCGCATTCACCGACGGACCCGTGGGGGGACCGATTCGCCATGCAGACCCAGGTGACCTTGCTGACCGAAGGCACATACCCGCACAGCCACGGCGGCGTGAGCGTTTGGTGCGACCAACTCGTCCGGGGAATGCCGGACTTCGACTTCCGCCTGATAGCCGTGACCGGCACCGGGCGGGACACACTCGCCTGGGATCTTCCGGGCAACGTAAGGGACTTCACCGAGATACCCCTGTGGGGCCACCAGCCGGCGGGCCGCGCGCCCCGCGGCCGCCAGTCGCAGGTGTTCCGGGCCGGCTACGAACGCTTCCTGCTGTCGCTGCTCGACCCGGCCGCCGAAGCGGAGTTCGCCCCCCAGCTGTACGCGCTGGCCGCACTGGCCCGCGAAGGGTCGCTCTCCGCGGCGCTGCGCTCCGAGGACGCCCTGCGCGTCCTGACCCACGTCTGGAACCGGCCGCATGTCGCCGCCGCGGCGGCCCGCCCCACCCTGCACGACGCCCTCACCGCGACCGACCTGCTGGAACACGCGCTGCGTCCACTCTGCGCCGTGCCCGAGCCGGGAAGTATCACGCACGCCGTCAGCGGGGGTCTCGCGACCCTCCCGGGGCTGGTGGCGCACCACGAGCACGGCACGCCGTTCCTCCTCACCGAGCACGGCGTGTACCTGCGCGAGCGGTACCTCGGCTACCGGACGGGCCCGTACGGCTGGCCCGTCAAGGCGCTCATGCTCGGCTTCTACCGGCTGCTCGCGGAGGAGTCGTACCGCCGCGCCGCGCTCGTCACCCCGGGCAGCCGCTACAACCGGCGCTGGGAGGAACGCGGCGGCACCGCGCCCGACCGGATCCGCACCGTGTACAACGGCGTCGACCCCCACGCCTTCCCGATGGCCGGCCCGGAACCGGCCGTGCCCACCCTCAGCTGGGCCGGGCGGATCGACCCGATCAAGGACCTGGAGACGCTGATCCGCGCCTTCGCCCTCGTGCGGGCCGAGCTGCCGCAGGCGCTGCTGCGGCTCTTCGGCGGAACACCGAGGGGTGGCGAGGGGTACCGCGACCGGTGCGTCGCGCTGGCGGGCGAGCTGGGCGTCGGAGACGCGGTGACGTTCGAGGGGCGCGTCGAGGACATCCGCGACGCGTACGCGGCCGGGAACGTCGTGATGCTCTCCAGCATCAGCGAGGGCTTCCCGTTCACCCTCATCGAAGCCATGTCCTGCGCGCGCGCCACCGTCTCGACGGATGTCGGAGGCGTACGGGAGGCGGTCGGCGAGGCGGGGCTCGTGGTGCCGCCGCGCGATCCCGCCGCGATGGCGAAGGCCGCGCTCGCGCTGCTGCGCGACCCGGCGACCCGGGCGTCCATGGGATGGGACGCGCGGCTCCGGGTGATCGACCAGTTCACGCTGCGCCAGACCATCGAGACGTTCCGCGGCATCTACACCGAACTGTCGGCCCGGCAGCCGTGGCTCGTCCTCACCCCCGTCGGGGTGGAGTGGCAGGCCCGCAGCCACCACGGTCCCGGTATCCAGGGTCCCGGCCTCCACGTTCAACCGGCCCTGGACTCCGCGGTCGACGACGACACCGTCACGGAGGCCGCCCAGTGAGCGGACCGCTGCGCCTCGTACCGCAGGACGGGGGCGCACTGCCCACGGTGCCGCGGCAGCGGCAGCGCCGCCGGCCCTCCTGGGCCGAGGACCCGCTGGAGGAGCTCGCCGAGCGCCTCGACGAGGTGTGCGCGGCCGCCGTGCACGCGGACGAGATCGCCGCCGTGCTGGAGTCCGACGGACTGACGCACGAGCTCATCGTGCAACGGTACGGACGGTCCGATCTCTTCGAGCTGGCCGAGGAGTTGCACGCGCGGGGCGCGGGCAGGCGCCGGCACCCCGCGCCGGAACCGGGCCCCGACCCGTGGCGCATCAACCCCTGGCAGTGCCTGCTGCGGGGAATCGTCTTCGGGCTGCCCGGACTGGCGTACGTCCTGGGCGGGACGCTCCTCGCGGGTCCGCCGGACGCCTTCGGGATGCCCGCGGGAACGGTGGCGCTGTCCGCCGCCGCGCTCGCCGGCTGGGCCTGGAACCAGGCACTGGCGCACCGCGCCTATCTGCGCCTGGGCTCCGACGGGCGGCGGGCCACCGCCCGCTGCCTGCTGCGGGGCGCGCCGGCGGGGGCGCTGCTCGCGTCGGCGATCGCGATCGGGTTCGCGTCGCGGGGCAGCGACGCCGCGTTCGCGGTGGGGCAGTCCGGCTATCTGGCGGCGGCGACCGCACTGCTGGTGCTGGGCCGGGAGCGGGATCTGCTGCTCGCGCTCGCCCCGACGACGGTGGGCGCCGCGCTGCTGCTGGTGTGGGACCTGCCTCCCGCGCTGCGGGCCGGTCTGGTCATCGCCACGCCGGTGGCGGCGTTGCTGCTCGCCGGCCGGCAGGTCCTGCGCGGGCTGCGCACGCCGCCCGAGACGGGCGCGCCCGCCCCCCCGCCGCTCACCGCCTCCGTTCCCTACGGGCTGTACGGGCTGGCCAGCGCGGTGCTGGTCCTCGTGCTGGCCCTGGGCGCGGGCGTCTCGGCGGTCGCGCTGACGCTGAGCATGGGCGCCGCCGAATGGCTGCTGTACCGCTTCCGCGGCCGTGGGGTCACCGCGCTGCGGCGCAGCGTCGACGCCGGGGGCTTCAGGACCCGGTCGGCCTCGGCGCTGCTGCGGTGCCTGGCCGGATACGTGATCGTCCTCGCGACGCTCGCGGCGGCCCTCACCGCGCTGCGGCTGGGCGCGCTGCTCACGCTCGGCGCGGTGCTGTGGCTCTCGCTGCTGCTCCAGGCGTTCGGCGCCGCCTGGCCCGCCGCGCTGGTCTGCGTGACCGCCGCCGTCATCGAAGTCGCCTTCCTCTGCTGGGAGTTCGGTGACCATCCGGTGGTTCAGGTGGTCTCCTGCGCGAGCGCGGCGGCCGTACTGATCGCCATCGCCTGCTCCCTGCTGGGCCGCGCCACTTCCCACCGCTGAGCTGCAAGAACCGTTCCCTTTCAAGAAACCGGAGCATTCGACATGACATTGGTAGCCGTCACGGGCGCCGAGGGCTTCATCGGCTCACACCTGGTGGAGGCGCTGGTCGCCTCTGGCCACCGGGTACGCGCGATGGCCCAGTACAACTCGTTCTCGTCCTTCGGCTGGCTGGAGACCGTGGACGCCGAGACGATGAGCCAGGTGGACGTGGTCCTGGGCGACGTCCGCGATCCGGGCTCCGTCCGGGAGCTGGTGGACGGTGCCGAGGCCGTGTACCACCTGGCCGCGCTGATCGCGATCCCGTACTCGTACCGGGCGCCGCACTCCTACGTGGACACCAACGTCACCGGCACGCTGAACGTGCTGGAGGCCGTCCGCCACCTGGAGATCCCGCGGCTGGTGCACACCTCCACCAGCGAGACGTACGGCACCGCGCAGACCGTACCGATCTCCGAGGACCACCCGATCAACACCCAGTCCCCGTACGCGGCTTCGAAGGCCGGCGGCGACCGGCTGGCGGACAGCTACTTCGCGAGTTTCGGCACGCCGGTGGTGACGCTGCGGCCGTTCAACACCTTCGGGCCGCGGCAGTCCATGCGGGCGGTGATCCCGACGGTGATCGGGCAGGTGGCCGCCGGGGAGCGGACCATCACGCTCGGCGATCTGCGGCCGACGCGCGACTTCACCTTCGCGCGGGACACCGCGCGCGCGTTCCTCGCGGTGGGGACCGCGCCCGCCGGGAGCGTCGTCGGGCGGACCTTCAACGCGGGGACGGGCGGGGAGATCTCCGTCGGCGACCTGGTGCAGCTCATCGGCAAGCTCATGGAGACCGACCTGGACGTCGTCGAGGACGAACAGCGCATCCGGCCCGCCGGTTCGGAGGTGATGCGGCTGGTCTGCGACGCCACCCGGTTGCGTGACGCGACCGGCTGGGCCCCCGACCACAGCCTGGAACAGGGCCTGGAACACACCATCGCGTTCTTCCGCGACCCGGCGAACCTCGCCCGCTACAAGACCGCGCTCTACAACATCTGACCCGTCGCCCACCAGCACACGACCTCTGGCCGTCAGGCCAGAAGGAGGCCCACCACATGCACGCAGTCATTCTGGCCGGAGGCAAGGGCGTCCGGCTGCTGCCGTACACGACCGCCCTGCCCAAACCGCTCGTGCCGATCGGCGACCAGCACGCGATCCTGGAGATCGTGATGCGGCAGCTGGCGAACGCCGGCTTCACCACGTGCACCATCGCCATCGGTCACCTGGGCCACATCATCCGCGCCTACGTCGGCAACGGATCGCAGTGGGGCATGCGCGTCGGCTACTCCACAGAGGACAGTCCGCTCGGCACGATGGGGCCGCTGCTCACCATGCTCGACCGGCTGCCCGAGCACTTCCTCGTGATGAACGGCGACATCCTCACCGACCTCGACTTCGGGGACGTGCTGCGGTACCACGAGACCACCGAGGGGCCGCTGACCATCGCCACCTACGACCGCCAGGTGAAGATCGACTTCGGGGTGCTGACCACGGACTCGGGCAACGTCGTGGCCTTCACCGAGAAGCCGAGCATCGACTACCGGGTCTCGATGGGCGTGTACGGCCTGTCCCGCTCCACGCTCCTCGACTACACACCGGGGCTGCCGCTCGGCTTCGACGAGCTGGTGATCGACCTGCTGAAGGCCGAAACTCCGCCGAGCGCGTACGACTTCGACGGCTACTGGCTCGACATCGGGCGCCCCGACGACTACGACCGCGCCAACGCCGAGTTCACCACCCACCGCGGCCTGCTGCTCAAGGGAGCGTGAGCCGACACCATGCGACGCGTCCTCTGCCTGGGTTCCACCGGATTCCTCGGCGCCCACGTCGCCGGGCAACTGCGCGCCCTCCCGGGCGTGCGGGTGCTTGGCGGCGGCCGGACCACCCCCGTACCCGCTTCCCGCGACCTGTCGTCGGGCGGCCCGCCCGTCGACAGCCTGCCGATCGACCTGGCCACCATCCCCGTCGAAGCGCTCACGGAGGTGCTGCGGGCGCTGGCCCCGCACGCCGTCGTCAACTGCGTGGGCGCGGTGGGCAGCAGCCCGCTGCGGCTCGCCGAGCTGAACACCCGAGGACCCGCCGTCCTCTGCGAGGCGCTGCGGCGGGCCGCGCCCGGCGCCCGTCTCGTCCACCTCGGCTCGGCCGGCGAGTACGGGGCCACGACCCTCGGCCGCCCGGTCGACGAGTCCGCGCCGACCCTGCCCCAGGGGGCATACGGGGCAACGAAGCTGGCCGGCACGCTCATCGTCTCCCAGTCGGCGCTGGACGCCACGGTGTTGCGGGTCTTCAACCCGATCGGCCCGGGGTCGCCGGAGGCGAGCCTCCCCGGGCGGCTCGCCGCCGAGCTGCGCCGCGCGCTCCCGGAGGGGGCGGACGGTGTGGTCCGCGTCGGCGACCTGTCCGCGTACCGCGACTACATCGACGTGCGCGACGTGGCGCGGGCCGTCGTCCTGGCCGCGATGGCCCCGGGGCCGCTGCCGCGGCTCCTGAACATCGCGGGCGGCGACGCCACGCCGGTGCGCGCGATCGCGGAGGGACTGGTCGTCGTGTCCGGCTTCCGCGGCCGGATCGAGGAGAGCGGGCCCGGATCGCACCGGTCGGCGTCGGTGTCCTGGCAGCGCGCGGACATCTCGGCGGCGGTCGCGGCCCTGGGCTGGCGTCCGCGCCTCACCCTCGCGCGGTCGCTCGCGGACCTGTGGAACGAGGGAGCACCGGCGCCCGCCACCGCACCGGACCCGGCCCCCGCACCTCCGGCCGCCCCGCCCCGGGCACCGGTCGGTGTCCCGGCCGCGCCATGACCGGCGGAGACCTCCTCGTCCCGCTCTATGTCCACCCGGCCATCGACCCCGGCGCCTGGCGGACGCTGGTGGGGGCCGCCGACCTGCTCTACGGCGTCGTGCTCAACGTCGCCGACGG
>NZ_JAPVLU010000061.1:0-620 GCF_027158205.1 Streptomyces sp. H39-S7 | reverse complement strand
GACCCCGCCTTCACCGCGGTGGCCGAGGAGTTGCGGGCGGCGGGCGTACGCGTCCTCGGATACGTGGACACCGCGTACGGCCGCCGCCCCACCCACGCGGTCGTCGCCGACCTGCGCCACCACCGCAGGTGGTACGGCACGGACGGCGTCTTCTTCGACCAGGCGGACGCGGGCACCGGGCTGCTGGGCTACTACCGCTGGCTGGCGCGGACCGCGCGCGCCTGCGGTTCCCGGACGGTCGTCCTCAACCCGGGCACGCACCCCGTGCCCGGGTACGCCGAGATCGCCGACCTGCTGGTGACGTTCGAGGGCAGCTGGGCGACGTACCGCGCGGCGGCGGCCGTGCCGGCCTGGACGGGCGAGTACCCGGCGGAGCGCTTCTGCCACCTGGTGTACGACGGGCCCGCCCGGCTCTGCGGCCTCGCCTCGCGTACCGCCCTGCTGCGCGGCGCGGCCGTGCACTGCGCGGTACCGGGAAGCGGCGCCAACCCCTGGCAGGGTGTGTCACCGGACCTCACCGACGCTTCCCACGGTCGGCACCAGCACCAGCAGGAGGAACGCCGTTGAACCGCAGGTCCGCCTCCGGCTGCCGACCTCCGGCGCTCCTCGTCCCGCTCTTC
>NZ_JAPVLU010000060.1 GCF_027158205.1 Streptomyces sp. H39-S7 | reverse complement strand
CCCGTGCGTCATCGCCGCCCCGGTCGTGGAGCGTGCCAAGCGCAGCACCTCCGCCACCCGCGGCCGCCGCAGCCGCTTCGCCCAGGCCCGCCGCTCCGCACCGGGCGACCGCCCGGCGCCCCGCACGGCCCTGGCTGCGTAACACCTTCGGCCGACCTTCCGAGAGCCGTCCCATCCCGATGCCGGGGGTGGGACGGCTCTCGGCGCCTGGGCGGGCTTGGGCGTTCACGCGATCCTGAGGAACTCCAGGGAGTGACGGAAGGTAAGCGGGGCACACGAACAGTCACTGATACATGTGCGCGGAAGGTAGAACGATGACGACTGATCCCGGTACTGCGACGCTGGTGGAAGAGCTGCGTGAGCGCGCGGGGGCGTTCGTGAACTCGCACGTCGACCTGTGGGTCACCGTGGAGGACGATGGAACGCTGATCCTCGCGGGCCAGGACCCCACAGCCCTGTTCCAGGCGGCCGCGGACTGGCTGGGGGACGGCCCCGCCTGCACCGTCGTCGATACCCGCTGGATCCGAGGGACGGCCGAGCCCGCCCACACCCTGTGCCTGTTCCTGCGCCCGCCCGGCGCCGAACTGACGCAGCAGCGGACGGCAGAACGGGTCTAGGACCGCTCTCGGGCCCAGCAAGATCCGGCAGGTGATGGCGGCGGCGCGACCCCTCGGCGCCGCCGCCCAGCTGCCCGGCGCTACCCTCATATGTCACTCTCTGCAACAGATGATGAGGCCGGTGGCCGGGCAAATATGCCGAAGACCAAGGGCTGGGCCCGTCCCTGCTGTCTGGTCACACGCGAACGGGCTGTGCGAACTCCTGCCCGCCCTGGGCGGGGCATGTTCAGCATGATGCGGTTCGCTGCTAGTTCGTGGGAGAGATGTAAGCCTCGGTGTTGGTGCTGGGGGAGGCTTCGGTGACGTCGGCACCGTGGTCGGCATGGCGTCGAGTGTCCTGGATGCCGTACCAGTCCAGGCACATCACGGTGGCGTCGTCCTGCAGTTGGCCGTCCTGGGCGTGGACGACGTGCTCGATCAGGACGCGGGCAGATTCGCGCGGGTGCAGGTCCTGAGTGCTGGCGATGAGCGCCGGCAGGTCAAGGTTCTCGGCGCTGCGTTCCAGCATTCCGTCGGTGAGCATGATGAGCCGGTCCCCGGCCCGCAGGTCCAGGTGCTGGACGGTATAGGTGTGGGGAGCTGTGAAGCCGAAGGGCATGTCGATGCTCGGCACGAGCTGCTCGACCTTTCCCCCACGCAGGCGCAGCGGCCAGGGGTGGCCGGCGTTGATGAATTCGGTTCGGCCGTCGTGCAGGTTGATGCGCAGGAGTTGGCCGGTGACGTAGCGGCCGGCGCTGTGCTGGGTCACGGCCTGGTCGGCTTGGCGGGCTTGTTCGGTGAGGTCGGCGCCTTGCCTGCGGGCGCGGCGCAGGGCGCCGACCAGGAGGGTGGCCAGCAGGGCGGCGTCCACGTCGTGGCCCATGGCGTCGGTGACGGACAGTTGGACGTGGTCGCGGTCTATGACGTAGTCGAAGGTGTCGCCGCCGACGAACTCGGCCGGCTCCAGGGCGCCGGCCACCGCGAACTGGGCGGCTTCGCAGGCCAAGGACGCGGGCAGCAACCGGTGCTGGATCTCGGCGGCCAGACTCAGCGGGGCGGTACGGCGACCCCACTGGTAGAGGTCGGTGAAGGGCCGGTTCGCGATGACGATGTATGCCAGGGCGTGGGCGCTGCGGCTGATCTGTTGCAGGGTGTTGGGTCCGGGGTGCTGGGGCAGGTAGAGCTCGAGGAGCCCGATGGCGTCCCCGCGGTTGGTCACCGGCGCGATCACCCGCGTCCAAGCACCGGCCCCGCTTCGCTCTACGTGCGGTTGCTGGGTGCGGATCACCTGCTCGTACACGGTGCCCGACACGCCGATCGGGTCAGCTGGGCGGTCCAGGTCGATGTCGTCGGCGGCTCCCAGGCGCACGACGGAGCCGCCGGTGAAGTCGGTGATCAGGAACGACACCGACCGGGCCCCGAGCTGTCTTCGCAGCGCCGCGGCGATGACGTCGACGGACTCCACCGGCGGGGCGGCCTCCGCCGCGGCCAGCGCCTCACCCAGTCCGTCGATTCCGCTGTCCCGCATGGGAGCTCTCTTCCCGATGTCGTGCCAGTCCAGTGCATACCGGTTGCGCGAAACTCCGGGCAGATACGAAGAGGCAAACTACCCCACTGCAGGAGCGGTTCCCACCCGGTCGAGCGATACCGATCGCCCGGCCCTCTGGATAGGTGTAGGTATGCACGTTGACCCGAACCCCCGGACACCATCTGCTGGTGTCTGTGAGCTCGTCGAGGGCATCGTGGACGCCGTCCGTGCCGCGGACAGCCCCCGCATCCAGTGCCTGCTCGACGACCTCGTAAAGGTCGCCGACCTGGCCGCCCTGCTCCTGCTGCGCAGCCGCCTTCACCAGGGCCTTAGCCTGCGGGCGGAGGAGCCTGAGCGAGCGCTGCGTGAAAGACGCTGACCTCCGCAGCGCGAGGCCTGCGGGCCAGGTCCCTGGTCCGATGAGGGCGAGTGCGACCAGGCCCCGGTCGGCCCCCTCCTGCCGCAGCGGTGGCACGGGTGTTCCTGCGGGCACAGCAGCCGGGAGCGACCGGTGTGTGCAGCTGCGTGAGGTTCCCGTCCTGAACCGTCACCGAACACCTGATCACCGGCCACCTTCCCGCGCTCCACGTGTGGGTGGTCATCCGTGCCAGTCCGGCGACCCGCACCCGCACCCGTCAGCTCCCCGTGCTCCGCCTGATCGGGAGGCTGAGTTCAGCACCGCCACCCATCGCCCGCGGAAGCGGTCAGCGCTGCCCCGGCGGCTGTTACGTGGTGTCATGAACGCGCAGGACGGCCCGCACGCGCTTGCCCACCGGCACCCGCTCCGCCGTCACCTGCTCACACAACCGGTTCACGATCTCCAGGCCGTGACCGCCGACCCGCGAAGGATCGGGCGGGAACACGACCGGCAGGGCGGTGCTGGAGTCCCATACCGTCACCACCACACTGCGAGTACTTCCCGCAAGCTCCAGCAGGGACGGTCCGCACGCGTAGCGTTCGGCGTTGGTCAGCAGCTCCGTGACCACGAGCATCACGTCGAAGCGGAAACGCTCGCTGACGGTCGTGGCGAAGTCCGCCGCAAGGCAGTCAAGGAATTCATCGGCCAGCTGCCGGGCGGCACCCAGGCTGCCGGGCTCGCCGCCGTAGTTCCCGGCCCGGTACACCAAAGCCAAACCGACCATCTCCTCGACCGCCGGTCCGCAGGCGGGGACATCTGCCTCGGTCAGGTGGACCCTCATCAATCCCTGACCTCGAACAGCACCCCGCGATGCACCGGCTTCTCCCCCGGCTACCCCACTGAACGTCCCACAGTCCACCTACCGCCCCACTCGCGATCTCTGACCGCCTTCGGTGCAACGGGCTCGACAACAACGCTTCAGAGGGTTCTCGACTCCGGCAAGACCACATCGGTCCCTCCGGGATGAGGACAGGCCCGGCAGAGTCGCGTTCGACGACGGCTGCCCGCTGCCCGGGGCGTCGGAGCGCTCATGATTCCAAAGTCCTGGTCGGCCTGGCCGCTGCCCATGTTCTCCAGCCAGTCAGGACCAGTGCCGTGGGCCCGCCCCGGATCGGCTGCCGGGCGAAGTAGGCCGGTGACGCTTGTTGCGGGCCGCCCCTCCCACGCGGCGGCCATTGGGCCGACGTCCGCGCCCACCAGCCAGCGCAGCGCCACGGCCGGTGACCCGACCGCCCGCCACCATCCATCCCACCTATCAACATCAACACCAGCACACAGAGAACAGGGGCACAGCCGAGGGGAAGTCAGCGCCTCCGTAGTGCCAAAAGCCGGTCCTGACCTGCAGCGACCTTGCCTTCCCGCCAGAGGGGGCGCAACGGATGATGCAACAGAAGTCGCAACCAGATGATGCAACGGATGGCGCAACAGATGTTGAACAGAGCAGTCGTCGGTACCAAGGCCGGTCGATGGTGACCAGAACGGCCCCCCGTCTCATCGCGGGCAAGTGGCCGAAGGTCTGCGGAAAGGACCGAGCACTCACCGCGTCGGCCGCGCTCCGCACCAAGCCGACGGTCCTCAGCTCAGTGCCAACGGCCTTATGCGTGACCGTGGTTCGTTCGGCGCGTGCACCGTGGTTACTGACCTTGAAGGCGGGTTGTCGTAGGGGCTGACGATCGGTGATCGTCCCGGTATGCCGGGTATATGAGGTATTCGCAGGGTGGGGGTCTGACCGCGGAGAGGCAAGCGTTCCGCGAGCGGACTTTCCAGAGGGTGATGGTTACTGACCTTCAAAGCGTGGTGTCGTCATGGTGGCTGTTGTCGGAGAGCGGTGCCGGTGAGGCAACCGTCGAGGACGTCGGGGCGGTACTGGAGCTGGCGCAAGGCCGCGTCGGACGGCAGTGATCAGGTTGTCGGGATCGGCGAAGGCTCGGTTGGCTGTGGTGGTGCGTCGCAGGACGGACCAGATGCCTTCGACCGGGTTGAGGTCGGGTGCGTAGGGCGGCAGTTGGAAGACGGTGAGCCAGTCACGGCCGGCGACGTAGCGGCGCATCCCGGCCGTCGTGATCATCTGGCTCTCGCTCGTAGTTCCACCCACGTGGGTCTTCGCCCGATAGCCCTTCGCCGCCCCCGACCACCCCAGCAAGCGTGGATCAACGACCCGGCCAAACACCGAGAACCTGATCCATAAACCTCATAGCATCACGACAGTCTCACTGGACTTGAACGCTTCCGCGGTGAGCTCGGTTCACTGCTGTGTCACGTGCCTTGTTGTCAGTAACTACCACGTCGTAATAGGGGGTCGTCGGCACGGACGATCACGCCTCACCCTTCTTAGCCACCATAACCTCGTCGCATAGGCCATCCTCCGTCACCGTCACATGCGAGTCATAACCCTCCTTGCAACTCCGTAGCACCAGCGGTCACTGGAGCTGGGAACGGGAGAAGGACTTGCTCGGCCGGGCGCGCCAATCGCTACTCGCGTGAACGATTCGACGAGTATGCTGTGCGGCAGCCAAGGGTGTGGAGTTCGTCGTATCCGGGGGGAAACGCTGAGCAGTCGGCAAATGACGCGCAGGTGCAGCGGCCAGAAGTGGCTTGCGCTCTGTCACGGCGCAGGGGTGGGGCGGCGTTTTCCGTTACGCCTCACTGTGGTGCTACTTGTGGTCGCCGTCTTCTCTCTATGCGGGGCCGGAACGGGGCGTGCCGAAGACGCCTCTTCGTGTGACCCTGCGGCGTTCAAAGCTTCGACCGTCTCGACGCGGCTAACCCTCCTGGAACATCACTACGACGTCGCATTACTTCAAATCGAGACCGAGATCGAAATCCCATACTCTTGGAAGTTTCGAGCTGGCGTATTCTACTCCCCGAGGTCGTCCGCTTATCGGCGCGCAATGCGATGCCTACTGGCCTCGGGAGAAGGAACTATTGTACGCGATGGAGAGGAGCGCGACTCTCTCCCCACAGTTATAGGGAGCCGGAAGGAAACGTCAGTAAGCGACAGTGTGCATGTTTGGATAAGAAATCAGCAAATTTACACGATTGGTGCGTGGTCGCTCAGGCTAGCCGAATCGGGCTACTCCCTTACGCTAGTGCCGCCACCTGCTCTCGAATTAGCGACCTGGAAAGTTACGTTGAGCCGCGACTCCGGCGACGATCTGGTAAGTTCGTCGTCCGCCCCTGACACCTTGTCTGACGACGCATTGTATATCTGGCAGGATCTCCACCTTAAACCTCAGCACCCGTTTAGCCTAGCCATCTCGGCGCCCTGGCGTATTCGTACGATTTCCAAATGGGGAGAGTATCCCCAGGAGCTCTATATTGCTGCGGCAAAGGTTGGCTGTTTCCTGATCTTAACTCTTCCCTACCTGATCGCACACATTCGGGAGCGACGAAATAGGATATATCCGCGCGAGACAGCGTGTTTGACATGGGCCGTTGGCTTACAAGCCTCCCTCGCATTCGTCAATTTTGCCGACTTCGGGTCCTTTTGGTTCTTGAACGAAAAAGGATATTTTGATGACCCTTTCCTCCAATCCCTATATCAGCGCTTTGTAGCTGGGGCGTGGGCACTCGTGTCATATGGAATCTTTTTCCTCGGCATATTAAGACATTTTTCGCATCGGTGGGTTTCAATTCTACCCGCCGGGGCTCTCCTTGTAGCCGCGTGGGTCTATTTTCCCATTGATCCCATATCAACAAAGGGTGCCGCTGCTGTCGACGGGATCATAACCACTCTTCTACTTTGCGGCTTAGGCGGAATGGGTGTGAGTGCGTGGCAATTCGCTCGGTCCCGCGACGTGCATTTACGTCACCTGATTATAGTCACAGGGCTGGGATTTTCACTCTCGATCATCGTCCTTGGAATGTTCCTGCGTTCGACGATCACCACGCGGCGAGACCAGCAATGGATCCTCGATGATAAGTCGATTGACATTACCTTCGATGTGATCAACTATCCTTCGTACCTCTACGACAGTTTCACCACGTTTTGGTGGCTGGCAGTTGTGCTCGCGGCTATTCCAGTCCTCGTTGCTATGCCGTATACGCGCCGCGTGAATCTCCCTATGCGAGTACTAGTCACTTTTATTGGTGGAATAGCCCTTGAGAACTGGCCTGATTACTACGCCGGCGTTCCTTCTGCACTGACACCTCTGATCACGATGGCGATATTGCTGCTGATCATGCGTCTGAACCGAGGGCGAGTGATACTCGAACGCCGCCTGGAAGGATTTGGGTCCGCTGTCAGGAACGCGACCCTTTCCGAGATACTGGCCGCAAGCAACGCATCATTGACGGATGAACTCCACATTGCGGCACGCGACTATCATGTCGTCGAACAAGAAGGAAAGAAATTGGAAGCTGCCTACAAGACCGCCCCGGAAATCAAGGCGGAAGACTACAGAAAGAGATGGGAATCCATACAGTCGCTCTTGCAGGAGCTCTCAGAGTGGCCGCCAGCACGCGCAGCAACCTCAATCCGCCCCGCCGCTTCCGGCTTAATCCACGCCCCGCCGCTAGAGCACTGGGCAGGCTTCCCCGCGGAATATCACCTGTCGATGTTTCCATGAGCCTGGGACCTGCCAAAACCCCTTGGGGCAACGGACTACAAGGGACCGTAATAGCAACAATCCTGGGTCTCCCGGTTATCTGCTACGTGCTCAAGACGTACTATTATGGATCATGGTGGACCAGCCAGTTCGCGACGAACTTCGGACCTCTTTGGATGACATATAATGCATTGTTTGTTGTTCTTCCATGGGCGGCCAGCGGATTTCTACTAGGCTTCTTCTGGCGCGAACTACCAGGAAAATTAGGACCGATCAAGGCACTAACTGTATCCCTAGCATTGACCGCAGGCATGGGTGTAAACAATGGTCTCTGTTTCGTGCTTGACCAACAACCGCCAAACTACAGATGGGGAGTGACTGTCCTCCTTATCGCCGAACTCATGCTGACAGGGATTTTACTTGATGCCTTCGCCTTGAAAAATCAGCGACCCTTCTGGGGGAGCCTGTGGAACCCTCTCTTTTCTGTGTACCGTTTGGGCGCCGCGCAGACAGGACTGGCATTCGTCGTCGCCCAGATAGCCGCCCTCGTCGGTCTTTGGTTGCAAGTTAGAGGGGGGCTGGCACCCTCTGACGTAAACCCGGTATCCCCGACCGGGAACAAGTAATTCCACCGAGGGCAGAGTCCTTACCGTACGACCTCGGTCCACTCGGCCGGACGTCACAAGCATGTCATCTCCAAGCGAAAGAATGAGGCCTATGAACGGCCAGAAACGACTGGATCCAATTTTCGTGCCGAACGGCGCGGGGGCTGCCTCTCTCATCAATTGGCGCGCGCACTTCAAGCCATCCGCGTAAGTTCCAGGGCCAGCCTGTGACGTCACCAACGACTCGGAATTTCGAGGCAGATGACTACAAGTACCTCGCCAAAGCTCGGCGATTGTCGTTACTGAGAAACCGAGAGGGCTGTAACTTGAGCATAGACTCGGCTTGGTTCCGACGCCGGCAGGCTTGGTTCTCCGTCAGTGAGCGTAGCGCGCGCATCCGCGCAGCCCATCAACCGCCACTGGCACTGAGTTGGATCCGAGGAGCATCCGGCACTGCGACGCAAACCATAAACGGGAACCTTATGAGTTGCTGCGTCACCGTGCCTGGACTAACGTCCCCGTGACCGACACTGCTTTCTTCAGACCTTCGCAGGCGCGAGATTGTCCGTCCTGTCCGCGGCAACGGTCGACTCCCAGGCAATGGGCCGAAACACCACCACCGAGGTCAGGAGCTTGTAGAACGCGGTCCGGTCTACGACCGCAGGATCAAAGTCGATGCGCATGCCAGCCAGTATCCACACAAGTCGGCCGCGAACCTTAGCGCTGGATCACGGCGCGGCCAAGCCCCTGTGTTCGACGGAAGGTGCCCGGTGTCGGAATGCCACGAGCACCCGGAGCCGAACCTCTATGTCCACCGTGTCCCTCTGGGACGACTTCGAGATAGCCCGCAGGCCTGCAAGGGCGGCGTCACCCTCAACCTGTACGACCAGTTGTCCGCGTACGTGCCCGAGCGCCCGGGCGCCTACCTCCGTATCTCCTCCGACCGCTTCGGCCTGGAGGCCGGCGTCGACCGCCAGAGCGAGGACACAGACGACACGCGCCGCCACCTGCGATGGGGACAGTTCGCGAAGTTCTACAAGGAGAATGACACCTCCGCGTTCAAGAAGCGCAAGGTCGTCCGGGAAGACGGCACGATCGATTGGATCGTCATCGTCCCCAGTTCCGACAGCTCCTGGCCGACCTCGCCAGCGGCGTCATCGACGGCGTGATCTTCTGCGACCTGGACCGCATCGTGCGGAAGCCCAGGGACCTGGAAGACCTCATCGGCATCGTCGAATATGTCCACCGCCCCGTCATCGGTGCAACCGGCGGCCGGATGAACCTCATCAACGACAACGACCGCCACATGGCCCGCATGATGTGCGTGATGGCGCTCAAGTCGTCCGAGGACACCGCACGCCGCGTCGCGCGTCTGCACCTCGCCAGTGGAGGTCGACGCGGTTATGGAGATCGACAGGTGCTCGGACCATTGTGTTCGTGGCCACGACGGGCTGTACGCGGCGCCAACCTCGGTGGTGGTTCGGCTGGGCGCTGATGCAGCTCCGGCTGGGCTGGACGCTTACCCATCCGCCGGCAGTCCCCTCGTGCGCAGCCGATTCACCGTCTGCGCCGAAGTCGCGCGGGGCGCTTGGACCGCCAAGGCCGATAGCAACTCTCCCCAGGCATCGGGGAGTCCCGCGTCCACTGCCGACCGGTAAGCGTCGCAAGCCTCCTGCAACCGTCCCTGTTCCAGGTACAGGGCGCCAAGCATGGCGTACGCATCCGTGTCACCGGCCTTGCAGCCACGGATGTAGGCGCGTTCTGCGGAGGCCGTGTGCCCCAATTCCTCACGCACGCGGCCCAATGCGGTCCAGGCGTCGAAGGCGCCAAGAGCGTCGGCCCGGAGAACCGCTCGACGAGATCCGTCCCGGTCCCCCACCCGCTCCCGCATCCGGGACAGCGCAGCCCATGCCGCGGGAGAGCCTCGTTCGGCGGCCAGATCGGCGGCGAGCTCCGCTCCCTCGGCATTCCCGGCTCCCTCCCTGCCGCGCGCCAGCCTGATCCAGGCCTCCACATCACCAGCGCGGGCCGCCTCCGCCGCGGCGCGGGCGGCGCCCGCAGCGTAGCCGCGCTCTGCGCGGGCCTCGGCCAGCGCGGTCCAGGCCTCCGCGTCACCGGTGCGGGCCAACTGCGCGGCGGCCGCCTCCGCGGCGACGCTGTCGCCGTCCGAATCGGCGAGCAGGGCCAGTTCGCGCCAGGCCGCGCCAACGCCCAGGGCGGCCGCCTCGCGATGAGCGGCAGCCGCCCCCGACAAGTCCTCCGCCTCTTTGCGCAGTTGTGCCAACAGCGACCAACCCTCCGGGTTTCCCACGTCCGCGCCGCCGGTGGCCGCCGCCACAGCTGACGCATGGTCACCGAGCGACCAGTGCAGCCGCACCAGACGCGCCCAAGCCGCGGTGACGCCCGCGTCGACCGCCCGGCTGGCATGCTCCACCGCCTCGGCGAGGTCGCCGGCTCGTTCGGCGACCTGCGCGAGGCCCATGTGCCCCCATCCATCGCCGACACTCACCACCTGGTCGAACGCCTTGGCTGCCGCCGGGCCGTGCGACGAGCGCATCCGGCCGAGGGTCCGCCAGGCCAGCGCATGCCCCGCCGCCGCGGCCAGGGCAGCGACGGCATCTGCGGCGGCAGGCTCCCCCTCCTCCTCACGGATCCGGGCCATGGCCGACCAGGCCCACACATCGCCTGTCTCGGCCGCGCGACGGTAAGCGTCGTAGGCAGCAGAGTCGTCTCCGTCGCGCTCCCGCGACACGGCGAGGGCCGCCCAGGCGAGGGGGTCCGTGGCAGCCGTCTCCTCCGCGGCGGACCGCCCGTCGGTGATCTCCCGCAGCACGGTCAAGGAGGCCCGGGCCCAGCTGTGGCCCTTTTCCACGGCGTTCTTGTACAGCTCGGCAGCGCAGCCGTAGCGGCGCCGTTGCTCGGCTGCGCCTCCGAGGGCGTAGAGGTCATCGGCGGTCCTGGCATAGGCCGCCCCGGTCCAGAACCCGGCCGGTGGTGCCCGATGTGCTCTGACCCGGCGTATGTGCTGCTCGAGATAGTCGTCCGGGCGGTAGCTGTCGGGGTCGCCGACGTCCCGCGCGTACCGTTCCGCGATCAGTGGCACCGGACCGCCTGCCGTGGTGGTCAGCGCGCTGATGGCCGCTGGGAACCACTCCTTGCCCGCGGTCGCCCGGGCGGTGGAGTCCATGAACCCCGCCGCGGCTTCCATCAGCAGACGGGCCGGTACGGCGCTCGCGTGGCCGAGCCTGCGCGCTTCGACGGCTGCCGTCAGCACGGCGTGCTCGGGCGCGGTGAACCATTGGTCGGGGCCCATCTCCCAGCGGCGGACCAACTCCGGTCCTCCGGTGAGGTGCTGCAGGACACGGTGGCCGGACCCGGCGGCACGTACGGCGGCGGCCAGACGCGGGTCACGGGCAGCTGCCACGGTGACGGCCGAGGAATCACCGGACAGCGTGTCCGGCACCGTGATCATCGCGTGGCGCCCCGTCAGCAACGCGCGGGTGTGTGGGCTCTCATCCCCGCTGTCCCCTCGGCTCTCCGTCAGTCGCCTCAGGTGTTCGGGCCACATGGTGCCCACCACGGAGAGTGGCGTGACCTGGTCGAGCAGCCGACCCAGAGCCTTGGCGGCCCGCTCGCCCGGTGCGCCGTTCAGATAACGCTGGGCCTCGTCGAGCCACAGCACAGTGCGCGGGCCGATATGCGACGCCTGGACCCACGCGGCCAGTTCGTCCGCGTCCGCCGGGTGCACCACGGGCCAGTCGGGCAGGACGGTCGTCACCGCCTCATAGACCGCACGGGTCTTGCCGCTCGCGGAACGGCCCACCAACAGGACGAACCCCGCGTCGTTCGTGGCCGCCGTGCCGGCCAGCCGCTGCCGCAGGGTCTCGTCATGCGGTCGCGGGAGATACTCCGTCAACGGCAGGTCGACAGTCCCGTCCGGGCCCGGCGCGGGATGAACTCCCAGCCGCATGGGCCCCCATTGGGCGGCGGTGCGGTGTCGGACCTCACTGTCCGACATGCGTCTTCGGCCCGTTTCGGCCGAGGTGCTCGACGGCTGGGTCCACGGTGTCGAATATCGGGAACCTCTTGATCAACCCGGTTATCCGGAGGACTTTCAGTACACTCTCCTTCGGCACGACCAGC
This sequence comes from Streptomyces sp. H39-S7, assembly GCF_027158205.1. GTDB lineage: Bacteria > Actinomycetota > Actinomycetes > Streptomycetales > Streptomycetaceae > Actinacidiphila. Next base: position 33,037 of record NZ_JAPVLU010000060.1, on the reverse strand, counting down.
GCCAACCCGCCGTCGTGGGCGCGGTTCCGCCTCAGGGAACCGACGAGCACTCCCAACCCGGTGGAGTTGATGTAGTTGATGGTAGTCAAGTCCACGACCATGTAGAACCTTCCGCGGTTCACCAGGTCAACCAGCAGCTCGCGCAGGGGCGGCCCCGTGTATTCGTCCAACTCGTTGCCCCCGACTCTCACCAGGGTAATGTCCTCCGTGAGGTGTTCGTACGTGTGGTCGCCCGATTCGATGATGACCTGCTCGACTGCGCGCCACCCACGGGCCAGTTCCACACGTCGCTGCTCGAGGTTTTCCTCCACGTAGTCGGCGGCAAGCGTCACGACCGCGCTCGGCACGGTGTCATGGATGCGGAAGTCCACGTGCAGACCGGCCTTGGACAGCATGGCTTGCATCCGCTCACTGGTGACGACCAACGCGAAGGTCCCGCCTGCGAAGTGCACGCGCCTAAGGCCTCCGAGCAGAACGGCCAGGCCCATGTCGTCGGCGACGTCGATCGCGCTCAGGTCGACGACCAGAATCAGCCGCCCGCCTTCGATCGCCTTTACCAGTGCCTTGCGCAGTTCCCGTGCGAAACGGTCGTCGAGCACGGCACCCTGGCCGTCGCTTTCGACCCGCACGACAGTGATGTCGTCGCGCTGCTCGTCGTACGACACCTTCAGCTGCACCGGGCCCCCCTCACCCCTTGCTCTGCGGATCTGATTGGCCCGGCGGGTGGGTGACCTCCGAGGGCTAGGGGGTCCCACTCGGGGGCGGTACGGCGGAGAGCCTCACCCTCATGCATGTGCGACCGCGCTCGGCACCGTGTCGTGGAGACGAAAGACCCTGGTCAGTCCGGTCCTGGCCAAAACGGCGCGCACTCGCTCGCTGGTGACGACCAACGAGAGCGACCCCCCTTTGAAGTGCTGCACCCGCTTCAGGCCGCCGACCAGCACACCCAAGCCGCTGGCGTCGATGTCGGTCACCTCGCTGAGGTCGACCACCGTGAGCAGCCGCCCCTCCTCGGCCAACTGCACCAGCATGTGCCTCAACTCCGGTGCAGAATCGAACAGGAGCACGTCCCCCTGGCTCTCGCCGTCGACACGCACGACGGTGATGTCGTCACGCTGGTCCTCGTACGACACCTTTAACTGCACCAGACCTCCTCCTGTCCTGCACTCCGGATCCTATCGGCCCGGCACGCACTACACAGGCATGAGCGCCATGCGAGCCGCGCCCAGAAACGCCACCTGTGCCACGCGGTATTGGGTCCCGGACGCAGTGACGGCGAGGGAACTCCGCAGCGTCTCCGCCGCCGCCGTCACGGGATCCGGCCCTTCCAGATGTACGACATTGAGCGCTTCCCCCACCGCGCCCAACGCGGCGTCGTACTCCCGCCGCCGTGGCGACTCCTCCGCCGTGCCGATGGCGCTCTGCCATGACGTCAGGGCCAGTTGGGCGCTGTCGGTCCGGCTCAGAAACGTCACGTACGCCGCCCGCCGCACCGCCCGCTGGTTCGCGAGCGTCTGTTCGGTGAGCGTCCGGCGGGCCACGTCGAGTTGGGCCGCAGCCTGGAGTCGGCCCGCATCCCAGGCGGCGGCTGCCTGTTGCCGTCCGGCCTCCCAGGCGGCGGCAGCCTGCCGCTCCCCCGCCGCCCACGCGGCCGCGGCCTGGCGCTTGGCGGCGGCAAAGGTGAACACCCCCGTCAACGCTCCGCCGCCGATCGCGGCCCCTGCGGCGACGAGCGCCGTCATCACTGCCTCGTCCACGTCAGGCGCCCAGCCCCGCCAGTACCACGGACCTGGCCTCCTCCTGGACCTGCCGCACATGATCCTGCCCGAGGAAATACTCCCCGTAGATCTTGCAGAAGTCCTCGGTGCCCGAAGGCCGGGCCGCGAAGCAGGCATTGGCGGTGGTGGCAACCTTGATGCCACCGAGGGGGGCGCCATTGTCGGGTGCCTCGGTGAGGACCGTGGTGACTGGGTCTCCGGCCAGGGTGTCGGCGGTGACCTGGCGCGGGGACGACTCGGCGAGCAGCGCCTTTGCGCCGAGGAAGGGCGGCCCATCGGTGCCCTGCGCGGCGGGGTACTCGCAGATGGCTTGGCTGGTGGCGGCGATGTGTTCCTCGTTGAACGCCGCCACGAGGGACAAGCCGCAGTGTCCCGAGGTGCCGAACGCCACTCGTTGGCCCAGCTCGGCCGGGTCGGGGTGCAGTGCGTCGTACGCCGTGACCAGGCGGGAAACATCGATAAGGTCCTCGGGCCCGGCGGCCTGCCCCGCTCGCTCGTCCTGCATCTCCCCGCTCCTCCGCAAGGGTCGACCGCTGTGTAATCCTTCATTCTCCCCTGTCCGGCCCGCCGGGACGCGCACCGGGCCGCCATTGTGGCCCGCGTCGACGGCTGTGACGACGCGGGCCGACGAGCGAAGGGACCGCGAGACGCACGACCACCAACAGCCGCCCGCCAGCGTGCTGTTCGACGCGCTGGGCGCCGACTACGAGATGGCATTCGCGCACGCCCCCGCGCACCGGCGATCGAGCACGGCTGCGAGGTCGGATCGGAGTTCGACTCGGGCTCCGGATTCGAGACAGAGGTCGGCTCCGAGACGGACGGGACGAAGGCCGGCTGTTGCGAGGGCACCCGGCGGCTCGCGTACGGGGGCAGGGCGGATAGCACTGCCCTGGGAGCGGTGTCGGAGGACCTGGCCGGCCACTGTGGTCGAACCGCCTCCGCATATGATGACCAGGCTCCGGAGACCCGGAGCCTGAATGTTTTTGGGGCGGGGAATGCCGAAGCACCGGTTGTCGAAAAAAGGCCGCTACATCGCCCTGGCGACGACAAGCGTCGTCGTCGTAGCCGGTGCCGGGGTCGTGGCGCAGACCTCGATGGCGGCCACGACGTGGCCGGCCCAGAAGACCTACACAGGCCGGGCGTTCGACGCCTGCACCGCCCCCTCCCTCACCGCGATGAACGCATGGAAGAAGGACAACTACTACAGCGGTGTCGCGGTCTACATCGGCGGAAAGAACCGCGGGTGCGCCCAGCCCAACCTGACCAAGTCCTGGGTCAAGTCGGTCGACACCGCCGGCTGGCGGGTCATCCCCCTCTACGTCGGCGCTCAGCCGCCCTGCCAGACCAGCGGCAACAAGGAACGGTTCACCGCAGCGACCGCCACCGCTGTCGGGGTCAGCAACGCCAACGACGCGATCGCCAAAGCCGCAGCCCTCGGCATGAAGGCCGGCAGCCCCGTCTACCTCAACATGGAGTCGTACAACACCGCCGACAAGGCCTGCAACGACGCCACCCTCACCTACGTACGGGCCTTCAGCAAGACCCTCCGCACCAAGACCTACCGCGGCGGCCTCTACGGCTTCAGCACCTCCAGCGCCAAGGCCATCGCCACCGCCCAGGACCGTACAGACCTGCCGGGCAACCTCTGGTACGCCCTGTGGAACGGCCAGGAGACCACCACCAAGGACTGGCCCTGGAACCCGAAGCTGTACACCGACCACAGCCGGGCCCACCAGTACCAGGCCAACAGCAAAGAGACCCGCGGCGGCTACACCCTCACCGTCGACCGCAACGCCTGGGACGCCCCGGTCGCCATCATCGGCTGACCCCACCGCCCAAGGGGCGCTCTCGAACGCATTGCTCCGTGCCGGTCGATGGCCTCGCCGGTGCATCGTGCCCGCCGGTAGGAGGCGGCCCCCATCGGCCCGGCTGGTGATGGCGTTGGGGTGGTCGAAGCCCAGCAGCGGACGCGGCGACCGCCCCACTCCTCTTTCACCAGAAGGGTGTGCGGAGGCTTTCAGCATTCCTCCACACCGAGGCGCTTTTCCCCGCGCCGGAACGCGCTGACCGCCTGGGACCCGGACCTGCGCCTCGCTGCGTGGCGGTGATCAATGACGAGACCAGGCGGGGTGAGATGAGCGCCTGCTGCGCCCGGGTGTCAGCTGTCGCGTGAGCGCGCCAGCGCGGCAGTCCACCGACAGCCCGCGGGCAGGCTGCCCATGCCTGGGCCGGACCTGGGGGCCTATTTCCAGCAGTCGGTCTTCGCTCCGTCGATCGCGGACTCGGCGGATATCTTGTAACCGGTTCCAGCCCCGAAGTCGACAGGGGCGGGCCAGAGGGACTCGGTCCGGAAGTCGACCGTCAGCAGGATCGCATCACCGTCTCCGCCTTTGGTGAAGCAGATGCCTTCGACCTCGGGGGGCACGCTCATGGAGTTGGTGTCCTGCTGCTCAGTCCAGTGGTTCGCTGCCGCGACCTGTCGGTAGTAGGCGAACAGGTCGGCCTTTGACCCGGGGAAGGAATACACCCGGTAGGCGCTGAGCCAAGCGTCGCCGCCGCTGCCGTCATTGCAATCGGTGGTGACGCTGCCGTAATTCTTGGGCACCGTGGTGTGGGGTGGGCGGCTGTCGAGGATCGTGAGGGCGGCCAGCTCCTTCAGCCGCGGCTCGGAGCCGTCGCAGTTCTTGCCCGAGGAGCTGGTCAGGGAGCAGCCGGCGAGTCCTGTGGCGAGCGGGATGAGCAGATTGGTTGCCAAGGACAGGGCGATCGTGCGGCGGGGCGGGAGGCGAAAGGGCACGAGGGCTCCGGTGGGTGTCGCGGTGGGAGCGAGCTCCGGTCCACGCCGGATTGGCGGCCCTGTCGCCTTGCACGGCATAGGCGGTGCAGTCCATGGAACTGCCCAGGCAACCGCTTTCTCCAGTGCACTGCGATCATCATTTCGGCCAAGGAATCTGGATGTATGTCTGCGCAGAACACGATTTAATATCTCGAATTTCCGAACGCTTCCGTCCGCAATGTGAAATCGAAACCCTGACAGGTTGACAACACCCCCTGGGGCGACGATCCCGAAACCAACCGGATATCGAACGGCGCGGGGTGAGCCGTGCTGTCGGGAGATCAGGTCGATTCGCGCACCACGAGTTCATTCGGCATGATCACCGGCCCGGTGGGGCCGCCGTCGATCAGGCCGAGGAGCAGGTGAACGGCGGCGGTGGCCTGGTCGGCCATCGGGCTGCGCACCGAGGTGAGCGCGGGAGTGGTGTAGGACGCGGCTTCTATGTCGTCGAAGCCGACGACCGCCACGTCTTCGGGGACACGTCGGCCCGCTTGACGGAGGGTGCGCAGGGCTCCGATGGCCATCAGGTCATTGGCTGCGAACACTGCGTCGAGGTCGGGATCGTCCTCCAGCAGCTGCCGCATGGCTTCGGCGCCGGAGGCTCTGGTGAAGTCGCCTAGTGCCACGATGGAGCGCCGGCCGGTGTCACGCAGCGTCCGACGGTAGCTATCGAGACGTTCACGCGCCTCGTACAGTTCGAGCGGCCCGGTGATGGTGGCGATCCGGCGACGGCCGCGTTCGAGAAGGTGACGCACGGCCAGTGCCGCTCCGCCGGCGTTGTCCAGCGCCACGTACGGGACGTCCGGTGCGGAGGTGCGGTTGAAGGACACGACCGGCAGACCCTGCCGGGCCAGTGCGGTCGGCAGGGGATCCGTACCGTGCAGGGCCACAAGAAGCACGCCGTCCACGTGGCCGCCGGCGATGTACTGCACCACTCTGGTCCGGCTCTGGTCCGATTCCGCGAGCATGAGCACGAGCCGTTTGCCCGCCGTCTCGAGCTCTCTGCTGACGGCGCGGACCACAGCGGAGAAGAGGGGGTCGTCGGAGACGACTCCTTGCGGCGGGTCGGAGACCACTACGGCGAGGGTGTCGGTGCGGCGGGTGACCAGATTGCGTGCCGCCCCGTTGGGGACGTAGCCCAGCTCGTGCACGGCGCGCATGACCACGTCCCGGATCTGCGGGGCGACCGTCATCTCACCGTTGATGACACGGGAGACGCTCGATTTGGACACGCCCGCTCGGGCTGCGACCACGTCGAGAGTAGGGCGTTTCATACCCGTCCGTCCCCCGTTCCGCTGCCCGGGTTCGTGCGCGGGGCGGGATTTCTCATCGGGGCGACCTCCGGCTCTGCGTCATGGCGATGTACGCAGCGTATCCGCAGGCCGGGGCGACTTGGGCCTGCTTGGGAGTCGATCTCCCACGGCGCCACCTCGGTGACTGGGGGCGTGCCCCGTGGATCACGAGGGACCGCTCCCTGGGCCCAGGTATGTGTTACATCCCTGTTTCTCTCATGGTGACAGCTCTATTGACAGTCCCCATCCGCCGCTCCATTCTCACCATGAGGGAGCGCTCCCTCGCCTCCCCCACATGAGGAGTCGGCCATGCAAGCGCTACCGCGTCGCCTCAACCCGGGTTTGACCCCCATGGCCTCAGCGCTCGCTTGCACCGCTCGCCCCGCCCCTTGCCCATGCAGTGGAGGTCCTGCTCTTCGCGGGCTGTCGAACGGAACAGCAAGGGCACCATCCACGGGCTGGACGGCCGGACCGTCATCTCTCCTGGCAAGGATCAGGTGCCCAACCACCCGGCGTTCCCTATCTCCTGGGCCCTTCCGCCCCGCCCCTCGGGGGCCCGGAACACCCGGACCACGCCGCGGGCACACCCCGCCGCCCGGCTCCCCCATCCCTGTGCCCGGCAACAATCGGGCCCTTCCCCCCACGCCCGTAAGGAAGTGAGATGCGCAGATATCCCGTCCATCTGTACACACTGCTGGCCAGCGCTCTGGCGATCGTGCTGGCCGCGGCGCTGAGCTTGACCGTCGCGGCCCAGCAGGCGCAGGCCGCGACGGTCACCGTCCAGGCCGAGTCCTACGCAGCCCAGTCGGGTGTGGCGTTGGAGGCGACCGCGGACACCGGAGGTGGGCAGAACGCCGCGTACCTCGCCAACAGCGACTGGATGCGCTTCGACAACGTCGATCTGGGCGCGGCCGGCGGGCTGACGGTCTCGGCCCGGGTCGCCTCCGCCGTCGGCTCAGGCACAGTGGAGTTGCGCACCGTCGGGCTGACCGGACCGCTGCTCGCCGTCATACCGATCTCCCCGACCGGCGGTTGGCAGAACTGGGCGACCCAGGCCACCGACGTCACCACCCACCCCACCGGTTCCCAGACGGTGTTCGCTGTGCTGCGCAGCACGGCACCCGGCGACTTCGTGAACATCAACTGGTTCTCCTTCGCCGGCGCCGGAGACGCCCCCGCGGCCGGATGGGTTCCCATCGACCAGGCCCAGTGGAACGCCCAGCTGGCGCAGTACCGTGCGATGACGCCTGCCACGGTGCCCGCCGGTGTGGTCCGCGTTCCGGAGTTCAACGCCACCTGCACCTACAGTCACTCCAAGCCGGACGACCCCATCGTCCTTCCGGGCCTTCCCGGCGCGTCCCACATGCACAGCTTCTTCGGTAACAAGAGCACCGACGCGTTCACCACCACCCAGTCGCTGCTGGCCAACACGCCGACCAGTTGCGCCCCCGCCAACGACCTCTCGGCGTACTGGATCCCCACCCTCTACGAGAACAACACGGCCGTCGAATCCGAGGGCATGATCGTCTACTACGGCTCCCGGCTCACCGACCCCTCAGCGACCGTGCCCTTCCCGCAGGGATTCCGCATGATCGCAGGCAACGCCAAGACACAGACATCCACCCCGGCGGGATCGCCCGGCCAGTTCTGGTGCGCCGGCGCGGGCGGTGAGATCGGCCGCAGCGCCGACGGCAACTGGCCGCTCTGCGCGCCCACAGCCCACCTCACCCACCAGCTCGTCTTCCCCGACTGCTGGGACGGCAAGAACCTCGACAGTCCCGACCACAAGTCGCACGTGGCGTTCACCTACGACGGCAAGTGCAGCGGCGCCTACCCCGTCGCCATCCCCAACCTCTCGTTCGTCACCAGTTACCCGACCAGCGGCACCACCGCAGGCTTCCGCCTGGCCTCAGGCATGGCATCGTCCATCCACGGTGACTTCTTCAACGCCTGGGACAACGCCGCTCTCGGACACCGCGTGAAGGACTGCATCACCCAGAAGGCGAAATGCAACTCCGCCGGCGCGTTCTGACCCTATGGTCGGCATGCGCCGTGGCCCTGGCGCTCCTGGCTGTCGGCTGCACCACGCAGCCGACAGCCGGGGCGTCGCCGAGTCCGGCCTTCAACGCCACCGACACCGCCTGGATTCAGCTGATGATCCCCATGGCCGAGCGTGCGCGGCTCATGACCGATCTGGCTCCTTCCCGCACAGCAGACCCGACCCTGGCCACGCTTGCGGCGAAGACCGGATCGACACTCCGCGAAGACCTGCTCAGCCTTCGCGCAGCGCTGCGGCTTTCAGGTACCCCGGATACCAACCCCCACGAGGGGCACAACATGCCGGGCATGGTCAGCCTCGGCACCCTCGAAAAGGCGGCCGCCGCGAACGGCCGGGCGTTCGACCGGATCTTCACCGACGCGTTGAGCGCCCACTTCACGCAGTCGCGGATGCTCTGCGCCAGCGAGCAAACCCAAGGCCAGGCCGACACGGCGAAGGCACTGGCCGCAACCATCGCGAAGAGCGCAGCCGAACAGACCTCCCGGCTGGACAAGCTGCGAGCTGCCCAGCCTGCGACGTCCGGCGGCGAGACCACAGTGATGCCCGGGTGACGAAGCCTGCGCCACCCGAAGGCCGCGGGACCTGCCCGGATATGCTGGCGGACGGTGACAACAACGGAGGGGAGCGATGACTCGCACCACGCCGGAACGCCCCGTCGACGTCAAGGCCCCGGCCCTGGTTCCCGAGGTGTCCGCCCATCGCCGCATGGGCACGCGCCTCCACCCCCGGCCCGGCACCCCTGCCCGCGACCAGAGCTCGGTCGGCGGGCCGTTCCTCTGGCCCGCGGGCGAGGAGTGGCCTTTCTGCCAGGAACCCCATCCGCGCGGCAGGGGCGAACTGCTGCGGGACGTCAGGCTGCGACGGCGGATCCTCGCCGAAGCATGGAGCCGTCCCTCCGACTCCGGCACGCCCGAGGGCCCGACGGACGAGGAGCGCGAGGTGCTCAAATCCCTCCGCCGCGGCCGGCACGCCCCCGAACTCGCCGACACCGACCCGATTCCGCTGCTCGCGGTGACCCAGCTGTTCACCCGGGACGTCCCCGGCCTTCAGGGCCCCGGCGACAATGACCTGCTCCAGGTGTTCTGGTGCCCCTTCGACCGGCACGGCGACGGGCAGCACCCGGGCCTCCACCTGCGCTGGCGCAACGCCGCGGAGGTTACCGGCCCGCTCATCGAGGCGCCAGAACCGAAGGTCGTCGGCAGGGGCGACTACGTACCCGAGCCCTGCGTGCTCCACCCCGAGCAGGTACTGGAGCACGAGTACGAGGGCCTGCTGCCTCGGGACCTCCAGGAGCGTATCGAGGAGTGGGAGGAAGCCAACGAAGGGGACGACGAGGACAAGGACGGCGTGGGGGGTCCCACGTACCAGCATGACCTCTCGATTCCGCCAGGCTGGAAGGTCGGTGGATTCGCCTCGTGGCATCTGACCGATCCGATGCCCGTCGACTGCTCCTGCGGGCGTCCCATGGACCTGCTCCTCACGATCGACAGCAAGGAATGGGACGGGGGCAGCCGCAGCTGGGTGCCGGTCGAGGACCAGCCCGTCGTCGACGAGCTCGACGCCAACATCCCCACGCAGATCTCGCTGGGTCGCTGGGGATCACTGCGGATCTTCACCTGCCCCGCCGACCCGACCCACCCGCACCGCGTCAGCCTGCAATAGCGCGCTGCGGCGCAGGGTTCGCTTCCCGAGTGGACCGGACCGGGGTACCCGCGAGGACTGGCGTACCTTCCGCCTCAACTGACCACGGCATTCGAGGACCTCGCCGCCCGCTACGCCCGCGCCACACGCACTACGGGGCCAGAGGCCGGACCGGCGCGGTGAGAACAGGGTTCGCCGGACCGGATCAAGCCGCTACCGGCCATCGATCCCTGCGGGTGCGGGCAGCGGAACGGCTCCGCCCTCGCGATGAGGGGGAGCCGTTTCCGTCGGGGTGGGACTGGGTCGTTCAGGCGTGGCTGTGGTGCCGCTTGTTGCCGGCGACCAGCCGGTACAGGGCGAGGAGGATGACCGAGCCGACGATGGCGGCGATCCAGGTGGAGATGTCGAAGAAGCCGTCGATGGAGTCGACGCCGAAGATGACCTTGCCGAGCCAGCCGCCCAGCAGACCACCCGCGACACCGATCAGCATCGTGATGATGATGCCGCCCGGGTCCTTGCCCGGCATCAGCGCCTTGGCAATGAAGCCCGCGAGCAGACCAATCAGAATCCAAGCAATGATGCCCATGACGCCTCTCCTACCTCGGTGAATAAAGCCGGTGTTAACGATCGTCTGCACCGAGCGGAGACTTTCAAACGTCCGCACTCTGATCGGACGCCCGCACGTGGACGACGGAACCGTCATCGGTCAGCGCGCGTCATGGGGGAACGCGTGGAGGGGCCCTGGTGCTGACAGCACCAGGGCCCCGAAGGAACTGCTACACCATCTGCCGGCCCTGAACGTGCGCCGACGGTCTGTTTCCGCGGATCCGACCGAACTGCTGTCGGGGGTGCGGGGATCGCGATTGCTTGACCGGAGACCACCTCACTATCGATGTCCTGCGGTACCCGGGCCGAGTCTCTTGGCCCGGGCGATCCTGATGGCGCTCGGCTCCTCCGTTCTTCCCTCTGGGATCAATCACTTACCAAGCGGGGACTGCGACTGCTGGTGATACGAACTGCTCAGCGGCCTGCGACAGCACCGCTCTTCGGCAGCCAGCCCCGTCGCCCGTCCTGCGTCTACTCTGGCTTGGAACCCCACTGCCGAACTTCCCGATGCGCGCGCCTGCAGCGGACGCCTTCACCGAGGTACTGCTCACTGACTGCACTTGCGGGTACTGCCACTACGGTCCTGCTCACGGCGGCCCCTGATCACCGCGGGCCACCCGGTCCGGCTGTCAGTCCCGTCGCCGACCTGCAACCGCCCTGGCTTCGGAACTCCACCGCCGCACCGCACTGCACTTGCGAATATTGCTGCCTGGCAGTTCGTCCCTGCCGGGCCCTGCTGTCCTTCTGGGCTACGACAGGAACACTACCCACACCCAGAAGCGAATGTCTACTTCAAGCGCGATAGATTTCCGTGGCGTGGCGCAGGAGGCATCTTGGCCTGTATCCAGCGCGCGCCGTGGGCGGGCGAGAAGTACGGGGGCGGGTGTGCGGCCCGGTCCTGGGGGTACGCGGCGCCCAGCCGCTGAACCGAACGACACGGCAAAGGAGCTGTTATGGCGATCGCCACGGCGGCACGGGGCCGCCACTGCCGCTGCGGGCAGGAGATGACCCGTCAGCTCGGCCGCCCGGCCGACCACAAGGCAGCAGGACCTCGCCGTGGTACTGGGGGATCTCCTCGGGTACGCCTCTCCACCGCAGGGTTTGACATGAACGACGGCCCTGTCAGCAGCGGACGTGCCGCGGTCCGGGCCTGCGCCGCCGGGTGCGGGCTGTGAGCTTTGAGCTGCTGGAGAGCGAGGACGTGGCATGGTTCCGTGACGACCTCACCGGCGCCCGGGGGGTTGCTTCCCGACTGGCCCGCAGGATCGGGTTGAGCGAGCATCGGGCCGGCGAGGTAGCTCTGGCGATGTCCGAAACCGCCTCCAACCTGGCCAAGCACGCCATCGGCGGGGCGATCGTGCTGCGCATCGTGCGCAGCGCGCAGCACGCCGGGATCGAATTCCTGGCCGTGGACAGCGGACCGGGGATGGCGGACGTGGCCGCTGCGATGCGCGACGGACGCTCGAGCGCCGGCACGCTGGGCATCGGTCTGGGCATGGTCGCCCGCCTCGCGGACACCTTCGACGTGTCCTCCGCACCCGGCTACGGGACGGTGATGCTGGCACGGTTCTGGCCACGGGACGCCATGCTCCGCCCCCTCGGGTCCAGCGGTGATCTACCGCAATCGGTGGTGGGAGGAGTGACGCGGCCCATCAGCGGTGCGCAGGAGTGCGGGGACGGCTGGGCGGCGCGCTGGGGCCGGAGCAGCGCTGCCCCCGAGGGGCAGGCGGTCCTCGTCATGCTGTGTGACGGTCTCGGCCACGGCCCCCTGGCGGAGAAGGCCACCCAGGCCGCGATCCGGGCCTTCCGCACCGGCGGCGGCCAATCCCCCGAAGACGTCCTGCAGGAGATTCACCAAGCACTGTCCGGCACCCGGGGCGCCGCGGTGGCCGTGGCACGCATCGAACCCGACTCGGGGCGCGTGCTGTTCTGCGGGGTGGGCGACACCGCCGCGGCGATCGTGACTCCCACGTCCAAGAGCACCCTGCCGTCGCCGCCGGGACGTGCCGGCCACCAGATACCCACCCTGCGCACCACAACCCACCCCCTGCCCTCCGGCAGCACGCTGGTCATGCACTCCGACGGCCTGACGGAGCGGTGGAGTCCCGACGCTCACCCGGAGGTCTTCCGGCACTCCCCAGCGGTGATCGCAGGTCACCTCCTGCGCAACGCCGGCAAGTACCACGACGACGCCTCGGTCGTCGTGGCCCGGGGGTTGTGGTGAGCACCTGGGCGCACCGGCGCGGCCCTAACCACACCCGCGGCAGCACCATGTGCGGATGGCGGTGCCGTCACGGCGTCCATCGCGCGGATCGCTGTGCGAGCTCTTCCAGCACGGCGACCGCCTCGCCTGCGCGCTCGTGAGGAACGAAGAGGTGGTCGTGGTGGAAGCCGGCGACGACGTTGCAACTCAGTCCCACCGTGGCGAGTTCGTGGGCGACGGCAGCGGTCAGACCCACCGCATCCAGCGCGGACTGGATGCGCAGCGTGATCCACCCGGCCACATAGTCGTAGGCGAGGCCTGCGGCATCGGCGTCCTGCTGCCGAGTCACCAGCGTCAGGCCTTCCTCCTCGGCGACCGTCACCACGGGCGTCACTCCAGGCGGCAAGGCGCCATCGACGGAGGTGAACACATAGCGCCCGGAATTGAGCTCCGGCCGCATCCCGCTCAAGAGTTTCCGCAGATCCCTCTCCCCGCTCATGCCGAGCACATTAGCGCCCAGCACGATCACGGCAGCGCCGACCTGGCGGAGGAACCGGGGTTCCTCCGCCTTCGGTCCGCTCCGCAGCCGTGGTGGCCACAACAGCTCGGGGTCACCAGGGGATGACGCCGTCGTCCTCGAAGAAGGAACCCGTCGGGCCGCCGTCGGGAAGCGTGGCGAGCCGGATGGCTGTGGCTGCGCCCTGCTCAGGAGTGCGGGGCCCGTGGAAGCCGGTGAAGTCGGTCGCGACCAGGCCCGGACAGGCGGCGTTGATCAGAATGTTCGTGTCGGCGAGCTGCCGGGCGTACTGCACGGTGACGGCGTTGAGGAACGTCTTCGACGGCGAGTAGGCGGCCATGACGGGGCCGATGTCGATTCCCGGGTCCGCCTGCCGGGTCAGGGAGCCGACGGCGCTGGAGACGTTGACGATGCGTGGCGACGTCGCGCGCCGCAACAGCGGCAGCATCGCGTTGGTCACCCGGATGACACCGATGACATTGGTCTCCACGACCGTGCGGACCACGTCGAGGTCGAGCGCGGTCGGGTCCTGCATCCACCCCGGGCCCATCTCTCCTGAGATGCCGGCGTTGTTGACCAGGACGTCCAGGTGCCCGGCCTGCCGCTCGATCAGTTCCGCGGCAGCGATGACGCTCTGGTCGCCGGTCACGTCCAGCGGTACCTCGAACGCGTCCACCCCGGCGGCGCGCAGCTTCTCCACGGCGCTCTCGCGCCGGTCCTTGTCGCGGGCTCCCACGCCCACGCGGTACCCCAGGGCGCCCAGCCCGGTGGCGATCTCGTACCCGATTCCCTTGTTCGCGCCGGTCACCAGCGCGATCTTTGCTGTGCTCATGTCGTTGATCGTCGCTCGCGGACGAGCGGTACATCCAACACCGATACGGTGCCCTGTGATACTCGGTAGGTATCACAGAGGTAGGGTGTGGCCGTGGACACCTTGGAGACCCGTGAGTTGAGGTATTTCGTCGCCGTCGCCGAGGAGTTGCACTTCGGCCGCGCCGCCGAGCGCCTCGGCATGGCCCAGCCACCACTGTCCCGGGCGATCCAGCAGCTCGAACGGCGCATCGGCGTCTGCCTGCTGGAACGCAACCGCCGCGGTGTCTGCCTGACCGGCGCCGGAGAGGTGCTGCTGCACGAGGGCCGTGCGGCCCTCGACGCGACCGCCGCCGCCACGCGCCGCACCCGTCGCGCCGGTGGCGCCGAAACATCGGGCGGCCCGCGCAACCGCCTGGTGCTGGCAGTGAAGGCGGCCGCGTCCCACGAACTGCTGCAGAAGCTGCTCGCCGCCTACGCCGCCGAACCCGATGCCGCCGAGATCGAGGTGGTGCCGTGCGGCATGTGTGAGCAGCCGGAGCTACTGCGCGATGGCCGCGCCGATGTGGCGCTCATGCACGTGCCGTTCAACTCCCTTGCCGGCTTCGACAGCGAGGAACTGTTCACCGAGGGGCAGGTCGCCATCCTGCCCGCCGCGCACCCCCTCGCCTCGCGCAAGGCTTTGACCATGGCTGACATCAGCGACGTCCCCGACCTTCCGCGCGCCCGCTGGGCCAACCACGGCACGTACCCACCCGGCCCGGGCCCCGAGATCCACGACCAGACGCAGCTGGCCCAGTTGATCGCCCTCGGACGCACCATGGCCGTCTTCCCCGAATCCGCCCGCGCCTGGCTGTGGACCGAGCACGCCGCCGTCCCCCTGACCGACGCGCCGCCTGTCGTCACCCACATCGCCTGGCCCCCGCACAGCCGCTCCCTCGCCCTCGCCGGACTGATCCGCACCGCCACACAGATGTGACCCGGACCGAGTCGCCAGGACCTTCGACCGTGTCCGAGGCGGGACATGCCCTCCCCCTGTATGGAGCCGTACTCGTATGCGTGCACCCCTCGCCGCTCTGATCGCCGCCATCGCCGCCACTGCCCTGTGCGCGACCGCCTGCAGCAGTGACTCCTCCCCCGAGGAGGCGCCCTCGACCACTGTCGGCCCCCCGCCCGGAGTGACCCCGCCTCCCGTCCACGCGGGCTTCGACTACCAGCTCGGCGGGCCCTACGCCCCGCCGGCGGGGGTGTCCGTCGTCGCCCGGGATCACACCGCACCGCCTGCCGCGGGGGTGTACAACATCTGCTACGTCAACGCGTTCCAGGCCCAGCCGGGCGCGGAGAAGGAGTGGGACGGCGATCTGCTGCTCCGGGACGGCGCGGGGCAGGTCGTCATGGACAAGGAGTGGAACGAGGCGCTGCTCGACCTGCGCACCGACGCCAAGCGTCAGCGCGTGGCGAAGAAGGTGAACGCCTGGATCGACGGGTGTGCGGCCAAGGGGTACCAGGCGGTCGAGCCCGACAACTACGACAGTTACTCGCGCGCCCCGAAAGGGCTGCTGACCGCCGACCACGCGAAGGCGTTCCTCGCGCTGCTCGCCGCCCACGCCCACGAGAAGGGCCTGGCCATCGGCCAGAAGAACACCGCGGACCTGGCCCCGGCCCGCAAGAGCGTCGGCCTGGACTTCGCGGTGGTGGAGGAGTGCGGCCAGTACGACGAATGCGGCGACTACACCGATGCGTTCGGTGATCACGTGATCGTGATCGAGTACACCCAGGAGGGCCTGGAGAAGGCGTGCTCCGACTCGGGCGCACGGATCAGCGTGGTGCGCCGGGACCGGGACGTGGTTCCGGCGGGCGAGCACGGGTACGTGCGGGGGACCTGCGCCGGCCTGTGACGTCGTGCAGGCATTGACGCGGCCAGAACTGATCGGTTTACTTCCTGGCAACGCCAGAGTCGACAGCTCTGCGCGAGAGGTACGCCCAGCCGGTAGCTGACCTGGTCAGGAGCCCGGACTGAGTCGCCAGGAACGCCGTCGGGCGTCCGAGGCGGGGCCGTGCTCACCTGCCCCCCGTGGGAGCCCCGGCATGAGTCCTGTGCGTGCGATGTTTCTGGGTGTGGACGGAGGAGGCACCAAGACTGCCTTCTGCCTCCTCGACAGCACAGGCACCGTACGCGCCGAGACGATCGGGGATGGCGCCTACTACTTCGCCGAGAACGGCCCGGGCGGCATCGACCACGTCGTAGGGGTGCTCAAGAAGGGCATCGACGCGACGTGTGAACAGGCCGGCATCACCCCTGCAGACATCGACTACACCTTCCTCGGGCTGCCCGGATACGGCGAGGCCCCCCGCGACGTGGCCGCGCTGGATGCCGCACCCTCCCGCATCCTGGGCGGCAGCCGTTACCGCGTCGACAACGACATGATCTGCGGCTGGGCGGGTTCACTCGGCACGGCCGACGGCATCAACGTCATCAGCGGCACGGGCTCCATGGTCTACGGCGAGCGCGACGGGCGTGGCGTGCGCGTCGGCGGCTGGAGCGAGATGTTCAGCGATGAGGGATCCGCCTACTGGATCGCGGTGCGCGCCCTGAACGCCTTCACGCGGATGAGCGACGGCCGGCTCCCCGAGGGCCCCCTCGCCGGGCTGCTGCGCGACCGCCTCGGGCTGACCTTCGACCTCGAAGTCATCGACGTCGTCCTCAACCGCCGGCAGGGCCGGCGCAGCGACGTCGCCGACCTCAGCAGGACAGTCGCGCAGGCCGCGGAACAGGGAGACACCCAAGCCGCCGCCATCCTGGCCGACGCGGGGAGGGAACTGGCCCTGCTGGTCGCCGCCGCCCGCCTCCGGCTCGGCTTCACCTCCGAGATGACCGTGCCCGTCTCCTACTCCGGCGGGGTGTTCGGCTCGACCGTCGTCCTGGACGCCTTCGCCGCTCAACTGCGCGCCACGGACGGCACCTACGACCTCCGTACCCCGCTGTTCACACCGGTGCTCGGAGCCGCCCTGCACGCGGCGAAACTGGCCGGGACGCCGCTGAGCCCCGCCGCCTTCAGCACACTGCGCTCCGGCCCCGCCGCCCACCGATCCAGCTGATCCGGAGGATCGGGAGGATCCGCATGCGGCCCGGCCGCGTCCCTCTTCGCTCATCGTCCTAACCGACTGACCAGCAGTCATCACACAGCGTTAAATAATTGCCGCGTCGCGCAGGTTACGTGCAAATAGCGTGCCGCGAAGGCGAGTTGACAACCGGAAAGGGTTGACGTCGCAATCTGGTCTAGTCCAATGTTGTGTCCAGGGTCCGTGCGCGCAGCCATCTTTTCCGGGGTGCGGTCCGCCGTCCACCAACCGCCATGGGCTCCGCGAAGGTAGTGATCAACGTCCGCAGCGAGCTGCCCGTCGGCAGTCGACCCCGGTTTCGCTGTGCTCTCGATCCGCCCCGCCACCAAGACCCGAGTCTGGAAGGACCGCATGACCGCGTTGCGTCAGGAACGACCGAGCGCACAACGAGGTGCTGGACCGCCGACATGGACGACCGTGGCGTCGAGCGTCGGCCGGGTGCGGCGATGAGCAGCCCGGGGACGGCCCCGTTCAGCGCAGGGCTGCACGCCGCCCTCGCAGCCGAGTCCGAGGACCGGATCATCTACGACCTCGCCGGGATCGGCGAGCGGTACCGGTCCCTGCTCGAGGAACTGCCCGGTGTCGACATCCGGTTCGCCATGAAGGCCTGTCCCGTCGACGAGGTGTTGACCCAGCTGGCGGCGCAGGGCGCCGGCTTCGACGCGGCGAGTCCCAACGAGATCGCCCAGGCAATCAGGACCGGTGTGCCGCCCGGCCGGATCCACTACGGCAACACCGTCAAGTCCGACCGGAACATCGCCGAGGCGTACCGCCTGGATGTCCGGGACTTCGCCACGGACAGCCTGGAGGACGTCACCGCCATCGCGACCCACGCCCCCGGTGCCCGGGTGTTCTGCCGGCTGGCCACCAGCGGGGAGGGCGCGCTCTGGGGGCTCAGCCGGAAGTTCGGCTGCTCGGCCGCCGACGCGGTGCTCGTCCTGGAGGCCGCGCGGGCGGCGGGCCTGTCACCGGCCGGCCTGTCCGTGCACGTCGGCTCGCAGCAGATGACGACCGACGCCTGGCAGGAGGCCTTCGAGCGCATCGGCGACGTGCTGGTGGACCTGCGGGCGAGCGGGATCCTGTTGGACCACGTCAACCTCGGCGGCGGCCTGCCCGCCCTCGGCTATCTGGACCGGTGGGGCAACCCGCTCGACCCGCCGCTGGACAAGATGTTCGTGGTGATCCGCGAAGGCTTGCAGCGGCTGCGGGAGATATCCGGTTCCGCGTTGGACTTCGTCATGGAGCCGGGCCGCTACCTGGTCGCCGACCAGGGCGCGATCAAGGCGCATGTCCTGCGGCTGTCGTCGCGGCGGCAGCTCGACGGCGAGCGCGAGTACTGGCTCTACCTGAGCTGCGGGAAGTTCAACGGCCTCTACGAGATGGACGAGCTCCAGTACCGGCTGGTCTTTCCCTCCCACCCGGACGGGGAGTACGTTCCGGCCGCCGTCGCGGGCCCCAGCTGTGACAGCGACGACGCCTTCGCCCAGGAACACAGTCGGGTGCCGGTGCCCAGGGCGGTCGCTTCCGGAGATCCGGTGTGGATCCTCTCCAGCGGCGCCTACGCCACCAGTTACATGACCCAGGGGTTCAACGGCTTCGATCCGCTGCCGTGCGGTTGGACGGCCGGCGAGGTGAACCGACCGGTGTGATCCCCGCCCGCACGCCCCCTGGTTCGCGGCCACCGGCGCGAAACGGCCCGGCGCGAAAGCGGGCGTGCCGTACACCCCCCCGACCCACTTGCCCACTCGTCACTTGGTTTCTGGAGTTCGTACATGCCGGCCCACGATCAGTACCTTCACCGAGCTGCCTCGCGCCGCCCGTATTTCAGCGCGGACGGTGAGACGTACCTCGCGCCGACCCCGCTCAGGGACCTCCGGAAGGAACGGCCCCTGCGCGTGCTCTCCGAAGCGGACTTCGCCTTCTGGCAGACCTACGGCTATGTCGTGGTCAAGCAGGCGATCCCCGCCGAGTCCGCCCAGCGCCTGCTGGACTTCGCCTTCGACTTCCAGGACCTCGACCCGAGCCGTCCGGACACCTGGTACGAGCAGCGGCCCTACCGTGACGAGCTGGACCGCCACCTGCACGTCTACGGATTCGTCGAGGCGTACCACCACCAGCTGATGTGGGACAGCCGGCAGACCCGGCGCGTCTACGACGCGTTCGCCGACGTCTGGGACTGCGAGGAGCTCTGGGTCTCCCTCGACCGTCTCAACCTCAACCCGCCCAACGTCAGGAACCGTGACCGCGCCCTCATCGAGCCCACCGAAACGGGCTTCGACATCGAACTCCACTGGGACATCGACAGCACGCTCGGAGTGATACCGCAGCGCGTCCAGGGCATCATCGCGCTCAACGACACCCAGGCCGACCACGGCGGCTTCCAGTGCAATCCCGAGCTGTTCCGCCGGTTCGACGAGTGGAAGCTCGGCCAGCCGGCCGACCGCGACCCGATCCGGCCCGCCGTCGACCGGGACGAATACCCGGTGGTGCGACCGGAGCTGTCAGCCGGCGACCTGCTGATCTGGAACGGCGCCCTGGCCCATGGCGTCGCCCGCAACACCTCCGAGCACGGCGTCCGGGCGGTCCAGTACCTCTCGATGATGCCCGCCCTGGAGGAGAGCGAGCAGCTACGCCGCTCCCGGATCGGTTCCTGGGAGACCCTCAGCACTCCGGACTGGAACGGAACCCTGGTCGGCGACGCCGTCACGCACGAGTCGCTCCGGTACAAGTCCGCCGAACTCGACGAGCTCGGGGAGAAGCTGCTGGGCCTCGCCTCCTGGCACGGAGCGGAGTCCGCACAGTGAGTCATGGAAGCCGTGGTACCGACCTGCGCAGGATCTGCCTGACCCTCCCCACCAACCGCGCCTGCACCGCGACCATCGCCGACATCGGCGAGGAGGCCGCCTACGCTGCCGGGCGGTTCGACGTCGAGGTCCACCTGCTGATCCTCGACTCCTCCGACGTCTCGACGTTCGCCGGCCACGCCAAGGCCGTCGACGAGCTCCCGGCCGTACCGAACGTGGTCGTGCACCACCTCGACGAGGAGCGGCAGCGTGACTTCCTGCGGGAGGTGATCGGACGCTCCGGCCAGGCCGAACCCGAGCTGCTGCTGGACCTGATGCTGCCGGACGCCGTCTCCTACGGAGCCTGCACCAACCGGGCGTTCCTGCTCGCCGCCGCACTCGGCTGCGCGTCGATCCACCGCCGGGACTCCGACAGCGGCTACCAGACCCTGGACGGCAAGCCGGTCTTCCCGATCCACCACGAGCTGCTGTCCCTCGGGAAGTCCGGTGCCGACGCGGCCGACGGCGTCACCGAGAACGCGCTGGACCCGGTGCACGGCCAGAAGCCGGTGTCGATGGCCGGCGGCTCCTTCGTGGGTGAACTGTCGGTCGACGTCGGCGAGATCAAGGAGGCCGACCCCGGGATCTACGCCGAGGTGGTCAGCCTGTGGGCTCCGCCCGAGTGGCCCGAGGAGGACGTTCAGGGCCTGGTCCAGGAGTCGTTCATCGGCGCCGGAACCGAGCCGTTCAGCGTCGACCGGTCGGTCCTGGACGTCCCGGACATCTGGCGGCTGGACATGTGCAACATCGGCTTCGACCGCGAGCTGTACGAGCGCGTCCCGCTGCCGCCCGCGACCGACACCATCGGCAGCGACTACTTCCTCCTGCACGTCGTCCGCCACGCCCCGCTGCCCGCGGTCGTGCACAACCGCCACATCGTCAACTTCTACACCGCGGAGCGGCGGACCGGCAGCGGGTTCACCGCCTACCAGGTGCGGTTCGTGAAGTTCCTGCTGTCGATGCTCTACCTCCACCCCGTCTACTTCGACCTGGAGGAAGCCGGTCCTGCGCTGCTCGACCCGCGGCACCAGGTGCGCGCCGACACGATCGCCGGGTTCGTCCGCCGGTCCGCCGGTGCGGACCGCGCGGAGAACATCCGGCGGCTGGAGGTCATCGACCGCTGCTACCGGCAACTCGGCGGCAGGTACGCCGAGTTCGCCGATCATCTGCTGCCGCTGCGGCAGGGCCTGCTCGACCGGGCCCAGGTCGACATGGAGCACTTCGCGCTGCTGATCGACGCGTGGCGTCCGCTGGTGGCGGCGAGCAGGGCCATCGGCCCGTCCATCGGAAGCGGGGTGCGGCGTGGCTGACGACACCGTCCGCCTCCGCCGGTTGGCGGACGCCGACTGGGACGAGGTCGTGGCGCTGGAAGCGCGCGCCTATGCCGAGAGCGGCCTGTCCGAAGGACGGGATGTGCTGCGGTCCAGGGGCCGCGTCTCACCGGCCACCTGCTTCGTCCTGGAGCACGAGGGGCTGTTCGGGGGCTATCTGCTGGCCCTTCCCTACCCGCCGGGCCAGTGCCCCGACCTCGCGCTGACCGAGGCGTCCCACCACGAGTCGGCAAATCTGCACGCGCACGATTTCGTGATCACCGAGACACTGCGCGCCAGGGGGCTGTCGCCGCTGTTCGTGCGGCAGATCGAGCAGGAGGCGCGGTCGCAGGGGTTCGACCGGATCTCCATGGTGGCCGTCCAGCGCAGCCATGTCCTCTGGCGTCGCCTCGGCTACGCCGCCCACGCGGAGGTCGGCCTCCCCGAAAGCTACGGCACGGAGGCCGTCTACATGTCCAAGGCGCTGTAGAGCGGGCCCCGGAGAGCGTCCCCGGGCGGGGACAGAAGTACCAGCGGATCCGCCGCGCGGATCATCATCGTCGGACGAAGTAGGCTGATTCACCCATGTTTCGCATCCACGACCCCTTCCGCAGAGCGCAGTTGGCCATCGCGGCGCTGTTCCTCTTTCTCGGGTTCCAGTACGCCACCTGGGTCTCGCGGCTGCCCGCGCTCAAGTCGCACCTCGACCTGAGCGAGGCGCAGGTCGGCCTGCTGCTGATGGCGGGCGGTGCGGGGGCGGTCATCTCCTTCCCGCTGGTTCCGCTGGCGATGAAGCGCCTGGGCTCCCGGCTGCTGGCGCTGCTGTCCGCCCTCGTCCTGGGCCTGATCCTGCTGGTCCTGGCGGTGGCGCCGAACTACCCGGTCACCTTGCTGGTCATCTGCCTCGACGGCGTGGCGGTCGGCTTCCTCAACGTCGCGATGAACGCGCAGGGGGCCGCGCTCGAAGTCGAGTACGGCCGGACGGTGATGGCCAGGTTCCACGCCACGTTCAGCGCGGGCTCGCTCTCCGCGGCGCTGCTCGCCGTCGGCGTGAACCTGTTCACCTCGTCCTTGGCGGTGCACTTCATCGCCGCCACCGTGCTGTTGCTGCTCGCGGTGGGACTGACGCAGTCCGGGCTGCTGGCCCAGGACCAGCAGCCGGAGGCCGCACCGGAGACGGCGGACTCCACGCCGGAGGAGGCGGACGCCGTACCGGAGGAGGCGGAGCGGCCGAAGCGCCGACTGGTCCTGCCGTCCCGGGTGACCATCTGGATGGGCCTCGCCATGGTGTTCGGCACCGTGACCGAGGGTGCGATGAACGACTGGTCCTCCCTCTATCTCAAGGACATCGCCGGAGCGGGACCGGAGGTGACGCCGCTGGGGATCGCGGTGGTGTCCGGAATGATGGTGCTCGCCAGGATCTTCGCCGACGGCTGGCGCGCCCGCTGGGGTGACGGACGGATCGTCGTGGCCGGGAGCGCGCTGGCGGGGGCCGGCCTGGCCGTCGCCCTGGTGGCCGGCGGTGTGATCCCCGCGCTGCTGGGATTCGCCTGCGTGGGCCTGGGCGTCGCCGCCGTCACGCCGTGCGTCTACGTGGCCGCGGCCCGGCAGGGACCGGACGCGTTGGCCCTGGTCGCCGCGATGGGGACGATCGGCCTGCTGGCCGGACCGCCGGTGATCGGCTTCATCGCGAGCGGCAGCAGTCTGGTGTGGGGCATGGGCGCCATCGCCGTCTCGGCAGCGCTGGTCTCGCTGTGCGCCACCCGCATCCGCTGGCCCGCCCTGGCCCAGGCCTGACCGCGCGCGCCGGCGGTCAGGGGTGGGGGTGGCGGGCGGCCAGGGCGGCTTTGATCAGGGGGATGTCCGCGGGGCGGGTGGGGTCCAGGCCGGTGAGGGTGGTGGCCTTCTGGAGGCGGTAGTCGACCGTGTTGGGGTGGATGTGCAGCTGGGCCGCTACCGGGCGGCGGCTGCCCAGGCGCAGGTAGGCGTCGATGGTCCTGAGGATCTCCGGGCTGTCCGCGAGGGGGTCGAGGAGGGCGGCGAGGCCGTCGCGGGCGTGGCTGGGGCGGGAGAGCTGGTATTCGAGCAGGAGGTCGTCCAGGCGGTAGGCGCCGGGTGGGCGGTCGAAGGTGCGCGCGATGGTGAGGACTTCCCGGGCCAGCGAGGCCGCCTCCGCGATGCCCGGCGGCGCGGCGCAGACGACGCCGGCGGTGACGTCGGCACCGACGGATCTGCCGAGGGCCGGCACCAGTGCGTCGAGCGCCTGCCAGTCGGACTCGGCCAGTTGGTCCGGTGCGACGGGCCAGGGGATCAGGGCGATGCCGCCGCCGGCTGTCAGGGCGGCGAGGACCCGGGCGCGGGTGTGGCGTTCCAGTTCGGTCTGGAGACGGCGGGCCTTGCGGCGGCCGGCGATGGCGGGGTCGACGCCCGCGGTCGTCTCGTCCGGGTGGGCGCCCATCGAGAGGGCCAGGACGAGATAGGCGGCGGGTAGTTGCAGTCCGAGACGGTCGGCGGTCTCCTTCGCGTCGGTCCCGTTGAGCAGCGCGGACAGCAGGGTGTGCCGGGCGGCGTCCTCCTCGCCGTGGATCGTCTGGCGTTCCTCCAGGTATCCGGCGGCGACGGCGGGCACGACCCGCTGCAGGTAGCGCAGGAGCAGGGTGGGCAGCTCCGGCAGGCGGGCGATGCCGTCAGGGCCGGCCTCGGCGGCGAGCAGTTCCCAGACCTTCTGCGCTCCCAGGTGGTAGGCGGTCAGGACGACCTCGACGGGGACGCCCTCCTCGGCGCGGCGGGCCGCCGAGACCCGCAGGTGCAGGAGCTCGTCCTCGTCGGGCATCGTGCGGGTGCGCAGCACGGAAATGAACGCGCGCAGGTTCTGCCCGATGACATGGCTGATGTCTCCGCCGAGTTCCTCGCGGGGCAGCGTCTGGTAGGCGGGGATCTGGGCCGTCAGCTCGTGGACCACTGCCTTGATGAGCCGGGGAAGGTTCGCCGTCAGCCACCCGGGTACGTCCAGTTCGGCGCTGCGCGGGGTGCTGGGGCTTTTGTCATCCGTCACAACTTCTCCCCGCTGAGGTCTGGTTCCGCTCCTATGTTCCGGTGATTCGTCGTGCGCGATCATGATGCCACGGCTTACCTACCAGTAACACGGAGGTCGATGTGCGGTTGTCGCGCGGGCACACCGCCTCCTCACCCTCAGCATTGGAGCTCCCATGAAACGGCTCTCCCGCAGCCTGCTCGCCTCCGCCTTCGGCTGCGCCGGCCTGATAGCCGCCGGAACGGGGGGACCGGCACAGGCACAGCCCGCGCAGCCCGTGGAGTACGTCGCCCTCGGCGACTCCTTCGCCGCGGCTCCCCTGGTGCCGCGGACCGACCCGGGCAACCTCGCCTGCCTGCGCTCGCTGTCCGACTACCCGCACATCGCCGCGCGGGCCCTCGGCGCCCGGCTCACCGACGTGAGCTGTTCCGGCGCCAGGGTCACCGACTTCAGCGGCAGGCAGTTCGGCTTCGTCCCGCCCCAGTACAAGGCCCTGTCCGCCAGGACCGACATCGTCAGCCTCACCATCGGCGGCAACGACACCGATCTGGTCACCCGGGCGATCAGTTGTGTGAACCTCCTGCCCGAACCCCTCGGCACGAGCTGCGCCGATCGCCTCACCGCCGGCGGACGCGACCGGATCGCGGAGGACATCGACCGCTGGGCTCCGTCCCTGGGCACCGCCCTCGATGAGATCCACCGCCGCGCGCCGCACGCCAAGGTGTTCGTCGTCGGTTACGGCACCTACATCCAGCAGGACGGCTGCTTCCCCCGGCAGCCGATCCGGGCCCGCGACGCCAACTACGTCCAAGGTGCCGTCAACAAGCTCGGCGACGCCCTGCGCACCCAGTCCGCCGCTCATGACGCCACGTTCGTCGACACCGTCCCGCTCAGCGCCGGGCACGACAGCTGCGCCCCTGCCGGAACGCGCTTCATCGAAGGCCTGGTCCCCACCAGTTCCGCGCTGCCCCTCCACCCGAACGCCGCCGGATCGGCGACCTTCGGCGCCGCCCTCGCGGAGTCGGTGCGAACGGCCGGCTGACCCCGGCATCAACGGGTGGTGCCGCGGCCACCGGTCCCTTCCGGTCGCGGCACACTCGTCAGCACACCCGCCGCCGCCGAACCACCCGGTGGCCGGCCCGGGGCGATCCGCGCGGTCCGCGGGGCTCAGAGGGCGTTGATGACCTGGGGCATCCGGCGGCTGACCTCGTCGCCGAGCCGTTCGAATTCCTTGCGGAGGAAGGGGTCGGCGAGCCGGGCGAGCCCGTGGAACACGATGTGGGCGTGGTAGGTGACGGCGGTGCCTTCCGATACCGCCCGGAAGGTCAGATCGTCCGTGGACGTCGCCGTCTTGTTCTCACCGACGAAGGTGAGGCGGGCGGGTTCCAGGCGGGCGAGGCGGTAGGTCAGTTCCGTCTCACGGTTCTTGAAGACGGAGATGTTGCGCCAGGTCGAACCGTTGCCCAGGGGGCCGTCGTCCAGGCGCTCGCAGGAACGGGTGCCTGGATCCCAGGCCTCGGCCCGCGAGAAGTCCTTGAGGTACTCCACCACCACGTCCAACTGCTGCGTGACGGTGAATGTGCGCTCCACGGTGACCATGAGGAACCAACTTCGTGAGTAGCGACGCGGCACGGCTCACCCACTCCGGCCGTGCCGAAAGACCGGTCGCTGATGCGGGTGCCCCGCGGGGGCCGGGCTATTCCGCTGCTCAGCCGGGCTGTTCCACTGGCCGCAGGGCCGCCAGTCGGGCCGCCGCCGCGTCCAGGAACAGGTCGAGGGTCCGGGTGTAGGCGCTGCGCCTCATCTCGGCCTGCAGCAGGCGGGTGGTGGCGGCGATGTGGGGGTGGGTGGTGCTCGGGAGCGAGGCGTAGGTCCGCTGCCAGACCTGCCGCTCCGCGTCCCGCGCCTCCGGCGGAAGGGCGGTGCTGGCGGCGTCCAGGGCCGCGTAGGCCAGGCTGGTGTCGACGAAGATGTGGTACATCCGGACCGCCTCGGGGTCCGGGAAACCCCCGCCGCGCAGCACGCCCAGGATCGTCTCGATGGCGAACGCCTCGTGCGGCCGGCCGGTGACCCGGTAGGTCGCCAGCATCGCCGCCTGCGGGTGCTCGAGATAGGCCGCGTGCATGCGCAGGCCCAGTTCTCGCAGGTCGGCGCGCCAGTCGCCGCGCGGGGCCCAGCCGACGAAGGCCTGACCGATGAGTGCGTCGGCGACGGCGAGCAGCAGGTCGTCGGTGTTGCGGAAGTAGCGGTAGAGCGCGCTGGGGTCCGCGCCCAGGGCCGCGCCCAGCCGCCGTACGGTCAGCGCGGCCGAGCCGTGCTGACGGATCAGCCGCAGCGCGGTCTCGACGATCAGTGCTTCGGAGAGCACCGTGCCCTGCTTGGTGGGGCGGCGGCGCGGTCGCGCGGCCCCGGACAGCTGCCGGTCGGTCATGGCGGGAGCTTATGTCAACGCCATTGACCTGTTAAGAGCCCACACGCTTCCATGGCGCACCAACCCAGTCCCGAGGCGAAGCGGTGGCCCGATGGCAACAGACATGAAACGGTCGCTCGGCGTGGTGGACGGCGTGGTCATCGCCGCTTCCACCACCGCGGCGACCAGCAGCATCGGCCTCGGTATGGGGCTGATGGCCGGGATCGTCGGCCTGCACCTGCCGATCATCATGCTGCTGGCGTTCCTGCCGATCCTGGGCATCGCCGGCGCCTACTCCCGGCTCAACCGGGTCGAACCCAACTGCGGCAACAGCTACGTCTGGGTCGGCCGCTCCGTCAGCCCCTGGCTGGGGTTCCTCTCCGGCTGGGTGAACGTCGTCGGCACGGTCGTGTTCCTCGCCTACACCACGACGGTGACCGGTTCGGCCCTGATGCAGCTCGCCGGCCAGGCGGGAGTGCACCGCCTGGCCGGCCTGACGCTCGACCCCGACAGCACGCTGCAGTCGACGCTGCTGGGGTTGACGGTGCTGGTGGCCGCCACGCTCGCCGCCGTCACCGGGGTCGACGTCGCCGCCCGGCTGCAGCGCTGGCTGCTGGCCTTCGAGTACCTGGTGCTGCTGGGCTTCTGCGGCTACGGCCTCGTCGCCGGCACCCAGCCGTTCAGCCTGGACTGGTTCAACCCCTTCACGATCCCCTCGCTCGCCGCGCTGGCGCAGGGCATGGTGGTGGCGGTCTTCTGCTACTGGGGCTTCGACGCAGCCTTCAGCGTCAGCGAGGAGGTACGCGATCCGCGTGACGCCTCCCGCAGCGGTCTGATCACGGTGTTCACCATGCTCGGCCTGTTCCTCCTCGGCGCCGTGGCCTTCCAACGGGTCCTCTCGCAGGGCCAACTCGCCGACAACGGCGCACAGGGGCTGACGTACTTCGGCAACCAGCTGGCCCACCAACCGCTGGCGGCGCTGCCCCTGGTCGCGCTGACGTTCTCGGCCGTGGCCTCGCTGCAGGCCGGAGTGATCCCCACGGTGCGGGGGCTGTTCGCCATGGGCCGCGACCGCACCGTCGGCCCGGTCTGGACCCGCATCCACCCCAAGTACGGGACGCCCGCGGCGGGAACGCTGCTCCTCGGGGCGATCGCCGCCGTGGTCGCGGCGCTGTCCCTGGTCATCCCGAAGGTCAGCGAACTGATCAGCGCCTGCGTCGGTGCCATCGGCATCGTCGTCGCGCTCTCCTACGGCCTGACCGCGATCGCGGCCGCCGTGCGCTTCCGCGGACTGCTGCGCGGCCCGCTCGCGGAGGCGGTGCGGGCGGTCGTGGTGCCGGTGCTCAGCGCGCTGGTCCTGTTCGCCCTCGCCGGCTACATGTGCTGGGGCTACGCCACCTCCGACGATCATTTCGCGGTGCGGGCCGACAACGGCTGGTTCCTGCTGCTGATGCCGGTGCTGATGATCCTGTCCGGGCTGGTGGTCGCCGCGTGGGCCAAGTGGGGCCGCCGGTCGCCCTACTTCGCCGCCGGCCACGCCACCGACGCCGGCGCGGCGGACCTGCTGACCGCCGCGCCCACCACGGGCCGTCCGTCCGCGACCCTGTGAACAGTCCGCCC
The DNA here is from genome assembly GCF_027158205.1 of Streptomyces sp. H39-S7. Taxonomy (GTDB): domain Bacteria; phylum Actinomycetota; class Actinomycetes; order Streptomycetales; family Streptomycetaceae; genus Actinacidiphila. The sequence continues at coordinate 4,955 of NZ_JAPVLU010000060.1, read as the reverse complement.
GTCCGCACCCCCCGGAACCGTCCGCCCATCCCACCAGCGCCTCTTCGTACGGAGTACCCCATGACCCACGCCGACCTCGTCTTCACCGGTGGCCCCGCCCTCACCACGGATCCGGCCCGCAGCCGCGCCACCGGCGTGGCCGTCCGCGGCGAGCGCATCGTCGCCGTCGGCCACGACGAGGTGCGTGAACTGATCGGCCCCGGCACCGAGGTCGTGGACCTCGCCGGCCGGCTGCTCATCCCCGGCTTCCAGGACGCCCACGTCCACGCCGTCTACGCCGGCGTCGAGCTGGGCGAGTGCGACCTGACCGGCACCACCAGCCTGGCCGAGTACCAGCGCCGGATCGCCTCCTACGCGGCGGCCCACCCGGAACGGGAGTGGATCACCGGCAGCGGCTGGTCCCTGGAGAGCTTCGAGGGCGGGGTGCCGACCCGGCACCTGATCGACGCCGTCGTCGCCGATCGGCCCGTACTGCTGTTCAACCGCGACCACCACGGAGCCTGGGCCAACACCCGCGCCCTGGAGCTCGCCGGACTCACCGCCGCCACCACCGACCCCACCGACGGCCGGATCGAGCGCGAGACCGACGGCGCCCCCGGCGGCATGCTGCAGGAAGGGGCGGCCGGGCTCGTCGCGCGCCTCGTCCCCAGGACCACCGCGGCCGACCGCCTCGCCGGACTGCTCCGCGCCCAGCAGGTGCTGCACAGCCTCGGCATCACCAGCTGGCAGGACGCCATCCTCGGCGTCTTCAACGGCCAGCCCGACCCCTCCGACGCCTACCTGGCCGCCGCCTCCGACGGCACTCTGACCGCCCGCGTCAACGGCGCGCTGTGGTGGGACCGCGCACGCGGCGCCGAGCAGATCGCCGAACTGGTCGAGCGCCGCGAGCGGTTGCGCGCCGGGCGGTTCAGGGCCGACTCGGTGAAGGTCATGGTGGACGGCATCACCGAGAACTTCACCGCCGCGATGACTGCCCCCTACCTGGACTCCTGCGGCTGCGCGACCGCCAACAGCGGTCTGAGTTTCGTCGACCCGGCGGCGCTGCGCGACCACGTCGTGGAGTTGGACGCGCTGGGCTTCCAGGTCCACTTCCACGCGCTGGGCGACCGCGCGGTGCGCGAGGCCCTGGACGCCGTCGAAGCCGCCCTCACCGCCAACGGCGCCCGCGACAACCGCCACCACCTCGCCCACCTGCAGGTGGTCCACCCCGACGACGTCCCGCGCTTCGCCCGGCTGGGCGCGATCGCCAACCTGCAGCCGCTGTGGGCCACCCACGAACCGCAGATGGACGAATTGACCATCCCCTTCCTCGGCGGTGAACTGGCTTCCTGGCAGTACCCGTTCGGCGACCTGCTGCGGGCCGGCGCCACCCTCGCGGCGGGCAGCGACTGGCCGGTGAGCAGCCCCGACCCGATGCTCGGAATCCATGTCGCGGTCAACCGTGCCGCGCACGGCGAGGACCGCCCGCCCTTCCTGCCCGAGCAGCGCCTCGACCTGGGCACCGCACTGACCGCGTACACGGCGGGCTCGGCCCATGTGAACCATCTGGACGACACGGGCACCATCCGCGTCGGCGCCCTGGCCGACCTGGTGGTCCTGGACCGTGACCCCTTCGACGGCCCGCCGCAGGACATCGGCTCCGCCACCGTGGCCCTGACCTACGTCGGCGGCGAGCGCGTCCACGCGGCGGCCGACGCGCGCTGACCGAACCGTCGCCGCACGTGCACGCATCTCCTCGTGGGGCGGAGGAACACCGGGTCCCCCAGCGTGCCACGCCGGGCGCCGCGTACCGCAGAGGATCGCTCGGCGGTACGCGGCCGGCGGACCGGGCGCGCCACCCCGTACGGCTCGGCGGTTGTCCTGGCGCTTGTCACAGAGTGAGTGGTGGTGAGTGCGCCGCGAGCCGGGTGCGTAGGTGCACGTAGCGACCGACGACGGCGACCCGTGCGCGACCCGCGTGATCCAGGTGGAGGGCAGTGAGTTGAGCAATCGACAGGCGGACAGGAGCTCGGGGATCATCGCCGGCACCGCGGCGGCGGTGCTCGCGGCAACCGTGCTCCTGCTCCCCCACGCCCACGCGACCACCGACACGCCGCCCTCCCCCGTGCCCGCCACCTCTCCCGCGACCGTGCGCGTCACCCCGGACCTCGACCAGCCGTGACGCGCACGGGCCGCCCCGACCTCCGAAGGGGCCGGGGCGGCCCGAGGGCTCAGACGCGGTCGGCGGCGATAAGCAGGTACTGGAAACTGCCGTCCTTGTAAGCGGTCAGGAACGGGTCCTCGATACCGGTGACCAGGGACGACTTGGCCCGCAGTTCCCAGTACGGGATCGTCGCGGCGGTCAGGTCCACGACGCTGATCGGCACGAGGCGGTTGGCCGCCATCTCCTTGAAGTAGGTGCTGCGGGGGTGGATGTCGCAGATGTAGTGGGCGTTGATCTGACTCACGGCCCGGGAGGGCAGCCCGTAGGTGTCGTTGTAGCAGCCGGTGATGGTGACGTACCGCCCGCCGCGGGCCAGCAGCCGGGAGTGCTCGGCGAACAACTGCGCCAGATCGACGTACATGGTGCTCTCGTTGTTCCAGATCCCGCGGAAGGAACCGGTGTCGAAGCCGGTGCTCAGCATGTTCCTCAGGTGGAAGCGCACCTTGTCGTCCACACCGCGCTTGACGGCCTGGTCGTTGGCGAAGTCGACCTGGGACTGGGAGATCGACACGCCGTCGACCACGCACCCGAACCGCTGGTTGGCCACGATGCTGCCCCCGCCGCGGCCCGATCCGGCGTCCAGCAGCCGGTCCTCCGGTGCGATCTCCCCGAACTGCCCGAGGAGGAACTCCGTCTGGTTGCACTCCAGTCGGTGGAGCTCCCTGGTGATCAGGTTCTCGCGGGTGTCCTCCGGCGCGTTGAGCACCGACCAGTCGACGTCACCGATGCCGTAGTGGTGGTGGTAGATGCCGTCCACGTCGCCCAGGCGCAGGTTGACCGGGTTCTTCTCCGCGTTCCAGTACTCGGCCACGGACCGCTGGTAGGGACTGGTGTTGAGCTGGGTCGGGACGGTGATGTGGTCGAGGGTCATGTGCGGGCTTGCTCCTTCGGTCGTCAGGTCGTTGCGGGGCGTTGCAGGGCGGGGCGGGGCGAACGGCATGGGGGGACGGGTGCGCTCAGGGCGAGGTGGCGTAGCGGCCGCCGACGTGGCCGGCGTGCCATTCGTGATTGCCGCCCATCCAGTTCGCCAGCCCGGTCACGTACCGGGCGGTGAGCGGATGGGCGGAGAGCGCGGCGGCCTCCGTCTCGAAGGCGCGCACCAGGTCGTTGTGCACGTCGATGGCCTTCGCGAAGGCGTCGTCGATCGCGCACTCCTCCTCCTCCGCGATCACGGTGGGCAGGCTGTAGTGAAAACGGCCGGACGCCTGCTCCTTGCGCAGGGAGTACAGGTCGTTGAGGACCGTGGACGCGGTGGAGGCCAGCGCGGTCGCCCGCTGCACGGCCGGCAGCGCGAACAGCTCGGCGGCCAGTTCGTAGCCGCCGATCGCATCCGTGATCGCCAGGCACGGGCGGAAGGAGTTGAGCTGCCGCTGCACCAGGTACTCCCACACGCGCGGGGTGCGCTCCTCCTGGACGCAGGCGGCTTCGGCCTCGTAGCCCAGGTACAGGCTGGCGACCTCGTGGCGGAACCGGTGCGCCTGCGCGGGGGTGGCGAGTTGGGTGAGTGACTCCATGGCCGCGTGCATGGAGCGCAGCGCCGGGTGCGCGGCCAGGGCCGCACGCCAGTGGGCGTCGTAGGGGGCGGGCATGTGAGTGGGATCGATCGCGGACTGGGCCACGGCGAGGCGGGCGCCGAGCCCCTCGGGCTGCCCGCCCAGTTCGGGTTCGCAGAAGTAGTCATCCACCGCGTTCTCACCGGTCAGGAGTTTGGCGGCGGTCAGCAGGTGTTCGGTGCTGGGGGCGTCGGGGTGGCACAGCACGACGGAACGGCCCGGGTCGAACGACAGCAGACCCGCGCGCAGGTCGGCGGAGCGGAACAGCCCCACCTCATCGCCCCAGGCCACCAGTTGCGCGTTGATCAGGTCGGCCAGCGCCCGGTCGTCGCGTACCGCCGGCGGGCAGTGCAGGCCCTCGATGCGCGAGGGCGCCGGGGTCGCCCGGCCCGGGGGGTGAGTCGGGGTCTGGGGGTGGATCGGGGTCTGGGGGTGGATCGGGGTCGGGGTCGAAGCCGGGGTCGTGAAGCGGAGGGCGGCGCTTCCCAGCCCGGCCGGGCCGGCGAGGACTCGCTCCAGCGCCTCGGTCAGCGGCTGACCTCGGCCGGTGGCCGGCGTGGCGTGGCTTTCCCGCCTGATACTCGCCGGGTGTTCGATTCCGTTCTCGCGTCCCATCCACAATCCCTAATCCCTCGCAGTCACGGCAGGCCCCCGCATATCGAGATGCGGAGCCTGCGGGCGCGGCGCCCGCAGAGAAGCATTGCCATGGGGGACGCACCTGATACTCATTCGATCGAGTGATAGCGCGACCGAGGCGGATCGGCGATACTTCAACCGGCGAACGCCCCTGCAACCAGGGGCGTTGGGCCGGAGTCAGCACCGGCGGGCCGCCCGCACGGCACTGCACCGCCCGCGGTGAGAACGCCATATCAAGCCAGGGATCGCGGGTAATTTCCGGGTAATTTCACGGTCCCGTGATCGCGTCGCACCTATTCACCCGTTGCGAGACCGACGTCGAAACGCGTGTGGGAAAAGCAATCCACGGACCTTCACGAACGCCACGGCAAAGGATTCAGCCATGTCCATCGAAGCACGCCCGGAATCCGCGCCCGTGCCGACCGGTACCCCGTCCCATACAAGCCTTGATACGGCTGCTGCCCGGAATCTGGCGACCACCACCAAGTCCGCACCGCAGATGGCGGGGATCTCCTCGAGGTGGCTGCTGCGCATGCTGCCCTGGGTCGAGGTCAGCGCCGGCA
>NZ_JAPVLU010000005.1:1250-255904 GCF_027158205.1 Streptomyces sp. H39-S7 | reverse complement strand
GCTGGGGCACGGCCCTGCTGATCGACGGCAATGTCGGCATCGGCGGCGACCCGCGGGCGCTGCTGGTCCGGGTCGGTGAACTGGTCGCCCCCGGCGGCCGGTTGCTCGTCGAGGCCGCGGCCTACGACGTCGACGAGCGGTTCACCGTCCGGGTGGAGGACGGCCGGGGCCGGCACGGCCGCGACTTCCCGTGGGCGCGCCTGGGCGCGGCCGCGCTGCGATCCGCCGCCGACAGCACCTGCTGGACGACGTCCGAGGAGTGGTCCGTGGGCGGCCGCCACTTCGTGGAGCTGTGGCGCTGCTGAGGCCGGTGGCCGCCGTGGGCGCTCACGCCCACGTACGGTCCAGGAAGTCCGCGATCAGCGGTGCGATCCCTCCGACGCACTCCTCCAGCGCGAAGTGCCCGGTGTCGAACGAGTGGACCTCCGCGTCCGGCACGTCGCGCAGGAACGCGTGTGCCCCGGCCTCCACGAAGATCGCGTCGCGGCGCCCCCACAGCACCAGCGTCGGCGGCTGGTGCTTGCGGAGCCAGGCCTGCCACCGCGGGTACAGCTCGACGTTGCTGTGGTAGTCGTAGGCCAGCTGGAGCTGGATCTCGTCGCGCCCCGGCAGGTCGAGGAAGTGCTGGTCCAGGAGCCAGCCCTCGGGGGCGACGGTGGTCGCGTCGGTCGTGCCGCCCTCGTACTGGGCGCGGGTGAAGTCGAGGGTCAGCATCTGGCGCTGCCGCTCCTCGGAGCCCTCGTTCTCGCGGCGTTCGGCCACGAAGGCGCGGGCTATCGGGCTGAGCCCCTCCTCGTACGCGTTGCCGTTCTGCACCACGAGGCCCGCGATCCACTCCGGGTGGCGGTCCGCGAGGCGGAAGCCGACGGGGGAGCCGAAGTCGAAGGCGTAGAGCGTGAACCGGTGCAGGCCGAGCGCCTCGCAGAAGCCTTCCACGACATCGGCGAGCAGGTCGAAGGTGTAGGTGAGGGAGGCCGGGGCGTCGCTGTGCCCGAAGCCCGGGTAGTCGGGCGCGATCAGGTGGTACTGGCCGCCGAGCGCGTCGATGAGCCGCCGGTACTGGTGCGAGGCGGACGGGAAGCCGTGCAGCAGGAGCAGGGTCGGGGCGTCCGGGTCGCCGGCCTCGCGGTAGAAGACGCGTACGCCGTCCACGTCGACGAACCGGTGGGCCACCCGGGGAAGTTCCAGAGCCGTCATCGCGCGTACCTCCGATGTGGGGGCCGGCGGGACTGTTCCGCCGACCCCCACATGCTAATGCTTAAAGTCCTCTCTATCCATTAGTTTCTGTGATCCGCCCGAAATCGGCGCAGCGCCGCCCAGCCGGCCGTCAGGGCGGTGAGCACGGCCACCGTCCCCAGCACGATCAGGGTGTTGCGGGGGTAGTCCAGCGGCAGCACCGACGGGTTGGACTTCGCGGTCGGCCGCAGCAGGAACGGCAGTGCCACGGCGGTCAGGCACGCGGCGGTGATCAGCCCGCCGCGCACCGGCCGCCGGACATGCGGCGGCAGCCACCGGGAGAGCACCGCGCCGACGGCCAGCACCACCGGCGTCAGCGCCGCGTCGTGCAGCACGATGGCGCCCGCCAGCCAGAGCAGCACATCGACCGGCTCCCTCACCTGACGGTCCGTGAACAGCTGTACGGCGCCGAACGTCATGGCCGCCACCCCCACCGCGCCGAGTGCGATGCGCGCCTTCATGCCAGCACCTCCAGCCGGGAGACCCACTTCGTCTGCAGCACGCCCGGCCGGTTCGGCGCGATGATCCGGGCCGGGAAGCCGTGGTCGATGGAGAGCGGCGCGCCGTTCAGTGCCAGCGCCAGCAGCGTCAGCGGATCACGGGCGTACGAGGAGCCCATCTCCATCACCGAGTAGGCGCCGCCCTGTTGCAGCGACACCACCCGGAGCGTTGCCCCCGGTGGCGCGCCCGCCCGGTCCAGCAGATCGCGCACCCGCACGCCCTCCCAGTGCGCGCTCTTGCTCCAGCCCTCGACGCAGGCGATCGGCAGCAGCGAGGTGTGCTGCTCCAGGGCCCGCAGTTCGGGCAGCGTCAGCTCGTAGGGCCGCGGCCCGGCGACCAGCAGCCGCCAGCCCGCCAGCCGCGCCGCGGTGACCCCGGCCGCGGCCGCCGTCTTGTTGACGGGGAGTCCCTGCGGGCCGTGGTCCGGGTGCCGTGGCGCGAGCAGGTCGAAGTCCTTGAGCGGGGTGAAGGACTGCCCGACGGTCGTCAGCGTCACCGCGCCGACCGCGGCGCCGACCCCCAGCACGAACGCCCGCCGGTCCGGCCCGTCCGCCGCGGGCAGCCGTACGGTGCCGGCCGACCGCCGCGACCAGTGCTCGGCGATGACCGGGGCCTTCACCGCCAGGTGCAGCAGCAGCGCGCCGATCGCGACCCAGGCCAGCGCCCAGTGCGTGGGCACGAAGTTCCACGGCCACGGGTACCACTGCAGCGTGTTGAGCAGACCGGTGAGCAACTGCAGCAGCACCGTCCCGACCAGCACCGCGATCGACAGGCGCTCCAGCGCCTTGCCCACCGACCGGGCCGGCGGCCAGGCGAAGAGCCGCGGGTACACCGTCCACAACTTCGCGAACACCAGCGGGATCGCCGCGATCCCGGTCGCCACGTGCAGCCCCTGGGTGAGCCGGTAACCCCACGAGGGCCGACTGGGCAGCCGGTCCGCCGCCCAGCCGGGCGGGTGCTGCAGGTAGTGGCTGATGAGGCCCGTCACGAAGCAGATCGCGATGGCCGTCCCCAGCGCGCGGCCGACGACCGTCGCCGTCCGCGCGTCGTGCAGCCGTCCGGTGAACGCTCCCTCGCGCAGCGGGCCGCGACGCAGCCAGGCCGGCGGATCGGGCAGCGCGAACGGCGCGCCGCGCGGCGCGTCATTCCGTGGGGTCGAAGGCTTCGGGGGACGGTCCCCGTCCGATGGATTCTGCATGCTCCCATCACACCCCCGAGCGGGGTCCGATCAGGGGAATGGACTCCTTACGGATTGCGGACGCCGGGCCCGGCGGCAGCCCGCCGGGCAGTTCCAGCTGCCACGGTGGACGGTGTGGGAGCTCGCACCGTATGCACCTCAGTCCTCGTCGCCGCGCTGACCGCCGTCGTCGCCGTCACCATCCGCTCGGGAGGTTCCGAGGCACACCCGCGGCACCTGCTGTACTGGTACGCGGCCGCCTGGGTGCTGTTCGCCGCCGCCGTGTGGGGGGTCCGGAAGGTGCCCGTGCGCGCCGCCGTGGTCCTGGTGCTCGCGGGCAGCGCCGCGCTGTCCCTCGCGGCGCTGAGCGGGCCGCCGCGCACCAGCAGCGACATGTACCGCTACGCGTGGGACGGCCGGGTGCAGGCCGCGGGCATCTCCCCGTACGCCCATCCGCCCAACGCGCCGGAGCTGGCGGGGCTGCGCGACCGCTGGCTCTTCCCGGCGGGCCCCGACTGCCCCCGCCCCGACCTGAGCACGGCGGGAGCGGACTGCACCCGCATCAACCGCCCCGCCGTGAACACCATCTACCCCCCGGTGGCGGAGGGCTGGTTCCTCGCCGTCCACGCGCTGTCGCCCGACGGCGCCCGCCACAAGCCCACCCAGATCGCCGGCGCGCTGCTGGCCGTCGGAACCAGCGGCGCCCTGCTCGCGGTCTTGTGGCGCTGGCGGCGCGGTGGCGGCGATCCACGCCGTGCGGCGCTGTGGGCCTGGTGTCCCGCGGTGTCCTTCGCGGCCGTCAACGACGCGCACATCGACACGCTCGGCGTGCTGCTGACCGTGCTCGCGCTCGGCACGTCCGTCCTGCCGCGCCGCGGTGCGCTGCTGGGCGCGGCCATCGCCGTCAAGCTGCTGCCCGCGGTCGTCCTGCCGGGCGCCCTAGCCCGCCGGGGCCCCCGCGACATCGCGCGGGTCCTGCTGCCCGCCCTCCTGGTGATCGCGCTCGCCTATCTGCCCTACGTGATGACCTCCGGCTTCGGCGTCCTCGGCTATCTGCCGGGCTACCTGCGGGAGGAGGGGTACGAATCGGAGAGCGTCCGCCGGTTCGCACTGCTGCGGCTCTTCCTGCCGGACAGCGTCGCCGCCCCGCTCGCGGTGGTCCTCATAGCGCTGACCGCGCTCTACGTCCTGCGCCGCGGCGACCCCGGCCGGCCGTGGAGCGGCGCGCTGCTCGTCACGGGCACCGCGCTGCTCCTGACCTCGCCTTCCTACTACTGGTACGCGCTGCTGGTGGTCGCGCTGGTCGCGCTCGACGGCCGCTGGGAGTGGCTCACCGTCCCCCTTGCGGGCACCGTTCTCTACATCGGCAACTCCATGGGCGCCCACGGCACCTGGCTGCAGTCCTGGTCCTACGGGACCGCGGCGGTGGCGGTGCTGGCCGGGGCGGCGCTGCGGGCCCGCGGGGCGTCGCGTGCCCTCCCCGCCGTGCCGGAGCAGGCGGGGGCGGTGCCGAGCGGCGCGGGCGCGGAGGTCAGTCGCCGGTGACGCCGTCGGTCAGTTCGCGCAGGATGTCGGCATGGCCGTTGTGCCGGGCGTACTCCTCGATCATGTGGGCGTAGACCCACCGCAGGTCGATCGGTCCGCCGCGGCGCGGGTGCGCGAACGTCTCGTCGAGCGAGCGTCCCGCGGCGGCGCGGTCCGCGAGTTCGCACTCGGTCGCGAACACCGCGAAGTCGGCCTCGGCGGCCGCGCCGTCGGCGAGGTCGAAGTCACCGTCCGGCTCCTCGTCGGGACAGTAGAGGTCGTCGAGGTCCTGGCCGTCGAACAGGATCCGGAACCACCAGCGCTCCACCTCCGCCATGTGCCGCACCAGCCCGAGCAGCGACAGGGTCGACGACTTCACCGGGCGCAGCGCCAGCTGCTCGCCGGTGAGGCCGGCGCACTTCATGAGGAGGGTCGTGCGGTGGTAGGCGAGCCAGTGCTCCAGCGAGGCGCGCTCGTCGGCGACCAGCGGGGGATCGGTACGCGGTACTTCGGGTGCGGTCCAAGTCGTCATCCGCACATGATGGCGGCGGGAAGCGGCGTCCGCATCACGTTATCCCTGCTCCGGCCGGGTTTCCCGGCCCGCCGGACAGCGCGCCGGGCCCGCGGCGATATCGTTCGCGCGGAGGTACACATGAACGACGCACCGGACCGGGGCCGCCCGCTGGCGGTCTTCGACCTGGACGGGACCCTCGCCGACACCCGGCACCGGCTGATCCACCTGGAGCGGCGGCCGAAGGACTGGGCGGCCTTCTTCGCCGGAGCGGTGGACGACGCCCCGCTGGCGGAGGGCGTGGCGCTCGCACTGGAGACCGCCGTCGCCTGCGACATCGAGTACGTCACCGGCCGCCCCGAGCGCTGCCGCCGCGACACGGTCGAGTGGCTGGAACGCCATGGACTGCCGGCGGGGAAGGTCTGGATGCGGACGGACAACGACCGCAGGCCGGCCCGCGTCACGAAGCTGGAACTCCTGCGCAAGCTGTCCCGCACCCGGGAGATCCGCGTGGTCGTCGACGACGACAAGCAGGTCTGCGACGCCTACAAGGGCTCCGGATTCACCGTACGGCGGGCCCGCTGGATGGAGTCCGCCCCGCTGCTCGAGCAGGCCCAGGACACCGAGGGGCGCACCTGACGCGGGGTGCCCGGGTACTTCGCGGGGCTGCCTGCTACTGACAGGGACAGGCTGCGAACGGGCGGGCGGGAGAGACTGATCCGCATGGACACCCCCGCGGAACTCGGCGAATTCCTGCGCACCCGCCGCGCCCGGCTGCGGCCGGAGGACGTCGGACTGATCTCCTACGGCGCCAGGCGCCGGGTGCCGGGGCTGCGCCGCGAAGAGCTGTCGCAGCTCGCCGGGGTGAGCGTCGCGTACTACACCCGGCTGGAACAGGGCCAGAGCAACAACGCCTCCGAAGGGGTGCTCGACGCCCTCGCCGCCGCGCTGCGCCTCACCGAGGACGAGCGCCGGCACCTGCGCAACCTGGCGCGCCCCGGCCGCGCCAAGCGCCGTCCGCCCGAGCGCCCCGACAGCGCCAGGCCGGGGACGCGGCAGCTGATGGCCGCGATGGACGGCGTGCCCGTCGTGGTCCTGGACCGGCGCTTCGAGGTGCTGGCGTGGAACCCGCTGGGGCACGCGCTGACCGCGGGGCACCTCGACGCGCAGAGCCCGGACCGTCCCGCCGACCGCCCCAACCTGCAGCGGCTGCTCTTCCTCGACCCGCACACCCGCGAGCTGTACCCGCGCTGGGACGAGGAGGCCCGGCGCGCGGTCGCCTCACTGCGGCTGGCCGCGGGACAGTACCCGGACGACCGGCGGCTGGCCGAGCTGATCGGCGAACTGACGATGAAGAGCCCCGAGTTCGCCGCCCTCTGGTCGCGCCACCCGGTGAACGGCTGCACCTTCGGTGCGAAGGCGTTCCACCACCCGACGATCGGCGCGCTGGACCTCTCCTTCGAGATGCTGCAGGTCCCGGACGACTCGGGGCACCGGATGCTGATGTACAGCGCCGAGCCGGGCTCCTCCTCCGAGGCGGCGCTGCGGCTGCTCGGGACCATCACCCGAACGGAGCAGCCGAACGCCCCCCAGGACCCGAAGACGGCGATGCTGGGCGCAGGGGGTGACCGCCGCCAGGAAAGCAGGTGACCCGCTGTGCGAACCGACAAGCCGACGTCCGACAGCAAGTCCGGCCAGGGAGTCCTCACGCCGACCCGGATCGCGGTGGCCGCACTGGCGGTGCTCGGTCTCGTCTTCATCTTCGAGAACACCCGGCAGGTCAGGATCCGGCTGATCATTCCCGAGGTGACGATGCCGCTGTGGCTCGCCCTGCTCGGGGTGGCCGTCATCGGCGGCGTCTGCGGCGCCTTCCTCTTCCGCCGCAGGAAGTAGTGCGTCGGCTCACACCTCGGCGGGCGACGCGGGTCCGTTCAGCTCCTTGCCGAGGCACACGCTGAGCTCCTCGTGGCGGTACAGCCCGAACTTCGTCACCGGTGTGTAGCCGCACGACTCGTACAGCGCGATGGCCTCCGGCTGCTTCAGGCCGGTCTCCAGGACCATCCGGGACCGCCCGGCCGCCGCCGCGCTGACCTCCAGCTCGGCCAGTATCCGCCGCGCCAGCCCCCGGCCGCGCGCCTCGTCCACCACGTACATCCGCTTGAGCTCGGCGTCGCCGTCCGCGTGACCGTCCGGCGACTCGTCCTGAGCCCGCCAGCCGCCGGTGGCGACCGGCTCCCCGTCCACGTATCCCACCAGGTACAGGCCCTGTGGCGGGTCGAACTGGGTGGCTTCCATCGGGGTGAGGTCACCGTCGCCGTACCGCTCGACGTACTCCAGCTGCACGCGCTCGTTGAGTTTCACCGCGTCGGGGTGGTCGTAGCGCAAAGTTCGAATCTCCACCACGGCATCGTACGGGTGTACGCGCAGGGGTCTGCCCCGCGCAGATCCGCGCACGTCACGGTCGCGTAGGCTGCGCTGCGCCGATATCCGCACCTCGGGAGCTTGCTGTGCTGACTGTGACGACCGTGAATGTCAACGGGCTCCGTGCCGCCGCCAAGAAGGGCTTCGTCCCCTGGCTGCAGGCCACCACCGCCGACGTGGTCTGTCTGCAGGAAGTGCGCGCCGAGGCCGAGCAGCTTCCCGACGAGGTCCGCGAGCCCGAGGGCTGGTCCGCCTTCCACGCCCCCGCCACCGCCAAGGGCCGCGCCGGCGTCTCGATCTACAGCCGCACCGAGCCGACCCGCGTGCAGATCGGATTCGGCTCGGCCGAGTTCGACGGCTCCGGCCGCTACCTCGAGATCGACCTTCCGGGGGTGACCGTCGCCAGCCTCTATCTGCCCTCGGGCGAGGTCGGCACCGAGCGCCAGACGGAGAAGGAGCGGTTCATGGCCGAGTTCTTCGTCCACCTCACGGAACTGCGCGCCCGGGCGGCCGCCGACGGCCGGGAGGTGCTCGTCTGCGGTGACTGGAACATCGCCCACCACGAGGCCGACCTCAAGAACTGGAAGACCAACCAGAAGAGCGCCGGGTTCCTTCCCGAGGAGCGCGCCTGGCTCACCAAGGTCTTCGAGCAGGGCGGCTACACCGATGTCGTCCGCCGCCTCCACCCCGACACCACCGGCCCATACTCCTGGTGGTCCTACCGCGGCCGCGCCTTCGACAACGACGCGGGCTGGCGCATCGACTACCACGTCGCCACCGCCGGGCTCGCGGCCAGGGCCACGTCGGCCGTGGTGGAGCGGGCCGACACGCACGACCTCCGGTGGAGCGACCACGCACCGGTGACCGCCACCTTCGACGTGTAGCGCGCCGGAACGCGCCCCACGGCCCTCAGTGCACGCTCACCGAGACGCCCGGCGCCGCGTAGGTGTCGGCGTCGTCCGCCTCGAACGCGCGGGACAGCCACTCCGCCACAGGAGGGGTGTGGCGCTCGGTGAGAGCCCGGCGCTCGTCCGCGTTCTCGACGGACGACAGGTGACTCGCGAGAGCGTCACGGAAGGCGGCGCGGGCCGTCTCGAGATAGTCCGTCACCACACCGCCGTCAGCAGCAGGTGAGGTGCCGACACTCAGCGTCCAGCGGACACGGCGCTTGATCGGCAGGATGAATCCACGCATCGGACTTTGCTGACTCATGCCGCCGAGCATAGAAGCACCTCGCCGCCGGAGAGCGGATCAACCGGAGGACGCGAGCACGCTCGCGAGGTCGTAGCGGACCGGCTCGTCCAGTTGGGCGTACGTGCAGCTCTCCGGGTCGCGGTCCTGGCGCCAGCGGCGGAACTGCGTCGTGTGCCGGAAGCGGTCGCCCTGCATGTGGTCGTAGGCGACCTCGAGCACCCGCTCGGGCCGCAGCGGCGTCCACTCCAGGTTCTTGGCGCCGGTCCACCGGCTGGGGGCGCCCGGCATCCGGCCGGTCGCGTGCGCCTCCTCGTCCTTCCAGGCCGCCCACGGGTGCCCGTCCGGTCCGGCCATGCGCAGCGGGGCCAGCTCCGCCATCAGCTCCTCGCGCCGCCGCATGGGGAAGGACGCGCACGCGCCCACGTGCTGGAGCCGGCCGGCCGTGTCGTACAGCCCGAGCAGCAGCGAGCCGATGACGGGCCCGCTCTTGTGCTCGCGGTACCCGGCCAGGACGCAGTCGGCGGTGCGCTCGTGCTTGACCTTCACCATCAGCCGCTGGTCGGGGCGGTAGAGCAGCTCCGGCGACTTCGCCACCACACCGTCGAGACCGGCGCCCTCGAAGCGGCTGAACCACTCCTCGGCCACCGCCAGGTCCATCGTCACCGGGGCGACGTGCACGGGCGCCACCACATCCGCCAGAGCCGCTTCCAGGGCGGGCCGGCGCTCCCGCAGCGGTGTGTCCAGCAGCGAGCTGTCGCCGAGCGCCAGCAGGTCGAAGGCGACGAAGGAGGCGGGGGTGCGCTCGGCGAGCAGCCGGATCCGCGACTCGGCGGGATGGATGCGCTCCTGCAGGGCATCGAAGTCCAGCCGGTCGCCGGAGACGATGATGATCTCGCCGTCCACGACGCAGCGCTCCGGCAACTGCTCCAGCAGCGCGTCCGCCAGCTCGGGGAAGTAGCGGCCGAGCGGTTTGCCGTTGCGGCTCCCGATCACGATCTCGGGACCGTCGCGGTGCACGATCGCCCGGAATCCGTCCCACTTCGCCTCGTACTGCATCCCGGGCGGAATGCGCGCCGCCGCCTTCGCCAGCATCGGCCTGACCGGCGGCATCACGGGAAGGTCCATGATCCGAGTGTGCGGCCGGTCCCGACCCTCCGCCTCCGGACGCCGCCGCGCTCCGGAGGCGCGCGCCTCGAAGCGGTTCTAGCGTGAGGGCATGGCAGAAGCGGTGGAGCTGCGGATCGGCGAGCGGACGGTGCGGATCACGCACCCGGACAAGGTGTACTTCCCCGAGCGGAACCTCACCAAGCTCGACCTCGCCCACTACTACCTGGCCGTCGGCGAGGGCGCCCTGCGGGCGCTGCGCGACCGTCCGACGACCCTGCAGCGCTTCCCCGAGGGCATCGCGGGGGAGTCGTTCTTCCAGAAGCGCGCCCCGAAGGACCTCCCCGACTGGACCCCTACGGCCCGCATCGCCTTCCCCAGCGGACGCTTCGCCGACGAGACCTGCCCGACCGAGGTGGGCGCGCTGCTGTGGGCCGCCAACCGCGGCTGCCTGACCTTCCACCCGTGGCCGGTGCGCCGCGCGGACACCGACCACCCGGACGAGCTGCGCATCGACCTGGACCCGCAGCCGGGCACCGACTACGCCGACGCGGTGCGCGCCGCCCACGAGCTCCGCGAGGTGCTGGACGGGATCGGCCTGCGCGGCTGGCC
The DNA here is from genome assembly GCF_027158205.1 of Streptomyces sp. H39-S7. GTDB lineage: Bacteria > Actinomycetota > Actinomycetes > Streptomycetales > Streptomycetaceae > Actinacidiphila. The sequence goes on along the minus strand of NZ_JAPVLU010000005.1, from coordinate 245,624 downwards.
CAAGACCTCCGGCGGGCGCGGGATGCACGTCTTCATCCCCATCGCGCCCCGGTGGACCTTCACCCAGGTCCGACGGGCGACCATCGCCATCGCCCGGGAGCTGGAGCGCCGGATGCCGGAGCGGGTGACCACCGCGTGGTGGAAGGAGGAGCGCGGCGAGAAGATCTTCGTCGACTACAACCAGATGGCCCGCGACCGCACGATCGCCTCCGCCTACTCCGTCCGCCCCTTCCCGCACGCACCGGTCTCCGCGCCGCTGCGCTGGGAGGAACTGGACAGCGCCGTGCCGAACGACTTCGACCTCGTCTCGATGCCGGCCCGCTACGCGGAGGTCGGCGACCTCCACGCCGACATGGACGACCACGCCTTCGACATCACCCCCGCCCTGGACCTCGCCGACCGCGACGAACGCGACCACGGCGCGGGCGACCTCCCCTACCCCCCGGAACACCCCAAAATGGCCGGCGAACCCAAACGAGTACAACCCAGCCGCGCCAAGCAGTCGCCGTAGGCGGTGCCTCGGACAACGCAGTGGCCCGGCGCTCGGACGGGGTTCCGTCCGGGCGCCGGGCCTGGGTGGTCAGCGGTGCAGGTTGAGGCGGTGGACGCCGCCGTCGAGGGTGCCGACGTAGAGCGTGCGGCCGTCCGCGGTCGCGGCCAGTTCGGTCGTGTCGGTGTTCTGCAGGCCGGTGGAGATGTTGTGCCAGCTCAGACCGTGGTCGGTGCTGCGCAGCACGCCGCGGCCGCCCTGGAGGAGCCCGCTGGCCCCGGAGCTGGTGGTGGCCGCGTAGAGCGTGTCGCCGACCCGGAGCAGGTCGGAGACGTGGATGGCGAGAGGGCCGGTGTCACCGGTGCGGAAGGTCCTGCCGCCGTCGGTGCTGACGCGGACGCTCTCGCCGCCGATGACGAGCCGCTTGCCGTCCAGGTCGATCGCGGTGACCGGGCCGTCCGCGACCTTGGTGACGGTGACACCGCCGTCGTCCGACCGGTAGAGGCCGGCGGAGTTGCCGAGCCACAGCCGCAGCGGGTTGGCGGGGTCGCCGGTGATGGTGTCGAAGGCGCGTTCGTGGAAGAGGTTCTTCCACGTCGCGCCGCCGTCGCCGGTGGCGAACAGCCCCTGGCCCAGCAGGCTCCGGAAGCCGACCACCACCCGCTTCGGGTCGGCGGGGTTCACCAGGAGCGCGGTCGGCACCTCCGACGAGGTGCCGCGCTCCTTCCAGGTGGCGCCCGCGTCGGCGCTGCGCTCGACGACGAACGTGCCGACCGCGGTCCTCCGCACCTTCCAGATCACGTTCGGCTCCTTGGCCGACACGGCGAGCTGCGTGACGCGGACGCCGATCCTGCCCTCGCCGCCCGAGCGGCCCCATTCGGGGCTCGCGACGGGAAGCGCGGTGCGGTAGATCGCGCTGTCGGTGGCGGCGAGCAGATGGTTGCCACTGACCGCGAGATCGTTGACGGTCAGCCCCTGGACGCCGATCCGCCGGTACCCGGTGCCGTTCGCGGCACCCCGGTAGAGGCCGTCCTGCTCACTGGAGACGGTGACCGAGCCGTCGCCCCAGCGGTCGTAGTCCATCGGTACCGCGGCTTTCGACGGCCCCGCGACCGTGGTCCAGGTCCGCCCGTGGTCGTGGCTGAGCCGGCCGCTGCCGGTCAGTGTCCGCAGGTACAGGTCGTCGCCCGAGACGGTCAGGCCGAGGCCTCCCTCCGTCATGGGGAGCAGGGTGGACCAGGTCTTGCCGCCGTCGTGGGAACCGACGACGCCGGTGCCCAGGACGTACACCGCCGCGACGGAGGCGTCGGCGGCCAGTCCGCCGACGCTGTGGTCACCCGCGTCGTAGAGCTGCCGCGCCGCGCCGGGGTTGCCCGAGCCGATGCCGGAGCGGGCCCAGACGCCGCGGAACGTCGTCAGGTAGAGGGTGTCGCCGGTGACGGTGGCGCCGGTGACGCTCCCGGTGACACCGGTCGGGTAGGTGGTCCAGTGCTCGCCCGCGTCCGTGCTGACCAGCAGCGAGTCGGAGGCGACCGCGACCAGCGTGCGGGTCTTCTCATCGGCGGCGAAGGCCGTGATGCGGGCGTCCGGGACGTCGAGTCGCCGCCAGGTCCGCCCGTTGTCGTCGGTGCGCAGGATGGTGCCCCGGCGGCTGCCGTCGTGGACGCTGTTGACGGCGTACCACCAGCGGTCGGGGTTCTTCGCGTCGACCAGGAGGGGTCCGGTGCCGTCCGCGACCGGCAGCCGGCCCAGCTGGCGCCAGGAGGCGCCGTTGTCGGTCGTCAGCCAGGGCGCCGCCTTCTGGTACTGGGTGAGCACGGCCTGGCCCGGCCGGCTCGGCGAGAGGGCGACCCAGCCAGCCTCGCTGTTGGGGCCGACCGGCTCCCAGCGGTCCTTGCGGCTGTCGACCGGGGTGACCTCGAAGGCACTGGAGCCGGTGAGCCGCTGCCCGGTGCCCGCGGTGCCGCGCACCGAGACGAGGTACGCGCCGGCGACACTGCCGGTCACCTCGGCCCGGTAGTAGCCGCTGGCGGGGTCGAGGACGGAGGTGACGTCGAAGGCCTTGCCGCGCGGCGGGGTGACGGTGACGACCGGCGGTGCGGCCAGCCGGGTCGGCGGGGCGATGTGCACGGTCGAGTGACCGTCGCTCGGGTCGGGTGCGGCCTGCACGGCCAGGTGCCGGACGGCGAGCAGGTAGGGCACCCCGATCGCCGGGCCGCGGTCCGGCGTCGCCGTGAGGCGGCCGGCGATCTCGGTGTCGGTGGACGGGCGGGCGACGCTCAGCGAGACCGTGACGGTCGCGGTCCCACGGGCCGGTACGGTGACCCGCTTCGGTGAGACCGTGGCCGGTCCCTCGGTCCGCAGCGTGGTGGTGACCGGCCGGTTGCCGGAGTTCCGCAGCGTCACCTTCGCGGTGCCGCCCACGTCACGCCGGGACAGGTCGGCGAGTCCGAAGGACACGGACGCCGGTGCGGCGCTGACCGTGGCCGAGGCGGCCGCGGCCACGTCGAGCCGGCCGGAGCCCTGCGTCGTGGGTCCGCTGCCGCTCAGCGGCTTCGCGGTGCCGACCAGTGCGGCCTTCACCTCGGCCGGCGGCTGCCCCGGGTGCAGTTGGCGCAGCAGGGCGGCGGCTCCGGCGACGTGCGGGGTCGCCATCGACGTGCCGGACATGCGGTACTGGCCGGGCTCGTACAGCGCGGTGGGAATCGTGGAGCGGATCTCCACGCCGGGCGCGACCAGGTCGGGCTTGAGGCCGAAGCCCGGTGTGGGGCCGCGGGAGGAGAACGAGGCGATCCGGTCGGTGGTGTCGGTGCCGCGCAGCGTCACCGAGACCTTCCCGGCGGCGAGCCGGGTGGTCAGCTCGGTGTACTGGGTCGCGTCGATGCCCATGACCACGAGGTGGTCCATGCGCAGCGAGTCGCCGGAGGCGTCGATCCGTGCGGGCGACGCCGGTACCTGGGCCACGCCCGGCTCCGGGGTGACCTCCTGCGGCCGGACCCCTCCGGGTGCTGCGGACGCTCCGGCGGCGAACACCGGCCCGTCGTTCTTGGGCAGTCCGGCGAGTACCGCGACGGCTCCGCGCTTCTCCGCCTCCCGCGCCCATTCCAGGGCGTCGCCCGACAGGTCCCGGGCGTCGGAGGCGACGAGGAACTGGGCCCTGAGGATCTTCCCGCGCACATCGCCGACCCGCTGCCAGTCCTCCTCGGTGCCCTGGCCGACGTCGACGAGCTGCGCGGTGACGGGGCGCGCCGGCGGGTTCGCGGACACGATGCCGCGGTAGGTCTGGATCAACTCGGGCTTCTTGCCGGCCAGGTACGCGCTGGGCAGCCGGACGCCGCTGGTCGACGCGCCGACCGAGATCACGCCGTCGGCGGTGCCGGGGCTGCTGACCGTGCCCGTGCCCGGTCCGTCGTTGCCGGCGGCGGCCACCACGACCACACCGGCCCGTACGGCCGCGGTCGCGGCCCGGCCCAGGGGGTCGGTGCCGTCGCCGGGGCCGCCGAGGCTCATGTTGATGACGTCCGCGCGGTGCGGGTTGGCCGGGTCGGACGCCGCCTCGATGCCGGCGATGATGTCCGACGTGTAGCCGGCGCCTTCGGCGTCCATCACCTTGTACGCCAGGAGGTTCGCGTCGGGCGCCACACCGGTGATGCCGCCCTTCTCGGCGGCCTTCCCCGCGATGATGCCGGCGACGTGGGTGCCGTGGCCGTTGTCGTCCATCGGGTCCTCGTCGCCGTTGACGAAGTCGTGCCCGCCGACGACCTTGTGGCCCTTGCCGAGTCCGCCGCCCAGATCGGGGTGGGTGTAGTCCACGCCGCTGTCCAGGATCGCGACGGTGGTCCCCTTGCCGGTGACGCGGCTGCCGGCGGGGTCCTTGCGCTGCCACACGTCGGGCGCGCCGATCAGGGGCACGCTCACGTCCGTCTTCGCCAGCACGCGGGTGTCGGGGAGGACGGCGGTGACGCCCGGCAGGCGCGCCAGCCGGGCCATCTCGGACCGGGGCACCGTCATCGCGACGGCGTCGATGAGCAGACCGAGCTTGCGGGTCGACGCGGGGTGCAGCCCGGCGCTCTTCGCCGAGCCGAGGAAGGTCTCCTGCCGGGCGTCCAGCGCGCGGCGGGCGGCGCCGACGCCGGAGGCGGCGTCGGCGGACAGCAGCGATCCACCGGGCGCGGCGGTGACCGCGGCGTTCCCGGACAGTTCGACGATCACTCGTTGCGACGGGTCGGGCGTGGACGCGGTGGCGGCACCCGGTATCGCCGCCAGCGTGCCGGCGAGTACGACGGCGGCGAGACCGGCATGACGCGATCTTCGTGAGTTCATTGCCATACGTAAAGGTCCTAGTGGTGCGGGCACTTGCCGCACAACGAATCTTCGTGGCCCATTGCTGCCGCTGGCACAACTGGGCCACCATCCGTCCATGACTCCCGAGACGCCGGAACTGACGGCGGCAGGCATCGATCCGTTCGACGAGAGCGTCTACCGCGCGGTCCTGACCCGGCGTACGGCGGCGCCCGGCGAACTCGCCGCGGACCTCGGCTGTTCGGCCGAGCGGGTCGCCAGGGCGCTGGACCGGCTCCGCGACCACGGGCTGGTCGGCCGCCTCGCCGGCGCCCGCCGCCGGTACGCCGCGATCGAGCCGGAGGCCGCCGTCGAGGCGCTGGTGCGGGCCAGGAGCAACGAGCTGGAACGCGTCCGCTCGGCCGCCGCCGAGCTGTCCCGGCTCTTCGCCGCCGCGCGCACCGGCGCGACCGACGAGGACGAGGTGGAGATCACCACCGGCAGCGAGGCCCTCGGCCGCTGGTTCGTGCGCCTGCAGCAGGAGGCGCACGAGGACGTCATGACGCTGGACCGGCCGCCGTACGCCCTGACCACCTCGAATCCGGTGGAGACGACGGCGCTCGGCCGAGGCGTCCGCTACCGGGCGGTCTACGCCCCCGAGGCGCTGGAGTGGCCCGGCGTCCTGGACGACATCCGCGAGCTGGTCCGGCACGGCGAGCAGGCCCGTGTCCTGCCGGGTCTGCGCATCAAACTCGCCATCGCGGACCGCAAGCTGGCGCTGATGCCGCTCTCCCTCGACCTCAACGACGTGCGCGCCGCGGTGATCCGTCCTTCCACGCTGCTCGACGCCCTGACCGACTACTGGGAGATGTGCTGGAAGCAGGCCCTGCCGCTGAACGCGCCCGCCGACGACCCCCTCGACGAGGAGGACCGGCTCGTCCTCACCCTGCTGGTCGGCGGGCTCAAGGACGAGGCGATAGCCCGGCAGCTCGGCTGGTCCGTCCGCACCATGCGCCGCCGCATCAGCCGCCTGCACGACCTGCTGGGCGCCGCCAACCGCTTCCAGGCGGGCGCCATCGCCGCCCGCCGAGGGTGGCTGTGAGTCTCAGCCGGCCGTCGGCCCGGCGAGTTTGGCGGTGAACCAGGTCAGGGCGCGGGGGATGAGCTTCTTGAAGTCGGAGGTGTAGTGCCGGCCGCCGGGGAGCTCGTAGTACTCGGCCTTGACGGGGGCGACGGCCTTCTTCAGCCAGGTCTTGACCAGGTTGGTCTCGTACGCCTCGCCGCTGCCCGCCGTGGCGAGGATGCTGACGTCGGCCTTGCCCTGCTTGATGAGGGTGTTGGGGCTGTTGGCGAGGCGGTCGGCCTCGTGGCCCTTCCAGAGGCGGGAGTCCGGGTCGAAGTAGGCGTCCATCGGGATGGCGGCCTTGAAGACGTCGGGGTGCTGGAGGGCGAGCTTCGCGCTGCAGAAGCCGCCCGTGGAGGCGCCCATGACACCCCACCCGTCACGGCTGCGCAGGGTGCGGAAGTTCGCCTTCACGAAGTCGGGGACGTCCTTGGCCATCCAGGTGCCCATCTTGGGCTGGCCGGGGATGTCGCTGCAGTCCAGGGCCGCGTTCTCGCGGGAGTTGAAGTTCTGGACCGGCATGATCATGATGAACGGATGGGCCTTGCCCTGCTTGCTGAGCTTGACGTCGGCCTCCTGGATCGGGAGCTGCGGGTCCGTCCAGGTGTTGTAGCCGTTGCTCTGGCCGCCCGCGTACATCATCACGACGGGGAACCCGTAGGTCGCGTACTTGGGATCGCTGTACTCCGGGGGCAGCCAGACCCAGACCTTCCCGGTGACGCCGGACTTCGCTCCGCGCACCGAGGTGACCGTGATCGGGCCGGCCTTCGTGGACCGTGCCAGTTTCAGCTCCGCCTTCGGCCCGGTCGGCATCAGCACCTTCGACGGTGTCGCCGCCGGGCTCGGCGTCCGCGGTGTGGCCTTGGCGTCGCCGCCGGCGGAGAGGTGGTCGTTCGCCGGGGAACCGCTGCCGGAGGAGCCGCAGCCCGCCAGCGCGGCGAGCGTGAGCAGCACGGCGGCCGCGGGCAGGACCAGGGGGCGATGACGCCGGGGACGCGGATCCATCGTGGAAATTGCTCCGAACGCGAGATCGAGGACAAAAGGCACCTTCTAGGAGAGCAGCCCGCCCGCTTTGGTTCCCGCGCGACGCGCGCGGTCTACGCGCGAGGCTTCCCGCGCCACTCCGACGAGCGCCGTCCAACCCCCCATGCGGGCAGCAGCCGTGCTACCTTGATCCCAGTTGCAGTTTTGGTACCCATGAACTTTGTGTGCGCCTGACGGGATGTAACCCTCAGGCGCACTCTTGTTTTTACCGGTCATCTCCGGATGGGCACAATGCGGCGACGAGGAATCTGCGCAGTGCAGATTTCCGGCTCTGCACCTATTGAGGAGATTGACATGGCTTCTGGCACCGTGAAGTGGTTCAACGCGGAAAAGGGTTTCGGCTTCATCGAGCAGGACGGTGGCGGCGCTGACGTCTTCGCCCACTACTCGAACATCGCCACCCAGGGCTTCCGTGAGCTCCAGGAAGGTCAGAAGGTGACCTTCGACGTCACGCAGGGCCAGAAGGGCCCGCAGGCCGAGAACATCGTTCCCGCCTGACGCTTGACGCGCACCACGTAGTTGGGGCCCGCACCTGAGGGTGCGGGCCCCAATTTCGTTTTTTCCGGTAATTCTTTGGCTCGTTTTTGCGATTCTTCGCCCGGTTTTCATTTTGCGGAGTCTTCCCGGACACGTGCCGTTCCGAGGAAGGCTTTCTTTTGTACCGCTCCTCCGGCTCCGTTCCCGCGCGCAATCGCCCCTCGTATTCCCGCGGTCAGTCCGCGCCGCGCCGTCGTCCCATGTCGACGCCGGGCGAGTTCGCCCTTCCCGTCAGCACCACGCCGTCCCTTCCCGCGGTCGAGTCGTTCGCGGACCTGGACATGCCGGCGGAACTGCTCGACACGCTCACCCGCGAAGGGGTGACGGTCCCGTTCCCCATCCAGGGCGCGACGCTGCCGAACTCGCTGGCCGGCCGGGACCTCCTGGGCCGTGGACGCACCGGCTCCGGCAAGACCCTCGCCTTCGGCCTGGCGCTGCTCGCCCGCACCGCGGGACAGCGCGCCGAGCCGCGGCAGCCGCTCGCGCTGGTGCTGGTGCCGACCCGCGAGCTGGCGCAGCAGGTCACCGACGCGCTCACCCCGTACGCCCGCTCGCTGCGGCTGCGGATGGCCACGGTGGTGGGCGGGATGTCGATCGGCCGGCAGGCCAGCGTGCTGCGCGGCGGCGCCGAGGTCGTCGTCGCGACACCCGGACGGCTCAAGGACCTGATCGAACGTCGCGACTGCCGACTCGACCAGGTGGCCATCACGGTGCTGGACGAGGCCGACCAAATGGCTGACATGGGCTTCATGCCGCAGGTCACCGCTCTGCTGGCGCAGGTGCGCCCGGACGGGCAGCGGATGCTCTTCTCCGCCACGCTGGACCGCAACGTCGACCGGCTGGTGCGCCAGTTCCTGAGCGACCCGGTGGTCCATTCGGTGGACCCCTCGGCCAACACGGTCACCACGATGGAGCACCACATCCTGCACGTGGCCGGCGCGGACAAGCAGGCCACGACGCGGCGCATCGCGGCCCGCGAGGGCCGGGTGCTGATGTTCCTGGACACCAAGCACGCCGTCGACCTGCTGACCCGCGACCTGCTGGCCAGCGGGGTACGGGCGGCCGCGCTGCACGGCGGGAAGTCGCAGCCGCAGCGCAACCGGACGCTGGAGCAGTTCAAGAGCGGACTGGTGACGGTCCTGGTCGCGACCAACGTCGCCGCCCGCGGCATCCACGTCGACAACCTGGACCTGGTCGTCAACGTCGACCCGCCCACCGACCACAAGGACTACCTGCACCGCGGCGGCCGCACCGCCCGCGCGGGGGAGTCCGGCAGCGTCGTCACCCTGGTGCTGCCCAACCAGCGCCGCGAGATGGCGCGCCTGATGTCGCACGCCGGCATCACGCCGCAGACGACTCAGGTCAGCGCCGAGAACGACGAACTCGCCCGGATCACCGGCGCGCAGGAGCCGTCCGGAGTGCCGGTCGTCATCGCGGCACCCCCGGCGTCCGAGCGGGTGCGGCGCACCTCGTACGGGAGCCGCGGCCGTGGAGGGCGTCCCTCGCCGCGCCGGCGGCCCGAGGCCGCGTAGGCCCTCGTCTGCTGGTGCGCCTTCTGTAGGGTCACACCTTCACCGCCGTGATGGCTGTTTAGGCTGCCTTCATGAAGGACTGGGATTTGAGGAAACTGCAGATCCTCCGGGCTCTGCAGGAGACGGGGACGGTCACCGCTGCCGCCACTGCGCTGCGGATGACACCGTCGGCCGTCTCGCAGCAGCTGTCCGCGCTCTCCAAGCAGGCCGGCACCCCGGTGATCGAGGCGCAGGGCCGCGGCGTCCGGCTGACCGGCGCCGCCCACGTCCTGCTGCGCCACGCCGACGTGGTCTTTGCCCAGCTGGAGCGCGCGGGCGCCGAGCTGGAGGGCTACACGCGAGGCGAGGCGGGAGAGGTCCGGGTCGGCGCCATCGCCACGGCCATCACCCGGCTGGTCGTTCCCGCGTCCCGGCTGCTGCGCCAGGACTTTCCGCGCATCACCCTGTCGGTCCGGCAGGCCGAGGCCGCCGAGGTCTACGAGCAGCTGGCGGGCGGCGACGTGGACCTCGCCGTGACGCTGGCGGTGCACGCGCCGTCGGCGCGCGACCCGCGCTTCCACCGGGTCGCCCTGCTGGCCGACCCGCTCGACGTGGCCCTTCCGCTCGGCCACTCCTGGGCGGCGCGCCCCGGCCTGCGGCTGGCGCACCTCGCCCAGGAGCCGTGGATCTTCGGGAGCAGCGGCCCCTGGCGGGAGATCACCCTGGCGGCCTGCGCCGACGCGGGATTCGTCCCGGAGCAGGCGCACGCGGCGACCGACTGGTCGGCCATCCTCGCCATGGTCGCCGCGGACCTCGGTGTCGCGCTGGTGCCCCGGATGGCGACGGTGGGGGAGCGGCAGCACGTCGCGATCCGCCCCTTGGACGCCGACCGGCCGCGCCGCCACGTGGTGGGTGTGGTGCGCAGCGGATCCGAGGAGGGGCCGTTGCTGCGGCGGGTGATCCGGGTGCTGGGCCAGGTCGCGGATGAGTCCGTGGAGTCGGCGGACGCCGGTGGACGCCGGGAAAACGTTCAGTTGAACTGAAGATATGGTTCAAAAACTGTCGATGGACGTGAACGGTGTCGCCGGTCCAGAGTAGAGCCATGACGACACCTGAGACTCACTCCCCAGTCCCCTCCTCCACTTCTTTCACTGGCGATGCTCGGCCGTTCGGTGGGGGTGATCCGTATGCGGATTACCGGTGTGCGGAGTTGCCGTTCACGGGTCTGGTGGATCTGGCGGATCGGCGGTTGGGTGCGGGGGTGATTGCGGCGAATGATGAGTTCTTCGCGGAGCGGGAGAATCTGCTGGTCCCGGAGCCGGCGCATTTCGATCCGGAGCATTTCGGGCACAAGGGCAAGATCATGGATGGGTGGGAGACCCGTCGTCGTCGGGGTGCGGGCACCGACGCCCCGCACCCGGTGGATGCGGACCATGACTGGGCGCTGATCCGGTTGGGTGCGCCCGGGGTGATCCGGGGGGTCGTGGTGGACACCGCGCACTTCCGGGGCAATTACCCGCAGTCGGTGTCGGTGGAGGCGACGGCGCATGCGGTGTCGGCGTCGGCGGAGGATCTGCTGGCGGAGGGGGTGGAGTGGACGACGATCGTGCCGCGCACCGCGGTCGGCGGCCACGCGGCGAACGGGTTCACTGTGGAGGTGGATCGGCGGTTCACGCATCTGCGGTTGAAGCAGCACCCGGACGGCGGTGTGGCCCGGTTGCGGGTGTATGGGGAGGTGGCGCCGGATCCGGGGTGGCTGGCGGAGCTGGGCACGTTCGATCTGGTGGCGTTGGAGAACGGTGGGACGGTGGAGGATGCGTCGGACCGTTTCTACTCCTCGCCGGTGAACACGATTCTGCCGGGGCGTTCGCGGAAGATGGATGACGGGTGGGAGACGCGCCGTCGTCGTGACAAGGGCAATGACTGGGTGCAGTACCGGTTGGTGGCGCAGGGTGCGATCCGGGCGGTGGAGATCGATACCGCGTATTTGAAGGGGAACGCGGCGGGCTGGGCTGCGTTGTTCGTGCAGGATGAGGGCTCAGATGCGTGGACGCAGTTGCTGCCGCGCACAAAGCTCCAGCCGGACACGGTCCACCGTTTCCTGGTCAATCCGGTTCCGGCGACGCGGGTGCGGATCGACATCTTCCCCGACGGCGGTATCTCCCGCCTGCGCCTGCACGGCTCCCTGACCGCCCGAGGCGCCGAACACCTCACCACCCGCACCGAAGAAATCAGCTGACCGAGGGCAGTGAGGCGGCGGCCGTCAGATGACGGCCGCCCTCTCGTTCACTGCGCGCCGAAGAGCGTCAGCAGCTCGTCCTTGCCGAACATCCGGGCCGTGTCGACGGCGCTGGGCGTACCGGCGGCCGGATCGGCGCCACCGTCCACCAGTGCGCGGATGACCGCGTCCTCGCCCTTGAAGACCGCTCCGGCCAGCGGGGTCTGACCGCGGTCGTTGAGCCGGTTGGGATCGGCGCCGCGCTGCAGCAGGGCAGCGACGGCGTCGGCGTGCCCATGGTAGGCGGCGAGCATGATCAGCGTGTCGCCCCGGTCGTTGGTGAGATTGGCGGGGACACCGGCGTCCACGTAGGCGGCGAGGGTCGCCGTTACGCCTTCGCGGGCGAGGTCGAAGACCTGTCCGGCCAACTGCAGCACCTCGGGGTCGTGCGCGGGCTCGGTATCGGGGTTCGCTTCCGTCATGCGAACACCCTACGTGTCGATCACCGCACACGGCCTGTCATGGAACGCGACGACTTCCGGAGGATCCGGGACCTTCCCGGGCCGTCATCGGGCCCCGGCGCGACCGCCCCGGGCTGTCGGTCTTCTGACCGATTTGCGGGGGCTTTGCCCAACCCTGACCGAGGCAGGGCCTGTTCAGCGGCGCCGTAACCCTGTTCCATGGTCATCAGACGGCCGCCTGTTCCCCGGCGGCCCCGCGTGACTGGATGAGGTGGCCTTGGCTACGACCGTGCGACGTATCGCTGTGACCATCCCGGCTGCCCCGATCGGCCCCGAGAACCCGCTGCCCGCGCTGCGCGCCCTCGACGAGGTGCACCAGCTCGATCCGCGCGAACGCGCCGGGCTCCCGGCCGACATGGCACGCCAGGTCGGTTACGCGCCGCTGCACTCCGTCCTGCCGGTACGGCTCCGTGACGGGTACGGCCGCGAGCGCGCCCCCGCCGATCTCGACGCCGTCGTCATCGAGAACGACCGGGTACGCGCCACCGTCCTGCCCGGTCTCGGCGGGCGGCTGCACTCGCTGGTGCACAAGGCCACCGGCCGCGAACTGCTCTACCGCAACCCCGTCGTCCAGCCGGCCGACTTCGGGCTGGCCGGAGCGTGGTTCTCCGGCGGCGTGGAGTGGAACCTCGGGGCGACCGGCCACACCACCCTCACCTGCGCGCCCCTGCACGCCGCCCGCGTGCCCGCCCCCGACGGCGGCGAGATGCTGCGGCTGTGGGAGTGGGAGCGGCTGCGCGACCTGCCGTTCCAGATCGACATGTGGCTGCCGGAGCACTCCGACTTCCTCTACGTGGGCGTCAGGATCCGCAACCCGCACCACCGCACCGTGCCGGTCTACTGGTGGTCCAACATCGCCGTCCCCGAGACCGACGACACGCGCGTGCTCGCCCCCGCCGACACGGCGTGGCACTTCGGATACGCCCGCTCGCTGCGCCGCGTGCCGGTGCCCGAGTGGGACGGCACGGACATCACGTACCCGACCCGGTCGGAACACGCCGCCGACTACTTCTACGAAGTAGGGGACGGCGACCGCCGCTGGGTCACCGCCCTCGACGGTGACGGGCAGGGGCTCGTCCAGACCTCGACCGACCGGCTGCGCGGCCGCAAGCTCTTCCTCTGGGGCAACGGGCGCGGCGGCCGTCGCTGGCAGCAGTGGCTCACCGAGCCCGGTACCGGCGGCTACCTGGAGATCCAGGCGGGTCTGGCCCGTACGCAGCTGGAGCACGTGCCGATGGAGGCGGGCGCGGAGTTCTCCTGGCTGGAGGCGTACGGTCCGCTCGACGCCGACCCGGCGGCCGTCCACGGCGACGACTGGGGTGCCGCCCGTGCCGCGGTCGAGAACCGGCTGGAGAGCGTCCTGCCCCGGGCGGACGTCGACGCCGCCTACGCCGCCTGGCTGCCACACGCGGACACCGAGCCGAAGGACGTCATCGCCACCGGCTCGGGCTGGGGCGCGCTCGAGGTCGAGCGGGCCCGGTTCGCGCTGCCGGGGACGCCGTTCGACCCCGCGACACTGGGGGCGCAGCAGAAGCCGTGGCTGGAGCTGCTGGTCGCCGGCATGTTCCCGAGGCCGGTGGAGGACGCGCTGCCCGGCCCCGCGCTCGTGGCGCCGGAGTGGCGCGAGCTGCTGGAGGCCGCGGACACCTACAACGGGAACGAGTGGTACCGGGACTACTTCCTCGGCGTCGCCCAGTGGCACGCGGGCGACCGCGCCCAGGCGATCAGAAGCTGGGAACGCTCCGCCGCGCAGCACGAGACCTGGCCGGTGCTGCGCTGTCTCGCCGTCGCCGACCAGGAGGACGGCCACCTGGAGCGGGCCGCCGACCGCTTCCTGGCCGCCTCCGCCACCGCGCACCACGAGGTGCCGGCCGACGAAGCCTGGTGGGCGGCCTCGGCCGGGCTCGCCCGGGAGGCGGTCACCGCGCTCCTCGCGGTCGGCCGCGCCGACGACGCGGCGCTCGTCCTGGACGAACACGTGCCGGCCCACGCCGAGCGCGGCCGCTTCCGGTTGCTGCGGGCGCAGGTGCTGCTCGCGCGGGGCGACGTGCCGGCCGCGCGGGCGATCTTCGACGCGGGTTTCGTCGTCGACGACCTCCGCGAGGCCGAGGAGTCGCTCAGCGACACCTGGTACGCCATCGCAGAGCGGCTGATCGCCGGCGACGGCCCGGTGACCGCCGACGTCGAGCGGCGCGCCCGCGCCGAGCACCCGCTGCCGGAGGCGTACGACTACCGGATGCGTCCGGCGGCGGAACCGCCGAGCGGAACGTGAGTCACCTTCGCTCGTAGGAGTCGATGAGGGCCGCCAGTTCGGGGATCGTGATCTCCCCGGGCCGGCGGCCCTCGCGGGCGAAGGCGTTGGCGACCTGCTGGAGCACGGCGTTGACCGGGGTGTCGATGCCGGTCATCCGGCCGAGCAGCACGATCTCCCCGTTGAGGTAGTCCGCCTCGATCGAGCCCGTGCCACGGGTGAGGCTCTGCCACGACGAACCGCCGCCGCGGGTAACCCCGTTGAGGGGCTGGAGTCGGACGCGGTCACCCCGGGCGGCCGTCTGCTCGGCTTCACCCGCCCGGTCGACACCGGCCGCGTCCAGGACCGCTTCGCCCTCCGCGACAGCGCGCCGCACCAGGTCACCGGCGGGCGCGGCGTCGTCGCCGTCGAGCGGGCCGCAGGTGGCCTCCACCGCGTTGCCGAGGTTCTTGAGCAGCTTGCCGTACTTCCAGCGCATCACGTCGGACGGTGTGGGCGCGTCGAAGCCCGACTCCATGAGGTCCGCGGCGATCCGCTCCGCCAGCGCATCGCTCCCCGCCGGGAACCGCCCGAGGTGCAGAATGCCCGTCAGCGGCTCGCACGACGCCTCGATGGACCCGGGTTCCAGGTAACTGGCGGGCAGCCAGACGCACATGCCGTACACCCGGCGGAACCGCCGCAGCGCGAGCCGTTCGCCCGCGACCCCGTTCTGCGCGCACACCACAGGCAGCCGCCCGCCCGCGGTACCCCCGCCCGCGACCGGTCGCCCGGCCCACGCGTCCAGGGCCGCGACGCTGTCCTGCGTCTTCACGGCGACGACGAGGACGTCGTCCGCACGTAGTTCGACGGCCTCCGGGCCGTCGACGACGGGCACCGGAAGTTTGAGCGCCCCGCCCGGCAGCGTCAGCCGCAACCCGCCGTCCCGCAGCGCCTCGTAGTGCGCGCCCCGCGCGACGAGGACGACCTCGCGGCCGCTGTCGAAGAGCCTGCCGCCGATGGTGCCGCCGATCGCGCCGGCCCCGATGATGATGTATCGCACGCTCCGAGCCTGGCACACACGTCAAGCCCACTCGCGCCCCGGCCGGTGCTCCGTCTCCGTCACCCCCCGCGACCGGACGGGGTGACGGCCGATCCGTTCTGTGAACACCTGTGCCCATCGTGTAGCGTTCGCCAGCCCCGGCAGGGGGAATCCGGGGAGGGACCATGACCGATACCAGCACGAGTACGCCCGACGACACGACCCGCAGAGCCGATGATCCGTGCCCGGACTGCGGCGCGGCGGTGCCGGTGGATCCGCGCTTCGCCACCTGGTGCGCGGAGTGCGGCTGGAACACCGACTCGGCCGAGCCCGACGCGCTGCCCGGCCGGATCGGGGCCCACAGGGTGGCCCTCGCCCGGCGCCACGGCGAGCAGCTGCACGCGGAACTGGCCGGCGGTGGCGACCAATCGCCCCGTCGCGACGCCCACAGCGTCCTGGCCTACGCGCTGGCCTGCGCGGTCCATCTGTTCACGGTCGCACTCGCCGCCATCGGCCTGCTCCTCGTGGTGCTGGGCTGGGACACGGTGGTCGAGCCGATCATCGGCGTGATCCTGCTCGTGGTGGCGTTCGCGCTGCGCCCCCGCCTCGGCCGGCTCCCGGGCGACGGCGTCGTCCTGCGCCGGGCCGACGCCCCGGCCCTGTTCACGCTCCTGGACCAGGTCGCGGAGGGTGTCAGCACCCGCGCCGCGGACGCCGTCATCGTCGACGTCCGGTTCAACGCCTCGGTCCAGGCGTACGGTTGGCGCCGCCGCCGTCGCGTCGACATCGGGCTTCCGCTGTGGGAGACGCTCACTGCGCAACAGCGGGTCGCACTGCTGGGTCACGAGTTCGGCCACTACGCCAACGGTGACACCCGGCACGGACTCGTGGTCCACACCGCACTGCGCTCCCTGGTCACCTGGTACGAGGTCTTCACACCGGCGCGGCGCAACAGCCGCATGGTCAGGGCCGACGGCCTCGGTGAACTCGCGCAGCGCGCCGCCCGGCCGCCGGCCGAGGCCGGACTGGTGCGGCTGGCGGAGGCCCTGGCCGACGCGCTGATGGTGATCCCGCGCTACGCCGTGCTGGGCGTCCTCCGACTGCTGGACCACCTCACCGTGCGGTCCGCCCAGCGGGCCGAGTACCTGGCGGACCGGATGGCGGCCGGAACCGGCTCCAGCGAGGCGGCCGTCGGCCTGTTCGACCGGCTGCTGACGGGGGAGTCCGTCAGCAACGACCTGCGCACGCAGGCGGTTCGCGCCCGCACCCGCCTGCCCGGCGTCGACCCGAAGGCCGTCGAGGCCGGACTGTGGACCCACCTCGCCACCCGCATCACGTCGATTCCCGCCCGGGAGTACGACCGGCTGCGGCGCGTCAGTGTGCTGCGCGGACACGCGGTCGACGCGACGCACCCGCCGACCCATCTGCGCCGGTCCCTCATCGCCGACGGTGCCCAACTGCCTGGCACCGTGGTGCTCGACGCCGCGGCCGTCGCCGCCATCGACGCGGAACTCGCCCCGGCCCGCACCCGGCTGGCCCGCGACGTGGTCAGGGACCTCTAAGTCGTGTTGTAGAAGTCCCGTCTGTCTCGCGTGGTCTGGCACGCACGCTCGCTGCGTTGCCGGGAAATCGCTGGCCGAGCGGGCGTCCCAACGGCGAAGGTGGTGCCGGGGCCGGCGTTCGCCGGTTCCGTGACGTACGACGGGGGAGGGCTGCCGCATGTCCACGCTGCGAGTGAGCGCCGAGCGGCTGACGATCCACGAGCATCCGAACGCGGACGCGCTGGAACTGGCCCAGGTCGGGCTCTACCGGGCGGTCGTGGCGAAGGGCGCCTACCGGACCGGTGAGTTCGCGGTGTACATACCCGAGCAGGCCGTCCTGCCCGAGGAGCTCGTCACCGAGCTGGGGCTGACCGGGCGGCTCGCCGGGTCGAAGGCGAACCGGGTGCGCGCGGTACGGCTGCGCGGTGAGCTCTCGCAGGGCATCGTGTGCCGGCCGAAGGCCCTCGCGGGCACGGACCTGGAGCGTGCCGCGGCGGACGAGGAGGACTTCGCGGAGCGCCTCGGCGTCGTGAAGTGGGTGCCGCCGATCCCGGTGTCGATGAGCGGTGACGTGGAGGCCGCGCCGGATCTGCTGCCGTGGACCGACATCGAGAACCTCAAGCGCTATCCCGGCATCTTCGCGCCCGGCGACCAGGTGGTGATCACGGAGAAGCTGCACGGCACCGCCTGCTGCCTCAGCTACTTCGCGGAGACCGGCGGCGTCCAGGTCACGTCCAAGGGGCTCGGCTCGCAGCGGCTGGCGCTGCAGGAGGCCGACGGCAACCTGTACTGGCGGGCCGTGCGCGGCCACGGCCTGCCCGCCGTCGCCGCCCGGCTCGCGGCACGGCTCCGCGCGTCGCGGATCGGCATCTTCGGTGAGGTCTACGGCGCCGGTGTGCAGGACCTCGGGTACGGGCAGGACGGCCGGCGAGACGTTCCCGCCTACGCGGCCTTCGACGTGTCGGCCGAGATCGACGGCCAGGTCCGCTGGCTCGACCCGCACGAGCTGCTGGAGGGCGAACTGCCGCTGGTCCCGGCCCTGTTCAGGGGTCCCTTCGACCTCGACACGGCGCTGAAGCTGGCCCAGGGCGCCGAGACGGTGTCGGGGCGCGGCCTGCACGTGCGCGAGGGCGTCGTGGTGCGGACCGCCGAGGACCGGTACAGCCCGGTGCTCGGCGGCCGGGCCATCGCCAAGGTCGTCAGTGACGCCTATCTGACCCGCAAGGGGGGCACCGAGTACGAGTGAACCCGCACGCGGGACACCGCCTCCGCGCCCGTCAGCGGTCCAGCCGGGCGCGGAGCCGGCGCTTCGCCTCCGGCCACTCGTCCGCGAGGAGCGAGAAGAAGACGCTGTCACGCCAGGTGACGCCGTCCGACCGCAGCCGGTGGCGGCGCCAGACGCCCTCGCGCTGCGCGCCCAGCCGCAGGATCGCCTCCTGCGAGCGGGTGTTGAGCAGGTCCGTCTTCCACATGATGCGGCCCATGCCCAGCTCCTCGTAGGCGTAGGTCATCAGGAGCAGCTTCGTCTCGGTGTTGACCGGGGTGCGCCAGTGGGCGCGGCCGTACCACGTCCAGCCGATCTCGAGCCGTTCGTCGACGGTGCTCACCTCGTG
Source organism: Streptomyces sp. H39-S7 (assembly GCF_027158205.1). Taxonomy (GTDB): domain Bacteria; phylum Actinomycetota; class Actinomycetes; order Streptomycetales; family Streptomycetaceae; genus Actinacidiphila. The sequence goes on along the minus strand of NZ_JAPVLU010000005.1, from coordinate 227,476 downwards.
GAATGTCGTCCAGCCGATCGCCCGGCCGCCGCCGAGCTCGATCACGGCGTAGGCGACGCCGCCGGCCTCCCGGCTCTGCGCGCAGACCGTGACGGCGAGGTCGCGCAGCTCCTCCTCCGTGCGCGGCGGCTCGACGGGCAGCCAGCGCCACAGCTCCTCGTCACCGCCTCCGGCGGCGATCAGATCCGGCACATGTTCCGGGCCGAGGGGTTCGAGCCGGACGAAGCGGCCGGTCAGGACGGTGGGAGAGGGTGACTTGGCAACCATGTGCGCACGGTAACCACAGCCCGCGTACTGCGGCCAGCCGGTTTTGGATGGTGGACTGCATGTTCCGCCGCCAGGTGGGGTACGCGGGACTTTCAGTCGCCGAAAGGACTCGTAGCCATGACCGACATCCATTCCAATGGCGCCCTGCCTCCGGCGCAGCAAGCGCTCCACGACATCGCCAAGGGCGGCGAGAACGTGATCGCGCTGAGCACCCTCGCTCTCAGTGACGTGCTGCTTCCCGTCCCGGCCGGACCCGACGACGCCGAGGAGGCCGCGCAGGACCCCGCCGCGTCGCGGGCCATCCAGCTGCCGGTGTACGAGCAGGAGGACGGGGTGAAACTGGTGCCGGTGTTCACCTCCGAGGAGCGGCTGGCCCAGGCACTGCCCGGTACGCAGCGCTACCGGCTGGTGCCGCTGTCCGCCCTCACCGGCAGCTGGCCGTCCGACGAGCTCACCCTCGCCATCGACACCGGCTCCCCGGACGCGCTGAGCATCGCCGGGCCCGGGGTGCGCGCGCTGGCCGCCCTGTCGGGCTCGGGGCCGGCCGCGGGTCCGGGGCAGGCCCCAGCCTGACGACATGGGCCGGAGCCGTCCGGCTCCGGCCCATGTCGTGGGTGCACCTGCTCACGGCCGGTAGACCACCAGGGCGCTGGGCAGCTTGCCGAGCAGCAGCTCGGAGGGTGCGGGGACCACCTCGCCGTCGTACGCGAGATGGCTTCCCGCGCCCAGGCCGCGGATCCGCAGCCGGCGCAGTTTCGCGGCGGAGTACACCGGCGAGCGGGTGAGGAAACCGGTCACGGCGGCCCCGACCAGTCGCGTGCGGGCGAACGGGCCGCCGTCCACGATGCGTACGTCCAGGATCCCGTCGTTCAGGTCGCGCCGGCGCACCGGCGCGAGCCCCACGCTCGAGTACTCGCAGTTCCCCGCGAAGATCAGCCAGACCGACCGCTTGCGCCCGTTGATCTCGACGTCGACCGGCTCGGACGTGCGCAGCACGTGCACCGCCGCCAGTACGCTCGCCGGCCAGCTGCCCACCCGCCGCGACCAGCGCTCGCGGACGCGCACCAGCTCCGGGTAGGAACCGATGCTGAACGTGTTCACGAAGGGGACCGCGTCCGCGCCGCCCGGAGTGTCGTACGAGGTGTACGTCGCGATGTCGACGGCCGCCGCGGTGCCCGCCATGACGGCGACGGCGGCGTCCTCGACCGTGCTGATGCCGAGGTCGAGGGCGAAGTGGTTGCGCGTTCCGCCCGGGAAGACCACCAGCGGAAGGCTGTGCCGCATGGCGATCGACGCGGCCAGGGTGACCGTTCCGTCGCCGCCGCACACCCCGAGTGCCCCGTTGTGCTCGATCGCCTGCTGGGCGGCCTTCTCCAGCAGTTCGGCCAGGTCGTCGTCCTCGGTGCGCTCCGCGACCCCGGCCATCGGCAGGGCGGTGCGGATCCGTTCGGCGGGCGGGTTGAGCAGCGCGGGCGGCCCCGACAGCTCGTTGACCACGACGAACAGCCCGCGCCCTTCCGGCAGCGAGGGGGCGTTCACCGGCGGGCCCACATCGGCGGGCGACCCGTCGGCGGTCGGGATGAGCGCCCGCACCACGAGGGCGGCCCCCACACCGAACGCCGCACCGGCCACCACGTCGCTCGGGTAGTGCACCCCCGTGTAGACCCGGGAGAACACCACCGACGCGGCGATCGGCGCCACCACCGTGCCCCAGCGGCCCGACTCCATCAGGACCCCGGTCGCGAAGGCGGCGGCCGACGCGGCGTGCCCGGACGGGAAGGAGGTGGTGAAGGGCTGGTTCCGCAGACGGCGTATCACCGGAACGGCGTCCAGTATCGGACGCGCCCGGCGCACCGCCCGCTTGCCCACGGTGTTCACCGTCGCGGAGGCCAGCGCGAGCGACCCGACCCCGCGCAACGCGGCCCGGCGGCCGTCCCTTCCGCCGACCGCGGCGACCCCGGCGGCCACCCCGAACCACAGCAACCCGTGGTTGGCGCTGCGGCTCAACCGCGGCAGCACCGGCTCGGCGCCCGGCCAACGACGGCTGGCGACCTGGTGGAACAGCTTGTGGTCCCACATCTTCAAGGAGTGGGCCCTGGCGCGACGCTTCATGCGCTAGCGGCTACCCGGGGAGCGGACTTCGATACCACCCCACTCCTTTAGGATGCCCGGGTGGCTGATGATCGAATAGACCTGGTGATCTTCGACTGCGACGGCGTCCTGGTGGACAGCGAGCGCGTCGCCGTCCGCGTCGACGTGATGATGCTGGCCGAACTCGGCTGGCCGCTCACCGAGGCCGAGGTCGTCGAACGATTCGTCGGCCGCTCGCACCGCGACCTGACGGCCGCGATCGAGGAGCAGCTCGGCCGTCCGCTCCCCGAGGGCTGGTACGACCGCTACCGGCCCTGGTACCGGTCGGCGTTCGACGCCGAACTCACCGCCGTGGACGGCATCGAGGAGGCCCTCGGCCGGATCACCCTCCCCGCGTGCGTCGCGTCCAGCAACACCCATCCGGGACTGCGGTACTCCCTCGAACTCACCGGCCTGTACGCGCGTTTCGAGGGCCGGATCTTCAGCGCGACCGAGGTCGAGCACGGTAAACCGGCCCCCGACCTCTTCCTGCACGCGGCCCGCACCCTGGGCGCGGATCCGGCCCGCTGCGTCGTGGTCGAGGACAGCCGCTTCGGCGTCGAAGCGGCCCGCGCGGCGGGCATGCGCGCCTTCGGCTACTGCGGCGGGCTGACCCCGCCGGCCTGGCTCGAAGGTCCGGGGACGGTCGTCTTCGACGAGATGCGCGACTTGCCGGAACTCCTCCTCGGCGGCTGACCCGCGTCGGTGGGCGGCTGTCCGCGCGGGCGCCGATCCGTTCGTGAGCGGCCGCCGCGCCCGGCAAACGGGTGGGCGGTGGGGCGGGAGGGCATGGCACTCGTGCGACGGGTGCGTCGGCTGGGAAGGTGGCCGCAGCCACTGAACCACCGGAGGCACGGATGCAGGGGACGACCCCGTACGACCTCAGGCCCGATCCGGGGCTGCCCGTCCCCGCGTACTGGACCGAGCACCTCGCGGGCGCCGGAGTGGAGCCGGCCGGCGGCAGCCCGGCGGTGCGGCAGGCCGCCGCCGGGTACTGGGAGCGCCGCGGGCTGTGGACCGATCCGGAGCGCGTCGTGGCCGCGCCCGGCGCCGAGCTGTTGCTGCTCGCGATCCTCGCCGCCACCGGCGGCGGCCTGGTGCTCGCCCGGCCCGCCGCCGCCTGGCAGGCGCCCGTCGCCCGGCTGCTCGGCCGTGCGGTGTCCGCCGTGCCGACACCGCCGGAGGGCGGCGGCGCCCCGGACCCGTTCGCGCTGCTGGAGACGGTCCGCCGGGCGCGGGTGGAGGGCGCGGACCCGCGGGTGCTCCTGCTGTCGCCGGCCGACGACCCGACCGGCACCGTCACCTCGCCGGAACTGCTGCGCGAGAGCTGTGAGGCGGCCGCCGAGGCGGGACTGATCGTCGTGTCCGACGAGACGTACAGCGACACCCGCCACGACCGCGGCACGGTCCTGCTCAGCCCCGCCGAGATGCTTCCCGACCGGACGATCGTCCTCAACGACCTCGCCGGGTCGCTCGCGCCCCCTTGCTGCCCCGTCGCCCTGGCCCGGTTCCCGGACTCCGACGAGGGCACCGTACTGCGGGAGCGGGCGGCGCACCGCTGCGCCGAGCTGCGGGCCGTCCTGCTGGCGCCGGTCGCCTCGGCAGCGGCGTACGCCCTGACGGAACCGGACGAGGTACGCGCCCACACCGCCGCCGCGAACCGGCTGCACGCGACCGTCGGGGCCGGTGCGTGCGGGGCCATCACGGCGGCCGGCGCGCTGTGCCGCCCGCCCCAGGCGGGCTTCCACCTCTACGCCGAGCTGACCTCCCACGACACCCACGACCTCCCCGACGCGGCCGCCCTGGAACGCCACCTCACCCGACGGCTCGGCAGGCGCGTCCTGGGCGGCCACCGGTTCGGCGACGACCCCACCGCGCTGCGGGTCCGGATCGACACCGGGCCGCTGCACGGCGGCACCGACCGGGAGCGGCGTGACGCGTTCCACGCCCTCGATCCGCTGGAAGTGCCACATGTGTCCCAGGCGTTGACGGAACTCAAGACGGCCTTCACCGAACTGACGGCCGGCTGAACTACGGTCGGGCGACGGGGGTGCGTCCCGCCGCGCCCGCCGCAGCCCGCGCCGCCCACGGATGGGAGACCCGATGACAGATCAGACCGAGCGCGCCCTCGCCGAGCCGCGTCCGCTCGGTGAGCGCCGCGTCTGGCCGAGATCCTTCGCGGACCGGCTCACCGCCCCGCTCCCCGGCTTCCGCGAGATGGCCAGAACCCTGCGCACGGGCGGCCTGCGCCCCAGCGCGGCGTCGCTCGCCACGATTCCCGCGCTGCCGCTGGAACCGGGACCGCTGCCGGAGGTCGACGCGGACACCGTCGCCCTCACCTGGGCCGGGCACGCCAGTTGGGTGGTGCGGATCGGCGGCCTCACCGTACTCACCGACCCCGTCTGGTCGGAGAAGATCCTCGGCACCCCGGCCCGCGTCACCCCGGTGGGTGTCGCCTGGGACGCGCTGCCGCGCATCGACGCCGTCGTCATCAGCCACAACCACTACGACCACCTCGACGCCCCCACCCTCAAGCGGCTGCCGCGCGGCACCCCGCTCTTCGTCCCCGCCGGACTCGCGGCCTGGTGCCGCCGCCGCGGCTTCACACACGTCACGGAACTCGACTGGTGGGAGGCGGCGGAACTGCGCGGGGTGCGCTTCGACTTCGTGCCCGCGCACCACTGGAGCAAGCGGACCCTCACCGACACCTGCCGTTCGCTGTGGGGCGGCTGGGTGCTGTCCGACGGGAACGGGCAGCGCGTGTACTTCGCGGGCGACACCGGCTACGGCCACTGGTTCACCGAGATCGGCCGCGCCCACCCGGGCATCGACCTGGCGCTGCTGCCGATCGGCGCGTACGACCCCCGGGAGATGCTCAGCCCGGTCCACACCGACCCGGAGGAGGCCGTCCAGGCCTGCCTCGACCTGGGCGCAGCCGCGATGGCGCCGATGCACTGGGCCACGTTCCTGCTCTCGGCCGAGCCGCCCCTCGAACCCCTGGCGCGGGTGCGGGCGGCGTGGGCCGCCACCGGACGCCCCCGCGAGGAGCTGTGGGACCTGCCGGTCGGAGCCTCGCGCGTGCTCGGCCGGGAATCCTAGCGGGGCCGTTCACCCGTCGGCCGGGCCGGCCTTCCGGCTGCCCGCCCGGCGCCACACCTGCGGCACCACCGCGACGAGGAACGCGATGCCCACGGCGAGCGCCACGCCCTGCCAGGGCTCGGGGAAGAGCGAACCGCCGACGATCCCGATCAGCTGGTACGCGGCGGCCCACGCCAGGCAGGCCGCGATGTCGCCGCGGATGAAACGGCGCAGCGGCAGCTCGCCGAGCAGACAGGCCAGCATCACCGGGATCCGTCCCGCGGGGATCAGCCGGGACAGCACGAGCACGGCCACGCCGTGCTCGGCGAGCTGCCGCTGCGCCTTGGCCAGGTGCTCCGGATCGGCCCGGTTCTGCAGGCGGTGCAGCAGGCGCGAGCCGTTCTTGGAGCGGACGCCGCGCAGCCCGAGCCAGTACAGCGCGACATCGCCGAGGAACGCCGCCAGCGCCGCCACTCCGAAGACCAGCGCGAGCGCGAACGGCGATGTCTGGTGGAAGGCGACCACGGCCGCGCCGCTGACCAGCGCCCCGGTCGGGATCACCGGCACCAGCGAGCCGACCATCACCAGCAGGAAGAGCGTCGGATATCCGACCGCATGCTGGGTGCTCTGCGAGGAGGAGGACGTCGCCGTCTCCGCCAGGTAGTGGATCACCGTGCCCCCGCCGGCCGCACGCTCTCGCCGTGCTCCAGCCGGTGCACGGTCACCTCCGGCGCGAGCAGCGCGGCCTGCCGCACGAACTCGGTTCCGGGGGAGTGGAATTCGTGCGGCCGTACCGAGTCCATGCCCACCGGCCAGTACGTGCCGTAGTGGATCGGCACCGCCGCCGCGGGCGCGAGCCGGGCCAGGGCCTGCGCGGCCCGTCCGGCGTCCAGGTGCCCGGTGCCCAGGAACGGGCCCCAGCCGCCGACCGGCAGCAGCGCCGTGTCGCAGGGCCCGACCTCGGCGGCCATCTCGTCGAACAGCCCGGTGTCCCCGGCGAAGTACGTCCGGGCCTCACCGTGCACCACGTACCCGAGCGCCGCGACGCGGTGCGGCCCGTACGGCAGCCGCCGCCCGTCGTGTGCCGCGGGCACCGCCCGGATGGTCAGCGGGCCGACCCGTACCTCGTCGCCCGCCACCACCTCGACCAGGTCCAGTCCACGCAGCCGCCGCAGCCCCGGCACGGCCCGCGGAGCGCCGCGCGGCACCAGCACGCGCGTGCCGGGCGCGAGCCGGGCCAGTGAGGCGGGGTGCAGATGGTCGGCGTGCAGATGGGAGACGACGGCGACGTCCGCGACCGCCGCCTCCGGCGGCGGGACGGCGCCGCGCCGCCGCCGCAGGTGCGCGAGCCGGTTCACGAACAGCGGATCGGTGAGCACGCGGACGCCCGAGTCGCGCACGGTCGCCGTGGCATGACCCCACCACGTGATCTCCACCGCCACCGGAACCGCCCCTTCACCGCGCTGTCGCCCGTACTGTCGTCCGTCGCCGTCTTCCGCCCTCGACCCTATGCCGATCACGGAACCGGTGCGGGGGTGGGCCGACCAGCGGCCCGGGGACGTTGTGGCAGGGTGGACAGCGTGCAGGAGTCACCCGGGCCCCGCGGTGCCGGGGACCGGGCCGCGAACAGGACATGAGGTGAACCGGGCGTGCTGCGGCGGTGGCGGTGGCGGTCCATGGGGCGGGCGGTCGCGCGCGTGGTGGCCGTCTGGGCGGTGTCCGCGGCGACGCTGGCCGCCCTGGCGGGCATCCTGCCCGATTTCCGCATCCAGTCGCCCAACGGCGACGACCCCCCGCAGATGGCGGTCACCGCGGGGATCGGCGCGGGCGCCTTCGGCGTGCTCAGCGCCCTCGTCTGGCCCGTGCTGGTGCGCGCCCTGCTGATGGTCCCGGCACTGGTGCTCGGCATGCTGGTCTTCTTCCTCAACGGGTCGCTGCTGCTGATCGCCCTTCGTTTCACCCCGCACGGCGAGGTCACACCCGCGACCGCCGTCGTCATCGCCGCCGTGATGTCGGCGACGTCCTCGGCGACCAGTACCGCGCTCGCGGTGCGCGACGACGAGGCGTACGGACGACGGCTCGCGCGGCTCGCGGGCCGCCGCCGGCCCGAGCGGGGCGAAGCGGGACCGAAGGCCCCCGGCACGCTCTTCCTGCAACTCGACGGCGTCGGGCACGACGTCCTGCGCGAGGCCGTCCGCCCCTCGCGGCGCGGCGGACGGACCCGGCCGCCGGCGATGGAGACCGTCGCCGAGTGGCTGGACAGCAGCCACCGGCTGCTGCCGTGGCGCACCGACTGGAGCAGCCAGACCGGCGCCAGCCAGCTCGGCATCCTGCACGGTTCCAACCACGACGTGCCCGCCTTCCGCTGGTTCGAGAAGGACACCGGGCAGCTGATGGTCTGCAACCGGCCCTCCAGCGCGGCGGAGCTGGAACGCCGCGCGCTGGAGTACACCGGCTCGCCCGGCCTGCTCGCCGAGGACGGCGCGAGCCGCGGCAACCTCTTCAGCGGCGGTGCGGACCAGATGGCGCTGGTGATGTCGGCGGCGGTCCGGCGCGGCACGTTCCGCCGCTCCCGGTCCGGCTACTTCGCGTACTTCTCCGACCCCGCCAACGCCGTGCGCACCGCCTGGTCCTTCGTCGCCGAGGTCGGCCGTGAGATCGCCGAGTCGACGGCCTCCCGGCTGCGCCGCGACCGGCCGCGGATCAAGCGCGGAGGCCTGTACCCGCTGCTGCGCGCCTTCGCGACCGTCGTCGAACGCGATGTCGCGGTCGCCGCCGTGATCGGCGACATGCTCGCCGGCCGCACCGCGGTCTACGCGGACCTCGTCGCGTACGACGAGGTGGCCCACCACTCCGGTCCCCGCAGCCGCGACGCGTTCAAGGTGCTGAACCGGCTGGACGGTTCGATCCGGCTCATCGCCGACGCCGCCCGCTACGCGCCCCGCCCGTACCGGATCGTGCTGCTCTCCGACCACGGCCAGAGCTACGGCGAGACCTTCGCCGACGCGTACGGGCTGACGCTGAAGGAACTCGTCCGGGCCGGCTGCGACCTCCCCGTCCCACGCCGCGCCGGGCGCAGCGTGAGCGGTGCCGAGGCCAGGACGGCGGCCCGCGCCGCCCTGCACCGGGACGAGCGCGGCCGGCACCCGGAGGAGGAGAAGGAGTGCGCGGGGCCGCCCTCCGACCCGGTGGTCCTGGCCTCGGGCAACCTCGGCCTCGTCACCTTCCCCGACCTGCCGGGCCGCGTCACCCGCGAGGAGATCGACGAGCGCTACCCCACGCTCCTGCGGACCCTGGTGGACCACCCGGGCATCGGCTTCGTCCTCGTCCGCAGCGCCACCCGCGGCCCGCTCGCCCTGGGCGCGGGCGGCGCGGAGCACGAGCTGGACACCGGCCGCATCCACCTCGCCGACCCCCTCGCCCCGTTCGGCAAGGGCGCCGCCGAAACGGTCCGCCGCACCGACGGCTTCCCGCACGTCGCCGACCTGATGGTCAACTCCTCCTACGACCCCGCCACCGGCGCCGTCCATGCCTTCGAGCAGCAGGCCGGCTCCCACGGCGGCCTCGGCGGCGACCAGAGCCGCCCCTTCCTCCTCTTCCCCTGCACCCTGACCGACCCCGAAGGCCCCCTAGCAGGCGCCGAAGCCCTGCACGGCGTGCTGAGCACCTGGCTCGCCGAGAGCACCGACGACTTCCTGCGCGAAAACCCGTTTGCCCAGGACGTGCCCGAACCAGGAGAGTTGCCCCAACACCTAGGGGCGTAGCTCAGCCGGCCAGAGCGCTGGTCTCCAAAACCAGATGTCGCAGGTTCGACCCCTGCCGCCCCTGCTGGTCGCTGTCGGGGCTGCCGTCCGCCGGGGTGAGCGGACGGCAGCCCCGGCCGCGCGTGACCGCGGTCAGTCGGTGAGCCGGTCCATGATCCAGGTGCACAGTTCTTCGGTCATGGCCGTGTGCGCGGTGGTCGTGGACGAACAGAGGAAATCTCCCAGCTCGCCCTCCTCCCGTTCCAATGTGTTGATGTCCGCGTACAGGTCTTCCTGCTTTCCGATGTCGCGCATCGCGACCGCGCTGACCGACGGCACGAAGCACACGTCCTCGTGCCGCAGATCCACCTTTCCGCCGAGCTTCTTCATCGTGTCGGCGAGGATCTTGTAGGTGTGCAGGGTTCCGCCCGGTGCACCGTCCAGTTCCGGGAAGTTGTTGGTCGTGATGGTCTTCTCGGCCTTGGGGAACCTGCGGTTGAGGTAGGCGGCCGTCACGTCGTCACCCTGGGCCTGGGTGTAGAAGGTGGTGCCCGGGTAGATCCGGTCGATCCGCAGGGCGACCTCGCCGGGCTTCACGTCCGGCAGGCCGACCCCGTCGGCGCGACCGTTCGCCACGCCGATCGTCATCGGAATCCTCGGCCAGTTGCCGACCCGGTCCAGGGCCTCCAGGAACTTCGTGCGCTCAGGCGCGACGCCGATCTTGCCGGTGTCCTTGTCGTAGTGCTGCCACAGCATCTGGCGTGCGGCCGGGCTGTTCATCTGCTTCGCGAAGTCGTTCGGGAAGGGGATGAAGTGCGAGAAGGCCTGCACACCGACCGGGATGGAAGCGCCGCGGTGCGGGCTGTCGTAGGAGAAGTACAGCCCGGTCCGGTGGTCCGTCCCCTGCCGCTCCATCCTGGCGAGTGCATAGCGGGTGACGATGCCGCCCATGCTGAAGCCACCCACGACCAGGCGGGCGTCGCCCTGCTGTTCGCCGATGGCCCGCATGATGGCGGCCTCGGCCGCCTCCGCATTGTCCAGGATCGACGCGCTGCGCTCCTCGAAGCCGAGCAGGATCACGTCCCTGCCGCGCCGGCGCAGTTCGCTGATGAACGAGTAGCCGGTCTCCAGCCCTTGGTAGAGCTCGTCGAGCTTGCTCCGGCCGAGGTTGAAGCCGTCGGCCATGATCATGGGCCGGACGAGACCACCGTGGTTGCCTTCACCGGGGAACACCCAGGCGAAGCCGTTGGGCAGAGGCCACTCCTCGTGCTCCGGTACCTGGATCGTTCCAGCGGGTTCGGCGGTCGGCGGACCGCCGAGAGTGAACGAACCGACGTTCGGTTCGGTCGTCTCGGGCATGGTCGTACTCCTTGGGGAAACGGGTGGATGAGACGTCGCCATCATGGGGGGCAATTTGGGCGCGTCACCCTTTTGAACTGCGGGTTTCACCAGATTTGATGGACTGCGCGACGGAGGTGTTTAGTCTTCTGGCATGTGCCTTTGGCCTGTTCTTAGCGCTCGTCCGTTCTAGGCCGACAGTAGGGAAGGGACACGGAGGCCAGGAGATGCGAACTCCGGACACCTGCGTTGCGGTGGCCGGTTCTCGGCGGGTCGTCGTGGCGTCGGTCAGGCGGTGAGGCCGCCGTCCAGGACGAGGTCGGTGCCGACGGTGAACGCGGCCTCGGGGGAGGCGAGATAGAGCACCGCGGCGGCGATCTCGTCGAGGGATCCGGCCCGGCCCGCCGGGACCTCGTGCCGCATGCGGGCGGCCTTGTCGGCGGGGCTCTCGCCGGGGCGGGTGGACATGGGGGTGTCGATCGGGCCGGGGCTGACCGCGTTGATGCGGACGCCGTCGGCGATGTGGTCGAGGGCGGCGTTGCGGGTCAGCGCGCTGACGGCGGCCTTCGCGGCGACGTAGGCGCCCATGTTCCGGACGCGGCCGTGGGCACCGAGGTTGGAGGAGACGTTGACGATGGCGCCGCCGCCGTGCGCCCGCATGTGGGCGATCTCGTGCTTCATCGAGAGCCAGGTGCCGGTGAGGTTGGTGTCGAGGCTCGACCGCCAGTCGTCCTCCGAGATGTCGGCGACCGGCGCCGGAGTCGTCAGGATGCCGACGTTGTTGACGGCGATGTCGAGGCCGCCGAAGCGCGCCACCGTGTCCTGCACCAGGCGCTGGACGTCCTGGGAGCGCGTGATGTCGGCGGTGAGGGCGGCGGCTTCGCCGCCTTCCGCCTCGATGAGCGCGGCGGTCTCCTTCAGCGGTTCCGCCGTGCGCCCGGCGACGGCGATCCTGGCCCCCTCCCGGGCGAAGGCGAGGGCGACGGCCCGGCCGATACCGGATCCGGCGCCGGTGACGAGGACGGTCCTGCCGGTGAAGCGTGCGGTCATGACGACAACTCCTTGATGACGGTTGGTGCGGTGGGCGGGTTCGGTACGGGACGCGGCCGCAGGGCGAGCGCGGCGGCGACGGCGGTGAGCGCGTAGCCGATACCGGCGGCGGCGAAAGCGGCGGCGTATCCGGCTACGGGCGTGGAACGGGTGGCGGCGACCGACATCAGCGCGGCGAGGCCGATGGTCGGCCCCAGCTCCATGGCGGTGTTCATGACGCCTGCCGCCAACCCCGTCCGGCGGCGTGGCACGCCGGCGGTGGCGAGCACGGTGGCTCCGGCGAACGCCGGTCCGGCTCCGGCGGGCAGCAGCAGGAGGCCGGGGAGCAGGCCGGTCGCGTACGGCGAGCTCGGGTCGAGGCCGGCGAGCAGCAGCAGCCCGGCGGCCCCGAGCGCGAGGCCACCGGTGGTGACCGCGCGGGCTCCGAACCGTCCGATGAGTGGTCCCGCGGCGCGGCCGGATCCGACGAGGGCGGCGGCGTACGGAACGAAGGCGGCGGAGGTCCGCAGCGGCGACCAGCCACGCTCCTGCTGGAGGTACAGGGAGAGCAGGAAGAAGGTCAGGGCGGTGCCCGCGGCGGTCATCATGATCGCCACCAGCGCGGTGGCCCGCCGGGTGTCGCGGAGGAAGCCGGGCGGCAGCAGCGGCTCGCGGGCCCGGCGCTCGACGAGCGCGAACGCGATGAGCAGGAGCACTCCCGCGGCCAGCGGGACGAGTACGGCGGCCGACGACCACGAGCGCTCCCCGGCGGCCACCAGGCCGTAGCCGGCCGCGGTGACACCGGCGGTCGCCGTCACGGCGCCGCGTACGTCGAGCGGCGGCGGTGCGCCGGGGCGGGTCGGGTCGGCGGGCAGCAGGCGGCGGGCGAGGGCGAGCCCGGTCAGGGCGACGAGCACCGGTACGAGGAAGGTGACCCGCCAGGAGACCCAGGTCGTCACGGCGCCGGAGAACAGGCTCCCGGCGGTCGCGCCGAGGACGGAGAGGCCTCCCCACGTGGCCATGGCCCGGTCGTAGCCGGCGGCGGCCGGGAACAGGCCGCGCACCAGGGCCATGGCGGCCGGAGCGGTCAGCGCCGCCCCGAGGCCCTGCGCGAACCGGACGGCCGTCAGCGAGGTGAAGCCGGGCGTCAGCGCGCCCGCCGCCGAGGCGGCGGCGAAGACCGACAGGCCCACCGTCAGCATGCGGCGCCCGCCGTGCCGGTCGGCCAGCCGGCCACCCAGGAGCAGCAGTCCGCTGAAGGAGAGTCCGTACGCGGCGCTGAGGAGCAGGAGCTGGGACGGGTCGAGGCCGAACTCCCGGGCTATCCGGGGGAGCGGCACCATGAGGATCATGATGGTGAAGATGAGCGTGGCCTGAATGGTTCCGAGCAGCGCGAAGCCGTTCTTCGACGACATGTCCCCCTGCGCCCTTCCGGTTCGATATTGGATCGATCATTCTTGAATGAGGGCAGGTAGAAGCCGGCCCCGAAGGCCCGACGGCCCGAAGGTCAGTCGAGGAGAGAGAGGGCCTGCGCCGCCGCGTCCCTGACGCGGGCGGGGTCCTGGCCGGCCTTGCCGACCACTCGCATGCCCTGCATGAGGACCAGCAGCAGCCGCGCCAGCGCCCGCGGATCGCGCCCTTCCGGCAGTTCCCCCTGTGCTGCGGCGCGGATGAGGGCCGAGGTCAGCGCCGTCTCCAGCCAGTCCCAACTGGCCTCGACGCGCCGCGCGGCGACCCGGTCGTGTGGCGCCAGCTCGACCGCGGTGTTGGTGATGAAGCAGCCGCGCCGCAGGTCGTCGCAGGCGGACTCCTCGGCGAAGCGCGTCACCACGGAGCGGACGGCGGGCAGTGCGGGTCCCGGCTGGGACAGCTCCTCCATGAGGCCCGGATCGCAGAGCTCGCCGTACCGCTCCAGCGCCCTGACGTACAGCCCGTGCTTGCTGCCGAACGTCCCGTAGATGCTGGCGCGGGCGATGCCGAGGTGCTCGACGAGGTCGGCCATCGACGTCGCCTCGTAACCGCGCCGCCAGAACAGCTCCAGGGCTGACTGCAGCGCGGCGTCGGGGTCGAATTCCTTGGTCCTGGCCACAGGAAGGACGCTATCCGTATCGAGAACGATCGGTCAAGAACCTAGGGCCGAAACGTGGGACGGGCCCGCATCAGACCTCGAGGCGCAGGTGCAGTCGGCGCAGGCCGTCCCCGCCCGTCTCCACCGTCCCGACCGGCCGCCACCCGAGGCGCGTGTAGAACGCCCGCGCCCGGTCGTTCTGCTCCCACACGCCCGACATGCCGGTGAGCACACCCGTCTCGCGCAGGGACTGGACGTACGCCGCGTGCAGCCGGCCGCCGATGCCGCGCCGCCACTGGCCGGGCCGCACATGGATCTGCGACAGCTCCAGTGCGGTGCCGGGCGCGTCCGACTCCATGGAGAGCACGCCCACCACCTCGCCGTCGGCCTCGGCGATCAGCGTGGTCTTCCCAGGCAGCTGGATGGCGCGCGCCCACCCGTTGAAGCGCGCGATCAGCCCGCCCGGCGCGTCGATCTCGTCCCCGGGTACGCCGCCCTCCCGGTGCGCCGCGGCGCACGCCGCCGTATGGATGCTCACGACCGCGTCCAGGTCGTCCATCTCGGCCGGGCGTATGCGTACAGGAAGATCATTCATGCTGAATATGACGCAGATCGACGACCATTGGTTCCCCGAATCGAGACCGGGTTGTTACCGGACCGACGCCTGCGCCCTCGGCCGGGCACGAAACGGGCACGAGCCAGGCACGAGTCGGGCACGGGTCGGGCATCAGCCAGGCACCACGAAGCCGCATTCATAGGCCGCGATGACGGCCTGGGTGCGGTCGCGGGCGCCCAGTTTGGCGAGGATGCGGGCGACGTGCGTCTTGACGGTTTCCGGGCCGAGGCCGAGCCGTTGGGCGATCTCCGCGTTGGAGAGCCCGGACGTCATCAGGTGCAGCACCTCCGCCTCGCGCTCGGTGAGGCGGTCGCGCAAGGCCTGCGAGGGGTCGACGGGGGCGTAGCGGGCGGCGAGCCTGCGCACGGCCGCCGGGAAGAGCAGGGAGTCGCCGCCGGCCACCAGCCGTACGGCGTCCACGAGTTGGTCCGCCCCCGCGCGCTTCAGCAGGAAGCCGGAGGCTCCGGCACGCAGCGCCTCGTAAACGTAGGCGTCGTTCTCGAAGGTCGTCACGACGACGATGTGCGGTGGATCCACCATGGTGCGCACCAGGTGCTCGGTGGCGCGGATGCCGTCGATCTCCGGCATGCGGACGTCCATCAGGACGACGTCCGGCCGCAGTTCGCGCACCAGCGGGACGGCCTCGGCGCCGGTGGCGGCCTCGCCGACGACCTCCATGTCCGGTTCGTTCTCCAGGATGGCGCGCAGCGCCGTGCGCACCATCCGCTCGTCGTCGGCGAGGACGATCCGCAGGTTCACCGGTTCCCCACCCCCAGCGGCAGAACGACGCGCAGCCGCCACCGCGCACCGTCGGATCCGGCCTCGAAGCGGCCGCGCAGTGCGGCGGTGCGCTCCTCGACGCCGATCAGGCCCCGGCCGCCACCCGCTCTGCGGGAGGGCGGCGCCATCGCCGGGTTGACCATCTCGATCTCCAACGCGCCGTCAACCACGGCGATCCGCAGCCGGACCGGGACCCGGCCCGCGTGCCGCAGCGCGTTGCTCAGGCCTTCCTGCACGATCCGGTACGCCTCGCGGGAGACCATCGGGGGCACCTCGCGGAGATCACCGTCGACGGACGCGTCCAGGGGGACGCCCGCCGCCCGCGTCCGGTCGAGCAGGGCGTCGAGGCCGTCGGGGCCGCCGAGGGCGGGGCCCGGGGGAGCGGTCGAGCCGTCGCTGTCCTCACGCAACAGGCCGAGCACATCGTCGAGTTCCGCGACCGCGCGCCGGGTGGTCTCCTCGATGGCGGCCAGTGCCTGCCGGGCGAACTCCGGATCGCGGTCCAGCACCTTGCGCGCGGCGCCCGCCTGCAGCGTCACCGCGCTGAGCGCGTGACCCACCGAGTCGTGCAGCTCGCGGGCCAGCCGGTTGCGCAGCGCCAGGCGTACGGTGCGCTGCTCGGCTTCGGCCAGCCGGTCGAGGGGGGTCGGCCCGAGCAACTCGGTGGAGCAGCGCGCCAGGATCGCGGCCGCGCCCTGGGCGGTGAGCGTGAGCAGGGCCAGCAGGGATACGGCGGTGAGGAGGGCCGGGGCGGGGTGGCCGAGGGTGAGCGCGTGCGACCAGGAGAGTTCGGTCGCGCGCAGCCGCGCGGAGAACGGCATGGTCAGCAACACCACAGCGGCCGGTGGGATGGCCAGGGTCAACCCGCTGACGATGCCGCCGAGCCCCAGGTGCAGCACGAACCAGCAGGACGTCCGGACGCGGGCCGCCCACGTGCGGTCCGCGGAGGGTGTGGGCCCGCCCTCGGGGCCGGCGCCCAGCGCCCGCGCCGCCGCACCCTCCAGGTCGCGTACGAGGGGGAAGGCCGCGGCGGTGGCCGCCGCGATCGGCAGGGCGAGGCCGAAGGCGCCGAACTGCTGGGCGACCCAGACGTCGCTGCCCTCGTCGGCATGGGCGAGGACGTTCAGCGCGGTGTGCGTCAGCAGGTAGAACGGCATCAACAACGCGCCGCCGAGGATCAGATGGACCCACCGGAGCCGGGCCGACCGCCCGAACAGGGCGCTGCCGGCCCGGGAGAGGGCACCGCGGGTTCGGGGGGACGCCGCTCCAGCCGTTCCGGCCATCGGCCCCTGGGTTCGGTCAGCCACGCCGGCGGGCGGTCGCCGTGCCGTGCGCCGCGGCGCGTTCGGCGAGCAGGTGGGCGCCGGCGACGAGAACGAGTGTCCCGAGGAGCATCTGCACAGCGTAGGTCAGTTCCATCGGCGGGACCGCCGGCCGGGTCGTGCCCCGGCGGACGGGCGGGGTCCGGGGCAACTCGGCGGCGGGCGGGGGCCGGTGGTCGAGGGCGGTGGTTTCCATACCGTCCACGCTCCCGGCCGGGCCCGGCCGCCACGTCCGGCCGGAAGACGATCCGCATCCCCACGACGGGGGATGCGAGCCACCCGGAAACATGCGTCAACCGAGGGTTGACGCTCCTCGATCGTCAACTTAGAGTTGACGCATGACGGGACAACCAGTACGACTCGACGATCTGATCTCCCACGTCAAGGAACGGCACCCCGACGGCGATCCGCTGCAGAGCCTCTCCGACGCGGTGACCCTCGCGCAGCACGTCGGCGAAGTCGCCGACCATCTGATCGGCCACTTCGTGGACCAGGCCCGCAGGGCCGGCGCCTCCTGGACCGACATCGGCCAGAACATGGGCGTCAGCAAGCAGGCCGTACAGAAACGCTTCGTGCCCAAGACCCCCGACGATCTGGACCTGCCGCTCGACGCGCTCTTCGAGCGCTTCACCGACCGGGCCCGCCACGCGGTCAGGAGCGCCGAGGAGGAGGCGCGCGGCGCCCTGCACGCCACCGTGGGCACCGGACACCTCGTCCTCGGCCTGCTTCACGAGCCCAAGGGGCTGGCCTGCCGCGCCATGGTCGAGCTGGGGGCGTCACCGGAGGCCGTCCGTGCCGCTGTCGGTACGCCCGGCGCGGAGGGCGAGCCGGTGGAAGGCCACGTGCCGTTCGCCGCCGCCGGCAAGAAGGCGCTGCACCTCGTCCTGCGCGAGGCGCTGCGCCTGGGGCACAACTACATCGGCACCGAGCACATCCTGCTCGGTGTCCTCAGCGACGACCAGGACCCCGCCGCCCAGGCCCTGGTGGGTCTGGGCGTCACCAAGGGTCAGGCGGAGGAGTGGGTCGTCGCGACCCTGCACGAACTGAAGAACTAGCCCGCCGGTTCGCCGCTCGTTCCGTCGCTCCGCCGGACGGCCGGGATCCAGGGCTCCGATCCAGGGCTCCGTCAGGCGTCCTTGTCCAGGGTGAGCAGCCGGTAGACGGGGTCGGGGCGCGGGGTGTGCTGGGCCGGCAGGGCGACCAGGCCGTCGATGACGCCCTGGGCCTGGCGCGGGCTGAACTCCAGGGCGGAGGCGAAGTAACCCGCGCGGATCTTCTCGACCGTCAGCGCCGGGGACCGTCCCTGGCCATGGCCGGTGAAGGAGGTCTCCGCACCGGGGCGCAGCCCGTGGCCCGCCGCCCAGCCGACGACGGCCGCGGCCTCGTCGTAGGCGTCGGGGATGAGGTGCGGGGCGAGCAGCGCGTCGATGTCGCTGCCCACCGCGTGCGCCGCGTCCTTGTCGACGGTGGTGACGAACACCCCGCCCGGCCGCAGCACCCGCGCGCACTCGGCGACGACCTCCGCGGCGTCCGGCAGCAGATGCAGCAGCCAGACGGCGCAGACCGCGTCCAGCGATCCGGTGGCGAACGGCAGCCGCCGGCTGTCGCCGAGCACCACCGAGGGTCCGACCCGGCCGGCGGCCACCGACGCCATGCCGGCCGAGGCGTCGACGCCGAGGACGCGCAGCCCCGGCCGGGCGAGCCGTTCGGTCACCAGACCGGTCCCGCACCCGACATCGAGCAGGGTGCGGGCCGCGTCCGGCACGAGGTCGAGTACGGCGCGGGCCGCGGCCTCCGCCCGGGGGACGCCTCCACGGGTCGCGTCGTACCGTTCGGCTTCTGCGTCGTAGTTCAGCACACGGGCAGCCTACGGGGAGTCATCACCCGGCGAGGAAATCGCGTACTCCCTGCGATACCGCGCCGTCCCCCAGCAGGTCATTGTGGTCGAGGCAACCGGCGTCCGTGTTGACGGCGCCGCTGAGCGCGACGCTGCTGTCCGGGTTGATGACCTCGTCGCACTCCGACCAGAAGGTCGCGTACCGCACGGCGCCCGGCGTCTCGTCCCCGGCCGCCAACTGCTTCTGCACGTACGAGCCGGGTGACATGTCGCGGCACGCCTGGTCCCAGAGCGCGCAGGCCCACGAGGTGTAGGTGCCGTGGTTCGGGCCGCCGAGGGAGATCCAGTGGTCGACGGTGGCCGTGCCGCCGCGGAATTTGACGTACCACCGGGTGGTCAGACTGCCGAAGGAGTGCGAGACCAGGTCGACCTTCGACGCGCCGGTGCTGCTCAGCACGCTGTCGACGTAGGCGCCGAAGCGCCCGGCCAGCACCTCGTTGACGGACTGGTGGGTGTCGTAACCCCAGCTGAACAGTTCGTCGTCGGTGTATCCGGCGGCCTTGAAGCCGGCGATCATCCCGCCCCACACGCCGGGGTCGGCGTTGTAGCCGTGGACGAAGATCACCGGATGGTGCGCGGGCGGGTCGGCGGCCGGCGCGGCCGGCGACGCGGGCGCCGCGCCGAACATCAGGGCGAGGGCGCCGAGTACGGACAGGAGCACGGTCGATCTGCGACGCATGAACTGCCTCCTACGAGGTGGGGGAGTAGGAGTACACCGTGGTGGAGACCACGCAGACACCCGGCTGGACGACTTCCGCGCGCAGCGTGCTGGAGCGCGGGTCGAAGTCGATGCCCTCGGATTCGAAGGTGCCCGAGCAGATGCTGCGCTTCGGCAGTTGGAGCAGTGTCGTCACCTGGCCGGTGACCGCGGTGCCGTCCAGCGCGTGCGGCAGGTCGACCTGCACCAGGTCCTTGGCGTCGTCGTCGGAGACGCACACCAGGCGGGTGTCGGAGACGAAGTCGCAGCCCTGGATGTTGTCGACCGCGCGGTCCAGGGTGATCTGCCCGGCCTGCGGGAGCGAGCCGCCGGTGCGCGGGGTGGCCGGGTTGAGCAGGGGAGCGGGGAAGACCTGGAGGCGGTCGCGGGTGCCCCACTCGCCGGAGACCAGCCACTGCGCGTCGGGGGAGACGGCGGCGAAGGAGTTGTTGAGCGCTTCGCCGGGGTCGAGCGGATGGACGTACTCGTAGCGCTGTCCGCCGGGAGTGGTGACGGCGTACATCTTCGAGGTGGCGCCGTCGCCGCCCTGGTAGGCGTCGAAGACATGGCCCTGGGCGATGTCCGGGTCACCGATGTGATTCCAGCCCTTGATGCGCAGGCCGATCGGGATCGAGCCGAGACCCCGGTAGAGCAGCGAGCCGTCGGCGCGGGTGGCCAGCCCCTCGCCGCCGGTCAGGGAACCGGTGTACGCGGTGCCGGATTCGGTCCAGCCCCCGGGGGAGGCGGCCGAAGCGGGGGAGGCGACGACGGTGAGGGCGATGGCACCGGCCAGCGCGGCGGCGGCTTGAAGCGGCTTGGCAATCACTGATCCTCCGTCAGATTGACATCAGGGGGCAGATCGTAGACCGGATGTCCGCACGTATCTACCCTTCGGTAACCAACTCCCCCTAGGCTTCCGCTGCTTCTCCACCCACGTTCACCGGGAGTGTTCCGTGAGACTTGCCCGAGCCGCCACCGCCTGTGCCTTCGTGCTCCTGCTCGGCTCCGCCGCCACCGCGCCCGCCTTCGCGTCCCCCGCCGACGTGGCGCGGACCCAGCAGGTCCCCCAGATCAGACTCGTGACCAGCAACGTGATGATGCTGTCGCGGAACCTGTACCCGAACTGGGGACAGCTGCAGCGCGCCGACCTGATCGCGAACGCGGGCTACACGCGCGACGCCGACGTCGTCGTCTTCCAGGAGGCGTTCGACAACGCCGCCTCCGACCGGCTGCTCGGCAACGTCAAGGGCCGCTACCCCTACCAGACGCCGGTCCTGGGACGCTCCACCAGCGGCTGGGACCGCACGGAGGGCGCGTACAGCTCCTGGACGCCGGAGGACGGCGGCGTCGCCGTCGTCAGCAAGTGGCCGATCCTGGAGAAGGTGCAGCACGTCTACGCGGACGGGTGCGGCGCCGACTACTACTCCAACAAGGGCTTCGTGTACGTCGTCCTGAACGTGAACGGCACCCGCGTGCACGTCGTCGGCACCCATACCCAGGCCGACGACTCCTCCTGCGGTTCGGGTGAGGCCGCGAACATCCGGCACGGCCAGGACCAGGAGATCGACGCCTTCCTCGACGCCCGCGCCATCCCCGCCGCCGAACCCGTCATCATCGCCGGCGACCTCAACATCGACGCGCACGGCGCCGACTACCCGGGCCTGCTCGCGGACCTCGACGCGGCGGCCCCCGACGCCGCCCCCGGGCCCGCCGACAGCTTCGACCCCGTCACCAACTCCGTCGCCCGGGACCGCTACCCGAACGACCCGGCGCAGCGCCTGGACCACGCGCTGCTGCGCAACGGCCACGCCCGGCCGGCCCACTGGAACAACCGCGTCGTCAACGAGCACTCCCCGAAGTGGACGGTCTCCAGCTGGGGCACCACGTCCTCGTACACCGACTACTCGGACCACTATCCGCTGGTCGCGGGCGACGTGTAGTCCGTAGCGCAACCCGACTTCGGGACGGGTGGCGCGGCGGGAAAACCAGTTGTGCGGAGCATCCCCGACCGTCACGCTGGGTAACCGAGCACCCGCCGCACCACTCACCGCCCCGGAGAACCCGAAGCATGCAGTCCGCCATCACCGTCACGCCCACCCGGATACCCGAGCTGCTGCTCGGGCTCGCCACCGTGCGTCCGGTGTTCCTCTGGGGCGCGCCGGGGATCGGCAAGTCCTCGCTGGTCAGGGCCTTCGCCGAATCGCTCGGCCTGGAGTGCGTGTCGCTGCTGGGCACCCAGCTGGCCCCCGAGGACCTGATCGGCGTGCCGCAGATCCACGACGGGCGCACGCGCTTCTGCCCGCCCGAGGCCATCGCGCGCGACGAGCCGTACTGCCTGTTCCTCGACGAGCTCAACGCCGCGACGCCCGACGTCCAGAAGGCGTTCTACTCGCTGATCCTGGACCGCCGGATCGGCTCCTACGAGCTGCCCGTGGGCTCCATCGTCATCGGGGCGGGCAACCGGTCCACCGACAACGCGCTCGCCCGGCCCATCGCGTCCGCGCTCATCAACCGCCTCACCCACGTCCATCTGCAGGCCTCCGCCAAGGACTGGCTGGTGTGGGCGGCCGAGAACGGCATCCACCCGTGGGTGACGGACTACCTCACCGACCGGCCCGACCACCTGTGGTCGAAGGCCCCGAAGACCGAGGAGGCCTTCTCCACCCCGCGCTCGTGGCACATGCTCTCCGACGCGCTGCACTCCTTCGGCCCGACACTCGACGAGGACACCCTCAAGGTCATCACGCACGGGACGCTCACCCCCGCGCACGCCGTCTCCTTCTGCGGCTACGCGAAGATCGTCCGCAACGCCTACGGCATCGACGCGATCCTCAAGGGCGACGCCCCCTGGCCGCGCCGTCTCGAGGACCGCGATCTGCTCTACTACCTCGCCGACGCGTTCCGCGGCCGGCTCGCCAAGGAGCTGCCGGACCGCAAGGAGCACGCCTCCGAAGCGGTGCGGCAGACCGCCTTCCGCTCCAAGGCCCTGCTCGTGCAACTCGCGGAGATCTCCGTCGAGGTCGCCCAGACGGTCATCGCGGACGACCTGGACGGCAACCCCGTGCTGCCCGCCTGGTTCCTCGTCGAGGCCGCCCGCGACATGCCGCGCCTGGTCGAGGCGCGCCGGTGAAGGCCCGCGCCAAAAGGCCCGACAAGCAGCGGGAACTGGCCGAGGCCGCCTACCTGAAGGGGTGCGCGATCGTGTCCGAGCACCCCGCGCTGTCCGCCCTGGACGCGTCGTTCTGCCGGCTGCCGGACTGTGCGAACCGCCCCGAGCGCGGGCTGGCAGTGGTCACCTCCGGCGGCACGGTCCACGCCCACCCGTACCGCCGCGCCGACCCTGCCACCTGGGCCTGGGCCCTCGCGCACTGCCTGCTGCACCTCGGCTTCGGCCATGTGCCCGCCGCCACGGGGCCGCGCGAGCAGCCCGACGTCTTCGACCGCACGGCACGCTGCGTCGTCGTCAACCGCTTCCTGGCCGCGATGCCCGTCGGGGAGGCGCCGGAAGACCTGCCGCGCACCTGGCCGGACGGCGACGAGGAGAAGCTCGCCGCACGCTTCCGCCGCGACGGCATCCCGCCCGCCTACGCCGACTGCGGCACCGCGGGCCCCGGCGAGCCCGACCAGGTGCTCACCGAGTGGAACTCCTGGCGCGGCTCCCCGCCGGACTGGAGCAACGCCCTCGCGCACGCCCTGACCCGCACGGTCTCGGCCGCGATGGACGTGGCGGGCGGCCGGCGCGACACCCTCACCGGAGCCCGGCTGGAACAGCGGCCCTGGGAGCGCGCGCTCAACTGGTTCGTGTCCTCGTACCCGCTGCTGGGCGGGATCGCCGCGGGCATGACGCTCGTCGCGGACGCCGAACTCGCCCGGGCGCACGGCATCTCCGTCGCCGCCGTCAGCCCGGAGGCGGCCGAGATCTACGTCAACCCGCTGATCCGCCACACGGACGAGGAGTGGCGCTTCATCCTCGGCCACGAGTTGCTGCACGCCGCCCTGCGGCACGGCGAGCGCTGCGGCGGCCGCGACCGGTACCTGTTCAACGTCGCCGCCGACTACGTCATCAACGCCTGGCTGATCGAGATGGACGTCGGGGAGATGCCCGCCGGGCTGCTGCACGACCCCGGACTGCGGGGGCTGTCCGCCGAGGAGGTCTACGACCGCATAGCCACCGACCTGCGCCGGATGCGGCGGCTGGCGACGCTGCGCGGCAGGGGCAAGGGCGACATCCTCGGTGCACCGCTGCCCCGGCCCGCGCAGCCCGCCGAGTGGGTGGACCTCGACGAGTTCTACCGGCGCGGACTGATGACCGGCTTCGACCTGCACTCGACGCGCGAACGCGGGCTGCTCCCGGCCGGGCTCGTGGAGGAGATCAACGCGCTCAGCCACCCGCCGCTGGCCTGGGACGCGCAACTCGCGCGCTGGTTCGACGAGTTCGTGCCGCGTCCCGAACCGGTCCGCTCCTACGCCCGGCCCTCCCGCCGCCAGTCGTCCACGCCCGACATCCCGCGCGCAGGGCGGTACTTCCCGCCCGAGGAGGTGGCCCGCTGCACCTTCGGGGTCGTCCTCGACACGTCGGGATCCATGAGCACGACGCTGATCGGCAAGGCGCTGGGTGCCATCGCCTCGTACGCCGCGGCCCGCGACGTGCCCGCCGCGCGCGTCATCATGTGCGACGCGGCGGCACACGACGCGGGATACGTCCCGGTGGCGGACATCGCCGGCCGGGTCCGTATCCACGGGCGCGGCGGCACCGTGCTCCAGCCCGCCCTGGACCTCCTGCACCGCGCGGACGACTTCCCGCCGGCCGCGCCCGTCCTGATCATCACCGACGCCGAGTGCGACGTGCTGCGCCCGCGCCGTGAGCACGCCTACCTCGTACCGCGCGGCGCGGTGCTCCCGTTCACGCCGAAGGGCCCGGTCTTCCGGATGGTCTGAGGCCCGCCAATCCGCCGCCAACCGCCCGCCAACCGGCCGTAAGGGCGGTGAAATGTGGTGCGGTCCGGGAGCCGGCGCGGCAGACTCGGCCGGATGGAGACGTATCTGATCGGCGGCGGCTGGGACGAAGCGGCCGCGTCCCTGGTGTACGGGCCGTTCCTCGCCGCGGCGGGTCCCGACCCGGTCGTGGCGTGCCTGCTGATCGACGAGGGCGTCGGGGCCGCCGACTTCGGCCGGTACGAGGCGGCGCTGCGGACCGTGGCGCCCTGCCGGCCGTACCCCGTCCTGGTGCCGCCCGGCGGCGCGTTGGACCCCGCCGCACTGGAGGGGGCGGCCGCGCTGCTGGTCTGCGGTGGTCTGACCCCCGCCTACGGCGATGTCCTCGCCCCGCACGCGGGCCTGCTGCCGGCGGTCCCGTACGCCGGGTTCTCGGCGGGCGCGGCCGTCGCCGCGGACCTGGCGCTGGTCGGCGGCTGGAGGGCGGACGGGATCCCGGTCTGCCCGGAGGAGACCGCCGAGGACCTCGACGAGATCACCCTGCGGCCGGGGCTCGGCCTCGTCCCGTGCACCGTCGAGGTCCACACCGCCCAGTGGGGAACGCTGGCGCGCCTCGTCGAGACGGTGGCGCGCGGCGACGTCGCGGTGGGCGTCGCCATCGACGAGAACACGCTGCTGACGGTGGACGGCTCCCGCTGCGGGGTCTCCGGGCTGGGCCGCGTCCACCTGGTGCGCGCGGGGGAGGCGACGACCGTCCGGTCCTACCGGGCAGGGGAGACGTTCACGCTCGGTCGGGGGTGACGTGACGACGGCGGCACCCGCCGTACGGATGCCGCCATCGTCAGGTCATGCGGTCGAGGTCATGCGGCCGCATTTCATGCGATCAGTTGACGGACTCGGGGTCCGAACCGATGCGGTTGCCCGCGTCCAGGCCGGCCAGGGCCGTCAGGTCGGCGTCGGTCAGCTCGAAGTCGAAGACATCGATGTTCTCCTTGATCCGGGAAGGCGTCACGGACTTGGGGATCACGACGTTGCCGAGCTGGAGGTGCCAGCGCAGCACGACCTGGGCCGCCGTGCGCCCGTGCCGCTCGGCGATGGTGCCGATCACGGGCTCGTCCAGCAGGCCCTTGCCCTGGCCGAGCGGCGACCACGCCTCGGTGGCGATGCCGTGCTCGGCGTGGAAGGCGCGCAGCGGGGCCTGGGCGAAGTCCGGGTGCAGCTCGACCTGGTTGACGGCCGGGACGACCGAACCCTCGGCCAGGACGCGGCGCAGGTGCTCCGGGTTGAAGTTGGAGACGCCGATGGCCTTGGCGCGGCCGTCCGCGTAGATCTTCTCCAGGGCGCGCCAGGTGTCGGCGTACAGGTCGCGGGCCGGCGTCGGCCAGTGGATCAGGTACAGGTCGACGTGGTCGAGGCCCAGCTTGTCCAGCGAGGCGTCGAAGGCGGCCAGGGCCTTGTCGAAGCCCTGCTCGGAGTTCCACAGCTTCGTCGTGACGAAGAGTTCCTCGCGCGGCACACCGGAGGCGGCGAGCGCCTTGCCGGTGCCCTCCTCGTTGCCGTAGATCGCGGCGGTGTCGATGCTGCGGTACCCGGCCTCCAGCGCGGTGGAGACGGCGGCCGTGGCCTCGTCGTCGGGCACCTGCCAGACACCGAAGCCGAGCTGCGGCATCTGGACGCCGTTGTTGAGGGTGATGAAGGGGACCTTGCTGCTCACGAGCGGCGATCCTAACGTTGAGTACAGGGCGTTCCAGTTTCAACCACCTCCCCGGATACGCCATTCCCACTCGCCGGAAACGTTTCCGGATCTCTCCACCTCGCGGCGAACCCGCTGGTCAGGCCGTCGTCCCCAGATACGCGTCGCGTACCGCCGGATCCGCCCGGACCTCGGCGGGGCTGCCCTGGGCGAGCACCGTGCCGAGGTCCAGGACGACGACCCGGGCGCACAGCTCCATCACGAAGGCCACGTTGTGCTCGACGAGCAGCACCGCGCACCCTTCCTGCCCGGCGAGCCGCCGCACGACATCGGCGAGCTGCTCGCGCTCCTCGCCCGACATCCCCGAGGCGGGCTCGTCCAGCAGCAGCACCCGGGGCGGGTCCGCCAGCGCGCGGGCGACCTCGACCATCCGGGCCTGTCCGACCGGGAGCGTTCCCGCGTACGCCGAGCGCAGGTCGTACAGACCGCACTGGCGCAGCACCGCCTCGGCCCGCGCCCGGCGCGCCCGCTCCCGCGACCGCCGGGAGGGCGCCGCCACCAGATCGGCCGCGAGGCCGCCTCCGCCGCCCTCCCACTCCTGCGCGACGACGAGGTTGTCGGTGACCGTGAGCTGACCGAACAGCTGCTGGCGCTGGAACGTGCGGCGCAGGCCGTGCCGGGCCCGCCAGACGGGGGAGCGGCCGGTGATGTCCCGGCCGTCGAGCAGCACCCGGCCCGTGTCGGGGCGGCGGATGCCGGAGACGGCGTCGAAGAACGTGGTCTTGCCCGCGCCGTTCGGGCCGATGAGCCCGCACACCTCGCCCGCGCGGACGCCGAGGCTCACCCCGTCCAGGGCGCGGACACCGCCGAACCGTACGCCGACGCCCTCCGCCCGCAGCACCTCACCGGTCACGGCTGGACCACCTCCCCGTCGACGTCCAGATCCTGCTGCCTGGTGCCCGCCGAGGCCGCGATGCCGAGGTACGCCTCGGTGAGCCGGTCGGTCTCCACCTCCGCGCGCGGGCCGCACCACGACACCCGGCCGGACGACAGATACGCGACGGTGTCGGCGAGGCCGAGCACCTCGGCCGCCTTCTCCTCGACGAGCAGCAGCGCGGTGCCCGCCGCGCGCAGTTCGGTGAGGACGGCGAAGACCTCGTCGACGACGCGCGGGGCGAGGCCCAGCGAGGGTTCGTCGGCGACCAGGACCTTCGGCGGCCGCTGCAGCAGCGGGGCCAGTGCCAGCATCTGCTGTTCGCCGCCCGACAGCGACCCCGCGAGGACGCTGCGCCGCGCGGCGAGCTGCGGGAAGCGCGCGTAGACCTGTCCGCGCGCCGCCCGGTCGGGCAGATACAGCGTCAGGTTCTCCTCGATGGTCAGTGCGGGGAAGATGCCGCGGCCCTCGGGTGCGAGCAGGACGCCCTCGCGGGAGCGTCGCACCGGACCGTCGCGGGTGCCGTCCCTGCCGTGCGTCAGCACCGTGCCGTGCGCGGGGGTGAGGATCCCGGCGGCGACCCGGCAGACGGTGCTCTTGCCCGCCCCGTTGGGACCCAGCAGCGCCAGGATCTCCCCGGCACGGACGGTCAGATCCACCCCGTGCAGGACGGAGCCGCCGTCGTATCCCGCGTGGACGCCGCGCAGTGCGAGTGCGGGCGGTTCGCCCGCGGCGGGGGCCGGGACGACCGGGACGCGCGGCGCGGCCGGGGGGACGTCATGGACGGCCCGTTCCGCCCGCGTCGTACGTTCCGCGAGCGCCGCACGCTCCGCCCGCCGTCTGCGCAGCCGTACGGAGACCGCCGCGCAGTAGCCGTCGGGGTCGTTGGCCAGGGCGAGTCCGGCCAGGCCGAAGAGGATGACCGGCAGGTGGGCCGAATCGGTGACGTAGGTCTGGAAGAGGTGCGGGACGATCGCGAAGACCAGCCCGGCGACCACCGCGAACTGCGGCCTGCGCAACCCGGCGGCGACGACCACCGCGAGCCAGACCAGGCCCGTCAGCGCGGTGAAGTCCGTCGCGGTAACGCGGGTGTTGTAGGAGGCGTACATGACGCCGCCGAAGCCGGCGAGCCCCGCCGACAGGGTGAAGAGCAGCAGCTTCGTACGGACCACCGAGACTCCGGACGCCATCGCGGCGGCGGGCGCCGACCGGACCGCCAGGATCGCGCGGCCGGTGGCCGAGCCGCGCAGTGCGCTGAGCGCGGTGACGACCGTGCCCAGCAGCACGATCAGGGCCACGCCCATCGCCCGGTCGTCGGCGAGGTCGATCGGGCCCAGCACCGGGCGCGGGATGGACCAGCCCGCGTCGCCGTTGCGCAGCCAGCCCAGCTGGAACAGCACCTGGTCGGCGAGGAAGGCCAGCGCGAGCGTGGCGAGCGCGAGGCTTCGCCCGCCCAGCCGCAGCGCGGGCAGTGCCACCAGCGCGCCGAGCACCGCCGCCGCGCACGTCCCGACGGCCGCCGCCGCGACGAACGGCCAGCCGTGGCTCATCAGCAGCCCGGCCACCAGTGCGGCGCCGGTCACGAAGGTGGCCTGCGCGAGGCTCACCATCGCGCCGAGCCCGGTCACCAGGGTGAACGAGACGAACACCAGGGAGATCGCCAGTCCTTGCGTCAGCAGACCGCTCCAGAACGGCGTGGTGAGGGTGTAGAAGGCGGTGGCGAGCAGCGCCGCGCCCGCCGCCCACGGCCCCCAGCGCCGCGCCCAGGACGCCCCCGCCAGGTAGTCGGGGGTGGTCGCGTCCGCCGCGGCCGTGCCCGCCGCGCGCTGCCGGCGGGCCATCAGCAGCAGTCCCGCGAACAGGAGGAAGAACGGGACGGCGGTACGGAATCCGGTGATCCGGTCCGCGAAGGAGGCGTAGCCGGCGGCCAGGTTCTGCAGGACGCCGAGCGCGAGGCCGCCCGCGAAGGCCAGGGGGATCGACGCGAAGCGGCCGAGGACGGCCGCGGTCGCGGACACGAAGAGGAAGAGCGTGTAGTCGTGCGCGGACAGGCCGAGCAGCGGGGTGGCGAGCACCCCGGCGAGTCCGGCCAGTGCCGAGGAGAGCATCCAGGCGATCGACGACAGCCGGTCGGCGCTGATCCCGCGCAGCTCGGTCAGCGACCGGTTGTCGACGGCCGCGCGCAGCCGCAGGCCGAGGGCGGTGTGCCGGAGCAGCACCCACAGGCCGAGGGCGACGACCGCGGTGGTGATCCAGGTGATCAGCTGGTCGGAGTCGACCCCGACCCCGTCCATGAGCTGCCAGGAAACGGCCGGGCTCGGCCCGACGCCGGGCAGCCCGAACTGGTTCTCGGCGGGCTGCACGGACACCCCCGCGTCCCGCAGGAGTTCCACGGCCCACAGCCCCGCCGCCGGCAGCGCGACGAGCAGGCCGATGGTCGCCACGATCTGCGCGGTCTCCCCGGCCTTCGCCAGCTTCCGGAACATCGCCCGGTCCAGCGCCCACCCGGTGGCCGGCGCGACGACCACGACCAGCAGCAGCGCCGTCGGGACGGCCGGCCAGCCGAAACCCGAGTGCAGTTCGTAGTAGCCCAGCGCGCACAGGTAGGCGGTCGCCCCGTGCGCGAAGTTGAACAGGCCCGAGGCGGAGTACGACAGGACGAGTCCCGTCGCCAGCAGCGCGTAGAGCGCCCCCGACACCAGGCCGCTCAGGACAAAGCCCAGCAGGTCTCCCATGGTCGCTGCCCTCCGCGGTCGCTGGTGACGGTGTGACGACGCCTCTGCCGGACGGGCCTACTTGAAGGGGATGGCGGCGTAGCACTTGAACGGCACCGCGACCTGGTACGTCCCACCCGTGAGCCGCACCAGGCTGCCGCAGCCGAAGCCCTCGCTGTGTCCCTTGGGGAAGCCGCGGTCGCCCGCCGGGCTCCCGGTGTCGGAGAAGCCGTCGGCGGCCTTCTGGAAGGTGGCGGTCGTGAGGTCCCGGCCCGTCTTCTTCGCGATGGCCAGGAAGAGGTCGGCCGACAGATAGCCGGTCATCATGTGGAGGTTGGGGCGTACGTCGGCGCCGCCGGCCTTCCGCACGTCCTTGAGGAACTGCGCGATGGCCGGGCTCGTCGACTCGAAGGGCTCGAACTGCACGAGGACGTAGACGCCGTCGAGCGCCTGCGCGGTGGTGGCCTTGGCGAGCAGCCCGGGGTCGTAGTCGGTCGGGTCGGAGAGCGCGCCGCGGAACCCGGCGCGCTTGAGGGCGGTGAACAGGCCGATGTTCTGCGGGGTCTGCATGACGGAGACGACCGCGTCCGGCGCCTTGCCGCCGTTGCTCCTCAGGATCTCGCCGGTGTACGCGGACCAGTCGCTCGGCGCGGCGGCGGCCGGGACCGAGGCCTTGGCGTACGTCACCTTGAAGCCGGCGGCCGTGAAGCCCTGGGTGTACGTCCTGATGCCGAACTTGCCGGCGTCGCTGTCGGCGGCGATCAGGGCCACGCTGCGGTCCTTGGCTCCGCCGAGCGCCTGGGCCAGGCCCTCGGGCCAGGACTGGGTGATCGTGCCGCCGGGGCGGGGGACCAGGCAGCCGTTGAAGCCGTAGGTGGTGGCGGGGCCGCAGAAGGCGGGCAGCGTGCCCCAGCCGAAGACCGGCACCTGCTGCTGCTGGAGGAAGTCGGCGCCGGAGAAGGTGACCGAGCTCATCGGTACGACGGAGAAGACCTTGTCCTGCTGGACGAGCTTGCGGGCGGCGGCCAGGTTGCGGCTGGGATCCTGCCCGTCGTCCTCCGCGCCCAGGTAGTCGATCTTCCGCCCGTTGACGCCGCCTTCGTCGTTGGCGCGCTGGAAGCGGGCCTTGGCCCCGAGGTCGGTGTCGGCCTTGCTGTACCCGCTCGACGAGGTCTTGGAGACGATGCCGCCGATCTTGATCGAGTCGTCGGTGACCCCGCGGGCGGACGCGCCGGCCCTGCCCTCCGGGGAGGAGCTGGTGGAGGCGGAGTTGCAGGCGGTGGCGAGCAGCAGCGAGGCCGCGGCTGCGGCGAGGAAGCGGATCGGTCGCGACACGTCAGGATCCCTCCGGAGCCGGATGAGTTCCTGCATTCTGCGGTCGACCTGACGGTGCGTCAATAAATAATCCAACATCATATGACGATCCATCAGATGCGCGCTCGGGCTCCTCGCCCGGCAGCCGTCAGCCCCGGTAGAGCGCCTCGATCTCCTCCGGGAACGCCTTCTCGATCGCCCGGCGCTTCAACTTCAGCGACGGCGTCAGCAGCCCGCGCTCCTCGGAGAACTGGGCGGCCAGGATCCGGAACGTGCGGATCGACTCGGCCTGCGAGACCAGGGTGTTGGCGGCCACCACCGCCCGCCGGATCTCGGTCTCCAGATCCGGGTCGTGGACCAGTTCCTCGTCCGGCAGCCGCGGCTTGCCCCGCATCGTCAGCCAGTGCCCGACGGCCTCCGGGTCGAGCGTCACCAGAGCGGCGATGAACGGCCGGTTGTTGCCGACCGCCACGCACTGCGCGATCAGCGGATGGGTCCGCACCCGGTCCTCCAGCGCGGTCGGCGAGACGCTCTTGCCGCCGCTGGTGACCAGGATCTCCTTCTTGCGGCCGGTGATCGTCAGATAGCCCTCGTCGTCGAGCGCCCCGATGTCGCCGGTCGCCAGCCAGCCGTCGCCGAGCACCTCGGCGGTGGCCTTCGGGTTGTTGAGGTACCCCTGGAAGATCTGGCCGCCGCTCAGCCAGATCTCACCGTCCTCCGCGATGTGCACGGTGGTGCCGGGCACCGGCAGCCCCACCGTGCCGAAGCGGGTCTGCTCCGGCGGGTTGGCGGTGGCCGCGGCAGTGGTCTCGGTGAGTCCGTACCCCTCGTAGATCGTCACTCCCGCGCCGCTGAAGAACAGCCCCAGCCGCCGCTCCATCGCCGAACCGCCGGAGATGGCGTGCCGCACCCGGCCGCCGAGTGCGTCCCGCACCTTGCTGTAGACGAGCTTGTCGTAGATCTGGTGCTGCATCCGCAGGGCGGCGCTGGGGCCGTGGCCGGTGCCGAACGCCTTGGCCTCCACCGCCTCCGCGTACCGCACGGCGATCTCCACCGACTTGTCGAACGGGCCGAGCTTCCCGCCCGCCTCCGCCTTGCGGCGGGCCGCCTGGAAGACCTTCTCGAAGACGTACGGGACGGCCAGGACGAACGTCGGCCGGAAGGCGGCCAGGTCGGGCAGGAGGTCGGCGGCGGTCATGCTCGGCTGGTGCCCGAGCCGGATCCGGTGCCGGACGCACGCCACCTCCACCATCCGCCCGAAGACGTGCGCGAGCGGCAGGAAGAGCAGCGTGGACGGCTCCTCGCCCGGCTTGTTCGCGAAGACCGGCTCCCAGCGGGCCACCACGTTGTCGGTCTCGGCCATGAAGTTGCCGTGACTCAGGACGCAGCCCTTGGGCCGGCCGGTGGTGCCCGAGGTGTAGATGATGGTGGCCGTCGCGTCCGGGGTGACCGCGAGCCGGTGCCGGTCGATCACCTCGTCGCCGATGTGGGCGCCGGCGTCGGTCAGCTCCTCGACGCAGCCCGCGTCGAGCTGCCAGAGCCTGCTCAGCCGGGGCAGCTCGTCGACGGCGGCGCCGATCGTCATCGCGTGGTCCTCGTGCTCCACGACGCAGGCGACCGCGCCCGAGTCGTGCAGCATCCAGCGCACCTGGTCGAGGGAGGACGTCGGGTACACCGGGACCGGCTGGGCGCCGATGGTCCACAGCGCGAAGTCGAAGACGGTCCACTCGTAGCGGGTGCGGGACATGATCCCGACGCGGTCGCCGAAGCGCACCCCGTTGGCGAGCAGGCCCTTCGCGACCGCCACCACCTCGTCGCGGAACTCCAGCGCGGTCACGTCCTGCCAGTGCCCGTCCGCCCTGCGGCCGAGCACCACCTGGTCCGGGTGGTCGGCAGCGTTGTTGAACACCGCGTCCGCCAGTCCTCCGACCTGGGGCGCCGTGGCCATCGGGGGGACGGTGAACTCGCGCAACTGGTGCTCCTCGGGCCGCTGGGCCTGTCCGGCGGGCGGCCCGTAAGCTACCTGATCCGCAGAGGGGGCGGGAAGGGTTGGTCCACACCAGTTCTATCGGACGTTTGTGCTGGTAGGGCACTGGTTCCCGGTTGTCGCAAGGGAGTACGAGCGAGGGCCGGACTCCCGAAGGTTGTCCGGCCCTGTCGATCTCCACCAAATCTGCGCCAACCGGTTACCGCCGCTCTACAGCGGAGGCCGCACCGGGGCCGGGCCGGAATTCCGGCCCCGGGGCCGTGCCCGCTCCCGCCTGGGCGGGCAGTGCTGGCCGGGCCGCCGGGGTCTTCACGAGGAGCAGCACGGCGATTCCCGCGAGCACCCCGACGACGCCGGCCACCACGGCCGCCGTGTTCAGCCCGGACGCGAAGGCCGCGTGCAGCGCGTGGTCGACCGCCCCGCGCCGATCCGCCGGTGTGTGGCCCAGGACGCCCCGCGCGCCGCCGCCGGCCAGCGCCCGCGCCGTTCCGTGCGCGTCGGGTACCGCGCCGCTCAGTGACGTCTCCATGCGGGAGGCGACGATGGTGCCGAAGACCGCCACGCCGAGCGCGTACCCGAGCTGGCGGAAGGTGTTGACCGCGCCGCTGGCCATGCCCGCGCGGTGCGGCGGCACGGAGGCGAGCGCCGCGCCGGCCACCGCCGGGTTGACGAGTCCGACGCCGATCCCGGCCACCAGGAGCCCGGCGGTCAGCGAGGCCCAGCCCGAGCCGGCGTCCAGCAGGCTCTGCCCGAACGCGCCCAGCCCGATCAGCACCAGCCCGATCCCGATCACCAGCCGGTACGGCGCGCCGTGCAGGAACTTGCCGCCCAGCGCGGCCGTGACGAACCCCGCCGCCGCCAGCGGGACCAGCACCAGCCCGCCGAGGACCGGGCTCAGGCCCAGCAGCGTCTGCAGCCACAGGGAGGTGTAGGGCAGGAACCCGAACGCGGCGGCGTTCAGCGCCAGCGCGCCGACCATCACCCCGACGAACGAGGCGTTGCGGAACAGGCTCAGGTCGAGCAGCGGATGCGCCGACCGGCGCTCGACGGCGACGAACAGCCCCAGTGCCAGGACCGCCGCGACCAGCGTCGCGATGGTGCGCCCCGATCCCCAGCCGACCGCGTCGGCCCGGATCACCGCGTACGTGGCCAGGCCCGCGAAGAGCGTGAAGGTGGCCGTGCCCGCCCAGTCGATGCGGTGCCCGGCGCCCTCCCGCCGCGACTCGGGGACCACCTTGAGCGTCAGCCACACCGCGACCAGGCTGACCGGCAGGTTGACGAAGAAGATCCAGCGCCAGTCGATCCCCTGGGTGAGCAGGCCGCCCACGATCGGGCCCAGCGCGGCCGCCCCGCCGCTGACCGCGCCCCACACACCGAGCGCCACCGACCGGTCCTTGCCCTGGTAGACGGCGGCCAGCAGGGAGAGGGTGGTCGCGAACATCGCGGCCGCGCCGATCCCCTGCACCGCGCGCATCGCGACCAGCACCGTGGTGTTCGGCGCCAGGCCGCAGGCCAGCGAGGCGGCCGCGAAGACGACCGTCCCGGCCACGTACATCTTCCGCCGGCCCACCACGTCCGCCGCGGATCCGGCGCCGATCAGCAGGGCGGCGAGCGCCAGCGCGTAGATGTCGATGACCCACTGCAGGTCCGACAGGGACGCGCCGAGCGAGCTGGTGATGTCGGGCAGCGCGACGATCACGATCGTGACGTCGAGCAGCAGCATGAACGTACCCAGACAGACCGCTACCAGCGGTCCCCACTTACGCATCGCGATTCCTCGTTCTCTTCGGTTCTCCCGGTCCGGTGCCCGTTGACCCCGTGACCCGCCCTACGATCGGCAGCGGCGGACGTATCCACCAGTCACGGTGGACCAAGCGTCTCTTTCCGACATCAAGGAGGGCTTGAGCGGTGGATTCTCCTTCCTTCGACGAGCTGGACCTCAGGCTGCTCCAGGCGCTGCAACTCGACGGGCGGGCGCCCTTCAGCCGGATCGCGGCGGTCCTCGGCGTCTCCGACCAGACGGTCGCCCGGCGCTTTCGCCGGCTGTACGCCGACGGCGGGCTGCGGGTGGTCGGCGTCGCCGACGCCGGACGGCTCGGCCGCACCAGCTGGCTGCTGCGGCTGCGCTGCGCGCCCGACGCGGCGGAGCCCATCGCCAAGGCGCTCGCCCGCCGCCCCGACACCAAGTGGATCGAGCTGACCTCGGGCGGCACGGAACTGCTCTGCGTCGCGGAGCCCCGCACCCGGGACGACCACGCGGCCCTGCTGCTCGGCAAACTCCCGCGGACGCCGAGCATCCTGGAGATCAGCGCCCTGTGCCTGCTGCACACCTTCTACGGCGGCCCGCTGGGCTGGTTCGCCAAGGGCGAGGGGCTGACCCCCGCCGAGGTCGACGCCCTCACCCCGCCCCCGGTGGAACCGTCCACCGGCGTGATCACACTCGACGCCGAGGACGAGCGGCTGATCGAGGCGCTGGGCCGGGACGGCCGGGCCACCTACCCGGAACTGCAGCAGCTCACCGGGTTGTCGGAATCGGCCGCGAAACGGCGGCTGGAACAGCTGCGCCACAGCGGAGCGCTCTTCATCGACGTCCAGTTCGACGCGGACCAGATCGGCTACCGGGCGCACGCCGTGCTCTGGCTCACCGTGCGCCCCTCGGCCCTGTCCGCCGTCGGCCAGGCGCTCGCCGAGCACACCGAGGTCGCCTTCGCCTGCGCGACCACCGGCTCGTCGAACCTCTTCGCCGTCGTCCTGTGCCGCGACACCGCGCACCTCTACCGCTACCTCAGCGAGAAGATCGGCGCGCTCGACGGCGTCCGGCACGTCGAGACCGCGCCGACGCTCCGCCGGATCAAGAGCCTGGCGTACGAGGAGCGGCGGCGCTGAGCCGCCCCGGCGGTCAGCGCAGGAGGTTCACGACCAGCACCGCCAGGGCCATCGCCAGGAAGAGCAGGTACGCGCCCAGCGCGCGTCCCCGGTCGCCCGCGCGGAGCTGACGCCACAGCACCCAGCCGAAGATCGCCGCCTCGACGGCGGCGCCCGCCACCCCGAACGCCGGGACCCACAGGCCCACGATGACCGCGACCGTGCCGAACAGGTGCAGCACGCCCAGCAGGCTCACCACCCACAGGAAGCGTCCCTGGAGCACACCCAGCCTGGTCAGCTCGTCGATCCGGGCGAGGCCGACCCGGGCACGGAACAGCGCGACGACCGCCGAGGGCAGGACCTCGCAGAGCAGCAGGACCGTCAGCACCACCGTCAGGATGAACATCGGGTCCCCTAGCGCTGGGTGCGGACGCGGGCGAGTTGTCTGGACTGGGCGACCAGCCGCCCCGAAGAGTCCCACACCTCGGCGTCCTCCTCCAGGTAGCCGTCGGCGAAGTTGCGGGTCGAGTGGACGACGCGCAGCCAGCCGGGAGCGGGCTTCGCCCGGACGTGCACGGTCAGTTCCAGGGTCGGGGCCCAGCCGCCGATGCCCAGGTCGAAGCTGGTCGGAGGCAGTACGTCCACCGCCAGGAGCAGCAGCAGCGGGTCGGGCTCGCGGCCGTCCGGCATCCGCAGCCAGCCCTGCAGGAGCCCCCGGCCGGACGGCGCGCCCATCGCCCAGCCGACGGTGTCCGGGTCGAGCCGCAGATCGAGCCGGCCGAGCAGTTCCGCCTGCTCGACGAAGGAGGGCGGCGCCAGTTCGGCGCCGACGCACTTGTCGGGCGGCGGGAGGTTCGGGGGAGTGGCGCTGGTGCGTACGTCACCGGTCGCGTGGTGGTCCAGGTCGCCGTAGGTGGCGATGGCCCGCAGCCGCTCCTCGCCGCCCTGCAGCAGCGAGACCGTGCCCGTGGAGACGGTCCGGCCGCGCCGCAGGGTCTCGGTGCGCAGTTCCGCCGGGCCGGCGCTCGACGTGGACAGGTAGTAGGCGCTGATGGAGAACGGGTCGTTGTGCCCGTCCTGCCCGCCGCCGAGTTCGGTGGCCAGCGCGCGGGCCGCGAGAGCCAGCAGCAGACCGCCGTTGATGCCCTTGCCGATCCGCCAGCCGCCGTCGAGTTCGGCGTCGAAGACGGACGGCTCCCCGGCCCGCGCCACCACAGCGGTCCCCCGGTCGAATGCGTACTCCTGATCAGTTTCACGGTCTGTCACACCGCGCAGCGTAGGGCCTGGCCCGGGATCAGGCGCTCCCGGCCGCCCGGCTGCCGTTGCCGGTGGTTCCCACGACGATCCGGTGCTCACCCGCGTACACGTTCATGGAGGAGCCGCGCAGGAACCCGACGAGGGTCAGCCCCGACTCGGCGGCCAGGTCCACCGCCAGCGACGACGGGGCGGAGACCGCCGCCAGCAACGGGATGCCGGCCATCACCGCCTTCTGCGCCAACTCGAAGGACGCGCGCCCGGAGACGAGCAGGATCAGGTCCGAGAGCGGCAGCAGATCCTGCTGCAGGGCCCGGCCGACGAGCTTGTCGACGGCGTTGTGCCGGCCGACATCCTCGCGGATGTCGATCAGCTCGCCGTCAGCGGTGAAGAGCGCGGCGGCGTGCAGGCCGCCGGTCCGCTCGAAGACCTGCTGGGCCGCCCTGAGCCGGTCGGGAAGGACGGCCAGCAGGTCCGTGCCGACCCGGAGCGGGGGAGTGTCGGCGATCTTCCAGAGGGCGTTGGTGCGCACGGCGTCCAGGCTGGCCTTGCCGCACAGGCCGCACGAGGACGTGGTGTAGACGTTCCGCTCCAGCGTGATGTCGGGAACGGTCACGCCCTCGGCCAACTGGACGTCGACGATGTTGTAGGTGTTCGCACCGTCCGCCACGGCCCCCGCGCAGTACACGATGTTCGCGATCTGGTCGGCGCGCCCGATGACGCCCTCGCTCGCCAGGAAGCCCACGGCGAGGGCGAAGTCGTCGCCCGGGGTGCGCATGGTGATGGCCAGCGCCTTGCCGTTCAGCCGGATCTCCAGTGGCTCCTCCGCCACCAGGGTGTCAGCACGGTGCTCGGCCGCTCCGTCCCTGACGCGAAGTACGCGGCGGCGCTCGGTGATCCGTCCCATAGCTGATCAGTCCCGGTTCTGTACGTGCTGGCTGCGTCCGACGGACCGATACCCCGATCAGCCCTTGGTAGAGAGGTTGCCACGGGTGAGCGGGTTGCCGTGCGGGCGGTGCCGGCGGCAGGCATTCAGTAGAATGTAGAGGGCAACCACTTCGTCAAGCCCGAGCGAGAGCAGACATGAGCGAGCAGCCGAACGCCTCGGGCACCTTCATCGCGGACGAGGACGTCAGGTCGCGACTGCTGTATCTGCGCGGCAGCATCGACAACCTGGACGCGGCCCTGGTGCACCTGCTCGCCGAGCGGTTCAAGTGCACCCAGCAGGTGGGCGAGCTGAAGGCCGCCCACGACCTGCCGCCGGCCGACCCGGCCCGTGAGGCCGCCCAGATCACCCGGCTGCGCAAGCTGGCCGAGGACGCCCGGCTGGACCCGGCCTTCGCGGAGAAGATGCTGAACTTCATCATCGGCGAGGTCGTGCGGCACCACAAAGTGATCGCCGGACGTTCCGCCGCCGACGAGGGCGACGCGGCCGCCGGGGCCTGACGGTCCCGCGGAAACGCCCGGGTGTGGCGTTCACCCCACTCGACGCGAAGTAGGAGCTTCCCGGAACCCGGGTCGCTAGGGTCGCGTCCAGGGACGCCCGCCCCGGGCGTCGGGACGATGTCCGGACTGCGGCCTGGCGACGCCCATGTCACCGCAATGCGGGCGAACGCGTCAATGGCGACGCCCGTCACGCGCTGCGCTTGAGTCAGATTCTAGGCGGGACCAGTGAAATCCTGCTGGTGCACCACGAGGACTGTGCGGCTCTCGGTGATCCCGCCGACGATCTACGGGCGTGTCTGATCCGGCTCCGTGACAACCATGAGCTGCCCCATACCGATGTGGTGCGCGGCTTCGTCTACACGCGCGGTGGTGCGCTGCGCGAGATCCGCCCCGAACGAGCGGAGAACTGATGACCCTCATCCTCAAGCCCGGCACGGCCTGGACCGAC
Organism: Streptomyces sp. H39-S7; assembly: GCF_027158205.1. Classification (GTDB taxonomy): domain Bacteria; phylum Actinomycetota; class Actinomycetes; order Streptomycetales; family Streptomycetaceae; genus Actinacidiphila. Next base: position 188,921 of record NZ_JAPVLU010000005.1, on the reverse strand, counting down.
GCCTGGCAGCGTTGCGTCGAGGTCGCCCCGGAGGCTTTCCACGACGACCGCGTACTCAACTACTGGAACGGCCGCTGGCAGGCGGACGGCCGGCTGCTGCCGACCACCTCGCCCGTCGACGGCTCCCCCCTCGCCGCTCTCCCGCGGCTGGACGCGGCCAGCGCCCACCTCGCGGTGCGGGCCTCGCTCGACCAGCACAAGGCGTGGCGGGAGGTGCCGCTCGCCGACCGCAAGGCGCGGGTGAGCGCCACGCTGGACGCGCTCACCGAGCACCGTGAACTGCTCGCACTGCTGCTCGTGTGGGAGATCGGCAAGCCCTGGCGGCTCGCCCAGGCGGACGTGGACCGGGCCATCGACGGCGTGCGCTGGTACGTCGACGAGATCGACCGGATGGTCGAGGGCCGTACCCCGCTGCCCGGACCGGTCAGCAACATCGCCAGCTGGAACTACCCGATGAGCGTCCTGGTCCACGCGATGCTGGTGCAGGCGCTCGCCGGCAACGCCGTCATCGCCAAGACCCCCACCGACGGCGGCCTCGCCTGTCTCACCCTCGCCACCGCGCTGGCCGCCCGCGAGGGCCTGCCCGTCACGCTGGTCAGCGGCGGCGGCGGCGAGCTCTCCGAGGCGCTGGTCAGGGCCCCGGAGATCGGCTGCGTCTCCTTCGTCGGCGGCCGGGACGCGGGCGGCCGGGTCGCGGCCTCCGTCGCCGACCTCGGCAAGCGCCACATCCTGGAGCAGGAGGGCCTCAACGCCTGGGGCGTGTGGAACTACACCGACTGGCCCACCCTGACCGGCCACATCCGCAAGACCTTCGACTACGCCAAGCAGCGCTGCACCGCCTACCCGCGGTTCGTCGTGCAGCGCGAGACGTTCGACCAGTTCCTGACCGCGTACCTGCCGGGCGTCCAGGCCGTCACCTTCGGCCACCCGCTGGCCGTCGAGCACCCCGACGACGACCTGCCCGAGCTGGACTTCGGACCGCTGATCAACGCGGCCAAGGCCAAGGAACTCGGCGACCTCGTCTCCGAGGCGATCAGCCGCGGCGCGGTCCCGCTGCACCACGGGTCCATCGCCCAGGGGCGGTTCCTGCCCGGTCAGGACACGTCCGCGTACCTGCCGCCGGTCACCCTGCTCAACCCGCCCTCGACGTCACCGCTGCACCACGCGGAACCGTTCGGCCCGGTCGACACCCTTGTCCTGGTCGACACCGAGGCCGAGTTGCTGGCCGCCATGAACGCCAGCAACGGCGCGCTGGTGGCGACCCTGGCCACCGACGACCCGGAGACGTTCGCCCGGCTCTCCCCGCAGATCCGGGCCTTCAAGGTCGGTCACAGCAAGCCGCGTTCGCGCGGCGACCGCGAAGAGCTCTTCGGCGGCTTCGGCGCCTCCTGGCGCGGCGCCTTCGTCGGCGGCGAGCTGCTGGTCCGCGCCGTCACGCAGGGAGCTGCCGACGAGCGGCTGCCCGGCAACTTCCCGGACTACCGGCTCCAGCCCAGCTGAGCCCGGTCTCGGGCGGCGGCGCCCCGCCGCCGCCCGATCCGGTCACCCGATCCCCTGATGGTCGGCGAGCAGCGCGAACGCACGGTCGGCGGGCTCGGGCACCGTCCGGGTCACGGCCTGCTCCAGCAGCGCGCGGTGCCGCTCCAGCGGCGTGCGCCGGTCCGGCGGGGCGAGCGACAGCAGATCGTCGAGCCCGGCCAGCAGCCGCCGGGTGACCTGCGGGTTGTCCGTCGCGCACAGCCGGATCTCGGTGAACCCCAGGTCCACCAGATCGCCCCAGGACGGCAGGTCCTGCACCAGCCGCACCGCCCCCGAGCGGTCGGTGTGGTGCACCGCCCCCAGCGGCCGGTCCACCACCGCCGCCAGGAACTGCACGATCCGGTCCAGGCACTGCACGGCCGTCGTCGGATCGTTGACGGCCGACGACAGCGCCCGCAGCCCGATGTCCGCCAACTGCCGCAGCCCGAACCCCAGATCCTGGTGGAACGTCCGCTCCACCCCCACGAACACCGCCGACCTCAGCAGCCGCACCGGCAACTGTTTCCCACTCGCGCCGTGCACCGTCAGCAGCGGTGTCCCCGGCACCACGAAGTCCCCGATCCGCGGCACCAGCCGCAGTACCGTCCCACCCCGCCGCGCGATCCGCGACAGCCGCGCGATGTTCACGTCCCGCAGCACCCCCGCCCGCCCTCGGTGCGTGATCACCGAGACCTCGGCCGGCAGCGGCAGCGCCCCCTCCGGGGACCGCAGCGGATACGCCCCCAGCACCCGGAGCGACTCCCGGGTGATCCGGTCGATCACGTAGCTGATCCGCATCAGCCGGATCGTGGCGTTCACGTACGCCACGAACAGCGCCAGGCTGATCAGCACCAGCAGCACCGCCGTCAGCAGCGTGAACACCGGCACGCTCGTGACCAGCTTCGGATCCTGCTCCCCGTCGTACGCCGCCTGGCCCACCAGCGAGAACAGGAACGTCGCGAGGAACACCGCGAACGTCCCCTTGGTGATCCGGCTGCGCACATACAGCCGCACCACCCGCGGCGAGAACTGGCTGCTCGCCATCTGCAGCGCGACCAGCGAGATGCTGAAGACGACCCCGATGAACGTCAGCATCGCCGAGCCCACCGTCGTCACGATCGACTTCGCGTCTTCCGCGATCTTGATCAGCGACGAGACGGACGCGTAGCCCCCCTCGTCCTGCAGCGCCCCGATCAGCCAGGCATCCAGCTCCCCGACCCCCGCGGCCAGCACCAGCGCCCCGACCAGCCCCAGGGCGGGCGCGAACCAGAAGGTGTCCCGCAGATGCTCCCGCCACGGCGACAACACCCGTGGCCTGCGACGCTCACGGCGGGTAACCGAAGGTGACATATCGCTCACACCCGGACCCTATGCCCTCCCACCCCCCAAACCCGGCACCCATATGCAGGTGAGAACCACTCCGATTCCTTGGTATCGTTGTCCATGTCGCCGCGGGAAACCTCGGCACACACACCCCGTCCGGGTGGCGGAATGGCAGACGCGCTAGCTTGAGGTGCTAGTGCCCTTTATCGGGCGTGGGGGTTCAAGTCCCCCCTCGGACACTTTTTTCGTAGTCCAAACAGTGCTGACCGGTCTCCGGTCAGCACTGTTTGCGTTGCACGGGCTTCCGCATGATCATGTCGGTTGCCCGGACGTAGCGGCCCGGCGCGTCAGGCTGACATTGCCCGGACGGGCCCGCGCTCCCGCTCTGCGCGAGAAGTCGATCACGGCGGGCACGTCGTCCGCGGTGAAGAGCACATTTTCGCTTGCTCCACACCGCGCACCCTGCCGGCACCACCCGCCGGGCGCCCTCCCTTTTGGGGTCATGCGGCGCCGCTGTGGCGCGTAGGCGGCTCAGTCGACCAGCGACAGGTCGGTCCAGGAGCGACCCGGTCCTGCCGTCGCCCATAGGTCGAGCAACTCAGGGATCTCATCCGGAGGGGCGGCGACCGAGACCTGTTGGGTGCCGGCGTGCACGGATCGTGTCTGTTCATGGCTGCCTTCGCTGCAGCATGCGCAGATGAGCTCAAAGCTGCTGGCGGGCTCCGCACCGTAGCTGCGTCGCTCGAAGACCGCCGTGAGCTCGTCGATGTCGGACGCCGCGCCGGTCGAGACGGTCACCGAGTGAGTGGGCAGGTCGGACGCCTCGAAGAGCAGGATCTCGTCAAAGACGCTGTAGGTGTGTCCGTCCACGACCCGCTCGCCCTTCGGTTCACCGTCGTGCAGCACCACTTCGCCGAAGCGGCGACCCGAAGTGACCGGGACACTGATGACCCTGGCCCGGGTGGGGCACAACCGCGCGACCCAGACGACCTCTTGCTTGCCCGGAGAGCCCAGGCGCACGCAGCACATCCCGAACCGGCCGACAATCTCACCGTCGCCCTCCGGCACGGTCACCCCGAAGCCGGTCCAGGCGTCCCGAGCCACGGCCCACTCCCGCAGGATGGTTGCCGCGATGCCCAGGTTCCAGAACGCGGGGTCGCCCTCCCCGCGCGGCGCTCGCGCCGCTGCCTCGCGACCGAGCGAGAAAGCCTTGTCCCAGTTGCGCACGAACTTGTAGGCCAGCGCCGCGTCGTACCACCAGACGGCGCTCGGCGGCGCGTCGGGCAGAAGTGCGAGCAACTCCTCGTATCGGACGGCGGCGACCTCCCACTCCTCCGCCTCCCACGCCGCACGAGCCTGCCCGTACAGTTCTTTGGCCTCGTCCTTGCGCATTCCGATCCTCCGCCCACCCCGTCTGCACCGCGCAGCACGAATCGCGGAAGTCTGACACGCGCGCACCGCGACCACTCAGCAGGGTGGGGCCCAGCACCGGGGCCCCACCGACTCGCGGCCACCAAGGGCGCGATGTTCGCGTCGACCTGAGTGCCGGTCAGCTTGCGAATGACCATCGTGGCTGGCCTAAGTGGGCAGCCACTGTGCCGCGTTGCGAGTCCGCCGGATACCGGCCAGCCTCAAGTCGTGATCGTATTGGGTCCCTTACTCGTACAACCGTGCTTGGCATCACAAAGGCAACTGTCCGAAATGGTTACTTAGGGATCGCATGTCGTGAGTATCCCACTTGGTTGAGGCTTTGATCGGCGGCTAGCTTCACATCACATATTTGATTCTTATGGAATCTTCAGATTGTGGGGCGGCATGGCAGCGCGAAGGCGTCGTTGGGGAGCGGCGCGCGGGGTGGGGTTCGGCGTGTTGGCAGCGGTACTGGCCGGTGGTACTGCGGCGGTGCCGGCCGAAGCCGCGGCACCGGTTGCCCGGGCCTTCGACTCGGCGGTGACTGCCGCACAGGATGCGGGCGAGACGCCTTCCGAGGAGGTCGCACTGGCGGCGGCGAAGGCCGGCGGGGAACCAGTTGAGGTGACCCGGCTGCGTGAGGAACGCCGGGAGGTGTTCGCCAATCCGCAGGGCACGTTCACCGCACAGGAGTACACGCAGCCGGTGCGTACGCAGCGTGGCGGTACCTGGGTCCCCGTGGACGACACGCTGGTACAGCGTGCGGACGGCGGCTGGTCGCCGAAGGCGGCGACCGTGGAGATCGAGTTCTCCGGCGGCGGGACGGGCGCGTTCGCCCGGATGAACCGGGCAGGGCGCGAGTACGCGCTGACATGGCCGAAGGGTGCCCTTCCGCAGCCGCAGGTGGACGGCAACGTGGCGCGCTATGCGGAGGTGTTGCCCGGTGTGGACCTGGCGGTGCGCGCCGACGCCGAGGGCTTCGCCCACTATCTGATCATCAAGACGGCCGCAGCCGCTGCCAACCCGGCCCTGGACCAGATCGAACTGGGCCTGTCGGCCAAAGGCCTGACGGTCGAGGAGAACGCCGACGGCTCGCTGAAGGCCGTGGATGCGGCAGTGGGCGGCACGGTCTTCGAATCGGGACGCGCCATCATGTGGGACACCCGCGCTGCCGGCGGGGCGCCCGCCGCCCGCACCCTTGTCGCGGCAGGCCCAGCGGCAGCGCCGAAGGCGGAGCTGGATGCCGCGGACGGGGGCCGTAAGGCGTCCGTGGAACTCGAGGTGACCGGTAACAAGATCACCCTCACGCCGGATGCCGGTCTCCTGCGCGGGGCTAAGACCGTGTACCCGGTGGTGGTTGACCCCATCCCACGGACCACCAGCCGCACGGCCTGGACCTCGGTGATGTCCGGCATGCCCAACGAGCAGGACTGGGCATACAGCGGCAGCGCGGGCATGGGCAAGTGCCCCACCAACTACAACCCCACACAGTGCGCCGGCATCGGGGTGCGGCGGCTGCTGTTCACCTTCCCCACGTCGTTCTACGCGGGCAAGCAGATCATCAGTTCCCAGTTCTCCGCCCGGGTGGAGAGCGTGTACTGGGCCGACGCCAGGGCGGAGCCGGTCGATCTGTACCGGATCGGCGGCAAGAACTACAACGTCACCTCAGGCAGCAACTGGTCCAACACCAAGGACGACTGGTCGGACTACCTGATGACGACGGACACGGCGATCTCGCCGACGTCCTGCTCCAGCACCGGCACCAACCTGAACATGAAGAACGGTGAGCTGCTGGCTGAGGTGCAGGCGGCCGCCGCGGGCTCGTGGTCGAGCATGTCGCTGGGTCTGAAGGCGAAGGACGAGTCCGACTTCCCCGGATGGAAGAGGATCTGTGGCAACACCTTCCTGAAGATCGAGTACAACACTCCGCCGCAGCAGGTCGACTACCGGCTGATGTCGTCCAACCCCGGTGGTAAGTGCGTGCGGGATGCCGCAACCGCGCCCTACACCGATGTGCTGCCGCAACTGAGCGCGGAAGCACGGGACCCGGACCACACCGCGTCCAACACCGACCAGGTCAAGATGCAGTTCCAGGTGTTCTATACCGACACGGCGGGTGCGGAGCGGAACTACGTCGCGGAGACCGGCTACAAGTCACCGAGTGCGGGGACGGCCTTCACTCATCAGGTGGTTCAGCCGACCGCCGGCAACGGTGTGGGCATGTGGGCCCCCTCCTCGGGCACGGTCTACGAGCGTAACGCCGCAAATGCGGGCGGCAATGACGCGGAGTTCAAGTACGGAAGTTCGGGGATGACGCCGCTGTCGGGCGACTGGAACGGCGACGGTGTCGACTCCGTTGGCATGTACGACCCGTCGACCAGCACGTTCTACCTGCGCAACAGCAACAACGCCGGGGGCAACGACTACACGGTCAAATTCGGCAACGTCGGTGGCGACCTGCCGGTGGTCGGGGACTGGAACGGCGACGGCAAGGACACCATCGGTGTGTGGCGCCCGAGCAACCACATCGTCTACCTGAACAACGAGCTGACCAACAGCGTCGCCGATCTCACGTTCGCTTACGGCGGCACCGGCATGACGCCGATCGGGGGTGACTGGGACGGTGACGGCGTCGACACGATCGGCATGTACCACTCGGCGTCGTACAAGTTCTTTGTGCGCAACTCCAACAGCGCGGGTGTCAACAGCTACGAGATGTACTACGGGAGTCCCGGTGACAAGCCGGTGGTGGGCGACTGGAACGGCGACAAGATCGACACGATCGGCGTGTGGCGACCCAGTAACCATTACTACTACTTGAACAACGAGTCGACCAACAACGTCGCCGATCTCTCGTTCATCTACGGCGGCACGGGCATGCTCCCCATCATCGGCACCTGGCGCAGCGATGCCTCGATCCCGGCAACCTCGCTCATCTCCTGGCAGGCGCGGGCCTTCGACGGGGACGCGTGGGGGCCGTGGAGTTCCGCCAACGGGGGGCTGCGCTGCTTCATCCGCCGCGATGCGCAACGGCCCAAGGCTCCAGTAGTCACCGCTGATCCGTACAAGGCGGATGAGACGGTACGCGATGGGGTGGGCACGCCAGGCGCGTTCACCTTCGACGCCGAGGATTCCGACGTGCAGGGCTACCGCTACACGTTCGACGGCGAGGCGACGGCGGGCAAGTCGACCACCAACGGCGCCCCGGTGACCGTCAATTGGACGCCCCTGTGGGCCGGACGCCATTCGGTGACCGTTGAGGCCAAGGATGGCGCGGGAAACACCTCCAGCGTCCCGGCGTACTACGAATTCCTGGTGTCCGACGGCAAGGCGCCCGCCGGCCAGTGGAACCTGGCAGACCCGGTAGGGAGCCCCCAGGCGCATGACGAGACGGCGGACCATGCCGCCACGGCGGGCTCGGGAGCGGCGTTCGGCGTATCCGGACCGGGCGGCACCGCGGACTACGCGGCCCACCTCGACGGTAGCGCCGGGGCGTATCTGGATGCGGGCGGCAAGGTGGTGGACACCAACGCGAGTTTCAGTGTGAGCGCCTGGGTCAAGCCGGCCGCTGTGGATCGCACCATGGCTGTGGTCAGCCAGGACGGCACCGATGAGTCCGGGTTCGTGCTGGGCTACGACGCCGTTGCCAAGGCCTTCGTGTTCTCCACTCCGGACGCGGACGGCGAGATGACCACCCGATACCAGGCCAAGGCCACCGGCTACGAGGTCACGGCAGGCCAGTGGTACCTGGTGACCGGTGTCTACGATGCGACCGATCCCGCCAAGCCCCAGCTGAAGATCTACGTCAACGACCATGCGGCCTGGAGCGCCGATCGCCTGAAGCCGTGGTCCGCACCGGGCAACTTCCAGATCGGCCGCGCCATGTCCGCGGGTGCCTACCGCGATTCCTTCCAAGGTGATTTGGCCGAGGTGCGCGCCTACGACCGGATCCTGCCGCCGGCCCAGGTCGCCGAACTGATGACGGTCAAGCCCACGCGGAAGGCCTACTGGCAACTGGATCAGGCCACTGAAAACAGCGTGGCGAACGTGCAGGCGAACGGGGCGCCGCTGCTGGTGCACGGGGCGAGCATCTACCAGCAGGCGGACGAGCTGTCCGATCCGGCCCTGGCCGGGAGTGGTCATCTGCAACTGGACGGCGTGGACGACTGGGCCGACACCGCCGCGCCGGTGGTGAGCGGGGCAGGCAGCTTCACCGTCGCGGTACGCGCCCGTCTCACCTCGTTGGATCCGACCAAGTCCCAGACAGTGCTGTCCCTGCCGGGTCACAATGCCGATCGTCTCGTGGTGCGCTACCAGGCCGCCACCCAGCGATGGGAACTGGCAGTGACCGACGCCGACAGCGCCAGCCCGAAGGTGACCACGGTCACGGATGGCGACAGCCTGCCCACCGCAGATGCTTCTGGCAGTCATCTGGCGGTGACCTACGACGCCTTCACCCATCAATTGCGGCTGTACGTCGACGGTAATCACACCGATACGGCAACCGGCGTCGACGCCACGCACTGGCCCTCCACCGGCGGCGTGCAGATCGGACGCTCGGCACAGGCAGGCGGCAGCGCGTACTTCGCCGGAGCGATCGACGAGGTCCGCATGTATGAGGGTGCTGTCGATCAGGTGGCCATCCAGCGGATGGCCGTCAGTACACCGGTCTCGGACCTGTAGCGGCTGCTCTCCGACCTGCCCGGGGCCACCGGTATCGGTGGCCCCGGGCAGGCCGGCCGAATCGTCCCTTTGTTGCTCTTCCCATCCTTCCCTTGCGGAGTTGTGTGATGTTTCTACGCGGTCGGCTGCTCGCCTCTCGCATGCCCCGGCGTGCGGTGGCCGGTACCGTTCTGGGCCTGGCCTTGGCGCTGTCGGCCGGCACCCTCCAAGCCGTAGCGTTCGCGTCGGACTCCGGGCACCTCCCCGGCTTCGCGGACAATCCGGACCCGGTCACTGGTAAGGACGCGAAGGCGGCCAAGGCACGACCGGCGGATGCCGCGAAGAAGGCAGCGGTCAAGACCCTCGGTCCGGCCGCGTGGCCGGGAGCCGGAAGCATCGACATACCCCTGCCCGCGGCCACAGGAGCCAGGGTGGCGGCCGCGAGTGCCAAAGCCAGTGTGGGTGGTCTGCCCGTCGCGGTGCGTCCGGTCGCAGCCAAGGGGGTGTCCGCCGCGAAGCAGCCTGCCCACGTCAAGGTCACCTCACTGAGTCGTCAGACGGCACAGCGGTGGGGGAGTGCGGCCCTGCTCACCGTGGAGCGCGGTGACGCGGGGTCCGACGCGGCCCCGGTCCAGCTTTCCCTGGACTACTCGAAGTTCACCGAGGGGGCCGGGGGCGGTTACGGTTCGCGCCTTCGGCTGATCCAGTTGCCCGCGTGTGCGGCGACCAAGGCTCCCGGCCCGGACTGCCCCGCCACGTCCACGGCCATCGCCTCGACCAATGACACCGCCGCGCTGACCGTGAGCGCAACGGTGGCCGCGGCGCCGACCGCTGTGGCGGCGAGCACCCGGACGGCGAATACTCCGACGGCGAATGCCCGCACGGCGAAGGCCGCGCCGGCCGTGTACGCGTTGGCCGCCGACAGTTCGTCCTCGAAGGGCGACTACAAGGCCACTTCGCTGGCCCCGTCGGCGAGCTGGTCGGTGGCCAACTCCTCCGGCGGATTCTCCTGGAACTATCCGCTGCGGGTGGTTCCGACCCCGGGTGGTCTGACGCCCACGGTCGGCCTGGGCTACACCTCGCAGTCCGCTGACGGCCGCACGTCGGCCACCAACAACCAGGGGTCCTGGGTCGGTGAGGGCTTCGCCTACGAGCCGGGATATGTCGAGCGCTCCTACAAGCCCTGTGCGGACGACGGGCACGCTGCCTCCGGCGAGCAGTGCTGGGCCTTCGACAACGCCACGGTGATGCTCGGCGACTCGTCCGGTGAGCTCGTCAAGGACGACAAGACCGGCAAGTGGCACTTCGCCTCCGAAAACGGCTCGAAGATCGAACAGCTCAGCAACGCCGACACCGTCACCGGCAACGGTGACAACGACGGCGAGCACTGGAAGATCACTACGACCGACGGCACCGAGTACTACTTCGGTCTCAACCGCCTGCCCGGCTGGAGCGCCGGCAAGGAAGAGACAGGGTCGGCCTGGACCGCACCGATCTTCGGCGATGACTCGGGCGAGCCCTGCTACAACGCCACCTTCACCAGCGCGCACTGCGACCAGGCCTGGCGGTGGAACCTCGACTTCGTCAAGGACACCCACGGCAATGCCATGTCCTACTTCTACGGCAAGGAAGCCAACGCCTACGCGCTGAACGGCAAGACGGACGTCAACGGCACCAGTTACACCCGGGGTGGCTACCTCAAGCACATCGACTACGGCCAGCGCGCCGACGCCGCCTACGCCAAAGCCCCGGCCCGCGTGGTCTTCAACACCGCAGAGCGCTGCCTGCCGACCGACACCTTCGACTGCGCCCCCGCCAAGTTCACCACCGCCAACGCGGCCAACTGGCCGGACACCCCGGTCGACCAGTCCTGCAGGGTCGGCACCAAGTGCACTCTCAGCCAGGCCAGCCAGACCTTCTGGACGACCAAGCGGCTGACCGGTATCACCGCCCAGATGAGCACCGGCCCCGCCGTGGACGCCTACGGCGATGTGGATGCCTGGACCCTCACCCACACCTTCACCGACAACGGGGACGCCACGAAGACCCTGTGGCTCTCCAAGATCGACCACGAGGGAAAGGCCGGTGGTGGCAGCGAGAAGCTGCCCTCGCTGGAACTCGGCGGCGTGCACCTGAAGAACCGGGTCGACAGCGACACCGACAACACCGACGCCATTCACCGCTTCCGCCTGGCCACGGTCGTCAGTGAGACCGGGGCGCAACTGGACGTCACCTACGCGCCGACGGAGTGCACCGCCACCGCGCTGCCCAAGCCCGGAGAGTCCACCAAGCGCTGCTACCCCGTGGTGTGGGCCCCGCCGGGCACCATCGAGCCCAGGACGGACTGGTTCCACAAGTACGTCGTCCAGGAGGTCATCGAGACCGACCGCACCGGCGGTGGTGACGACCTGGTCACCCACTACGACTACCAGGGCAACGCCGGCTGGCGGCACGCCGAGCCGAACGGCATCACCGACGACAAGTTCCTGACCTGGGGGCAGTGGCAGGGCTACGGCAAGGTCACCGTCACCAGCGGAAACGGCCAGACCCCCGCGACCCGGCTGAACTACACCTACCTGCAGGGACTGGACGGCGACAAACTCCCCGGCGGCGGCACCCGCAGTGAGAAGGTGACGGACTCCACCGGCACCGAATACACCGGGGACAAGGAGTTCACGGGCTTCGAGATCGAGGCACAGACCTACGACAACGCCACCGGCGGCAAGGTCATCGCCAAGACGATCTCCGAGCCGTGGAAGTACGACACCGCCACCCAGACCAGGACCTGGGGCACGAACAAGGCCACCCTGGTCAAGGCGGGTTTGTCGCGCGGCTACACCCAGAAGTCCGACAACACCTGGCAGGCCACCAAGTCGTCCTCCACGTACGACACCTCGGTGCCCAACGGCCGGCTCCAGTACACCGAGGACCTCGGTGACCCCCAGGTCAGCGCGGACGACCGGTGCACCCGGCTGTGGTACGCCGACGACCCGGCCAGGAACATCTACGAACTCGTCTCCCGCAGCGAAGCCGTCACCGTCACCTGCGCCGCCACCCCGAACCGGAAAACCCAGGTTCTGGCGGACGAACGCACCACGTACGACGGCCAGAACAACGCGGTCAAGACCGAGCGGTTGACCGCCCACGACGGCACCACCGCCACCTACCAGGTCACCGGCATCACCGCGTACGACACGTTCGGCCGCCCGACCTCGCAGACCGATGCCGGGGACGCGACCACGGCCACCGCGTACACCGATCTCAACGGCCTGATCTCGCAGGCCAAGAACACCAACGCGCTGGGCCACATCACCACCACCGACTACGTCCAGGCCTGGGGCGTCTCGTCGGGCCAGACCGACCCCAACGGCAAGCGCACCGACCTGGCCTACGACGCGCTGGGCCGCCTGACCTCGGTATGGCTGGCTGACCGCGCCAAGACCTCCACCCCGAGCATCAAGTACACCTACAACATCCGGCGCGACAAGCCCACCGCGATCAAGACCGAGAAGATCGACAACGGCGGCAACTACGGCGTCGAATACCAGCTCTACGACAGCCTGCTGCGCCCACGCCAGAAGCAGACCGAGGGCCCCGGCGGCACCCGCATGGTCGGAGACGTCTTCTACAACGGCATCGGCAAGCCGAAGAAGACCAACGACACCTACAACGCCGCCGGCACCCCCTCCGACGAACTGCTGCTCGTCGCCAACGGCGCGGTCGGGGCTCAGAGCCTTGCCGAGTACGACGGCCTCGGACGTACCACCGCCGATATCTTCCAGGTGGCCGGCGTCGAGCAATGGCGCACCACCACCACCTACGACGGGGAACGCACCCACGTCGACCCGCCCACCGGCCAGATGCCGACCACCAGCATCGCCGACGCCCAGGGCCGCACCACCGAACTGCGCCACTACCACAGCGACGCACCGCTCCCCGGCTCGCCCGGAGCGCAGTACGACACCACCAAGTACACGTACACGCCCAGCGGCCAGTCGAACACCGTCACCGACGCCCAGAACCACACCTGGAGCTTCGAGTACGACCAGCTCGGCCGTCAGACCAAGACCGTCGACCCGGACGCGGGCACCGCGACCACCGTGTACGACGGACTCGACCGCCCGATCTCGACGGTCGACGCCCGTGGCAAGAAGACCTCGTCGGTCTACGACAAGCTGGGACGCACCCTCACCACCTGGAACGGCGACCCGACCACCGGCACCAAACTCACCGAGACCCGCTACGACAAGGCCGGCCGCCTCGGGCAGGCCTGGGCCACCCTGCGCTACACCAGCGCCACCGAGTACTTCGCCACCATCGTCCAGAGCACCGACGCCTTCTACCGCCCGCTGCGCACCGACTACGCCGTGCCCGCAGCACAAGGCGCCCTGAAGGGCACCTACTCCTTCACCACCGGCTACAACCGGGATGGCACCGTCCAGAGCACGGGCATGCCCGCCGCGGGCGCTCTGCCCAGCGAGGCGATCGCCTACGGCTACGACGAGCTGCAGCGCCCGAACGCCATGACGAGCGCGTCCACCTACGTCACCCAAGCCCTCTACACGCCCACCAGCCAGCTCAAGGGCCTGACGCTGTCCACGGGCGGCAGCAGCAAGAAGGTCCAGCAGACCTTCGCCTATGAGAAGGGCACCGACCGCCTCACCAGCTCCAAGACGGACATCTCCGGTGTCACCGGTGCGGTGAAGGCCTCGCAGTACGCCTACGACCAGGCCGGCAACGTCCTGTCGATCTCGGACACCGCGGGTGCCAACCCCGATGTCCAGTGCTTCGCCTACGACAGCGGCCAGCGCCTGTCCGAGGCGTGGACCCCGGCCGCCACCGCGGCGACCGCAACCGGCTCCGGCACCGTCGGCGGACAGGTGGGCGCCGACACTCCGGCCAGCACCCCCACCGCTTGCGCCGCCGCTCCCGGCAGCAGCGCGCTGGGAGGCCCGGCCGCGTACTGGAAGTCCTACACGACGGACTCCATCGGCAACCGCACCAAGGACGTCGACCACAACATCTCGCTGGATGCCTCCAAGGACGTTTCGCGCACGTACACCTACGGCGAGAACGGTGCCGGGCCCCACGCGGTCACCACTCTCACCGAGAAGAAGCCCACCGGAGAGTCCAAGTCCACCTACGGCTACGACGACGCCGGCAACACCACTACCCGCACCACCGGCGGCAACGCCCAGTCCCTGGAGTGGAACGACCAGGGCGAACTGACCAAGACCGCCGAGGCCGACGGCACGGAAACCACCTACCTCTACGACGCGGACGGCAGCCGCGTCCTGCGCCGCGACGCGAGCGCCACCACCGTCTACCTGCCGGGCATGGAACTGCGCCTGCCCACCGGCGGCAACACCGTGGAAGCGACCCGCTACTACTCCTTCGCCGGCGAATCCATCGCGGTGCGCCAGAACAACGGCGACCTGTCCTTCCTCGCCTCCGACCACCAGGGCACCAGCAGCCTTGCCATCAACTCCACCACCGGAGTCGTCAGCCAACGCCGCTTCGACCCCTATGGGGCAGACCGCGGGACGCCCACCGGCACCTGGCCCGGCGAAAAGGGCTTCGTCGGCGGCACCAAGGACACCCAGAGCGGGCTCACGCACCTCGGCGCCCGGGAGTATGACGCCGATATCGGCAAGTTCATGTCAGTCGACCCCATCATCGACTACTCCCAGCCCGAGCAGATGAATGCGTACTCCTACTCGCACAACTCACCGGTGACCTTCTCCGACCCCACCGGAACCTGCACCTTCGCACCCTTCTGCACAGGCTCACAGGACCCCTGCGCGGGCACCGTCGGCGTCTGCGCTCCGGCGAAGGACACCGAGTCCAAGGCCCAGCAGGACGTAGACGTCGCTCAGACGAACCTCAACAACAAGAAGCACCAGGTCAAGCAAGCCGTAAAGATCCTGATCGCCATTGTCAGGGATCTCATCGGTATCGACGCGGCCTTGGACTGTTTCTCGAGCGGAGACCTCGGGGCCTGCGGAGAGACCCTCCTCAACGTCGCAGGCAGCTTCGCCGGCGGCATCGCGGGCAAGATTCTTGCGAAGTACGGCACCCCATGGAAATGGGCCAAGGGCATCAAGCTCGCCAAGAAGGTCGTGGGCCTGGTCGGCGACCTCATCAGCGGCATCCGCGACATCGGCAAGGCATCCAAGACCCTCGGCAAGGCGAAAGACGCTCTCAAGATAGCCCGTGAGAAAGCCAAGGTCGCCGTAGCCAAGGGGAAGGAGCTACTCAGCAAGGAACCTGAATGCACCCACAGCTTCCTACCCGGAACCCTGGTACTGCTGAGTGACGGCACCTCCAAGCCGATTGAACAAGTAGCCCTCGGGGACACGGTCACCACCACCGACCCCGACACGGGCAAGTCCACCACCCGCGAGGTCGTCGCCACCATCACGACCGAGGACGACAAGCACTTCGTCGACCTCACCGTCAAGACCACGACCACCGACGCGGCGGCGATCGTCGCCACCACCACCCACCCCTTCTGGGTGGAGTCCGAAGCAAAGTGGATGAACGCCGGCGACCTCAAGCCCGGCATGACCCTCCACACCCCTAAGGGTGACCGAGTCACCGTCGAAGGGGTCCGCCACTTCGACAAGCGCCAGCGCACGCATGACCTCACCATCAGCGGCGTCCACACGTACTATGTGCTCGCAGGCGCCGCTCCGGTCCTCGTTCACAACTGCGACTTTGGTCCGGGTGTGGCAGACGAGAAATATGACAAACACGTGCTGGGTCACGATGACGAGGGCAATCCAACCCGTACGCCAGACATGCCGGAATATGACTATGACGGTGGATTTGAAAAAATGGTGGACGATGCGAAGAAGCTGATGTGCAGTGATACCTGCCCAGTCGGTGTCCAGGAGACCCGGCGGACTCTCAACGGGCAGACGACAATTATCCGTTTGGATTCGCAAGGTCGTGTTGGTATGCGTACGGGCAATAAGATAACGACCTACTTCAGGCCAGGGGTTGCTGGAGGGAAAAAACCTCAAGACTACTTCGACGCAGAAGCCAATAGGTAAATGCTCTGTCTGTCTGTCTGATTGGGAAGCGATGACTACCTGCGGAATTCTTGCTCATGAACATTGAGGCGTCGCGGAGGCTACTTGATGCCATAAAGGCCAGCGATGTTCCTGGTGTCGAGCGGTCCCTCGCCCTCGGCGCTGATCCGAATGCTTCGTTGGGTCGCACTCAGGGTTCAGCTCTGGCCTTTTCGGCTGGTACCGGGGACCTGCGTATTGTGCGTCTGTTGCTCGAGAGTGGAGCAGATATCGGAACCTCCGATCCGTATGTTCTCTCGCCGCTGCGTCGTGCGATTAAAGAATGTCACCCTGCGGTTACTCAGCTGCTGCTGGAACAGGGTGCGGTCGATTGGGAAACAGCTGGTCCCAGTGACGTTCTTGCTGACGCCATGAGCGCTGTTCGGCACATGCCGCACGCACCCGCTTTGCAGATTATGCAAATGGTGCTTGCTCATGGCGCTCGGCCCCAACCCGGATCGATGGCGTCCCTCGTCGGCGCGGTGGCGCTGAGGGTGCCGCCTGCGGTCCTGCGAGCCCTTGTGGGGGCCGGGGACGATCCGAACCAGCGACGTGGTGACGGTACGCCTGTGCTTGTTCTGGCTGCGCGTCGCGGAGATTCCGCCGCCGTAGATGTGTTGCTGCAAGCAGGGGCCGACGTCGATGCGGTCGACGCTGAGGGGCGGACTGCCCTGATGCATGCGGTTGAACGCGATGAACAAGATGTAGTGAGCGTCCTCCTCCTCGCTGGTGCGGACATCGACAAGATCAATGGCGACGGCACGACGGCCAGGGAACTTGCCAAGGGTTGGCAGCGGAAAAGAGTCCGGATTCTTCTGGGTGAACGCGTCGTTGGATTGGACTACGCTCCGATCCCTCGCAGCGTGATGGGTATCCGCGCGACTGGTTACACGCTCACGGGCGACCCCGACATATTCGAGCGATGGGCACGCTTGCTCGAGCACGCTGTGAAGGACCTCGGTAGTGAGGAATGGGAAGCGCATACAGGTAGGAGCACGGATAACGCTGTCGATCTCGTAGGACGCCTCCGTGATGAACCGCAGCCGGTCTCTAATGCTCCCTGGCATGCGCTGGGCATTACTGCTGATGAGCTTGCAGTTTTGAGGGCTGCGTTGCTTGAGCTGGCACACGGCAGTCCGGGAGCGATGCCGATCGGTATGGGTCAGGATGAGATCGTAGATATTTATGAGGAGCTCGACCGTCGGATAAATTGAGCGGCCTTGGGGCTGAGTTGGGGCGTTATCGGGTGGCCGCTTCATCGGGAGCGATAGTGATTTAAGGTTCGGCGAGTCGCACGTCTCGCAACTGGTTGATCGCCTGCGGCGTAGGGGGCCGACCTCTAAATCAACCGATGAGGAGCACGTCCGACGGCGTCGAAGGCGGCTTTGTCTGTCTGACCAGCCAGGAGCGGCTCGGTGGCCTTCTCCAGCCAGAGTCATCTGGCTGGAGAAGGCCAGTATTCTGCGATCCGGTCGCAGGTGTCCAGGACCTACATCATGCAGGGTGAGGACACGACCCGCTCGACCGATGCACGCCCCTCCTGATTCCGCATGCGTTCGATCACCTACGGCAGCCGTCTAATACCATCACCGGCGTTGTCCGCTGCACCAAGGCGTAGGCGTAGCGGGCTCGGTCTTCGGAGACTTTTTGCGTCGGTCGTCGGTCGGCACTGTTTGCGTTGGGATGGCCATGCGTCGCTCACGGGAAATCGCTGGTGGGGCCGTGGGCGGGGCGGCAGGATGGGCGGTATGGACCTTATCCCGCATGAATCCGGATCACTTGCCGACGAACTCCTCGCGGCCCTGGAGCCGTTGGCCTATCCGGCGCGGATGCGGGAGTTGGCTCGGTGGGTGCGGGGGGCTGAGGGGCGGGGTGAGTTGGCTGGGGTGTTGCGGGAGCTTTCGCAGCGTGGGGCTTATGAGCGGAGGTTGGCTGCTACCGCTGCTGCGGTCGGGCGGGACCATGGGTATCTGCAGGTCAGGATCGCGGATCCGGATGCGGTGGTGCGTGGGGTCGCGGTCAAGGCTGTGGAGCGGGGGCGGCTTTCCGATGATGCGGTCGTTGCGGCTCTGGAAGACGCTCCCGTTGCTGTGCGGCGGCAGGTGGTTCGGGCGATTGTTGCCGGGCGGCGCTCCGCGCTCGCTGATCGGCTGATCGATGGCGGTCGGACGAGTTGGGGTGACGCCGAAGCGGCCCGGCTGCTGGCCGGCTGCGGTCCGGCCACCGTGGTGCGGCTGCTGCCGGAACTGGCGCATGCCGTCAGCGGGTGGGCGGTGTTGGGGCTGCGGCATCCTGTCGCCGTGCTCGACGAGGCGGGGCGTCAGCTCGAGGCGCTGCCCGAGACCATGCGCGGCGGCTGGTGGGACCGGCGGGGCGCGGGAGTGGCGGCGGCGCTGACGGCGGAGCCGGAACGCGTGCTCGAGCTGCTGGAGCGGCTGTGTCCTGGGCCGCTTCCGGCCCGGGTACTGGACCGGATAGACGATCTCGTGTCGGCGGCTCCCGGCCGTGCCCTGCGCTACCTTCTGGCTCCCGAGCGGGTCGACGCGCTGCGGCGGGGGGGCCTCAAGCGGTCGACCCTGCGGCGTCTCGTACGCCTGGGCGCGCCCGAACTCGCGGATTTCGGCCGGGCCATGAGCCAGGACCACGCGCGTCTCGCCCAGGTGCTGAAGGTGGTGCCGCCGTCCCGGCGCAACGAGCTGTTCGACGCTTTCACCAGCGGACAGGACCTGAGTCGCGCGGCCTTCGACCCCGTGCTGCTCGCCGTCCTTCCGCACGCGCGCCGTGAGTCGGAGGCGCGGCGGATGGTCGCTCAGGCGCGCGAGCGCGGGGCATCCTGGCTGACGGTGCTGACCGCGGTCTCCTACCTGCCGGTGGAAGAGGCGGTCGAGGAGCTGACCGCCGGGACCCGCCGCCCCGCGGCCGAGGAGCGGGCGCGGGCGTGGCCGCTGCTGGTGCGCAACGTGGCCCGTTCCGGTGAGCCCGCGCGGGTCACCGAGGTGCTGGGCGCGCTGGAGCGCCTGCGCAATGAGCAGGATCCGGTACGGTCCGCCGCGCTCGCGGCGCTCGCGGAGACGCATCCCCGGCTTTTCACGGATGATGACGCGGGCGCCCTCGGGCGCATCACCACTGATGCGATCGAGGCGCGCGACTCGTCCCGGCAGACCCACCACGCCCTGCGCACGCTCGCCGTCCATCTGCTGCGCGAACATGCTGCCACCGGCGAACAGGGCTTGGTCGGTTGGGCCTTGAGCACGCTGGAGCGCCTGCACGGGTCCGCCGGTGGCGTCGATCTGGGCCGGCTGGACGAGGGGTTGCGGCGGGATCAGGAACACGAGGTGTTCGAGGCACTGCGGCCGTGGCTGGAAGCGGGCGCGGACAAGGCGGACCACACCCTGACGTTCGCCCTCACCCGCTCGCTGGGCCGGCGCGCCCGCGGCATGCCCCAGCTGCGTGAACTGCTGTGGCAGGCAATCCTGTTCGGCAACAACGCGACGGTGCAGCAGGCCATCGAGTACTGGCTCGAGGGCTCGTCGGATCGAGACGCCGAGGTGGCCGCGATCCTCGAGCTCGAACCGTCGGCGGCAGTGCTGTCGCCCGTCCTGACGGTGCTGACCGAGCACCGCACCGATCTGCTCGACGCCGTCCTGGGCGACATTCCGCCCTACGGCCGCTTCCTGGTCGAAGGCGCCCCTTGGATGCCGTGGATCGACAGCTCGGTGAACCGCTGGCTGCCCCGCCACCAGGCCGCCGCCGCGCGGCTGCTGGCCCGGCGCGCGGATGACGCCTCGCTGCACATGCATCAACGCACCTCGGCGATCTCCCAGGCCGCCGTCATACCGGAGCTCGGCGCCGACATGGTCCGCCGATTCATCAGCTCCACCAGCGTGCCGCTCGCCGAAGCCGCGCTCGGCGCGCTGGTGTGGACGGACCGGCCCGGGGAGGCCCTGCCGGACCTGCTCGCGCGCGTCGGCGGCGAGCGCGCGCGGGTGGCGGCCTACGCGGCGACCCGCGCGACGCTGTACGTCGAGCCCTCCCGGCTGCGTGCGTCCCTGCACGCCGTACTGCTGCCCGAGGACGGCGCCCCGACGAAGGTGACCGGCCGCAAGGAGGCGGCCCGGTTGGCCGCCACCCGGCTTCCGCCGGCGGAAGCGGCCGTCCTGCTCGCCGACGCGTACGGGCGGGCCGGCCAGCACCGTGACGTGCGGGCCGCGTGCGTGGCGTTCGCGACGGGGCTGCTCGACTGCGATCCGGCGTGGGATCTGCTGGAAGCGGCGGCGTCCGGAGGGTCCGAGGTGCGTCAGGCCGTGCTCCGCGCCCATCCGCTCGACCTCGCGGAACGGCACCGCACGCGTTACGCGCGGCTCGTCACGGCCGTGTGCGACAGCGCCGACCCGGAGACCGCCCTGCGCGGGTTCGAGGCACTTCCGCGGTGGACCCCGTGGGCGCCGGACGCGGCGGAGGTGCTGGTGTCCGCCGTCACCGACCTGGACAACCGGCGGACCTGGCCCGCGGCGGGCGCGGCGCTGGTCGCGCTGGCGATCTCCGGGCCGGCCGGGCCGGAGCTCGGCAACCCGGACAACTTGGACGACCCGAGTGGCCCGCTGGCCCGTGCCCTGACGTCGCTGATGGCGGCGGCCGGCCTTCCGGGCGAGCCGGACGCCGAACCGGACCGTGACCGGCCGGCCCGGCGCCGCGTGGAGGCTCTCGCCAAGCAGTTGGCGGGCCACGCCCGTCAGGCGTCGGGTACTGCCCGGGCTGTCGCCGCGGTGGTCGGCGAGCTCCTCGCCGGGTCCGGCACGTTCCTGCCGGAGGCCGCTCAGGTCCTGGCGAACGCCGTCGACGCGCACGCCGAGCCGGAAGCGTTCACGGCGGCCCTCGTCCGACTCGCGCGACTGACCGAAGGACGGCCCGCGCTCGCCCTACGGGCCGCCGAGGTTGTGCACGGACGGCTGCGGATGGCGGGGCCCGCGGGAACCTCCGATGTTCTGCTGTGCGCGGTCCAAGAGCTGTCCGTGGCCGACGGCTACTCCGCGGGGCTGCTCGCCGTCACCGTCACCGACGTGGGCGGCAGTCACACGCAGTGGTCGGAGACCTGGCGTGAGCAGCTACGGCTGCTGCGCCGCCACGCGGACCCGGACGTGCGGGACGGGGCCCTGCGGCTGGCCACGTCACCCGAGTAGGGCCGTGCGCGGCCGGTCGTGTCAGGACAGGGTGATCCGGCCCTGACGCGACCGGCCGGGGGCGCGGCGCGGGCGGGTCAGGGCTTGACGGGTTCGTTCGTCGCGACGATCGCGAAGGCGGCGCCCTGCGGGTCCAGGACGACCGCCATGCGGCCGACCTTGTCCATGTCGAAGGGCGGCGCCATCAGCGAGCCGCCGGCGCGCACCAGCGCGTCCGCCGTGCTGTCGACGTCGTCCACGCAGAAGTTCACCAGCCAGTGCGGCGGGACGCCTTCCGGCAGGTTCTCCATGCCCTGCACCCCGCCGATGGTGCGGCCCTTGACCTGGAGGCCGGTGAACTCCGGCATGTCCGGCATGGGGCCGGCCTCCAGACCCAGGGCCGCCTGGTAGAAGACGCCGGCACCCTTCGGGTCGGGGGTGCTGAGCTGGTTCCAGACCAGGGCGCCGGGCTCGTTGACGATCGCGGCGCCGTCGAAACCCTTCGGTTGCCACACACCGAACACCGCGCCCTGCGGGTCCACGCCGATCAGCATCCGGCCGATGCCACCGACGTCCGTGGCGGACACGATCAAGGTGCCGCCGTTCGCACGGATGGCGGCCTCCGTGGCGTCGGCGTCCGCGGAGCTGAAGTAGCTGGTCCAGTTGGGTGGCGGTGGGGGCTGGTCGCCCATCGCCATCGACTTCATCATGCCCGCGACCGGCTTGCCCTTCAGCGTGCAGATCGAGTAGCCGCCGAACTCTTCGGGGCCGATCTCGCCCTGCCAGCCGAAGAGGTCGCGGTAGAAGTCCAGGGCGGCCTGCTGGTCCGGGACCATCAGGTCGACCCAACATGGTGTTCCGGGTTCGTAAGGTGCGGTGACTTCGGACATCGTGCGTCTCCCAGCGGTGGTCCGCCACGGGCGCGGGCCCGCGCGGCTGCGTACCCCTCACTGACCACCTTCCTCGCGCTCCGCCGAGAGCGCCATCGGGCGCGCGGAAGTGCTCGCTCTGGCGGGTGCGCGTGGCGGCCGCGATCCCCGGGGGCGTGATCCCCGCTGGGCGGCGGCCGTCAGTAGCGGGTGCCCGTGGCGGCCGGGAGGTCGTTCAGTTCGGTGAGGTCGGCGGGGGAGAGGGTGAGGTCGGCGGCGCCCGCGTTGTCGGCGAGGTACTTCGGGGTCTTGGTGCCGGGGATGGGGACGACGTGGCGGCCCTGTGCGAGGACCCAGGCGAGGGCGACCTGGGCAGGGGTGGCGCCGATGCGCTCGGCGATGGCGCGGACCGTGCCGACCATGGCGAGGTTGGTGCGCAGCGCGTCCTGCTGGAAGCGGGGGAGGTTGCGGCGCATGTCGTCGGCGGGGAGGTCGTCGTACGAGCTGAAGCGACCGGCGAGGAAGCCGCGGCCCAGCGGGGAGAACGGCAGGAAGGCGATGCCCTCGCGTTCGCAGTACGGCAGGACGTCCGCGAGCGCGTCGCGGGTCCACAGGGAGAGCTCCGACTGGACGGAGGCGACCGGGTGGAGGGCGTGGGCCCGCTCGATCTCCTCGACCGTCGCTTCGGACAGGCCGATCCGGCGGGCCTTGCCGGCGGCCACCACCTCCGCGAGGGCGCCCCAGGTCTCCTCGACGGGGACCTCGGCGTCGATGCGGTGCAGCTGGTAGAGGTCGACGTGATCGGTGCCCAGCCGGCGCAGGCTCGCGTCGATCGACGCCTTGATGTGCTCCGGCCGGCCGTTCCGGCCGTAGACCGGCCGTCCCTCCTCCGTGCCGGTCAGGACCAGGCCCACTTTGGTGGCCAGTACGGCGCGCTCCCGGTGGGGGCCCGCGAGGGCGCGGCCGACCAACTCCTCGTTGGTGTAGGGGCCGTAGGCGTCGGCGGTGTCGATCAGCGTGACCCCCAGGTCGAGGGCGCGGCGGACGACCTCGACAGAGACCGTGTCGTCCCGGCCGCTCGGGTCGTAGGCATGGGTCATGCCCATGCAGCCGAGTCCGACGACGCCGACTTCGGGGCCCTTGCTGCCGAGAGTGGTGGTGCGCATGGACGCTGCTCCTTCGGGTGGTTGCGGAATCGGCCGACGGTGGGGAACCGACTCGCTGCGCGATCGCCGACGATGATCACCCTGCCGCATCCCGGCGTGCGGGTCCCATGATTATTCCGGCCGTCGACTGTTCCGGCCGTCGACTGTTCCAGCCGTCGGCTATTCCGGCCGGCCGCCCACCGTGGCGACCGCCGCCGCCCCCGTCCGGCAGCCCGCGGCGGCGGCCCCGGCCAGGTCCGCGCCGGTGAGTCGCGCCGCCAGGAAGCCGCCGGCGAAGGCGTCGCCGGCGCCCGTGGTGTCGACGGCGTCGGCCGCGGCGCCGGGCACACGGGCGGTGAGCGTGCCGCGCTCGGCCACCAGGGCTCCGGCGCCGCCGAGTTTCACCACCGCCACTCCATGGGCGGCGCTCAACTGCTCGGCGGCGCCCACGGGATCGGATACACCGGTCAGCAACCGGGCCTCGGCGAGGTTCGGCAGCAGCAGGTCCGCACCCGCGATGGCGTCCAGGAAGGAGCGGACCCCGAGCTGCTGGATGAAACCGGTGGAGGCGGGGTCCACGCTCACCGGGATGCCGCGTTCGCGGGCCGCGGCCATGGCCAGCGCGGCGAGTCGCCGGCCGGGTTCGTTGAAGAACAGGTAGCCGGAGAGGTGCAGTTGGCCGGCTCCGTCGAGCAGCGCCGCGTCCCAGTCCGCCGGGCCGAGCCGCACGCTCGCGCCGCTGTCGGTGACCAGGGTGCGCTCCGCTGCCGCGTCGACCAGCGCGATGACGACGGCGGTCGGCAGCGACGGGTCGACGCGCAGGTGCGCGCGCACCCCGCAGTGCCGCAGTACGTCCCGGTGCCAGTCGGCGGAATCCGTCCCGGCGCGGGCCAGCAGTCGCACGTCGGCGCCCGAACGGGCCGCCCAGGAGGCGGTGTTGGCGCCGGATCCGCCGGGCCGGACCGCGATCCGGGCGGAGGTGTCGGTGTCGGGCGCGAGCGGTTTGTGGTGCAGGGCCACGATGTCGGTGACGACGTCCCCGATGACCAGCAGGGACGTCCCGGTCGTGGTCATGCGAGCCGCGACCAGTGCCCGGCTATCGCGGCGGCGAGCCGGACGTTGCCCCGCACCGCCGCCAGATTCGCCTCCAGGGAGGCGCCGCCGGTGTGTTCGGCGAAGTACGCGAGCAGGAACGGGGTGATGGCCTGGCCGGTGATCCCGGCCGCATGGGCGGCCTCGTGGGCGGCGACCAGGACCCGGTCGTGCAGCGCGGGATCGAGCTGCTCGGCCTCGGGCACAGGATTGGCCACGATCAGCGCGGCGCCCGGACCTCCCAGCGCGTCCTGGGCGCTCATCACCGCGGCGACCTCGGACGGCTCGTGCACCGTCCAGTCCAGTGGTTCGCCGGAACTCGTCAGGTAGAAGCCGGGGAAGGTGCCGGTCCGGAAGCCGACGACGCCGACGCCGAGCGTCTCCAGCCGCTGCAGGGTTGCCGGCACGTCGAGAATCGACTTCACCCCGGCGCAGACGACCGTGACGCGGGTGCGGGCGAGCAGCCGCAGGTCCGCGGACTCGTCCTGATGGCTGACCCAGTCGCGGTGCACCCCGCCGAGACCGCCGGTGGCGAAGATCCGGATCCCGGCACGGGCGGCCAGGAACGCCGTGCCGGAGACCGTCGTGGCACCGCTCGCGCCGGTGGCCAGGGCCGGCGCGAGGTCACGGAAGCCGAGTTTGCGCAGGTCCTGGTCGCTCGCGACCCGCTCCAGCTGGTCCTTGCCCAGCCCGACGTGCGCGATCCCGTCGAGGACGGCGACGGTCGCCGGAACGGCGCCCGCCGCGCGGACGATCTCCTCCAGCTCCACGGCCACCCGCAGGTTGCGGGGCCGGGGGAGGCCGTGGGCGATGATCGTCGATTCGAGGGCCACCACGGGCGCGCGCCGGTCGAGGGCGTCCCGCACCTCGTCGGAGAGCGCAAGGGACAGCGAAGAGGGAACGACTGTACGAGGGTCCATCTTTCATTCCTGTCGGACCGCCGACGTTCCCAAACCTCCAGCTCACACCTCCAGCTCACACCTCCCTCTCCGGCTCCCCGTCGGCGGTGGGCGGATCGATGCCCGCCAGCTCGCCGTCGAGCCGCACCCAGCGGGTGATGCCGATGCCGCGCAGGAACGGCAGATCGTGACCTGCCACGATCAGCGCCCCCTGGTACGAGGCCAGGGCGGCGGTGAGCCGGCGCACGCTGGCCAGGTCCAGGTTGTTCGTCGGCTCGTCGAGCAGCAGCAGTTGCGGGGCGGGGTCGGCGAGCATCAGCGCGGCGAGCGAGGCGCGGAACCGTTCACCGCCGGAGAGGGTGCCGACCGGCTGGTCGGCCCGCCCGCCCCGGAAGAGGAAACGGGCCAGCCGCGCCCTGATCTGGTTGTCGGTCGCGCCGGGCGCGAAGCGGGCGACGTTGCCCGCGACCGTCAGCTCGTCGTCGAGCAGGTCGAGCCGCTGCGGCAGGTACCGCATCGGCACGTGCGCCACCGCCTCGCCCACCACCGGCTCGATCTGCCCGGCGATCGTCCGCAGCAGGGTGGACTTGCCCGCGCCGTTGCGGCCCAGCAACGCGATCCGCTCCGGTCCGCGCACCTCCAGCTCGGCGCGGGCACCGTAGCGGACCTCCAACCCGTGCAGGGTCAGTACGGTCCTGCCGGCGGGAACGGCGGTGTGGGGCAGGTCGATCCGGATCTCACGGTCGTCCCTGACCGCCTCGACGGCCTCGTCGAGCCGCTCCTTCGCCTCCTCCAGTTTCTCGATGTGCAGGGTGTGGTGCTTGCCCGCGGAGACCTGGGCGTCGCGCTTGCGCTGGTTCATGACGATCTTCGGCTCGCGCTTGGAGTCGTACATCTTCTGGCCGTAGCGCGCCCTGTGGGCCAGTTTGACCCGGGCTTCGGCCAGTTCGCGCTTCTGCCGGCGCACATCGGTCCCGGCCGCCCGCACCATCCGCTCCGCCGCCTCCTGCTCGACGGTGACGGCCTCCTCGTACGCCGAGAAGTTCCCGCCGTACCAGTGCGTCTCGCCGCCGCGCAGCTCGGCGATCCGGTCGACCAGCTCCAGCAGCTCCCGGTCGTGGCTGACCACGAGCAGCAGCCCCGACCAGGACGCGACGGCGTCGTGGAGGCGGCGCCGGGCGTCCAGGTCCAGGTTGTTCGTCGGTTCGTCGAGCAGCAGGACGTCGGGCCGGCGCAGCAGCAGGGCGGCCAGTCGCAGCAGGACCGACTCGCCGCCCGAGACCTCGCCGATGGTGCGGTCGAGGGAGATGTGGCCGAGGCCGAGCTGGTCGAGGGTGGCGAGGGCGCGCTCCTCCACGTCCCAGTCGTCGCCGACCGCGGCGAAGTGCTCCTCGCTCGCGTCGCCGCCCTCGATGGCGTGCAGGGCGGCGCGGGTCGCGTCGATGCCGAGCGCGGTGTCGACCCGGACGGACGTGTCGAGCGAGACGTTCTGCGGGAGGTAGCCGATCTCACCGGACACCTTCACCTGCCCGTCGGCCGGGCGCAGTTCACCGGCGATGAGGCGCAGCAGTGTCGACTTCCCCGAGCCGTTGAGCCCGATCAGCCCGGTGCGGCCGGCCCCGGCGGCGAAGTCGAAGCCGTCGAGCACGGGGGTGCCGTCGGGCCAGGAGAAGGAGAGGCGGGTGCAGAGGATGGACGAGGGTGCGAATGACATGGAGGCCTCCTGGTTGCTGGATGGGACGGCAACTGCGGAGACACCGGAACGCGACGCGGCTCAACCCCGGAGGGGAGATGACTGGGTGGTGACGCCCTGGCGGAACGGACGGCGGGTCACTGCCGAGGTCGCACTCGGGCCACGGGGGAATACCCACGGGCGCGGTGTCTCATGACCTCAAACCAGCAACGGCCTTCTCCGATCGACGACAACAGGGCCGACAACGACGTTACGCCGGGGGCTGGGGGCGTGCAACGCGTTTTCCGGGGGCTAGTCCGCGGGTGCCGTCTTCCGCGGCGGCGCGCGATGTGCTGAGGTGTGGGCATGGTCGACGACTCCGCATACCCGACGGTGCCGCTCCACCCCCACACGGTCCCCGCCCACGAGGCGGAGGCGCGCAGCCGGGCCTTCCACGAGGTCATGGCGAGCCGGCGGACCGTGCGGGACTTCTCCTCCCAACCGATCCCGCAGGGCGTCGTCGAATGGGCGATCCGCACCGCGGCCACCGCCCCGAGCGGGGCGAACGTGCAGCCCTGGCGGTTCGTCGTCCTCACCGACCCGGAGCGCAAACGCGTCCTGCGCGAGGCGGCCGAGGCCGAGGAGCGCGAGTTCTACGAGCGGCGGGCCTCCGAGGAGTGGCTGGAGGCCCTGGCCCCGATCGGCACCGACTGGCACAAGCCGTTCCTGGAGAACGCCCCGGCCGTCATCGTCGTCTTCGAGGTGCACAAGGGTCCGGGGTCGCCGCGCCCCTACTACACCAAGGAGTCGGTGGGCATCGCCGTCGGCCTCCTGCTCGCCTCCCTCCACCAGGCGGGCCTGGCCACCCTCACGCACACACCGAGCCCGATGCGCTTCTTGAACGACGTCTGCGACCGCCCTCCGGAGGAGCGTGCCTCGTACGTCATCCCGGTCGGCTATCCGGCGGAAGGCGCCCGGGTCCCGGACATCCACCGCAAGGACCTCGACCAGGTCGTGGTCCGGCTCTGACAGGTCGGGGTCCGGCTCCGGGCGGCCGGTCCGCCGCCCGGTGCCGGTAATGATTTGGTCCTGCGTCCCCCACCCCGTAGGGTTGCGTTCAACGGCGCGGGGTGGAGCAGCTCGGTAGCTCGCTGGGCTCATAACCCAGAGGTCGCAGGTTCAAATCCTGTCCCCGCTACTTACACAGCAGGCCCGGTGCGCAAGCACCGGGCCTGCTGCTTTGTCATGTGCCGGTTCGGGCCCGGCCGCCGGCGCCCGTCTGCTCCGGCGTAAATCGGGTGATCGGGAAGATCCGCTGGGATATACCGGACCGATGTATGAGCAGAGATCCGGTGCCGGCCGATCCCCCGTCGTCCTCCACGTCCCGCACAGTTCACGGACGCTGACTCCCGCCGCACGGGGGAGCGTTCTGCTGGACGACACCCAGCTGTCGCGGGAACTGGACCACATGACGGACGCCCATACCGACCTCATCGCCGGCCGGGCGGCGGACGCCGCCGCCGTCACACCCTGGACGCACGCCAATCTGCTCTCGCGCCTCGTCGTCGACCCCGAGCGCTTCCCCGACGAGCGGGAGGAGATGCGGGCCGTGGGCATGGGCGCGGTCTACACCGGTACCTCGCAGCGCGGGCGGCTGCGCGACGAGAACCCCGGCCACGAACGGGAGCTGCTCGCCGAGCACTTCGACCCCTACGCGGCCGCCTTCACCCAGCTGATCGACGGCCGCCTCGCCGCCACCGGCCGCGCCGTCATCATCGACGTGCACTCGTACCCGTCCCGGCCGCTGCCCTACGAACTGCACGCGGCCGGCGCCCGTCCCGCCATCTGCCTGGGCACGGACGAGCACCACACGCCGCCCTGGCTGCTCGACGCCGCCCGCAAGGCCTTCGAGAACTGCGGGGAGCTGGGCCTCAACACCCCGTTCGCGGGCTGTTACGTCCCGCTGAAGCACTACGCCCGCACCACCGTGGTGTCCGCGCTCATGATCGAGATCCGCCGGGACGTCTATATGACCGAGCCGGGCGGAGCGCCCACCGACGGCCTGGAGGTGGTGGCGGGAGCGCTCACGGCGCTCGTCGACGCCGTCACGGGGCCGGTGGCCCGTCCAGCTCCTTGACGAGCCGCTTGGGGGCGATCACGCGATAGCTCTCCTCCGTCCAGTCCGACAACAGCTCCGCGGACGGGACGCCCTCGTCGAGCGGGATCCGGACCCAGCCCGCCTTGCCCAGGCCGTAGCCGGCCGGTTCGGCGCCGGGAGCGGTCATCGCGTGGGCGTGCACGTCCTCGTCCTTGAGCTTCACGGTGATGGCCGGCGGATAGCTGCCGTCCTCGACGCCGAGGAAGACGAAGACCTTCTTGTTGACCTTGATGACCGATTCGCCCCAGGGGAACTCCTCGACCGCCTCCGGCAGCCGCAGGGCGAACTCGCGGACCTTCCCGCGGACGGCGAGCGGATCGTGCGCGCGGCGGGGCATGTCGACTCCAGGGGCTCGGCGGCGGACCGGTGGCTGTCTGTGATCGATGGTAGGGCCGGGGTCAGACAGCCCGCCTGCCGTGCACGTCCATGCCCGTGATCACCCGCCGGGGCCGGTACGTCGGCGTCACGACCCCGGCGGGTGCTCCGGACGGGCGTGGATGACGCTGTCCAGGATGCGGGACCACTGCCGGACGATGCCCGTCCGGCGCGCCGAGTCGTCGCTGAGCAGGTTGGCCAGGCCCAGGCCGCGGGCCATGTCCAAGGTGGCCTGGACGGTCTCGCGGACGCCCTCGACGGATTCGTCGGCGTCCAGGAACTCCACCGCGAGCCGGTGCGCCTCGCGCCCTATACGGGCCTCCAGGGCGTTGACCCGGGGCCGCAGCTGCTCCTCGTCCGCGGCCGCCACCCACAGGTGGAGCGCGGCGCGGAACAGCGGGCCGGTGTAGACGTCGACGAGCATGTCGACGGCGGCGCGGGTACGGGACGCTCCGTCGCGGGGCAGGGCGCGGGCCCGCTCCCGGACGGCGTTCATCCACTCCTCCGCGACATGCTCGATCGCGGCGGTGAAGAGGTCCTCCCGGGTCGGGAAGTGGTGCTGCGCCGCGCCCCGGGTCAGTCCGGCGCGTTCGGAGACGACGGCGACGGTGCTGCCGCTCCAGCCGCGTTCCGCCAGGCAGGAGACGGCCGCCTCCAGCAGACGCCGCCGGGTGGCGCGGCTGCGGTCCTGTTTGGGGGTCCGGGTGGTCACATCGCCCATGACGGGTCTCGGCGCTCGACGAAGGACCGTATCCCCTCCGCCGCTTCGGGCGAGGCGAAGAGGCGGGCGGACTGTTCGGCCAGGGCCGCGGTGTCCCGGTCGAAGGTGCGCAGCACCTCGGCGGTGGTGAGCCGTTTGGACTCGGCCAGCCCCTGCGGGGAGGCGGCCCGCAGGCCGTCCAGGATGCTGTCCAGCGCGTCCGCGGTGGCGCTCACCAGGCCGATCCGGACGGCCTCGGCCGCGTCGAAGACCTCGCCCGTCAGGTAGTAGCGGGCGGCGGCCCGCGCGTCGGTGCGGGGCAGGACGGAGAGCGAGATGACGGCCGGTGCCAGGCCGAGCCGCGCCTCGGTGAAGGCGAAGCTCGCTCCGGCGCCGGCCACCGAGATGTCGCACGCCGCGAGCAGCCCGAGGCCGCCGGCCCGTGCGTGCCCGGTGACGTGCGCGACCACGGGCTTGGGCGAGTCGACGATGCTCCGCAGCAGCTCCGCCAGGCCCAGCGGCCCGCCGGCGGCCGGATCCTTGAGGTCGGCGCCGGCGCAGAACGTGTTCCCGCTGTGGGTGAGCAGGATCGCGCGGACGCCGGCGTCCTTGACCGCGTCGTCCAGTCCTTCGCGCAGCTCGCCGACCAGGCGGGCCGACAGGGCGTTGCGGTTGTGCGGCGAGTCCAGGGTGAGCACGGCGATGCCGCGCTGGTGGTCGCGGCGTACGAAGGGCGTGTCGGACACGGTCGGTCTCCTCCAGGCGGATCGGCGAGCCGAGGCGGGCTCGGTGGGATCGGGGTGACGCAGGGGGCTCGGACGACTCGGCGGGGTGGGGCCGCCGAGACCACCCTGAATGGGTGGATATCAGTATGACTTGGGCAGGCCCAGGGTGTGGTGCGAGACGAAGTTGAGGATCATCTCACGGCTGACCGGGGCGATCCGGCCCACCCGGGAGGCGGTGAGCAGGGCGGCCAGCCCGTACTCGGTGGTGAGCCCGTTGCCGCCGAGGGTGTGCACGGCCTGGTCGACGGCCTTGGCCCCGGCCTCGGCGGCGGCGTACTTCGCCATGTTGGCGGCCTCGCCCGCCCCCATGTCGTCGCCCGCGTCGTAGAGGTAGGCGGCCTTCTGCATCATCAGCCGGGCGAGCTCCAGCTCGATGTGGGCGACCGCGAGGGGGTGGGCTATCGCCTGGTGGGCGCCGATGGGGGACTGCCACACCTGGCGGGTGCGGGCGTACTCGACGGCCTTGTCCAGGGCGAACCGGCCCATGCCCAGCGAGAACGCGGCCGTCATGATCCGCTCGGGGTTGAGGCCGGCGAACAGTTGCAGCAGACCGGCGTCCTCGTCGCCGACCAGGGCGTCGGCCGGCAGCCGCACATCGTCGAGGAAGAGCTGGAACTGCTTCTCGGGGGCGCCCAGCTCCATCTCGATCTGCCGGTACTCGAACCCCGGTGTCTCCCGGTCGACGATGAACAGGCACGGTTTGAGCTTGCCGGTGCGCGCGTCCTCGGTGCGGCCGACGATGAGGGTGGCGTCCGCGATGTCCACACCCGAGATGAAGACCTTGCGCCCGGTCAGCAGCCAGTCGTCCCCGTCGCGCCGGGCGGTGGTGGTGATGCGGTGCGAGTTGGAGCCGGCCTCGGGCTCGGTGATGCCGAAGGCCATCCGCAGCGACCCGTCCGACAGCCCCGGCAGCCAGCGGCGCTTCTGCTCCTCGGTGCCGAAGCGGGCGATGACGGTGCCGCAGATGGCGGGGGAGACGATGAGCAGCAGCAGTGGGCAGCCGGCGGCGCCCAACTCCTCGAGCACTATGGAGAGTTCGGCCATGCCGCAGCCTCCTCCGCCGTACTCCTCCGGGAGGTTCACCCCGAGATAGCCGAGCGCGCCGGCCTCCCGCCACAGCTCGTCGGTGTGCTTGCCCGCGCGGACGGCAGCGGTGAAGTACTCGCGGCCGTAGCGGCGGCCGAGATCCCCGACGGCGGCACGCAGGGCGCGCCGCTCGTCGCTTTCCAGAAGTGCGCTGTCGAAGGTGCCTTGGGTGGTGGTCATGGGCGTGCTTCCTCCTTGACGACGGCGAGTACGGCGCCGACGTCGACCTGGCGGCCGACCTCGGCGTTCAGTGCGGTGAGCGTTCCCGAGGCGGGAGCGGTGATCCGGTGCTCCATCTTCATCGCCTCGAGCCACAGCAGCGGGCGGCCCGCTTCGACGTGGTCGCCGACGGAGAATTCACCGATCCGGATGACGGTGCCGGGCATGGGAGCCAGCAGCGATCCCGGTTCGGTCCCGCTCTCGGGCACGGGGAAGCGCGGCAGGGCGGTGAAGGCGAACGCGCCGAGCCCGCAGTCGACATGGACCCGGTCGCCGTAGACCGCCACGTCGAACGCACGGCGTACCCCGTCCGACTCCAGGGCGACGTGCCCGCGTTCCGCGTGCAGCAGCCGCACTCCCGGATGGTCGGGGGTGTCCAGGCCGGAGCGGGTGAGGCGGTAGCGGACCTCGTACGGTTCGGCGCCGGGCACCGTTGCGTAGCTCTTGGTCTGCGGCTGGGAAGAGACGTTTCTCCAGCCGCCGAAGGCGGAGCGGCCCGACGCGTCGGACAGTGCGGCGGCGAGCGCCGCCAGCCGTACGGCGGCGGTGTCCGCGCCGTCCCCGCCCAGGACCGAGCTGTGCTGTTCCAGGAACGCGGTGGAGTGCCGTCCCGCCGCGAACTCCGGGTGCCGCAGCACGCGTACCAGCAGCTCCCGGTTGGTGACCGGGCCGTGCAGCCGGGCGCGTTCCAGGGCGCGGGCGAGCAGCCGCACGGCCTCGTCCCGGGTGTCGGCCCAGGCGATGACCTTGGCCAGCATCGGGTCGTAGTGCACGCCGATGGTGTCGCCGCTCTCCACCCCGGAGTCGAGCCGCAGCCCGGGGAGCTCGGGCAGTTCCATGCGGTGCAGCACTCCGGACTGCGGCTGCCAGCCGCGCGCCGGGTCCTCCGCGTACAGCCGGGCCTCGATCGCGTGGCCGTGCGGCGCGGGCGGTTCCGCCGGCAGCGCGGCTCCCTCGGCGATGCTCAGCTGAAGCCGCACGAGGTCGAGTCCGGTCACACATTCGGTGACCGGGTGTTCGACCTGGAGGCGTGTGTTGACCTCCAGGAAGAACGGACGGCCGCCGGGCGCCACCAGGAACTCGACGGTGCCGGCGCCCGTGTAGCCGATCGCGCGGGCCGCCGCGGCGGCGGCGTCGTGCAGCGTCCGGCGCAGCGCGTCGTCGATGCCGGGCGCCGGGGTCTCCTCGATCACCTTCTGGTGCCGCCGCTGGACCGAGCAGTCGCGTTCGCCGAGCGTCCACACCGTTCCGTGGGTGTCGGCGAGCACCTGCACCTCGATGTGCCGGCCCGTCTCCACGAACGGTTCGACGAAGACCTCTCCGTCGCCGAAGGCCGAGGCCGCCTCGGCGCGGGCCGCGGCCAGCTCCTCGTCCAGCAGGGCGAGATCCCGCACGATCCGCATGCCGCGCCCGCCGCCGCCGGCCGCCGCCTTCACCAGTACCGGAAGGTCGTCCGGGCCGATCGCTTCGGGCCGCAGACCGGTCAGGACCGGTACGGAGGCGGCCGCCATGATGCTCTTGGCGCGTGTCTTGGACCCCATCGCCTCGATCACGTCGGGGGACGGGCCGATCCAGACCAGCCCGGCGTCGAGCACGGCGCGCGCGAAGCCGGCGTTCTCGGAGAGGAAGCCGTATCCGGGGTGGACGGCGTCCGCTCCCGCCGCCTTGGCGGCCGCGACGATCAGATCGCCGCGCAGATACGTGTCGGCGGGAGCGTTCCCCGGCAGGCGCACGGCGCTGTCGGCCTCCCGCACGTGCGGGGCCCCGGCGTCCGCGTCGGAGTACACCGCGACCGTGGCGATCCCCAGGTCGCGGCAGGTACGGAAGACCCGCCGGGCGATCTCGCCGCGATTGGCCACCAGAACGGACTCGATCATCACTGCCCTCACCTCCGGAAGAATCGTCACTGCCGTCACATCCGGAAGACGCCGAAGCCGCCGCGCGCGCCCTCGACGGGAGCGCCGTGCACGGCTGACAGGCACAGGCCGAGTACGGTCCGCGTGTCGCGCGGGTCGATGACGCCGTCGTCGTAGAGCCGTCCCGACAGGAACATCGGCAGTGACTCGGACTCGATCTGCTGCTCGACCATGGCGCGCAGCGCGGCGTCCGCCTCGTCGTCGTACGGCATGCCCTTCGCCGCCGCCGACTGCCGGGCGACGATCGAGAGCACCCCGGCGAGCTGGGCGGGCCCCATCACCGCGGACTTGGCACTCGGCCAGGCGAAGAGGAAGCGCGGGTCGAAGGCGCGGCCGCACATGCCGTAGTGGCCGGCGCCGTAGCTCGCGCCCATCAGGACCGACAGGTGCGGGACCTTGGAGTTGGCGACCGCGTTGATCATCATGGCGCCGTGCTTGATGATCCCGGCCTGCTCGTACTCCTTGCCGACCATGTAGCCGGTGGTGTTGTGCAGGAAGAGCAGCGGGATGTCCCGCTGGTTGGCGAGCTGGATGAACTGCGCGGCCTTCTGCGACTCGGCGCTGAACAGCACGCCCTGCGCGTTGGCGAGGATCCCGACGGGATAGCCGTGCACCTCGGCCCAGCCGGTGGCCAGGCTCGGCCCGTACAGCGGCTTGAACTCGTCGAACCGCGAGCCGTCGACGACGCGGGTGATCACCTCGCGCGGGTCGAAGGGCGTCCGCAGGTCGCCGGGGACGATACCGAGCAGTTCGTCCTCGTCGTGCAGCGGCGGTTCGACGACGGCCCGCGGGGCGGGGCCCCGCTTGCGCCAGTTGAGCCGGGCGACGACGCGGCGCGCGGTGCGCAGGGCGTCGGGCTCGTCGAGGGCGTAGTGGTCGGCGAGGCCGGAGACCCGGGCGTGCATGTCGGCGCCGCCCAGGGACTCGTCGTCGCTCTCCTCACCCGTCGCCATCTTGACCAGCGGCGGTCCGCCCAGGAAGACCTTCGACCGGTCCTTGACCATGATCACGTGGTCGGACATGCCGGGGATGTACGCGCCGCCCGCGGTCGAGTTGCCGAAGACGACGGCGATGGTGGGGATGCCCGCGGCCGACAGCCGCGTCAGGTCCCGGAACAGCGCGCCACCGGGTATGAAGATCTCCTTCTGGCTGGGGAGATCGGCACCCCCGGACTCGACGAGGCTGATCACCGGCAACCGGTTGGCGAAGGCGATCTCGTTGGCGCGCAGCGCCTTCTTCAGCGTCCACGGGTTGCTGGCGCCGCCGCGCACGGTCGGGTCACTCGCGGTGATCAGGCACTCGACGCCTTCGACGACGCCGATGCCGGTGACCAGCGAGGCGCCCACCGGGTAGTCGCTGCCCCAGGCGGCGAGCGGGGAGAGCTCGAGGAACGGGGTGTCCGGGTCGAGCAGCAGCTCGACGCGCTCGCGGGCGAGCAGCTTGCCGCGCTTGCGGTGGCGCTCCACGTACTTCGCCCCGCCGCCGTCGATCGCGGTGGTGTGCGCGGCGTCGACCTCCGCGAGCCGGGCGAGCATGGTCGCGCGGTTCGCCGTGTACGTCTCGTCGGTGGTGTCCAGGAGTGTCATGCGCCGGCTCCGCGCTCTTCCGGGGACAGCGGCGTACGACCCGGGGACAGGGGCGTACGACCCGGTGACTGCGGCGTGCGGGCCGGTCCGGTGGGCGACTGCGGCGCGCGGCCGGGGCCGGCCGGTCCGGCGAAGGCCTGGGCGATCTCCAGCCAGCGGTCCGCGTCCTCGCCCTCGGCGCATACGGCGAGGTCGTCGCGGTGCCTGCGCTGGGTGGCCAGCAGGCAGAAGTCGATCATCGGGCCGGTCACCCGCTGTGCGGCGTCCTCCGGGCCGTACGTCCACAGCTCGCCGTCAGGGGCCGTCAGCTCGACCCGGAACTCCTCGGCGGGCGGCTTGAGCCCCCGTACGAAGTACGCGTAGTCGCGGGCCCGCACGCCGATGCGGGCCACATGCCGCAGCCGGCCGGTCGGCTCGCGCCCTGTGCCCAGGCCGTCGGCCACGTCCTGGCCGTGCGCCCAGGTCTCCATCAGGCGCCCGGTGGCCATCGAGGCTGCGCTCATCGGGGGCCCGTACCAGGGAAAACGGGTGCCGGGCGGCTGGGCGGCCAGGGCGTCGAGCAGGGCCTGGCGTCCGGTGCGCCAGCGGTCCAGCAGCTCGGCCGGCGGCAGCGACGCGCCCTTGCGGGCCTCGTCGTCGACGAACGTCTCGAAGGTCGCGGCGGCCCGTTCGGTCTCGCGGGCGAACGCGTCGGGGTCGGTCACCGAGATCAGGGCGACGCCGTCGGTCCAGGCGAGATGGGCGATCTGGTGCGCGATCGTCCAGCCCTCGGCGGGGGTGGGCGCCGCCCAGCCGTCCGCCGGGAGCGGCGCCACCAGCCGGTCGAGGTCTTCGCTCTCGGCCCGCAGGTCGACGAGCACGGACTGTGGATCGGCCATGACCACCCCTTGTTGACACCCGGTCAGCAACGTTGTGTGTCAGAGGGTGGCAGTGCCGCCAAGAACAATCAAGCGTGCATGCATGATTTTTGGCCCGGGACACGAGAACCGCCCACCTCTGCCGCGCTGATGCGCGGTAGCGATGGGCGGTTCTCGTGTCCCGGCCAGACTTTCGTGTGCCGGCAGGTCTCAGAAGGCGCGTGCCACGACAGGCCTCAGGAGGCGCGTGCCGCCCGGCGGGCTTCCAGCGCCGCCTTGCGCTCGTCGAACTTCGTGGCCTGGCCGTTCAGGCCGCCCATGAACAGGCCCAGCTCTTCCTGTGCCTGCAGCCCCTCCGGGTTCAGGCCGCTGACCTCCAGGACCTTGAGGTGGCGCAGCACCGGCTGCAGCACGTCGTCATGGTGGATGCGCAGGTTGTAGATCCCGCCGATGGCCATGCGGGCCGCCGCCCGCTCGAAGCCGGGCATGCCGTGGCCGGGCATCCGGAACTGCACGACGACATCGCGGATGGCCTGCATCGTCAGGTCGGGGGCGAGCTGCAGCGCCGCCGCCAGCAGGTTGCGGTAGAAGACCATGTGCAGGTTCTCGTCGGTCGCGATCCTGGCCAGCATCCGGTCACAGACCGGGTCCCCCGACTGGTGGCCGGTGTTGCGGTGCGAGACGCGGGTGGCCAGCTCCTGGAAGGCCACGTACGCCACCGAGTGCAGCATGCTGTGCCGGTTGTCGGACTCGAACCCCTCCGACATGTGCACCATGCGGAAGCGCTCCAGCTCGACCGGGTCCACGGCGCGGCTGGTCAGCAGGTAGTCACGCATGACGATGCCGTGCCGGCCCTCTTCGGCCGTCCAGCGGTGCACCCAGGTGCCCCAGGCGCCGTCGCGGCCGAAGAGCGAGGCGATCTCGTGGTGGTAACTGGGGAGGTTGTCCTCGGTGAGCAGGTTCACCACGAGGGCGATCCGGCCGATCTCGGTGACCTTGGACTGCTCCGGCGCCCACGCCTCGCCGCCCATGATCCCGTCGAAGTTGCGGCCGTCGCTCCACGGCACGTAGTCGTGGGGCATCCATTCCTTGGCTACGGACAGGTGCCGGTTGAGCTCGGTCTCGACCACTTCTTCCAGGGCGTACAGCAGCCGCGCGTCACTCCATGTGTCCGATCCGGGACGGTGGGGTTCGGTGATGGTCACTGGTGGCTCCTGACGGCTGGCAAGGCACCTACGGGGACGTAAGTTACGCAACCGTAGGTTATGAGTCGCCGAAAAGGCAACCGACGCCCTGCTGGGTGTATGGGGCAACTACGACTGCTCGGACAGGTCCCGCAGCCGTACGGACAAGCACGTGACGCAGCCTTCCAACTTCTCGAATTCGCTGATGTCGACCAGAACCGGCCGGTATCCCAGGCCGCTCAGCAGCTCCGCGCTCCGGGGAGCGCCGGCGGCCATGAGCAGCACGTCTCCGCCAAGGAGCACCACGTGTGACCCAGCCTCCTCCGGTACCGGTCGGAAGTGCGTAAAGACGGCCGGATCGTCGACCAGTGGCGGGTAACCGATGACCGTTCCGTCCGGCAGTGCCGTCACCGCCGATTTCAGGTGCAGCACCTTCGCCACGGGAACGGCGACCACCCGCGCGCCCAGCGGCTCGAAGACCGCGCGCAGCTGCCGTACGCCCTCCGCGTTGGTGCGCCCGCCCAGGCCGACGTACAGGGTGTCCCCGACCTTCAGTACGTCGCCGCCGTCCAGCGTCCCGGGCTCCCGGACCCGGTTCACCGAGCAGCCGAGGGCGACCGCGGCCTCCTCGGCGCCGGCCGTCTCGGGCCGCCGCGACAGGGCGCCGGGACGTGAGATCAGCGCCACGTTCCGGAAGACGACCATGGCGTCCTCGACGAACACCCCGTCCGGGCAGTCGTCCGCCGGAGCGGCCTCGACCGTCTCCCAGCCGTGCTCCGCGAGGACGGCGGTGTAGCGCTCCCACTGCCGCAGCGCCAGGGCCGGGTCGACCGGCGAGCGGGCGATGTGCGTGACCAGGCCCTCGGCCAGGCGCGGACTGGGACGGCGGACGATCGCCTTCTTGCTGGGCATATAGGATCTGCTCCCTGATGAGTGCCACTCTTGTTGCCAAGGATCTTGCCGCAGGACATGGGGACCGAGTCCTGTTCTCCGGCCTCGAACTCGTCGTCGCCCCCGGCGATGTCATCGGCCTGGTCGGTGCCAACGGCGCCGGCAAGTCGACGCTGCTGCGGCTGCTCGCCGGGCTCGACACCCCCGAGCAGGGGGTGCTGCGACTGAGCCCGCCCAGCGCCGCCGTCGGCCACCTCCCGCAGGAGCCCGACCGGCGTGCAGGGGAGACCGTACGGGACTTCCTCGCCCGCCGAACCGGCGTTGCCGCCGCGCAGAGCGCGCTCGACGCCGCCACGCAGGCGCTGGTCGACGAGGCGCCCGGTGCGGACGACGCGTATTCCACCGGGCTGGAGCGCTGGCTCGACCTCGGCGGCGCGGACCTGGAGGAGCGCTCCGAGGAGGTCGCGGCCTCGCTCGGGCTGTCCATCGGCCTCGACCAGCAGATGACCTCGCTCTCCGGCGGCCAGGCCGCACGTGCGGGGCTCGCCTCGCTGCTGCTCAGCCGCTACGACGTGTTCCTGCTCGACGAGCCCACCAACGACCTGGACCTGGACGGCCTCGACCGGCTGGAGAAGTTCGTCAAGGGGCTGCGCGCCGGCACCGTCGTCGTCAGCCACGACCGCGAGTTCCTCGCCCGCACCGTCACCAAGGTCGTCGAACTCGACCTCGCCCAGCAGCAGGTGAACACCTACGGCGGTGGCTACGAGGCGTACCTGGAGGAGCGGGAGGTCGCCCGCCGGCACGCCCGTGAGGAGTACGACGAGTTCGCCGACAAGAAGTCCTCCCTCGAAGCACGAGGCCAGATGCAGCGCTCGTGGATGGACCAGGGCGTCAAGAACGCCCGCCGCAAGGCGACGGACAACGACAAGATCGGCCGCAAGTTCCGCAGCGAGGCGTCCGAGAAGCAGGCCGCCAAGGCCCGCCAGACCCAGCGCATGATCGAACGTCTCGACGTCGTCGACGAGCCCCGCAAGGAGTGGGAGCTCAAGATGGAGATCGCCGCGGCGCCCCGCTCCGGGGCCGTGGTGGCGACGCTGCGCGGCGCCGAGGTCCGCCGCGGTGACTTCACGTTCGGCCCGGTGGACCTGCAGATCGACTGGGCGGACCGGGTCGCGATCACCGGCGCCAACGGCTCCGGCAAGTCCACGCTGCTCGCCGCGCTCCTGGGCCGGCTTCCGCTGGACGCCGGCAACGCCGCGCTCGGCCCGGGAGTCGTCGTGGGCGAGGTGGACCAGGCCCGCGGACTGTTCTTCGGCGAAGAGCCGCTGATGGACGCGTTCGCGGCGTCCGTCCCCGACCTGGAGCCCGCCGACGTGCGGACGCTGCTCGCCAAGTTCGGCCTGAAGGCCGCCCACGTGCTGCGCCCGGC
Organism: Streptomyces sp. H39-S7; assembly: GCF_027158205.1. Lineage (GTDB taxonomy): Bacteria > Actinomycetota > Actinomycetes > Streptomycetales > Streptomycetaceae > Actinacidiphila. The sequence continues at coordinate 148,913 of NZ_JAPVLU010000005.1, read as the reverse complement.
GGCGACGCTCTCACCGGGGGAGCGGACGCGGGCCGCGCTGGCCCTGCTCCAGGCCCGCGGCGTCAACCTGCTGGTCCTCGACGAGCCGACCAACCACCTGGACCTGCCCGCGCTCGAGCAGCTGGAGTCGGCGCTCTCCTCGTACAACGGCACGCTGCTGCTGGTCACGCACGACCGGCGGATGCTGGACGCGGTGAGCACCACCCGGCGCATCGAGGTCGCGGACGGCCGGGTCACGGAGGCCTGACCCGGGCCGGCGGCCGCCGCCCCGCAACGGGCGCGGAACCGGCGGGGGGCAGGACGGGGGAAGGACGGGGCAGACATCGCACGGGTGCGGAACCGGAATGCCCCGGCCCGCGTCCAAGCCCTGACCGATCAGGATCCCTCGGACCGGGAGGCCGGTCGCCTGGCCCGCGACGGTCGACGTGGGGACACCCCGGACACGGACCTGGGCAGGCTGTGGGGGCCTGTCCGGGTCCGTTTGCTCCACCTGGGTCTGCCCTGGATCCCTGCGGATCCCCTTGGATCGACGGGGCGGCCGGTCGCGCGTCACGGGAGCTAAGGTGGCCGCGTGGCCGTGTTCCTGCTCGGAGTCGGTGCCGCCTGTTGCCTCGGACTGGGTTTCGTACTGCAGCAGCGCGCGGCGCAGCGTGCCCCGCTCGCCGACTTCCTCTCCTTCCGCCTCCTCCTCGACCTGATCAAGATGCCTCAGTGGCTGCTGGGCATGGCGCTCATGATCGGCGGCCAGGTCCTCGGGGCGCTGGCCCTGGCGCGCGGCGAGGTCTCCCTCGTCGAACCGCTCCTCGCGACGAACCTGCTGTTCGCCCTGGCGCTGTCCCGATGGCTGTCGGGGCAGCCGCTGGGCCGCAGCGGCTGGGCGGGCGTCGCGCTGCTGGCCCTCGGCGTGACGGCGTTCATCGTCGCCGGACAGCCGATGGGGGGCGGTGCGGAGGCGGGAGCGCTGCGGCACTGGCTGGTGCTGGGGATCGTCGTCGGCCTCGCGCTGCTGCTGGTGGCCTGTGCCAAACGGCTGCCGTCGTCTCCCGAGGCGACGCTGTTGGCGCTGGCGGCCGGCCTGCTCTACGGGCTGCAGGACGCGCTGACGCGGACCTGCAGTGAGCTGGCCCATGAGGGCGGCGTCCAGATACTGGCGGTGCACTGGGAGCCGTACGTGGTTGCGGCGATCGGGCTCACCGGGCTCGTCCTCGTACAGAGCGCCTTCGAGACCGCTCCCCTGCGGATGTCACTGCCGGCGCTGACAGCCGCGCAGCCGCTGGCGGGGATCGCCTGCGGCATCGGCTTCCTCGGGGACCGGTTGCGGGTGACGCCCGGCGCGCTGGCCTGGGAGGTGGCTGGGCTCGCGGCGATCACGGTGGGGGTGGTACTGCTCGGCCGGCACCCCGCGATGCCGTGCGCCCAGTCCGGCGCCCAGCCGGAGCGGGAATCCACGACGAGTGCGAACTGAGTGCCGGTCGGCGCCCACCGCCCCGCCATGGCCCTCAGGCCCACTCCCAGTCGGCCTCGGCTCCGAGGAAACGGCCCAGGTCGGCGACCTCGGCCCCGATGCCGTACACGGCGGCGTCGCCCAGCGCCCGGAAGGGCTCGACGCGGACGGTCAGTCGGCCACCGGGACCGCGCTCGTGCCGCCAGGTGCCGACGACCTCACCGTCCACCAGCAGGCACGGGGAAATGATGCCGCCGCCGGTCGCGACGAGACGGGCGAAGGACGGGTCCAGCAGCAGGTCCCGGTCCTGATAGCCGAGCAGGTACGGGTCGAAATGCCCGATCAGCCGGACCGACGGTGCCGGCGGCGGCGTATCGGTGCCGGACAGCACCCACAGCGGGCCGTCCGGTCCCGCGATCTCCGTCAGTTTCTCCCCGGCCGACCGGATGCCGCTGCGGGCCTGGCCCAGGGGCAGGCCGGACCACTTGGCGAAGTCCTTCTCGGTCGCGGGCCCGTAGGCGGACACATACCGCTCAGCGAGCGCGGCCAGTGCCTCGGTCCCGGACAGGTCCGGTCCCACGACCCCGTCGAGCCACTCTTCGCACAGCACATAAGTCGACTTGTCGCCGTCGGCCTCGGGCCCCCGGCACACCAGGCCCGCAGCCGCCGCGTACAGCATCAGATGGGCCGGCGCCTGGCTGCGCGGATCCAGGGTGACGCCGAGCTCGCCGAGCCGGTGCACGAGGTCGTCGCGGAGCATCGGCGGACGTCCGGCCAGTACCTTCTCCAGCGCGGGAAGCGCGCGGGCGCAGGTCTCCTCGTCCAGGCCGAGCCGCAGCCGCCGGCCGCGCTGGGCGGCGGCCGCTCGCGGGCCCAGCAGCGACGTCATCCAGCGCACGTCCGCCGCGGGGACGGCGTGCAGGGTGCCGCGCATCAGCCACGTGCGGACCAGCGACCGGTCACCGGCGCCGCACGCGGCGTCGACGTCCTCGGCGGTGCGCCCCGAGGTCCTGGCGCGCACCTGCAACCGGCAGGCCTTGGCGTCCTGCGCCTGCAGCGCTCCGGCCGCGCGTGCCGCGTCGGCGACCCCGACGCGGTCCGGCACGCCGGCCAGCCCCTGGGCGTGGACGCGCCATGACCGAACGTGGGCGGGCGTCAATTCCGGCATGGGCCCATCCTGCCCGTAGCGCCTACGTGCCGCCTACGTGCCGCCTACGTGCCGCGAGAGTCCCACGACCGCACGACCTGCACGACCGCACGACCGCGCGATCCGGGGCGCAGCACCTGTCTCGGCTCTCAGCCCTTGCCGAAGTGCTCCAGCGGGAAGGCGCCGGACGCCAGGGCGGTCTGGGTGAAGGATCCGGCCAGTTCGGTGAGGCGGTCCACGCCGGTGGCGCCGAGGTGCTCGTACGGGGCCCGGTCGACGCGGTCGGTGACGGCTTCGACCTCGCGCCGCAGCGCGACGCCCGCGTCCGTGAGCTCGCCCGCGGCGTCCAGCAGCCCGCGCTCGCGCAGCCGGTCCTGGGCGGCGGTCCACTGCTCGGCCGTCCAGCCCCTGCTGGCCTGGACGAAGCGCGGGGTGAAGCCCTTGCCGGTGGCGGTGTGGGTGACCAGGGCCTCCAGGCCGTCGAGCTGGGCCGCGACCAGCGCGGCGAGGTGTCCGTCGCCCCGGTGCTCGCGCAGCAGCGTGGCGGCGTGCCAGAGCGCGAGGTGCGGCGCCGTGGGCACCGCCAGGTCGGCGTTGGCGGCGTAGAGCGGGCGGGCGGCCCGTTCGCAGGCTTCGGTGGCGCGCAGCGCCAGGGCGGCAGCCTCCGCCATCTCGGGCGAGGCGACGGCCTCCGCGCCGAGCAGCCGGGTGAGCGCGGTGTCGACGGAGCGCAGCCGCGCGTCGATGACGGCCTCGGGGGTGGCGATCGTCCAGGCGCGCGGGATGTGCCGGGCGACCAGGTCGTGGTTGAAGTTGTAGAAGGTGGCGGTGACGGTACCGGCTCCGACCGCTCCCAGCGGCGCCGCCCGGCCCGCGAAGTACGTCATGCTGCCGGGCTCGAGGCCGAGCCGCGCGAGTTCGGTGCCGAACTCCGGCGAGAAGTACGTGCTGGAGTGCAGCGGGTTGAGAGTGTTCTGACAGCGGCGCGACGCGCGGGGGTCCGAGGCGGTAGTAGTCATACAACCAGGTTACCGACCGGTCAGCATGTTGCCGAGAGGTGAGCGCGCGTTCCGGCCACTGCGACGGAAAGCGTTGTAAAGGGAAGATTGAATAGATGAATTCGTTGACGGCGAACCACGGAAGCGCCGAGATCGATAGTATCGACGCATCCGCCGCACGTTCCTACGGAGGCCCTCCATGTCCACCGACATCCCCGCGCGTACGCTTCCGGTCACCGATCGGACCCGGCATCGGCGGCTGCGGGAGCAGGGCAGCGTGTCCCGCGACGACCTCGACGCGGTACTGGGTGCCGGCTTCGTCTGCCACCTCGCGGTGGTGGTGGACGGCTCGCCGCTCGCGGTCCCGACGGTCTACGGGTTCGACGCCGCCGCCGACACCCTCTATCTGCACGGCTCGGCCGCGAGCCGCAGCCTCGTGCAGTCGCCCGGGGCTCCTGTCTGTGTCACCGTCACCCACATCGACGGTCTGGTGCTGGCCCGGTCGGTCTTCGAGCACAGCGTCAACTACCGCAGCGCGATGGTGCTCGGCGTGCCGCGCGTGGTCGCCGATCCCGAGGAGAAGCTGCACGGGCTGCGCGTCCTGTCCGAGCAGGCCGCGCCCGGCCGGTGGGACTACGCGCGCGGCCCGTCCCGCAAGGAACTCGCCGCCACCACACTGCTCGCCCTCGGGATCGACGAGGCGTCGGTGAAGACCAGCACCGGTCACACCGACGACGCCGACGGCCCCGACGGGGAGTTGCCCGTATGGGCCGGGGTGCTGCCCCTGCTGCACACCTGGGGCGAGCCCGAGCCGGACCCGGCCCTGCGGACCGGTGTGCCGCTCCCGCCGCACGTCGCGGAGCGGGCGGGTACGCCGGCGGGCTGACCGGCCGGCCTCAGCCGGTGGTCGGCGACCAGTCGAACCGGGCCGGCCGGCCCTCCAGGAAGGCGGCGACGCCCTCGGCAGTGTCCCCGCTCTCGCGCGCCTGCCGCTCCCAGTGGCCGATCCGCGACGGGTCCAGGCCGGGGGTCGCGAACTCCTTCGCCGCGGCCTGGGTGAGTTGCGAGCGCGCGGCCAGGACGGCGGTGAACTCCGCGACCCGCTTGTCGAGTTGCTCGTCGGGGAGGACCTCGTCGACGAGCCCGGTCCGCAGGGCCCGCTCATGGTCGATCAGTTCGGCCGAGAACAGCAGGTACTTGGCGGTGGCGGGCCCGACCAGCTCCACCAGCCGCCGGGTGGACGAGGAGGCGTAGACGATGCCCAGCCGGGCCGGGGTGACGCCGAAGCGCGCCCCCTCGGCCGCGAACCGCAGGTCGCAGGCGGCGGCGAGCTGGCAGCCGCCGCCCACGCAGAAGCCGCGTACGGCCGCGAGCGTCGGCTTCGGGAAGGCGGCCAGCGCCTCCTCGGCCCTGACCGCCGCGTCCTGCGTCCTGGCGGAGCCGCTGCCGGCATCCCGCAGCCCCGAGATGTCCGCGCCGGCGCAGAATGTGCCGTTCGCCCCGGTGAGCACCAGGACCCGCACGGCCGGATCGGCGGCGAGTCCGTCCAGCAGGCCGGGGAGCGACTCCCACATGTCCGTGGTCATGGCGTTCCGCTTCGCCGGATTGCTGATCGTCACCGTGGCGGTGCCGTCGGCGGTGTCCAGCAGCAGTCCGGGCTGTGGGCCGGGCTCGGGCATCTCCGGGGTCCCCTTCCGTATGTTCCAGGACATCGCGCGCGGCGTGCGCCGGTGGCCGATCATCGGATCCTATCCGCGACGAAACAGGGGCAGAACGCATATAGGGGACATCTGTCGAAGCGGGGAGGCGGCCGTGGCCGCACTCAGGAAGCGCGGCGCACGCGACGACGGCGGGTCAGTCGGACGGCCCGGCAGGGGAACATTCCATGAAGCAGGAATCAAACGATCGGAATCGGTCGCACGGGTGACATATCAGGTCGTCGACGATCATGATGCGACGAAAGGCGCAGACTTGCGCGCACCTGCCCGGTGAACTGTCCTCATTCCGGAGACTCGATCGTGAGGCGGATCCCATCGGCGGCCCGGCAGCGGGTAGCGGAGGGAACTGCGGGGATACGTCACACGAAGGCGATGGTGCATGCCGTCATGGAGGTCTGCGGGAGCGTCCCGCCCGATCCGGCAACGGCCGAGGCGCTGGTCGATCCGGCCGCCCCGGGTGGGCTCGGGGCCTCGGGCGGGCCGGACGCTCCGTTTCCGCCGCCCCCGCCGTACGCCGGGGCGTGGCGCTTCACCGCACCGGCGGTGGACTCCTCGGTACCCGAGGTGCGGCACGCCGTCCGGGACCTGATCACCGATCGGAAGATGCCCGTCGGCGACGACCTGATGGCGGGCATCCTGTTGATCGTGTCGGAGCTGGTGACCAACTCCGTCCGGCACGCGGCGCTGCTGTCGCCGCAGATCACCATCGAGATCGCGGTGGGGCCCGACTGGATCCGGCTCGGCGTCGAGGACAACCACCCGTACCGTCCCAAGGCGCTGGAGGCGGAGTACGCCGACACCGGCGGTCGCGGTCTGCTGCTGGTCAAGGCCATCACGACGGAAGCCGGCGGGATGTGCGACGTGACGCACACCGAGACCGGCGGCAAGGTGATCTGGTCGCTCCTGCCGCTGCCGATCGCCGGTCTGTAGAGCCCGTCCGCCAACGCTGCCGCCGACGCGGCGCCGGTGCGCCGACGCCGCCCACACCGTTCCCGCCGGGTCGCCCCGGCGAACCCGGCGCGCTCCTACCAGCCGGCGTCACCGGTCAGCTCGCGGATCGCGGGCAGTGACGCGTCCCACACCGTTCCGAACCAGGCGGAGAACGGGCCGCGCTCGCGGATCTCCTCCAGCTCGGGCGGCGTCACGAACGCGGTCTCGCCGATCTCCTCGGGATCGGGCCGCAGCTGCGCCCGTACGAGGCCGACGAAGAGGTGGTTGAACTCCTGCTCGACCAGCCCGGACTCCGGGTCCGGGTGGGTGTAGCGGACGGTGCCGGCCTCGCGCAGCAGCGCGGGAGCCGTTCCCAGCTCCTCGGCGGTGCGGCGGGCGGCGGCCACGAACGGCGGCTCGGCCGGGTACGGGTGCCCGCAGCAGGTGTTCGACCAGACGCCGGGGGAGTGGTACTTGCCCATGGCCCGGCGCTGGAGCAGCAGCCGGCCCTCGTCGTCGAAGAGGAAGACGGAGAAGGCCCGGTGCAGCCGGCCGGGGGCCAGGTGCGCGGACAGCTTCTCGGCGGTGCCGATCGTCACACCGGCCTCGTCGACCAGCTCCAGCATGATCGGTTCCGCGACTCCGTTGCTGGAGGGATCCGTCGCGGGGGTGCCGGGCCGGCCGGTGGCGGGACTGGTTGGCATGTCCATCCTTCGCATTCGACGACAAGTCCTCAGTCTGCCTCACGCGCCGCATACCGAAGTGGTTGCACCGCGCGCCCGGAGTCACCCGGACGGGGTCGATGGCACAACCGAGCGGTCATCGCCGGGCAGTTGCCCGTGATGCGGAACGCGACACATGGTGACGCATGGTGCACGAGGCGCTACAAGATATCGATGTCATACCCGGTGACCTGCGGTGATGAGGCTGGTGACCATCGGTGTCGCATCCTTCGGACGGCGGCGGGCGCCCGCCGTCCGGCCGCTGTTTGTTGCTGGGGCGCGAATCGACCATGATGATCACGCGTTCGCATGGCGGGACGGCCCCCGGCGAGCGCACGAGCAAGCAAACGGGTGGTGAACGGCCGCTTCCGCGGATCCGATAGCCTCTGCCGACCGCCGTCCACACCGGCCCGCCGACCGCCATCCTCGCCGGCATCCCCACATGTCCAGGGAGTGAGTTCCTCTGCCGACCGCCATCCTCACCGGCCCGCCGGCTCCGGCGTCGCCGCTCGAGGGCGACCTGAGGTCGCTCGGATTCGACGTGGTCGACGAGCACGACGCCACCAGCGCGTCCGAAGCGGCGGCCGGAAGTCTCGCGGCACGCGTCGCCGCGGTGCCCGCCGCCGAGCGGCTGGCGATCGTCGACCGGCGCTTCATCGGCCACCCGCACGCGCTGCGGCTGGCACTCACGGACCCCCGCTTCGACGCCTCCGCCGTTCCCGGCGCGCTCGCCGTCCAGGCCGCTGCGCGTCCCGCGCTGGCCAGGGCGCTCGCCGCCGGGCCGGACGCGGGCCGCCTGCCCGACGACCTCGCCACCGCCATCGAGGCCGAGGGCGTGGCCCCGCACCGTCCTGAACTCGGAGTCCTGGTGGCGGCCGTCCCCGCCTCGGACGCCGACCGCGCCGAAGCGGCCGCGGCCGTCGCCGCGGTCGACGGGGAGAAGGTCCGGCTGCGCAACGCCGTCAAGGCCCGCGACGGCTTCTTCACCACCTACTGCATCAGTCCTTACTCCCGCTACCTCGCGCGCTGGTGCGCCCGCCGTGGACTGACCCCGAACCAGGTCACCACCGCGTCCCTGCTCGTCGCACTGATCGCGGCCGGCTGCGCGGCCACCGGCACCCGGCCCGGCTTCGTCGCCGCCGGCGTCCTGCTGGTCGCCTCGTTCGTCCTGGACTGCGCTGACGGGCAGCTCGCCCGTTACTCACTGCAGTACTCGACGCTCGGCGCCTGGCTGGATGCCACCTTCGACCGGGCCAAGGAGTACGCGTACTACGCCGGCCTCGCCCTCGGTGCGGCCCGCGGCGGTGACGACGTGTGGGCGCTGGCGCTCGGCGCGATGGTGCTGCAGACCTGCCGGCACGTCGTCGACTTCTCGTTCACCGAGGCCAACCACGACGCGACGGCCAACACCAGCCCGACCGCCGCCCTGTCGGACAAGCTCGACAGCGTCGGCTGGACGGTCTGGGTGCGCCGGATGATCGTGCTGCCGATCGGAGAGCGCTGGGCCATGATCGCGGTGCTCACCGCCGTCACCACGCCGCGCACCACCCTGACCGTGCTGATCATCGGCTGCGCGCTCGCCGCCTGCTACACCACCGCGGGCCGGGTGCTGCGTTCCCTCACTCGCAAGGCCACCCGCACCGACCGGGCCGCCCAGGCGCTCGCCGAGCTGGCCGACAGCGGTCCGCTCGCCGAAGCCGTCGCCCGCGCGACCGGACCGCTGGCCCGCCGGCTGCCGTCGTTCACCGCGCCCGCCGTGGCCCTGCTCGGCTCCGCCGCGCTGGTGGCGACCGCCGCGCTGGCACCGTGGGGCAGCTGGTGGCCGGTACTGGCCGCCGCCGTATACGTCCTCACCTCGGGTCTGGCCGTCGCCCGACCGCTGAAGGGCGCGCTGGACTGGCTGGTCCCGCCGTTCTTCCGGGCGGGCGAATACACCACGATCCTCGCGCTGGCCGCCGTCTCGGACGTGAACGGCGCATTGCCCGCCGCTTTCGGCCTGGTGGCCGCCGTCGCCTACCATCACTACGACACGGTGTACCGCATCCGCGGCGGCACCGGGGCGCCGCCGAGGGCCCTGGTACGCGCGATCGGCGGACACGAGGGCAGGGCGCTGGCGATCACCGTGGCGGCCGCCCTCGCGCACCACACAGGTTTTACCGTCACGCTGACGGTCATCGCCGGGGCGCTGACACTCGTGGTGCTCACCGAGAGCATCCGTTTCTGGGTGTCGTCAGCCGCACCCGCTGTACACGACGAATCAGGAGAACCCGCATGATCGGCCTCGTGCTGGCAGCCGGCGCCGGACGGCGTCTGCGTCCCTACACCGACACCCTGCCCAAGGCTCTGGTGCCGGTGGACCCGGAGGGCGCGGGCACCACCACCGTCCTGGACCTGACGCTGGGCAACTTCGCCGAGGTCGGTCTCACCGACGCGGCGATCGTGATCGGCTACCGCGGCGAAGCGGTCGTCGAGCGCAAGGCAGCCCTGGAGAAGAAGTACGGCGTCAAGCTGCACCTCGTCGAGAACGACAAGGCGGAGATCTGGAACAACGCCTACTCCCTGTGGTGCGCCCGGGACATCCTCACGGAGGGTGTGATCCTCGCCAACGGCGACACCGTGCACCCGGTCTCCGTCGAGAAGACCCTGCTCGCCGCCCGCGGCCAGGACCGGCGGATCATCCTCGCCCTCGACACGGTGAAGAAGCTCGCCGACGAGGAGATGAAGGTCATCACCGACCCGTCCGTGCCTTCACGGGGGGTTCAGCGCATCACCAAGCTGATGGACCCGGCCACCGCGACCGGCGAGTACATCGGCGTGACGCTGATCGAGTCGTCGGCCGCCGCCGACCTGGCCGACGCGCTGAAGACGACCTTCGAGAAGGACCCCGACCTCTACTACGAGGACGGCTACCAGGAGCTCGTCAACCGCGGCTTCACCATCGACACCGCGCCGATCGGCGACGTGGCCTGGGTCGAGATCGACAACCACGACGACCTGAAGAAGGCACGGGGGATCGCGTGCCAGTACTGACCCGGCTGATCCCCTCGCCGGTCGTCGTCGACATCAACGGCGGCGCGCTCGCCGATCTGGCCGGCCTCCTGGCCGACCAGCGGATCTCCAGCTCGGGCAAGCTCGCCATCGCGATCAGCGGCGGCTCCGGCCTCAAGCTGCGCGACCGGCTGGCACCCGAACTGCCCGGCGCCGACTGGTACCCGGTCGCCGGCGGCACCATCGACGCCGCCGTCAAGCTCGCCGACGCCATGCGCGGCAAGCGGTACGACGCGGTCGTCGGCCTCGGCGGCGGCAAGATCATCGACGTCGCCAAGTACGCGGCGGCCCGGGTCGGGCTGCCGATGGTCGCCGTCGCGACGAACCTGTCGCACGACGGGATCTGCTCGCCGGTGTCCACGCTGGACAACGACAACGGGCGCGGCTCCTACGGGGTGCCGACCCCGATAGCGCTGGTGATCGATCTGGACGTGATCCGGGAGGCGCCGGTGCGCTACGTGCGCTCCGGCATCGGCGACGCGATCTCCAACATCTCCGCCATCGCGGACTGGGAGCTGTCGCACCGCGAGACCGGTGAGCCCATAGACGGTCTCGCCGCCGCCATGGCCCGCTCCGCCGGTGAGTCGGTACTGCGGCACCCGGGCGGGGTGGGGGACGACGCGTTCCTCACCACGCTCGCCGAGGGCCTGGTGCTCTCCGGCATCGCCATGTCGATCAGCGGGGACACCCGCCCGTCGTCCGGCGCCTGCCACGAGATCAGCCACGCCTTCGACCTGCTGTACCCCAAGCGCGCCGCCGCGCACGGCGAGCAGTGCGGCCTGGGCGCCGCCTTCGCCATGTACCTGCGCGGGTCGCACGACGAGGCCGGCCTGATCGCCGAGGTGCTGCGACGTCACGGGCTGCCCGTCACGCCCGGCGAGATCGGCTTCTCCGACGAGGAGTTCGTCAAGGCGGTGGAGTACGCACCGCAGACCCGCCCCGGGCGCTACACGATCCTGGAACACCTCGACCTGTCCGCAGACGAGATCAAGGACGCATACGCCGACTATGCAAAAGCCATCCGTAGCTGAACTCCGCCCGGTCGTTCACCCCCCGGGGGTGAAGGACCGGCGGAGCGGCGAGCACTGGGCCGGCCGGCTCTACATGCGGGAGCTCTCGCTGCGCATCGACCGGCACCTGGTGAACACACGGGTCACGCCCAACCAGGTGACGTACGTGATGACCGTCGCCGCGGTCCTCGCCGCGCCGGCTCTGCTGGTGCCGGGGATCACCGGTGCCGTGCTCGGTGTGGTGATGGTCCAGCTCTACCTGCTGTTCGACTGCGTCGACGGAGAGCTCGCCCGCTGGAAGAAGCAGTACTCGCTGGGCGGGGTCTACCTGGACCGTGTCGCCGCCTATCTGTGCGACGCCGCCGTACTGGTCGGCTTCGGCCTGCGCGCCGCCGACCTGTGGGGCTCCGGGCGGATCGACTGGCTGTGGGCCTTCCTCGGCACGCTGGCCGCCCTCGGGGCCGTGATGATCAAGGCGGAGACCGACCTCGTCGGCGTGGCCCGTCACCAGCACGGGCTGCCGCCGGTCAAGGAGGCGGCCTCCGAGCCGCGTTCGTCCGGGATGGCGCTGGCCCGCAGGGCCGCCGCGGCGCTGAAGTTCCACCGGCTCGTCCTCGGCATCGAGGCGTCACTGCTGATCCTGGTACTGGCGATCCTGGACCAGGCCAGGGGCGACCTGTTCTTCTCGCGTCTGGGCGTCGCCGTCCTCGCCGGCATCGCGCTGCTGCAGTCGCTGCTGCACCTGGTCAGCATCCTGGCCTCGAGCAGGCTCAAGTGAGTACGCCGCTGAAGCTCGGCGCGGTGATCATCACCATGGGCAACCGGCCCGCGGAACTGCGCGACCTGCTGGACTCCGTCGCCAAGCAGGACGGCCCGCCGATCGAGGTCGCGCTGGTCGGCAACGGATCCCCGCTGCCCGAACTGGACGGGTCCGCGCCGCGGCTGCGCACCGTGGAGCTGCCCGAGAACCTGGGCATCCCCGGCGGGCGCAACGTCGGCGTCGAACTCTTCGGCCCGAACGGCTCCGACGTCGACGTGGTGCTGTTCCTCGACGACGACGGGCTGCTGCCCGGCACCGACACCGGGGAACTGCTGCGCCAGGCGTTCACGGCCGACCCGGAGCTGGGCATCGTCAGCTTCCGGATCGCGGACCCGGAGAGCGGCACCACCCAGCGCCGCCACGTGCCGCGGCTGCGGGCGTCGGATCCGATGCGCTCCTCGCGGGTGACCACCTTCCTGGGCGGCGCCAGCGCGGTCCGCACCACGGTGCTGGCGCAGGTCGGCGGGCTGCCGGACGAGTTCTTCTACGCGCACGAGGAGACGGACCTGGCCTGGCGGGCGTTGGACGCCGGCTGGATGATCGACTACCGGTCGGACATGGTCCTGCACCACCCGCTCACCGCCCCGGGCCGGCACGCGGTCTACCACCGGATGGTGGCCCGCAACCGGGTGTGGCTGGCGCGCCGGAACCTGCCCTGGCCCCTGGTCCCCGCCTACCTGGGCACCTGGATCCTGCTGACGCTGGCCAGACGCCCTTCCGGTCCCGCCCTGCGGGCCTGGTTCGGCGGCTTCCGCGAGGGCTGGGCGACGCCTTGCGGCCCCCGGCGCCCCATGAAGTGGCGCACGGTATGGCGGCTGACCCGACTGGGCCGACCCCCGATCATCTGACAAGCTCGAACCTGAGAGCATCGGGCGCAGTCCGGGACCCCCCTGCCCCGGACGCGCACCTTGAGGACGAAAGTGTCTACTGTGAGCGGAACAGCGCATGACGGCGCCGTCGCCGTGAGTGCCCCGTCGGACTCCCTGGCCGACGACGGACTGTCGGCTTCCGATCTGGCGGCGAAGTACGGGCTGTCGGTCAGTGGTGCCCGGCCGGGCCTTGCGGAGTACACCCGGCAGTTGTGGGGCCGGCGGCACTTCATCAATGAGTTCGCGAAGGCGCGGACGCACGCGCAGTACACCGATGCGCGGCTGGGTCAGCTGTGGCAGGTGATGACGCCGTTGCTGAACGCGGCGGTGTACTACCTGATCTTCGGGTTGTTGCTGGGGACCGATCGTGGCGTGGACAACTTCATCGCGTTCCTGGTGACGGGCATCTTCATCTTCACGTTCACCCAGTCGTCGATCATGAGTGGGGTGAAGGCGGTCTCGGGGAATCTGGGGCTGATCCGGGCGTTGCACTTCCCGCGGGCGTCGATGCCGATCGCGTTCACGTTGATGCAGTTGCAGCAGTTGCTGATGTCGATGCTGGTGCTGTTCTCGATCGTGTTGATGACCGGTGAGGTGCCGACCTGGTCGTGGCTGCTGGCGATTCCGGCGTTGTTCATCCAGTCGGTGTTCAATGCCGGTCTGGCGCTGGTGGTGGCGCGGTTGGGCAGCAAGATGACGGACCTGGCGCAGTTGATGCCGTTCATTTTGCGGACGTGGATGTACACGTCGGGTGTGATGTACAGCATCGCCAATTTCACGAAGGACGCACCGTATTTCGTGCGGCTCCTGCTGGATGTCAATCCCATCGCGGTGTACATCGATCTGATGCGTTTCGCGTTGATCGACAGTGTGACGGCGGAGCAGATGCCGCCGCACGTGTGGGCGGTCGGAGTGGGCTGGGCTGTCCTGGCGGGCGTCGGCGGGTACGTGTATTTCTGGAAGGCTGAGGAGAAGTACGGCCGTGGCTGAGCAGACCGAAACCCGTGTTCCGACCGTGATCGTGGACGATGTGCACATCGTCTACCGGGTGCACGGCGCGGGGAACAGCAAGGGCAGCGCGACCGCTGCCCTGGGACGCATAATCTCCCGCAAGTCCTCGCCCAATGTCCGGCTGGTGCACGCCGTGCGCGGGGTGAGTTTCACGACGTACCGGGGCGAAGCGGTCGGCCTGATCGGGTCGAACGGGTCGGGCAAGTCGACGATGCTGCGGGCGATCGCGGGGCTGCTGCCGCCGGAGAGCGGCCGGGTCTACACCGACGGCCAGCCGTCGCTGCTGGGTGTCAACGCGGCGCTGATGAACGACCTGACCGGTGAGCGGAACGTCATTCTGGGCGGTCTGGCGATGGGTATGACGCAGGAGGAGATCCGCGAGCGCTACCAGGGCATCGTGGAGTTCTCGGGCATCAACGAGAAGGGCGACTTCATCTCGCTGCCGATGCGGACGTATTCCTCGGGCATGGCGGCGCGGCTGCGGTTCTCGATCGCGGCGGCGAAGAACCATGACGTGCTGATGATCGACGAGGCACTGGCCACCGGCGACCGCTCCTTCCAGCGGCGCTCCGAGGCCCGGATCCGCGAGCTGCGCAAGGAGGCGGGCACGGTCTTCCTGGTCAGCCACAACAACAAGTCGATCCGTGACACCTGCGACCGGGTGCTGTGGCTGGAGAAGGGCGAGCTCCTGATGGACGGCCCGACGGACGACGTGCTGAAGGCCTACGAAGAGGCCAGCAACAAGTAGCGGCAACACGGAGCCGGAGCAGGCAGCCGACGGGCGGACCGGAAGAGCGGTCCGCGCCGTCGCACGCACGATCGGACCCCGCCGGGCAGGAACCGGCGGGGTCCGTCCGTTCGTCCTTCCCTCCGCCGAGACCCCGCACTGCCGCTGTCAGGGATCCTCATATGCCACACGCGCCCCTCCTGTGGGCGTCAACCGGCGTTGCCGATAGCCCGATTGGCGGCGGACGGGGGGAATCCGAACGGAATCCCCCCTGTCGCTCGCGCCCCCGGCGTACGCCGGTGACCTGCCCGACGTAAGCTGTGACGGTGCTCCGGGGCGGGCGCGGCGTGTCCGAAATGGGAAGCTTCTTCTCAGCGGTGTAGAACGGGGAGTGTGGCGGCCATGAAGATCGGGACCATCCAGCTCCACAGCGCGTCCGTGGCGCGTGGGACGGAAAGCCCGCGGTGACCGCCGACGCGCAGTCGCGCGCCGTCCTCGACAAGGCCGCCCGCGAGAACTTCCCCGTCGCCCCGTTCTTCGTGCCGAAGGCGTGGCGTGGTGATCTGATGGCCATCTACGGCTTCGCCCGGCTCGTCGACGACATCGGCGACGGCGATCTGGCCAACGGCGGCCGCGACGACGCCGCCCGGCTCGGCCTTCCGCAGGACGCCGCGGAAGACCGGATCGCCATGCTCGACGCGTTCGAGGGCGATCTGCGGAAGGTGTTCGACGGAATGCCGCGCCATCCGCTGCTCCTGGCACTGCAGCCCACCGTCCGCCGCCACGGCCTGACCCCCGGTCCCTTCGAGGGCCTGATCGAGGCGAACCGCCAGGACCAGCGAGTCCGGCGCTACGACACGTACGAGGACCTGCTCGCCTACTGCGAACTGTCCGCCAACCCGGTGGGCCGGCTCGTTCTGGGGATCACGGGCACCTCGACACCCGAACGGAACCGGCTCTCCGACGCCGTCTGTACCGCGCTGCAGATCGTCGAGCACTTGCAGGACGTGGCCGAGGACCTCGGCCGCGACCGCATCTACCTGCCGGCACAGGACATGAAACGCTTCGGAGTCACCGAAGCGGACCTCGCCGCCCCCACCGCAGGCGCACAGGTGCGCGCACTGGTGGCCTTCGAAGCGGAACGCGCCCGGGACCTTTTGAATGAAGGCACCCCCCTGGTGGGTAGCGTCCGTGGCAGGCTCAGGCTTCTGCTCGCCGGCTTCGTCGGCGGCGGGCGTGCCGCGCTGAAGGCGGTCGAGGGTGCGGGTTACGACGTGCTCCCGGGACCGCCGAAGGCCACCAAGCCAAGCCTGCTGCGCGAAGTGGGGTCGACATTGCGAAGAAAGGGGTGAGGCGGACCGTGAACGGTTCTGCCCACACGTCCGGGCCGGTTCTCGCCGCCTACCGATACTGCGAGAGCGTCACCGGGCATGAGGCCCGCAACTTCGCCTACGGCATCCGCCTGCTGCCCCTCCCCAAGCGGCAGGCCATGTCGGCCCTCTACGCCTTCTCCCGCCGCGTCGACGACATCGGCGACGGCGACCTCGACCCCGAGGTCAAGCAGATCCGGCTCGACGAGACCCGGGCGCTGCTGGCCCGGATCCGCGCGGGTGAGATCCGCGAGGACGACACCGATCCGGTCGCGGTGGCGCTCACGGACGCGGCACGCCGGTTTCCGCTGCCGCTCGGCGGACTCGACGAACTGATCGACGGCGTCCTGATGGACGTGCACGGCCGGACGTACGAGACCTGGGACGACCTCGCGGCGTACTGCCGCTGCGTCGCGGGCGCCATCGGCCGGCTCTCGCTGGGCGTCTTCGGCGCCGTCGGCCCGGGCGGGCGGGGCCCCGGCGACATGGAGCGCGCCGCCGGGTACGCCGACACCCTCGGCCTGGCCCTGCAACTCACCAACATCCTGCGCGACGTCCGGGAGGACGCCGGCAACGGCCGTACCTATCTGCCCGCCCAGGACCTGGCCAAGTTCGGCTGCTCGGAGGGGTTCCGCACCGACACCCCGCCGCCCGGCTCGGACTTCGCCGGCCTGATCGAGTACGAAGTGCGCCGCGCCCGCGCCCTGTTCGCGACGGGCTACCAATTGCTACCTATGCTCGATCGCCGCAGCGGCGCCTGTGTGGCCGCGATGGCGGGTATCTACCGCAGACTGCTGGACCGGATCGCCGCGGATCCCGAGGCGGTGCTGCGCGGCCGGGTCTCGCTTCCGGGTCACGAGAAGGCGTACGTCGCCGTCCGTGGCCTGGCCGGACTCGACGCCCGCCGCTCCGCGCGGGGGCGGGGGTGACCTTTCTGGCAACCAGTCGCGTCCCCAGTGCGTCAGTGCCGGTGACGGAGCGTCGCGCCGCGTCGGGCGGCGTCGAAAGGGGGGAGGGCGCATGACCGGTTCCGAGCTTTCCGAACGCCCTCGGGCCGCCGTGGTCGTGGGCGGGGGGCTGGCCGGCACCACGGCGGCCCTGGCGCTGGCCGACGCCGGGCTCCGGGTGACGCTGATCGAGACGCGCCCCCGACTGGGCGGACTGGCGTTCTCCTTCCGGCGCGGCGAGCTGACCGTCGACAACGGGCAGCACGTCTTCCTGCGCTGCTGCACCGCCTACCAGTGGTTCGTCGACCGGATCGCGGCGCGCGACCTGGTCACCCTGCAGGACCGGCTCGACGTGCCGGTCCTGGACGCGTCGACCATGCGGCTGGGCCGGCTGCGCCGTGCGGCGCTGCCCGTGCCGCTGCACCTGGCGGCGAGCCTCGCGACGTACCCGCACCTGTCGTTGCGGGAACGGGCCACGGTCGGGCGCGCCGCCCTGGCGCTGCGCGCTCTGGACCTGGACGACCCGGCGCTGGACGACACCGACTTCGCCAGCTGGCTGCGGGACCGGGGCCAGTCCCCGCGCACCATCGAGGCGCTGTGGGACCTGGTGGGCGTCGCGACGCTCAACGCCACCGCGGCCCACGCCTCGCTGGGGCTGGCCGCCATGGTCTTCAAGACCGGGCTGCTGTCCGAGGCCGGCGCCGCCGACATCGGCTGGGCGGCCGCGCCGCTCGGCGAGTTGCACGACGACCGGGCCCGCAAGGCGCTGGACGCGGCGGGCGTGCGGACCATGCTGCGGTCCCGGGTGACCGGCATCAAGCAGTCCGCCGAGGGCGGCTGGCTGGTCGACGCCGAGACCGGCCCGGGGCGCGGCGAGCAGATCGACGCCGGCACCGTCGTCATGGCGCTGCCGCAGCGCGAGACGCACGGGCTGCTGCCGCAGGGCGCGCTGGAGGACCCCGACGCGCTGCTGGGGATCGGCACCGCGCCGATCCTGAACGTGCACGTCGTCTACGACCGACGGGTGCTGCGGCAGCCGTTCTTCGCCGCGCTCGGCAGCCCCGTCCAGTGGGTCTTCGACCGGACCGAGAGCTCGGGGATGACCGGGCCCGGCCAGTACCTGGCCGTCTCGCAGTCCGCCGTCGAGGACGAGATCGATCTGCCGGTCGCGGAACTGCGCGAGCGGTACCTCCCGGAGCTGGAGCGCCTGCTGCCCGCCGCCAGGGGGGCCGAGGTGACGGACTTCTTCGTCACCCGGGAGCGCACGGCGACCTTCGCCCCGACCCCCGGCGTCGGCCGGCTGCGGCCGGGCGCGGCCACCCGCGCGCCCGGTCTGTACCTGGCCGGCGCGTGGACCGCCACCGGTTGGCCCGCGACCATGGAGAGCGCCGTGCGCAGCGGACTGCACGCCTCCCGAGAAGCTTTGACCGCACTAGGCCTTCCGTTCGAGAACGATGTTGTGAGGGCCGTATGAGCACAGCCAGTGCAACCAGAGGAGTAAACGTGACCGCTGCCGGCGTCCTTGAGCTGCTGGAGCGCGGCCGCACCCTGTCCACACCGGTGCTCCGCGCGGCCGTGGAACGGCTCGCGCCACCGATGGACACCGTCGCCGCCTACCACTTCGGGTGGATCGACGCGGCCGGCCGGCCGGCCGACGGCGACGGCGGCAAGGCCGTGCGCCCCGCGCTGGCGCTGCTGTCCGCCGAGGCGGCGGGGGTGCCGCCCGAGGTCGGCATCCCGGGTGCGGTCGCCGTCGAGCTGGTGCACAACTTCTCACTGCTGCACGACGACCTGATGGACGGCGACGAGCAGCGCCGGCACCGCGACACGGTGTGGAAGGTGCACGGTCCCGCCCAGGCGATCCTGGTCGGTGACGCGCTGTTCGCGCTCGCCAACGAGGTGCTGCTGGAGGAGTGCACCGTGGACGCGGGGCGGGCCACCCGGCGGCTCACCGTCGCCACCCGCAAGCTGATCGACGGTCAGGCGCAGGACATCTCCTTCGAGCACCGCGAGCGGGTCACCGTCGAGGAGTGCCTGGAGATGGAGGGCAACAAGACCGGCGCCCTGCTGGCCTGCGCCTCCTCCATCGGTGCGGTGCTCGGTGGCGCGTCGGACTCCGACGCCGACGCGCTGGAGGAGTACGGCTACCACCTGGGGCTGGCCTTCCAGGCGATCGACGACCTGCTCGGGATCTGGGGCGATCCGGCCGCGACCGGCAAGCAGACCTGGAGCGATCTGCGGCAGCGCAAGAAGTCACTGCCCGTGGTCGCCGCGCTGGCGGCCGGCGGCAGCGCTTCCGAGCAACTCGGGGAACTGCTCGCGGCAGATGCCAAGAATCCCGAAACAGGTGCGTTCAGTGAGGAAGAGTTCGCCCTGCGGGCTGCGTTGATCGAAGAGGCGGGAGGCCGGGAGTGGACATCCCAGGAAGCCCGTCGGCAATACGCCACCGCAATCGCCGCGCTGGATAAAATGGACATGCCGGACGAAATTCAACGTAAGCTCGTAGGCCTGGCGGATTTTGTGGTGGTTCGCGAGAAATAAAGATCTAACGTGGAGCGCAGCACGTCGCCGACCAAGCACGTGTAACGGTCGACGGCAGCCCCAACACCGCAGAAGTCTCAACTGCAAAGGGGAAGCCATGACAGCGACGACCGACGGCAGTCCGGGGGCCCCAGCCCCCCAGGCACCTTCGGCCAGCACGACCTCGGCACCGCATCCCGTACACGTCGGTGGTGCCGAGGCGGCGGAGCGCGCCGCGCAGCGCGCCGCCGCCCATCTCCTGGCGGCCCAGCACCCCGACGGGTGGTGGAAGGGCGACCTCGAGACCAACGTGACGATGGACGCCGAGGATCTGCTGCTCCGTCAGTTCCTCGGCATCCAGGACGAGCGGACCACGCAGGCCGCCGCCCGCTGGATCCGCTCGCTGCAGCGCGATGACGGGTCGTGGCCCACCTTCCACAGCGGGCCGGGGGACCTGTCCGCGACGATCGAGGCGTATGTCGCGCTGCGGTTGGCGGGCGACGCGCCGGAGGCGCCGCACATGGCGGACGCGTCGGCGTGGGTGCGCGAGGCCGGCGGGGTCGTGGGGGCCCGGGTCTTCACCAGGATCTGGCTGGCCCTGTTCGGCTGGTGGCGGTGGGAGGACCTTCCCGAGCTGCCGCCGGAGATCATCTACCTCCCCAAGTGGTTCCCGCTCAACATCTACGCCTTCGGCTGCTGGGCCCGGCAGACCATCGTCCCGCTCACCGTCGTCGCCGCCCACCGGCCGGTCCGGCCGGCGCACTTCGGGATCGGCGAACTGCACAGCGATCCCGCACAGCCCAACCCGCCGCGCCCCAACGCCCCGATCGCCAGCTGGGACGGCCTCTTCCAGCGGCTGGACCGGGCCCTGCACCTGTACCGCAAGGTCGGCGTCCGACCGTTGCGCCGTACCGCGCTCAAGGCCTGCGCGCGCTGGATCATCGAGCGCCAGGAGGACGACGGCTGCTGGGGCGGGATCCAGCCGCCCGCGGTGTACTCGGTGATTGCCCTGCATCTGCTCGGCTACGAGCTCGACCATCCGGTCGTGCGCGCCGGGCTCGACTCGCTGGATCGTTTCGCCGTGTGGCCCGACGAGGACACGCGCATGATCGAGGCGTGTCAGTCCCCGGTCTGGGACACCTGTCTGGCCACGATCGCCCTGGCCGACGCCGGAGTGCCGGCCGACCACCCGGCGCTGGTCAAGGCGGCCGGCTGGATGCTCGACGAGCAGATCACCAAACCGGGCGACTGGTCGGTGCAGCGGCCGGGGCTGCAGCCGGGCGGCTGGGCGTTCGAGTTCCACAACGACAACTACCCCGACATCGACGACACCGCCGAGGTCGTGCTGGCCCTGCTGCGCGTCGAGCACCCCGATCCGGGGCGGGTCGACGCCGCCGTGGAGCGGGCCGTGCGCTGGAACATCGGCATGCAGTCCAAGAACGGCGCGTGGGGGGCCTTCGACGCCGACAACACCAGCGCGTTCCCCAACCGGCTGCCGTTCTGCGACTTCGGCGAGGTCATCGATCCGCCCTCCGCCGATGTCACCGCGCACGTGCTGGAGATGCTCGCCTCGATCGGGCTGGAGGGCGACCCCCACACCCGGCGCGGCATCGAGTGGCTGCTGGCCGAACAGGAGGACAGCGGCGCCTGGTTCGGCCGCTGGGGCGTCAACTACATCTACGGCACCGGCTCCGCGGTGCCCGCCCTGGTGGCCGCCGGTCTCCCGGTCGACCACCCGGCCGTCCGACGGGCCGTCAGCTGGCTGGAGAGCGTGCAGAACCAGGACGGCGGCTGGGGCGAGGACCTGCGCTCCTACTCCGACCAGGAGTGGATCGGCCGCGGCGTCTCGACCGCCTCGCAGACCGCCTGGGCGCTGCTGGCCCTGCTGTCGGCCGGCGAGCGCGACGGTGACGCGGTGGAGCGCGGGGTGCGCTGGCTCGTGGACACCCAGAAGCCCGACGGCTCCTGGGACGAGCCGTACTTCACCGGGACCGGGTTCCCCCGGGACTTCTCCATCAACTACCACCTGTACCGGATGGTCTTCCCGCTCACCGCGCTCGGGCGCTACGCGCGCGGTGAACCGCTGGGGGTCATCGGCAACGCGCCGAAGGGGAAGGCGGCCGGATGACCGCTCTGCTCGTGGTCTGCGCCCTCGGCGTCGAACGGTTCGCCCTGCGGGGCGGGGACCGGACCGGCGCCGCGGGGCCCGTCGCCCTGCTGCGCACCGGCATGGGACCGCAGGCCGCCGGCCGGGCCGTCACCGAAGCGCTGCGCGCCCCGCACCTGCGGGACGCGGCGGTTCTCGCCACCGGATTCTGTGCCGGACTCAGCCCCGGCATGCGCCCCGGCGACCTGGTGGTCTCGGACGAGACCCACGGGGCGGGACGACTGGCCGCCGCGCTCGAAGCGGCGGGGCACACCGTTCATACCGGACGCCTGGCCGGGTCCGACCATGTCGTACGGGGCGCGGAACGCTCCGTTCTGCGGTCGACAGGAGCGATCGCGGTCGATATGGAATCCACCGCAATACTGCGCGCCGCCCTGGCACGCGGACCGCGGCCGGTCGCCGCCGTCCGCGTTGTTGTCGACACTCCCGAGTATGAATTGGTCCGTGTCGGCACGCTGCGCACCGGAATTACCGCATTTCGCGTGCTAAGGGCTATTCTTCCTGCCTTTTTCGAATGGCACCGTACTACCGCTGTGCTCTCCTGGAGGTGAGCTAGATGGCTATGCCGCTCCGCCAGTCCATCCGGGTCGGAACGTACCTCATCGAACAGAAGCTCCGACGCCGTGAGAAGTTCCCGCTGATCGTGGAACTGGAGCCGCTGTTCGCCTGCAACCTGGCCTGCGAGGGCTGTGGAAAGATCCAGCACCCGGCGGGTGTCCTCAAGCAGCGCATGCCGGTCGCGCAGGCGGTCGGCGCGGTGCTCGAATCGGGCGCCCCGATGGTCTCCATCGCCGGTGGCGAGCCCTTGATGCACCCCCACATCGACGAGATCGTCCGCCAGTTGGTGGCCAAGCGGAAGTACGTCTTCCTCTGCACCAACGCGCTGCTGATGCGCAAGAAGATGGACAAGTTCACGCCGTCCCCGTACTTCGCCTTCACCGTGCACATCGACGGGCTGAAGGAGCGGCACGACGAGTCGGTCGCCAAGGAGGGCGTCTTCGAGGAGGCCGTCGAGGCGATCAAGGAGGCCAAGAGACGCGGTTTCCGGGTCACCACCAACTCGACCTTCTTCAACACCGACACCCCGCAGAGCATCATCGAGGTCCTCGACTACCTCAATGACGACCTCCAGGTCGACGAGATGATGATCTCGCCCGCCTACGCGTACGAGAAGGCGCCCGACCAGGAGCACTTCCTCGGCGTCGAGCAGACCCGGGAGCTGTTCAAGAAGTCCTTCGCGGGCGGCAACCGCAGGAAGTGGCGGCTCAACCACAGCCCGCTGTTCCTGGACTTCCTGGAGGGCAAGGCGGACTTCCAGTGCACCGCCTGGGGCATCCCCAACTACTCGCTCTTCGGCTGGCAGCGACCCTGCTACCTGATGGCCGACGGGTACGTGCCCACCTACCGCGAGCTGATCGAGGAGACCGACTGGGCGAAGTACGGCCGCGGCAAGGACCCGCGCTGCGCCAACTGCATGGCGCACTGCGGCTACGAGCCGACCGCCGTACTCGCCACCATGGGCTCCCTCAAGGAATCGCTCCGTGCCGCCCGTGAGACGGTGGCCGGGAACCGCGGGAAGTGACGGGAGCGATGTCGGGAAGCGAGCCGATAGCGCTCGGTGTGCCCGCTCTGCCGCCCCGCCCGCTCTCGGTGCGCCGCCACTCGCGGCGCATCGAGGTCGGGTCGGTCGCGGTGGGCGGTGACGCGCCCGTGTCCGTCCAGTCGATGACGACGACGGTGACGTCCGACATCAACGGGACGCTCCAGCAGATCGCGGAGCTGACGGCCGCCGGCTGCCAGATCGTGCGGGTGGCCTGCCCCTCGCAGGACGACGCGGACGCGTTGCCGGCGATCGCGAGGCAGTCCCAGATCCCGGTGATCGCGGACATCCACTTCCAGCCGAAGTACGTCTTCGCGGCGCTCGACGCGGGGTGTGCGGCGGTGCGGGTCAATCCGGGGAACATCCGGCAGTTCGACGACAAGGTCAAGGAGATCGCGAAGGCGGCGGCCTCGGTCGGCACCCCGATCCGGATCGGCGTCAACGCGGGCTCGCTGGACCGCCGGCTCATGGAGAAGTACGGCAGGGCCACCCCCGAGGCGCTGGTCGAGTCCGCGCTGTGGGAGTGCTCGCTGTTCGAGGAGCACGGCTTCCGGGACATCAAGATCTCGGTCAAGCACAACGACCCGGTCGTGATGGTCAACGCCTACCGGCTGCTGGCGAGCAAGTGCGACTACCCGCTGCACCTCGGTGTCACCGAGGCCGGCCCCGCGTTCCAGGGCACCATCAAGTCCGCGGTGGCGTTCGGGGCGCTGCTGTCGGAGGGCATCGGTGACACGATCCGGGTCTCGCTCTCCGCGCCGCCGGTCGAAGAGGTCAAGGTCGGCATCCAGATCCTGGAGTCGCTGAACCTGCGGCAGCGCCGCCTGGAGATCGTCTCCTGCCCGTCCTGCGGCCGCGCCCAGGTCGACGTGTACAAGCTCGCCGACCAGGTCTCGGCCGGTCTGCAGGGCATGGAGGTACCGCTGCGCGTCGCCGTCATGGGGTGCGTGGTCAATGGTCCGGGGGAGGCCCGGGAAGCGGACCTGGGTGTCGCGTCCGGCAACGGCAAGGGCCAGATCTTCGTCAAGGGCGAGGTCATCAAGACCGTGCCGGAGTCGAAGATCGTGGAGACCCTGATCGAAGAGGCGATGAAGATCGCCGAGCAGATGGAATCAGACGGCGCGCTCGCAGGGGCACCCGAAGTCACCGTCGGCTGACCGCAGCAATCCCGGTAGGGGGGAACGAGGTCCATCGTGTCGATACTGGAGAACATCCGAGGCCCGCGCGACCTGAAGGCACTGCCCGAAACCCGTCTCGACGAACTCGCCGCCGATATCCGCCACTTCCTCGTGCAGGCGGTGGCGAGAACCGGCGGGCACCTCGGACCCAACCTGGGCGTGGTCGAGCTGACCATCGCCCTGCACCGAGTCTTCGACTCGCCCGCCGACCGCGTCCTGTGGGACACCGGCCACCAGTCCTACGTCCACAAGCTGCTCACCGGGCGGCAGGACTTCTCGAAGCTGCGCGGCAAGGGCGGCCTGTCCGGCTACCCGTCGCGCGCCGAGTCCGAGCACGACGTCATCGAGAACAGCCACGCCTCGACGGTGCTCGGCTGGGCCGACGGCCTCGCCAAGGCCAACCAGGTGCTGGGACGACCCGACCATGTGGTCGCGGTCATCGGGGACGGCGCGCTGACCGGCGGAATGGCCTGGGAGGCGCTGAACAACATCGCCGCCGCCAAGGACCGCCCGCTGATCATCGTCGTCAACGACAACGAGCGCTCCTACGGGCCGACGATCGGGGGCCTGGCCAACCATCTGGCGACGCTGCGCACCACCGACGGTTACGAGCGCTTCCTGGCCTGGGGCAAGAACCGGCTGCAGCGGACCCCGGTCGTGGGCAAGCCGCTGTACGAGTCCCTGCACGGCGCGAAGAAGGGGTTCAAGGACGCCTTCGCCCCGCAGGGCATGTTCGAGGACCTGGGCCTGAAGTACGTCGGGCCCATCGACGGGCACGACATCGCCGCCGTCGAGTCCGCGCTGCGCCGCGCCGCGCGCTTCCACGGGCCGGTGCTCGTGCACTGCCTGACCCAGAAGGGCCGCGGCTTCCCGGCGGCGGAACGGGACGAGGCCGACCGCTTCCACACGGTCGGCGCCATGGACCCGCTCACCTGCGAACCGCTCGCGCCGTCCAACGGCCCCTCGTGGACCTCGGTCTTCGGCAACGAGATGGTGAAGATCGGCGCGGAGCGCCCGGGAGTCGTCGCCATCACCGCGGCCATGCTGCAACCGGTCGGGCTCGGCGCGTTCGCCGCCGCCTTCCCGGACCGGATCTACGACGTCGGCATCGCCGAGCAGCACGCCGCCACCTCGGCGGCCGGGCTGGCGACCGCCGGGCTGCACCCGGTGGTCGCGGTGTACGCGACGTTCCTGAACCGGGCGTTCGACCAGGTGCTGATGGACGTGGCGCTGCACAAGTGCGGGGTCACCTTCGTGCTGGACCGGGCGGGCGTCACCGGCGTGGACGGCGCCTCGCACAACGGCATGTGGGACATGTCGATCCTCCAGGTCGTGCCCGGCCTGCGGATCGCCGCGCCGCGCGACGCCGACCAGCTGCGCGCCCAGTTGCGCGAGGCGGTGGACGTCGACGACGCGCCCACCGTCGTCCGGTTCCCGAAGGAGACGGTCGGCGAGGCGGTGCCGTCCCTGGAGCGGATCGGCGGGCTGGACGTCCTGCGCCGCGATCCGCGCCCCGACGTGCTGCTGGTGTCGGTCGGCGCGCTCGCCGGCACCTGCCTGGCCGTCGCGGACCTGCTGGACGAACGCGGCCTCGGCGTCACCGTCGTCGACCCGCGCTGGGTCAAACCGGTCGACGCCGCGCTGCCGCCGCTCGCCGCCCGCTTCGGCATGGTGGCGGTCGTCGAGGACAACAGCCGCACCGGCGGCGTGGGTTCGGCCGTCGCGCAGGCGCTGCGGGACGCGGATGTCGATGTGCCGGTGCGTGACTTCGGTATCCCGCCGGACTTCCTGGCCCATGGCAAGCGCGCCGAAGTGCTCGCCGACATCGGACTCACCCCGGCCGAGATCGCCGGCCGGATCAGCGCCACGCTCGCCCGCCGCAACGGGGCCGGCGACGTGGGCGACGCAAGCAAGGAGCTGGCACCCGATGACACCGTCTGAGTCGCAGCCCGTCGAAGCGCCACCGGTGGCCCCACCCGTGGCCAAGGGCTTCGACCTCGCGACGCTCCTCGCCGAACGCGGCGGCGAGCGCTACGACCTGCACACCAAGCACCTCAACCACCAACTGCCGCGCATGCTGCACACCATCGGCTTCGACAAGGTCTACGAGCGGGCCGAGGGCGCGCACTTCTGGGACGCCGACGGCCAGGACTACCTCGACATGCTCGCCGGCTTCGGGGTGATGGGCCTGGGCCGGCACCACCCCGTCGTCCGCAAGGCGCTGCACGACGTCCTGGACGCGGGGCTCGCCGACCTGACCCGCTTCGACTGCCAGCCGCTGCCGGGCCTGCTCGCCGAGAAGCTGCTCACCTACAGCCCGCACCTGGACCGGGTGTTCTTCGGCAACAGCGGCACCGAGGCCGTCGAGACCGCCCTGAAGTTCGCCCGCTACGCCACCGGCAAGCCGAGGATCCTGTACTGCTCGCACGCCTTCCACGGGCTGACGACGGGGGCGCTCTCCGTCAACGGCGAGGACGGCTTCCGCGACGGCTTCGCCCCGCTGCTGCCCGACACCGCCATCGCGCTCGGCGATCTCGACGCGCTGGAGAGGGAGTTGAAGCGCGGCGACGTGGCGGGGCTGATCGTGGAGCCCATCCAGGGCAAGGGCGTCCACGAGGCCCCGCCCGGCTACCTGCGCGCCGCGCAGGAACTGCTGCACAAGCACAAGGCGCTGCTGATCGCCGACGAGGTGCAGACCGGCCTCGGCCGTACCGGCGACTTCTACGCCTACCAGCACGAGGCCGGGGTCGAACCCGACCTGCTGTGCGTCTCCAAGGCGCTGTCGGGCGGGTACGTGCCGGTCAGCGCCACCCTCGGCAAGGAGTGGATCTTCAAGAAGGTCTACTCGTCGATGGACCGGGTCCTCGTGCACTCCGCCAGCTTCGGCTCCAACGCCCAGGCGATGGCGGCGGGGCTGGCGACGCTGTCCGTCATGGACGACGAGGGCGTCGTCGCCAACGCCCGCCACACCGGCGACCTGTTGCGCACCCGGCTGGCCGCCCTCGTCGACCGCTACGAGCTGCTGCGCGAGGTGCGCGGCCGCGGATTGATGATCGGCATCGAGTTCGGCAAGCCGACCTCCCTGGGGCTGCGCAGCCGCTGGGCGATGCTCCAGGCCGCCCGCAAGGGCCTGTTCGCGCAGATGGTGGTGGTGCCGCTGCTGCAGCGGCACCGGATCCTGACGCAGGTCTCGGGCGATCACCTCGAAGTCATTAAGCTGATCCCTCCGCTGATCATCGACGAGTCGGACGTGGACCGGTTCGTGGAGGCGTTCACCGCCGTGATGGACGACGCGCACGGCGGCGGCGGGCTGATGTGGGACTTCGGGCGGACGCTGGTCAAGCAGGCGGTCGCCAACCGGTAGGACGGGGACGGCCAGTGGTGGACACGGCGACGGTGCGGGCGGTCAACGCGCTGACGGCCCGATGGGCGGCTGCGGCGGTCACGCCGGGGAAGGGCACCGCGCTCAGCGCGGTCGGCGTCTGGCCGCTGCTGGCCTTCCTCGCCGGCGCGGCGGACGGACCCGCCCGCGACGAGCTGGAGCAGGCGCTGGGCGTGCCCGCCGACGACGCGATCGAGCACGGCCGCGCGCTGCTGGAGGTGCTGGGCGCGGCCGACGGCATCGACGCGGCACTGGGCGTCTGGACGAAGCGGGAGGTGCCGCTGCGCGGCGACTGGCTGGACCGCCTGCCGCCCGCCGTCGCCGGGCGGTTGACCGGCGACGACGCCGTGGACCGCAAGGAACTCGACGCCTGGGCCACACGCAACACCGGGGGGCTCGTCAAGGAGATGCCCGTCGTCCTGGACCCGTCGACGCTGATGGTGCTCGCGAGCGCGCTGTGCGTGCGGACCACGTGGCAGGAGCCGTTCATCCCCCGAACCCTGGAGCCGCGGCGCGGCCCCTGGACGGGGCGGAAGGTCGCGGGCCTGTCGCGTTCCGGCTCCGATCTGAACCTGTTGGGCGTCGCGCGGACGTCCGCGGGAGCGCTCACCGTCCTGGACGTCCGGGGCTCGAACGGCATCGACGTCCGGCTGCTGCTCGGCGAGGAGACGGCTGGGGCGGGCGACGTGCTCCGGGCGGGCACCGAGGTGCTGGCCGGGGCGTACGAGGTGGTGCGCGGCGGGCGGCTTGCCGAGGGACTTCCGGGGCCGGGCGTCGCGATCCAGAAGATCACCAGTTTCAGCTCCGCGCCGCAGCTGTACACGGTGACCGCGGCCTTCACCGTCACCGACGACCACGATCTGCTGCGGCACCAGGAGGTGTTCGGCCTCGACACCGCGACCGACACGAGCCGGGGTCACTTCCCGGGGGTGAGCGACGTGCCGCTGGCGGTGGGCGGCGCCCGGCAGTCGATCACGGCGTCCTTCAGCGCGGAGGGCTTCGTGGCTGCCGCCGTGACCGCCTTCGCCGCCGTCGCCGGCGGGGTGCCGCAGAAAAAGGCGAAGTTCGTGGCCGTGACGTTCGACCGCCCCTTCGGCTTCCTCGCCGTGCACCGCGCCTCCGGGGTGGTGCTGACCGCGGGCTGGGTCACCGATCCGCACGACGCGGTCATCGACGAGCGGTGGGGCGGGGGCGGCTGGTGACCCGGCGGACGCGGGTCAGCCGTCCGTGAGGAGCAGCTCGCGCAGGCGGGCGCGCCGCTCCTCCGTACAGCCCAGGCCCTCCGACAGGTAGCGGTCGACGGAGCCCCAGCGCTCGTCGATGGTGTCGAAGGCGGCGGTGAGGTATTCGAGGCGGGCCTCGAAGAGCGGGCTGAGGAGCTGCATGACCTCCGGGTCGATGGCGGAGCCGGTCGCGCCGTCGCCGCGCCGGATCTTGTAGCGGCGGTGGGCCGCGTTGCTCTCCAGGTAATCGGCCTCGATGGCGGCGCGGTCCACGCCGAGGGCCAGCAGGATGATCGCCATCGACGTGCCGGCCCGGTCCTTGCCCGCCGCGCAGTGCAGCAGGGCCGGGACGGCGGGCTCCTCCGCGAGCAGTTCGAGCATGCGGCTGTGCTGGGCGGTGCGGTCCAGGATCAGCTGCCGGTAGGCGGTGGCCATGCGTGCGGCGCCCTTGCCGTCGCCGAGGGTTTCGCGCAGTGCTGCCAGGTCGCCGTCGCGCACGGTGTGCCAGAAGTCGGCGCCGTGGGCGGGGTCGCTGAGCGGCATGTTCACGTTGCGGACGCCCGGGAGATCGACGTCGGGGCCCTCCATCTTGATGTCGTCGGAGTTGCGGAAGTCGAAGATCGTGTGCAGGTCGAGGGTGGCCAGGAAAGCGGCGTCCTGGTCGGTGGTGTGGGCGAGGTGGCCGCTGCGGAACAGCTTCCCCGGCCGGACCCGGCGACCGTCCGCGGCCGGGAGACCGCCGACGTCACGGAAGTTGCGGACACCGGTCAGAGCCGGCTCGGTGCCGGCTGTGGTGCCTGCCGTGGCGCCGGTCGTGGCGCCCGTCGTGGTGCCGTCTCCCGCCTCGGTGTCGGGGGAGGGGGTCTGCGGCAGCTGCTGGGTCACCGGCGCTCCTTCGGGTCACGGCTCAGAGCTCGGGGCTGAACCTCAGCCGACGATACGACACCGCGCCGATCGACGTACCGGGCGGTATGTGTCTGCGCCGCCATTGCCTTCGGGTCACGCCCACGGAACGATGTGCGGACGTGATCGGAAAAGGGGAGTTCTGATGATCGAGACGGGTGGGGACGGGCGGCTGTGGCTGATCTCGGGCCCCGGCAGCAGCTACGCCGTGCACCTGACCGAGCGCGACGAGCTGCTCCATCTGCACTGGGGCGCCCGGATCCGGCTCGCCGACGCCGAGGCGCTGGCCGCCGAGCCACTGCCCGGCGGGAGCTCTTTCGAGTCCGCGCTCGACGGCCATGAGGAGTACCCCGTCGAGGGCGGCCCGCGCTTCGTCCGGCCCGCGCTGTCGGTCCGTGACGCCACGGCGCGCGGCACCGAATGGTGCTTCGAGGAGGCCGAGACCGACGCCGACGAGCTGCGGCTGCACTTCCACGACTCCGTCCACCATCTCGACCTGACGCTGCACTACCGGGTCCGCGAAGGCTCCGACGTCGTCGAGCGCTGGACCACCGCCACCCACGTCGCCAACGGGCACACCGCCCCCGTCGAGCTGCTGCGCGCCGACTCCGCGGCCTGGACGCTGCCGGAACGCGACGCGTGGCGGCTGTCGCACCTGCACGGCCGCTGGGCGGCCGAGACCCGGCTGGCCAGGACCGGACTCACCGCGGGCGAGAAGGTGATCGGCAGCCGGCGCGGCCACACCGGCCACCACCACCTGCCCTGGATCGGCCTGGACGCGGGCGACGCGGGCGAGGAGCACGGCGAGGTGTGGACCGCCGCGCTGGCCTGGTCCGGCTCCTGGCGCATCGCCGTGCAGCAGCTGCCCCACGGTCGGGTGCAGGCCGTCGGCGGCGCCGGGCACGACGACGCGGGACTGCTGCTGCTGGAGCCGGGGGAGTCCTTCACCACCCCGGTCTTCGCCGGCCTCTGGACGGACGGCGGCTTCGGCGCCGCGAGCCGCGCCTGGCACGCCCACCAGCTCGCCCATGTGATCCCGAACGCCCGGCAGCCGCGTCCGGTGCTCTACAACTCCTGGGAGGCGACCGGCTTCCACGTGAACGAGGAGCAGCAGCGCGAACTCGCCCGCCGCGCCGCGGCGATGGGCGTCGAGCTGTTCGTCGTCGACGACGGCTGGTTCGGCGCGCGGACCGGCGACCGGGCGGGGCTGGGCGACTGGACCGCCAACCCCGACCGCTTCCCCAACGGACTCAAGCCCCTCGCCGACGACGTGCACGCCCTGGGCATGCAGTTCGGCATCTGGGTGGAACCGGAGATGGTCAACCCCGACAGCGACCTGTACCGCGCGCACCCGGACTGGGTGCAGCACCACACCGGACGCCGGCGCACCGAGTTCCGCAACCAGCTCGTCCTCAACCTCGCCCGCACCGACGTCCGCGAGTACCTGTGGGAACAGTTGGACGCGCTGCTGCACAGCGCCCCCGTCGACTACGTGAAGTGGGACTTCAACCGATGCTTCACCGACGCCGGTTGGCCCGCTGAGCCGTACCCGCAGCGGCTGTGGGTCGACCATGTGCGCGGGCTGTACGAACTGCTCGACCGGCTGCGGGCCGCGCACCCGGCCGTCGCCTTCGAGTCCTGCTCGGGCGGCGGCGGACGGGTGGACCTCGGGATCCTCTCCCGCACCGACCAGGTGTGGACCTCGGACAACACCGACCCGCTGGACCGGCTGCCGATCCAGCACGGCTTCAGCCAGCTGCACCCCGCCCGGGTGATGGCCGCCTGGGTCACCGACAGCCCCAACGCCATGCTCAACCACCGTGTCAGCAGCCTGCGCTTCCGCTTCGTGAGCGCCATGGCCGGGGTGCTCGGCGTCGGCGGCGACCTGACGGCGTGGAGCGCGCGGGAGCTGGCCGAGGCCGGCGGGTGGATCGAGCTGTACAAGGCGATCCGGCCCGTCGTGCAGTACGGCGACCTGTACCGGCTGCGCCCGCCGGGCGACGGCGGGCTCAGCGCCGTGCAGTACGTGCGCGGCGACGAGACGGTCGTCCTGGCGTGGCTGCACGCCCAGTCCTTCGGCGAGTCGCAGCCGCCGCTGCGGCTGCGCGGCCTGGACCCGGCGGCCGAGTACCGGGATCCCGCCACCGGCACCGTGCACCGGGGCGCCGTACTGGCCACCCGCGGCCTGCGAACCGGGCTGGTGGGAGACCTGGACGCGGCCGTATTCCGGCTCCGCCGGATATGATCTCGTGTTCTATATCACGCCATGTCAACCCCCGGTTACGGTGGCGTAGGCCACTTCGCGAGGTGAAGTATGGGCTGACGTGGCTGACGATTCGAAATCAAACAACAGTGGCGCGATCGGGTCGTACACCGCGGTGGGGGACAGCTTCACCGAGGGCGTCGGCGACCCGGGTCCGGACGGTGCTTTCCTCGGCTGGGCCGACCGCCTGGCCGTACAACTCGCCGACCGGCGCCCCGAGAACGACTTCCGCTATGCCAACCTCGCCGTGCGCGGCCGGCTGCTCGACCAGATCGTGGCCGAGCAGGTACCGCGCGCCAGGGAGCTCGCACCGGACCTGGTGACCTTCTGCGCGGGCGGCAACGACATCCTCCGGCCGGGCAGCGACCCGGACGACGTGGCCGAGCGGCTGGAGGCGGCGGTCGCCGACCTCACCTCCGCGGTCGGCACGGTGCTGATCTGCACCGGCTTCGACACCCGTGACGTCCCGGTGCTGCGCCACCTGCGCGGCAAGATCGCGACGTACACGGCACACGTCCGGTCGATCGCGGACCGGAACGACTGCCCGGTGCTCGACCTGTGGTCGCTGCGCTCGGTGCAGGACCGGCGGGCGTGGAGCGGCGACCGGCTGCACCTGTCCCCGGAGGGGCACACCCTGGTCGCGCTGCGCGCCGCGCAGGTGCTCGGACTGCCCGTGTGCGCCGACCCCGAGCAGGTCTGGGAGCCGGCGCCGGTGCGGGCCCCGGGCGAGGTGCGGCGCGACAACATCCACTGGGCGCGCGAGCACCTGGTGCCGTGGATCGGCCGCCGGCTGCGCGGCGAGTCCTCGGGCGACCACGTCGAGCCCAAGCGCCCGGATCTGCTGCCGCTGTAGGCGGCGGTCGGCGGGCGGTGGTCGTCCGCCCGTGGCGCGGGGGGGCGGCGGACGGTCAGAGGCGGCGGCCGGTGGGGGCGCAGAGCAGCTCGGCCCAGACCACGCGCCCCTCGCCGTCCTCGGCCGGGCCCACGCCCCAGGACTGCGACAGGACGCTGACGAGCAGCAGTCCGCGCCCGCACTCCTCGTCCACGTCGGCGGTGCGGGTGCGGGGCTCGCCCGGCCCGTGCCCCTGGTCGGTGACCTCCACGCGCAATACCCGGCCCAGGGCCAGCAGCGAGCAGGTGATCTTCTCGCTGTCGGTGTGGCGGACGGCGTTGGTGAACAGCTCCGTCACCACCAGCCCGGCGTCGTCGGTGGCTTCGAGATCCACACCCCAGTCGCGCAGCCGTGCGCGGACGCGTCCGCGCGCATCCGCCACGGAGGCGTTCTGCGCGGGAAGCCGGAAGACGTCATGGCGGCCGGGATGGGTCAGGCCGTCATGCCGCGCTACCCGGAGAGCGTCTTGGGAAGCAGCCACTCCGCAACTATGGGGGTCATCCCGAACACATGGCAAGGTCCGATCTGTAAATTACACAATCGCCTGTACGGTCTGTTCGGCCCACTGACGGCATGGCACACTGCGTACCACCGTAGGCAGTTGGAGGAGGAGACTCGTGGCGGAAGCACGGCCGGGAGGTGCCCCGACCGTACTGCGGGTAGTGCTCGGCAAACGGCTCCAGGACCTGCGGGAGAAGGCGGGCCTCTCCTACGAGCAGGCCGGCCTGGCTCTCGATGTCACTCACGCCACGATCCGCAGGATGGAGAAGGCCGAGGTCGGCCTGAAACCGCCCTACGTCGAGAAGCTTCTCCTGACCTACGGGGTCACCTCTCCCAGCGAGGTCAACGGCTTCCTCGCGCTCGCGCGCGAGGCGAACCGGCCCGGCTGGTGGCACCGCTTCCGTGACGTCCTGCCGGAGTGGTTCAGCGCGTTCGTGAGCCTGGAGGGCGAGGCCAGCATCATCCGCGCCTACGAGCCGCACTACGTGCCCGGCCTCCTGCAGACCGAGGAGTACGCGCGCGCGGTGCTGTGGGCCGGACTGCCGCACGCCTCCGTCGAGGAGATCGACCGCCTGGTGGCCCTGCGGCTGGAGCGTCAGGCGCTGCTCACGCGGGACAAGGCGCCCCTGCTGTGGGTCGTGATGGACGAAACGGTGCTGCGCCGCCCCATCGGCGGGGTGGACGTCATGCGCGCCCAGATCGCGCACCTGGCCGAGGTCACGGCGATGCCCAACGTCCGGCTCCAGATCATGCCGTTCACGGCAGGCCCGCACCCCGCGATGTACGGGCCCTTCCACATCTTCCGCTTCGAGATCCAGGAACTACCGGACATCGCCTACACGGAGAGCCTGATCGGCGGCGCGTACTTCGACGAACGCGACGACGTGTCGGCCTTCCTGGAGGCGCTGGACCGGATGTGCGCGCAGGCCGCGCCGGCACAGAGCACCAAGGCCATCCTCGGTGGCATTCGCAAGGAGATCTGACCCATGGGTCGCATATACAACGGCATGCCCGCGAAGGACCTCGGTCGCGAGGGCTGGAGCAAGCCGTGGAGCGGCGGCAACGGCGGCAGTTGCGTCGAGGCCAAGAAGCTGAACGACGGCCGGGTGGCACTGCGCCAGTCCACCGACCCCGACGGCCCGGCGCTGATCTACACCAATCTTGAGATCACCACGTTCATCCAGGGCGCGAAGGCCGGCCAAGCGGACTTCCTGCTGTGACGGTCGTGCGCTGCCCGACAGACGTGACCGCTGTGCGCACCGCCGCTGCCGCGGCCGAGCGAAGAGAACCGAACCGGAGGACGGCGTGACCGACCAGGGATTCCCCGCGGAGCAGATAGACACGGGCCGGCCCCACCCCGCCCGGATGTACGACTTCTACCTCGGAGGCTGGGACAACTACGAGGTCGACCGGGAGGCCGCGCAGCGCGTCATCGACGTCGTCCCCGACATCATTCCCAGCGCGCGCGCCAACCGGGACTTCCTCCGGCGGGCCGTCGGCTTCCTGGTGGACAACGGCATCCGCCAGATCATCGACATCGGCACCGGCATCCCCACCTCGCCCAACACCCACGAGGTCGCGCAGGCCGCCTCCGCCGATGTGCGCGTCGCCTACGTCGACAACGACCCCATCGTCGCGACCCACGCCGGAGCCCGGCTGACCGGCTCCGGCAACACCGGCTTCTTCCTGGCCGACGTGCGCGAGCCGCGCAACATCCTGGACCACCCGACCATCAGCGAGCTGATCGACTTCGACCAGCCGGTCGCGGTGCTCCTGGTGGCCGTACTGCACTTCATCACCGACGCGGAGGACCCGGCCGCCATCGTCGCCACCCTGCGCGACGCGCTGCCGGACGGCAGCTACCTGGTGCTGTCGCACGCCACGGCCGACTTCCACGGCGGCAGCTTCCCCGAGGTCAGCAAGATCTACAACAAGGCCACCGCGACGATGAACGTACGTCCGCACAAGGAGATCGAGCCGTTCTTCGACGGCTTCACGCTCCTGGAACCGGGCCTGGTGCAGGTGCCCCTGTGGCGCCCGGACACCGCGCTCCCGGAGCCGGCGGAGCTCAGCCGGATCGGCTTCTACGGCGGGGTCGGCCGCAAGGGCTGAACGGGGACGAGGGTCAGGGCGCTCGGGGCGGCTGCCGGAATCCGTTCCAGCACGCCGCCCGCGAAGGTGTCGTACAGCGGCAGCGACTCCAGGTGGACGTAGCCGATGTGGCACTCGCAGGCGGCGAGCGGGCACGCCCGCGGCCGCAGCGCCCCCCGGTACGAGCCGTCGTAGAGATTGCCCAGCTCGGCGGGGACGAAGTGGCAGCGGCGGACGATGCCTTCGCCGTCGACCGAGATCACCGACTCTCCGGTGCGGCAGGGCAGTCCCGCGCTGCGGTGCGGGTGGCGGCTGTAGGGGAAGAGCGGGTCGACGGCCGTCCAGACGTCCGCTTCGGCGTCGGTGTACGTGTGGCCCTCGGCCGCGTTGATCCACAGGTAGACGTGGGCGGGGAGGTCGGCGCGCAGCCGCCGGGCCTCCGCGAGGTGGCCGGGGAGGCCGACGACACCCACGCTGAACCGGATCGAACGGTCCGCCAGGTCACGGCACTTGGCGAGGAAGCGTTCGTACGGGGTCTGACCGGGGTGGTAGGTGCACCAGAGGGCGAGCGTGCCGGGGTCGGCCCCTTCGAGCCAGTCGGTGCGGCAGCTGAGGTTGGTCTGGATCGCCACCCGCCGGATGTGCGGCAGCTGACTCAGCTCCGCGAGGGTGCGCCGGTACCAGGAGCGCACCAGGCCCTCACCCCAGGGCGTGAAGAGCAGCGACAGCCGGTCGCCGGTCTGCTCCGCGGCCCAGCCGGCGAACCGCTCCAGGGCGGCGCGGTCGGCCCGCAACTGCTCGCGGCTGTCACGCCGCTTGGCGAACGGGCAGTAGGGGCAGTCGTAGTCGCAGCTCGCGAGCGGGCCGCGGTAGAGGATCGACAGGTCCATCGGGGACTGCGCGGTGTTCCGGTGGTCCGGGGGCGTGCTCATTTCGCGTCGTATTCGGCCATGAGGGCGCGGACGGGGTCCGAGAACAGGGCGGGGCCGACCGCGTCGGAGTGCGCCAGGCCTTCCGCGGACAGCCGCAGCCGCTCGGGGCCGGCCGCCCCGTCGAGCCACCCCGCGTCGGCGAACCGGCGCAGGACGACGGGGAAGTCCTGCTCGGGTCCGGCGCCGAAGCGGGCCCGGTACTCCGCCACCGGCATGCCCTCGGCCTGGAGCAGCGACTGCAGCAGATGGCGGCGGCGGGGCTCGTCCCCGTCCATCCACCGGCCGAAGTCGGCGAACGCGAACTCCCGGGCGGAGCGGGCGGTGTAGTCGTCGATGATCGACCGGATCTCGCTCATGCCCACCGCGTAGTCGAACGAGTAGTGCAGCGCGGAGGTATACGAGCGGGCGCCGCAGCCGAGGCCGATCATGCCGTCGGTCTGGCACACGTAGTCCTCCCCGCCGGTGGCGGGGGCGCCCGGGCGCCGGAACATCCGCATCGACACCTGCTCGTAGCCCTGGGCCAGGAGGTGGTCCCGGCCGAAGCGGTAGAGGCGCAGCCGCTGCTCGTCCCACGCCGCGTCGGTGTCCGTTCGGTCGGCGTCGGCCGGGTCCGCGTGTGCGCCGAGGCGGCCGAGGCCGGTCAGGGGGCGGACGTAGAGCGGGTAGAGGTACAGCTCCTCCGGCTGCCAGGCCAGGGCCGCGTCCAGCGACCGCTGCCAACTGCGCTCGCTCTGGCCGTCGATGCCGTAGATCAGGTCGATGTTGAGGACGGGGATGCGGGCGTCGCGGATCCGGGACAGCGCCGCCTCGACGTCCGCGCGCCGCTGCGGGCGGACCGCCGCGCGCGCCTCGGTGTCGTCGAAGCTCTGCACGCCCAGGCTGAGGCGGGTGGTGCCGCGGTCGGCGAGGACCTTCAGCCGGTCGGCGGTCGCCGTGGCGGGCGACGCCTCGACCGACAGCGGGATCGCCCGCAGGTCCGCGCCCATGCGCAGCTCGGCGATGTCGCAGAGCCGCTCCAGCTCGGCGGCGGTCAGGAATGTCGGCGTCCCGCCGCCGAAGGCCGCTGCCGCGAAGCGCGGTTCGCCGCCGGACGCGTCGAGCGCTTCGCGGACCGCGCCCGCCTGGCGCTCCAGAGCGTCGAGATAGGCGGTGGTCAGCCCTTCTGGGGCGCCGATGCGGGTGAAGAGGTTGCAGAAGCCGCACCGCACCTCGCAGAACGGTATGTGGGCGTAGAGGGAGAGCGCGCCCACCGGTTCCCCCGCCCACAGGTCACGCAGCGGCGGGCGGGGCTCCAGCGCCCGGTACGCGGTCTTGTGCGGATAGGCGTAGACGTAGCTCTCGTAGGGGCGCGAGCCGGCTGCGGCCGCGGACCCGATGGTCATTGTGCTCAGGGTGGGCGTGCTCATCGCTGTGCCTCGGCCTCAAGGAAGAAGTGGGCGTAGGGGACCGTCCAGACGGCCTCATGGCCGAGCCGGTGGCCGGTGAAGCCGTCGTCGCCGTACGTGGTGCCGTGGTCGGAGCAGACGATCGCGAAGCAGGGCCGGCGGCTGCTCGCCGCCGCGAACAGCCGGCCGATGTGCCGGTCCACGTACTCCAGCGCGGCGGCGTGCGTCTCACGGGAGTCGCCCGCCTCGCGGGTGGCGCCGGGCAGATGGAACCAGTTGGGCTGGTGCAGGGCCGAGACATTCACGAACAGGAAGAGCCGCTGCTCGTCGGGGAGCCCGGCGACGACCTGTTCGGCCCGGTCGATCTGCGCCTCGAAGGAGGTGGGGGAGGGCACGCCGAACTCCGGCTCCCAGTGGCTCTCCTGGAACATCCCGGGCAGCACGGAACCCAGCGGCGCCTGCTGGTTGAAGAAGCCGACGCCGCCGATGCAGACCGTCCGGTACCCGTCCGCCGCGAGCCCGGACACCAGGTCCGGGGTGTCGAACACGTAGGTGCCGTCCGCCGTCGTCTCGCTGCCGGCGAAGCGGGCCGCGAAGAGCCGCGGGTGTGGTCCCGGGGTGGCCGGAGTCGGCAGGAAACCGGCGAAGATCGCCTGGTGGGAGGCGTAGGTGAAGCTGCCCGGCGCATGCCGCCGCTCCCAGGCCCCGCCGGGCAGGTGGGCGGCGAGGTGCGGTATCCGGCCCACGGCCGCCAGTTCCTGGGCCACGTCGTAGCGCAGCGTGTCCAGGGTGACGAGCAGCAGGTCGTGGCTGCCCACGATCTCGTTCATCCCGAGCGTCTCGAGCGTCTCAAGCGGCTGCGGCGGCACGGTGGCGCTCCCTGCGTAGTACGGCGGCGACCTGGGCGGCGTAGGTGTCCTGCTCCTCGGCCCCGCTGCCCGGCAGTCCGGTCAGGCGCGGCAGCAGGTCGCCGAAGGCGTTGACCTCGCCGACCGCGACGCGCCGCCAGCCGGTGCCGGGCAGCACGTCGACCCCGACGCAGAGCGTCCGGGGGAAGCAGGCCGCGGCCTGCTCGGCGATCCCCGTCACCGCGTCCCAGCCCAGTCCGGCCGCTTCGGTGGCGGCGCGCGCCGCGGCGAGGTCCCCACGGGCGCCGCCGAGGTGGAGGTTGGTCATCGGGGAGCGGCTGGTGCGCACCACCGCGTGGGTCGCCCTGCCGTCCACGACGACGACCCGCAGGTCGGCGGCCCGGCCGGCCTGTGCGGCCTTGGGCAGCCAGCGCTCCACGTGCAGCCCGTCGCCGGCCAGCGCGTCCACCAGGGCGGCGACCTCGCGCTCGACCTCGTAGCGCCGGACGCGCAGCGAATTGAACAGCCGGCCGTCGGCGGTCGTCTCCACCGACGTCGTCGCCCGCAGCCGGCCGGGCCTGCCGAACTCCAGGGCGATCACGCCCGACGCGGAGGAGCCGTGTGCGGGCTTGATGAAGGCGCGCGGCATGCGCGCCGCGCGCAACCGCTCCTTGAGGTCGTCCCAGCCGCGCACGGGCGCGGTGAGCGCGGGCGGTACGGGAACGCCGGCTGCCAGCAGCCGGGCGTGGCAGCGCCGTTTGTCGAACAGCACGGCGATGTCCCGCGGATCGCCGAGCAGCGTCGCGCCGGCGTCCGCCGCGGCCCGTGCCACCTCCAGGACCGCGTCGGTGAACCGCCGGTACCATAGGGCGCTGCCCTCGACGCGGGTCGGATCGCCGCCGCCGCGCAGCGCCCGGTCGACCTCCGGGTCCTCACCGGGGGAGTCCACGCGCACGAGCTCGCCGGGGGCGAACCCGTACGTCCCGCGGAGCGCGTCGCGCCAGGCCACGATGCGGGGCGCGGGCAGTCCGGCGGCGAGGACGGCGTCGGTGAACATCGTCACCCGGCGGTTGCCGGGATTGCCGACGACGGCGAAGCGGACGGCGGCGCTACTCGGAGACGGCGACATAGCGCCACTCCTCGTCCTCGTCCACATCGGGACTCTCCTGATCGGAGACGTCCACGAGCACCCCGGCGGCGCCCAGTTCCTCGCTGATCCGCGCCATGAACGCGTCACTGAGGTAGTGGTGGCTCAGGTCGAGACGGGTCAGGTGGGTGAGCGGCTGGCCGCCGAGCAGGGCGGCGGCGCCCACGTCGCTGAGTATGCCCATGGAGAGGTCGAGGGACGTGAGCTGGGCGACGACCGGGGCGGTGGCCACGGCCGCGGCGATCTCGTCCTGCAGTTCGCTGTTCTGCAGACCGAGGTGGCGCAGGGCGGGGAAGCGGCCGCCGGCCAGGATCGGGGCGAGGTCGGCGACCGTGGAGTCCCCGCCGTACCCTTCCACCCCCAGCCACAGCTCCAGGTGTTCCAGGGCGGGGAGTTCACTCGTGGCCACGGCGCGCACGACGCCGCCCGGCAGGCCACCGGACTCGAACCGCAGCACGCGCAGCGCCGTGTGCCGCACCGGCGCCAGGACCAGGGCGTCCTCCCGGGTGTTGCCGCCGCGCACCCCCAGTTCCTCCAGGAGCGGGAAGGCCTTCAGCACGGGGGTGACGTCGGCCATCATCAGCCAGGAGATCTCGCAGGACTCGCCTTCGACGTCGGCGAGGAACAGCGCGCGCAGGCCGGGCAGCCGGGCCGCGTCGGCGGTGATCAGCTCCACCACCGGGCCCAGGCTCGAGTAGTCGCTCTCCCACCAGGCGCCGATCACCAGGGCGGTGACGTGCTCGGTGTCGACCGTGTCCAGGAACGTGCGCCACAGCTCGGGGAACGTGACCTCACTGCCGTAGCCGAGGTCCAGCCCCCAGGCGACGCTGTCCGCGGCCGGCAGGGCAGAAGGCGCACCGGCCTTGGCGTTCTGCCGGCTCAGGGTGTGGACCGGCAGACCGGCGAAGGTGTCCCTCATTCCGCCACCGCCGTGAAGCGGTGCACGACACCGTCGTTGTTCCAACTGCGGCCCGGTTCCGACAGGTCGACCTCGACGCCGGCGGGCACCAGGGTGTCCTGCAGGCGCTGGGCGATCGGGTCGCTGACGAAGTGGTGGTGCAGGTCCAGCCACTGCAGATGGGTGAGCGGCTGGCCCTCCAGCAGCGCGGTGGCACCCTCGTCGGTGAGGACGCCCAGGGACAGGTCCAGGGAGGTGAGCCGGGCCACGACGGGGGCGGCGGCGATCGCGGCGGCGATCTCGTCCTGGATCTCGCTGTTGCGCAGGCCCAGGTGGCGCAGGGCGGGGAAGCGGCCGCCGGCGAGTATCGGGGCGAGGTCGGCGACGGTGGCGGTGCCGCTGTACTCCTCGACGCCGAGCCACAGTTCCAGGTATTCCAGCGCGGGCAGCTCACTCGCCGCGACGCCGCGGACGACCTCGGCGGGCAGCCCGCCGGCCTCGAACGTCAGGGTGCGCAGGTGCTCGTGCCGCACCGCGGGGAACTGCAGGCCGGTGCCGCCGCGGGCGCCGAATTCCCGCAGCTCCGGATAGGCGGCCAGGACGGGGGTGACGTCGGACTGCTCGATCCAGGAGATCTCGGCCTGCTCCTGTTCCAGGTCGCCGATGAACACGGCCTCCAGCGCGGTCAGCCGGTCCTTGGCGTCGACGAGGTCCTCGACGATGCCCGTCGAGTCGTCCTCGTAGGCCTCGCCCCACTGGCCGATGATGATCGCCCGCACCCGGGAGGGGTCGACCGTGTCCAGGAACCGGTCCCAGACATCCCCGAACTCCTCGTCGGAGTCGTCGTCGTAGGGGTCCGCGGTGAGCCGCCAGGCGACGGCGTCCGGTGCGGGCAGCTCGTCCTTGCTGTCCGGCCCGGGGAAGTCGAAGGCGGGCAGGCCGTGCAACTCCTGCAGATGCTCTACGGCTGACATGACGCGGTCTCCTGACACGGGCGGGCTGGTCGGGCGGCTGATCTGAGAAGAGTTCTACCAAGCCGCTCTGACATCGCGGTCGGCGGGCGTTGTCAGACCGGCGGCGTAGCTTCTGGACATCGGCGACCGCAGGGTGCGGACGGCGGAGGGGAGCGTGCTGTGTACCGGCAGGGGGACGTGTTGATCATGCCGTTGGGGGCGGGGGAACCGCCGCGCGGAGTCGAGGCGTTGGCGCGCCAGCCGCGGGACGGACGGGGGCGGCTGGTGCTCGCGCTCGGTGAGGTGACCGGTCACGCGCACGCGGTGGTCGGGCCCGGCACGCTGGTCCGTGAGCCGGGCCCGTTCGGCGACGCGTTCCTGCACCTCCCGGACGGCGGGCGGGTGGTGCACGAGGAGCACGCCGCGA
The DNA here is from genome assembly GCF_027158205.1 of Streptomyces sp. H39-S7. GTDB lineage: Bacteria > Actinomycetota > Actinomycetes > Streptomycetales > Streptomycetaceae > Actinacidiphila. The sequence goes on along the minus strand of NZ_JAPVLU010000005.1, from coordinate 106,842 downwards.
TACCGCTGCCCAAGGGCTGGTTCCGGGTGGTGCGTCAGCGCGAGTACGCGCCGGGCGCCGTGCGTGTCGTGGCGGACTGACGGTGGGCGGAACGGCGCCGTGCGAGCGGCGGGGGGACGGACAAGTGACCGGGGACGAGGGGCGGGGACGGACGAGATGACGACGGCATTGGAGACGGCGGCGCGGTGGCGGGCGGTCGCGGCGGAGACCGGGGCGGCGGACCGCGCCGCGGCGGAGGCGGGGATACAGCTCGCGTACTGGCAGGCCGGGCTGCCGGCGCCGGAGCGCATCGTGTGGACCGGTTCGCCGCTGGAGGCCGCCGCGACCGCGATGCGGCTGGCGGCGGCGGACGGCACGGGGCGCTGCGTCCGGGACGCGGTGCGGACGCGGCCGTGGGCCGCGGAGCGGCAGCGCCGCCACGCCGCGCTCGGCCCCGCGGGCTGGGCCGAGCGGTGGGCGCTGACCGGGGGACAGCTGTGGGACTCGACGGCTTCGCTCGCCGACCGGATCCGCGCGGGTGTGGTGGAGGCGCTCGCCGAGGAGCCCGAGGACGCGGCGGCCGTCCGCCTGGTGCTGCTGGACGCGGTGCTCGGGCAGCAGGACGCGGCCTGGCTGGCGGCTTTCGACGAGGAGGCCGGGACGCTGGAGGGCGTCTCGGCGGTGGCCCGCTCCGCCGGCTGGTGGTGGCCTTACGAGCGGGTGGTGGTGATAGCGGAGCGGCCGGTGGAGCTGCACCGGGACGAGGCGGGCCGGCTGGACCGGGGTGACGGGCCGGCCCTCGCCTTCCCCGACGGCTTCGCCCTGTATGCCTGGCGTGGGATGCCGGTGCCCGCCGCGTTCCTCGCCGGCCTCGCGGGCCTCACCCCGGCCCGGATACGAAGCGAGGAGAACGCCGAGCTGCGCCGGGTGATGCTGGAGTACTACGGGTACGACCGCTACCTGGCGGAGTCCGGCGCCCGACCGGTGGCCCGCGACGAGACCGGGATCCTGTGGCGGATCGAGCTGGCCGACGACGAGGCGGTGGTGATGGTCGAGGTGGTCAATTCCACCCCGGAGCCGGACGGCACCCACCGGACGTACTGGCTGCGGGTCCCGCCGCGGACCAGGACGGCTCGGGAGGGCGTGGCCTGGACCTTCGGTCTGGACGCCGAGGGCTACGCGCCCGAGCGGCAGACCTGAGCCCGCAGAATCGCGGATGATTTGCCTCTCGGGCAAATTAATTGCCCGAGAGGCAAGGATGCGGTTCTCTTGAGGCATGGACACCGACACCGCGTCCGCAGAGGCGCTGGTCCTGGCCCCTCGGCTCAAGGAACAGCGTCGCCGTTCCGGCCTCACGCTGGAAGCCGCCGCCCGGCGGCTCGAACTCTCCCCCGCGCACCTGTCGCGGATGGAAACCGGGCTCCGGCAACCGTCACTTCCGGTACTGCTCGGGCTGGCCCGGCTGTACGGCACGACCGTCTCGGACCTGCTGGGGGAGACGACCGCCGAACCCGTACCGATTGTACGCGCGGACAGTATGGAGCCGGTGCCCGCCGGGGGCTGGACGTACTGGCGGGCGGGCGGCACCGGCCGGGCCATGCAGGCACTGCGCGTCCACGTACCGCCCGAGGCGCAGGACCGGCTGGTCCGGGTGCATCCCGGCGAGGAGTGGCTGTACGTCACCGGGGGCCGGCTGCGGCTCTCCCTCGGGGAGAACGTGCACGTGCTGGATCCCGGGGACGCGGCGCACTTCGACTCGCTGGTGCCGCACCGGCTCGCGGCCGCCTCCCCCGGAGGGGTCGATCTGCTCTTTCTGCACACCCTCATGCAGAGCGAGGCAGCCAACCTCTGCATCACCCCGCAGGACGCGAAGGCCACGAAAAGAGCGGAGAGCCTGACATGACCGACACCGCCGGCCCTGAGGCCACCGGTATCAACAGCGCCACCGGCCGCCCGCGCCACGAACCGCTCGCCCCGGAGCTGCGCACCAGCGAGGGCACCGAGCGACGCAAGGAGCGGGCCGTGGTCCTACGGGTCATGGTCTACGTCGTCGTCGCCCACCTGCTGGCCGCGTTCATCTGGCTGTTGTTCGTGCTGGGCGCGCAGGGCAACTGAGGGGACGGTCCCTCCCGCGTCACCAGCCGCGCTTGGCCCCCGACTCCGTGAGCGTGACCCCGCTGAACTCGGTGATGAAGCCGGCGCCGAGGGCCCGGGAGGGCGTCTGCGCCCCGTGCGGCAGGCCGGAGAGCCGCGGCATGATCCGCAGCACCGACTCGACGGTCAGCTCGTAGCTGTTCGGCAGGGTCAGTGTCGCCTGTGCGCTGCGCCCCTCCGGATCACTGGCCCGAGCCCATGCCTCGGAACGCGTTCCGGCCAAAGCCTTCTCGCCCGGCCCGCGCACCAGGGCACCGACGGCGGCGTGCGCCAGGGCCTGCACCGGTCGCAGCCGCATCACCTTGCTGAAGGCGGCAGCGCCGGGCGGCAGCGGCATATAGGTGGTGACGTTGGGGATGTCCGTCGAATGGAAGGCGGTGCTCACGTCACCCCACGGGATGGAGGTGACCATCCGCGGCCCCGACGGGAACGCCGCCCGGATCCGTCGCCAGCCCATCGGCACCGGGCTGATCGCGCCATTGATCCTGGCCCGCCCGCCGTCGAGCAGCCCCTCGAGCGCGGTCCTGGCGGTGCCGGGACTGGCGCTCCCGCCGACCAGGATCGCCAGGTCGAGACGGTTCGCGCCGGGCAGGGCTGCGGCGACGGTGGCAGCCAGGCAGTCCGTCGGCACGACATCGAAGCCGGCGCCCGGCAGCAGGACGACCTTGGCGGCGCGGGCCTGCTCGTCGAGGCCGTGGAGCTGCTCGAAGACGTCGATCTCGCCCGTGATGTCCAGGTAGTGCGTGCCGGTCTCGATGCAGGCGAGCGCCATGGGAAGGGCGGTGGCCGAGAACGGTCCCGCGCAGTGGGCGACCGCCTCGACGCCCTCCAGGCCGCGACGCAGCGCGACCGGGTCGGAGAGGCCGAAAATCCGGTGTTCGAGGCCGAGTTCCGCCGCCAGCGGCGCTACCTTGGCGATGCTGCGACCTGCCAGAACGACCCGTTCACCGCGAGCCGCCGCCCGCCGGGCGATCAGGCGTCCGGTATATCCGGTGGCGCCGTACAGCATCCAGGTCATCGAACACGTCCTTCCGGAGAGCGGTCCGGCGTCGCGCCGCCGGTATTGCAGTGTGTCGTACCCGGCCGGGCATGCGAGGCTTGGCCCGTAACCGAACGAGACCAGGAGGCCCCCATGACTGCCGAGGCATCAGACCACGAGGCGACCGAGGCGACCGAGGTGCCCGACACTGCGGACGCGTCCGCCACGGCCGAGCCGGCCGAGGACGAGGTCAAGCGCAAGTTCCGTGAAGCCCTGGAGCGCAAGCGCGGCGGCAACAAGAGCGCTGCCGCCGCCGGCGGCGGACCGGACAGCTCGAAGATCCACGGTGCCCACGGGCGAGCCGGCGGACAGCGCGAGTTCCGCCGCAAGAGCGGCGGCTGATCCGTACGACCCGTATCCCCTTGTCCCCGGCCGCCGGGCGGGCTCGTGGTCCCGAGCCCGCCCGGCGGCTGTCGGGGATGTGCCTGACAGGGCTGTCCGGACGATCCCCCTCGTTCCCCGCGATGACCAGGGGGCGCGGCGTAGGGTCGAGCGGGTGACGACGAATCCATTCTTCAGCCCGAGCCCGCTTCCGTACGAGCTGCCGCCGTTCGCCGAGATACGCGACGAGCACTACCTGCCGGCGTTCGAGCGAGGTCTCGCGGAGCAGCTCGAAGAGGTCGCGGCGGTGGCGAGCGGCCAGGAGCCGCCCACCTTCGAGAACACCATCGTGGCGCTGGAACGTTCCGGGGCCCTGCTGCGGCGCGTCAGGAACGTGTTCTTCAACCAGTCCTCGGCCGACACCAACCCGGCCGTGCAGGAACTGGAAGCACAGCTCACTCCGCGGCTCGCCGCGCACAGCGACGCGATCCACCTTGACGCCGGGCTGTTCGCGCGGGTCGCGGCGCTGTACGACGCCCGTGCGGAACTCGGTCTGGACGCCGAGTCGTTGCGGCTGCTGGAGCGGTACCACACCACCTTCCTGCGCGCCGGCGCCCAGCTCTCCGCGCAGGATCAGCAGCGGCTGCGCGAGCTGAACGCCGAGCTCGCCGGCGCCGCCACCTCGTTCCAGCAGAACGTCTTCGACGAGACCCGCGCCGCCGCCCTGGTGCTGAACGGTCCGGAGGACCTCGCCGGACTCTCGCCGGACGCCATCTCGGCCGCCGCCGAGAACGGCCGGGCCCGCGGATACGACGGCAAGTACGTCATCAGCCTGAAGAACTTCTCCAACCAGTCCGAACTCGCCTCCCTCGACAACCGCGAAGTGCGCGAGCGGCTCCTGGAGCGCTCGCTGGGCCGCGCCGCCGACAGCAACGGCGAGCTCGCCGTCCGCATGGCGAAGCTCCGCGCCGAGCGGGCCGCGCTGCTCGGGTACGACAGCCACGCCGCCTATGTCGTCGCCGACCAGACGGCGCGGACCACCGAGGCCGTCACCGGCATGCTGCGACGGCTCGTCCCGCCCGCCGTCGCCATGGCGGAGCGGGAGGCCGCCACGCTGGCCGAGGTCAGCGACACCGGGGCCATCGAGGCCTGGGACTGGGCGTACCGCTCGCAGCAGGTGCGCAAGGAGCGGTACGACTTCGACGCCGCTGTCATGCGCCCGTACTTCGAGGCGGACCGGGTCCTGCACGACGGTGTGTTCTTCGCCGCGGAGCAGGTCTACGGTCTGCGGTTCACGGAGCGCACCGACCTCGTCGGCTACCACCCCGACGTGCGGGTCTTCGAGGTGTTCGAGGAGGACGGGACGCCGCTGGGCCTGTACCTCGCCGACCTCTTCGCCCGCGGTTCCAAGCGCGGCGGGGCCTGGATGAACGCGCTGGTCGGCCAGTCGGGACTGCTCGGCACCCGCCCGGTCGTGGTGAACAACCTCAACATCGCCAAGCCCGCCCCCGGCGAGCCGGCGCTGCTGACCTTCGCCGAGGTCAACACGCTCTTCCACGAGTTCGGGCACGCCCTGCACGGGCTGTTCTCCGACGTCCGCTACCCGTTCTTCGCCGGGACCGCGGTGCCCAGGGACTTCGTCGAGTACCCGTCGCAGGTCAACGAGATGTGGGCGCTGCGGCCCGAGGTGCTCGCCAACTACGCCAAGCACCACGAGACGGGCGAGCCGATGCCCGCCGAGCTCGTCGAGCGGATGGCGGAGGCCGACACGTTCGGCCAGGGCTTCCGGACCGTCGAGTACCTCGGTGCGACCCTGCTCGACTGGGCCTGGCACACCATCGGGGCCGGCACCGAGCCGGGCGACGCCCAGGCGTTCGAGGCCGACGCGCTCAAGGCGGCGGGGATCGACGTCCCCGCGATCCCGCCGCGCTACCGCACCGCCTACTTCTCCCACGACTTCGCGAACGGCTACAGCGCGGGCTACTACTCCTACATCTGGAGCGAGGTCCTGGACGCCGACACCGTGGACTGGTTCGAGGAGAACGGCGGCATGCGCCGGGCCAACGGCGACACGTTCCGGCGGGAACTGCTCTCGAAGGGCGGCAGCGTGGACGCGCTCACCACCTACCGCAACTTCCGCGGCCGCGAACCGCGGATCGAGCCGCTGCTGGAGCGCCGGGGACTGACGCAGGGCTGACCCCGGCAGGCGGCCGCGGCCCTTCCCCGGGACAGCCGGCCACCCCGGGGAAGGGCCACGCGCTCAGCCGGCCGCCGGTTCCAGCGCCCGCCGGGCGTAGGCGCGGACGTCGGCGTCGGTGTCGTCCGCGGCGGCGGCCAGCGCCTCACGGACCGGCCCCGACGCGCCGCCGTGCGGGAGCAGCGCGAGGACGACGGCCTTGCGGACGTCGGCGTGCGGGTCGCGCACGGCGGCCAGCAGGGCGGGCAGCGCGAACCCGGGATCCGCGGCGCCCAGCGCGGCGGCGGCGCCCCGGCGGACCTGCCAGGCCGGGTCGTCGAGGGCGGCGGCCGCCGCGGAGTCCAGCGGCGGCGGGCAGCCGGCGCCCGCCAGCGCCTCCAGCGCGGCGGCCCGCACCAGCACGTCCCCGTCCTGGATCAGCCCCTTCAGCGCGGGCAGCCCGCCGTCGACCGTCCCCAGCCCCTTGGCCACCGCGACCCGCACCTCGCGGGAGGGGTCGGCGGCGGCCCGCGCCAGGAGGTCGACGGCGTCGACCGACAGCAGGGCACGGACGGTCTCGATCCGCACCTCGATGTCCGGATCGTCCAGCGTGCCGCCGAACAGCGCCGCGTCGCCCAGCCGCAGCGCCCGCAGGACGTACAGGGCGGCCGCCCTCGCCCGCGGATCATCCACGCCCAGGGCGTCCACCAGCGGTGTCCGCAGGGCTTCGTCGCCCGGCAGCACCTCGACCAGTTCCAGCAGCGACGCGGCGGCCGCCTCCCGCACCCCCGCGTCGGGGTCGGCCAGCGCACGCGCCAGAGCGGGTCCGGTGCCGTCGGGCGACGTCTCGGTCAGCGTGGTGACGGCCGTCCGCCGCACGGCGGGATCGGGGTCCACCAGATACGGCTCGATGTCGGACAGGCCGGGCTGCGCCTCGGCCAGCGCGAGCAGGTCCAGGATCCGCGGCGACCCTGCGCCGGCCGCCGGGGTGACGGCTGCCGTCCCGGTGGGGCGGAAGAGCTCGGCCCCCGAGCCGACCGGTGCCACGTCGCGCGGTCCCGCCGTGGCCACCTGCTCCGGGTGCACCTCGCCGATCACCCTCACCGCCCGGTCGCCGTCCGGCTCGAAGCCGTCCACCGGCACGAGGTAGGGGGCGACCGGCCGGGTCAGGAACTCCATCTCGCCGCGTGTGCCCTTGCGCAGGTTGAGGTGGTGCAGCCAGTCGGCGTCGTCGCGCACGGGATGGTCGGTGCGCTCGTGGTAGAGCCCCCAGCGGCTCTCGGTGCGCGCCAGCGAGGAGCGGGCCGCCATCTCCGCGCAGTCGCGGATGAACGACACCTCCACGCAGCGCATCAGCTCGTGCGGGGTGCGGGCCCCCATCGACGCGATGTCACCGCGCATCCGCTGGAACGTCTCCACCGCGAGCGACAGCCGCGCGCCGCTCTTGGGCGGGGCGACGTAATCGTTGACGAACCGGCGCAGCTTGTACTCGACCTGCGGCTGCGGCGGGCCCTCGGGGTGGCGCAGCGGACGGTAGACCAGCTCGTGCGCGTCCCGCAGCTGGCCGGCCGGCAGCTCGCCCTCGAAGACCTCGTGCGCGGTGGCGGCGTCGGCGCCGGCCAGATCGCCGTAGACGAACGCCCCGATCATGTAGTTGTGCGGCACGCAGGCCAGGTCACCGGCCGCGTACAGCCCGGGGACGGTGGTGCGGGCGTGCTCGTCGACCCACACCCCGGAGGCGGAGTGCCCGCCGCACAGCCCGATCTCGGAGATGTGCATCTCCACGTCATGGGTGCGGTAGTCGTGTCCGCGCCCGGCGTGGAAGGTGCCGCGGGTCGGCCGTTCCGTGGTGTGCAGGATCGTCTCCAGCGCGGCCACGGACTCCTCGGGCAGATGACTGAGCTTGAGGTAGACGGGCCCGCGCTCCGAGGCGACCTCGCGGGCGAACTCGGACATCATCTGGCCCGACCAGTAGTCGGAGTCGACGAAGCGCTCACCGTGCCGGTTGACCTGGTAGCCGCCGAACGGATTGGCGACATAGGCGCAGGCCGGCCCGTTGTAGTCCTTGATCAGCGGGTTGATCTGGAAGCACTCGATCCCGCTGAGCTCGGCGCCCGCGTGGTACGCCATGGAGTGGCCGTCACCCGCGTTCGTCGGGTTCTCGTAGGTGCCGTACAAGTAGCCGCTGGCGGGCAGGCCGAGCCGGCCGCACGCGCCCGTCGCCAGGATGACCGCGCCCGCCCTGACCGTCACGAACTGCCCGGTACGGGTGTTGAACCCGGCGGCCCCGACCGCCCGCCCGCCGGACGTCAGCACCCGCACCGGCATGACGCGGTTCTCGATCCGGATCCGCTCGCGCATCTCGCGCCTCCGCAGCACCCGGTACAGGACCTTCTTGACGTCCTTGCCCTCGGGCATCGGCAGCACGTACTTCCCCGACCGGTGCACCTGCCGGACCGCGTACTCGCCGTGCTCGTCCTTCTCGAACTTCACGCCGTAGCGCTCGAGGCGCTGCACCATGGCGAAGCCGAGGGTGGCGGTCTGGCGGACGGTGATCTGGTTGACGATGCCGTCGTTGGCGCGGGTGATCTCCGCGACGTAGTCGTCGGGTTCCGCGCTGCCCGGGATGACGGCGTTGTTGACGCCGTCCATGCCCATCGCCAGCGCGCCCGAGTGCCGGACGTGCGCCTTCTCCAGCAGCAGCACGGACGCGCCGTTCTCTGCGGCGGTCAGGGCCGCCATGGTGCCGGCCGTGCCACCGCCGATGACGAGGACGTCGCAGCGGAGTTCCTCGGCGTCGTGGAGTGCGGGGATGTCCATGGGGGCCTTTCACATGCCGGTTCGGGTGCGGTTCGGGTACGGCGGGGTCGTCGGTTCAGGTGCCCAGGGACTGCAGGACCTCGCGGCGCAGCGCGACGGTTTCCGGCTCGCCGTGGGCGGCACGTTCGCGCGGGTGCGGGACGTCCAGGAGCCGGACCGCACGGTCGGCGTCCGTCCCGAGCAGGGCGATCCGGTCGCCGAGGAACACCGCCTCGTCCACGTCGTGCGTGACGAAGACGACGGTGGCGCGCGACGAGCGCAGCACCTCGACGAGCAACTGCTGCATCCCGGAACGGGTCTGCGCGTCCAGCGCGCCGAACGGCTCGTCCATCAGCAGCGCCCGCGGCTCGCCCGCCAGCGCGCGGGCCAGCTGGACGCGCTGCCGCTGCCCGCCGGAGAGCCGGTGGGGCAGCTCCTGCTCCCGGCCGGTGAGCCCGACGCGCTCGAGCCAGCCGGCCGCCCGGGTACGGCGTTCCGCCCGCCCCACCCGCCGGATCGCGAGCGGCAGTTCGACATTGCGGCGGACCGTCCGCCAGGGCAGCAGGCCGTCCTCCTGGAAGACCAGCGCCCGGTCGGCGCCGGGCCGGCCGATCGGCACGCCGTCCTGCGCCACCTGACCGCCCAGGGCGGGCAGCAGGCCCGCGAGCGTGCGCAGCAGCGTGGACTTGCCGCAGCCGGACGGGCCGACCACCGTGAGCAGTTCGCCCGGGGCGATGTCCAGGTCGAGCCCGGCCAGGACGGGCCGGCCGGAGCGGCCGATGGTGGCGTCGTCGAGGGTCAGCCGGACCCCGGGCGGCGCCGGAACGGTCGGTGCGGCCGGCGAGGGCGCGCCGACGGGGGTGACGCGGGTGCTGGTCACGGGTGCACCTTCCTGCTCGCGGGCTCGGGCTCGGGCTGCGGCGGTGCGGGGTCGGCTCGGACCGCCCGCCTCGGCGCGCCGGGGGTTCGGTAGCCCGCCCGGTCCCGGTCACCCGACGCGGTCCGCGGAAGCCAGCGCGTGACGCGCCTTCCGAGCAGTTCCACGGCGGCGGAGGTGATCCACCCCAGGACGCCGATGGTGGCCATGCCGACCAGCACGCCCGGGTAGTCCACGACCGTGTAGTCCTGCCATGTGCGGTAGCCGACCCCGTACTCGCCGGAGATCATCTCGGCGGAGATCACGCAGATCCACGACACCCCGATGCCCACCGACAGGCCCCCGAGAATGCCCGGCAGCGCCCCGGGGAGCACCACCTGTGCGAGCACCCGCCACCGGCTGCCGCCCATGGTGAGCACGGCCTCCTCCCACACCGGGGTCAGCGCCCGCACCGCGTGCCGGGTGCTGACCATGATCGGGAAGAAAGCGGCGGCGAAGGTGATGAAGACGATGCCCTGCTCGTTGGTCGGGAACAGCAGGATCGCGACGGGCACCAGCGCGATCGCCGGGATCGGCCGCAGCACCTCCAGCACCGGGCCGAGGATGTCGCGGGCGACCCGCGAGCGGGCGATCGCGGTGCCGACCGTCACGCCGAGCACGGCGGCGAGGGCGAAGCCGGTGACGATCCGCACGAGGCTGTCGCCGAGGTCCTGCCAGTACGGGCCGCCCGTCAGGCGGGTGCCGAACTCCCGGCCGACCTGGACGACGGTCGGCAACTGCTCGAAGCGAACCCAGAGGTTCACGCGCCGGGCGGTGAGGAACTGCCACAGGCCGAGGAACGCGGCCAGGGACGCCGCGCGCACGCAGTAACGGCCCCACGGCAGACGGGCGAAGCGCGGTCGCGTCGCGGCGGCCGTCGTGCCGGTTGTACCGGTCGTGGTCGTCGTGGTCACGGCGACTCCCGCAGCGCGGCGTCGTAGCCGATGAGCCGGGCGCCCGGGTGGCGCGCGATCCAGTCGCGGGCGTTGGCGGGGGTGGTGAAGGGCTGGAAGCGGGCCGTGGGAGCGGCGGCCGGGTCCTCGACCCACACCGACGAGCCGGCGAACCAGCGGGTGCCGGTCAGTGCGTCGGGAACGTAGCCGACCCGCACCTTGCCCGGGTGCTGCTTGACGTACCGCAGCAGGCAGCTCGGCGTGGTGAACGCCGTCGTCCGGTCCTCGCCCGACAGCCAGCTCTCGCTCGCCGTCGCCGGATCGGTCGCCCGGCCCCCGCACACCGGGTCGGTGCCGGTGACGGGTGCCGGATTGACGGTGGACGCCAGGTCCTTGGCGTACCCGGCGCCGTAGACCCGCTTCAGGTAGCGGTCGTCGGTGAAGGCGTCCACGTCGACCGAGTCGACGAGCTTGGCGGAGGAGAGCACCGGCACGTCCTGCTTCAGGGCGTTCAGAAGGCGCGGCTTCAGCGTCGTATCGAAGGCGGCGATGCCGCCGGCGCCGTTGTAGAGGTACACGACCTCGGGCGGCAGCCCAGTCGCCTTCGCCACCTGCTGCGCGGCGTCCAGCGGGTGCTGGTGCAGGTACCGGGTGGCCTGGATCTGCGCGGTGAGGAACGCGTCGACGACGGCCGGCCGTTGGCCGGCGAAGGCCGCGCGCACCGTCACACCGTGCAGCGTCGGCACGTCCAGCGCCGCACCGTCGTACAGCGGCTTCGCCTTGCCCTGGAAGACCAGCAGGCCCGGCCAGGCGACGAACTGCGACAGCGCGTCCGCGCTGCCGGACTGCAGGGCGGACGCACCGACGGCGGGCTGCTGGTTGAGCTTGTGCAGATCCTTGTTCGCGTCGATGCCGACCTTCTGCAGTGCCCGTACGAGGGTGCCGTCGGCGGCGGAGCCGACACTCGTCGAGACCTTCTTCCCGCGCAGGTCCGCCAGCGAGGAAAGCGTCGAATCCGGCTTGGTGACGACCATGTTGAGGCCGCCGCGCAGGTTGTACCCGGTGACGGAGACCAGCTTGGTCGGCGCCTTCATCTGCTGGCCGCGTGCCGCGTTGATCAGCAGCGGATAGTCGCCCATCGACCCGATGTCGACCTTCCGCGCCATCATCTGCGCGGTGATCGGCGCGCCGGTCGCGTAGTCCTGCCAGTCGACCTTGTACGTCACGCCGTCGCGCTTGCCCAGCTCGCCCAACGTGCGCTCGAAGTACCCCAGCGAACGCAGCAGCGTCCCCGCCGTCACCGTGTTGATCGTCTTCGACTGGTAGCCGACGGAGACCGTGACGGTCTTGCCGCCCTCCGCGCCCGCGTCCCCGCCGCAGCCGGCCAGCGGCAGCAGCAGGCCGGCGCCGGCCACCGCGACCACGCAGGTGCGGACGCGTCCGCACCGGGCGGACCCCGCCGACGTGACACCTCTCATCGTCATGGCGAGACCTTTCATCGCAGCAGGTAGGGCATGTTGACGGTGACCGCGTCCGTGGGGCAGCGGGCGGCGCAGGGGCCGCAGTACCAGCACTCGTCGACGTGCATGAACGCCTTGTTGGTGTCCGGGTTGATGGCGAGTGAGTCGAGCGGGCACATGTCGACACAGAGCGTGCAGCCGTCGATGCACCGGGACTCGTCGATCGTCACCGGTACGTCGGCGCGCTGGGGTACGACAGGCATGGCTGTCTCCTCGTAGGACTGCGGGTGAAGGGTGCGGTACGCGAACGGTCAGACGGACCGGTGCAGCTCTCCGCGCATGGTGATGCGGTCGCCGCGGAACCGGATGAACTCCAGGTCCACCGGGCGGCCGTCGGACAGGTGGGTGAGCCGTTCCAGCATCAGCACGGCGGCGCCGCGCGGGGCCTGGAGCACGGCGGCGGAGTGCGCGTCGGCGCTGACGGCCTCCAGGGTGATCTCGGCGGTGCCCAGCGGCTGGCCGGTGATCTCTTCGAGCAGCCGGAAGATGTCGGTGTTCTCCAGGTCGGCACTGAGCAGTTCGATGCCGACGTCCATCGGGATGTAGGTCAGGTCCAGGGAGAGCGGCAGCCCGTCGAGCCGCCGCAGCCGTTCGATGTACAGCACATCGGTGTCCGGGCCCTCCAGGCGCAGCCGTTCCGCGACGGGCGTGGGCGCCGGGACCGGCGCCATGGTGCGCACCTCGTTGGTGACCCGCCCGTGCTCGTGCAGCGTCTCCGCCAGGCCCATCAGCCGGTCCAGGCCGTGCGGGTACTTGGCGCCGACCACGACGGTGCCGACTCCCGGCACCCGTTCCACCAACTGCTCGGCGCGCAGCAGGTCGAGCGCCTGGCGGACGGTGTTGCGGGAGACGCCGTAGTCGGCGCCGAGCGCGTCCTCGTGCGGCAGCAGCCCGGCCGGGAACCCCCGCAGGAGCACCTGCCGCCGCAGCAGGTCGGCGAGTTGCCGCGCCTGGTCCGCCCGTAGCCGGCGGCGGCGCGCGGCGGCCACCGGTGCGGTGTGCTCACGGGTGCGCTCGGCGGGCATCGGGTTCTCCGGTCTGGGATGTCGCGTCGGTGGGCGGGGGTCCGCGCTCTGCGGTTCAACGGTCGCGACGTCGTGCGCCGCGTTCCCCGGGGGACCCTACCGAGGGTCGGAGCGAAGTGGTGTTGCCGAAGTGTTGCGCCACCAAAGGGACTGTGTGAACAGCCCTGACCTGCACGTTTGCTGTCCACATCGCAAGATCTGCCACTAGCCGCCACCAATCGACGCACTCCGGTCCCGGCGCGGCGGAAAAGGTGGTGCGCGAGCGGTGGCGCGCGCGACAGGATGCGGCATGGGCTGGCACACGACGAAGGACCTCGACGCGTTCCTGACGGCCGCGAGCGGCTTCCTGCGGGCACGCGCGGTGGAGAACACCGTACTGATCACCGTCGCGGATGGGCTGCGCCTGCGCGCCCTCGACGTGTACGGGGACACCCCGCCGCGGTTCGGCTGGTGGCATGACGCCGAAGGGACCGTCGGCGCCGCCTTCCTGGAGACGCCACCCTGGCCGCCACTCCTGACCCAGGCGCCGGTCGAGGCCGTCGCCGAGCTGGCGGACGTATGGGGCTCGAGGGAGGACCCGCTGCTCGGCGTCCGGGGGGAGCGGGCCACGGTCGAGGCCTTCGCCGACGCCTGGCGCTCCCGCACCGGGGTGGCGGCCGAGCCCGGCAAGGGCATCCGGCTGTTCCGGCTCGGAGAACTGACGCCGCCGGAGCCCGCTCCGGCCGGCCGCGCCAGAACCGCCCGGGCGGACGACCGGGAGCTGCTGGTGGAGTGGCACGAGGCGTTCGCCGGGGAGATCGGGGAGCCGAGCCCGAACGCCGGCGCGTTCGTCGACGACCGGCTCGGCCACGGCGGCCTCACGCTGTGGGAGGTCGACGGCGTGCCCGTGTCGATGGCGGGGAACACCCGCGCGCTCGCGGGCATGGTCCGCGTCGTCGCCGTCTACACCCCGCCCGCCCACCGCGGCCGCGGCTACGCGGGCGCGGCGACCGCCGTGGTCAGCCGCGCCGCACGCGACGCCGGAACGGCCGAGGTGGTGCTCTTCACCGACCTCGCCAACCCCACCAGCAACGCCCTCTACCGGCGCCTGGGATACCGGCCGGTCCAGGACCACGCCGCGGTGACCTACAGCCCGGCCGGCGGACGGTGAACCGGACCGACCGGCTGTACGCCCTCGTCGAGGAGTTGCGCGCGGTCGCGCCGCGCCCGCGCAGCGCCCGATGGCTCGCGCAGCGCTTCGAGGTCAGCACGCGCACCGTCGAACGCGACCTGAACGCGTTGCAGCAGTCCGGTGTGCCGGTCTACGCGGAGCCGGGCCGCACGGGCGGATACACCCTGGACAAGCAGCAGACGCTCCCGCCGCTGACCATCACCCCGGCGGAGGCGACCGCTCTCGCGGTCGGGCTGCACGCGCTGGACGGCACGCCGTTCGCCGAAGCCGCGCGCGGCGCGCTGCGGAAGGTGCTGGCCGTCATGCCCGCCCGCGAGCGCGGCGCGACCGCCGAGTTCGCCGACCGGGTGCACCTGCTCGCCCCGGACGAGGAGCGCCCCACCGTCCCGCGCGTCCTGCAGGACGCGCTCGCCGGCCGCCGCGTGCTGCGGCTCGCGTACGAGGACCGGGAGGGCGTGGCCAGCGAGCGGCTGGTGGAACCGCTCGGGTTCCTCGGTGGCGAGCGGTGGTACCTCATCGCCTGGTGCCGGCTGCGCGGAGCGGTGCGCGGGTTCCGGCTGGACCGGATCCAGGGGGTCACGGCCCTGGACGAGACGGTGCCGCCGCGCCGCGTCGCCCGCGGCGAGCTGGACGCGCTGGGCCGGGAGCTGATCGGTCTCGAGTGCGTCGCGGATCTGATCGACACCAGTGGGCGGACGGTTTCGTAAACACCGACAGGACGGTGTCGCCGGCCCTTCCGAAGATGGTGTCCACACCGCGAAGAAAGGCACGGACATGACTGTCGACCTGCACACGAGCACCACCGGCACCGGCACTGGCACCGACTCCGAACTCCGTCAGCTCGGCACCGGGCTGTTCCAGGACTGGACGGCGCTGTGGAACGGAGACCTCGCTCTCGCCGACCGCATCCTCACCCCCGGATTCCGGATCCACTTCGGCAACACCATCCCCACCGTGGACACCGACGCCCTGCGCGGCCCCGGTGGCCTGGCCTCGTTCATCGCCGCCCACCGCCGCGCCAAGCCGGGCCTGGTCTACCGCATGCACGGCGTTCCGCTCGTGGACCTCGCCGTCGCGGCCGGTGCCGCTCCGGCGGGCCAGGCCGGTCCCGCGGGTCAGGCCTGCTGCCGCTGGAGCGCCACCCGCCCCGACCCGGACGGCGCCGGTGAGCTCACGGCGAGCGGAATCGACGTTCTGGCCGTGGCGAACGGCCTGATCACCGATGTCTGGTCGCTGACCGGGAGCCGCCGCTTCGGTACCGACGACTGACAAGGCAGAATTGCGAGTGTGACATCGACTGACCGCCCCCCTGCTGGAGGTGCCGTGACCGGTTCCCGTCTCACCGCACTGCGACCTGCCGCTTTCGGCGCCGACCCCGTCGGCGCGCGACTGGAGCGGATCCTCGCGTCACCCAACTACGCCGACGGCGTCTTCCAGAACCCGGTGGGTGCGCGCTCCGTGCCCAGCGGGGGCCTGCTCAAGGCGCTGCCCGGCAACCTGCGCAAGGACGCGCGGGCACGGCGCCGGCCCGTCGCCCCGGTGCCCGTCCATCCGACGACGCTCGCCGACCTGGCGGCGGCGCCGGCGTCCGGGCTGCGGCTGACGTGGATGGGCCACTCGACCGTGCTCGCCGAGATCGGCGGCCGCCGGGTGCTCTTCGACCCGGTGTGGGGCGACCGCTGCTCGCCGTTCGCCTTCGCCGGGCCCAAGCGGGTGCACCCGGTGCCGGTCCCGTTGAAGACGCTCGGCACGGTGGACGTGGTGGTCATCTCGCACGACCACTACGACCATCTCGACATGCCCACCATCCAGGCGCTGGTCGGCACCGACACCGTTTTCGCCGTTCCGCTCGGCGTCGGTGCCCACCTGGAGCACTGGGGCATCGACCCCGCGCGGCTGCACGAGCTGGACTGGAACGAGTCGACCGAGGTGGGCGGGCTGACGCTGACCGCAACCCCGGCCCGGCACTTCTGCGGCCGCGGCCTGCGCGGCCGCCAGCAGACCCTGTGGGCGTCCTGGGTGGTGACCGGCGGTGACCACCGGATCTACCACAGTGGCGACACGGGGTACTTCCCCGGCTTCGCCGAGATCGGCGAGCGGCACGGCCCGTTCGACGCGACGATGATCCAGATCGGCGCCTACAGCGAGTTCTGGCCGGAGATCCACACCAACTGTACGCCAGGTGAGCCCTGCGATTGCAAGCCCGATCCGGGCCTTTGGCCAGACATCCACATGACACCTGACGAAGGCTTGCGCGCACACCTTGACTTGCAAGGAGGCAAGCCGGGCGGAATCCTTCTGCCGATCCACTGGGGAACGTTCAACTTGGCAATGCACCCGTGGGCGGAGCCGGGTGAACGCACGATGCTCGCTTCGGACCGGGCTGGACAGCAGGCTGCAACGCCCTTGGTTGGGCAGCCGTTCGAGCCCGCTACCTGTCCCGCTCCTGACCCGTGGTGGCGGAACGTAGCCGTGGTGCCAGACAGCGGCTGGGCCGTCTGGCCCCGTATCACGGCTGACTCCGGACAGCTTCCCGACGTAGCTGTGGAGGCATGATGGATGCCGACTTGCGTCAGATCACGGATGCGTTCTCCAGCATGCCGGCCGATGAACGACAGCGGCTCATGGCCGCCATAGACGGCCCTCCCCGGCGTGAGCGTCAGGAGGAGAACAGGGGCTTCGCACCGCTACCTACAGGGCGCGATACGTCTCGGCTCAAGGTCCGAGTCGTCCATACCCAGAACGGCGCGTAGCGCGTCCAGAGACCCGGCCGTCGCCGGGGGGGGGTGGGCGACGACCGGGCCTGCACCAGTCTACCGATCAATTAATTCACTCAAGCACTGCGACACGGAGGCACCTTTTGGTGCCCCGCAAGTGTCCGTCTCGGGGGTCAACTTCTCGTAGACTTTGGGGTCTCCAGTCGCACCCCTCGGTGAACGGATGACGCAGACATGCCCCGACTTGCTCAACAAGGCAGTAAAATCAGCCGAGTCAAAAACCCAGAGGCTCCGCGTCTTCCTGCAAACTTGCGGGACGCGGAGATGTCCCGGGACGACTTTGCGGATGACGCGGTCATTCGCAACGTTCGTTACGACGGCGAACATCTGATTGGGCGGGATGTCGAGGCCCTGGAGGCAGAAGGATGCTACTTCGGCAACCTGCGGTTCACCGGTACCCGGTTGCGACAGACTCAGATCAGTGACGCGCACTTCGACACATGCGACTTCGCCGAGGTCAGCGCCCAGGACGTGTCCCTCTTGCGTTGCCGTGTGACCGGCAGTCGCATGACTGGTTCATCGTGGAAGGCCAGCACGTTTCGGGACGTGACCTTTGAAAACTGCGTCAGCGCTCCAGCCATGTTCCGAAACTCAAAAATCTACGCCGTGGCCTTCATGGATTGCCGAATGATCGGGGTGGACTTCCAGTTCTCCGAGCTGCACAACGTGCGCTTCGTGAACTGCGACCTTACTGGCGCTCAGTTCGGCAACGTGAAGATGGGCACAGTGCGATTCGAAAACTCAACGCTGCTCGACGTGGGCGGGGTGGCACATTTCAAAGGCGCAACGGTGCAAGGCCCAGGGTCGATGGAACTGGCCCTGAGCCTGGCACGTGAGGTGGGTATCAACTTCGAGTAGCGGGATGACCGCCTAGGCGGCCACCGCCGGCCGGTACCCCGCGTACGTGGGGTCAGTAATTGTCTGGGCCACGTGCGCGAAGTCGATGCTGGCCGCGAAGCCGCACAGCTCGTCCAGAAGCATCGCGCCGTACTCGGTGAAGACCTCCCGGTGGGTGGCGAGGTCCGCGCACGCGTCGCGCAGCGACTCCGTGTAAAGGTCGATCAGGGTTGTGGTGCCGCGCTGGTGTTGCAGGTACATCAGTGGGACCGTCACGGCCGCCGCGTGAAACGCCTTGTCCAGCGGCCTCCGCTGGCCGATCTTGACAGCCGACAGAGCGCGGTGCTCGTCGGCCTCCAACTCGACGGACGGCAGGGTGAACGTGCCGTACACCGTGTCCGCGACGAACAGGTTGAGGTGCATCGCCTCATGCGTCAGGCACTCGGTGTACTGCGGCACCTCCCACTTGGGCCCGGGGCTCATGACCACGACGCCGGGCATCTGGGAAGCCGAGCCGCCTCCATCCGCTCCCGAGTTCAGGACCACGATGTCCGTCACCAGCAACCGGACCATGCGGTAGAGGCCCGGACTCATCTCCTGGAGGTAACGGAGCGCCGACGCGATGTTCGCCTTCCAGCGGTCACGCGTGACCGCGTCGCTCGGCGTGGCACCGTCGAAAATGTGGGCGAAGATGCCGTGGTTCAGGCAGTAGTCCGACCAATCACCGTCCTCGAACGTGATGGCGGCGTAGTTGTTGTTCTTGTCTTCGTCGTAGTGGGCCGGCAGAGGGCGAAGGGTGCTGATCGCCTTCCTGTACGCGACGGGCAGATCCTCTGCCGTGGGGAATTCGTTGCTCAGCGCGGTGACCATCCGCGCGGTGTTCTCGTAGCTGTGGCCGAGGTTCATGAAGTGCACGAGGAGTGTCCTCCTTGTATGTAGCCTGGCGCACGCCCGGGGCGGGTACCCGCCCCGGGCGCACTTGAGAGTCAGCGCGTCAGGCTGCGGATCAGGCGGTCCAGCCGCCCATCATGCAGTTGTTCGCGTCACTCTGGGACGCGGCCACGCGCGCCTTCACGCCGGACACGACAGCGGTCGGGTCGCCCTTGATGGCGGCAACCAGGTCGCTGAGGGTGTCATCGGAGATGGCCGGTTCGGTGGTCGGCACCACGGTCTTCACGGGCATGTGCGTACCTCTTCCAACTCGGATGGTTGTGCACGGACCTTGCAACCCACCCCAGCCGGACCGTCTCCACAGTGGCGGCCGGGGTGGGAGTATCAGGCCAGCCCTGAACGGGCTGGCATGCGAGGAATCGGCTCCTTGCCGCGTAATGCTTCTCCTCGGTTTCCGATTGCTTGCATCCGACCGCCTGACGGCAGCCGTAGTCCCTTGCCCGGACTCGAACCGGGGTCACCGAAATGCCGTACGACCGTCTATGGGGTGGGCATTCCGGACTCTTCCGTATTGAGTTACAAGGGACCGTAGCGGGGAGCTACGGGCTAGTCATCTGTCAGTTCCCAGGTATGGCCACCGGGGTGCTGAGAGAACTCGGTGCATATTGATGACCCGTTGGTCGGCTGGGCGAGGCAATCGGCCCTGGTTTGTAGAGAGAAGAGTCCGTCAGTGCTGTCCCACACCGCCCACACAGCCCCGGATTTCGGCTCGCTGAGTTCGAGGATGAGGCCGTAGTGAACAGGGATGGTGTGCTCTTCCAGGGTGCACCGAACGGTCCGCTCCACGTCACTCGCAGAGTATTTGCCCCCGGGTACTTTGCTGAGGACCAGGTCTGCGAATTTGTCAGGAACCTTCGCTTCCTGATTGCACACGTGTCGCATGGGGTCGGGCAGTGCTGTCATGATTGATGCTCTCTCACGGCTCACTTGCAGTTCTTTGACTAATTCAAGTGGTGCCCGCTCCGGTCACGCGGGGGAGCCGGGGAGCCCATCCCCGTCAGGTCGGCGGGAACCTTCCTCTTGGGCTCTCGTGACCGGAGCGGGGTCTATTAGGGGCCGCGATGTCCAGAGTCACTAGAAGCCGCTACGGCGGTGGCTGGGAGGGAACAGCGGTTTTAGCTGCTTCATCTGCTAGGTCAAGCACAGCCACAGCCAGCCGACGCACGTAGCTCACAGCGTCAAACTCGTCAGCGGGACATCGCTCGAACAGCAGGGCACGGGTGAAGTGAACTTGCGAAGGACTTGGGGATACGAAACACAACATCCTGCGAAGTGATGCATGCAACTGGCTAGCAAGCGCCTTGGCGCCTTGTGCCGTCAGCACAGCGTCCTCACCTAACACCTCTTCGAGGTCATCAAGGATGTCCTCGCTCAGGCTCGAACGTAGAGCTTCCCCCAGCCGGAACAAGGTCCTGGATTCAATGCATGCAACACCTATGGAAGGGGCGTACGTCGTCATGCGCTCACCGCCTGAGGGCGGGATAACGAGCTGATGTAGGACAGCCGACGGCGGTACTCGGCAGGCAAGGGCAGAGCAGCCCAGACGATCTTCCCCCTGGGCTGGGTCGGAGCAGCGCCCCACTGTCCTTCAGACAAGCCGGCCACCACTTGCAGACCACGGCCCCCCTCAGCGTCATAGGAGATCGGCTGAAGAGCCGGACGCCGCAAACTCTGATCCCACACCCCAATGTGTAACCGGGTGTTCGTCACCCACAAAGACAGGGTGCACTGAGGGACGGGCGGCTGACCCTGGTCCTGCTTGAACGGTATGGCGTCCTGGCCGGCATGGCGTACCGCGTTGCTCGTCAGCTCAACGACGACGACCGCCGCGTCAAAGGACACCTCCGCAGGCATCTGCCACTTCTGTAGAACGTCCTCGGTGTGACTCCGGGCGAAGTGGACAGCGGTGGGTTCGCACGCTAGGTCGAGCCTGCTCTGAAAGAACTGTCCCCCCGCGGCCATCGCTGCACCTCCCAACGTGGTTGTGGAGCCCAAGGCCCCGCGTCTGCTGCTACGCACTAAGCAACCGCATGAACACGCAGAGCGGTACGGTGTGTGCAGTGCGAGAGCGTGAATCACGTGAAAGTTCGCGGGAGTTGGCTGTGACTCAGGAGAAGCGACCGAACGAGCGTCTTACGGGGCTGCTCTACGAGGCAGACATGAAGCACGCGCGGTTCGCCATGGAAGTGAACCGCGTCGGGTCGGAACTGGGCACACCGACCAAGTACGACCACTCCACCGTGTCCCACTGGTTGAGCGGCACCACTCCGCGCAAGGAAGCCCGCGCGGCGATCATTGAGGCCCTGTCACGCAAGCTCTTCCGGCCCGTGACCCACGAAGAGGCTGGCTTCCCCGCCCTCGGACCTGCCCTTACCTTCCCAGGTACGGTTGAAGGTCTGATCGACCTGGGGAGGCAAGACATGGACCCGTCCCGTAGAAGTGTCCTGGGCGCTGCTCTGTTCTCTGTTGCCTTGACCATCCCGGACTGGCCAGACGTAGTGGGCCGAGCGGAAGCCTTCGCGGCCGGCAAGACCATCCGTATCGGTATGGGCGAGGTCGACATGGTTCAGCAGATGACGGAGCGCGTCAGCGACCTGGACGACCAGTTCGGCGGTCGGCACGCCCGCCCCATGGCTGCCGCGTTCTTGGTGAACACCGTGGCCGGCTACCTGAACGCCGAGGCTCCCGAGCACGTTCGCATGGCGATGATGTCCGCCGCTGCGGATCTTTGCTACCTCACGGGATACATGGCAGTGGACGAAGGAGTTCACGGCCTGGCTCAGCGTTACTACCTCAAGGCCCTAGAACTGGCCGGAGCCGCTGAAGACCACCTGACTTACTGCACAACGCTCCGAGGCATGTCCGTCCAAGCCGTTGACCTTGGGCACGGGCGTCACGCCATGAGACTTGCAGACGCGGCGGCAGCCGCCTCGCCTCAGGCGGGCCCTCGGATGCGGGCCTTCCTGGCAGGACAGCAAGCACATTCCGCGGCGCAGCTCGGAAACGCTGCTGAGGCCCTGCGTTACATGAGCGAGGCCGAGAAGGCGATGGAGGTAGCCGAGTCGCAGTCCAAAGCCTTCGGGTCCTATGACCCTGCTGCACTGATGTACCACCTCTCACAGGTGCGGCATGAGCTGAAGGACAGTGCCGGAGCCGTTAAAGCCATGCAGGAGTCCACCCAACTTGCCTACCCGCACTACCGGCGCACCCGAGTGCGGCACAACAGCCTGGCCGCTGAACGTCAGCTCGACATCGGACACCTTGAAGCAGCCTGCGCGTCTTGGGACCGAGCCCTGGACGACTACCCGTTGGTCCAGTCGGGACGATGCGACGAGAAGATGAGGATCATGGTTGCCCGCCTCTCTCCTCATGCGAAAAACGCTCATGTGAAGGCACTGTTCGAGCGGGCCAGAGCTACAGGTGTCAACGTGGCAGCCTGATTTCATTCATTCACTCATGCACCCTCTTCGAGAAGGGTGCTAGCTCCGCGCTAGGGGGGGGTATAACCCCCCTACATAAATATCCTATGTGTCCATCGACGCAGAACTCGTCCAGGGGACAAGCGAATGTGACTCAAGTCACTCCATGGGAGCTTCCGTAGCGTTGCAGCAGGTTAGACGGCGTGCCCGAGAGGCTGACGAAGCCCCAAAATTGGCACAGAATGGCTCGTTGGGCGCCCCTAGAGGGCTTCTAGGTGTTCCTGGAGGGCCAAGGGGCCGCCAGGCCGGCACGGCTCGGCATGGAGGCTTGTCCCCTTGTGAAAGTTTAATACCCGTACACAACCGAAGAACGGCACACCCTGTGGGTCGCTCTTGCATGTATGTATGTATTACCCCCGGGTGTACACAGAAATCACGTGAATGAATGAATAGGCGCGGGTACCCCTATTCCATGGCCGCATGAATTAATTCGTGCACTCTCGGCCGAGTGACGGCCCGTCAGTTGGTTGGGGTCAGCGTGCAAGCGTCCAACCTGAGACATTGTCAGCACATGCCTGACACCACGTCACTTAGTAACGCGATGATCGCGAATGAGTGTCATATCAAGCACGTAATGATAACGCCAAGGTAACGAGCGGGGTCTCGCTCCAATGCTGTCAAGCCGAGACTGTGTGACGTGGCCCACATTAAAGGCACTTGTTACTAGGGAATCCGTGGCCTATGTCCATATATGCCCTCTTGCTTGCTACTGGGGAGTCTGTATATCAGGCGCGTTTTCCTTTTGCTCAGACTTGTTACTGGGGAGGGCGGGTAATGTTCTCCATGTCGGAACGAGCAACGCAGCAAGGCCCGCCGGAAGTACCGCCCGAAAGGGAGTCCAGGGAAACGGCAACGGGTAGCGGCTCGCCGGTGACAGGGAGAGCGGGACGGAAGCGAAAGCAACCGGCCCGGATGGCAGGAACCTTGAGAACTCAATAGTGGACTTTCGCCAGGGTGACCTAAAGGCGCTGCGATGATCCGTACCTAATACGGCGGCGAGCGGAAATGCCGGGGCCTTGATTGGAAAGGGGACGCGCACCTACAGCCGCGCGTCACAGCAACACATGACCCAACCGCCAGCATCGGGGGCATCCGGTGCATGAGCCAACATCACGTGTCCGTGTGGGCGCTGGAGCGGGTGACTGATACTCATCCGCCCAACTCCCGCACCTAAGCGTGTGAGGCAGGCACAGACGGCCGGACGGCCGTCCGTTGCTGAGTGGGCAGGGGTGTTCCCCTGCCTGCCCAGTGATAGGCCACCAGAGAGGCACACAGCACATGCGAAAGACATTGGCTGTACTCGTGCTCATTCTCGCCATGGGTGCGGGAGCCGTGATCGGGCACGCAATCAACACGGCTCACGATGCCACTGTGAGCACGTTCAATGACGGATTTTCCGACGGTAAGGCAGACGACTGCCAGCAGGGCTTTATGCCTGCATGCGACTGGCTCGGAGGTAGCGACAATGGCTGACACGCTTGTTACCGCTGCATGCGGGTGCGTCATTCGCGGTGGCATCCACACCTACGAGACCCGCTTGTATACCGTCGAGGTGCATAACGCACACGGTGAACACGTCCACCTGATGGACGTAAGTGCACTTTCTGATCGGGGCGCGGAGCGCTCGGCAATAGCAATCATGTCCAACCGGCTGGGAACCCGCGTGATCCGTTGGCAGTTCGAGTCAATCGGATATGCAAGCGTACGTAAGTGGTGCTGTAAGGCTTCCCATCCATGCCGTATGTGTGTCAGCCGTCCCGACGCATGATCTAAAACTTGTTACTAGGGAATGAGTCAGCCTGATGGTGTCCGGCCGGTCTGCCGACCGGGCGCCGTCAAGTCCATTCATTCGAATGGCAGGTGAGAGGGGAACGCACCATGAGTGTCGCCGTGGAAGATGAAATTACGCTATCTGAGGCAATCAGGAGCTACACCAGCCAGAACTACAGTTACGGGGATTGGCATTTCTTTGAGGAGGCGGGTAAGCACGGGTGGTCCTCGATCGGGATGATTGTCGACCTGTTGGGTTCCCCGGTCTCGTCCGAGACGCACTCTCGTAGCTATTACGGGCCGGTGTGGGAGTACGCCCGTTCCGTAGCTAACGCTGAACGCATTGTTGAGCTACTGGACGCGGTAGACGAAAAGGTCGGAGAGCCTGGCTATGCGTACGGTCCGGGCTCCAGCTTCATCTATGACGCGAATAACGTACTCATGGTGGAGGCGGTCGAATCCATTGAGGGTGCCCTATCTGATGGGTGTCTGAACGAGGACCGAGCGGACGAAATCGAGTACGAGGAGAACCACCCTTCCGAGACTGAGTGCTATTCCGACAATCCGGACTGCGGATGCCGTGCCAGTAATCATGAGCACGCCGAGGAGTTGGCAAGCGCTTTCGAGTTCGAGCCGGTGCAAATCATGGATGGTGAGTGGTTCTGCGATTTCTGCTCGGAGTGGATAGAGATAGCTCCTGCCGACTGGGAGCGTATGGCGGCAATTACTCGGCGGCTTGACCGCGAGGACAAGGAGGCAAAGGGGCAAATAGTCCTGTCCTTCTCCATGCGCTGAAACTTGTTACTAGGGCTGAACGCTCTTAGTCGGGACCGGCGCGGCCGGTCCCTGGCTATGTCCGCTCACTCCTAATCCGACGCTTGAAAGGATTTACAATGCGCAATCTCGTTCGCTCTATCCTCGGCCGTTTCGGTTACGTCAAGTCCACCGCGACTCCGGCAATCGACACCGTGACCAGCCTTGAAATCCTGCTGGCGGGGTGCACTCAGTTGGAATTCACGTGCTCTGAGGCGGAGGCAATGGCGGAACTCCTCCGCACGTTCCACGCTTCCACGGCTGCGGAAGAACTTATGGCCAACCACGCGGCTCACGACGATTGCGACGACGAACACCACACAGAATGCGACGCATGCCACGTGCCGACCACCGACGAACTCATTGACCTTATGGGGCTGAATTTCTGATGCGCCTTACTGACTTCCGCTGGTACGTGGCCGCTTGCGGTCGGCCGGTGGGCATCTCATGGCCGGATGCCAATCACGGGACGCTCTACTCACTGCCCGACCAAAAGGGCTGGATCTACCCGCGCTATGTCGAACTCATGGGAGAGCTTGCCCGCCGCTTGTGCTTTGAGCACAAGCGCGCACATCACCCCGATTCCCTCTACCTGGATTGAGGCGCAATGTACGTAGCACACATCGGCCCGCAATGGCACAAGCGCTTTGACGACTACGCAGAAGCGGTTGCCTATGCCGCTTCCTACGGACTCCCGTCCGTGTTCGTTGAGTTGAACCTGAGCAAGACGCGTTACCGGAAGCGGAGCAACTGATATGACCGAGACGGTGCTCTGTAAGGGCTGCAAGATGGATTTTATGACTTCCCCGGAGGAATACACGGGGGATGGCTACTGCGTGCCGTGCCACGTGCATTCCATCGGTGACATGAGCCGTGGGGAATGCGGGTGTTTCGATTGTGAGGCGGAAGCTGAAGAACTGCCCGAGTGGAGTCCGAGCGGGTACAACGGGCTTGCCTACTTCGGCAAAGAAGGGGCGGCAGGATATCGCGGTTACGTGGTCCGGGTGACTGATGAAAATCCGGTCGAGTGGTTCGCCTATGCATGGGACGTGACCACGGAAACGCATCGGTGGGCGGGGCAACACGACACGGAAGAAGGCGCGCGGGCAGTTCTAGAAGCAATCTGAGCGAGCGCATTTGGTTAGGCCCGGCCGGTGGTCGGGCCTTTTCCATGGGTGCTTGACCCAAGCCGATCAGAAACGGAGACAACGCGTGATTACTTCCATCCTCGCTCGATTCGGATATGCCAAGACGGACCCGCAGCAGAGTCGTTGTGTAGAAGCGGCGGCTGCCTTCGTTGAGTCATGGGCCTATCTCGGCCCGTCGCTTCCGGATGACTACGAATGCACGTTGAACTGCGAAGAAGCGGAAACGCTGGCAGCCCTGTTTGACGCGTTCGGGTACGTGACAACCGCTGAAGCGATCATCGACAGGCATTCCGAATATGACTGCGACTGCGAGGACTCCCACCACAGCCCGTGCGATTACTGCCGAACCGCTACCGAGGAGATCACGGTATGAGCCAGGCCACGTTGGAGCGGTACCGGTGCGATCTGTTCAAGAAGATTTATGAGGCTGGGCAGGTGCAAATATCCGGCCATCGCAACCGAGCGACGCATAGCCCGAATGACCGAGTTGCAAAAGTTTCGCAAGGGTTGGAACGGGGCGAGAGGGCAAGTATTGCTCGGAAGCTGAACGCGCACATGAGCCGTTGCCGTTTGTGTCGCTGACTTGCTTTGGTCGAGGGCCCGGGATCGGGCCCTTTTCCATGGCCAGTCAAGGCCAATGCCGTCCTCGGGCGGATCAAATGCCGGTTCAACCAAGGGAGAGCGATGTCCCAGGACACCCCGCGTATCTACGTGGCAAGCCTGTCTGACTACAACAACGGAGTACTACACGGCGCGTGGATAGATGCCGACCAGGAGCCCGACCAAATCTATGCGGAAGTGGCCGCGATGCTTGCAACCTCTCCGGTTACCGGAAAGTTCGGTGAGGTAGCGGAAGAGTACGCGATCCACGACTACGACGGATTCCCGGGAGAGCTGGAACTCGGCGAGTGGGAGTCGTTCGAGCGACTGCACGACATCGCAGAAGCCTTGTCCAAGTTTCCGGCGGTTGTTGTCGCGCATTACTTCACGGACAACCCAAAGATGGACGCGGCCGATGTCGTTGCGCTAATTGAAGACCAATTCGTTACGACGGTCACGGATGAAGTGGACGAACGAGAAGCAGTGGCGAACGTCGCCTACGACTACATCTCAGAATCCGATGACCTGCCTCAGCAATACCAGGCACATCAAATGGCCATCGCTCGCAGTATGGCGAACGACTGGATGTGCGGTGGCGATTACGGAGCCCTCTACGAGGGCGCCGGAGTCTGGCACGTCCTGAACTACAGCGCCTGATCTAGCGGCAGAAAGGCTCCGTATGCTCTGCGACTTCTGCTCAGCCGATGACCCGGTATGGGTTTACGTGATCCCGCTCGGCTTCCTCCCTCCGCTCCAAGGAGGCGGGGGCCAGATAGAGCAGTTGGACGACGGGCACTGGAACGCCTGCGCTGACTGTGCAGCTCTCGCCGACAGGGGAGAACTGGATGCACTTGCGCGGCGGGTAGTCCGCATTTTCCATGAGCGGGCGCTAAACCCAACGGTCATGACGAAGTCCGGTAGGGCTCTGCTACGGCAGATGCTTCACCACCAGTGGTCAGCGTTGTTCAACGCGCAGCCCACTAAGCAGCCACTCGGCTAGTCGCTTGGGTGGGGCCCGGCCGGCCTGGGGGTGACCCCTGGCGGTCGGTCGGGCCCTTTCCTTGGTCACTAGGTCAGGAGGGCACATGGAACCCGACCCGGAAGCGGTCAGGGCCTACATGGTCGCCAAGGATATGAGGCAGCCGGACGACCATTCAGCGGTTACGCCTCCGGAAGTCCGCTTCTTCCTCGTTTACAAGCACCGTGACGACGCACGGGAAGTACGAGAGACAGAAATACGGCGGGAACAAGAGGAGTGCTGGGAACGTGCCCAAGCGGCCCAAACGGCAGCGTGGGAGCACAAGGAGCACATGCGTAAGGCCCGGGAGTGGGGGCGGGCCAACAGTTTCACGGTAGGAACGCGCGGCCGGATAGCGGCTGTTGTGTGGAGCGGTTACCAGCAAGCGATGGGGATAACACTGTGAGTCTTACCATGCGTTTCATGCAGGATTCTGACGACATCCAGGACCGTGCTTCGGTCCTCGGGTGGATTGCCGATGACACCGAGCGGTTCGACGCCCTTAGGAACCTGTTCAGGGACTGCGGCGACATGGCGACTGCATACGCCGATCCAATGGCGGTTGCCCGTTTGCTAGTCGGCAAGGCTACGGACGCTTTCTACGCAGCCCGTCTGGTGGCCCGTGCGTTCCCGGTAGAGGCGGGGGTCTGATGGTGACTTGGCTGGTGACGTTCACCGAGGAAGACACCGAAACGACCTGGTCCTACGAGGTCGGGGGAGCTATCCCGCACCGGCCCCGTGTGGTTGCGCACATGGCATGGATGCAACACAACCGACTCGGCCGCCCCGAAGTGGATTTCATGTCCCCCCGAGTTGAGGAGATTGAGGTATCAGAATGACGGAACCCGAGGTAATTACGCGGGAGGGCATGGAGTGCATGGGTTGGAGCGAGCCGGTAACGCTGGTTTTCACCAGGCGCGTTCTGGAGCCTCATCTCTGGCATGTGACGTGCTCGGGATGCGCTTCCGCTTGGGCGACGCCCGAACACCCCAGCGAGTTCATGACGTTGAAGGAGGCGCGGGGATGAACACGCGATACACGGTCAGGGCTGCACGCATACGTACGGCGCGTGCCCGAGGAACGGTCACCTACCCGCCTCTCACGCTCTGGAGCGACCCCTTGCGGCCAATACGGGCTGGAGCCTACGGCAGGTAATCAGCGCGCTGACGAGTGGCTTTAGTGAGGCCCGGCCTGTCGGCCGGGCCTTTGCTATGGACGCTCGCAATGGAGGAGAACGCATGGCAAGAACGGTGGTCCAGGTGGAGACGGTCACCTGTGATGCGCATCAGGCAGGCGGAGCCAACGACGAACCGGCCACGGTCGTGATGACCATCGGTCCGGATCAGTACGACTTGTGCGAGAAGCACGCGGACAAGTTCCGTGACTACTTCCGCGACTTGTTCAAGGCCGCAAAGGAGAACGCAGCATGAGCACTTTCAACGCGATGAAATACGGGCCGATCGGCGACGCTGTGGCTAAGGCGGCGCCCGGTTCGGAAGCCGACCCGATCGGTATCTACGCGGCCACACTGGCGTTGTTCTCGGCCTCCCTGGGGGGTCGGGTCCTGATGGACTCCGGCCGGCCTGTGGTCGTCTGGACGGTCCTTGCGGGCAAGAGCGCTC
The DNA here is from genome assembly GCF_027158205.1 of Streptomyces sp. H39-S7. Classification (GTDB taxonomy): domain Bacteria; phylum Actinomycetota; class Actinomycetes; order Streptomycetales; family Streptomycetaceae; genus Actinacidiphila. The sequence goes on along the minus strand of NZ_JAPVLU010000005.1, from coordinate 77,834 downwards.
TCGGTCGGAAGGGCTACGCGCTCAACACGGCGCGTCGCATACTCAATCCGAGTATCGGAGCGTTCATCGACACCCACACCTACTCGGGTATCTCGTCCGGTCCGTCCCTGGTCAACATGATGTGGCAACAGGAGATGGAGACGGCCGGGAGCGAGACCGGCACGGACGGTCGGACACTCATCGTTGAGGAGGAGTGGGCGGCACAGCTCCGACGCTCCAAGCGCGACGCCAATTTCAGTCAGCAGCTCCGGACCGCTTGGGACGGCAAGCCGATCAGCAACACCACCAAGAAAGAGACGCAGTACGTCACGTCTCCGCTGTTGGGCTTTCACGCGCACATCACGCCGGGGGAGTGGTCGAAGTACGTTGCGGGTTCGACGGCTGACGCACTCGGCGGTAGCTACAACCGCATACTCCCCGTGGTGGTCGAGCGATCCAAGCTCTTGCCGTATGACCACGTGGCCACGGTGAAGGAAACCAAGGCACTCACCGCGGCCTACAGGTGGAGCCAGCAGGAAACGCGGTACCTGTCGTTCGCCCCCGAGGCCGGGCGGCGGTACGACGAGTTGCGGTCCGAGATAGAAGACCGGATGGCGGACATGCCCGAGCGGCTGTCCTGCTTCCTGGAGCGGTCAGCCGAACAGGTGGTCAGGGTCGCCGCCGTCCTTACGGCGGCCGAGCGTAAGACGGTCATCACCAAGAAGGCCCTTGAGGCAGCTTGGGCGTTTGTCGCGTACTCCATGGTCAGCGTCGAGAAGTTGGTCAACGAGGCCGAGACAAGTACCGCGCGGGTGGCCAAGTCCCTGCCTGACCTCATCAGGGAGAAGCTGGGTTTCCTCGGAGGTGAGGCGTCATCGACCATGCTTCTCCGGTCGCTTGGAACCAGGGTCAACGCGGCTGCCCTCAAGGCGTCGGTAGAGGAGATGCCCGACGTAGAGACGTACAAGGCACAGTCCGGCGGTCGGGGCGCCCCTTCCATCATGTACCGCCTGAACAAGCCCGAGGTCGAGCCCAAGACGGAGGCCCCGGCGCCCGAGGTCCACGAGCACCAGGCGCAAGAGGCCAAGCCCAAGCGAGCCAGGCCCCGAAAGGCTGCCCCCGCTCGTCTGTCGGTCGTCACCTCGGAGACCAGGCCGGCGCCGGCCCCCAAGCGAGCCCGGCCGGCAAAGAAGGCGGCGGCCGTGCCTGCCGCTAACCCGCTCGCTCACCTACTGGAGCTGTAGGTGAAGCACACCCTGAGAGAGCACGTCTCGGGCCGCTTTCAGTGCACGTTGTGCCGGGCCGCTTTCCTGACGAAGGAGTCGGTCCGGCGCTCCGCCGAGCCATGCCCGGAGTACGAGCGCTGCCACGGCCACCGCTACGAGCGAGAGCACGTTCTCTATCCGTTCAGCTACACCCGGGGAGACGGGCACGGGCCCGACCGGCTTTGCGACGAAGCCAACTGTGGTGTCTGTGTCGGTCATGACTGCGACTGCGATGTTTGCGGAGAACGCCTCATCGCTAAAGACCTCTGCTCAGTGATCGAAAACCTTGACCGCAAGGCCCATTCCCTCTCACCTAACTGGACGGAGATAGACGCCATGGCCAATCTGCTGGAGCTTGTGAACGGGTTCGCAGTCGGGGCCTCGGTCGACGCAATCGGCGTGGACACCCGAGGCCACTCGGTGAAGCGGACAGGTGTCCTGTTGGCCGAGCCCAAGAGCGTGAAGGCACAGAGGAACGGGACTCCGACATCCGCGGTTCGGGTGTCGGTCGGTATGCCTGGCGAGGAAGCCACGGCGCGGAGTACGTGGGTCACCATCTTTGCTGACTCCGGCTTGGTCGAGCTGGTCGAGGTCCGCGACGAGTGGAGGAATGAGCCGCTTGGGAACGTTCCGGGTGTTCGATCCGGAAACCACGACATCCGCATCATGTTCGGCGGCAAGGGTGGGAAGCGGTCGGCTGAGCCGTCCATCAGTACGCTGGCTGGGGTCACGTACGCGGGGGATGGTAAGTACGAAGTATGGGTGGCCGAATCCAGGGACCTGCTGCACACGTGCGCGCTGGCCGGCCGAGTTTGGTGGAAGCCCGCTCCGGTCGAGGAAGAGCCCGGCCAGGCAGGCGAGACGGGATCAGTCCAAGTGCTGACCACAGAGCCGAGCGGGCTGGAGTGGAAGAACACCGAGCTGCGGGACACGGTCAGCAGTGCCGTGATCGTGTATGGGGGCAAGGGCGGGAAGAACAGTCCCGGCCCGAGCCAGGCCCGGAAGGTCTCGCTCGGATACACGAGGGACGGAGAGTACGCGCTGTGCGACCTGGAGACGCGTGAACTGGTAGCCACACACCGACTTCAGTCTCGGATCTGGTGGGCGGCCATGCCTGCCAACCACTACGAGAACCAGGCCAAGCCGGAGCGCCAGGCCGCGCCGGAGCTGCCTGACGTACGCGAGTGGGCGCGGTCCAACGGGTACCAGGTCTCAGACCGAGGAAGGGTGCCTGCCAAGGTGCAGGTTGCATTCGAGATGGCGCACCCCGGAGACGGTGACAAGCACTCCACCACACCTACTGCTGACATCCTGGCTCCGGAGCCTGTGAAGATGGTCGGTCGAGTGCCGGAGAACACGTTGTATATGGCGGAGAACGCCAACACGGCAGCAGCGCGGGCCTGGTGGCAGCGTCGCGTCGAGAGCTACAGCCATGGGGTGAAGGCGTGAGTCCGGCCAGCATGCCTCTGACGCGTCAGCCGAGGTTCGTTCAGGGGCGGTACTCAGTCCTGGTCGCACGCTGGAACTCGGGGACGTGGGACGAGACCTCGGTTTCGGTGTCGGCGGTCGCGAGAAGAGGGCGGAAGCATTCCTCTCCGACAACAAGGCAGCTGTAAGCACATCGCCACATCAGGTACTCCTCTAGTCTCTTGAGTCAGGGCGAGGGTGGGGGGCGAAGTGTCCGAGTTCAGGCGCGACGCACGGCGTGCTGCATCCGAGACGCCCCAGGGCCGGGCCATGGCGAGGCAGATCGCAGCACGACGCCTAGCACAAGCCCGTGAGGTTAGAGAGCAGCGGGTGAGGCTTGCACTTGGAGCAGCCAAGGCGACAGCGGGCGTTCTGTCGTTTGTCGTGACAGTGATCACGCTGATTGCTTGGGTCACGGGGAAGACGTCCCTCCCCGAGCTGTGGACTTCGAGCGAATCAGAGTCAAAACCTTCAAGCAATTCCGTGCCACCACCGGTCGCTAGACCCTCGCAAACCTCTGACCCTTTGCGGCTTACCCTTATTATGATGCCGAAGGGCCGCGTCGACGGAGATACCTACCGTTCCGAAGTGAGGTGGCAGTATCAGGTCTACCTTCGTGGCTCCAGGGTTGAAAATGCGGCTGATTGCACAATTCGATACACGCTGGTAGGTCCCGATGGCTCGGACTTGAATGCTGCATCTCCTCCCAACAATTGTGCTACGGTCGAGCAAGGTTGGAGCGGGGTCGGAATACATGAAGGTCAGTACACACTCAAGATTTATGTGACAACGAAGTCAGGGCTACGCACCGAAGTAGGCAAAGTATTCACAATGGTGGAATGAAAACGAAGGTGTGCTGCAACGCAAAAGAAGGCCCCCGGTTCTCTCCGCACAGGAGAGGCCGGGGGCCTTTCTTTGCATCCATGAATTGTCATGGACATTATTTCATTCACTCACTGGGATGTCGCTCATGCCTCAGGAGTTGTCGAACGGTACGGGAGTGGCCAGGGCCTCATCCTGCTTCGCCTGCTCGTTCCGCTGAGCCACCTCACCTACACCGAGGGTTGCAGCCGCCAGAGCTAGGAACGCTTCCGCCGGGAAGTCAGGGAACTGAATCACTAGAAGGGGTACCGCCGCCGCGAGGACAGCAAACACGCGCACGCCGTGCGCCTTGAGGAACTTCATGACTGGGTTCATACGAACTCCTTGAGAGTCGAGATTAGACATTGGGGACCTGGAGCTTGTCCCAGGTCGCCTTGCCGGGAGGCCACTCGGCCGACTTGCCGGTAAAGCCGCACTTCCGCTGCCAAGCTTCGTAGGAAGCCTTGTCGCCGTCGCCGATCACGTCTGGGTTGGCATTGGACTTGTAGCGATTGCAGCCGACCGCGATAAGGCGCTTACGCATCGCAAGCACAATCGGGGACTTCCGCCCGGTCGTAAACCAATTTGCGCCCGGGAACGGCTCGTACGTCGGCGGGGTTGCAGGGTGCACCAGAGCGGTTGCCCAGGACTTGAGCGCCGCACGGCTGGAGAATGCGGCCACGTCCTCATCCAGGGGCTTGTCGTCGTACTGGTGAAAAAGCCAAGGGGCCTTGATGTCGGGGTGGCCGGCGTGCCCGTTGTACTGCGCGATCCATAGGCCGTCCTGAACAAAGTTGGTCTTGTCGCGAGACTTCCAGTCGGACGTGTTGGTGTAGAGGATCACCTTGTGGGTAGGGCGAAGCTTCTTCACGGCCTTGAGGAACTGGTCCTTCTCCGCGTTGCTTGCGTGCGTGCCGCTGGAATTCGTCTCCCAGTCCACCGCCAGGATGTCACCGGCAACGCTTGCGGCCTTGGACGTGAAGTACTCGGCCTGAGCCTGGATGTTGCCTGGCCATAGGAAGTGGTAGAAGCCCACCTGTAGCCCAGCAGCTCGGGCGCGCTGAGCGTGAGCGGTCATTCGAGAGTCGGTAAGTGTGTGGCCCTCGGTTGCCTTGATGAAGACGAAGTCAAGACCGGTCGTGGACCAGGTGGCGGCCTGGTAGTTGCTTACGTCGATGCCCTTGATGGTCATATGTTGCTCCTTAGTCGGTTCGGATCGAGTGCGGTAAGCAGTTCAATCAGCCGCATGTTCTCGACTTCAATCCGGGTGAGACGTTCCTTGATCTCCCGCATGTCCTCTTGGAGGCGGTCGGCGCGTGCCTTTTGGGCTGCTGCCTCTTCCTTCCAGACCTGTGCGGTGTTGATGGACCATGCGGCCCTCAACATGACAAAGGCGGCCACTACCGAGGCCGCCGTACCTGCATATTCGAAAACGGTTATTGGACTCACGTGGGTACCTCGCCAATCCAGCGCAGCTCAATGAATGAGCCTTGTGTGAAACCGGCGTCGCTTCCACTGGCCCAGTTGTAGGCCGAACCATCCATACGGCACGCGACACGGACGGTGTCCGCCGTGCGCAAAACAACTTCGGTGGACATGGCGCCCTGGTGGACGGTGGTGCTCAAGTTGGTAAGGGGGAAGGTGAGGAAGGCGCCGACCCCGACCGCCGTATCTGTTGCAGCCGCGTTGACGGCCGCCTGGAGATAGCACACGCGGGCAGCGGCCTGGGCGGTCACGGCCGTGACCGCGCCGCCGATGGAGAGCTTGTACCGACCGTCTACGGGGGCCTTCACGCCATCTAGGAACGTGCCGGAAGGGCCGCCCACTATGGCCATGCTCGGGTTCGATGCGTAGGAGTGAGCGGAGGCGCCGACGGGCGTGTAGTAGCAGAGCGCGGGTGTCCCAGCAGGCAGGTTGGTACGGGAGAACCCCTCGACACGAATGGCAGCGGGGGACTTGGCCAGGAAGGCGTGTACGTCCCGGACTCGACGGTTCATCGTTGCTGCGGTCACCAGCTCGCGGTGAGCCCAGGTCTCAGGCGTTGGCGTAATAGTCACTCGTCATCCCTCCAATCCATGTCATTGAGATGAACCCCTTTGTCGTTGCATCACCGGTGTATTGGCTGTTGTCGCTCGCAACTCCTACGGACACCCCATCGTCCTTCCAGAGACGGGCAATTGAGGTGTGCGAAACGGCGTATTGATTTGATGTCGTCAGCGGGGTTTTGACCGGGCTCATCGCAGCAAATGGACCGTAGGTGTTGTTCCAGTTGGCATCGGTGGTGATGTTCTTGCCGATGCGTGAGTTGTTGTTTGCTGAGACCGTCTTGGTGTAGAACATGCCGGAAAAAGTGATGGCGTATATACCGTCAGTTGGGGCTTTGATAGCACGGACAAACCCGTTGGCGTCGGCTGTGGCCATCTGCCCGCCCGAGGTGTCCCATTCGCGAGTGGGGTTCTGGCCGGCCTTCGGCATGGCGAAGTAGAACGAGGACCAGCCACTAGCCGTTGTCTGGTAGGAAGTCGCGCTGCCGTTCTGCTTCACCGAAAGGCGGCAGCTTGGGGGGTTGACCAGGAACCGATGGATGTCTCGAACGTTTTTGTTCATGTCGTCCGCCGTGATTGCGTTGCGGTCTGACCAATATTCACTCGTGGTTGGGGTGCTGCTGCTGAATGTCATGGCTTCTCACCTACTCGGGACAGACAAAGGAAGGAGGTCATCTCCGTAAACGAATCATGGCCGGTTACCCATGTGGTTCCAATGCCAGTAGTAGCGAGGGATACATAGTCGCCCTTGAGGAGGGGGACGGTGGCGGAGCCATTTCCGGATCGCTCCTCACCCCATGAGCGGTTAAGGGCTGTGCGGCAAAGCGCGTTGGCTGCGACATTGGTTGCGGTCGCTTGGTTGACGGCGATAGCAGCGGCCCCATAGGTCAGGGACGTGGCAGATACAGCAGCCCGGATGACTGCTGAAAAGGTGATCTCATAGAGGCCGTCTTCTGGTGCGGTCATCCGGTTGGAGTTCGCTCCGAACGCCCCCGAGCTGGTGTCGAAGGAACTGAACCGCCCTTCGCCGGTTCCTACAGGGTCGAGGGGCACGAGGAGCCAGGCCCCGCTTGCGTTGGCCGTAAGGTTTGCCGCGAACGTTCGGCGGCAGGCCGGCTGAGCGATCAGCCGGTTCAGGTTGTCCACCAACTCAGTGTTCAGGTCGTCGGTCGATACGTAGGCATCCGTCCAGGTTTTGATTTGCATGGTTATCCCAATCGCGTCGTGGTCCCCAGGACGGAACCCTTGATGTCGCCGAGAATCCAGGTCGGCAGACCATCGCTCTTTCCTGGGATCTGTATGAGGGCCACGACAGCGGTATCAACTCGGGTGTCGAGTACGAGGTTTCCGGGCGAGTTGCCCGCGCCTGGAGTGTCAGCAGCCATGAGGCTGAGTGACTTGGTGCCGAACTTGCCGAAGACAGAGTCGAGTTCTTCCACGCCGTCAGGCCAAGCGTTGCCGGTAAGGGTGTCTGCCACCGTGAGGGCCACGTACAGGTTGGTGTAGTCCTGGGACGCTGGCAGGGGGGCCGCGGTGGTGTTGTTCGTTCCGGTGATGGAGACGACAGGGTTCAACGATGCGTTGGACACGTCTCCGTTGCGGTAGACCAGGTTCATGCAGGACGTGTTGGCTGATCCTGTGACATCCCAAACGACTAAACCGGCCTTGGAGGGTTCCCAGGGCCACACGGCGACATGCAGGCGGACACCTGACGCAAGCGGATAGATTGTAGGGATGACTCCGGAAGGGTTCAAAAGCCGAGGCGACTGTGAGTCGCCGGCCTGCTGAGCACAGACCGACACGACAAAATCGTTCGTCCGAACGGACGGAATCGGGCATGTGACGATGTCCACCCCGACGAATGTCGATGTAAGGGAGTCCACGTAGTGGGGAAACTCTACGGGCGTTGGGGCCTCCGACATCCATTCCTCGTTGTCGAAGTACAGCGGGGGAGCCGCGGGCGCCCATTGCTTCGTGGTGAAGTTGTAGACCTTCGGGGCTTTGGGCACCCATCGAGTCCCGTCCCAGATGTTCACAGAATTAGCCATACTGAATCCACACATCTCCTGCCTGTGGAGTAGCAGGCGGGTTCGGACCGGAAAAGACGCGGGCGCCGCCCACGTTCGAAGCGGTCACAGGCCCGGTCGCGGTGAGGCTTCCCTTGGTGACTACCGACCCGTCGCCCATCACCTGAAAGATGGCGTTGGTGGACGTGGGAGAAGCCGACCCGTTGCTGACATTGATGATGGGCTGGCCTGCCGGGTAGCCAGGGGCGCCGATTGCGAGGCCGGCCCGCTGGCCCTTGGTGTTGATGTAGAGAGCGCCCGTGTTCTTGAGGACGGTGTATGCAGTGCCGTCGGGGCCCGCGAGCTTGAGCACGTTGCCGGTGGCGTCGACGGGGTCCGGGACCATGGCGGTCAGCCAGTCCAGGGCCGCGGGTGAAGTCACTGTGCCGCCCCGGGTGGGGACGTAGTTGACCAGTTGTTCAGCCACGTATGCCCGGTCCCCGTGGGGGTCTCCAGCCGCCTTGTGGGCGTCCAGGCGCTCTCCGATGGTGACGCTGAGAAGGCCGACCCTTCCGTTACCGAAGTCAGCCCATAGGCGCTCGATGCCATCAGGTCCGTAGAAGGACGGGATGAACCCTCGGTTGTCGGCGACGAGCTGGACGAGGGGGGCGCCGTCCTGGTCGGTCAGGTCGAGGACTTGGGTCGCGCCGCCCGACGGACCGTTCCACACGGTTCCCACGGCACCGGGGATACGTCGTCCGTCAACGTCCTCGGCCACGTCAGAGGCGGTGCCGCCAAACAAGTTTCGTGCCATAGGGCACCCTCCTAATCATTCGGCGAAGGCGTTGGCCTCGTACACTCCGGAAATGGTCATGGTCGCCAGACCAGGCAGGATGTTGAATCCGTCAAGGCCCTCTGCTGTCGTTCCCGGGTTGGGGTACCAAAGGAACGCGTTGGAGTTCGGGTTGCCCTTGGGCAGTACCACGGTCAGGGAAATGAAGTTGGGCAGCTTTGCGTGGGGCGGGTTGTTGTTCACGTATCCCGTGAGTATTTGGGCTTCCTTGCCATTTGCGGGAACGGGGAGGCTGACCCCGAACTGGAAATTGGAACCGGAACGGACGATGTCCGAGGTGACAGTGTTCTGGAGGGTGGCGGTGAACCAGACCGTGTTGGGGGCGATCCAGCGCCACCGGCCCGAACGGGTGGCCGGCTGCGTCGCCGACTGGGCCAGGCTGGGAGTGTAAGTACGGGACTTTCCGAGGTGCCGGGTAATCACGTAGCCGTCGCGGCTCTTGAAGGCTTCGTTCTGGGAGTCGCCGCCGTCAGAGTCCATGTCGTAGCCGAACGAGCCAACTTCCGCGTAGTCCATGGTTTCCCGCAGGTCCCACGGGGAGCCGAAGACGGTAGGCATGTCGTACTGAAAGCGGCCGTTGGCGCTCACCGCGCCGTTGTTGGCCGGCACGGTCATCTCGTAGAGGACCATCTCCCACTGGCCACCAGGGTTGCGCTGAGGCCGTGGAGCAACCGGGCTGGCAGAGGGCTGCCCCTTCACCACCACGATGTTGACCGAACCAAGTGTCAGGTCCGCCCGGATGACGATCGTGTCTTTGCGGGCCTGGGCCGTCAGGTTGGGGTCGATGGCCAGGGTGATGGAGCTGGTGAGCGTGTAGTAGAAGCCACCAACCCAGGCGGAGCCCGCTACGATTGCGAAATTTCGCCCACCCAGAGAGGTGAGGCTGAAAGGCAAAGTTCCGGCCACGTAGGTGGAAGCAGTAGCTCGGAAGTCGATCCGGTCTCCGCCCCACATGTGGCTCATGCTCTGCCATTGGGTCTGCTGGACCTGCGACTGACCACCGGACGCATTCGACGCATTGAACGGATAAGAGACTTCGGCCATGGGTCACACCCTCGTTTCAAGTTTGCGGACTCGGTCTCGCATATCCGAAACGACCGAGTAGAGATTCAGCGGGTTACCCGTGCCCTGGTCTCCGATGACCGGAGCGACTGACAGCGTCTTCCCACCGTCGTCCACGCTGACGGTTACCTGGCGGAGTACGTCTGAGTACGGGACGCCATCTATGTAGGCGGTGACCAAGTCACCGACGAAGTAGTCGCGACCGAAGGCCATTTGGGGCGTGTCAATGGGATAGATCTGGAGGTTCCCCTTGGGGGCGCCATCGCTGAGAGCACTGGACGCGGCGTCCTTCACGGCCTGGACGGCTGCGTTGAAATCTGCGTCTGTCATGGTCGAAACGGCCTTGGCCGGTTGGCCGGTCGCGCTGGTGACGATGCCGAGGTCTCGCCGGTCCACGAAGGCTTCGACCTGGATGCCCCACTCTTGCTCGATCGCCGTGTTGACCTGCTGGTAGATGTACCGTGCGTTGCCCTCGCCCTGGCAGGCCACGATGACTCGGGTAACCGAGGGGGCCGTAACGGAGTAGACGAATTCGCGAAGGTTGCCGAGGTCCGGAGAGAACCGGACCTTCTGTGTCAGGTCACGCGGCTGGAAGACCCGCAGGACGATCGCCTTGGCGTTCGGGTCGTAGACGAACCGGTAGCCGGTCCCCGGGTTCTTGGCGATCCACTCCTCGAACTTGGAGCCCAGGACGTCATACCGGAGGCTGTCACTGAGAGGGGCCCCTTCCGGGAGCGAGCCGTCGAGAACCAGGCCGGGAACCTTGCGGTCAGCGAGGGCACCGGGCCCCATGGCCCTGTTGACCTCGTTCCACAGAGCTGCACTCGAACCACTGGACACCGTCCTGGTGCTGACGGCACTGGACCACTGGGCAGCAACCGATTTCGTAGGGTCGGGGAAGGCAAGGCGGCTGTAGGCAAGCTTGTTGTCACAGTGGCCGGAGATGTAAACCGAGCCGTCGTTCGTGTGCTGCTCTACCGTCCAATATTTCTGAAAGGTCTCGATGGCACCCGTCAGGATCGGGGTGGACACCCCATCTTGATAGATCGCAATGCCGCCGCCCTTCTGAAACAACTTGGCCTGCGGTGTGTTGTTCTTGATGAGAAGCTGCCATGAACCTTGGGCACAGAAGACTACGGAGAAGTCAAGCTTGATCCAGGTGTCTACCTCCCCGACGCGGTTTAGGTCCCGGTCGCGAACCTCAATGCGGTATCCCATGGCGCCTCAGTAACTGTCGTAGCGGGGAGTCAAAGTCATTCGGACGGCCGCGGTCCCGCCTCCCGAGACCAGGTCAACTTCGATGGTTGAACGGCCGGCAGGCACGGTCCAGAGCTGTGGGTCAGGGCTGAGCAGGCCGTAATAATTCGTTCCCTGCTCGTCCATGAGGGTCTTGAATCCAGGCCGGGTGTCGATCGTGAGAGTCCGGCCGGCGGGTACAGCAGGGCCGCCACCGACCTGTGCTGGGATGCCGAACGATTTACCAGCCGTGTTGCTCAGCGCGAATGAATTAACCGGTCCCTTGATGTCCCACACGGGCCATGCCTCGATATCTCCAGGATTGACCACAGGAAGGATGTTCGTTTGCGGGAGGCCAACACTCATTTGGAACGGAAGGAACTTCGCGGGTCCGAAGAACGGGACGCCAGTGCCGAAGGTCCACTCGGCCACCTGGAGTGTCTTCGCGTAGTACCACGGATCGAACGCGGTCATTTGAATGCCGTACCTCACCCACTTGAAACCGGCGGTGTCCTCCGACTCGTTCCCCTCCATGCCCGACTTGTAATAACAGGTCAGGAATCGGGCCTGCCCATCAGACTCCTGAAACTTGAGCAGGCAGTACCCGTTCCTCGGATTGAGCGACGCAATCAGCTTGCGCTTTAGGTCGAGCACAGTCTTACGGTCAACCCCGTAGATGAACACGGGGATCATGATTTCCCGCTGTGTTGTTCTAGCCCCCCGGAACATTCCGCCGTCGAGATTGGGGGAGTCCTCGGAGTGCAGTTCCCACGGGGGAGTGTCAAGACCGGTTGCTCCGGGTTGCATGACGATGGCTGGCCAATCCTTGGACACGAGGCCGGTCAGGGGGATTTCCTCCCCCTGACCGTTTGAACCCGTGATGGACACGTAGGTGTTCTGCCAATGGACCCGCTGAGGCGGGGTCGGAGACGGATCGGGAACATTCGGATCTCCGAGCCTCTTGACTGCGGGAATTGGCATGGGAACTCCTTAGATGCCGTACAGGTTCTCCATATACTTCAGCGCGCGAATGGTTGCCTGAGTGGTGTCCTCGGACTTCGCCTCGTGAATGTGGATCTCATAGTTCTTCGACGGTCTATTGAGCATCTGCATGGTGTCCTTGTTGTCGTACACCTGTGCTCCACCGGTTCCGAAGTTGACCAATTCGGGGCCGCGTTCTCCTACCAGGGCCATGCCTGGAGAGGCCGAGCGGGTTCCCATCCAGTAGCCCTTAGTTCCGGATAGGGCTGCTGGCCATCCAGCGCCGTAGCGGTGCGTGGCGTAGTTGAGTCCGGCATAGATGCTGGCCAGACCGTTCAGGATGCCCAGGGGCTTGTAGGGCCCTGCGTAGGCGTCGAAGGTGGGCTGGATCGTCTGCATAAGACCCATCGACGGGTGGCCGGCCTTGGCGTTGGAATCCCAGTTGTTGACTGCCGACGCGTTACCGCCCGACTCAACCGTAATTCGCTTGAGAACGAGATCGGCGTATCCCGCGTCGAGGTGCAGTTCGTTCAGGACCCTTTTGACATCCGGGAGCCAGCGCATGATGGCTGGTCCGCCAGGTACCTGGGTGCTGAAAATCGAGTCCAGGTCCGGCTTCTTGCCCTTAACACTGTCGCCATTGCCGAAGTCGAACAGTCCCTTCGTGTTGGGAAGGGCGGCCTTGGCCGAGGACCACTCATCGTTGATGACGTTTCCGGCGTATTTTCCAGGCGCATCCAGGATGCTCTTGGTGGCCTTTACCATGCCGACAATCTGATCGACGTTGGCCGTTCCGAGATCGTAGAGTACTGAAATAGCAGCCTTCGCCGATCCAAGAGGGTCCGTGAAAACGTCCTTGCCTGCACCCAAAATGGACTCGATGGAGTCCCATATGCCCCCAACGAGATTGCTGCCGGAGGAGGTCAGGGTCTTCACGGAGAATGTGTCAGCAAGGAACCGTTCACCACGTTCGATGATGTTTCCGGACCCGTGCCAAACGTCGTCAGAGAAGTACTCGGCCAGGGTCGGAGCCAATGTGCCTCCGACAATGCCGACTGCTTGCGAAAGACCGTCCGGAAGGGGAATCTTCTTGAGGAGCTTCCACATGTCGTCAGTGATGAAGTCGTAGATTCCGCTGAACCGACCTGCGATGTTATTTCCGAGGCCCACAGCCGTTCGGCTGCCAGTACCAAGGATGCCGTCCTGCGTCCGTCCGCCAATCCCGTCGGATGAGGCGTCCATAGCCATGGTGCTGACAGTCGGAGGAACCAGGGGCCAGATGTCCTCCAGCTTCAAAAGTGTCTGGATCTTGTCCAGGCCCGAATGCTGGGCAATGCCACCACCGGAGAAACGCTGAATCTTTCCGGACATCGCCGCGTGGTTCCAGGCATTGATGCGGTCTGGCCCTAGCGCCTTTGTCACTTCGGGGCGAAGAACGGCCTCGCCTGGCGACAGGATCGCGGGAATTGTGTCGATACCCGGCGAGTAGCCGGGCAGGATGCCACCCGTGGAGAGCTTCTTCTTCTTTCCCTTGTCGTTACTGCCGCCGCCACTGTTGGGTAGATTGACGTTGTCGCCGATCTTGGTGAGGTCATCACCCAGGGCCTTGGCTGCGTCTCCTGCCCTGGCAAGTGCCTTGGTGAGGTTGTCGACCTGGGTGTTGATGCTGCCGAGTGAAAGCCGGTTCAGGTTATAGATCCGGCCGGCCAACGTTCCGGATAGCTTGGTGGCGCCGACGGCCTTGTAGGCGTCGTTAACATCCCCGGTTAGGACCTGAAACTCCTGGCGAATGTTCCCCAGGCTGATTCCGTTCAGAGCGTGGATGCGGCCCGCCAGGTGGTTACCCTCGCCGAGTCCGACCTTGCCCGAGGTGGCGTCCACGGTGGAGCCGAGATCCCTGACTTGTGCCTGGACGTTGTCGAGCGTCTTCTTGTCCAGGTCTCCGACGGACAACGCGGTGTTGTTGATCTTGTTCTGTAGGTCATCAACGACGCCGTGCGTGGTGGACAGAGTCAACTTGAGCTTGGTCAGTTCGGCTGCGTCGAGCTTGCCCAGGTCGGCTACCGCATCCCTGACCGCGAGGCAGAGGGCGTCCACCTTCGTGCGGGTGGAGTCGATCTCCTGCTGAACGGCACTGAGAGACGACCGGTTGAGGGGTTCTATGCCCTGGGTCTGGACCTGCTGTACCTGGCTCTGTGCTGTTTGAGCGGCAGCGGCCACGCTGTTGTGCCCAGAGCCCGTCATCTGTGCGATGACATCGGCAAGGCTGGTTCGGTTGACTTCCTTGAGGCGGTCTCGCAGTTCCTTCAAGTTGTCGTCAGCGGCTTGGACTTGGTGGGCGAGTCGGTCAACCTCGGCGTTTGCCGCTATCGGGCTGGAGCCTGTCTGGTTTACGGTCCGGCGGTCGCGGTAGCCACTGCGGAACCCGTCACCAGCTCGGCGGCTGGCGAGGCCGGCCCTTACCTGGGAGGCCGTTCGGGACGCACCTCGGGCAGCCCGGACAGGTGCCGTGACGGTCCTGGAAGCCGACCTGCTGAGTTTGAGCAGACCGCCACTGATCTTCGCCAGGGCACCGAGCCCGATCATGATCGGAGCAAGTAGGGCAGCCCACTTGGCAATACTCAGAAAGATTTTTGCTATCTCGGGGTGTGCCTTGAGTTCCTTGGAGATCTTGTCGAGCGCTCCAACGAAGATGGAGATGCCGCTGATGAACTCCTTTAGAAGCTTCTGGATGGTTGGCAGTGAATTCTTACCGATGTCTCCGAGCTGTCCGAGTAGTCCACCCTCGTACTGACCAGTCTTCTTGTTTCGCGTTCCCATGATGGCAGTTCCGAAGCCGGAATACTGGAGCTGACCACCAGGACCCTTGTTGTCGTAGAAGAGCTTTCCTAGCGAGTACTGGGACTGCTCCTTGAACTGAGCGAGCCGGCCACTGATCGTGGAAGCGCCAATACGTGCCGCGGCGCCCTTGAGGGCGGGGTTCTTGTCCCACCGGTGGAGAAGTGAGTCCGTCAGTTCGTCACCGGAGATGCCGCCGTTCTTGGCGGATGCCGCAATGAAGGTGAGCAACTGGGAGGAAGCCTGGTTGACCTTCGGGGGGTCCTTGCGGCCGTTCTTCTTTAGCTCCTCGATCTCCTTCTTCGTGTACGGCGTGTCCTCGAAGCCAAGGAGGTTGGCGAGTTCCTGAGTTGGAAGGTTGGTGGACTGAGTGAGCTGCCGGACGTTACGCGTGTTTACGCGGCCCTGCTCCATCAGGAGTTCAATGGCGCGGTAGCCGTTGTTCACGATGGTTGGGTCAGTGATTCCACCGAAGGCGGCGAGGTCACCGATCATCTGTGTGATCTGCTGGGACTTGGTCGAGACGCGAGAGGAGGCGGCGGCCTTCACCTTGGGATTCTTGGAATTGATCCCCGGATCGTGCGAGGCAACGGAGCGCGTGACACGAGTGCCGGCCGTGATGACATCCTGTACGGAGTACGGGGTCTGAATACCGTACTGAGTCATCTCCTTGAGAAGCTTGGTTGTGTCCTTGATCGTCAGACCGATGGACTCCAGGGACTTCTGAGCCTGGATCATGGAGTCTGCCGACTTGATGCCGAAACTCGTGAAGAGGCCCGCTGCAATCGTCATGGGCAGCGTGATCTTGGACGTGATCAGGGCGCCCGTCTCAGTCATGCGGGTGCCAACTTCGGTCAGGCTCTTGTCCGCGTTGGCGCCGAGCCGTCGGAAGGCTGTCGTCTGCACCGCAGTGATTCCGGCCGCTGTGGCGTTCGCCTCGGCGAGCTGGGCCCGCAGGCTGGCACGTACGGCCACCTGCTGCTCAATCTGGTCCTGCAGAAACCGCTTCTGGGCGGTGAGCCGTGCGGCGGCGGTCTCCCTAATTGCCGCCTGCTGCTGGGCTGCGGCCTCCCGCGCGGCCTGAGCCTGCGCGGTGGCGGTCTCCCGCGCGGCAGCCTGCATGGCTCGCTCAGCCGTCACGGTGGCCTTGGACCTGGCGGCGGCAGCCGCCGACTCCTGGGCCACAGTGGTTTGCAGTGCCTTCATGGTGACGCTGGAGGTCTCCGAAGCGAGGGCCTGCTTCTCTTCCTCCAGCTTGCGGGCTTCCTGAAAGCGCTTTGCAGCCTCGGCACCGAACTGCTTCGTCAGATTGGCTTCAATTTTGGCGATGGTCTCGGCGGAATCCTGGGATGCCGCCTCCAAGTTCTCCTTGGTCTTCCTGGCAATCGTGGCAACTGCGCCAGGGAGAGTGGACAGGCCCTTTTCCACCGAGGCAGAGAAAGCCTTGCCAGCTTCGCTGCCGGTCTTCTCCATCTGCTTGGTGATGTCGGTCCGGAACTTCGCCAACGACTCCTTGGAGAGCTGGGTGTTGATCTCGATGTAGCCAGAGCCAACCTTGATAGGTGCGCGGCCAGTAGTAGCCATCCCTGGCCTCCCTAAATTTGGCTCATTTGAACGAAGAAGTCCGACACCTCCGATCCCGACGCAAAATCAAGGGCCGGCTCGGTCGTCGCTGTTTCGTCCTCTCCGGGACGTGGAATAGGCGCGGGCAGGGGAACGCGCTCCGAGGCAGCCGCGTCGGACATGTTCGCTTTGAGGAACAGGTAGTTGGACAGCTCAAGGGCATCGGAGACCCGAGCAAGTAGGTGCTCAGTGGTACCCCACTGAGTGGTTTCGTCCATCACTGCCAGGAGGACTGACCTGCCGGGCTTATGCATGAGGGACTTGATGTAGACATGGATACTGCGGAGAGACAGCCGTCCGCGCCATAGGTCTAGGAGATCCACCCCGAAGAATTCCTTGAGGTCTGCCTCAAGCTCATCCGGGTATTCCCTGATGGCGTAGACGGTCTCCATCAGTTTCCCGAGCCGGCCTGTGCTTCGTTGACCTTGGCGGTCAGCTCCTGAAAATTGCCGATGGTCGGGTTGGTGGCCCAGTACGCGGCCCAGGTCTCCGCGCCCACTACCAGTTCCACGGCCTCAAGTTCGTCGTCGGCCTTCAGTAGGGCAAGCGGCAGGTTCAGAGGGTCCGGGACGGTGAAGGTGATACCCGCGTGCTCGAACGTTGTTGGCTGTTCCAGAGCCTCCGCCTCGACGGCAGGAGTGACAGGCTTCCGGGCAGCGGTCTTCTTGGCAGCGGCAGTAGGCATGGAGGTCTCCAGTGAAGGCAAGGGGGTAGAGGGTGGGGCCGGGGACTACGAACCCTCCCCGGCAGGGGTGCGGAGTATCAGGCGCCTGCGACCGTGCAGGAGGTCTTGACGGTGGCAACGGCGCTGTTGTCGCCGGCCTGGTAGCACAGGTCAAGACCCGCGTGGTTGACCTTGACTTCCGCGGACTCACGGCCCACCGGGACAGTCACGGTGACAGAGCCGTCAGCCTGTAGCGGAGAGCCCACGACATCCCAGGCCGAGTTGTCCGCTCGAAGCAGGGACACCGTCACGGGACCGGTCTGGTTGTGGGTCTGGACCTTGACGGTCCAAGCAGCCGCGGTGCCGTCGTTGGTCGTGGAGTTAGGAACGGTGACATCAGCGGCGAAGTTGTGGACCGGCGCCGGAGTGCCGTTCGTCCCAAGGATGTCGTCGTTGGTCAGGACGTAGCCAAGGGTGCCGTTGTAGTCGAGTGCGTCAATGGTGAGTTGGTACTGCTGGTTGTTGGTGCGCTGGAGCTGAATAGCTCCACGCTCCGAGACCATCGCGCGGGGGATCACCGAGCGGTACAGGATGTTGCCCTGGCTCCAGTCCACGACAAGGGAAATCTCAGTCAGGTCCGGCGAGCTGGACAGGTCAAGCCGGTAGTTACCGGTCGGCTGGCCGTCCTTGTCCTCGACTGCGATCCACTTTGCGCCGAAGAACAGCTCGGTCGTGAGCTGGTTGACCTCCTGGAGGGTCGCGGCCACCTGGAAGCTTGCGGACTGCACGTTGTAGAGGACCGGCACAGCTGACTGCCACACGGTCACGGGGTTGGTCTGGATGGCCGGAGTGATCGTCACGCCGTCCTCGGTCACGTAGCCGAACGCCTTGTAGCCGGCCGGCGCGGTGACACCGTCGCCCACCAGCTCGGGCAGCTTCGTACCGGTAGCCGAGCCGTCAGGGGCAGGGGCCATGTAGAGGCCGCCATGCGGAGCGAACCTGATCTTCTGGGGGTCGTTAGCCATAGGGAAACTCCTCAAGCGGGGAAACAAAAAAGGCGCCATGAAGGCGCCTTCGGTCCAGGTCTTTTGTGCCTGGTGGGGGTTACTTACTTTCTACGAGGAAGATGGCAACCTCCCCGCCGTACACGTGCTCCCGAGAATCCTCGTCGGGCAGGTACCGAGGAATCGAAATGTCATCCACGTCCAGAACCGTTACGCCCAAAAGGGTCCTTCCCGGCAGATCCTCAAGGAGGAATTCGCGTGTGAGCAGTGCGAGGCCGGCCGCTTTGGCGCGGTCCGTGTGGTACACGTCGTATTCGATGTCGACTCGGTCCAGCCGATCTCGAACCATGCGGTAACCTCCGCTGTGGTTGAGATAGATGGTGGTGTCGCCGACCTTGCGACCCACCAGGTCACCGGTCGGAGCGCCGTCCGGGATTTCGTGGAGGGAGTTGAGGTATTGGAAGAGGATGCCTATCGGATCGACCTTCATTCAATCCGCGTCCTCTCAAGTGCCTTCTTTAGGTATAGCCGGCCGGGATGCCGGCGGCCCTTCTTGTCCTTCCAGCCGAGTTCGAGCCGTACAGCATGGCGCACGTGGCTTTCAGCTTCCAGTACGACGTTCCCGTACCAGCCCCTTTCGTCCTCGGCCACGAATGCGTCAATGTTCTTCTTGATCTGGTTCCAGTTGCCCTTGGTGGCACTGGCCCTAGGTGCTTCCTTGATCGCGTTGTGAGTTACCTCGGCGGTCTTTGCCTCGACGAGTTCTCGGGCCTGAGGGGAACGGAGTACCTCGTACTCCCAGTTCACATCCAGTCGGAGCGTGAACTTGGACATCAGGGGATCGCCCTCCAAGCAAGAACACGGATGTGAGGGAGCTGTCGTTTCCGAAAGTCACCGGGTATCGAGTCCACGGTGTAGACCATGTCGCGTTCCCAGATTCGATCATTCGCGAGGATGTCAGCCGTTGGCGGAAGGAAGACCTTCACTCGCTCCGCCTCGGTCTCTGAGGCCGGAAGGCGCGAACCGCCCCGAGAAGATGGCTGCGTGATGGCCGGCTGGACAGAAGCCCAGCCGGACCACACGATGACAGCGGAATCCCAGTCACGGTGATTGGAGTAGGCATCCGCGACAATTGGCGCGCGATGCACTTCAACCCAATCCGACATATGACTCATAGGGTCTCCTCATTCTGGCGGGCAGTCGGGCTCACGAATGTTGATGGTCGCGGCCTTCAGCCGGTATTTGCTCAGGGAGTTCTTGGCTGCCTGAGACAACTCCTGATTGGAGGCAGCGACGCCGTACTGGGTCTCCATCTCGCCGGTTCTTTCTAGGACTACTCCCGGCGCGATGGACAACCAACGGATTACCTCGCCACACACGACCCCTTTGAAGGCGGCTGGCGGGTTGGTCCGATCCCACGTACCGGTGCAGTAGTCGGTGACGAGCGCGGTGGCGTCGTCCAGGAAGGCGAGCACTCGGGGCAGTTCGGTTGCGGTGAAGGACTGTCCCACGCGGGCCGACACGTCATCTGTGGTTGCCAATGACACGGGGGCCTCCTGGTGAGGTTTGGGTCTGAGTAACAGTTCGTCACTCTTCGTACGCAGCGCACGGGTTGCGCGCTACGGTGATTGAACGCTGGCACCAGTCAGCACTGGACCTCGACGCCTGGCGGCAACTACGACTGCCCGACGCCGCAGAGGAGCAAGATCCGTGATGATAAACGGTCCATAAACGAAGGTGGCCCCACGGAGCGGCAGGAAATGCCATCCGCCGTCTCCTAAGCATTCTTCCGAAACAGGTGATACTCATATGGATACGTAGAAGAGGATAGGAAATGTCGCTAGCACCAACAGTTCCACCACCACCACCATCCCATCCGTACAAGGTGTGGGCCGTGGCCATTGTATTCGTGGCGGCAGTAGCAATTGCAGCAGTTGCAGTGGCTATTTCGCTTGCGCTTCATGTGGCAGTTCTAGGTGTGATTGGGGCAGGGGCGCTGACTCTCGTCAGCGCGGCTACCGTGCTCCTTCAGGTCACTAGGGCGTTGGGACTCACCCTCTGAGCTGGGCCCCGGAGCGGCGGCTCCGGGGCTTGGCCAAGTCAGTAAATGGATCAGGCCACCACAGCAGCGTTGTGCGTGTTGATCTCAGCCTCGACGCCCTGCGCAATAAGAAGCTGCTCGGGACGCGTGATCTTCGCGTCATAGATGACACGGGACTTGATGGCCGAAGTGAAAGTCTCCTCCGGCTGATACGGGATCATCTCGGCGAAAGGCATTACCACCGAGACAGCCGCGGTCGAGCCCATGAAGATGTCAACGCTCTCGAACTTGAGGTTGCCCTTCTTGATGACGGGCGAAGTCGGCCGGGTGTGGTTACCAAGCGAGTTGGCAATCTGCACTGGTAGGCCGAGGATGGTGCCGATCTGGCCGGTGGCCACGACCGAGCCGCCGCCGCCGTGCTGGCTGGCGTCGATGAACTTCGGGTCACGAAGAAGCAGCGAACGCATCCGCGGCGAGACGAAGATCCATCGGTCCTGCGGAGCACTCCGGGTGTCCATCACCTCAAGCATCGAAACGACGTAGTCGTACACGGACAGAACCTCAGTGGCCGGACGGTTCACCTGAGCCGCCTGGACAGTGCTGATCGCACCGAGTTCCAGAGCAGGCAGGCCGGCAACTGCCGCGTTGCGGTCGGCCGCGCCGTTCAGGTCCTTGCCCTGTAGGCCGGCAAGCACGGTGAGCGCTACCAGCTCGTCAATGGCGAGGGCCGTAGCACGGGCCCGCTGGGCAACCAGGTTGCTCATCAGGTCGATGCCGCTCTTGGTCTGGAGCTGGTGAAGCGAGTCGATCTCAAGGTTGAAGCTCGACCCCTTGCCCACGGTCATCTTCATGTACTCAAGCTGAGCCCGGTCACGAGTACCGACAGTCCCGTACGCCTTCACGAGACCCTTGTCAGTCACGGTTCCGTCAACGAAGTGCGGGATTCGCACGACATCGCCCTCACGCTGGAACTGACCCTCGTAAGTGCGGTTGGTAAATGGAGACTGAGCAAGAACTAGGTTCTCCTCAATGTCCTGAATGGTCTGGGCTTCCCAGATCTCGGGAATGAATTGCCCGCCGGTAGCCTGCTGGAGCTGGCCGGCGCCCGCGTTGTTGCCGGGTGAGTTGTAAAATGCCATGGGATTACCTCACGTTTTTGTCAGGAGGTGCCTCGCAGAAGGAGATCGAGCTTTCCCGCCTTGCGGGCCTCGTTGATTTCCTTTGCGGACATGTTGGAAAGGTCCGTCTGGGAGAGCTGTCCGACAGCTCCAGATCCCTGACGGCCAAGGCCAATCCCCTGTGCGTAGGTAGGGGTCGTGGCCGGCTGGGGCAGCGAAGAGACGAAAGTCCCGATCAGCTCGGTGTTCACCGTGCCGTCAGCTCCGAGGAACTGGCCGATGTTGATGAACTGAGAATCGGGAAGGGTTACACCCTCGGTGGCCGCCTTGGCTCGTAGTTCGGCCTCGGCAAGCTTGCTGCCGTACTCGGAGAAAGCCGCATTACGCGCTTCCGTCTTGGCAGCCTCAAGAGCCTTGTCAGAGTCGGAGAGACCTGCTGCCTTAAGTGCATCGCGCTCAGCGGAGGCGTCCTCGTACCGCTTCTCATTGGTGCGGCTCATTGCCTTCCACTTGTCTACGTCAGCCTGTAGCGACTCGACGGTTGGACCGTTGGCCGGTGCAGTGACGGGGGTGACAGTGGGGGTGTTCTCTTCGGGCATGTTGATCCATCCATTTCGGATTTTGGGCATGAAAAAAGACCCACCATTTCGGTGAGCCTCAGAAACGGATGAAGGGATCAGCCCTTCACCGGGTCCACAGCCTTCCGGGCTGTGTTACCTGCATTGCCCTGGGACAGCTTGGAGGCTGCCTTCTGGGCTTGCTGGTCGTTCGTGTTCTGCTCGGAGAGCAGGGCGGGGTACTTCTTCGCCAGTTCCATTGCGGCCTTGGCGTCGTCCTCGCGCATACCGGCAAATCGTGCGATCTGCTGTGGTGTGTAACCCGCGTCCGACAAGAGCTGATCGGTTGGGACACCGATCATCTTGAGCTTGAGTAGAGCGTCTATGTGCTGGCTCTCGGTCCGGTTCTCCGGATCGCGCCAGATGACCTCAGCTCCCCAAGCCTCTTGGCGGGGATCTCCCATGACCTTGAAGCACAGGCGCATTACGCTTTCCCATGCTTCGCCGAAGTGGAGCATTCGCTCTCGGGTCTTGGCGATCAGACCGGCTTCCGCAGCCGTGATGGACTCGCCCGAGGGGACGGTTCCACCATTCAGGAAGTAGTGGAAGGGGATACGGGAAGTGCTCGCTAGGTGCTGGACAAGCATGTCCGTCAGCGAGACATAGTTGGAAAGATCCGCGGCCTCGAACTGACCGAACTTGACCTCGGCGTTCTCCGCCTGGAGCAGTTTGTCAATGGCAACCTTGAACGGCTCGATCGGCCGGCCGTCAGCGTCCTCGACGATCTCCAGCCCTGTGACCCACCGCTGAGGCCAGGCCGCAAACTCACTGGCAAGCAGGGCGTCACTGACGGTCTTATTGACTGCGTCCTGGAGCGGAATGACGTTCAGGAGGTCCGAGACCGGGTGGTCTACCAGACGACTGCGGTTGTTGAGGGGAACGATGGGAACCTGATCGAGCGGGTTCCGCATACCCTCGGGAGCCGCGCTGGCCCAGCCGAAGGTGCCCTGAGCGAAGACGTACACACGCCCGCCCCACCAGAGGGTTGCCCAGTCGCGGCCCCAGTCGTCAATGAAGAACTTGGCGCCGGCCTCGATGTCCCGGCGGCTGCCAGGCTTGTACTGGATTACGACGTGGTTGGCGGACTCCATGCTGATGGTCGGCTGGCCGTCGTTGGTGCCCCAGACGATCGCGTAGGCAGCGCCTTGCACCATGGCGTCAATATGCGAGGCGTTCGATTCGGAGTCCATGAAGTTTCTCTGCCAAATGTCCCGAGCATCCTTGTCCGCCTCCGGCTCCTCCGTCATTCGGAAACCGTCGATAGCAAGCCGCTCGTTGACAGAGTCGATGATCAGTCCGCAGAAGTTGTCCTGCCACCGTTCGAAGATCTGAGCAAACTGGCCCTTGTGGCGGGCCTGAGAGAACACAAGCTTCTGGTGCTGGCCGTCGTAGTACTGCGTGTACTGGCGGTACTTGTCCCTGTCCCATGCCAGCTTGCTGAATAGGAACTCGACCCACATCAGCGGGGTACTCGGAATAGATGCAACTACCGCGGTCTTGTCGTCTGCCATGTACTCACCAGCCCATCACTCTTGAGCGACGGACCTTCATGCGTCCATCTGCTATCGCGTCGGCCCTAGCCTCGAACGCGAGAATTGCGCAGACAGCAAGGTCGATCTTCCTTTTTGAACGGGGGGAATCCTTCTGAATGAGGAGACCTTGAGGGACCTCTCGGGTCACGGCTTGGAGCACATGACGCGAGAGGTCAGCATTGCCGTCGTGCGACAGGTCATTGACCGTGACCGCAGAACGAAATCTTTCGACTGCCTGAACCATGCGGGTCGGCTTGTTGGTCCAGAACTCGAACACGTAGTCAGTACCGGCCTTGGCTTGAGCAATAGCCCATCGGCCAAGTGCCTCCTGCCAGTAGGGCGGGTCTCCGTACATCCACTCGACCTTGTACGTCTTGAATGCATTGAGCACCGCGGCCTCGACCGCGAGAACGTCAACTTCCCAATCGAGCTTGGCGTGCTCCGGGCGCTCCCAGACACCGAGAACGAATAGTTTGCCGTCCCGCAAGCGGGCACCGACGAGCCCTGTCGCGTCACCTCGGATAGATCCGTCAAATCCCATTGCGATCTGGTCGCCAGGCTTGATGGGGTCTTCCTCGCTGAGGCAGGCATCCCATTCGACTTTGTTCATCCAGCCGTTAGACGACTCGGCAATCTGGTTGAAGTAGAACCGGCAGTACGTTGAGTCAGGGGTCGTACGGTCGAACAGGATCGTCCGTGTCAGACCGTCAATGTCAGCCCAAGTAGCGTCTCCGTACGCCTCTATGAGGGCCTTACGGACTTCCGCCTCATCCCGGATATCGTCAATGGAGATTGAGCCTTCAAGGCAGTCGTACAGCCAGATCCCCATGCGAACCATCTCTGATTCGTGGATCTGCTGGGCAACGCTGTCCTCGTTCGGGTTGTACGCGTTGGTGGTGGTCACCCAACGAGAGCCGGCCTTCGTCGTCTTCTCGACGTTGCGCTTGAGGACCTGATAGAAGTCGGGGCCACCGTTCGAGCCCACCCAGTGATGGACTTCATCCATGAGGACGAAAGTCGGGCGGTTGCCCTCATTGGTGCGGCCGGCTGTTGCCCTTGGCTTGATCGAACCAGGCTTGCCGGACTTGAACTGGATGGTGGTCTTACCGATCTCAAGGCCGTAGTGGGCCTCAGCGGGAGACTCCGAGAGCTGACCACGGATGAACTCCATGGTCTGATCCGTCTGGTCAAGCGCGGTAGCGCCGATCTGCACAACGGGCAGAGGCACAGGCTTGCCGACAGGCAGACCAAACGCATCGAAGTGCGAGAAGCGGCAGGGCCCCAGGAACTCCACGATTGCCAACGCGGCAAGGAGCGGTGTCTTGCCCCAGCCCTTCGAGCGGCGGAGTGTCGCAGCGGCGTACTTCCACGATCCGTCAGGATTGATGGCGTAGAACCAGAGGACGAAGCGCAGTTGCTCGGGGGTGAACTCCCAGGGTTGACCGGCCTTTTCGCCGTCCGGGGTGACGAGGTACTTCTTGGCCCAGCGAATGATCTGGTAGCCGAGGGTTTCCCTCGGGCTGGGGACTCCCGCAGGCAGGTTGCCGGTCTGCAAGGGCCCTCACCTCATTCATTCACTCAGTAGCTGGTACAGCTCCTCGTCCAGGTCGGGTTCGTCGGAGTCAGCGGGGGCCTGGCCCTCGATGTCGTCGGGCTCAGGCTCGAACTTCATGCGGAGGCGGGCGCGGTCCTCGACCGTGGCGCCCCACTTGGCGACCCTCATGCGGATCTCGGATGCCAACTTGAGGTCACCGAGGTAGAGGGCGTCCACGAGCTTCGTTGTCACCTCAAGCTCAGCCCAGTCGGTCTCCACCCAGGTGGCGGTCTGTGGGGCTGCGCTCCAGGTCTTCCAGAAGCGCTTCGCCCCCGCCGTGGTGATGCCGAGCGCCCGGGGGAGTTCCCGGCCGGGCTGTGCACCGGCAACCAGCTCGGTAGCGTGGGGGTGCGAGTTGCGCCGTACAGCGTTGTCCTTGGGTGCGGGTCCTCGGGTCACAGCCTCACCTGACTCATGTCGATCCCCCAGAACTCTCCGAGGTCTTCCAGCTCTACCAAGGCTTCCTGCCGCCAGCCATGCCGCTCCGCCGCCTTGCTCGGCCTGGTGGCCGGCACGGCTGGCACACAGAGGTCGTAGGGGCACTGCGGGCACGCACCGAAGCACGCGTGGGACATGGGATCTCCTGAATGAATGAATTAAGACGCCCAGTCGCAGGCGGCGAAGGTCAGCAAGTAGACTGGCGGGGCTGGCCCGATATGGCGTGGTTAGTAGGCCCCTCGGTGTTTTCATTTGCTTAGCAGAAGAAAACGGATTAACGACCGAGGGGCCGCCTCATGTGCGCTTCACACCGGATTTGAACCGGTAGCCTCCCGCTCGACAGGCGGACGCTCTGACCACTTGAGCTAGTGAAGCAAGGTAGGTCCACCGAGACTCGAACTCGGGACGCGGGGATTAAGAGTCCCCCGCTCTACCAACTGAGCTACGGACCTATGGGACCACCGGGACTCGAACCCGGACACTCCGGCTTATGAGGCCGGCGCTCTACCAATTAAGCTATGGGCCGGTGCCGACCCCAGGGTTCGAACCGGGGACCTCCGGGATTTCACTCCGGTGCTCTACCAACTGAGCTAGATCGGCGTGGAGCCTCAGACAGGAATTGAACCTGCAACCCACTGATTACGAAACAGTTGCTCTACCTAGTTGAGCTACCGAGGCATGTATCACGGCCGTGGCTGCGAGGCGCCACCCTCTAACCGCGGGCTCACTAGATGGCGCTAGGTCTCGCGCTTCCGTGACAAATGGTGTGCGTGGAGGCAGTACCTCGCTCGATAGTTACCCTTCCGGTCGTGTGCGCACACGGTGCCGGTACTCTTGCTATCTCAAACACTCGTGGACAATGTCGGATTCGAACCGCTCGGCCTCCATGCAAGGGAGGAATGCTTCCGTTACATCACATCGCCCGGGGTGACTGGTGGGAGTTGAACCCGCATCAACGGAGCCACATTCCGTTGCTCTGCCATTGAGCTACAGTCACAGTACCCAACCCCGGAATCGAACCGGGAGACTCCTGATCCTAAGTCAGGCGGCTTTGCCAATTTGCCTAGTCGGGCATGGTTAAGAGTCCCCAGCCGGATTTGAACCGGCGCTGTCACCTTGGCGGGGTGACGTGCATCCGCTACACCATGAGGACGTGGGGCCCGGCCGGCATCGAACCGGAGTCATGACCTATCCCCGGCCGGATCAGGGCCCTTGGTACCCCCAGCGGGAATTGAACCCGCGACTACAGGTTGAGAACCTGCTGAGTTGCCATTACTCCATGGGGACAAAGCAGAGGTGAGAGGAATCGAACCCCCATCAGCGGGTTTGGAAGCCGCAGTCTTGACCATTAGACGACACCCCAAAGGCGAGACGTTGCCGTCCCGCAGTTGGCCCGGTCGGACTCGAACCGACAACCCGCGGTTTGTAGGACCGCTGCTCTACCGAATTGAGCTACACGCCATTGATCGACACGGACCGGGGCGCTCTGCTGGACACCCGTCCACCCTCGGGTGGACGGGATTTACACGCTGCTGTCTCTCGTGCCCATGTCGAAGTCTGATTGGCAGGTCTCGAACCTACGGCCTCCGCATCCCAAATGCGGCGCTCTCCCCACTGAGCTACAACCAGCTATCGCAGGCGAGGGCTACGACAATCCCTCTTCAAGCCCCTAGCGAGGGGGCACCTGCGAACGTGCGTCCTGCCGGATTCAAACCGGCGTCGCCCCCGGGCAGGGGGAGTTCTGAGCCACTAAACTAAGGACACCATCCCTCCGTCCCCTGATCAGGGGGAGTTTCGGAATCTGCGGGTGCGACCCGCATGGTTTGCCTGACCGGACTTGAACCGGTGACACCGCGCGTATCAGGCGCGTGCTCTAACCAGACTGAGCTACAGGCAAAGCTCTCCGACCAGGATTCGAACCTGGAACCAACGCATTAACAGTGCGCTGCTCTGCCGCTTGAGCTATCAGAGATTAACGCGGGGGCCGCCTACTACGACCACACCCGAAGGTGTCCGAGCGGAGTAAGGGTTTCCGCAGGCATCCGCCGCTCCCCGCCAAGGATTCGAACCTCGTACCCCGGGTCCAGAGCCCAGCGTGTTGCCGATTACACCAACGGGGAATGATCACCGATCTTCGTGGTACGTCTTCCGCCGGTGGTGAGGCCGGCAGAGGGTCTGTAGGTTGTCCAGCTCCCAGGAACCGCCCTTGGCCACCGAGACGATGTGATCAACCTCCAGCTCGGTCCTGGTACCGCACTGAACACAGGCGAAGTGATCCCGGGCCAGCACCTTGGACCGGCGAGAGAGCCAGTCCCGGGGCCTGGTGGCGTTCCGGGCCGAGACCCGGTCCCAACTCTTCGCCACCTGGTGGCCGCCGCAGCGGCCATCCCGGACAGTCACGGAGGTACAACCGGCTCGCAGGCAGATTGACTTGGCTCTGGGCACCGTGTGACTCCGTCTCCGTCGTTTTGGGGGTCCTGGCTGGCTGCGTATCTGGCAGCCAGGACCCTCCTCAGAGGATCGGATCCTTGGATGTCTACTGTCATCAACAAGGAGATCAACTAAGAGGAAATTTATTTAGGTAGGAAATGACTACACTTCATGAACCACCTGAAGTTGCTTCAACCGTAAACATTTGTTCTTTTGGTTTCTGTTGGTGTTCTAACCTAGTCCTATGTGTCCTGAGGTAGGGCAAACGCCCTCCCCAACGACAAGTGAGACCTAGGTCACATCAAGGCCGAGTGCAAAATTCAGGAACGATCCCACTTGCTACAGGGGAGGTCGTACGGCTACTCTTGCCGCACGGATGTATGTACTCAGGCAGGGAAGGGGTCAGAGATGGCTACGCTCCCCAGTGACGCTGAACTCATGAAGGCGTACGCGCTCGGCAAGGGCAACGTTGAGATTGCTGACGCGTACGGAGTTACCCCCCAAGCGGTTCACTATCGGTTCGACAAGCTCGGCATCAAGCGCCGGCCGCTCACTACCCAAGCGAACGAACTGATTGGGAAAGTTTGGAAGATTGGGACAACTCCGGACACCATCGCCCATCACGGACTGAGTGCGATCCAGTACCTCCGTGTCTGGGTGAGGTACCGCCTGGGGGATGACACGCTCAGTTCCGCTCAACTCAACAACGCCATGAACTTCGGTCGGCGGCTCCAGCGCGATGGGACGGTGTTGCAGTATCGGTCCACGGACCCCAAGCCCTTCTCCTACGTGCCTCGACTGCCCGCAGACGGGCGACTGGTCGTCCGTTGGCCGAGCGGCCATCCCAAGCCGCCAGGGGCGGGGCTGGAGGCGCTGGAGCTCCCCAGTGATGTTGCTTGATCTGACTGGCATGTACGGCTGCACCACAACGAGGCCCGCCGGTATACCGGCGGGTCTTTGTTTGTCAAGATCCTTTGCTTAAAAATGGGGTTGTATCGTGCGTAAGTGATCTAGGTCTCACTTGTTATTAGGGAGACAGCCTCTCTGATGTGGGCTATTGTGGATCTCTGACCGCGTATTGATGCTCCACGCGCGGTGTACCAACAGGGGGGGACATGCACCAAGCCCTTAGCCTTTCCAGCCCGACCAAGGCAACTTCGGTGAAAGCCGAGATTGAAGCCAGCACCATTCTCAGCGTGAAAGTCACCTGCTGGGATGAACTCCTGATCATCCGTTACGTGGCCGAACCGGTCGGCAAATACCTCGACATCGTATTCGGGGACAACATGTCATGGGATGAGCAGGAGCAGCTTGTTGAGCTGTGCCGTGAGTTGGGCTGCGGGCTTGAAACACTTGAGGTCGAGCGAGAAGAGTTCAGCTACCCCCACCCCGATTTCCTCACAAGCAAGTCATTCATGTTCATCCGCATCTGCCCTAAGGTTGCCCTTTGAGTGATATAGCTACACAGCCGCGTTCCGTTTCCCAGACTCAGCAGTGGGAGGAGTGTGGGGAGCGGTTCAGGTTGCAGCGCATCGAGCGGGTGACCGCCCTGCCAGCCGCCTGGAGCCACCACGGCACGGCCTTTCACCATGCTGCGGAGCAGGTGGAGAGGTCGAACCGGGCCATGGGCGCGGATGAGGCCGTAGAGGCGTTCAGCGAGCGCTATGGCCTCCTGGTCAACGCGGCCTTGGACAAGGAGCCCAACACTGACCGCTGGCTGTCTGCGAGCGGCAGTGGCGGTGACGACATCGAGCGTCGGTACGTTCTGGGCCAGGAGCAGACCCGTCACTACGTGGAGTGGGTCAACGAGACCCAGCCCGAGGTCTGGACGACCCCGGACGATCAGCCGGCCCTTGAGCTGTACTTCATGGTCGAACTGGGGGGAGTCAAGGTCCGTGGCTACATCGACCAGCTCATCGCCGAGGACGAAGCTTCGGTGAGGGTGAGGGACCTCAAGACCGGGACCATGAAGTCCAAGTTCCAGCTTGAGACGTACAAGGTTGCGGTGACGCAGAAGTATGGCGTCACGGTCAACCGCGGTGACTGGTACCTGGCCAAGAACGGCGGCCTGTCCCGAGCGGTGAAGCTTGACGAGGTCACCGAGGAGCAGGTCGGAGAGCGTTTCGCCGCGATGGACGCGGGAGTCAAACGAGGGGACTTCGAGCCGAACCCAGGGTTCTCCTGCCGTTTCTGCGACATGAAGCATGCGTGCTCTTTTTCGACCTCAAAAACTTGATACTAGGGACACTCCACCGATCGAGTAGGTCAGCCCGCCGGGTGCGGGCTCTTTTTTGCCGGACAAACTTGCTACTAGGGAGATGCCATCTACAGCCTTACTCAGTCCGTGGGTCTCAAGGGTGCGGCCGGGGAGCCGATCCCCAACCCCTTCAACGGCCTCGCACGTCATGAAGTCGAGTTCCGAAGGGGGGAGTTCAGTCTCATCGCGGCCGGCCCGGGTACGGGCAAGTCTCTGCTGGCCCTGAATCTCGCGATGTACGGGAACCTGCCCTGCTTGTACTTCTCGGCCGACTCCGGGGCGGCTACTCAGATCACCCGGGCCACAGCGATCATCACGGGGGAGAACGTCAGGACCATCAAGCGCAAGCTGATCGCTGAGGACTTCGGGTCCTATCACGCACACCTCGGCAAGCGGTGGTGGGTCCGCTTCAACTTCGACGCTCGTCCCACGCCGAGGGATCTGGAGCGAGACCTTGCCTGCTACTTCGAGGTCTTCGGGTGCTTTCCGCATCTGATCGTGGTCGACAACATCACCAACGTGGACGGCGGGGCGGTAACCGATGCGGAGGGGTTCACCTTCGGCCTCGAAGCCATGTGCGACTACCTGAGCGAGATGGCCCGGGAGACCAAGGCCCATGTGACCGCTCTACACCATGTCGTTGGTGAGTTCTCGGACGGCCTCAAGCCCATTCCCCTGTCCGGCGTGAAGGGGAAGATCGGCCGCGTCCCGTCCCTGATCCTGACCATCCACAAAGAGATCGACGGCATGGACAGCCGGATTCTCAACGTGAGCCCGGTCAAGAATAGGGAAGGGTTCGAGGACTCCAGCGGAGAAACATTCTCCTCGTATGACTTCAACCGGGACAACATGCGCCTTACGGACCTTGACTCGCTCTCTGAGTTCTAGGTCACAGGCTTCACACTTGTTACTGGGGAGATCTCGGCGTAAGCTTAGAAACAGGAGGGCGGGGAAATGAACAACGGATACACGGTAGGGCTCGACTTCACGGAGATGGTTCCGGGTGTCAGCAAGGAAGAGACTTGGGTAAACGGGCGCGTCTCGTTGGTAGTGGAGATTACGAGCATTCGACTGCTCAATCTAAAGTCCCTACTGCGGGAGCTGTCGAAGCCCCGCAAGGGGATCAAGTCCGTGGCTATCTCGTTCGGAGGAGAAGTCAAGCTGATGTCCATCCAGGTTCTTCGAAACCTGGTAGCCGGCATGCACGACGCGAAGCAGATGCTTCGGCTGGAGACTGCTCTCCGGGGGGCGCGTGTCTGAGCCCCGTAAGGGCCAGCGGCGCTGTGTGAAGTGCGAGCGGAACAGGGCGGAACGGTTCTTCGCTCCTCGGGGCAAGACGTGTGCGGACTGCCGCAAGCAGTCTCGTAGCAAGACCACCCACGACCGCAGAGTCCAAGTCACCTACGGCCTGGGTCCGGGTGAGTACGAGGAGCTGTTCAACGCCCAGGGGCGCGTCTGTGCCATCTGCGGCCAGACGCGACGAACCCGGCTCGATGTCGACCACGACCACATCACGGGCCTTGTACGCGGGCTCTGCTGCCGCCTGTGCAACCGGAAGCTACTCCCCGCAGCGCGAAACAGCCCAACCGTTCTACGAAGCGCCGCTGGCTATCTAGAAGACCCGCCGGCCCTCAAGTTCCTCGGGCCGAGGTATCACATAGAGAATCGCGAGGAATAGGGAATGTCTCGTCTGACGATCAAGATGGACACGCGAGAGTGGATCGGCAACCGATCAACGAACCTCAGTGCCTATCGGCGCTACGACTTTCCCGTGACCGTCTACAGGGTAGGTCCGAACGGTGAGCGAACCCGTATGGAAGCCGTCAATCGCTGAGGTCTTCCAAGCCTATTACGGCCTGGACCTAGGGGGCCGGGACGGATGGCAGAAGGTCATGTGCCCACTTCATCCGGATTCCAACCCCAGTGCCTCGGTCAACACTCAGCGAAACCGCTGGTCTTGTTTCGTCTGCGACATCTCCGAAGATTCGTGGGACGTCATCATGAGGGAGGATGAGGTTGGCTTCCGAAAAGCCCAAGAATCTGCAAATGAAAGGTTCGGCGGAGGCCGCGAAGGCGTATCACAGTCAGTACAAGGGCAGCCCCGCCGAAGCCTACCTAGCCGCCCGCGGTTTGGGGGAAGTGTCGAACCGGTTCGGGATGGGGTACGTCGGTTCGGCTCTCACTGGGGATGAGCGCAGTACCGGGATGCTAGTCATTCCGTATCTACGCCCGGCCGGCGCAGAGTTCGTGGCAACCATCCGGTTCCGGTGCATCGCTGACGAGTGCGTGAAGGACGAGAACGGGGAGTACCTGGCCCCGACTCGCAGGGAAAACCACGTGGGGCACGGGAAGTACCAGAGCCTCCCGGGTGACCATCCCCGGATCTACAACACGGCCGCACTCATTGCGCCCAGTCCGTACATCGCCCTGAGCGAAGGCGAGTTCGACACTCAGGCGTCAGAACTGGCCGGCGTCCCCTGCGTGGGGAAGCAGGGCACGTCCGCTTGGCGGGACTACTTCTACCCGGCCCTGGTCGGGTTCGAGGTGGTGTTCATCATCGCTGACGGCGATGACCCAGGTATCAAGGCGGCCGACAAGATGGCGGCTGAGATGCCGAACGGCAAGGTAATCCTCCTTGGCGCTGACCACGACATCAATTCATTCGTTCACACCAAGGGCGTGGACGCGTACAGAAGGAAGCTTGGACTGTGACGAACCTTGAGATGTTGTTCATCGTGCTGGCCGGCGGCAAGAGCAAGTGGAATGACGGGGATCGCGTCCGAGTCGTAGCCGACGGCGACTGCTTCGGGCACGCCGGCACCGTCGAGCGACAGAACTACAGCGAGCAGACCCAGGCGACGGCCGTCTACTTCGACGGTGAGCCGAAGGGCATCCCCGCCTGGTTCGCCGACTACGAGCTTGAGGCCCTGGAGGAGGAGTGAGGGAACGCCCTTTTTTTCGGCCGAAACTTGCTACTGGGGACTCCAACCCAGTCAACCACCCGAGTCACTACACCTGGTTGCCGAACGGCTTCGAGGTGATCGACATGACGGAGCACCTGAACTTCAACCTAGGCAACGCCATCAAGTACATCGCCCGCGCTGGCCGTAAGAGCGAGGACGCGGTGCTGGATCTGGAAAAGGCGCAGTGGTACCTGGCCCGGGAAATCCAACGAATCAACAGTGGGGGATGAAATGACTCTTGCAGAACACGTGAAGGCAATCGAAGCGGCTATGCGGGCCGCTTTCGATGACGGATTCGCCTTCGATGACGGGGACTTCGGAACACCGTACCTAGATCTGAACAGTGCGGACGGGGCCGACTACGAGGCCATCACTATCCCTCAGTAGATGGTCGGTCCGGGAGGGGCGGAACATGCCGCCCCTCCCTTGTTTAGGGGGAAGGCTGAATTGAAACGCATCGTAGTGGTGTCGGACGTGCAGGCGCCTTTCGAGGACAAGAGGGCAGTCCGGAACGTCATTGAATTCATCGGTGACTACCAGCCGGACGAAGTCATTCAGATTGGTGACCTCGTCGACTACCCCACTCCGTCCCGCTGGCACACCGGGACAAAGATCGAGTTCGAGAACGGAGTGCTACGGGACTCCGAGTACACGAAAGCCAACTTCCTTGCCCCGCTGCGGGCCGTCTACGACGGGCCAGTTGGCGTGCTGGAAGGCAATCATGATGAGCGCCCGCGAAAGTACCTTGCGAGCCGTGCCCCGGCTCTGTCGGCAGAGGACACCCACTACCGGTTCGAAAACCTCCTGGACTTCAAGGGGTTCGGCATTACCAAGCTGGAGCCCTACTACCAGCCGGCCCCCGGCTGGGTTGCGATCCACGGCCACGAGTCGCCGGGCCTGAACAACGTGGCTGGCCGAACGGCTGCGGCAAAAGCCAAGAAGGCGGGGGTGTCTCTGGTGATGGGTCACACTCACCGGCTGGCCGTTTCCCCCGAGTCCACGGGGTTCGGGGGGAAGTTGAAGACGATCTACGGGTTTGAGGTCGGCCACCTGATGGACGTCAAGAAGGCCAGTTACCTCAAGGGTGGCCCAGCTAACTGGCAGAAGGGATTTGGGCTGCTCTACGCGGGGAAGTACGGCGCAACTCCTCAGGCCGTTCCGGTCGAGGACGACGGTTCCTTCGTCGTGGAAGGCAGGCGCTTTGGTGAGGTCAAACGAATCAACGGAAGGTTTGCAAAGTGACGGGGATGGACTGGGAGCGTGTCAACGACATTGCTCACAAGGTTTCGAGGGAGCTAGCCGCCCGATGGGAAGTCGTTGAGGCTGACGACGTTCACCAAGAGATTATG
The DNA here is from genome assembly GCF_027158205.1 of Streptomyces sp. H39-S7. Lineage (GTDB taxonomy): Bacteria > Actinomycetota > Actinomycetes > Streptomycetales > Streptomycetaceae > Actinacidiphila. The sequence continues at coordinate 43,611 of NZ_JAPVLU010000005.1, read as the reverse complement.
GTTCACATCGCCGAACAGGCCGAGTACATCGGACCGAAGTCTGGCGACGAGGAGTTCATCCGAAAGGTCTGCTGGAAGGCAGGCAAGAGTTACGCCTCAAAGGAGCAGAACTACCGGGACCTCACAGACGACCGGTACTACTACACGCCCGACGAGGCCCGGGGTGTTCTCAAGTCCTTCATCTACACCGATGAGGAGATCTCCTCCGTCATCGGCAGAGAAGACGACCTGAGTCGGTGCCGGATCACCGACAACATCACGTCGGCCAGAATCGACGCTTCGGCCGGCCTGCGAAAGCTCACCGACCGGTACCGGGAAGTTCTCATGCGCATTCACGTCTATGGCATACCGCCGAAGAACGACGCCGAGCGCAAGATGTGCAACCGGGCTGTGGATGCCCTGGCCATCGCCATGAACCGCAACCATCGGAAGGGGAGTTGGAATGATCGAAACGCGTAAGCAGTACACGCGCAAAGTCGGCGTAGACAAGCAAGTCACGATTGACGTGGTCTACGACGATTGCGACACGTCGAAGACGTATGTGCACATCGCCGACGACACTGGTTCCTACGAATTCCTCCTTTCCTCTCCAGATTTGAAGCCCCTTGTGGACTTCCTCAACGAGGCGATGTTCGCCAAGCTGCCGACTCTTCCCCCCTTCTAAGGAGACACATACCGCATGGCTGTTTTCTCCACTGACACCGCACGCATTGTGTATGAACGGACCTACCGCCGAGAGAAGCCCAACGGCGAACTTGAGACATGGCCCGAGACGGTGCGCCGCGTGGTCGATGGCAACCTCAAGTTGGTGCCGGCCCGGTACATCGAGCTGGGCGAGCGTGACGCTCTGGTCGCCCTGATCGAGTCGTTCAAGGCGCTGCCTGCTGGTCGCCACCTCAAGAGTTCAGGTGTGAACGACTACGCCCTGAACAACTGCTGGGCCGCCGGGTGGGACGCGGCCAGCCCCGCGGAACACTTCACCTTCACGCTGCTGCGGCTTGCGGAGGGTGGCGGTGTCGGCTCGAACTACAGCAACAGCTATCTCCGCGACTTCCCCGAGGTCGAGAACGCGGTTCGCGTCCACATCGTGTGCGATCCAGACCACCCCGACTACGAGGACATGAAGGCCGCGGGCCTCCTCAGCTCGGAGTACGCGCACACCTGGTTCGGCGCCTTCGGCGTGGAGGACTCCAGGGACGGTTGGGCCTCAGCCCTCGGTGACCTGATCACCACGGCCCACGATCCGCGTACCCAGCACGAGGACCGGGTGTACGACGTGACCCGCGTCCGACGGAAGGGTGCTCCGCTGCGGGCCTTCGGTGGCACAGCCAGCGGGCCGGCACCCTTTGCCCAGATGCTCATCCGGGTGGGGTGGATTTTGACCCAGGCGGCGCCCTTCCCTCTGTCTGGCGTGGATGCCATGGAGATTGACCACGAGATCGCCCAGTGCATCGTGTCCGGCGGCGTCCGCCGCTCCGCCCGCATGTCGATCATGCATTGGGCTGACGCCCAGATCGAAGACTTCCTGTACTCCAAGCAGGACATGTCTAAGCACTGGACCACCAACCTCAGCGTGGAGGTGGACACCGAGTTCATCGCCTACGCGACCGGCCAGGAGACCAAGGAGAGCTGGAAGGCCGCACAGGCCCAAATGGTCCTGGGCAAGCTGGCCCAAGGCGCTCTGCGCAACGGCGAGCCGGGCTTCTGGAACAGCAGTCTGACGGCTGACGGCGAAGTCGACGGCACCTTCACTACGAACCCCTGCGGCGAAGCAACGCTGACTCCGTGGGAGCCGTGCAACCTTGGCAGCGTGAACCTCGGTGCCTTCGTAGACATCTCGGGGGTGGTGGACTACGAGGCACTTCACGAAGCTCACCGGCTGATGACGCGGTACCTGATCCGCGGCACGTTCGCGGCCGTCGCCGACACGAAGTCTGCCGATGCCATCGCCAGGTATCGCCGGATCGGTGTCGGCCACTTCGGTTTCGCTGACTACCTCGCCAAGCAGGGGATCAGGTACGCCGACGCCCCGACTGACCGAGGCGTCATCTTGGACCTGGTGGAGCTGGCGGTGATCGTGGACCAGGCGTCCGCAGAGTACGCCAACGAGCTACGGATTCCCCGGCCAATCAAGACACGGGTCATCGCCCCCACCGGGACGATTTCCAAGTTGGCCGGCGCCTCGGGAGAAGGTATCCACGCGCCGTTCGCGGACTACTTCGTCCGCCGTCTCCGCTTCTCCATGCTGGAGCCGGGGGAGGTGGAGCAGGTCGAGGAGTACCGGGCTAAGGGCTACGAGGTGGAGCCGTGCATGTACGCGGCCAACACCATGGTTGTCTCAATCCCCACCATGGACCCGTTGGTCAGTCAGGTACTGGACGACGAGTACGTACAGCACACCGGACAGCTCGACCTTCGGGACATGCTGTCTGTCCAGGCTCTCTATCAGGAGTACTGGGCGGACCAAGCCGTCTCGTATACGGCCTCGGTGGACCCCGCCAAGTACACCGTGGAGCAGGTAGCGGAAGCCCTTCTCGACTACATGCCGGTCCTCAAGGGGTCCACCATCTTTCCGGAGATGAGCCGGGACCAAGCTCCATATGAGCGTATCTCCAAGGATGTGTACCTGGAGAAGGCATTTGCTCTCGGAATCAACGTGACCGACACCTCTTACGAGGAATTCTGTGCACGCGGTGGATGCCCCGTGTGATTTGTTTCACCACGCCACCACTTGTTACTAGGGCGAAATGCTGTCACACTGATTAACAGAGGGAAGGAAGCACGGATGACTTACCCCGACCCGTTCGATTCTCGTTCTCCATGGGATGAGCCCGAGAAGACCCCGACTGCCCTGGAGGCGCCTGTGACCACCCCCACCGTTGAGAGCACCCTGCTTGGCCCGGCTCCATTCGTCATCGGTTTCACCCTCAAGGCGGGAAACGGATTCGATGCCGAGTGGCTGACTCCGAGGGTCTACGGCCATAGCGCCGAGGAGACTGCCCAGCGCGGTGCCGAGCTGCTGACCGCGATGAAGAGCGTCGGCCTGATCGACCTGACCGCGAAGGCGGCCGAGTACACCCGGACCCAGTACAAGGGCGGCTCTGCTGCGGCTGGCTCGGCCCCCAAGCGGTTCGAAAACGGCAAGGTGACCACCAAGTCAACTCCGGCCGGCGAGGCAGACGACTGCGAGCACGGCCGCAAGCTGGTCGAGAAGAGCGACTGGGCGGCCCTGTTCTGCCAGGCCCGTGAGAAGTCGGACCAGTGCGAACCCCTGTGGCGCCAGAAGGACGGCTCCTACAAGGCCAAGTAAGCCCTTTTTTTCAGGTGAAACTTGCTACTAGGGGCCAGGCTTCGGCCTGGCCCCCGTCCAACAGGAGGGATTCCCCTGAACCCCGACCACGCACAAGTAATCGGCATGGAGGGCGGAGCGGTCGACCTTCAATGCCTACTTTGTGGCGCCCTGATCGCTACAGGTGGGTGCGGCTGCTGCCTCGGCAACGAAGTGACCATCACTGATTTGATTCAAGCTACGCGCGATCACCTCTGCGAGGTGGGCCTTTAATTCACGTATGACCCGGGGGAGGTGCCCATGATCGACCTTGAATGCAAAATCAAGAATCAGATAGTCAAGATCCACGTCTGCGAGACGACTTGGGACCTGGGCCCGTTCATCGACTTCGTAGAAACCAACCCTGTCATGGGGTTCGACACGGAGACCACCGGTCTTGATTGGTGGAACGCGGACCGGGGGTTCCGAATCCGCCTCGCACAGTTCGGCAACGCCACCGAGGCTTGGGTGCTCCCGGTTGAGATCAACCCCGAGTTCGGCGAAGCCGTCAAGTGGGCACTGCGGTACGCACAACGCCTTGTAGCGCACAATGGCACGTTCGATCAGCATGTGGTCGAGTCCACCCTTGGCGTCACGCTGGAAGAGCTTGCGCCCAAGATGCTGGACACCAAAATTTCAGCCCACCTCGTTGACCCTCGGCAGGTCAAGGAGGCCGGTCCGGGGCTCAAGCTGGAAGAGCTGGTCAAGTTCTACATTGACCGGACCCTGGCCGAAGAGGTCAAGGGATCCATGACCAAAATAGCCAAGCGCTACAAGGTCAAGAAGGAAGAGATCTGGCCAACTGTCGAGACGTTCGACCGCGAGTATCTGCTGTACGCGGGCATGGACCCGATTTTCGCCTTCCGGCTGTTCCGCATCACCTTTCCGAAGATCCCGGCCCGTTCCCGGCAGAGGGGTCTGTTCGCATGGGAACACCGCTTGGCGCACGTCACGGCCAGGATGGAGCGGGCCGGCTACCTGGTGGACGTCGAGTACGTAGAGGCTCGGATCGCCGAGCTGAAAATCGAAGAGTCCAAATGGATGGCGGTTGTCCGCTCCTTCGGCATTGAACTTCTGGGATCTGGTGCTCAGATCGTGGAAGCCTTCGCCAGGGAGGGTATTCGGCTCACCGAGAAGACAGCCAAAGGCGTAATCAAGACCGGTGAGGAGATCCTTGCCAAGATTGATCACCCGCTGGCCGATGCGATTCTGAAAGCCAAATCCGCGACGAAGAAGCGGAAGACGTGGTTTGAGAACATCATCAACGGGATGGACTCGCAGAACCGCATCCATCCTTCGGTGAACCCTCTTCAGGCCAGAACTGCGCGCTGGACTATCAACGGGAGCTTGGCAGCTCAGACCCTTCCGGCCGGCACCGGATACGTCCGATCGTCCTGCCTGGCAGAAATTGAGCACGTCTCGGCTTCCATCGACTTCGGAAACATGGAACTCCGCGTACTGGCTGCGGCATCCGGTGACCCGACGATGTTGGACGCCTTCTACCACGACAAGGATCTGCACAACCTTACGGCTATAGCGGCCTTCGGGCCAATGCCTGAAGGAGTCGAGAAGCACCCCAAGCGAAAGGCTGGGAAGGGAACGAACTTCACGGTCTGCTTTGGCGGAGGCTGGAACGCCGTGTCTACCCAATGGGACATCCCCGAGGACGACGCCAAGAAGGCCGTGAAGGCTTTCTGGGAGGCGTACCCCGGCACCAAGACCTTGTCGAACAGGCTCATGGATGAGGCCAGGCGGACCGGCTACATCTACACGGCCACCGGCCGACGCCTGCCGGTGGACAAGGATCGCCCGTACGCGGCCCTGAACTACTACATCCAGTCATCGGCCCGGGACATCACCGCTCGGGCAGTGCTACTTCTCGACGCCGCTGGGTTCACTCCTCATATGCGTCTGGTCATTCACGACGAAATTGTCTTCAGCTTCCCGAAAGAACGCGCAGCGGAACTGACCGAGCAAGCCGCCCAGATCATGGAATTCACCTTCAAGGGTTTGCTCGTGCCTGCTGACGGTGAGATCGGTAAGCGTTCGTGGGGGTCAATATTGGACCTGGAGGAATCGAAGCACTGATGGATGAAGAGTACGACGACGCGGACGGGCCTCTGGACTGTGAATGGTGCGAACAAAACGATGCTAACGGGCTATACGACCTAGATGGCGCTGAAACCGGCATGTGTTTCGAGTGCGCAGAGGACAACGACGCAAAGAGGGTGCTGTGATGGACGAGGGATTCGAAGAGATGATCCAGGGCCTCAATCAGGATTTCAATGACGCACTGACGAAACAGCGGGCACAGGCGGCTGTACTCGTAGCCCAGGTTGCCGGCCTTGTCTACACACAAGCGATCGTCAACGGTGTACCGGCCGATCTCGCCAAAACCTTTGCGGCTGAGTACTGGACGCTTGAGATTTCCCCTATTCCGTTCGAGAACGATGAGGGCGACGACGAATGATCGAATCCGAAGAGGACTACGTTGCATCCCTCCGTCTCCTGAAACTGTGCTTCCGGCCGGAACTGGAGGTCTTGGCGGCTGACCTGGTGATCGACCTACTCACTTTCATCAGTCAGGTAGCCACGCGTGACGCCGTACACAAGGTTCGCCCGCAGCCAGAGCCGCCGAAGTGCTGCGATGCATGCTTTTGGACCTGGGAGGCGCTGAACGACGCAGCCGAGGAGATCGAAAAGGGGGCAGCGTGAGAGCGGAGCATGTACCCACCAGCGTTACCCAGACGGTCTACAGCATCCCGGACTGGTTGGGCCTACCAGCCCTGAGTCAGAACCAGCTTGCCGAGATAGTTGCCGTGGCATGGGACGCCATCGCTCACTGTCTGGCCGAGGAGATCCGATCGGAGATCGCTTCTCTCAAGCTGAACGGGGTGCTGGAGCCGGATCGGGACTGGGCAGCCTCAGCGGCTGCTGATCACATAGATCCCGAGGTGCCGCCGTTCTGAGCCGTCCACGCTGGGATGACTGGGCACTCGGGATAGCCGACGCCGTAGCAACTCGGGGGGACTGCACCCGGTCTCAGGTCGGGGCGGTCCTGCTGGACACGAAACACCGCGTGGTCATGACCGGCTACAACGGCACGGTGCCGGGCAAGGCCGGCTGCCTTGAAGGCTTCTGTCCTCGGGGTCGGCTGACCTACGACCAAATACCGGCCGGGGCCGACTACGGCAACTGCGTAGCACTGCATGCCGAAGAGAATTTGTTGATCCACGCGCGCCGGGAGGACTTGGCAGGGGGAACGGTCTACGTCACCCGAGCACCCTGCTACCGGTGTTTGCCTCGTCTTGAGGCGGCAGGAGTGCACCGCATCGTTTGGAGAACCGAAACCGGCATGGAAGCCAAGATCCTGAGCTGGGACGAGTAGGAAAGACGACGACAGCAGGGCCGGTGGGACATCCTCACCGGCCCTTTTCCATGGGGGAAACGTGAGCAAGGAGAGGGTCGCAACCGCCGGCCTGGTACTCCCAGCACTGATCGCGCTGGCGATGAGCGCTAACACCAGCTACCGCTACGTCGGGGGCCATCTGGGCATTACCGACACCACAGAGCGAGGCGTTCTCACCGGAGTCGCAGAACTGGCCGTGGTCGCCCTGGTACTGCATGCCTGGGCTACTCGAACCAAGGCTTCACTTCTGTTCAGCTACGGCCTGGTCGCCCTACAAGCGATCCCCGCGTTCTCGGTTTCAGGAGGCGGGGGAGGCATCATGCGGGTAGCACTCGGGCCGGGCCTGGCCGGCGTCCTGCTGCACTTCCTTCTGTCGTTGGACGCTCTCCACGAGACGAAGGCGGATGGGCTTCTCAAGCGGGCCTGGGTCGAGATCCGGGAGCGGATGGTTTCACGGCTCGGCCTGGGCACGCGGGGCGCGGACTCCGCGGCTATCGCTCGGAATCGTGCAACTGACAGGGCTGTACGCCTTGCTGATGAGCTGTCTCGGGTTACCTCGAACCGGAAGGCAGCGCGTCTGTCCTTGCGACTCTCCAAGGCCGTGGACGCCGCACAGCACGGCCTTGAAGGGCCTGAGGCCGTCAAGGCTGAGGCCCACCTTGTGGAGCGGTTGAAGCGGCGCAAGAGTGTCGCCGGCCTAGCGTCCATCGACGGTGACCATGAGTGGGGTGTGCTGCCCGATGGGCCGGCCCCCATGTTCCCGGTGCCCGACTCGGCCGCAGATTCCTACTGGGAACCGCCGCTGTCGGCTCTGCCTGTCTCGTCGGCTATCCGACTGGTGATTTCCCGCCAGCCCGAGATGAGTCACGCGGAGGTGGTCCAGGTGCTCATGCAGAACGGAGTCGAGACCCATGCAGCGTACGTATCCAGCATCCGCAGCAAGGACAAGGCCAAGCAGGCGGCTCCTGTCGATTTGACGCCCTACCGATCCGCTTCCTTTTGAGCGCCCCCGGCGGAGACGCCGGGCCAAAGTGCGCAACCGATCCGGCGGGTACCGCCGTTGAGCCTGGTTGGTGAACTGATGAGAATATTCGTATACCGAGTCAGCTCCAATGGAGAGCGCGAGCTGATCACGATCAAGGAACGCTAAGCAGGAACCCCCCGCGCCGAGAGGCGCGGGGGGTTCCTCTTGTTATAGGCGCTTCTTGAAGTAGTCGTCCCGCACCACCAGGCGTGTCTTCACGTCGTCAGGTATCAGCAGGTCCGCATGTTCCGCGTAGACCACGAACGTGATGCCGGCCCGAACCAGATCGTCTTCCATCTGGTCCATGCCCATGGTCGCCCAGTGCTCCCCGTAGGTCACACCCTTGGATTTGTACTCCCACCGGTCTTGGGTGGTGTCAGGGTCGATCGCCGACAGCTCGGCACCGAGCTGCTGAAGCGTCTCTGTCGCCTGCCTCTGGATGAAGCCGCCCACTGCGAACGACCCCCCAGGTTCGAGGCCATCCATGTAGTGCTTGATCGACGCCTCAAGGTCACTGACCCGTGCCAGGTTCTCCGCACCACGGGTGTACTGGCGGTGGATGACTTCGTAGTCACCCAACTGCTCAAGGACGGTATCGGCGAGGCTGGCGTACACAGCGTCAGCGTCCGGGTGAGTGGGGCCGCCGCACGGTTCCCGCGTGTAGGACGAGCAACGCAGAGTGTTGTACACGTCGATCTTGCCGGATTTGCGCTTTTTCCGGGTGGTGTGCTTGTACATGTTCTCGCCACAGTGGCCGTGCTTCACGACACCGAGGAAGCGGGACAGTTTCTTCTTGGACTCACGGCTACCGTGCTTGCTGTTGTGCGCGTGGATCGCCTGCATCTCGTTGAACTCGTCGTCAGTGAAGATTGGCGGGGCAAGCTGCAAGGGCTTGCCGTCGGTGCCGTAGACGATGCGCGAGATGTCCTTGCTCTTGGCCTTGGGGGGCCGGATCGTCCGCACACCTTTCAGGGCCGGGTTCGTCAGGATTGACATCAGGTTGCGCGCATACCACTTGCCGCCGCTCGGCGCGGGTATGCCAGCGCGGTTCACTATCTGGGTGATCCGGTACATGGACCTGCCGCGCTTGAGCATGGCGAAGATCCAGCGGAGAACTCTGACCTTCTGTGGGTCCTGGACGAGCCTGCGGCCCTGTGGGGTTTCCTCGGTGGTGTAGCCGTAGACCGGCTTGCCGATGAGCCAACGTTCGGTGGTGCGGGCGTACTTCCACAGCGACTCAAGACGAACGCCGGTGTTCGCGGCCTCAATGCGGGCCATACCCGCAATCATCGTGACCATCATTTCGCCGTAGGCGCTGTCAAGGTCGATGGGGTCCTTGTCGGCCGCAAGAACCTTGCTGTACTCCTTGCACCACTCGATCATCAGGTGCAGATCGGAGATGCGCCGGACGAAGCGATCCAGCTTCCAGAACAGAATCTGGTCGAACTCGGGCGCGCGGTTGTTGATCCAATCGCCCAGCTCTGGACGCTTCCACGGCGGGACCTTGGTGGCGCTGACGTTCAGGTCCCGTGCGACACCGACGACACGGCAACCACGGTTTAGAGCGAACCGGTAGAGGTCGAGTTCCTGCCGGATCGGGGACGTGGTTTCGTCGGTCAGCACTGACAGGCGGATGGATAGCAACGCCCTGGGGGCCTCGGCGGGCAGCGCCGCCATGCGCCGCATGAGGTCATCAAGCTCTGTGCGCTCGGCTACGGACCATTCCAGGCCGAGAACGGGATACCCCGGGTTGTCTTCAAGCAAGACCGCGGCCTCGCTCTGGGACTCCTGTTCGAACATTGTCGAATCCTAACCGTTGGTTCCAGAGGGTGTGGATCTGGGATCAAAGCCACATACGCGCGCACGCGTCGCTACGGACGGTTACGAGCGTGGTTCTGGACCTCCGACATCTGTACGCGGACAGAGTTGTGTCCCCACACGTGTGGATCTGGCCCGACATCCACATGACGCCCGAGGAAGGCGTGCGGGCGCACGTCGACCTGTCCGGCGGCACACCCCACGGCGCGATGCTGCCGATCCACTGGGGCACGTTCAACCTCGCCCCGCACCCGTGGGCCGACCCGGCCGAGGGCACTCTCGCGGCGGCGAGGGAACTGGGCGCGAAGATCGCCACCCCACGCCCGGGAGCCCCCTTCGAGCCCTCGGCCGATCTCGCCGACGACTGGTGGTGGCGCGCGGTCGCCGTGCCGCCGGCGGGCGGCTGGCCGCAGTACGCACCCGTGGCCTCCGACGCCGCCGTACCGGATGGCGCGCCCGAAGCCCCGGCCACCGGGGAGAGCACGGCGGGCGTCGACACTGCGGACGCTGCGGACAATACGGACGGTTCCGACGGCGCGGAGGACTACGAGGTGGCGCGCCCCAGGTAGGTGAGCGGTCCCGGGTCCGCCACCGCGATCTCATGGAAGCCCATGCGGTCGTAGAAGTGCCGGGCCCGGACGTTCGCCGTGACCATCCCCAGGTGGACCGAGGCGACGCCCGCGGCGGCCAGCGCCGCGAGGAAGGCCTCCATCAGCGCCCGCCCGTGGCCCGCTCCCTGGTAGCCGGGGAGCAGGTCGATGTGCAGATGCGCCGGATACGAGGTCAACTCGGGCACGAGCATCCGCTCCGGCCGGTGCAGCAGGTCCACCATGATCTCGTGCGGGGTGGTCGGCTCCAGGGTGGCGGGTGCCGGGTAACGGTCCGCCACCTCGGGCAGCCACTCGCCGCGGAACCGCTTCACGAAGGTGGCAGTGTCGGCCGTCCCCAGGACGTAGCCGACCGCGTTGCCCTGCCCGTCGTCCATGACGAAGGTCAGCTCCGGCTCCAGCCGCGCGTACGGCGCCGCGAAGAGCGTTCCCAGCAGGTCGTGGTCGTCGTAGAACGGCCGCGCGTCCCCGCCCTCCTGGCCGGTGCGGACACAGATGTCGTAGAGCGCGGGAAGGTCCGCGGGGCGGTAGGGGCGGATCATGGGGTCTCCAGAATGCCGAACGTGAAGGAAAACGTCATCGGGGCGGCGGTGAGCCAGTACTGCGGCAGGGCCCCGGGCCCGCAGGAGCCGCTGCCGATGCCCTGCTGGCCGTGGTCCAGGTTGAGCCAGATCGTCCCGGACGGCGCGAGGTCGTAGGTGTGGCCGGCCGCGTCGAGCTGCTCCCCGGTCCAGCGCCGCGCGGTGAACCAGAAGTCCGGGTCGCCGGTGACCTGCACGCCCTGCCCGTCCTCGCGACGAAGCCGTGCCCAGCGGACGTCGGCCCGCGCGCCGTTCTCCTGCGGCCTGACGTAGGGCGTCTGCAGCGCGTCGACCGTGCTCTTGTACCGCCCGATCCGGGACGCTGCCCGCGAGTCGGGGTACGCCTCGCCGGGACCGCCGCCCCACCACTCGACGCCGTCCAGGCTCCCGCAGACGCCCAGCCGCAACCCGATCCGCGGCAGCGGGACGGCCCAGTCGCCCTCCGGGGTGACGTCCACGGTGAGTCGCAGCCGTTCGCCGGTCGCGGTCCAGGTGTAGACGGTCCGCAGGGCGAGGTCCTCGGCCGCCGGCGCGACACGGGTGGCGACGGTCAGCGTGTCGGCGCCGAGCTCGACCCCGTCGAGGCGGTGCCGCATCCGGTGCAGTCCGGCCTCCCGCCACCGCCGGTCCAGCTGAATGCCGGGGTGCCGTCCGGAACCCGCGTCGTTGTCGGTCGGCGCGCGCCACACGTCGAGCCGCGGCGGTCCGGCGATCTCGAAGTGGCCCAGGTACTTGAGCGCGCCGGTGACGGCGTCGAACGTGCCGGGCCCGAGCAGGACGACGCCGCCCTCGGCGCGGCGCGGGGCCCGCGGCGCAGCCGACACGGCAGCGCGCGCGGTCGGCGCCGCGGCGAACTGCCCCCAGGCCACCTCATGCCCGGCCGGCGCCCACCCGGTGTCGTCGGCGAGGGTCGCCCGCACCGTCCACCAGGCCTCCCCGTCCCCCTTGCCTTCCGGCACCGGTGGAAGCTCCAGTTCGACGGCAGCGCCGGCCGCCAGAGCCGGGACGTCCAGCTCGCCGTGGTCGACGGCCTCACCCTCCACCTCGTACGCCCAGCGGAACGACAGCGACGACAGGTCGGCGAAGTCGTACCCGTTGGTGATCCGCACGGTGCCGGCCGCGCTGTCGCCGTCGATCCTGACCGGCTCGATGACCTTCTTGTACTCGATCAGGCCGGGCGACGGCGTGCGGTCGGGGAAGACCAGCCCGTCGCAGACGAAGTTGCCGTCGTGCAGCTCCTCGCCGAAGTCGCCGCCGTAGGCGAAGAACTCCACCCCGGAGCCGGTGCGCTGCCGCAACCCGTGGTCGATCCACTCCCAGACGAAGCCGCCCTGGCACCGCTCGTAGGTCTCGAAGAGCTTCTGGTACTCACTCAGCCCGCCGGGCCCGTTGCCCATGGCGTGCGCGTACTCGCACAGGATGAAAGGCAGGGTGCGTCGCTTCGCGTCCGACTCGGCATCGGCGAGGGGGAGTTCATTCCGCCGCCCGATGAGCGCGACCTCGGCGTGGTCGGCGTACATCCGCGAGTACACGTCGGTGTCCGCGCACGACGGATCGCCCTCGTAGTGGATCGGGCGGTCCGGGTCGCGGTCGCGGATCCACGACGCCATCGCCGACAGCCCCCGACCGGTCCCGCATTCGTTTCCGAGCGACCACATCACGACGGACGGATGGTTCTTGTCGCGCTCGACCATGCGCGCTGCCCGGTCCAGCAGCGCGGGGGTCCAGCGCTCGTCGTCGACCGGGTTGCCGCGCCAGCCCACCTTCTCGAAACCGTGCGTCTCCAGATCGCACTCGTCGACGGTCCACATACCCAACTCGTCGCAGAGGTCGAGAAAGGCCGGATGCGGCGGATAGTGGCTGGTGCGAACGGCGTTGATGTTGTGACGCTTCATCAGCAGCAGGTCCTGCCGCATCGTCTCCAGATCCAGCACCCGGCCGTGGTCGGGATGGAACTCGTGCCGGTTGACGCCCCGCAGCAGGATCCGCCGGCCGTTGACCTTGAACACGCCGTCCTCGACGGCCACCGTCCGGAAGCCGATCCGGAGCGGGATCCGCTCGCCCTCCGTGGCCAGTTCGGCGTCGTACAGGCGCGGGATCTCGGCGGACCACGGCTCGACGGGCACGGTCGCGCTCTCCCCGGTCGCCAGGTCCAGGTCCAACTCCGGGACGCTGACGCTGCCGGCGGGCTCGCAGTCGACGCGCAGCGTGCCGGTGCCCGTGACGTGGTCGTAGCCGGCGTGCACGAAGAAGTCCGCGACCGATCCCTCCGGCCGTTCGATCAGCGTCACCTCCCGGAAGATCCCCGGGAGCCACCACATGTCCTGGTCCTCCAGGTAACTGCCGGACGACCACTGGTGGACGCGCACCGCCAGCACGTTGCCCCGCGGCCGCAGCAGCTCCCCGACCTCGAACTCCACCGGCAGCCGGCTGCCCTGGAACGTGCCCAGCTCCATCCCGTTGAGCCACACCCGCGCGCACGACTCCACGCCGTCGAAGCGCAGCAGCGCCGCCCCACCCGGCCAGTCGTCCGGCAGGTCGAAGGCGCGCCGGTGGTCACCCGTCGGGTTCTCGGTCGGAACGCGCGGCGGATCGACGGGGAAGGGGTAGACGACGTTCGTGTACGCGGGGGAGCCGTGGCCCTGCAGCGGCCAGTGCGCGGGCACCGGCAGCAGATCCCAGCGGGTGGCGTCGAACTCCGGCCGGGCGAAGCCGTCGTCGTGCGCGTCGGCGGTCGGCGCCAGCCGGAACCGCCATGCCCCGTTCAGGCTCACGTAGCGCGCGTCCGACGTGCTCCACCAGGCGCGCGGTGGCAACGCGCCGCTGCCGGGGGAGGGGTCCTCGTAGTAGGGGACGGCCGCGGGACGCCGCGCCTCGTGCATGGGGTTGCTCCTCATCTGGCGACAACGGACTTCGGGGCGGGCCCCTGGGCTGCCCGCCGATCGAGGGCACAGGGCAAGCCTGCCTGTTCGACCGGCGGTGCGGAACCCGATCGTGGAATCGGCGATGGGTGGGCGTGTCCGTCAGACGGTGAGGACGGTTCCGTCGGGGAACGAGACGCGCACGTCGGCGGGCTCCGTCACCGTCGCCGTGATCGCGTCGCGCAACGCCCGAGGATGGACGGTGTCGCCCGCGAGTGCGACGAGGGTGACATGGACGCTCTTCCCGCCGGGGTGCGGACCGGAGCTCAGACACGGGGTGGCCGAGTGCGGCCCGAACGCGTTGGCCTCCACCTCCCGGTGAACGAAGCCGCTCGCGTCATCCCAGCCGAACAGGCCGACCAGCGCGCTGGAGAGACCGGCCGCGGTACGGGCCATCGCCCACCCCCGGCCGCTCTCGCCCCGCGGCGGCTCCGCCCCAGCGACCGCGTAACCACCCTCCCGGACCGTCACTCCGGCCGGAGCTTCGACCCGGTGCACCCGTACCTCCCACGGCCCGTGCAGGAGACTCGTCGTCTCCATCCGGTACTCGGCGGGTTCCGCGGATCCTGCGGGTTGCGCGTCACTTGCGGGCTCCGCGGGCTCCGCGGGCTCCGCGGGCTCCGCGGGCTCCGGGAAGGTGACGGCGTGCCAGGAGGACGCGGTTCTGCCCGTCGCCGTGAGCGGGTGGATGCGGCCGCGCCGCGACGGCGTGCCGTCGGCGCCGACCAGGGCCAGGTGGCTGTCGACGCGGTGTCGCCAGGCGTGCGGGGCCGCGTTCGGGGCGGTGTGGGTGGTGTAGCCGAGCTGCGCGTAGTGCGGGTCATCCGCGCCGCCGGACGGCTCGAAACCGTAGTGGTCGCTGCCGTGGTTGACCAGCCGGACGATCCCGTCGTGCTTCGTGCCGTGCAGCAGCCAGCCGGGCGCGGGCAGCGCTGTGTACTGGTCGGCCTCCTCCACCGGGAGCGCGACCTCGCGCTCGGTCCATACGGGGTGGTCGGCGGGGAGCAGCAGACCGAGGAAGCCCTTGCTCGCCCAGTACGGGGACCCGGGGCCCGAATACCCCTGCGTGGTGGGGAGGAACGGCTCGTGCCAGCCGAGCGACAGCAGCCCGCGCTCGTCGGGCACCCCGCGCTCCACGAAGTGCCGCAGCACCCCGGAGGCGAGCCGCCGCGTCGCTCCCGGCCGGAGCGGGGTCGCGTCGGTGAGCGCCCCCATCCATACCGGGGCGACGGCGGCGAAGCGGTACGTCAGGGAACGCCCCTGGTGGACCGGGGCGCCGTCGCCGCTGAAGAAGTGCGGATAGGTGGTCAGGTACTGGGAGAGCCGCTCCTTGTAGACCTTGGCGCGCTCCCCGTCCGGGTCGCCCGCTATCCGCGCCCACAGCAGCGGGTACAGATGCATCGCCCAGCCGATGTAGTAGTCGAAGTTGCGGCCGTCCCCGTCGGTGTACCAGCCGTCGCCGACGTACCAGTCCTCGATACGGTCCAGGCCGCCGTCGATGTCGGCCTGGCTGAACGGCGCCCCGACCGAGGCCAGGAACTGCTCGGACACCACCTGGAACAGCCGCCAGTTGTTGTCGTGGGTGCGGTGCCCGACGAACCCGGAGAACCAGTCGGCCACCCGCGCCTGGACCCGTGCGTCGAGCCGGTCCCAGATCCACGGGCGCGTCTCGTGCAGCGCGATCGCCACCGACGCCGCCTCGACCATCTGCTGCGAGCAGTCGGTCAGCGCGGGCCACGCCTCACCGCTGTCCGGATCGGTGCCGGCCGCGAGCCCGGCGGCGTACCGCTCGATGAGCCGCGCGTCCACCTCGCCGCCCGCCCCCGCGATCCGGAACGCGGCCAGCAGGAAGGAGCGCGCGTACCCCTCCAGCCCGTCGGACACCACCCCCGACCAGCTGTTACGACCCGGCAGTCGGTACTGGGCGAAGCCGGGGGAGGCATACGGCACCAGCCCGTCGAGCATCCGGTCCGCCACCGCCTCCCAGTGCGCGCGGGTCCAACCGGTGCGGGGCGACTGCACGCGGTCGGTGGGGGGCAGCGTGAGGAAGGGCGGCAAGGTCACATCAGCTCCCGGGTGAGGTGTTGACCGTGATAGTAAGCGGTTACTAGGTTGAGGCCAAGCGTTATTTCCGACTGTGGATCGCGGCTTGTCGGAGGGCGGGGGAGCGGCGGGGCGCCGGGTGTGTCCCGCCGCAGCTCCGCGCCGACGCCGTTCCCCCGCCGCCGCTCCGGCCCGGCTCACGCGGGGCTCTCTCCGAAAGGGACCCGCCCATGACCGAAGCAGGTACGAAGGACGCCAACGCTTCCCACGCCCCCCTCGCGGCCCAGGACCGTTCGGCCCGGTCGGTTTCGAGCCCCTCCAGCGACCTCCGGATCGGCGTCATCGGGCTGGGCCTGCGCGGCAGCCTCGCCGAGACCGCGCACCGCCCCGACGCCGGAGCGCGCGTCACCGCCGTCGCGGACCTCGACCCCGCCGTCCGCGCCGGGGCGGCAGCCCGCTTCCCGGGCGCGGTCGTGACCGACGACCACCGTACGATCCTCGGCTCGCCCGACATCGACGCCGTCCTGATCCTCACGCCCGACCACACCCACGCCGACCTCGCCTGCCAGGCGCTGCGCGCCGGAAAGCCCGTCTTCGTCGAGAAGCCGCTGGACATCACCGTCGAGCGCTGCGACGAGATCCTGCGGACGGCGTACGAGACGGGCACCCGCCTCTACGTCGGTCACAACATGCGCCACATGCCCGTCGTCCGGCTGATGCGCGACCTCATCGCCCGCGGGGACATCGGGGAGGTCAAGACCGTCTGGGTGCGGCACTTCGTCGGGCACGGCGGCGACTTCTACTTCAAGGACTGGCACGCCGAGCGCCAGTACACCAACGGTCTGCTGCTGCAGAAGGCCGCGCACGACCTCGACGTCCTGCACTGGCTCGCCGGCGGCTACACCCGCCAGGTCCAGGCGCTGGGCGACCTCATGGTCTACGGCGGGCCGGACGCCGACCGCCGGGCACTGGGCGAGCCCAAGGCCGCCGACTGGCTCGGCGACGACAACTGGCCGCCGCGCGCCCAGCGGGACCTCAATCCCGTGATCGACGTCGAGGACGTCTCGCTCGTCAACCTGCGCCTCGACAACGGCGTCCTCGCTGCCTACCAGCAGTGCCACTTCACCCCCGACTACTGGCGCAACTACACCGTCATCGGGGATGCCGGCCGCCTGGAGAACTTCGGCGACGGGCCCGGGGCCGTCGTCAAGGTCTGGAACACCCGCCGCTCGGACTACCGCCCGGAGGCCGACGCCGTGCACCCCGTACCCGACCTCCAGGACAACGCCTTCCACGGCGGCGCCGACCCGCTCCTCATCGACGAGTTCCTGCGCTTCGCCCGCGACGGCGGTCCCACCGACACCTCACCCATCGCTGCCCGCATGGCGGTCGCCGCCGGAGCCCAGGCGACCGCCTCGCTGCGCGACGGGGGCACCCCGCGCACTGTGCAGCCGCCCGCCGCCGAGCTGGTCGCCTACTTCGCCGCGCACCAACTCCCCCTCTGAGCTTGACGATTGACGTCCAGCGCTGGGATCATCCCCCACTCGGGAACCAGGGGTGAAGGCTCGGTCACAGTGGGTATGGGGGCGACAGGTATGCGCATGGATGAATTGGCGGACGCGGGGATGATCGCGGCCGAACCGATTCCGGGCCTCAAGGGGCCGTGGGCATTCGTCCTCATCGCGGTGGTCGTCATCGTCATCGCCGTGATCGCGGTGCTGCCCCTGATCATCGACATCCGCCAGGCCACCGCATGGCGCCGCCAGCTCACCGACGAACTGATCGGCCAGGCGGCCACCAACAGCGACGTCCGCGAACTGCTGCGGGACATGCGCGAACCGCGCGGGATTCGCGGTCTGACCCGCAGCATCATCGCGGTACTGATCCTCGCCCTCGTCAGCTTCGCCCTGGCCGTCGCGATGCTCTCCTCGGGCGGCGACGCGGGCGACCTGCGCAAGACCATCGTCACGTCGCTGATGACGGTGCTCGCCACCGTCGCCGGCTTCTACTTCGGCTCGCTCGGCGCCCAGAACAGCGCCGACGACGCCGTCCGCCGCGCCAACCGCACCCGCGCCCGGGCCGCGGACCCGGCGGGCCCCCAGGCCGGCGACGACGTCCGCCCCCCGGCGCCGGATCCGCCGGTGGCACCCGACGCGAAGACGCCGCCGGCCCCGGAAAGCCCGCCGCTCCCGTCTCCCCGCGGTCAGGCCTGACGGGCCCCATGGGGCGAGCCTTCAGGGCGCGTCGGAACCGGCCTGGTTCGCCTTGACCCAGTCGGCATGGTCCTGCCAGGCGTACAGATCGTTGCCCTTGAGCACCACGTTGTAGGCCCCGCACGCCGCGGTTCCCTCCCGATCCGTCCCCTTCGGGAACCAGTCGGCCCGGAGGTGGGCCCGCCCGCCGCCCGCGCCCTCCCTGCACCCGGCCGGCAGCTTTCCGTCGGCGAGCGTCGCCTTCAGCAGCCGGTCGCCGCCCGTGGTCGACATCCGGTACTTCACGGCCGTGGCCTCGTCGGGCAGCCAGCGCGGCACCGAGTCCCGGGCCTTCTTCGCCTCGCCGCCGGAGGAGTACTCGGCCTCCGCCAGGTGGCGCCCCTGGTACCAGTCCACAACCTGCGGCACGGTGAGTGCCGCCGCCACGACCAGTCCGACACCGCCGACGGCGAGTCCGAGGACGACGGGCTTCTTGGTGGGCATGCGGAGGTGTCCTTCCGGGTGAGCGAACTCTTTCCGCCCATCCTGAACGCCGCGAGGGCCCAGGGGATCGCCCGCGAGAACGGTTGAGGCCCCCCTCTTGAGACGGACGCCCGTCAGCCACAAGAGGTACGGCGAACGCAGAACGACCCGGCGCGGAAACCGCCACCGGATCGTCCCGACCCACACTGCGTCAGATCTTGCGCCACCGTGCCATGGCGAAGGAGAACACGCCGAACAGCACCAGCCCCACCGCGATGGCCACCAGGAGCCAGGGCCCGGCCGGTGTCTCCCGGAAGGTCCGAAGGGTGTCGTCGAGCCCCTTGGCCTGGTTCGGGTCGTACTTCACGGCCGCTGCCACGGCGAACCCGCCGGCCGTGGCGAAGACGATGCCCCGGCAGACCCCACCGGCCACACCCAGGACCTCGACCACCTGGCGGGTGCGCTGGGACATCTCGCCCAGCTTCAGGTGCTTGCGGAACTTCCGCTGCACCGCCCGGACCGCGATCCACAGACCGGCCGCGGCGAGTGCCACGCCCGCGGCTCCCACCAGCCACTGGCCCATGGGCCAGTCCAGTACCTTCGCCGTCCAGTCCTTGGACTGCTTGTCGCTCGACCCACCCTGGCTGGCGCCCTCGGAGGCGGACTTCGCCAGCGCGAAAGCGATCACCGAATAGGCGGCGAACGTGTAGAACACGAACCGGCCACCGGAGGCCAGCCGCTTCGTGGCCTTGTGCCCGTCGGCCCCGGCAGCCCCGAAGAGCGCCTCGGACAGCCGCCACAGCGCCATGCCCACGAGCCCGAGCCCGACCACCCACACCATGACCCTGCCGAACGGCTGCCCGGCGATCTGCTCCACGGCGCCGCCACGGTCGGCCTGCTTCCCGCTGCCGCCCACGGCGACCTGGATCGCCAGCGCGCCGACCAGCAGGTAGATCACCCCGCGGGTGGCGATCCCCCATCGTGCCGCCCACTCGACCGCACTACCGTTCGCGGCGCCCCGGCCTGCTGCCCGAGCCCGCCCTATCGAAGCATCCACGCCCGACCTCCCTCGTCGGACGGGCGTCTGCCCCGGCCCCAACCCCGGAAACGCCCGCCCGGCCGCCGCGGCCCGGTCTCAGACCCCGTCCACCCGGAACGGATCATGCTCCGCGAGCAGCTTGTCCAGCCGCGCCTGATCCACCCGGCTCACCACCTGCCCCACCTCCTGCCGGTCCCGCACGCACTTGGCCAGCGTGAACGCCGAGGTCACGAGGTACAGCAACCCCACCCCCAGAAACGCTCGCACCCACGCCCCCACCGGCAGATACGCCACCCCCACCGCCATGCTGCCCAGGGCGATCGCGAACGAGATCGCCGCCTGCGCGAAGTACGCGGCCGTCGTCTGCTGCTGTATCGGATTCGTCATGCCCCCAGCCTGAACAACTGTGGCCCACGCCACATGAGTACACCTACTCAAACTTCCCCCCACCCCCCTACTCACCAAGATCGCCCCGCCGACCCAAAGGCGTGAGCAGGCACCGCCCCAAGTGCGGTATTGTTCTCATGCGCGGTCAGTCCGGGGAAAAAAAACCCCAGAACGACCGAGCACCGGGACGTGGCGCAGCTTGGTAGCGCACTTGACTGGGGGTCAAGGGGTCGCAGGTTCAAATCCTGTCGTCCCGACCAGCGTTTTCGCAGGTCGGAGGCCGTTTTCGCAGAAATGCGAAGACGGCCTTTTCCGCGTTTCTGCGTCCGGTGAGGGCGGGGTGATATCGGTGGTGAGTGCCGGCCTCCGGGGTCGCCGGCGTCGTGGGGTCACGCGGCGTTCTGCAGTGGGGTGTTGGTGACGGTGAGTTGATTGTGGCTGCGGGGTGTGTGGTCGGCTGGTGAGATCGATGGCCGGTGGGGGCCCTGGGCCGGGGCGTCGCTTGCTGTGGTGAGGGCACGGTCGATGGTGTTGACGGCGTCGAGGGCTGCGGGGGCGGTGAGGTGGCTGTAGATGTTGGCGGTGGTGGAGAGCGTTGAGTGGCGCAGGGTCTTGGAGACGACGGTCAGGGGCACGCCGGCGTTGATGGAGATCGTGGCGGCGAGGTGACGCAGGTCGTGGAGTGTGGTGCGGGGCGCGCCGAACGCCCGGCAGAGGTCGTGGAAGTGGTTCAGCGCGTATTGCGGGTGGAGGGGCTGGCCGTCGGGGCGGTGGAACACGAAGCCGCCGTGCGGCGCGCGAGTGGCTGCGGAACCTTTGTCGTAAGCGCGGTGTTGCAGGGCGTCGGCGACGCGTCGGGAGATGGCGACCCAATCTTTGCTGCTGCGGGTCTTAGGTGCGGTGATGGCGAGGCGGTTGTTGTCGACTGCGGAGAGCGTGTAGCGGACATAGAGGACGCGTTCGTCGAGGTGGATGTCGTCCCAGTGCAGGGCGAGAGCCTCTCCTTTGCGCAGCCCCGAGCCGATCAGGACTTCGATGAAGTCCGCGAAGGCGGGATCCGCGGTGCGGCAGCAGGACAGGAAGTGGACGGCGTCCGCCACGGTCCAGATGTGACGTTCGGTTGCTGCCGGGCGGGGGATGACGGTGGGGCGGGCCGGGTTGCCGGGGAGGCGGTGGTGGCGGACGGCTTCACCCAGGGCGCTGGAGAGCGTAGCGAGGCAGCGGTGGACGGTCACCTTGCCGCGTCCGGCGTCGAGTTGGGTGTGGGCGAACGCGGCGATGTGGGAGTAGGCGAGGTCGTCGAGTTTCACCTGTCCCAGGGCTGGGATCAGGTCGTGGGCGATGTAGTCGCGGTAGCGGACGTAGGTGGTGGGCTTGAAGACGAGCTGCTTGTCCTCAAGCCAGGCGGTGAGGTAGTCGGCGACGGTCTCGTTGGGGTCGGCGGTGAAGCCGGCGGCCTGGCCTTCGAGCATCCGGTACAGGGAGGCTCGGGCGGCTTCCTGATCGCGAAAGCCTCCTCGGCGCACCACCTGGCGTCGGTGATCGGGGGAGCGGAGGTCGAGAGAGAAGGTCCAGCTGCCGTGACCGGGATCGGCATCGAGCTGGGGGCAGCGAGCCCCCAGCTGCTTGCCGTGATGATCGCGACAGCCGCACCGTCGGTAGGTGTGCCCGCGACGGGCTGCGGAGCGCATGATGATCGCTTCCAAAGCCGAGAATGGAACTGGCATTCCTATCATTCGGTGAAAGGCCACGAAAAGCGAGCAATCTGCACTCATCCTGCTCTCACCACCACGCTCAGCGAGTGCTGACCTGCGGGGATCCCTTGGCGGGGCGTCAAGTGCACTGGTCGCATTTGCCGGGCGCCACGACTTGGTAGCGCTGCCCAGACAGCTCGCGCACTCCGAGGCTGAACTGGTCGGCCTCATGGAAAGTGAACTGGCCGCGGTGATCGCTGCGCGCGTGTGTCCCCGGCTGCGGGGATGGAGCCGTCCGCTGGTAGTCGTCGATGGCGACCGAGTATTGCTCCTTGCCCATGAGAGGAGAGACTCGCCTGGTCCGTGGTCGCTGGGACGGCAGCCGCGGCGTTTGTTCGACTCGGATGCTGGGTCTGGAGAAGGAGCTGTTGGCTTGGTCCGTGGTTTCACCACGCGTGCACAGTTGCAGCCCAGCCCAGTGAATGGGCCGCGGGTGACTGACCCGGGCTTGCGGCGTCCGCGGGGTTGCGATGGCGGGCGCTGCGGGCGGTGTTCCCGCAGCCGCCAGACACGCTAGCCGTTCCATTCCTGCCGGCGCAGGCTCATCCGCTGATCCCCGGGCCCCTTGTCGATACCGGCCAGGAACCGGAAGGCCACCGCGCCGAGGGCCCTTAGAGGGTCGGGGAACATCGGAACGATCGCCTACCGGCGCATCTTCCATCCCGTGGTGCCATGACCCCGGAGGTAATCGCCGCGGCCGCGCTGACAGAATTGGATCAACGGGCCCGGACCGACGGGCCGCCGAACGGGGAGCAGACCATGACCGCGTACGCCATCGCCCACATCCGCCCCGAAACGATGAACGAGGACATCCTCGAATACATCGAGCGGATCCAGTCGACCATGGACGCCTACGAGGGCCGCTTCCTCGTACACGGCAAGGAGGTCGAGGTGGTGGAGGGCCCCTTCCCCGGCACCGTCGTCGTGATCGGCTTCCCGGACATCGAGCGGGCTCGTGCCTGGTACGCCTCCGACGCCTACCAGGCCATACTCCCGCTGCGCACCCGCCACATCGCGGGCGAGGTCATTCTGGTCGAGGGCGTCCCCGCCGACTACGACTCCTCGCAGACGGCGGCCGGTCTGCGCGAAGCAGCAGGGCTCTGACGCAGGGCTCTCTGTTCGAAGGCCCCGCGATCGGGGAGCGCGCTCACTGCAAAGCCGCCAGGCTGCCGGCCGAACCCGCCGACTTGCTCGCCTGCACCGCGGCGGCCGCCGCCCGCAAAGCGGGTGCATGAAGGAAGTGCGTGCGGGCGCCCTCACCGGGGTCCGACCGAGTCGGACCTGTTGGGAGCAATAGGTCCGACCGTCTGTGAGCCTTCGGGTCCACGAACGGCCCGGCCTCACGGCGGGCGCGGTGCCGCAGCGCGGCAAGTTCGGGGTCGGTCAGCCGCGTTGGGCGGTCCTCGTCCGCCAGAGCGGGGGAGGGTAAGGGGAGCATGGGCAGTCCTTCCTGGTCGGGTTGATGGGGATCTCTGAAATCGGCTCTCACCGGAGTTCTGTGAACGATTGCCTCGCTGGCCGTGACCCGGTAGGTGGGATCCGGCTCTGACAGGGCATGTGGGGTGTCGGTTCTACCGAGTGGTGGAGGTTCGGTCGGTCTGTCGAATCTCACGCTTCATCGTTGCCGGGGGGATTAGCTCTGTCGGGCGAGCAGGGTGATTCGGGCGCTTGTCCCAGGTTCGAACCGTATGGACAGCTTGACGGTGTCGGCCAGGTCTGATGTTCCGAACGCGTAGGTCAGGCACCTGTCTTCGGCGCAGTCGGCGTCGGGTTCGAACTGCGGGTACGTGGCGCTGAGCCAGGGTTCGACGTCGGCCCGGGGCATGTGGAAGGTGCCGTTGACTTCGGTTTCCTGCCAGTAGAACGACTGGCAGTGCTCGTTCGTCGTTCCTGTGGGGAGGGTGCCGTGCGCGAACGTCATGGCCGCAGCGCAACTGATGTCGGTGGGCTCCTCGTGCCCTGCACTGTCTGTGATGAACCATGCCATGAGAA
Organism: Streptomyces sp. H39-S7; assembly: GCF_027158205.1. GTDB lineage: Bacteria > Actinomycetota > Actinomycetes > Streptomycetales > Streptomycetaceae > Actinacidiphila. The sequence continues at coordinate 20,032 of NZ_JAPVLU010000005.1, read as the reverse complement.
GGCCTGTCAGGCCCAGGGGCACCGCAGTGATGGCAGTGACGATCCGCCACCGGGTCCGGCCTGCCTTGGTACTCGCCATGATGTTCCGTTCACCCCGTCGTCGCTGCTGGATCGTAGCCCGTGGAGTACCGGTACGCCGCTCATCCTTCGGATCGGTACAGGACCGCAGTTCCTCGGCGCCTCAGCGACCTTGGGGACAGAGTTTCTTACTAGATCAAGGCGACTCGCTGCGCTCGCCGCTGGCCCGTAGCTCCGGGCTTCTCAGGGTCGGCAGGGCAGTCTTCCTCAGAGGGAAAGGGCCGCGCACAGCGCGGCGGTGCCGGCCGTCGCCCGGCGCGGTCTGCGCCACCGGCTGGCCGCGCCGGTCGCCGTCCGCGCCCACAAGGTGGGGGAATCACAGGTCCGGGCTGGGCCAGGGGCGGTTGCGCGGATTGCCAGCCGAGCAGGCACAGACAGCCTCCGGCGGGGGCGCTCAGACTCTGGGATGGCGGAAACCCGAATGGCGACCGCGGGCAGTTCGTGGTGGAGGTGGGAGCTGCCGTCCCGTCCACCGTCGTTCCCGGCAGAGCCGAGCAGTCGCGGCCCAGGGCGTCAAGGCCGTTCGTACAGTGGCGCGCTCCACCTTGACGCCCCGAACCACGCCCGCTCCACGGTGTGCGGGACGACGGCAGACGGGATGGCAGCCAGGAGCATCGTGGCGAGGGCGCGGGCACATCGCACGCGGAATCAGGGGCGCGAGGAAATCCCTGATCTGGCATGCTGAGCCCGTGAACAGCCAAATCAGGAAGGACAATGCCGCGTAATCGGCCGTCCCAAGTCCGCGTAGCCGGAAGTCATCCCAGGCGGCAGCCGCATGAAATGCGGTTGCCTGGGCTACCCCGTGGCTCCGGAAAGCTCGCCGGAGCGGTCTCGCGCCTCGAACATGACCGACTCTGGCCTGGTGCGATAGCCCACGCCCTGCAGCAGTGGTCGCGAACGGCCCACCAACCCAAGCAGGCCCTGTCAGGCGGCTGTGGTTGCCCGTTGTGCAATCCCTTCTACACAACGGACGAGCGCGCTGTCCTAGAAATGGCCATCCATGCCCTTCCGCCACGGGCCGCGCGGGAACTTCGCCACCTGGTGGTCCCGCTCGATGACCTCTACATTGCCCGCACCTGGCCCGACCCGTTCGCCTCGCCCGACGACGGGTGGTGGGTACGACGCTGTTGGGGATGAGGCCCTCCGCGCCGTCGCCGTCAATACGGAAGACCAACCGTGCCCGATGCGTGCCCGATACGGCGGGCAATGACGCGGAACAGAGGAGGTCAGCGGTCAGCTATCCAGCACATGACATGACCTGTTCCCATAGGTCAGAGGTGGTATTCCTTGGTGATAGACCCGTGATTCCCAAGCTCAGGGCTTCAGCCGGATGTCTAGTGCGCGGTCGCTTGCCCGCCGTTCAGTGCCTTACTGATCTCTCGAAGATGTTCCTCGGGCAGAGCAAAGGCGTTGCTGGGGTTTCGGTATGAGTGCCCGCCGTCGTTGATGTAGATGCCGTCCGCCTGCCTCCAGTGAGCAGGAGCCCATTGGCCCTGGTTCTCAAGGAGCGTGTTCGCCACTTCAGCGGGCTCTTCGATCAACGTGAGAGCGGTGAGCGCGGCAGTGATGGTAGCGGCGGCCGCGTCGTCGGGCAGTCCCGCGTCGCCGAGTGTCGGGAAAAGCAGCAAGAGACGGGCGTCGGCGTCGTCAACGCCCTCTGTTGCCGGCTGTCGAGCAGCGGACAGCAACTCCGGCCAGGCCATGCCGGGCCCCATGAAGTGACCGTCATCCACGGCAAGGATTTCCGCTGCGGACCACGCCGGGTCATGTATCAGGTAGTCCACCCCGCGGTCGCCCTCGATGTTGCGGTAGACGACGTGGATGGTGTGCCCGGAGGACAAAGGCACGCTGAACACCGGCCACTCACGCTCTGAGGACAACACGCGATAGAGCTGCATGGCCGCGTCCCAGTCGGCACCGAACGCGGCGCGCTGCGCGTCCTCACCGCGCAAGCAGCTTCCTAGGTGTACCGGCCAGAACAGCGGATCGTCCAAGTAGGCGCTGCCCTGGGCCAGAGGGCCGTCTTCGTATCCGGGGATCTTCAGCACGGGAGGATGATGACACGAGGGACTGACACCGGGGCGCAGGACGTAGGGCATGAGGTCTGCCCTGTGCAAACAGATAGGACGCCTCCGGCCTCCGGAGCCTTTGCAGTACAGCAGCGTTGAGGTACTGGCCGGCACGGGGTGCGACGATAGCCGCATGGAAGACGCGCAGTTGCCAGCCGGATGGAGCCTTCAGCAGATTCGCGATCGTTCCGGCGACCTGCAAGCCACAGCGCTCAGTACGGACCGCAGAGTGATCCACTGCCCGGTCGGCGATCTTCCCGAAGAGGTGCTCGTGCCTGAGATCGTTCTCGGGTTCCACGGCCTCGCCATCGTCAAGGCCATCGGTGACGACGACTGGTACAGGGCAGTCTGAACGATGACGGCAGCATCGTCTGTTGGAGCGACTACGCCGAGCTTGACCAGCCCAACAGACCTCAGCGACCGTCGCGCCGGTAGTTCGCATCGAGAGGTCTGGCAGTTGAAAGGCCCGTGGAGGCGTTGGCGGAGCCGAGCGTTGAGCATGATGGTCGCTATGACCGAACAGTGGGGGACGGTTGTCGCGGCACTCATCGCAGCAGCCGCTGCCTTAGCAGGCGTACTCATGGGCCGCCGACAGGTCACGGACGAGGCGCAAGTGGAACACGAGCAGTGGCTCCGCGGGCAACGCCAAGAGGCGTACGTCACGTATCTAGATGCGGTCGATCAAGGGCTGACGCAGCTCGCCGACATCATCAACAGTGCGGACCGCTACGACGAGGCCGCCAACGAGGGGCACGAGTGGTACGAGATCTACGAGAGCATCGATACTCGCGGGGAAGAGGCCTGGGATTTGGTTCGCAAGCCACTCGAGCGCGTCTACCTGCTCGGTCCGGAAAAAGTGAACGCGGCTGCCGTTGAGGTGGATAACCGACTCGCCGACGTCAAAACGGTGGTGTGCTTCCACGAGGGCGATGCTCCCTGGCCGAACCTCGAGCTGTACCGAACAGCGAAGGGCTTCATGGACACGGCCCGACGGGGGTTCCTAGCCGTGACACGGGAGGTGATATGGACGGCTCCCCGGCCAAGACGCGTAGGGCCTTGGCGTCGCAGGTAGACAATAGATCAGAAGGCAGTTCATGGACCATCTGTGGACGAGCACTCGCTCGCAGGTCGGTTATGTGCCCGTGACCTGCACGCACGTCTGGGAGCGAAGGGCCCTCCGGAACCGCGTGTCTTCGGGCCTCACGTCGCCGCGGGCGGCTTGGTCTCGCCTCATGCCAGCTCCACAGAGCTATTGGGCCACGTACGGACCACAGACACCGGGGGCTGCATGGCGGACTACGACACGCACGCAAACAAGGCCCGAGAGCTGCTCGCAGGAATGAAATTCAGCCGCGCCCACTCAGAGTGGGGCATTGCGGCCGCGCAGGTCGAGGCGCTTCTCGCACTCGCGGCAGCGATCGCGGACCAGCGAACGGACCGCGACATTCGATGAGTCCGCACAGACGGACATGACGGCTCGACCAAAGGGGGCTGATCGGTGCGACGGGCGTGCCACAGCCGTGCCACATCGGACGGGGAATCGCGGTAGCGGACGGCGCCTGAACCGGGCGATGCCCCGCACCCGCCCCACGCAGGTCAGCGCGGATCATCGACACCCGTGCTCCTAAAGATCTGGTGTCGCAGGTTCGAATCCTGCCTGGGGCACCTTGGCAAAGGTGTCAGAGGACCACGCCACCAGCGAAACGCTGGGAACGGGGCCTCCGCGTGTCTCCAGCCATATGCCGCGGAAACGCCCCCTGGGTACCCCGATGTCGGGTGCAGTGCAGACATCGTTGTGGTTGCCGAAAGCAGCCACCGGTCGTTCAGTGCCATGGAGCGGAGACTACGATGCGCGAGCATTCGTCGGACGACGGGGGACCCGTGGCCTACCAGCTCAGCTTTTTCTGCCGCTCTGGAGAAGCGAGAGGAGACGAGGCACTTGATCGCCTGCTGGACTACCTGCTGGATACCGGCGAACCTCTGGTAGGCGAGTCGCTAGGCCCGTTCGATGATTCGGTGGCCGCGTTCAGACTCGGAACTAAGAGCAGTACCACCGACTGGTCAGTCGCGGACTTGCTGATGCTTGAAGTACACGTGGGCGTTGCGGAGATCGCAGAGTCGGTGATCGACACGTCCCCCAACGATGAGCATGGCATCTGGGGATGCGACCTGCTAGCCATCGTCACCCTCAGCGGAGACAAGCCGGATTGGCCCCTGGTGAATCGAATATGGGCCGCAGCGGTCAGCATCTGGAAGGCCGTTCCGTGGGACGAGTCCTCCGGGTTCGAGATCGCGGCCGGCGCGCCGCAGCCATGAGCTGAGCTGCGGGAGCGGGCTTCGCTGTCAGACGTGCGCTATACGGTCCGCTCCATGACGGAGAGACCAACGACGCACTGGCGCAGGGGCGTAGCCGAGGAGGCCGCAGAACTTGCCACCGGCACCCTGGATCCCGACTGCGCGTGCATGGCCGAACTCTTCCCCGAAGGACTTTTGCTAGAGACCGATGCCGTCCTCGACACGTTCGAGGCCGAGTTGACCGCGGTCGCCGGAGGAGGCGACGCGCAGATCTTCGCCGTGGTGGAGCGCGTCGTCCGAGCCCTGAACTCCGTGAACGAGGCGCACGACGAAGGCGCCTTCGAGACCGATGAGCGCGAGCGGTTGTGTGCCTACATCGATGAGGCCCTCACCGAGCAAGGAGTCGACGTCGCAGCCCTGACCGCCAGGCATGGGCTCGACCGGTACGCGGTCACGGACCAGTGGCGGGACTGGTGAGCGACTCCCTGGCCGTCTCAGTCTCCGTCTCATTCGCTGCCGTACGGCTCGGTTCAGGGGCGTACGGATCGCCGTCGCGACTGGGGCCCAGGATCGGTCTGAACGCTGGTGAACGCAGGTGGATCGGCCCCTGACCAGGGCAAACAGACTTGAAAGGCGTGCGGGACGGTGGGCTGTCAGTGCTCGGGCATACCGTCTGGCCCATGGCGAATAGACCCTCTGACAACTGGCGTGCCTATATGGCCGAGACAGCCCGCGAGGTGGCGGCCGGGACCTTGGCCCCGGAGTGCGCCAGCGTCGCGGATCTCTACCCCGAGTCGTTGCTGCGGGCGACAGACGCCGCCCTGGAGGCGTTTGAAAGGGAGGCGCACGCGCTGCGGGAGCCGTCCGACGAAGCTGTCTTCGGAACTGTCGAAAGGGTGGTTCTGGCACCCAACGCGATCGACGGGGACGGCCAGCATGGCGGCGCTGGCTTTTGCACGGAGGAGCGGGAGCAGCTGTGCCAGTACATCGACCTCACCCTGAGTGAGCTCGGTGTGGACGTGGCCATGCTGGCTGCGAGGCAGAGCATCAATCGATTGGAGATCACGGACTGCTGGCGCGACTGGTGACTGGTCTGGCCAAGAGCTACGGATCAGAATGTCGCCGTGCCACAGCCGTGCCTGATCGGGCGGGGACTCACGGGGAATCGCGGTAGAGGGCGGCGCCGGAGCCAGATCGTGCCCAGCGCCCGCCTAGCGCAGGTCAGCGCGGATCATCGACGCCTGTGCTCCTAAAGCAGAGGTGACCCTTGGCGACGATGTCAGTCCCTGATGGGATGGTTCTCGTATGGCTGACGTGGATAGCGCCCTTGAGGATGGCGACGCTGAGCAGGCGGTCATCGCGCGGTTTCGGCTTGCTGACGATGGGTTTGGTGCGCTGGGTGATCGAGTGACCGTCCGAGAGGCCCAGGGCATGCTGACCGAGGCTATCGAGCGCGCGGGAGTCGGTGAGTTTGACGGGAACGAGTTCGGGGGCGGCGAGGTGGTCCTTTATGCCTACGGTCCCGATGCTGGAGCGCTCTTCGGTGTCATGGAGCCGACCTTGCGCGGGCTTCCGTTTCGGCCGGCGCACGTCGTTCTGCGCTACGGATCCGCATCGGATCCCACGGTCGCTGAGGAACGGGTAGAGCTGTAAGCGATCCTCGCCCGCCTCCGTACAGCAACCACGCCGACCACAGCCGGCCGTCACCACCTCAGACGACCGGCTGACCGCCCGGCAGACCTCAGCGACCGTCGCGCCGGTAGTTCGGCATCGAGGGGGTCGGGGCAGCGCATGGCAGCTCTTTCAGATGACTATCCCGAAGCCGCAAAGCCGGCCTCCGCTGTACCGTGACCGCGTGGACGAGGAACCGGTGATCATCAAGCTCACACACGACCAGGCGTTCGTCCTGTCCGACTGGTTGTACGAGGTCATGATGCGGTCGGACAAGCTGGATGCCATCGTGCCCGATCGTGCGGTCTGGTCCGGAATCCATGCGATCTCTGGCACGTTGGAAACGACACTGCCCGAGGTCCTCATGCCGGACTACAACGGACGGCTGGAGCAGGCGCGACAACGGTTGATCGAGACCATGGCCGACGCGGATGACGGGCCGTCGCGCAGTCAGGGCAGCTAGGTTGCGGCCATGACCAACGACATCGTTCTGCACCTGGATCACGCCAGCGCCGAGGATCTTCACGAAGTTCTCTGGCTCGTAGGCGAACATATCGCAGCCGGCGCGCCCATCCCAGCTATGCCAAACCAGACCAGCGATCGGCTTGCCCAGATCATTCGGTCATTGGCAGACGCCCTCGGCAAGGGGCATCCCTACTCGTAGCCTCACGGCGTATTTGCGGGATGGCACATGAACTTGGCGCGTCAGCATCGCGGTGACCAGCGGGGATGTCTGGAACCCCTCCTGCCTCCGGAGCCGCAGGCGCTTATGCCGACAGCACGGTACGGTGCCGACATGATGGAGCTGCCAGCGAATCCGGCCAATGAAGTCGACAGCAGGGAAGCTCTGGTGGCGCACATCCTCGACCTGCGGGCGGATTTCCTCCGCCGCGGCGACGAGTGGGAGAACCCCACGCTTGAGCAGTACCTGGAAGCGCTGGCGCCCTGGATCAGGTCCTCGCCGAACTGGTATCGGAACTTCGGCCAGGAGATGCCGGTCGACGGCGATTGGACTTTCTTCGCACGGGCATTGAGCGCCGCGGAGATCTACGAGTAGCCGAACACCGTGCCCGTTGCGTGCCCGGTCAGCGCACCCGGATTTCCTCTTCGAGGACCCTGCGAGGTGGTGGGCTGGGCCTGGTCGTAGCCTGCCGCTATGACTGAGGCCCCGATGTGAGTGCCGCTCACGGTCGCTCGCCGCGGGGGCGTCGCCGCCCGCGCCCGGAATTCAGTGGACCTGTACTCCCGTGGGCGGTTAGCGTGCTCCCGCCCGCAGTCGCCCCTGGCAAGGACGTGGCAATGTACACCAAGTGAGACACCCCGAGCGCTGAAACCGTCGCGCGTCGCACCTGTGCGCCGTGCTCCTTTTCGCTGTGGTCTTCTCACTGGAACCGGTGTATCTCCATGTCCAGAACCTGGGTGGTAGTTCCCACCTGCCTGCCGATTGTTCTCCGCCGTTGCCACAGGTGCCCCTCCGGGCGCTTCCGGGCGCACGGCACTTTCCGCGTCAACGCCAACCACAAGCTCTTCGACGCCTGGCTCCCCAGCCTGGCAGCCGAACCGCTCCAGGACCCGGTCGTGCGGCGCCGCGGCCTGGGTTTCTCGGGTCGAGGTGACCGGCCGGCGTGGCAGTCGCCGTACGGTCCACCGTCGCACCGGGCGCACCGCGGCCGGTGGGCCCCCGTGCCGGGGGTGGCCAATCCGCGGTCCTCCTTGCCGCGCGAATACTTGTGCGGCCGGTGCGACTGATCGCCGAGGATTTCGGCTGTGCGAGCCGAGACCGGCAGGCTGCTCCTGACATCAACGTCCAGACGCCTCGGAGCACGGTTGCCGACCGGTCATGTTGTCTGATGTAGGCACGCGGCCTTGAGCGGAGCGGGCTCGGGTCTCCATCCGGGGTTGCATCCGCCTGGATCTCACAGGCGTCTCACGGACGAGTCGTCATGGATCCGGAATGGTCGTCATGGTGGTCCTCGTAGAACGGGACCTGACCTGGGTTACCTGGACTGCACGGGACCGGCAATGACAGACCGTCAAGCTCGGTCGAACGCTGGGGGTCAAGGGGTCGCAGGTTCAAATCCTGTCGTCCCGACGGTGTTTGCGCAGGTCAGAGGCCGTCTCCGCATTGCGGAGGCGGCCTCTGATGTCTGTATTGTCGGATCTCAAATGTGAGAGCTTGTGAGAGGCGCGGTGTGCTGCCGTCTTTCCGCAGGTCAGGGCCCCTTCGGGTGGGGATTCACTTGATTCGTTGCAGGTAACCACCGGGTGGCGATCCAAGCCGTGGACGCTCTCAACGGCTCCCGCTAGGAAGCCCGTTGGCTTTGGGACAGAGTTTCTCTACTAGATCAGGGCGTCTCGCTCCGCTCGCCGCAGGCCCGTAGCTCCGAACCTCTCAGGGTCTGCAAGGCAGTCTTCGCCGCCATGTCTGCGCCACCGGCGGACCGCGCCGGTCGCCGTCTGCGCCGACAAGGTGGGGGAAAAACAGGTCCGGGGCAGGGTCAGGAGCGGGGACGTGATTGCAGGGCGTGAACGCCCAGACGATGCCCTCCGGTGGGGGTGCTCAGACCCTGGGATGGCGGAAACCCGGATGGCGACCCCGGGCAGCTCGTACAGCAGCGCGATGATCACCAGCGCAGCATCCTAGCTCCCACCACTAGCTCAGAGCAGCGCCCACCTGCAGCGATGACTTTACGAGCCCGACACGTGCGCGGAGGTCGGCATCGTGTGATCACAGTTGCTGCACTTCGCTGGGAAACCGGTGGCCGGAAATGAGATCCGGAGCCTACGGCCGCAGTCGGGCAAGACGGCGGGAGGGTATCGGCCTTGCGACGCATTTCCTCCGCATCACCCGCTCCCTGATCATGCTGCCGTCAGCCGCTTGAGGCAGTGGGACGGGTCGGCGCTGGACCTCTATTGAAGGGCCTGCTCGTATAGCAGGGTCATGGCTTCGTGGTCATGCCGCGGCCGCGCGGTGCGGCCGTCCGCCTCGATCACGGAGTGGGCCGTTTCGAGCCAGTGCGGGTCCAGCGGTCGACCCGCCCTACGCCATTGCTGTCCGACCACGTCGAGGTAGCGATGGCGGGTGCCCGGCGAGCGTGGGCTGAGGCTGTGCAGGCAGATCCACAGTGCCTCGCTGTGGCAGGCGGAGAACGACTCGCCCGTCTCCCACAACTCCACCAGTACCTGTGCGGCGGAGCGTGCCCGGCCGCTTTTCACCCCGGCGAAACTGGTGAGGAGGACTCCGTCACCGGCGTCCACCAGGCCCCGGGCGAAGTTCAGCAGCGCGTCTGTGTCCTCGTCACACAGCAGGTCGGCGTCGTGAACCAGACGGCTGTGGTCGCGGTGACGCCAACCGCAGAAGTCACGGTAGCGGTGGGAGGGTCCCCAGCCCTGGCTCCAGTACACATCCGGGGCGGAAGGGGGTGTGCGGGTGACCGGATCCGCACAGTCGGTCAGAGGCCGCTCGTCGTCAGCGGGGTCGAGGCGCCGCACCTGGATCTCACGGCGCTCGCCCTGCCACACCCGCCGCACGTCTACCAGGCCGGCGAACGCGGTCCACTCCGACGGCAGCATCTGAGACTTGAACAGCAAAGCGATGCCGCGCCACGCGGCCACCGGGTCGCGGGCGTCCGGGAAGAGATCGCACCCCGTTACATGCCTGTCCAAGGCGTGCACCAGCAGGAGGAGGTTCGCGGCGTACAGCGCATGCCGTGCGGGAATGGTGCGTGGGGCCGGACGGTAGTCGGTGTAGACATCCGCTATGCGTTCCTGCATCGCTTCCCTGAACAAGGACAGGAGCAGCGACAGCGTCTCGTCCGCCACGTGGCCCGCACGGTCGTGCAGCCCCTGCTCGAGGAAGCCGAGGAGGTAACGGCCGGTACACAGCGCGGAGAACGACAACAACGCATGCAGGAAGGTGTCGTCGAGTGCCGGCTTTCGGACGCGGCCAGCCTGCGCCCGCTCCGATTCCGCCAAGGCGGTCAGCTCGCTGACGATGAGCCGGGCTGCAAGGTACTCGCCGAAGGTGGCATGCAGGAACTCGTAGGAGTGCAGTGTCTCGGCATCGCGAAGGGCCTCGGTCCGGTGGACGAAGAAGAAGCGTCCGACGGTCACTTGGCCGCGGCTGAGGCCTGCTCGCAGCCCCGCGTCCGCCGCGGGGAGCGACTCCTCTGGCAGCAGCGCCTTCAGGTCGGTGTCGAGTTCGTCACCCGTGACCCATTGGCGTCCGCGGTTGGCCATGGCCAGCGCGGCCACCGACAGCCGCAGCAGTTCGAGTTCGACCGCCTTCGCTATCGCTTGCTCCGAAAGCGATGGCCCGTGCTTGATGACCTCGCGCCGGGCGAAGCGCGCGAGGAGCCTTTCGTAGAGCTCGTAACTGGCCAGGTGATGGTGGGTCTGTCCCTGGAACGCGTTGTCCTCAGCATCGTAGAGGGCGAGCAGCAGCAGCAGTAGTGGTTGACTGGCCAAGTCGGGTTGGACGAGGGCGTGGTGTCAGCGGCAGCAGACCGCGATCGGCGAAGTAGGCGGCGTTGCGGCCGTTCCAGATCTGCAACCATTGGGTGGTCTGGCGGGGGGTGAAGGGCTCGATTCGGATGGCGACGCCGTCGGGAGTCAGCCGGGCCCGGTCCGCGACCGCTGTCCGACTGGTGACCAGGACGGCGAGCGGCCGGCCGCAGCCGACCTCCCGGCGCTGGAAGTCGGCGACTCGTTCCATGTAGTCGGACTGGTTCAGGCCGGTCGCCTGCAGGAGTTCGTCGAAGCCGTCGAGCAGCACCACAGGCAGCGCGTTCCCGGCGGCACGCACCAGGTCCGGCCAGTCGAGGCGCTCGCCGGTGGACTGTCGCACTGCTGTTTCGATCTGCCGCTGGATGTCGGCGTCCGCAGGGACCGCGCGCAGAGTGACCCGGACCACGAGGAAGTCGGCAGCGGGCAAACTGGCGGCCAGGACCTTCGTCAGGAGGGACTTGCCAGCGCCGGGCTGTCCCAGCAGGAGTACAGGTGCGGCGACGGCCTGGGGCGCGGTGAGGAAATCAGCAAGGAAGGCGTCGAGCCCCGGTCGAACGTCACGGGCCGCCCACTCCTCCTCGACTGTCAGGTCGTCGCCTGTGGTGAACTCACGGATCCGGAAGTCTGGACTCAGATAGGCCTCGCGCAGGGTGGGGATGGCCATCCCATCGGCGCCCTCCTCAACGCCCAGCACCGGAGCATCCAGCGCAGCGGCGCCGGCATGGCCCAGTCCCGCGAGCCGTGCGGGCGGAACGCCGCCCTCGGCGAGGCGGGTGACGATGTCGGTCAGGCTCCGCACGCTCTCGCGGGTCGCCCGGTGATCCGTGCGGTCCGTCCAAAACGTCAGCTCAGTGAATTGTGCCGCCAGTTGGCGGTACAGCTCCTCATAGCGGACCAGCGCTCTGTCCAGCACCTGGCCCTCGAACAGGTCCTGGGTCCGCTGCCGGTCCGCTGCGTTCAGGGTGTCCCAGACCGCGCAGCCGGCCACGAAGGCGCTCATCCGCCGGGATGCCGCGTGGTAGAAGTCGCGGAGGGCAAGGAGTGTGGACTCATAGGGCTGGTGGGGGGCAGGTAACGGCACCCCGGTGCGCAACAAGTGGTCGGCCACGTCTACCAGCCGCCTGTCCAGTGGTGCGTCGCCTGTTGCCAGCCGCACCGCGTCCAACCGGCCGACGGTGAGTTGGCCGACGTCGAAGGGGAAGGGGGTCTCCGCAAGCGCCTCGCCGTACGCCGCCACGACGATCACCGCGTGCGCGGCGGCGAGGCGCTCGGTGCGGCCGAACCGGCCCAGACCGCTCAAGCGCTCGCCAAGCCCGCTGACCAGCGATCTGCTGAGTGAAATGATCTGCGATTCAGCCCCGAACAAGCCAAGAACCAGGCCCGGTACGGGCCCTGCGGTAATGGTCAGCGCCTCTCCGACCGCCCCTTCCAGAGCGGCCGCCACCGGCCCGCTACCCCCGAGCAGTCGGACGGCGTCGGCGTATCGCAGCGGTCTGGACATCCCATCATCCCCCAATTCACGCGTATCCCGCCTCATCCATACCCCGGCGCGTACATCAACACCGGACTCGTCGTCCCACATCGCAAACGGCCGGGCCGGGCGCTGTTGCCGGGTGAGGAGACCGACAATGCTGAGCACCGAAAACTCCGCGCCCGCGTCGAGCACGCCTTCGCCCGCATGAAGAACTACAAGATCCTCCGGGACTGCCGACAGCGCGGCGACGGACTCCACCACGCTGTACAAGCCGTAGCCCCATGCACAACCTCGCCCTCGCCGCTTGACCAAGACCCTCCGCAAATGAGCCCTGACCTGTCCATACGCGGAGATCTGCAACGCGCTTCAGAGCGGGGCCAGGGGTCGTGGTGTACAGGTGATTGAGGCGAGTCGCCACGCCGACGTCGCTGTGGTGGGTGCGTTCCATCCGGCTGGTCAGTTCGTCACGCTCGCGCTCGAGGCGGGCCACTCGCTCGATCTGATCCCGCACGTAGAGTTCAGGGAGTCATCGATGCGGGCGAGGTACTCCTCTAGGCGTGCCTCGCCTGCGGCTGGCCAGCGGATGGCGTCGGCGTGGTCGGTGATGTACGACGAGGCGGCTGCGCGAACGGCACTCCCGGTCAGCACCTACTTCCTCAAACGCCAACTGACCCTGCACGGTGTCAGCTTCGACCGGGTCCGCGCCGACCGTGTCCTCAGCGAGGCTCTCGCCACCGGAGCCGACCCAGTCCACCTGAGCACGCTGTTCGACCTCTCCGAGACCACGCCGTGAAGTACGCGATCCCCGCCCGGTAACTCCTCTTCGAACCGATCAGGAGCCGAACCGAAAGTCACAACCCGGCACAACGGCAGGTAACAGCCCGAGTTCCCACGGAGAACCTTTCAGAGATCCTGAACTCCAGGCCGAGCCGGGACCAGGGGCTTCGCCCCGATCCCGAAAACGGTGGGCTGTCGAGTAGACCTATGGAAGGCCCATGCTCCACCGGCGTCTCGCGCGTGACTACGAAACCCTTCCCACCGCTGCGAAGCCGTGATCCACCTGCCATGGCCGACCTCATGGTCCGCCGCCTCACCGGCGAGAGCAGGCCAGGGCAGATTTTCGTGCCGATGGGGGGCAGGCATACTGCTCCCTACCGGCACGATCAGAAAGTGCGTCAGGGCACGGAAGGTGCAGGAGTACGGGCATGCGAAGGGACGCTCACCGGTGGGCACCTGCGACCTGTGCGCCGACGGCTCACCGAGGGGTGCCAGCTGGGCGTCGTCCCGGACTCCTCCGTGATCCACGCCCAGAGCCCGGCGCGCGACGGCCGGCGACTGGTCGTCGCCTGCTCCCCCGAGCACCTGGCCGTCCTGCGGCAGGAGTACCGCAACCGTCCGTATGTGCCCGAGGAGCTGTGGGCCGGGCAGATCGACCGCGCACTGGCACTTCAGCCCCAGGCGCTCACCCGTGATGACCTGAAGGCGGCCCCCGGCCTCAGCCACCTGGAAATCCAGCGCGCCCTGGCCTGGAAGAGGCACCGCGACCGGCGACGTACGAGCAAGACCCGCAAACACCCGAAGTCGGTTGAAGGACCCGACCGTCCATCTGATCCCTTGCCGGTGCTGCCGCTGCCGCTGCCGGTGCGGGTCGGACGGCGCGGCGGCTTGTGGAGTGGGGTGAACACCCTACCGTCCGTCGATGGGGTCGGTCGGACCTCCGGAGGGTCCTGGTAGGCCCTGCTGCGCCCACTCCGGCTGCCTCAATGTGGAAGGTGGGACCGGTTCCCGCCGGGTCGTGTCGCCCCCTGATCCATCTGCCGAGAAGACGTGAGACCGTGCAGCACCGCACCGTACGAGATGTCATGACCCACCAGGTTGTGAGCGCCGACGCAGAGTGTTCCGTCAAGGAGCTTGTCGGCATGCTGGCCGACAACGACATCAGCGCTGTGCCGGTGGTCGATGGCCAGGGCAGGCCGGTCGGTGTCGTCTCCGAGGGGGATCTGCTGCAGAATCAGGCCTCCCGGCCGGACCCGCTGGGGCACGGGCAGCTCGCCGGCCCCTCGGGCCGGACAGGTGTCCAGCCCGAGACCGCCGTCGGCCTGATGACCGGCCCTGCGCTCACCGCCCGGCCGGAATGGTCGGTCGTCGAGGCCGCCCGCGCGATGGAGCGTGACGGAGTGAAGCGCCTCGTGGTTGTCAACGAGATCGGGCGACTGGCGGGCATCGTGAGCCGGAGCGACCTACTGCGTGTCTTCCTGCGCACCGACCGCTTCATCCGGGAGGAGATCGTCAGCGATGTCCTCGGCAGAACGCTGCAGATCGCCGAGGGCGCGGTCCAGGTCCAGGTGCAGGAGGGCGTGGTCACCCTCCGCGGAACGCTCGGCCTGCGCAGCCTGGGCCTGCTCGTGGTCCGGCTCTCGGAGAGCGTCGACGGGGTGGTGAACGTCCACGATCTGATGCTCTTCGACGTCGACGACGCCCCGGCCCCCCTGGAACCGTCGGCCGCGCTGCCGGCGACCCCGTGACCGTTCTCGCATCCGCACCGCGGGCCACCGGTTCCGGAATCACCGCGGCGGCCGGCCGGTCCGGCGACGACGCCCTCCGGGCGGCGGATACGACGCGCGACGGTCTGTCGGCGCGCGAGGCGGCCGAACGGCTGCGCACCTGGGGGCCGAATGCGGTCACCTCCCACCGGGCCAGGCTGCCGGCGGTGCTGTGGCGTCAGCTGCGCTCTCCCTTGCTGGGGCTGCTGCTCGCGGCGGCGACGGCCTCCTACTTCGTCGGGCAACGCGGTGATGCCGTGATCATCGGCGCCATCGTGGCCCTGTCGGTGGGGCTCGGCTTCGTGAACGAGTACCGCGCGGAGAAGGCCGCCGAGGCGCTGCACGGCCAGATCCACCACCAGGCGGTGGCGCTGCGGGACGGAAACCCCTGCAAGGTCGACGTCACCGAGCTGGTGCCGGGCGATGTGGTCGAGCTGAGGCTCGGGGAGATCGTTCCGGCCGACATCCGGCTTCTTGACGTCGTCAGTCTGGAGTGCGACGAGTCGGTCCTGACGGGTGAGTCGCTTCCGCTGCCCAAGGGCACGTCTGCGGTGCCGTCCGGTACTCCGCTGGCCGAGTTGTCGGGCTGCGCTCTGATGGGCACGGTCGTGCATGCCGGCAGCGGCCGGGGAGTGGTGGTGACCACCGGCGCCGCTACGGAGTTCGGGAAGATCGCGGCGGGCCTGGGCACGCACCAGTTGGAGACCGAGTTCCAAGTCGGACTGCGCCGGTTCTCGATGTTGTTGGTCTACGTCGCGGGTGCGCTGACCACGTCGATCTTCGCCGTCAACGTCCTGCTGCACAAACCGCTTCTGGAAGCGCTGTTGTTCTCGCTGGCGATCGCCGTCGGGATCACGCCGCAGTTGCTGCCGGCCGTGGTGTCGACGAGTCTGGCCGCCGGGTCCCGGCGGATGAGCCGACGGAAGGTGCTGGTCAAGCGGCTGGTGTGCATCGAGGACCTCGGGGACGTCGATGTGCTGTTCACCGACAAGACGGGCACGCTGACCGAAGGCCGGATCGACTTCATGCGGGCGCTGCCCGCCGACGGCTCCACGGCGGACGAGTTGCTGCGCTGGGGACTGTTGTGCACGGAGAGCGGCGGTGCGGGCGGTCCGGCGGTGGGAGGCAATCCGCTGGACGCGGCCCTGTGGGAGTCGGCCGCGTCGCAGAGCCTGCGCGGGACCCTGGCGGGCAGTACTCGGCTCGGTTTGCTGCCGTTCGACCACGACCGGCGCATGGTCTCCGCCGTGGTGCGTGACAGCGCGGGTGTGACGACGCTGGTCACCAAGGGCGCTCCTGAGAGCGTGCTGGAGCGCTGCGTGGACGTACCCGACGCGGCCCGCGAAGCGCTGGCCGCCGAGTTCGCCGCAGGGAACCGCGTGGTCGCCGTGGCCACTCGTACCCCGGTGGGTGAGGAACGGCCCACTGCCGTGGATGAACGAGGCCTGCGTCTCGCCGGCCTGTTGGTCTTCCTCGACCCGCCCAAACCCGACGCGGCCGCGGCGCTGCTGAGGCTGGCCGGTCTCGGGATCACGGTCAAAGTCGTCACGGGGGACAATCCCGCGGTCGCGGTCAAGGTCTGCGACGACCTCGGACTGCCGGCCGGACGGGGGCTGACCGGTGTGGATCTCGACGCGCTGGACGACGCCGAACTCGCCGCGGCGATCGTGCGCACCACCGTCTTCGCCCGGGTCAGCCCTGAGCACAAGGCACGTATCGTCCGGATCCAGCGGACGACCGGCGGTGACGTCGCGTTCCTGGGCGACGGTGTCAACGACGCGCTGGCTCTGCACGCCGCCGACGTGGGCATCTCCGTGGAGTCCGGCACCGATGTGGCGAAGGACGCCGCGGACGTGATCCTGCTGGAGAAGGACTTGGACGTGCTCGCGGACGGTGTGGTGGAGGGGCGGCGAATCTTCGCCAACACCATCAAGTACGTCCTCATGGGCACGTCCAGCAACTTCGGCAACATGTTCAGCGCGGCCGGTGCGTCGTTGTTCCTGGGCTTCCTGCCGATGCTGCCGTCCCAGATCCTGCTCAACAACCTGCTCTACGACACCAGCCAGCTGGCGATCCCCACCGACCATGTCGACGAGGAGCAGCTGCGCAGGCCCTCGCACTGGGACATCGGGTTCATCCGCCGCTTCATGGTCTGCTTCGGTCCGATCAGCTCGGTGTTCGACTTCGCCACGTTCGGCGTCATGCTGTGGGTCTTCCACTCCGGACCGGTCCAGTTCCGCACCGGCTGGTTCGTGGAGTCCTTGGCCACCCAGGCGTTGGTGATCTTCGCGATCCGCACCCGTCGCAGCCCGTTCTGGCGCAGCCGTCCCAGCCTGCCGCTGACAATGGCCGCCTTCGGGGTGGTCGCGGTGGGAGCGGTACTGCCGGCAACACCCCTGGCACACACACTCGGCTTCGCGCCGCTTCCGCTGGGCTTCTTCGCCGCACTGGTGGCCATGGTGGTCTGCTATCTGGGTCTCATCGAGATCGGGAAACGGCTCTTCTACCGGCAGGAGTCCGCCGCTCCGACCGCTCCGGCCGATCCGATCCGCAAGCGGGACCCCTGGCGGCATCTGCGGCGTCGTGGGGCCGGCTTCAGTGTTCCCGGCCGGTTGAGCCATCGCCGGCACCTCGTACGGGGCGGCTGAACAGGGAAGGTCGGACCTGTGCGGATGAGCCCCGGGGCTCATCCGCACAAGTTGACCGGCCACACTCCTCAGGTCCGTGGAGTGCCTTTTCGTGGACCCGGATTCAGCGCAGCCGGCGCAGGTACGGATCGTGGACGAGATGGGGCAGCAGGCGGATGCGGGCGTCGAGCGCGGTGACGCCGCTGGGCCCGGCGACGACCGTCACAAGGGCGGCTTCCGCGAGTTGTGGCAGGTCTTCGGCCATCCGGGACAATCGCAGCAGTAGCGTCTTCAGCCCCTCGATGTCCGCGCTACCGCCGTGGCGCCCGAGGAGCAGCGAGGAGCAGCGCGGGTCGGCGAGCATCGCTCGCGCGTCACGCTCGGTGAGTGGGGCGAGCTGGGCGGCCGGTTCGGCGGGCGGATCGCAGGTGATACCACCGGGCCCGCACAGGATCAGGGGACCGAAGACGTCGTCCTGTTTGATTCCGGAGATCAGCTCGATCCCGCGTTCGACCATGGGGCGGACGAGGACACCGGTCATGGCGTCACCGAAGCGGCTCTTGAGCTCTCGGTACGCGGCCCGCACTTCTGTCTCGCCCACCAGGCCGAGCAGGACAGCGTCGTGGCCGCTCCCGGGCGGAAGACCGGGACCGTACGCCGTCAGTGCGACGTGTCCGCGGGGCCCGGTGAGCCGGACGGCCGCCTCGGCGGCCGACTGCTCGCCGTCCGCCCGGGCCTCGGGCGGACGCGGGATTCCGTAGCGGTCCAGCAGCTCCGAACAGGCTTCCGGATCGAGCCGGCCGCCGTGCGGGTTGACGGCCAGGAAGGCGTCGACGAGTGCGTGCGCTCCGGCGGTGTCGATGTCCGGGAGCTCCGGCGTCGTGCCGGACGGTTGCGCGAGCCAGCGGCCGCGGGCCGCGGCGTGTGCCAGTGCTCGGGCGGCGGAGTGCGGGGCGGAGTACGCGGGCACCGCTCCGCCGGTCGCGTGCAACAGGCGGACGGGCTCCGGCTGGTCGAGGAGGACGGCGGTAACGGTCCGCGAGCGTCGGATCGTCGTGGACTGCGTCAGTGCTCTGACGAGGTCGTCGCCGGTCGCCTCGGACAGCGCGGTGGGCACCAGGACCACCATGACGGCGTCCAGGGCGCCGTGTGCGGCGAGTCGGTCGACGCACGCACGGAGCGCGGGCTCGCTCACGGCGACGGTCACGTCGACGGGATTGGTGGCCTGCGCGCCGTGTGGAAGCAGTCCGACAAGCTCGGCGGTCAAAGCGGCGGGGAGTTCGAGGACGGTCAGTCCGGCCGCTTGGCAGGCGTCGGCTGCCATGGTGCCCGCGCCGCGTGAGTTCGACACCACGGCGACGTTGGTGCCGGGCGGCAGTGGTTGGGAGTGGAGCATGGCCGCGGTGTCGAGGAGTTCGCCAAGGGTGCGGGTGGCGATGACTCCGGCTTGGGTGAACAGCGCCTGCCGGGTCGTGGCCGGGACGTCATGGTCCGCGCTGCCGGCGGCGTCCGGACGCCG
>NZ_JAPVLU010000005.1:0-1152 GCF_027158205.1 Streptomyces sp. H39-S7 | reverse complement strand
GAGCATGGCCGCGGTGTCGAGGAGTTCGCCAAGGGTGCGGGTGGCGATGACTCCGGCTTGGGTGAACAGCGCCTGCCGGGTCGTGGCCGGGACGTCATGGTCCGCGCTGCCGGCGGCGTCCGGACGCCGGGCGGGGTGCGGGCCGCCGGTGTCGATGGTCAGGACCGGCATGCGGCGGGCGACCCTGCGGGCGGTACGGGCGAAGCCCCGCGGGTTGCCGAAGGATTCCAGGTGCAGCACGGCCAGGTCGGTGCGGCCGTCCCCTTCCCACCACCGCAGCAGGTCGTTGCCGCTGACGTCGTACTTGTCGCCGAGCGAGGCGAAGGTGGATACACCGATCCCGAGCCGGGACAGCCCGGCGAGCAGCGCGATCCCGATCCCGCCGGACTGCACGCCGACTCCGGCCGTCCCCGGCAGCGTCCGGTGGGCGGCGAACGTGGCGTCCATCCGGACCTGTTCCTCGGTGTTGGTGACGCCCATGCTGTTCGGGCCGGCCAGCCGAAGCCCATAGCGCCGGCAGACGGCCAGCAGCGCGGCGCACTGCTCGGCGTCGAGCCCGGTGGCCAGAACGACCAGAGCTCGTACGCCGGCCACTCCGCACTGCTCGGCCGTCGCGGCGACGTCGGAGGCCGGCACGGCGAGGACCGCGAGGTCGACGGGGTGGGGGAGGGCGGCGACCGACGGGTAGCAGGGGATGCGCTCGACGGAGTGGGCGTGGGTGTCCACCGCGCGCAGCCGACCGTTGAAGCCGGCACGGCGCAGGTTCTTCAGTACCGTTCGCCCCACGGACCCTTCCTCGTGGTCTGCGCCGATGACGGCTATGGATTCCGGGCGCAGCAGTGCTCGCAGGCTGGCGGAGGCCGCGGTCCGGCCGCGGGTGTCGACCGCGGCCCGGTAGTACTCGTCCGGGTCGAGTTGGATGACGCAGTGCACGGTGGTGCCGTCGAAGCGGCGAACGGTGTTCAGCCCGAGATCCGCGAAGACCTTCAGCGCGGGATGGCTGTCGGCCAGTGCTTCGGCGGTGAAGGTGGTGATTCCGTCCTGTCCGGCTCGGTCGACGAGATGCTCCAGGAGCAGGGTTCCCACGCCCTGGTGGTGGAGGTCGTCGGCGACGGTCAGGGCGATCTCCGCGGAGCAGGGGTCGGTCCCGGT
>NZ_JAPVLU010000059.1:40105-45646 GCF_027158205.1 Streptomyces sp. H39-S7 | reverse complement strand
AATGTGCCAGTTACTGCGAACATCTCACGCGTACCAATCAAGCCTGATAGGAGGGCTCCTACCTCCCCACTTGCACCTCAATCGGCAGGCACATCGCGAAGGAACCCGCGTGAACTCCAGTTGGCAGGGTCGCGTCACTGCGCGGAACCCGCCTCACCTCGCGGCGGCGGCGCCTCGTTCGGCGGCGCGGCATCACCGGCGCCAGGTGCCGGGCAGCCGGTCGGGGCGGTGCGGGTAGCGGGGGCCGGGACGCTGCGGGCGGGGCCGGCCGATACGGCGGCGCGGGCGGGGGATGAGCACGGGCAGTTCCTCCAGAGGTCGGTGCACAGCGCCGCACCCCCGCCGACGTCGGATGCGTCGGCGAGGGTGCGGCGGGTGACGGATCAGGCGGGCGTGTGCGTGCGGTGCGCGCCGGGCGTGGTCGGGGCCGGCGTGGTGTGGCTCGGGCTCGGGTGCTGCGGCTGCGGGTCGGGGCGCCGTGCAGATGGGTGCCGATCAGGTAGCCGATCAGCAGTCCGCCGACGCCGTAGACCTTGTGCCGGTTCGCCTTCCACCAGGTGGGCGGGGTGGGCTCCGTCAGCACGCCTATGACGGCCACGAGTTCTCCATTCGGTCGGGGACAGGGCGGGTGGTGCGTGAGGCCGGGCGGCCTGTCCGGTCCTCGCCCGCGCAGGGCGGGCGAGAGCCAGGCAGGGCGACGGGTCAGCGCTTGGTGAGCGGGTGCACGTTGTCCGGGGTGTCATCGACGGGCGGGGCGGCCGGGGCGGGGATGTGGATGTGCGGCTCGATCTGGTGACCGGCGTTGTGGATGTGGGTGAAGAAGGTCGGGCGCAGGCTCAGACCGCGCAGTGCGAACGCGGAGGCGGCGGTCCAGGCGAGGACGGCGAGCCCGGTGGCGATGGTGCGGCCGTCGGCCGGTGCGGCGCTGTAGACCATGGCGATGCTGGACGCGCCGAAGGCCGTCCAGGTCAGGCGGGCGCCGCTGCTGCGGAAGAAGCCGCCGACCAGGCCGAAGAGACCGACCACCTGCCAGAGGGTGTAGACGGTGGAGGCGCTGATCGGCAGCGAGGCGGAGTGGGCCGCGATGTACGAGCGGATCGGCTGGTCGACGACGGCGAAGACGCCGTCGGAGGTGTCGGTGCCGACCTGGACGTGCGGAACGGCGGTGAGCAGGTGGCGGATCGAATCGGCCAGGACGTCGGTCGCGGTGTCCAGCAGGATGATGACCGCGCAGATCCCGGCGAGTCCGATCGCCGCCTTCACCCAGTTCGCCATGGAGTGCCAGCCGAGCTCCGGGGCCTGGCGCAGGTCCTCCCAGCGGTCGTGCAGGAACCCGCCGGTCTCCCACGCGTGGTCCCACCATTCGCGTGCGGCGGCGAGCTGCGGCTGCTTCGGCTTCTGGTACTCCCCGGCCGGGGGCGGCGGGAAGTTGAAGGGCTCCTGCTCGTTCTGCCCGAGCTGGAGGAAGTCCGGCTGGTCGGCGTTCGGGGCCTGGTCGCGGTCGTTGTGGTCAGCCACGGTCGGGATCTCCTTGAGTGCGTCGGTGAGCGCGGTGCGGGCCGGGCGGCCTGCTCTGGCACCCGAACTCCGCGCGGTGCGTTGCGGGTTCGGGGGCCGGGGCGGGTTGTCCGGAGGTCTGCGCGGGGATCTGTTGGAAGGGCCTGGTGGTGCGTCAGGCTGTGCGCATGAAGCGAAGGGGGCGGTGATGGGCTGGTTCACGCGCGATGAGCCGGAAGGCGTCGTGTTCGATCAGGTGATCGCCGACGGGGTGATCTGGCCGGCGTATACGGATGACGACGGCGTGCTGTGGATCGACGTCGAAGAGGGCGTGGAGATCGTCGTGGACGGCGCGATCGTCGACGGCGTCATCTACGAGGCGTGGGTCGACGACTACGGGCGCATCCTGATCGACCTGGAGAGCTGACCGCCCCGGGCCACCTGGCCCGTACTCGACACCCGGCGTCGGGGTTCGAGTACGAAGCAGGCGGCCCGGTCAGCGGTTGTTCGTCGTCGTGGTCGACGACGTGGAGTGGCCGAACCAGCGGCTGGTGTTGTGGTTGGTCACGTGGTTCTCGTTGTGGATGTGCGTGCGGCCGCCGCCACCACTGGTGACCTTGATGAGGAGCCACAGGGCGAGTCCCACGACGACGGCGCCGGTGCCGCCCGCGGCCGCGATGCCCGTGAATGCCTGCCCCAATCCCCAGCCGATCCCGGCTCCGGCCGCGCCGGCGCCGATGCCGCCTGCGGCGACCAGCTGGGCGCGCGGGTCGAAGAGCGGGACCGGGGTGAGGTCGCGCTGCTGCGGGGCGGGCATCGCCTCGAAGTGGCGGTAGCCGGCGGGCAGCACCTCGCGCGGCACGGCCATGAACTGGTTGCCCGGACCCGGGATCCACACCATCTGGGCGCGCTCCCCGGAGAGCTCCACCGCGTGGGTGGAGGCGGTGACGATCTGGAGCGCGCGGGCCTGCGCCATCGCTTCGGCCACCGGGTCGGCCGCGGGCAGGTGCTGGGCGGCGGGGGCGGCCACCTCGTAGGGGCGCTGCGTGCCGGACTGGTACATGGCGGTGGGTCCTTCCTGCACAAGGGCCGCCCGCCGCACCGGGAATGCGGTGCGGCGGGCGGCCAAGGGTGAGGTGCGGGTGGTTATGCCTCAGCGCGCCGGACAGCGGCGTCGAGGTCGGAGAGCGTCAGGTACTGCGGGAGCGGCCGGGTCGTCTCCGGCTCCGCGAGCTGGACGCCGTTCTTGCGGCCGGTGGCGAGCAGGTCGTCGATGAGCGCCTGGACGTCGGGCTGCCCGGGTGCGGTGGGCCGGCCGACGATGGTGGTGGCCCCGTCGAGCATCACCGTGATGCACTTGACGGGGCGGGTCTGCGATTCGGGCACGGGGTCCTTCTCTCAAGGTCGGGCGGGGTCAGAAGGAGGAGACCCAGCCGGTGACGGAGGTGATCGCGCCGGTGATGGCCGGGGCGATGCCGGTGGAGGCGAGGCAGAACCCGAACAGCACGGCCGCCAGGGCGGGCCACAGCCGCAGGTAGCCGGTGCGCAGCAGGATCAGGACGATCAGGGCGGCGACCACAACGAGGGACAGGGATACGGCCATGGCGGCGTCGGGCTCCTTTTCTCCGGGGTGAGGGGTCAGTTGCTCTTGAGGGCGGTCAGGGTGTTGCGGACGCTGCCGAGGCGGACTTGGCGGTCGCCGTCGGCGTTGACGGCCTCGAGGATCGCGGCGGCGTCCAGGTCGCCGTCGGAGTTCTCCAGGACGGCCTGGACGCGTTCGGCGAGTGTGCGGGCGCGGGGCTTGGACGGCTCCGGCATCGCGGGGCCCGGGGCGACCGGGCGCTTCTTGCCGCCGGACTTCCGGCCGCCACCGCCGCCGCTGCCTTCGCCGTCCTCGTCTTCCTCCTCCATGGGGAAGATCGCGGCGTACGCCTCGGGGCCGTCCAGGCGTCCGGCGTAGGCGTCGCCCGCGTCGTCCAGGGACTCCTTCTCCAGCTGCCGGACCGGGCCGTCGCCGTACAGGGCGAGCATCTCGGGGTCCAGGCCCTCCACCGGCTCGGTGCTGCCGACGTTGAAGAACCGGAAGCGGCTGGTGGGGGAGGGGCCGGACAGGAGGTAGCCGCTGCCCTGGGTGCCCGGGGCGTCCTCGTCTCCGGCTTCCTCGAACTGGCTGATGAGCTTGATGGCCCCGGCGTACTTCGGGATCGGCGCGAGTGACTGCCCGGCGGCCAGCAGACCGTCGGAGACCAGCTGGCGCATCATCGTCGACGTCCAGCGCAGCAGGATCACTTCGCCGTCCTTGAGCATGCCGCGCAGCGTGTCCGAGCCGCCCAGCTCCTCCAGGTGGCCGGCCTGCGCGGACAGGTGGACCCCGATGCCCAGCGACCGGCCGGTGCGGCCGATGTCCTTGATGTAGTAGGTCGCCTCGTCGCGGAACGGGGCGCCCTTCTCCAGCAGGCGGTTGGCTTCGTCGATCCGCAGGTTCAGCAGCGGGTCGGGCCGGTTCATCAGGAACTTGGAGCGGCCGGCGGCGGCGTAGCGGACCTGCCGCGCCTGCATGATCAGCCACACCGTGCGCAGCTGCGCCATCGCGCCCTCGGGCGTGGTGACGAACCAGTCGACGTTGTCGCGGGCCTCGGGGACGGACTGGCCGCCCTTGAGGTCGGAGAGGAACGTCACGATCCCGGAGCGCTTCTCCGCCGCCAGGATCACCTGGAGGCCGGTGGACTTGCCCGCGCCGGTCGTGCCGAACAGCAGGCCGCGCTGCGCGGATCCGGCCCTCGGGTCGTACAGCCGCATCCTGGCGGGGCGGCCGTTGTGGTAGCGGCCGACCCAGATGCGGCCCTGGTCGTCCATGACCAGCTCGCTGGGGTCGGGCAGTTCGACGTCGGCGAGCGGGTCGGAGGGGTAGATCGTGACCAGGGCGTGGTTCATGCCGTCGGTCTCGATCGCCAGCCTGCTGGGGTCCTCGATCCGCAGGGCGGAGGCAAGCCGGATCGGGTCGTAGGCGATCAGGTCCCCCGGAGGGGCTTCGACGGTGAGCTCGTAGATGGTCTCGGCGGTCATGCGCCCAGCTCCTTTTCGATGGTGACAGCGCGGATGGAGGTGATGACGGTCCCGGGCATGCCCTTGGGGGCGACGTTCTGTGCCCAGTGCGCGTACGGGTCGTCGGTCTGTTCGGCGGGGGCCGTGCCGACGCTCAGTCGCCGCACTCCGGCGCCCTGGCGGGGCACGGGGGTGATCTGCAGTTCGTCCTCCGGCCAGTTCAGGGCGGCGGACAGCTCCAGCAGGTTGATCGTGGGGACGGGCTTGCCGGGGAGGGTGGAGCGGATCACGGCGCGCATCGAGCGCCCGCCGGTCTCCTCCACCTGCTCCAGCACCGTGTTGGGGGCGGCGCCGCCCTCGATGGCGACGCGCTGCGCCCAGAACGCGGCGGCCGGGTGCTGCGGTCCGGCCGGGGCCGCCTCCACCAGGAGCTCCCGGCTCGTTTCGACAGCCGCGGGGGTCAGCGACGGCTCGCGGCCGGCGAGGACCTTCGCGATCCGGGCCGGGCGCACCTTGAGCACGACGGCCGTCCACAGGGCGGCACCAAGCAGGTCCCACCACCAGTCCAGGCCGGACCAGATCCGCTGCGTGGTGAGCAGCGCGGCCAGCGACACCGACGACGACAGGTAGAGGGCCATGGCCGCGTCCAGGGCGCGGCCCTTGGGCAGCGTCGCCGACCACACGGTGGCGTATCCGGCGGCGACGACCGTCGCCGTCATGGTGGCGCTGTAGGTGTGCGGCCAGAACGCTCCGGCCGCGAGCGCTCCGGTGCCGGCCACCGTGAGAACGCGGCCGAAGACGTCGCGGACCTGAGCGATCCGGCCGCGCAGGGGACCGAGGGGAATCATCGGGGGCTCCTCCTTCGAGGGCATGGGGAAGGGCCGGTCAGCGGTTGCTGTAGAAGCTCCGGTCGGCCATGGGCACCGACATCCGGTTCACCGCTTCGGCGACCGGGCCGTAGTCGGCGATGTGGGCGTCGGCGGTGTCGTGGAACAGCGT
>NZ_JAPVLU010000059.1:0-40007 GCF_027158205.1 Streptomyces sp. H39-S7 | reverse complement strand
AGGGGGAAGGGCCGGTCAGCGGTTGCTGTAGAAGCTCCGGTCGGCCATGGGCACCGACATCCGGTTCACCGCTTCGGCGACCGGGCCGTAGTCGGCGATGTGGGCGTCGGCGGTGTCGTGGAACAGCGTCGACATCTCCTCGCACTCCACCGCCATCGCTTCGGCCTCATCGAGGACCGAGAGCATCAGCGTCGCCGCGTCGCGGTGTTCGCCGATGGTGTCCTTGTCGACGGTCTTCGCGGCGGCCAGGTCGGCGAGGCGGTTCACCTGCTTCGCGCAGTTCTCCACGTAGTTGAACGTGGCGCGGACCGTCTCGGACAGCCCGATCATCTTGGCGCTGGCGGCGGTGAGCTGGACGATGACGACGCCGTAGCGGATGCCTTCGCCGATCACCGAGCCGGTCGCCACGAGGGCGCCGCCGATGCGGGGGACCAGTTCGGACGACATGGGCACCTCCTATTCGTTGTGGTAGTCGGCTTCGGCCGGGGCGGCGTGGCCCTGGTCGCGGGTCACGTCGGCGACCTCCTGGTGGCGCTGTGCCGCGTTCTGCCCGGCCTGGGCGATGGCCTCGGACGCGGCGGGGATCTTCTCCGCCACCGCCTCAGCCCGCGCCTTGACGTTCATCGCCTTCTCCGCCAGGAGCAGCACCCAGCCCTCCAGGACGCCCGGCACCTTGAGGTCCATGACCTTGCCGTGCAGGTACTCCAGGCGGGTCGTGAGCTTGTTGCAGCCCTCCGCCGCCTCCCTGGCGTTGTCGGCGCCCGCCATGATTTCCTCCGCCATGTCGGCGTCGGAGTCGATGACGTCGTAGATCGTCAGGTCGGAGTCGGCGTACTGGGTGTTGGGTGCCTTGCGCGGCATGGGCACGGCGCTCGCGGTCACGGGCGCTCCTTTCGTTCCGGCGGGCAGCGCGACCCGGCTCGTGGTGGTGGATTTGGGCTGGTGGCGGCGCTCCTGGGCTCCGGGGCCGCCATCGAGGCGCTCCAGCGTCACGGTGGTGTCCACGGTGTGGCCCCAGCCGGGCGGCGGGCCGAAGCTCCCGCCCGGGTCGGCCGGTCCGGAAGCGGTGCCCCGGCGGGCGTTCGTGCGCTCCCACCGCTCGCGCGCACCGCGGCCCTTGTTCGGGTCCTTGCGCCCACCCCAGCGCCAGCCCTTGCCCTTGCCCTTCGGCGTGCCGGTGCCCGTCCCCGGGCCGGCCCCGGTCGGACCGGGTGCCGGAGCGGCCGGACCGGCGGGGCCGGCCTTCTTGCCCGAGCCCTTCACGCCGGGCTTCTTCTTCAGGTTGACCCGCGGCTTCTTGCGCAGGTTGACCTTCGGCCTCGCCGCTCCCGGCGTACCGGACCCGGCGGGGCCGGCGCTTCCCGAACCCTTGGTGCCGGGCTTCTTCTTGAGGCTGACCTTCGGCGGCCGCGGCTTCTTGGTCAGGCTCACCTTCGGCGGCGTCGGCGTCGGCGTCTTGGGCTTCTTGGTCAGACTGACCTTCGGGGTGGTCGGCGCCGTCCCGGCCGCTGTCGCCTTGCCGCCCTTCTTGGGCTTCTTGCCGGTGCGCGGCCGGGCGATGACGGGCTGCAGCCGCTTGCGGCGCTTGTTCAGGCGACGCTCGGACTCCTTCGCGATCGCCTGCGGCAGCGTGGTGCGCCCCGTACCGGACCCGGATGTGGAGCCCGAGCCCGTTCCCGGGGTGCCGCCCGACCCCTTCGTCCCCGGCTTCGGAGACTTCGGGGACTTCGAGCCGGAGTTGGGCGTCGTACCCGGGCCGCCCGATCCGGTCTTCTTCCCCGACGGGCCGCCGGAGCCGCTGCCGGGCGTGCCGCCCCTTCCCCCGCCGGACTTCGGCGACGGGCCGTTCTTCGGCGCGGGACCGTTGCGGACGCGGTCCGCGGCCCGCTGCCGGGCGGCTGAGCGCAGACTCGGTCCGCGATCCGCCTTCGAGTTGCCGGAGCCGTTGCGGACCCCGCCCGAACCACCGCCCGAACCACTGGAATTGCGGTTCGCGGGGCTCTTTCCGCCCCCGCCGTCCAGCGGCTTCTTGCGGGACGGGGAGAGCCTGGACTGCCCAGGAGTGCCCCCGCCGCCCGAACGGCCGCCAGAGCCGCCGCCAGGGCCCTTGTTGGACGCCTTGCCCCCGCCTCCGCCCTGCCGGTTCAAGCCCCCTCCGGAGCGCAAAGACGCCGGAGTCTGGTTCTTCCCGGAATTCG
The DNA here is from genome assembly GCF_027158205.1 of Streptomyces sp. H39-S7. Taxonomy (GTDB): domain Bacteria; phylum Actinomycetota; class Actinomycetes; order Streptomycetales; family Streptomycetaceae; genus Actinacidiphila. The sequence goes on along the minus strand of NZ_JAPVLU010000059.1, from coordinate 37,809 downwards.
AGCGGCCTCCCGAACCGGATGAATTCCGGTTCGACTTGCCGAATTCCGGACCGGACTGGATACGCGATTTCTGGCGCGCCACGTCGGCCCCGATGCGGGCTTTTTCGAGTTCCAGGCCGGACTTATCCGCCGCCGCGCCCTGCTGATCCGCGATGGCACGGTGGTGGTCGTGACGGGCTTTCAGGTAGGCGGCTGCGTGATAAGCGCCGCGCATTGCCGCGACCGTGATTCCCGCCATCATCACCACCGACATGGCGCCCACGCCGCTGCCGGAGGACTGGGAATCCCCTGAAAGGCCCGGATCGCGATGTGCGGTGGTCGTGCCCGCCACTGCACCCCCGGAAAGGTCGGGGGCGTCGGCGATGGAAAGCGAAGCGGGAGGTGCGAGAGCGGCCACGGGGGCCAGAGTCGGGAAGCCGCCGGAGGCCGGCGGCGGGTCGTCCGCGACCGCCCCCGGGATCCGCAGCCCGGGGAAGGGGTGGAGCGTCCCTCCGGTGTCGTCGTCGGCCATCGGCCGGTCTCCTTCTCTTGGTCACCCTCCGTGACCGATCCGGGGTCGCTTCACGCGTACGCGTACACGCGTACGTGGCGACCCCGGATCACGGGGATGAAGTGATGATGATGAGCGCGAAGCGTTACGGCTTGCCCTGGCCCTGCTGCTCCTCGGTCCACTTGCCGAGCAGCCGGACCAGGTCGGCCCACACCTCGTCGTCGCGGCCGGCGATCGTGCGCGCCAGGTCCCACATCGTGCGGGCGCGGTCCGGGTTGGTCCGGGCCGCCTCCAGCCGCTTGTTCCAGTAGTCGAGCTGGCCCGGGGAAAAGGCCATCGGCTATGCCCTCCTCTGGTTGTCGAGGTAGTCCAGGAACGTCGGCTCCTGTCCCTCCGTACCGCTCTTCTGGGCAACGGACTTGCCGTCCTTCGCCGGGTCCTCCAGCCCCAGCGCCATGCCCTGGAGCTGCCCGGCGGTGTTGACCGCGCGGGCGTTGCTCAGGCCCTTTTTCCTGGCCTCCTCCAGCTCTTTCTTCTCCGCGTTCGCCTCCCGCTTCTTCGGCAGCTCGACATACCGCTTCTGGAATTCCGCATCCAGTTTTCCGGCGTGGTTCACCGCGTCCCGCAGGTCGCTTTCGAGCTTCGCCAGTGGGCGCGACGCGAGATAAGCGCGGATGCGGGCCGCGAAGGGCTTGTCGCCCTCGATCTCGATGTTCTCCAGGTCGGCCCGGTACTCGTTGAGCAGCGCTTGGACCTGGTCGGCCATCTGCCGCAGCCGCTCGCGCTGCTGGGCGGCGTACAGGGCGGTGCCGCCTGGCTTCATCAGGTGGTCCGAGGTCCACCGGTTGTTGTTCTCGGGCATGGCTGAAGACCTCCAGGTCTCGGGGTGGGGGAGGGGGAAGGGGTCCGTGTCCCCGAGGTGTTCGTGCGGGGCCGGGATCGTGCTCGGGTCAAGCTGATCGGCCGCGCCCCGCTCGAGGCGGGGTGCGGGCGAGCGGCCTGCCGGCCGTGGCCGTCACCGGTCCGCGCTCACGCTCGGGAGCGTGAGCGCGGGCCGGGGGCGACCAAAAGCGGCAGGGGTTCTGCCAGGGAGTGAGCGCGTCCGCGCCCACCGGGTGAGCGTCACGCGCTCACCGGGCGCTCACCTACACGCCCGGGGCGGGCTCTTCGACCTGAGCGCGCAGGCGCTGGGCGGTCGGGCGGGAGACCGGGGTGTCGGACAGGGCCGCGTCGGTGAGCGCGTCGCGGATCTCCGTCCACTCGGGGCGGCGCCCGAGCTCGGTGTAGAGCAGACGGATGCGAGCGTGGCGGCGCTCGGTCAGCGCGTCACTCTCCCTGCGCGTACGAGCGCTCTCCGCTCGGTGAGCGTCGTCGTCCTCCGTGGCGCGCTCACCCTCGTGAGCGCCGGAGGTGAGCGCCGGGCGCTCGCGCTCACCGCGAACCTCTCCCGAGGTGAGCGCGCTCATGTCCGGCTGAGCGTGCTCGCTCTCCTGCACCCGCTCGACCGTGAGCGCGTCCTCGGGGGTGAGCGTGTCGGCGAGCGCGGCGGGCGCCTCCCCGAGCTTGAGCACCATCCGCTGCTCCAACGGAGCCTTGCTCCGCCACCTCCACCCGAACTCTTCCCGGAGCTGCGCTCGCAGGTACGTCTGCTCCTGGAGACGGGTGAGCGCCTCCTCATAGGAGGTGATCTCCCACAGGATCATCCGGCGGCGAAGGCGGGCGGTGGGGATCGGGGCGAGGATCCAGCGCGAGCGCCGCACCGTCTCCATCCGCTTCTTGCCGGTGACCGCGCCGATCCGCGTGGCGTACACATGCGAGGCGATCTCAGAGAAGATCACCCACAGCAGCGTGAGGGCGGCGTGCCCGAGGCGCCCCGCCATGGAGTTCGAGGCGGTCCAGTTCAGGTACACGGTCACCGCCGTCAGTGCCCTGGGCACCCACCGGATCCACCGGAGCTCCATGCCCATCCGGATCAGGACCAGACTGGCGCCGGTGAACGCGGGGATCGCGACGTCGATGCCGACGGGCAGCATCCACGGCCAGTCCCAGCCCCACCCGAACGCCTTGGCCTCCAGCGCGCTGTAGGAGGAGAGCAGGCCGAGGGTGGAGACGGCCGCGGCCGCCAGGACGATCCCGACGACCAGCACCAGTTCCTGCCCGGACAGCGGCGGCACCCCGCCCGCGGGCCGGGCGTCCGCGCGGGCCTTGCGCCGGGCGGCGCGCGACTCGGTCCGGATCTCCCGGCGCCGCGCCCGCTGCACGGTGCGCTGCGTCGCCGCCTCGAGGACCCGGTCCGCTTCAGCGCGGGCCTGGGCGGCGGCGGCCTGGTCAGCCGTGGCCTGTGCCGCCGCCTGCCGGGCCGTCCTCGCCTCCGTCTCGGCCTGCTCGCGCAGCCGGTCGACGTCCCTGTCGGCAGCGGCCCGCAGCTCCTCAGCGCAGGTGCGGGCCTCGGCCAGTGCGCGGTCGGCATCCTGACGAAGGCCGGCGGCCACCTTCTCCGCTCCGGCCCTCACCTGCACGGCCTGGTCGTCCGCGCTCTCGCGCAACCGCTCCGCCTCGCCCCGCGCCCGCCCTAGCACCTGTTCGGCGTCGGTGGCGGCACGGGTGCGGGTCTCAGCCGCAGTGCGCTCCGCAGCCGCGAGCAGCTCGGTACGCACGCTCTCCGCGTCGGCGAGTGCCTTCGCCACGGCCTTCACGGCCTCGGAGCGGACCTGCTCCGCCTGCGCGGCCGCCGTGATGGTGACCTCCTGCGCCTGGCGGCGCGCGTCAGCGAGCAGCTGCTCGACACTCGTCTTGGCGTCGGCGAGGACGCGTTCGGCCTCGCCGGTCGCCGTCGTAGTGACGGTGTCGGCCTGGCGGCGCGCGTCAACGAGCAGCTGCTGAGCCGTGGCATCGGCGGCGGAGCGGATCTGGCCGGCGTCAGCCTGGGCGACGGCCAGAAGGCGGGACTGCTCCGCGCTGGCGGCCTCGGTGATCGAGGCAGCCTCGCTGCGCGCGCCGTCCAGCAGCTCGGTGGCGCGCACCTCGCCGTCGGCCAGGATCCGCGCGACATCGTCGAGGGCCAGGTCCCGGAGGTCGGCGGCGCGGTCAGCGGCGTCAGCCACGACCGGGTCGGCCTCCAGGTGCACCAGCGGTGCGACGGTCTCGGGGGCGGCAGCCTGGGCGGGGACAGAGGCCGACATCGCCGGTACCTTGGCGCGCCCAGTGGTGCGGGGCTTGGTGTTCGCTGCGGGCTGGCGCCTGCGGCGGGTGGCGGGCTTGGTGGCCACGGGGTGTCCTTTCTTCCGGGCGCCTCCGTAGAGAAGGGGCACCGTGGATCTACGGCGGTGGGTAGGGTCGTGACCAGGCCCTCCGGGACCCCGGCAGCTCTAATGCCGAGGACTCGGAGGGCTGTTGTGCTACGTCCGGCCTCACCCTCAGTCCCGCCCGTGCTGGCACACGGCCGGGACGGGCGGGGGAGGCAGGGGCAATCGGCGTGGCGTCAGACTTCGTCGAGCGGGACGCGCACGGTGTCGTCGTCCCCGCTGTCGTCCGGCGTGCTCTGCGTACGGGTGTCGATCATGAGGTGGTCCTCTCGATGGCGGTCCGGACTGTCCGGCTCCCTGTCACCGCCCGACCCGGCCGCCAAGAGGTCGGCGGCCGGTGCGGGCGGATCGGGCAGCCGTCAGGCCGTGGCGAGCTGTTCGGTACCCAGCGGCCGGTGCGGGGCGATGATCTGCCCATCGGGCAGCAGCTCGCCGGTGTCCTCGAAAAGCAGGACGGAGTTACACAAAAGGCTCCAGCCCTGCTCGGGGAACGCGGCCACGATGGCGGCGGCCTCCCGGTCCGAAGCCTCGGCCGACGGGCACTTCGGCAAGTGCGTACACAGCCAGTCCGGCAACGGCGTGGTGCCGGCGGCGGGCGCCGCGGTGTCGAGCGGTGTGGTGCGCATAGCGACTCCTTGCAGAGTGGCGGGCCCGGGATGTTCCCGGGCTGGAGGCGTGCGAAAGGTCGGCCGCCCGTGACGCGGGCGGCCGACCTGGTGAAACAGCGCGGTGCGGGGCAGCAGTTGGGTTTGCGTCCCGCCGTGCGGTCAGCCTCGCTGCCGCTTCTGCTGGGCGAGGTAGGCGTCCTGGAGGCGGCCGAACGACTCATACAGACGCCGGCCCTCACCGCACCGGGCGCCCGGCGAACACCTGGTACAGGCTTCGCCGTGCACACGGTTGGCGGTGGCGGCCGTCATATAGCGGTCGAACAAGCGCTTCGGTTGTGGTGGGGGTGTACCCATCAGCCGCCGCCCGCCGCGCGACGGGCGGCTTCCGCAGCAGCCGCGGCCTGCTTGGCTGCCGCGATGCGCTGGGCGGTAGCGGCGGCTAAGGCCCGTGCGGCCAGGCCCTGATCGGCGGGAGCACTCACCGGGCACCCCCTGCTGCGGCAGCGGCTGCGGCAGCGGCACGTGCGTCGCGGTCGACCTGCGCGGCGGCCCGGGCGGCATCAGCTTGTGCACTCATCGGGCCGCCCCCATCTCCGCAAGGGTGCGGCGGGCGCGGCGCCCGGCCATCGCGGCGCGGCAGTCGCCGTCAGCCACCAGGTGGCGGACCAACTGGTGGAAGGCGTCGGTCTCATCGCGCTCCGGGCCATCCTGGTTGTCGTCGTCCTCCATCTCGCGGTAGAGGCCGTTCCACGGGGCGGGGGCGGTGCGTGTCATGCTGGGCATCAGGTCCTCCAGTCAGGTCCTGGACAGCCCCACGGGCCGTAATCCCAAGGGCTGTCACGATCACTCCCCAAATGGGGAGTGGCTGCTGTACGAGCAGCCACGGCCCCGGCCGCCCCCCTTTACTGCGGGGCGGCCGGGGCCGTGGTCGATCGTTTCGGTGTGGGTCAGGCGGCCGACGTGGCCGCGTTCTTCCGGGCGTACTGCCTGCCCAGTTCCGCCTGTCGCCGTTCGTGCGCCTCCACGTCCTGCGCCTTCAGCGGGAGGCCGGGGCCGCGGAACTCGGAGAGCGCGTCCGACTGCCGCTCGCGGCACTGGTTGTTCGCCGTCTCAACAGCCGCGCCGCCGTGCTCGGCCCACTGCTCACCGCGCCGCGACCGCTGCTGAGCGTGCTGCCGTGCGGTACGCGCTTCCTCGCGTGCGAGAAGCCCGTTGGCCTCGCGGTGACTGGGCGTCTTCACAAGTACCTGCGCGAAGCGGCGCGCCAGGCGCTCGCCGTCCGTGCAGTGCTGGCCCTTCGTGCAGTCCCTGCACCCCCTGCGGTGAGCGAGGTACGACTGACGCGTCGAGTCCAACGTGTCCTCCCCCGCCATCCGGGAGACCGGAGGGGCCGGAGCGGGGAGGGGCTTGTAGAACTGCTGCGCCGCACGCCGGTTGTCCTGCGGCATCGCGTCCCGCAGCAGACGGTCCTGGAGGACCTGCCAGCGCCGGACGTCAATGTTGATGTCGACCGCCTGGTTGCTACCGGGGCAGCGTTCGTGCTTCTCGCCTTCAGCGACCTTGTCGCTGAAGCAGTGCTCACGGATCTTGAAGTCGTAGTCCCCCATGATCCGGCGCCAGGTCCGGCAGTCCGGGCAGGCGATCGACTTCGTCTCGCCGGGCCGGACGTTGAAGTCCTCCGGGGCCATGGTGCTGAGCTTGAGCGCCTCGCGGCGGTTGTTGCGCTCGGTCCGGACCCGACCGGGACGCTTGTGGTTCTTCGCCATCACGATCTCCTTCGTTCAGGTGGAGCGAGTGCTGCTCTCTCTGCCACGCCAGGCCGGCCTTTCGGCCGGGCGGTCCTGACGGACAGACAGCGCAACAGCGCGCTGTTCGAGGTGGATCAGGCGGTGCTATTCGGTACAGGCGCCTCGGCCGGGGGAGCGCGGGCTACAACCCCATTGCCGCCGCCCGAAAGCGGTGACTCCTGCTGTTTTGCGGTGGTGCTGTCCTACAGGGGAGCCGTCTCCGACGTCCCACCACCAGGCCCGCTTCTCAGCGGGCCTCGTAGAAGGCGCCGGCTCAGCTGCTGATATGGGCGTACTGCGCGGCACGAACCGCAGAGACTCTGAACTTGCCAGCGCCCGCTCCGCAATCAGTGGCAGAGACCTTGTGAATCGTGGTCATGAGGCGAGACCTTCGACCGGTTCGGACGTGCGGCTGTTCTGCAGGTACTGCAGGACCTGTGATTCAGGAACGCGGTAACCCCGGGGCCGGATCTTGCCGCGGCCCATGCGGTGGGCTGCGAGACGCCCGCTGCCGATGAGGTTGTAGACGGTCGACTTGGAGACGCGGAGCCGGGCAACGACTTCAGCAACCGTCAGGAATGGGTCCGGGTCTTCGGCCACGTTCTCTGTGACGAGCGGGGGATCGTGGCTCATGGAGGCTCCAGATTGGGTGTAGGTGAGGCGAAGTCACGAAGATGGACTTAGACGTCCAAGTTCTCCGTGTTCCAACAGTGCGACAACTTCCACGTCTAAGTCAAGGGTGGCAAGCGCGAATCGCGGAACAACCGCAAAAAGGGCCTCCACCAAGCGGTGGAGGCCCTGCAAGCGACGAAGGTTCGACTAGGCGTCGATCACGTAGTCCAAGATGTAGGCGCTGGCGTCGAGCACCATCTCGTTGACCTCCACGACCCGACCTTCGGCCGTGACTGCTACGCGGACGATGATGACCACAGGCGTGCCGGGGCCCAGCTGCAGCCAGGCCTTCTCCTGCCGGTTCGGCATCCGGATCCGCAGTTCTTCCTTGAATCGAGCCGGGCCAAAACCCAGCTCTCCGAGTCGCGCATAGATCCCGCCATCGCCAGTTTCGATCTCTGCGATGGCGGTCCCGTCGGCGATCTCGGCCGGCAGGTAGGAGTCAGACTTCAGGACCGGTTTGCCATCAACGAGGTAGCGGCGACTGCGGCGCACGACCGCCTCACCTCGGCGAATGCCAAGCGCTTCCGCTACTCGAACGGTTGCCTCGATGCGCTCAACCTTCGCATCGGCCACAGTGGGGGTCTTGTCCTGGACGTCAATCGCCCACATGGACACGCCAGCACCCCAAACCTCCTGCGACAGCCTCCGGTTCGCCGGACGTCGGATCGGCTTGAATTCGCGGACCCTTGTGGCGGCCCCCTGGGTCGCCGTCGTGAGCCCTTCATCACGGAGCCGCCGAAGCGCCTTAGTAACAGTGTCGCGACCGGCTCCGAACTCGGTCATCACGTCGGCCTCACTCGGCACCTTGGCACCCGGGGGCAGCTCGCCGCTCTCAATGCGCTCGCGAAGAGCGTCGGCGATGGCCTCATAGCCAACGCCTGCTGCGCGCTTCCTTCCCGGCACGGCACCTCCTGGTCCGACGCTTCTACTGCAGGATGCCCACGTCGCGGGGGCACCCGATACTTGACCTAGACGTTTAAGTGAGCAACTGTAAGTTTCAGCAGTCCCACGAGTCTGCAACCTAGCAATCATTACCGCTGGCCTGCGACAACGGGTCGAACGCCGAACGGATGAGTCTCCATGCCCGCAATCAACTGTACGCACCACATCCACGTCTAACACCTAGCTGGCACTGCAGACGAGTGCCTTTGGCCACTGAACGATCGCCTCCGGGAACCCTTGGGCCTTGGCGCGCAACTGTGGATGAAAAGCTCCTGGAGTGACACGCGGTCAAGGCACGTACAGAGGGATTGCTTTGATGTATCTTTCGTCGAATCTGTAGCCGTTCCGGGAGGTGTCTGGTGTCCGAGCTGCTCGAGGCTGTAGACGCGTTGATCAACCGTCCCGCCGACCTGCCTGCACCGGCTCTGCGTGGGCGCCTACGCAGAGCGGATCGGCTCACACAGGAACAGGTAGCCAACACCCTCGGCGTAAAACGCTTGGCCATCGTGAGGTGGGAAGCAGGGAAGGTCGAGCCTCGCCCCCCGTACCGCGAGGCGTACGCCCACCTGCTCAGAGGGCTTGCAGCCAAACACCCTGAAGCGCTCGTCGACCCTGACCAGGCCGACACCTCCAGTTAGGAAGTACGCGATGACCGCACGAGCGCCATAAACGCGAAGCGGCCCCCGTCGCCACAACGGGAGCCGCTTCCTAGCAATCGACTCGCACCCTTGCCAGAACCGAGTCGTGAGCAGTGAGGGTGACCTCGCCTGCCGGGTGATGCCCGTGGACCATAAGGTCCGCGTGGTCACCTACCCCCAGGATAGGCACAGCTCACCAGATAGCCAGTACGGAGCACCTTTTCGCCCTGTTTGTCTGGTTACATTCGCCGCTCCCGACTCCCCAATTTGGGGAGATCCACCTCATGTACCGCCAGCTCCATCGCCGCCGCCCTCCGGCCGCGGATTCGATCCCGGAAAGAAATTTTCGGACGGGATGTCACATCGGCGGGGCTACCGCCACTTCCCCGGGTATGACCACTTCTCTGCCCACCACCACCTTGTGCCGGCACGACCCCGGCTGCGCAGCGTCCCGTCCAACGGGATGCCCGATCAGGATTTCTGGCAGCCCGTCCCGCCCGGCGGGACCGCGGCTTCTCTCCGCGGCAGCGCCGTCCGGTCGGGTTCAGGATCGTCGGATGCCGTCACTGCACAGCGCCCATGCTCGAGGCCTCGCCGCAGCCACACAGCGGCAACTGCGTGTCGCGGGGGTGACGCGATGAAGCGGGAGCCTGAGGTTCGCCGTGGTGGCGGCCTTCCGTTTGGGCAGGTTGTGTCGCGCTGGGTCTGCGACCCCCGCTACACGACGAACCTGCGGACCCTCTACACGATCTTGGTGACCTACGCGGACATCGGCGCCCGCGACACGGGGAAAGCCAAGCCGTACCGCCCGGAACTTGCCAAACAGCTCGGCTGCTCGGTCAAGACTCTCGACCGGACGATCTTGGAGGGGCAGTGCGCCGGCCTGTTCTGGGTCGAATCGCGGCCGGTTCCTGGCCAGCCCAAGCTCAATGACGCGAACGTCTACCACCTGCGGGATGCAGAGTTCTGGCGCGGTGACTGGAAGGACCCGTTGAAGCCGGGGCAGACCTCTGCCCAAGCGGCGGACGAGGTGACCGAGGCCCGGGTGAAGGCCAAGAAGGAAGCCGGGATCCTGCCCAAGGGCGGGCGGTCGGCAAAGAAGAAGGAGGGGGTGGCGTCACCCATGACGCCACCTTCCAAGGAGGGGGGTGGCGTCACCCATGACGCCCAATATCAAGAACCCTGTCGAGAACCCTCTTCAAGAATCACACCGTCCGTCCGTCCCGTACGTACAGGAGGTAGCGCGCGAGACCCAGACGGAGGGAGGGACGGACGGAAGCGGTGGCGGAATCGGAGCAGTGCACGAGACGGCGCCTGCAGCTGCGGCCGAGGCGAAGGCTGCACTGGCGGCCAAGCCCGGGCCGCGCGCGGATGAGCCGCTGGAGCGCACGCCGGGTGTGGAGCTGCTGTTGTCGATCGCGGCAACGAAGCCGGAGTTTTATCTGACCGGTGACGTGCTTCGGGACCAGGCGGTGTCGGTCACCTCGATGCTTGCGGTCGGCTTCCGGGCTGAGCACATCTGGCAGATCGTCGCTGGAGAGCCGCTGCCGCCCAGGGAAAAGATCAGGGCGTCGGTGGGCGCCATCGTCAGCTGGCGGCTGAGCCAGGCGATGCGGGCAGGAGCTCCGCGCCTGGCCCCCAAGCTGCCCGCCCAGCCCTCGAGCCAGTGGGACCACGGCAACGCCGAGGAGACCTGGACACCGCCGACGCTGTCCGAGCAGACCTTCACCGGATACGAGAACGCGCGGCTACGCGACTGCGAAGGCGACAACGGCTTGTGCAAGAAACTGGCGGTTGCCGGTGAACCGATGTGCGCCGAGCACCTGGGCTGGGCCCTGTGCCCGCAGTGCCAGATCCGTCGCATGCAGCCCGGTCTCGCCGCTTGCGAAGGATGCGGCGCGTTCACCTTCGACGATGACCTTGCGGCGACGCTCCCGCGCCCAACTACCGCCGCCGAGCAAGAGACCTACTACGAATCCGGGCAGTTCGAACGTGACGCCCACGGTCATGTGCCCGTCTAAAGCGATCATGCGGCCCGCTGGCGGGCGATCACTCCGAGCCGGGGCAAGTTCTCGTCGGCAGCCCTGCTCGGCCGCCAGGCGGCCGAGCAGGGCCCCTGACGTCATGGGCGCCACATCGACAAGGGGAACGGCCTGGGCGGCCGACAACAACGGCGTGACGCTGGCGCTCTGGGCGGTGGTCTCAGCAGCGGTTCTGCGTGGAGCAGGTGGTCTACGGCCTCGCCCTCGCTTCAGCCCTGCCGCAGATAGCGTGCTGGAACCCGGACCCATTGCGAACGTACGTTTGATTAACGGTTGTAGGTCTGGGGGAGATTCCGGGTTCCAACGGTGGTTGTATGGGGCGGCGTTCTGCTCCTCACGAGGTTGCGCCGGCCGTGTCGGGCCTACAGGGGCGAGTGCAGTGACAGGAGACGATTCGTGAGTGACCGAAGTTCCATCGAGTGGACGGAGGCGACGTGGAACCCGACGACGGGATGCGACCGCGTCTCCTCGGGGTGTGACAACTGCTACGCGCTGACGCTCGCGAAGCGGCTGAAGGCGATGGGCGCGGACAAATATCAGAACGACGGTGATCCGCGGACCTCCGGGCCGGGCTTCGACCTGACGGTGCACGCCGAGTCCCTGAACATTCCGTACGGGTGGAAAAGCCCGCGGACGGTGTTCGTGAACTCCATGTCGGACCTGTTTCATGCCCGGGTGCCGCTGGACTTCGTCCGGCAGGTCTTCGCCGTCATGGCGGACACCCCGCAACACACCTACCAGGTCCTGACCAAGCGGGCCCGGCGCCTGCGCCAGGTTGCCGACCAGCTGGACTGGCCGGCGAATGTATGGATGGGCGTCTCGGTGGAGACCGCGAAGGAACTGCCCCGAGTCGACGATCTGCGCCAAGTGCCTGCCGCCGTGCGATTCCTGTCCTGCGAGCCGCTCCTGGGCCCGCTGGACGGCCTGGACCTGACCGGCATCGGATGGGTCATCGCCGGCGGCGAGTCCGGCTCTGGCCACCGCCCGATGGACGAGGCGTGGGCCGTCCAGATCCGGGACCTGAGCGTTGATGCCCAGGTCGCGTTCTTCTTCAAGCAGTGGGGCGGCCGCACCCCGAAAGCTGGCGGCCGCACGCTCCAGGGCCGCACCTGGGACCAGATGCCGGTGCCTGCAGCGGTCTGACCTACGTCGGGGGTTCGACGATCAGGTCCCGGATCTTCTTGCCGATTCCGGTGCTGGGCGTTCCGCCTTGTTCGTGCAGACGTTTTACAGCGGCGCGGGCGGTGGGTTCGGTGACCTGCCCGTAGTACTGGCCGAAGACGTCCAGGGTCTGGTCCACCAAGGTGAACGGTTTCCCGCGGGTGAGGAGCTGGGCCAGGTTCTCGGCCATGGCCGGCACCGCGGCGTCGGTGATCTCCTGGGGGTTCGGGCGGATCAGCGAGGTGGCGGAGAACAGCGTGCCCTGGTCCTTCTTCTCCTCGGCCACTTCCAGCTTCTCCCACCAGGCGTCGCGGGCGCGGGCGATCGCGTCGCCGAAGACCCACAGCCCGTGCTGGCGGCGAGTGCCGAAGACCAGGTGGTAGACCGGTTTGTGGTGCGGAGCCTTCGCGACGGGCACCGACTGGACCAGCATGCCGGTCTGTTCCGCCAGGCGGCGCGCGTACTCGGCTGCTACCGCTTCATCGGCGCCCGGGGTGAACGGCTGGCCGACCGGGAAGTACTCCCGCCACCAGCGGCCCCCGCATACCTCGTCGAATCGCTCCGAGGAACGCTCCAGCCCCTTGTCGGAGCGGGCATTCCCGCCCAGCCGTCGGACGGCGACCATGCTGAAGTTCATCAGGAACTCGGTCGGTTGCCACCGGTGGGGCTGATCCCGCTGGGCCATGGCGTCGACGAGGCGGTTGAAGGGCAGGCACAAGCCGGTCGGGTCGAGGAACAGGAACAGTGGCAACCCGTCCGCGGTCTGGAGCACGGTGTCGAGCACGCCGTCGACGTCGCCGGGGTGAACGCGGGCGTCGACGCCCTGTGTCCGGTAGATGCTGGCGACCTTTTCCAGGCGGGCCAGGGATTCCGGCTCGCGTTCGACGAAGAAGCAGGTCCACCGCAGGTGGTGCCTCCGCAGGTGGCCTGAGGCAACTTTCATGGCGATTTCCGCAGAGCCGGATTCGCCGCTCTCGTAGCGACCTTCGCCGGCGTAGCCGTCCAGGTAGACGATCCGGCCCTCCCGCGAGCCGGTCATCCCGCCGAACTGGGGAATGTACCGACCCAGCAGGTTGTGCTTCAGGACGCTCGGCAGCTGTTGTTCCGACCAGTAGTCCCCACCCGTTCCAGCAGACATCTCTACTCCCGCCCCCTGGTACTTCAACGTCTTGCGACCGATGCTGAACGCTCCGCAGCCACTGGTAAAGAGGGCATACCGCACTGATATCTCCACCGGCGGATATCCAACACGGCAGGAGGGAGGCGAGCCAGGGGTATTACTGCCTGGGCCAACGCCGCCCCGACATGCCGCCCATGGACACGGTGAAGCTCGATGCGCTGACTGTCAGACCGGGCGCATACGTTGCTCGGATGCATCTGCGGTATGTCTTCCGGGTCTGTCCGACGCCGGGTCAGCGCATCGCGTTGGCTCGAATGTTCGGGTTGACGCGGGTGGGGCGTCAGTCGTTGTCGGCTCCCGGGATCACCCCGAGCAGCGTGTCGAAAGTGCCGTTCGCGTAGCCCAGGTTCTCGACGCGGACCTGATCCCGCAACGCCTTCCACGATCCGGTGTAGCCGGTCGGGTTCGGCTGCGCCACGACCCCGACCGGAGTCCCGATCGTCAGGCCGCTGGGGTCATGGGTGTATCCGAGCCGGCCGTAGAAGTCGGTGAGCTCGGGCTGGTGCACGATGTGGACCAGGGGATACCCGGCATCTCCCAGGTGCTGCTCGGCCGTCGTGATCAACGCCCGTGCAAGGCCCTTGCCTCGGTGCGCCGCGACGACGGCCACGCTGTCGATGGTCGCGACGCAGCGGGCGAACGCTACGCGCGCGCCCTCGTGCTGCAGCTCGTGATGGGTGCTAATCCAGTGCATGGGCGGCTGCGCCACTAGCGCGGCGGCCAGGGTTCCGGACTCATGCCTGGCACCGAACACCAACCGGGTGCCGGCGGCTATGTCCTGCTCGGCTTGGGCGATCAACGTGCCGATCCCGGACCAGGTCCCATTCGGGTTGTCCGGGTCGGCCAGCTGCAGGACCGACGCGAACATCTCCGCGTCCGACGTCTCAGCGGCGATGAGCTCGTACCCGTCAGGTACGAACGGGTCGGGAATCTCGATGACCTTCCCGGGGATGCGCCGGTCCTTCAACGGATCACCGGACTGCCGGGCGGCGCTGCGCCTGTTGCTCTTGATCTTCGCGTTCCGTGTCCGCTTCCCCATGCGACATCCCTCCGTGCCGGACCACCCGGCAGCCCCCATCCTGCACTGCTGCCGGCGCTGCACCTCGGGAGGGACTTCTCTGCTTCGTCCCGCCCGACGAGGCCCAGAGCTGAAAGAGTTGAGGGCTGCGGCGCACACCTCCCGGGGACCGCGTGCGCCGGGCCGCCGCGCGACAGTGGAGAGTTGCTGTGGACCACCACCTTGAGCGGGGCCAGATCTACCGGGCTTGCACCCCGGTTGACCGGCCGCCCCGGCACGCGCGGATCCTGGGACGCCATCCCGGCGGCCGCAGCTACCGGATCGCCGACGCGGCCACTGGCCAGCGCGAGCGCGACATCGACGTTGGCCGCCTTCACCAGGACCCGGTCGGCCGCGCCGGCGCCGAGCGGCGCACCGGGTACGTCCACGTCTCCACTCACGAGTGGTTCATCGACCTGGTCGACCAGGCGCTGCGCGGCCATCCGTACATCGTCGCCGGCTCGGCCGTCGGGCAGGACGCACGGCGCGGCGGCACCCTGCGGCTGCGCCCGGAAGTGACGCTGGAAGCCGTGCGAGCGATCGCGGCCGCATTGGAGGCCGCGACCTGGACGGTGGAGCCGTCACTGGGAGCCGTCGACGAGCTGCGCGTGCGCTACCTGGGCCGGACAAGCTGTCCGGCGATCTACCGCTCGCCGGGGGAGCCGACGTGGATCTGCGAGCGCGGCCGGGGCCACCGCGGCGAGCACCAGGACCAGCGCACCCTCGGAGCGTGGGAGAACGAACACCAGCAGGTGCCGGAGCTCCCCGCGTGGTGGCTGCCAGGACAACCGCTGCCCGGGCAACAGCTGATCGGCTCCTGACGCTCGAGTCTCCGAGCATGAGCCGTCTGCCGGCGAGTTCGGTGCCCCGCAAGGTTTTCCCGAATCGCCGGAAGCGGTGTGGGGAGATAGGCGTGCAGGTCGGCTCCGGTTATCCGGTGACCCGAGCCTGCTCTGCCGGGACGCCCGGCAGGACGCCGCTTGGGAAGGAAACATGCCCATGAACGTCAGTCCGCTCACGCCTGGGGGAGGCGACAGCCCCCGGCTGCCCGAGCTGCTCCTGGTGGTCGCGGCCGCAGTCCTGGCCGCGCAGAGCGCGGTGTGGGCGAGCGCGCTGGGAACGGCGGCCGCCGTCTACACCGTCATCGCCACTGGCAACCGGGACCGCAGGAGCTGAACATGACCCGCACACCCCCTACCGCGCTCGATCTGGCACTGGTCACTGCAGTCGGCAAACACGGACTGACCATCAGCCCGACCCAGTTGGAGCGGTGGCGCACACAACTGTGGTTGCCCAGGGCCGCAGACTCGACCGACCCTGAGACCGGGGAAGTTCGGCCTGAGACGGTGCAGCGGGCCGTCTGTCTGGCAGAAGCCTCCAAGCCCGGCCGCAGTATCAGCTGGCTGGGATGGTACTTCTGGGCGGTCGACGACACCCCGGAAAGTGCGACGCGGCTGCGGGCGACGGTGGCGGACGCCCTCGAACGGCCCTTCCGGCGGGTGGGCGTCGACATGGGCCACGTCCCCGTTGGGGACACCGACGAGGCGTTCAAAGCGCGCCAGGAGATGGCGGCCGGGATGATCAGGGGCCGGCGCTGTCCCAAGAAGGACTTGGACGGGGCCCTGCGCGAGGGGGCGGCTGAAGCCGGGTTCGACCTGCCGCCATCCCGCTCGGTCTCCAACATGTTCCACCCGGCCCTGATGGATCCGGGCGCCCGGATGATGGTCGGCGGCGTCGACGACATCGGGTTCGAGGATCTGATGGACGCGTGGGCGACCGCCTCGCCCGACAACACCGAGATGGTCGAGAAGATCCGCGACGCCCACCGCAACGCAGCTCTCGAAGGCATCGACATGTTCGCTCAGTCCCCTATGGCGGGCGGCCTGCGCGGTCTGATCCGCGCCGTCCAGGAGACCGACGACCGGCTGCTGTGCGCGGCGGTACAGGCCTGTACCAGGGGGAACGGGGCCCTGGGGATCTTGCTGATGCAACGGGCGCCGGACGAACCCGAGATCCTTCGGAGGCTGATGGCCGACGTGATGTGGGACCAGTGGGTCCGAATCGGAGGCTTCGCCCCCATCCTCGGGATGGTCGGCGAGGCAGCGATCGCCATGAGCGTCGTCCAGTTCCTCGTCATTCCCGGATGGGCCGAGGACCTGCAGCGCTACCAGGCACTCATGGACATGCTGCTGGCTCAGCCCGCCGCGTGAACGCCCCGTTGGAAGGGAGCCCTCGGACCGCCGTAAGGTCGGGCGACCCGGGCCTGCCTTCTGACCAGCCAGTTCGCCGTTTGTCAGCGCCGCTTCCGATGCGCGGTTCCTCGGTAGACTCGGACCCCACGGCAGGGCATCAGCTCACAGAGGGGTTCTTCGGCGCATGACGACGCAGCCTCATGATCACCATGGCGGGGAACGGATTCCTCGCCCGGACCGGACGCCCCCGGCCCTACGCGCTGCTCTGGCCGCTGTCGCCCCGAGCCGCCTGGCGGAGATGGAGCAGCACAAGGACGAGGCCTTCGCCGCGATGGCACAGGACAGCAAGATCAGCCATGTCCACACCTGGCTGGCGTTCTGGGCCCGGGAAGTCGAAGTCGAGCGGCGGCCCGATCTTGCCCAGCGGCGGAATCACGCGTTGAGGTCGCTCCACGCGACCACCAGCAAGGACGATCCCGTATTCCGCACCGCGATGGAGGAGCTGCGCGCTGTTGAGGCCGAAGCGGACCAGGCGGTCAGTGGGTGACCTGGCGGTGGGAGTACGACCCCGATCAGGAGTACGTCATCGGCGGAGCCCCGCCGGCATTCGTCGCCGAGGTCGAGAAGAAGGCTGACGAGTTGGTCCGGGCCGCCTCGGCCAAATACCTGGACGGCACGACGTACCAGGACATCGGCCCCGGCGCGGCGATGCAGCCCGTGCCCGGCGGGATGTTCCTCTGCCTCGTGGTCCCTCGTCATGAATGCGTGTACATCCGGCAGGTCCAGTACCTCTAGCAGCGTTCAGGCACTGCGTTTGCGCGCGGTGGCCTTCTTCGCCGGGGCCTTCTTGGTTGCCTTCTTCGTGGCCGACGTCGACTTCTTCCCCTCGCCCCCCTTGGGCGTGCTGCGCGCACGGGTGTGGCTGGCCGACGTGGACGCGTGGCTGGCAGCCGTCTTCTTCGCCGCCGTCTTCTTCGAGGTGGCCTTCTTCGCCGGGGTGATGTCGTGCACCGTGGCGTCCCCGCCGCGACTCTTCTTGGCCTCGGCGAGGCTGGCCTGCAGCGCCTCCATGAGGTCGACAACCTTCCCGTCCGGCTGCTGCTGCGCTGCCGCCCGTGGCCCCTGCGCCCCGTCGATCTTGGCCTGCACCAGGGCGGTGACAGCCTTGGCGTACTCGTCCTCGAAGTCTGCGGGGTCGGCCTCGCCGAGGGCCTCGATGAGGGCGATGGCGGCGTCGACTTCTTCGTCGCTGAGATCCACCTTGCCGCGGGGCGCGGCTTCCGCCGACGGCTTCATCTCGTCCGGCCAGTGCAAGGTCTGGGCGATGAGTACCTTGTCCCTGGCGTGGACCAGGACCAGGCGCTCCCGGTTGTTCATCGCGACCTTGCCGACGGCCGCCTTGCCCGATCGGGACAGGGCGCGCTGCATGAGGGTGTAGGGCTTTTCGCCGCCGGGGCCGGGCTCGAGGGCGTACGGCTTGTCGAGCTGCATGTAGTCGACGGTGCTGGCGTCGAGGAATCCGCTGACTTCGATGGTCTTCGCGGTGGGGAGCGGCATGGCAGCCAGCTCGTCGTCCGTCACCTCGACGAGCTGGCCGTCCGGAGTCTCGTAGGCCCGCCCGATGTCCTGCGGGTCGAGGACCTGCTGGTCGATCTCGCAGGTCTTCTTCTGTCGTACGGGCCCGTGGTCTGCTTTGTGCATCTGGCGGAACGCGATCTTGTGCGAGCTGACGATCGACTGCATGCGCACCGGGATCGCCACCAGCCCGAACGACAGGGTTCCGCTCCAGATGGGGGGCATGTCTCCCACGCTATGACGGGGTGATCGGGGCCGCACGTTCTGTCGGGGCCCGGCGTGGGTCGACCGGATGTCAGTGCGAGCGCATAGCGTGACCGGCATGCCCACCGATGAACCCTCCGCTGACCTGGTCGCCTGCCAATCGGCATTTCAGGACGCCGACACGGCCGTGGTGGCCTACGTCGAAGCCATTGACCACGGCCCCGCTGAAGAGCGTGCCGACGGCGAGGACCAGGTTTCTCGTCGCGTGGTCTGGAGCGAGGAACAAGCCGATGAACTGGAGCGGCTGCGGGACGCACGGATGGCAGCCCTCAAGGCCCTGTGGGGCCACCCGATGGTGGTGGAAGCGATGGCCGGCGGTAGCTGGATGAGTCTCCACCGGCGGCTGAAGAAGGCGGTCAGCGCGCCCGGCTGGTGATCGCCCGCGCCTATGCCCCGAAGTCGTTGTCCACGCCGGGGTAGTCGTCGTCCCAGGGCGCGGGGCCGCCGGGGCGTGGGCGCTGCAAGGGATTTCTGCGGGTGCGGCGCAGGGTGGCGGGGTGCCGCCAGGTGGCGACGCCCCGGTAGTCCTGGTCGTCGATGGGCGTGACGGTGGCGGCCGGGGCGAGGAACACGGTGGGTGCCGGCTCGCCCGCGATGCGGTCGGTGGACCGGTAGTGGGTCTCGACCCGCGCCCAAAGCGACACATTGAGCTCATACCACCAGGATCCGTCGGCGTCCCGGATCCGCCGGATCACCATCGCCCGCACGCTCTGCCCATCGGGCAGTCGCACGGCAGCAAGCGGCCCGGTCTCCGGAGCCGACCCGCCTCGCCCATTCTCCATTGTTCGATTCTAGTTCGATTAATGGATTTGGGGAGCCGGGGCATTGTGCCTGAGCACGGCTGACACGCTCGCCGCGGGTCACCGGACGCAGAAGCGAGCGAGGGATGGACGCCCCCCGACGACTCTACTGGCGGTAGAGTCGTCGGCATGACGGACGATACGAGCATCAAGGTCTCCAAGGCCGCCCGCGAGCGGCTGAACCGGCTCGCGGCCGAGCGCGGCACGACGATGCGGGAACTGGTCGAGGAAATGGCCGCCTCCACGCTGACCGAAGCGGAGCTCGCCGCCCGGGCGGAGAAGGCGCGCCACTACCTGTCGGCGCAGATGGGTATCGAGGTCGACGACCAGGCGCTCGCCGCCTCGGCACGCCTGCGGGCGGCCATTGAGAGCCGGGCGGCTGCCGCGTGATTCCTGCTCTGCTGGACCACACGGCGCTGCTGGCCCTGGGCGCCGGCTACCCGGCACTGTCCGGCTTCGTTGTCGATGCCGCCGCCGGCCGCGCGACCGTGCAGGTCCCGGCTCTGTGCCTGACCGCCGCCGAAGCCGAACGCCGCGGCGTCGCCGAACACATCGGCGCCCTGCCGGGCCTCGACATCGAGTCCCTGGACCTGTCGGCCACGATCCCGGTCGGCGCCCTCATCGCCGACGGCGTCGACTGGCGCATCGCGCACGCCGTCCACGCCTCCCGGCCCACCGCCGACTTCCCCCAAGGGCGCGTCGTCCTGTCCGTTCAACCCCACCTGTACGACGGCACCGGCGTCGACCCGATCGATCCAGGCAAGACCTTCTGAGGTAGCGCGGCCAACTGCTACGGCGCCGACTGCGTCCATTGGTCGGCGAGCAGCCCGTACAGGCACAGGTCTCGCCACTCGCCGTCGGTCCAGGTGTATGCGGGGCGCTGGCCTTCGAGCTGGAATCCGACGCGTTCCAGGAGGCGGCGGGAGCGGGTGTTGGGCGCGTAGCACTCGGCGGAGACCCGGTGTAGACCACCGGCGAAACGGCTGTCCAGGACGGCACGGACGGCTTCGGTGGCGTAGCCGTGGCCGTGCCGGCCGGGGGCGAGGGTGAAGCCCAGGTCGCCCTGCATCAGGTTCTCGTGCAGGCGGAATCCGACGTCGCCGATCAGGCATCCCTCGGCGGCGAGCTCGACGGCGTACTGGAACCAGCCGGGCTGCTGCTGATCGTCGTTGTAGGTCCGAATTCGCTCGGTCGCGGCCTCCAGCGGGAAGGGTGTATCCCAGCTCTGGTAGCGGGCGATGCCCGGGTCCGAGCGGTAGGCGGAGAACGCCGGCGCGTCCGCGGCGGTGAAACGGCGCAGGCCGAGCCGGTCGGTGTGCAGGAGCATCCGTGGATGATGACACGTCCCCAAACCGGCGGCCTGGCCCTGGGCCGGTGGAGCGGCTACCCCACCATGTTGAGGGACCCGAACCGTCATCCTGCGGTTCGGGTCCCTCAACGTCGCGGGTGCTGCTTGTTACAGAGAACGGGCGGGTGCCGCCGCCTTCGCCATCGTGTCGTCGGTGCTGGTGGTGAGGGCGGCCAGGTGCCTGCGGGCCACGGATTCGGGGCCGAGGAGGAGGCCGGTGGGGGTGAAGTGGGGTGTGCCCAGGGCCCGGTCGAGGGTGGGCAGGTAGTTCCAGCGCACGGCGGGGTGGGCGGAGTGCGCGTAGTGGAAGAGGTCGCCGTAGGGCAGCCAGGTGCCGCGGGCGATCAGGGCGAGCAGGTGGTTGCGCGGGTACAGGCGCAGGCAGCGTGCAGCCTCCACGACGGCCGGAGGACCGGTGACCGGCTCAGCGTCGAACCAGCGGTGTTCGACGAGCAACGACATCCAGGCCAGTTGCGGATACAGCAGCAGCCGGGGCACCACGTAGACGAAGACGGCCGCGGGCCAGCCGAACGCGCAGCCCATCAAGGCCGGTACCGCTACCAGGGCGGCCAGTCTCCACACCGGTGCCCGGGAGGTGCGGAGATTGGCGAGGATCCCGCGCACCGTCTCGGCAATGCCCTGGGGGGTGAGGGGGAAGACCAGGGCGACGGCGAAACGGAAGCGCGTCACCCCGGGCAGCAGACGCGCTGTGTGGAGGTCGCCGAGATTGGGATCGATGCCGGCAAGGGTGGCATTGGGGTGGTGCTCGCGGACGTGGCGCTGGCGGCGGACCGGAACCGGGACGAAGCCGAGCGGCACGTGGACCGCGGCTTCGGACAGGACAGTGCCCAGGCGGCTGCTGCGGGTCAGGACGCCGTGGACGGCGAAGTGGCTGACTTCCTGCAGGTGCCGGAACTTCACCGCGCCGGCCGCGGCGGCGACCGCCCAGCCCCAGGGGCCGGCATGGGCGGCTATCAGGCACCAGCCGGCCAGCTCCACCCAGTGGCCGGCCAGCAGCAGCACCGGGGTGGCGTTGTTGAGCCGCGCGCGTTGTAAGGACATCACCGCCCGCAGTGTGTTCGGGCGGTGGCGGCCGCGGTAGGGGCTGAAGTGCCAGCGGTCCGCCTGCCGCATGATGATGCCGGCCGCGATGATTCCCCAGTACGTGAGCACGCGCTCCCCTTAGTTGTCCGGCCCCGGACCATGTCCGGGGCCGTGACTGCCTAGGGGCAGTGCGGCTAGATCATGGTCGGGTTGACCCCGGCTGCCTGCAATGACTTGAGATTCTCGTCGTTCAGTGAAGCAAATGCATTAATTTCCTGCATATTCGCTTCGCCGGAGAACTCGATCGGTGCCTCGCCCAGCAGGACGGCCGGGTCGAGCTGCGCGGTGTAGACGACGGTGGCGTTGCCCTCCAGGATCGGCTGCCACTGCTCGCCGACGGGCTGAAGCCAGCTGCGCGCAGGCCCGCCCGGGTTGCGTACCACCACCGGCTGCTCAGGCTCGGCCAGGCCCAGGCGAGATAGGACCGCCCGGGAGGCTGCGATGCCTGAGCCGCACGAGGGGGTCAGGCCCGCGCCGCGCTCGAAGGTGTGGATGAACACCTCGGCCTCGGCCAGCGGCAGGACGAAGGAGGTGTTGGCCCCGATCGGGAAGACCTCCCGGTTGCGGGCGACCCGGGTGCCGGTCTGGACGAGCTCCGATTCCCGGTAGCTGTTGACCACGCTGACCAGGTGGGAATTGGGCACGGCGAGGGCGGAGACGGTGCGGGTGAGGTGGTAGGCGGGCAGCAGCTGGTCCAGGAACGGCCACTGCACGCCGGTCACGATCGGCTCGGCCGGGGTGAAGTCGACGGGGGGCAGCTCCACGGAGACCTGCCGGACCCCGTGCGAGGTGGTCGGTGCGGAGCGGACGGTGAAGGAGTACGGGCCGGTGTGGACGACGGCGGACTCCGCCTGGTGGCGGTCGAGCAGGAGGCGGCCGACACAGCGCATCCCGTTGCCGCACAGCAGGGCGGGGGAGCCGTCGGGGTTGTAGAACCAGGCCTGGGCGGTGCCGTCGCCGTGGTCGGCGACGAAGTACACGCCGTCGCTGCCCAGGCCGCGCCGGCGGTCGCACAGGGTGGTGATGGCGCGGATCAGATCGGCGGGGGCGAAATGGTCGTCGGGAGCGCCGGCGATGACAAAGATGTCGTTGCGGGACCCGTGGGTCTTGGCGATCGAGAGCGCAGGCATGGGGTTCTTTCCGTCGAGCACCGGTCCTCCCGATCTGGACCAGCTGGTCAGGACATTTTATCGATGCTCTGGGCAGTGGCAGCGTCGCCCCGGCTCACAGCCCGCCGACCACCCGGGCGGCGGCCTGTTCATCCCAGGCGCCAGCGACCAGCAGGGGACGGATCGCGCTCTCGTAGGCGGCCAGCGCGAAAGGCGCGGAGTCCGATCCGTGGCCCCAGGTGCCCTCGAAGCGGCCGGCCCAGCGTTCGACCTGCTTGAAGTACACCGAGCTGCGACCCCGCCGGTAGTCGTTGTCGCCCTGCTCCTCCTCGACCAGGACCGCGGCGTTCGCGATGACCACGAAGTCCACGGCCTGGTCCGCGCGCAGCCGGTCGCGTACCGCGATGGCGCACTGCACGCCCAGCGAACGGTGGTGGTCGACGAGCTCCAGCAGCGCGCGGGCGAACTCTGGCTTGATCAGATCGTGCTGCCAGCAGATGAACAGCCGCTGGATGGTGCCGCCGCCCTCGATCAGGCGCCGGTTGACCGCGAGGTACTCGCGCCGCTGGGTGAGCAGGTCCGGGCTGGTGGTCAGGTCAGCGGCCAGCACCCGCTTGGGCTGGGTGTCGGACTCGATGAGGACCTTGAACAGCAGCACCGACAACCGCGGCACCTCCGAGGCGTACACCTGCAGGTGCCCGTCGGCGATCTCCCCGAAGTCCGCTATCAGCTCCCCCTCCAGCTGGGTGCGGACCCGGGCGAAGTACCGGGCATCGGCCATGTTCTTGTCGTTCGCCCGCCGGAGCTGAATGTAGATGCTCCGCAGCCACGCGTGGTTGGCGACCAACAGCACCAGCAGCACGGTCTCCACGCCCAGCAGGAAGTCCTTCATCCCGCTCTGGTGACTGGCCCAGGCCACCACCGGCAGGGCGATACCGGCGATCCCGATCAACGCATTGAGTGTCTGCGAGGAAAGCGCGTCGGCAACGCGCGCACCCAACTCCCGGCGCGGTGGTGTCGACATTCTCAAAATCCCCCTCGGCTACCGGACAGGCCAAGAGATCATGATTCCCGGGTTGCGGCCTCACCGGCAAGGCATTCCGGTAAATCCCGTATCCCGGCGGCCACTTACCGGTCAGGGACGCGACCACCGGGCCGAGGGTCCGGGGCGGAGCCGGACCGCGCGCAGGGCAGGTGGAGTCCTTCCTCAGGTGATGCAGGCAATGGGGAATGTTCCTGGTTGGACCGCGTGGTTCCCATCGGGAACGCGGAGCATGTCGCCCCAAGGGTGACTCTAAGTTTTTTTAGTGGACTTGAAATTTTCTGATGCATTAACTTATGTGCCACGGATGGGGCTTCCCACTCGATCCATGTACTGGAGCCGCGAATGGGCCGTGAAGCGCCTTACCAGCGCGTCGCCGCTGACCTCCGCCGACGGCTCACCGCCGGCGAATGGAACCCCGGCGACCGCCTCCCTGCGCGCACCCAATTGGCCGCCGAATACCAGGTCGGATCCAACGTGCTGCAAAAGGCCCAGGAAGTCCTCATCGGGGAAGGGCTACTCGCCGGACGGGCCGGGTCCGGCACCTACGCCCGTCAGCCTCCCGAGCGCCTGCGCCTCACCCGATCCCACCACCCCCGCGGATCCGACGACCGCACACCGCGGTGCGACCTGCACGGGGCCGGACCGGACAGCAGCTGGCGGGCGCATTCCGATATCCGCCAGCCCGCACCTCAGGACATTGCGCGGCGCCTGGAGATCGCCCCGGGCGACCCCTGCGTCCTGACCGTGTACGAGGTCCTGGCCGAGGGGCGCGCAGTGCAGCTCTCCCACAGCTGGGAACCGATGGCGGTCACCGGCGGGACCCCCGTCGTTCTGCCAGAGGACGGGCCCCTGGCCGGGCGCGGGATCGCGGAGCGCATGCGGTCCATCGGGGTCCAGGTCACCACCGCTGTCGAGATTCCCCGGCCCGGGCGTGCGAGCCGGGACCAGGCGACCGCCCTGGGCATCAGTCTCGGCGCCCTCGTCCAACGGATCGAGCGCACCCACTATGACGCCGGGCGCCGGCCTGTCGAGACCGCTGACATCGTCATCGCCGACACGATCGCAGAAATCGCCTATGAAATCGCGGCCACCCCACCGCATCCGTGACCCGCTCGGGCGCAGAAGTCGTTCCCGCGAGGGGCGGGGGAGCAGCGCGGGGCGCCGACCACCTCTGGCGAAGCTGCGCTGATGGGTCGCCGCCAATACGCCGACCGCCACCAGCGCAGCTCCGGACGCAGACTCGAGCTCAGCGGGGTCGGGAAGCCGACGTCTCACCCCCCCCCGGCGGCCGGGTCGCAACGCTGTCGCTACGGGAGGCACGGTCGGCGTCGAGAACGGCCGCGCTGCCGGCCCCAAGCTTGCTGCCGGTCCTACAGAGCTGCGACGGCCTGGGCGGCGTGGTCGGTGTCCCAGGTGTCGGAGTCCAGCATGGGGCGAGCGACGGCGTCGTAGGCCTGTAGCAACCTGG
Organism: Streptomyces sp. H39-S7; assembly: GCF_027158205.1. Classification (GTDB taxonomy): domain Bacteria; phylum Actinomycetota; class Actinomycetes; order Streptomycetales; family Streptomycetaceae; genus Actinacidiphila. Next base: position 13,019 of record NZ_JAPVLU010000059.1, on the reverse strand, counting down.
GCGCGGCGTGCTCGCCTTGGCCCCAGGCCGATTCGAAGCGGTTGGTCCACTGCTGCACGCCCTGGAAATAGACGCTGGAGCGGCCGTTGGTGTACTCGGCGTCGCCCTGCTCCTCCTCGACCAGCACTGCGGCGGCCGCGATGACGACGACGTCCACGGCCTGGTCGGCGCCCAGCCGGTCGCGCACGGCCAAGCCGCAGGTGACGCCGAGCTGGCGGTGGTGGTCGACCAGTGAGACGAAGGCGCGCGCGAACTCCTCCCGGCACAGGTCGTTCTCGGAGGCGATGAACAGCCGATGGACGGAACCTCCGGCTTCCAGCAGCCGCCGGTTCGCGGCCAAGTACTCGCGACGCTGAGTGAGCAGGCCGGGGTCCGTGGTCAAGTCAGCGGCCAGGATCTGCTTCGGCTGCGTTGGGGAGTCCAGGAGGGTGTCGATCAGGAGGACGGACAGGCGGGGTACGTCTTTGGCGTACACCTGCAGATGTCCATCGGAGCTCCCACTGTCGGAGATCAGCTGATTCTCCAACTGGGCACGGACCAGGTCGAAATACTGCGGGTCATCCATGAACTTCAGGCTAGTGGACTGCCGCAAGGGGCTGAAGGCCCGCCGCACAGCCACCGGCCGGACCACGGCACACGTGCCGGGCATTGAACCGATCGGGCACCCGGATAGTACGGCCGTCCGTTGCGGCGGCCCCGACAGGCGAGATATCAGCCGGGAGATCCCGGTGCAGCCGCGCGAGGAGGTAGCGGGATGTCATAGGTGATGTCCCACAGTCCGGCTGGCACCACGATGTCCGCGGTCTCCACCGGTCGCCCGTCGGCGGCGTAGTGGGTGCGCTCGATCAGCGTGGCCTGGGACCCGGCCGCGACCGCGAGCAGCTGCGCCTGGTCGCGGTCGACCTGGACCGGGCGCGGGACTTCCACCATGCGGGTGACCGTGACGCCGATGTGCGCCATCCGGGCCAGGACGCCGTGCCCGGCCAGGGGCCCGCCCTCGGGCAGCACGATCACGGTGCCGCCGGTCAGGTCCATCGGCTCCCAGCTGGTAGACAGCAGGACCGGCTGCCGGTCCAGCAGCAGCTCGTACACCGTCCGCACGCACAGCGCGCCGGGCTCGACGGCCAGGCGGGCGGCGATGTCCGGCGGCGCCGAGACCTTCGCGGTGCTGTCCGCTTCCCAGGTGCCGTCGAAGCCGGCCGGGGCCAGTCCCGGCCGGGGTGCGCCCGTCACGGGGGAGGGGGTGCGCAGCAGGGTGCGGCGTTCGGCCGGCGCGCGGACGAAAGTGCCGGCGCCGGGGCGGCCTTCGAGGAGTCCTTCGGCGATGAGGAGTTCCTGGGCGCGGCGGATGACGTTGTCGCCGACCGCGAACTCCTGGCCCAGCTCTGGGCGGGAGGGCATGCGGTGGCCGGGGGGCCAGGTGCCGTCGGCGATGCGGGCGCGGAAGGTGGCCGCGACCCGCAGGTAGGGGGCCAGTTGGGACGTGCCGTCAGCCATGGTTCTCCTCGCCTACGGCGCTGACCTGTACTGATTGACAACCTAGTCCACTAGTTAAAAACTAGTGGACTAGTAGAGCTGTAGGTAATCGCTTGTATATCGAATGGTGCGTGCAGTGGGCTACGACCGCCATCTCACCGTGATCCACTCAGCCGCCGCGCAACTGACCGCCCTCACCGGCGAAACGTCCCGCGTCATCGAGGAACCCGGCGCGGTCCGGATCGAGACCGACATAACACCCGACCTGATCCGGCAGTGGCCCCGCCTCCTGGCGGTCCTCGATCTCGGCGACACCTACGGCCTGACCGCCACCGAAGCCGGGCAGACCGCCTGGCTGCGCATCGCGATAGGACCCACCAACCCGTGCTGACCACCCAGCCCCACCCCGCCGGCCATCCCTTCGTCAAAGGCCACGGCGCCGAGAACGACTTCGTGATCCTGCCCGACCCCGACGGCCGCCGCGATCTGAGCCCCGAGGAGGTGGCGCGGCTGTGCGACCGCCGAACCGGCCTGGGCGCCGACGGCCTCCTGCGGGTGGTGCGCTGCACCGCCGACCCCGAGGCCACCGCGATGGCAGGGGAGGCGGAGTGGTTCATGGACTACCGCAACGCCGACGGCAGCAAGGGCGCCATGTGCGGCAACGGAATCCGGTTGGTTGCCCGCTACCTCGTCGCCAGCGGCCTGGCCCGGCCCGGCCGATTCACCATCGCCACGCGCGCCGGAAGCAGGACCGTCTACCTCCAGGACGCCGACGGCCCGGTAACCGTCGGCATGGGCCGCCCCGGCCTGGCCGGCCCCGCCGGAATCGAGGTCACGGTCGGCCGCCGACACTGGCCGGCTCTGCACGTGGATATGGGCAACCCGCACGCCGTTGTGGTCGTCGACGACCTCGCCCACGCCGGGAAGCTGCGCACCGCTCCTGTCGTCAAGCCGGCCCACGCCTACCCTCTCGGCGTCACCGTCGAATTCGTCACCGTCGTCGGCGACCGCCACTTCGCCATGCGCGTTTACGAACGCGGTGTCGGCGAAACCCGCTCCTGCGGCACCGGCGCCTGCGCCGCGGTCACCGCCATGCGACAGCGTGAAGCACACCCCCGCTCCGCCCACTACATCGTCGACACCGCCGGGGGACGCCTGTACATCGCAGTCCTCCATGACGGAACGATGGAACTCACCGGTCCAGCCCTGATCGTCGCCCAAGGGGCGGTCAGGCTCTTTGCCTGAAGCCTGGAACTGCTGTGAGCTGGGCCGGACTACTGGGTGACTTCGTCGATCGTGTCCATGATGACGCGGGGGAGGAACTCCAGGGCAGCGTCCAGCAGGTGTTCGATCGCGGCGGCTTCTTTGCTGGTGTCGATGTTGGTCCGCTTCTGCCAGGCGCAGGGTTCGTAGCGAGCGAGCATGGACAGCGCGTACAGGACGGCCCACCAGGCCAGGAACGGATGGAGAGGCTTGGCGCTGTCACCCAGCGCGGGGTAGACGAAGTGCTGGCCCCGGTAGCGGGTCGCGACCCTGGCTTCGAGGGACTTGGTCAGCTGACCGGCCACTGGGGCTTCGGCGTTCCAGAAGATCCGCACCGCGGGCATGCCCAGCAGCGCTGCCCAATCGACGCGGCGGTCGAAGGCCGGGATCCCGAAGGCTCCCAGGGTGGGGTAGCAGTTCAGGAAGTCCCGTAGGGCGGATTGTTGGTCCTGCTCTTCGAAGATGCGTGCGGGGATGCCGTGCAAGCGCGCCCATTCCTGACCGTGCACCGGGGGCCCGTCCGCGTCGAAGGCGAGGACCGGCAGGCCGACGGGGCCTGGCAGATCGAATTCCACGGTGTCGGAGAGTGTCGCCCACAGCTGGCCCACCGTGACCGGCTCCGCCGCAGAGTCGGGCGTACGCGCCGGCAGCGAACCCGAGCCCAGAATCTCCGCCAGGTGCGGGAAAGCTCCGCTGCCCTCATCGACGAGCACCAGCGAAGCGACATCGGGCCCGTTCATCGCGGCGGAACGCCCCACGATCTTCAACCCGTGCCCCGTCAGCTTCCACGGCTCGGCCCGCGCTCCCGGCTGCTGGTCACGATCGGGAACGCTGGAGGCGGCGGCCGCGATGGCCCGCCCGGCCTGGTTCAGTCCGTAGTACACCAGCAGCGGTCGGACCATGGCGTCGGTCACCTTCGCCGCAGTGAACAACTGCTCCGCCTGCTCCAGCGCTGCGCAGAATGTCTCCTTGCGCGCGCTGTTCTTGCCCGCTGCGCCGGGTGGGTCGGCTCGCATCACCCGGATCCACCGCTGGTACATGTCGGGGGTATGAGGCGCCATCCTGATGCCACCCGGTGTATGCACGTGCGCTCCTCAAGGACGTGGGACGTGGCTAGAAGTCTGTGGCCTGGCCGCACGAGGCACGAGGGGATTAACCGCAACATCGAGCTGGGCCTGCCTGTTGAGGGAAAATCCCTGGTCCGCTGTCCGGCGCGCTGAGATCATGGGCAGATGAGCACGGACTCGCCGCCCGCCGCTACGCCATGTCCGGCGACCGCCGAGCCCTGCACGGCACCGTCCTGTGACCACTCCTGCCCGACTGCTGCTGTGAGGCGCTGGCCTGCGACGGCAGACTGCGTGTCCTCTGCCAGGCGATCTTGACTGATTGACAAGGGATCTTTGACGGTTGATGGGTTTCCGTCACTCGATCTTGAACAGTTGGAGTGGAGGAGATAGCCATTACCGCCGTTGGAGGGGCGCCCACGACGTGCTGCGCGGCATAGTGCGGGAGTGACTGTGACACCGGACCGCCTGAATCTGCCTGCCCGCCGGCGCCGCCACGCGCGGCTGATCGCTGCACTGACCGAGCTGATCGGTGCCTGTGCGGAGGCGGCGGGTGAGGTGTACCGGCCGATCGCTGCGGCTCCTCCCGGCCAGGAAGCCGTGGCGGTGGCCCTCTTGCCGTGTGTCCAGGTCAGCCTCACCGCCGCCACCCTGCTGGACATGGCCCGTGCCGAGGACGAGGCGCGGTGGCCGGCCGTCGTGGTGCGGGAGCGGGAGGAGGACCTGCGGACGTACGCGGCGCGGTGTGTCGTGGCGCAGGCGCACGGGCTCATGGAGGAGGACGGGCTGCCCGGCGGCGTGCCGCTACCGACGGCGGAGCAGTTCGCCGCGATGGACCTGGTGAGTGCCGGCGACGCGGTCGCGGCGCGGTGGCGGCGCGATCCGGAGCAGGCAGTCGCTCTGGTGCACGAGCTGGTGGCCGGAGGCGAGTTCTCCGTGGACGAGGTCCTTGACGAGGCGGTCGCCGCCACCGTGCTGGCCGGGCTGCTGGCGCTGCAGGAAGCGCGTGCCGCATCCGATCCGAGCACCGCAGCGGAGCTCTGCTTGGGTGCCGTCCCCCATATGGCGCTCGCGGTCGCTCTGGCGAGCACCGACCTGGACTGACCCGGCCAAGAGCTGGGCCCCGGCCGTAGAACTGTGAGGCTGGGCCGATCACGCCAACGGGGCAAGTGGGGCAACGAGCGAAGCTCCAACTAGCCCCCAATCCAGAAGACTTGCCTTATATATGTAGCTCCTGACTATGCATAGTTCTTGACTATGCGTAGCTATCTTTGCTAGAAATGCCGTATGCCACGCTACGCAGAGGTCTACGACGACTTGCGCCAACGCATCTTGAACGGCGAGTGGGCGATAGGGGATCAGCTGCCCGACCTGGGGCAGCTGATGGTCCAATACTCCACGTCCCTGACGACGGTCCGCCGGGCCACCACTGACCTGCGCGACCGCGGAGTGCTGAGGATTGCCCGGGGCGAGGGCACCTTCGTCATCGCGCTGCCCGAGCAGAGCAACGAGGAAATGATCGTGGAGCTACGCGCCGTCAAGGACGCCGTCACGCAGACGATCAACAAGGCCATCGGCGTCCTGGAACGCCAGCAGTCCGCCGCAGCGATGGCCGAGGGCGGGGAAGGCTGACGATGTCTGACGACCGTTTCGCCGGCGTCGACGCGCTGCTCGCCGCCGTGCAGTCGGGCACCGTGCTGCCGCCCCCGGCGGAGCGGCAGCGGCTACGCCTGGCCGCCGGGCTCACCCCCGCGCACATCGCCGCAGCTATGCGAGTGGACCCAGCCCTGGTCCAGGCATGGGAGGACAGCACCGCCGTCCCGTCCCCGGACATCGCCCCGGCCTACGCGCGGCTGCTGGAGGGCTTGGCGGAGCGCTTCCCCGCTTCCGCGCAGCCGACGCCCGCACCGGCCCCGGCGGCCGGTCCCGACCGCGGCGCGGACGGCGAGCTGCTCAGGTTCGCCCCGGCCCCGTGCCAGTGGTGCGGCAACCCGACGCCCTACCGCGTCGGCGGCGCCCCGGCTCACCTGGGCGACTTCTGCCGCACCCAGCAGCCCGCCGCCCCCCAGCCCGTCGTCGCCGCGCCGGTCCAGGCCACACCCGCACCTGAACCGGTCGCACCGCCCACGCCCGCTGCTGCTCCTACGGCTGCGCCGGTCGCGCAGTCGACCCGCCCCAGCGCACCGTGGACCCCGGCGGCGCCCGGGCGACGACCCGCGACGGCCCGCACCGCTAGCCGGCCTGCCGCACCACGCCCCACCGCCACGGCCGACCAGGCCGCCGCCCGGTGGTGGCCGGCGGTCGCCCTGGACGTCGCGGCCGACGGCAGTTGGCTGCTGGACGTGCCGCAGGTCCCGGCCCCGGCCGGGAACAAGCTGGGCGACTGGTTCGCCTGGCTGGGCACCGGCCTGCCACTGCGGGTCGAGCGCGCCCACGCCTCCGGTCGCGGCGGCGACGGCATGGTGTGCCTGACCGCAGCCGCGCTCAAGCAGCTCGGGCTCCCCGCCGTGCTGCCCACCACCGACAAGGCCCTGGCGGCGCTGCAGGCCAAGATGGCCAAGGCCGCCGGAGGCGTCGGCATGGAAATCTCCGACCAGGTCGGCCCGTCCTTCCACGCCTTCCGCCGCAAAGGGTCCGCCGGAGGGCCCCGGACGTCGCTGAGGATCACGGTCGCGCCGTGGCTGGGCCAGGGCGACGCCCGCCAGCAGGCCACCAGCGCCCTGGCCGTGCCGCTGGCCACCGCCCCCGACGACACCCTGGACGGGCTCACCCTCACCCGCCGCCTGAGGGCCTTCACCGCGGACCTGGGGGTCGCTCCGGGAGCGACAACGGCCTCAACCGGGATGCTGCTGCTGGACGCGGTGCGCCCCCGGGTGGAGTGGACCAAGGACGACACAACGGGGGAGTGGTCCTCCCACCTGCGCGACGGTGCGCTGCCCACCGGTGACCTGTGCGTGGCCCCGGCCGCCGGGGCCCGCCACCCGCTGACCCGCGAGCTGATCTCGCGCAAGGAGGCGGTGTGCGAGGAGGAGGACTACAAGTGGTGGGCCCGGATGCCCACCGCACAAGAGGCGGCGCGGCCGTACGCGGTCGCGTGCGACGTCTGCGCCTCCTACCTGTCCGTCACCGAGTCCCTGCGCCTGCCCGCCGGCCCGCTGGAGCACACGGCTAACCCGGCCTGGGACGGCGGGAAGACCGCCGGCCTGTGGTGGGCGGACTTCACCACCACCGTGGTGGACGAGTTGCTGCCGCACCCGGCAACGTTCCACGGCCAGCCGCCGACCGGACCGGGCTGGTACGCCACCCCGACCGTCGCCTACATGGCCACCACCTACGGCTTCGACCCGGCCACCATCACCGAGGCCCTGCTGTCGACGCACACGGTGCCGCTGCTCAAGGAGTGGACCGGCCGGGTGCGCGGCGGCTACAAGCGGACCTACGCCGAACTGGGCCTGGTCGACGGCCAGAGCCCGACCGAGTTCCTCGCCGCCTACGCCGTCCACAAGGACGTCGGTTCCGACCCGGTCCGCGCGGATGCCCTGGTCTTGGCGAGGCTCTACAAGAACATCTACAAGGGCGGGATCGGCAAGTGGGCCGACTCCGCCCGCCACCTGGACGACGCCACCTGGCTGGAGAAAGTGGCCGGGTCCTGGGCCTACCGACCCGAGATCCGGTTCCACATCCTGTCCGCCGCCCGCATCGCCGCCCACCGCCGCCTGCGCAAGACGCTGCAGCTGACGGGGCGGGCCCCGTTCGCGGTCAACGTCGACAGTTACCTCTACGCCGCCGACGCCCCCTCCCCGATCGAGCTCCTCCCGGTCACCGGCGACGGCACCCCGGTCCCCGGCGCGCTACGCCTGGGGATCGCTCCGGGCAGCCACAAGCACGAGTCCTCGATCCCGATGGCGGCTGCCATCGCAGCGTTGGAGCGCCGCGAGCACCCCTCCAAGTTGGTCCACCAGTACGCCACCGACGGCACCCCCGTCGACCACGACCAGGCCGACGCCGACGGTGCCGGCACCGATGAGGAAGGCGAGAACTGATGGCGGGCAAGGGCATGTTCAGCCGGGTCCGCGAGGCGTTGTTCCCCTCGCGCAAGGCCCCGGTGCAGTCCACCACCCAGGCCTCTCACGTGCGGGAGAAGCTGTTCGGCGGCAACACCAAGGCCATGGCCGCCGCCTACAACGTCAGCCCGCGCACGGTGGAGCGGTGGATCAAGGGCACCCGCACCCCGCCCCAGCTCTCCCGCGCAGCCGAGCGCAGGTGGGCCAAGGAGAACACCGCCCGCGCCCGACGCGGCGAAGCGGCGCTGCCGCGGCCGGCCACGACGGCCGACCGGCTGGGCACCGACGCGGTGAAGGCGCAGACCACCGAGCGCGGCCGCGAGCGCAAAGCCAAGCAGCTGCAGCAGGCCGGCACCTTCTCCGGCCACAGCGCCCGTATCGGCCGCGCCACGACGTTTGAGATCCGCGGTTCCGATGCCGTCCGGGCCCGCGACATCCACGTCAACCTGACCGGCGAGCAGGCCGCCGCCCTGGCACTGGCCGAAAACGAGGACGAGGTGAGGCAGATCATCGGCCAGGCGCTGGCCGACTACTTCAACGGCGGCGCGTACGGAGGCTTCGGACCGGACGACTTCTCCTGGGACGAAAACGATTTCGACGTCCGCTGATCCACCCCTACCGACCAGGCCGCTGGAGGCGCGATGCCCACTGACCAGCACACCCCGCTGTGCAGCACCAGCCACTACCTGCTGTCCGCGCAGTGTGGCCTGGTAGCCGGTCACGGCGATACCTGGCACCGCACCGCCCACCCGGACACCGGCGCGCTGCTGCGGTTCCGCAGTGCCGGCGCCGTCCGGCACACGCAGGAGTGGGAGCCGGACGATGACCCGGGAGAGCCGGACGCCGGGCAGTGGATCACTTGGCACTACGGCGTCGCCCCGGAGCCGACCCCCGTGATCGTCAGTGACCTGGACGAGCGTGCCGCCGCCCTGGTGGGCAGCCACTTCCCGACCAGCCGTACCCGTCCGGGCCCCGACGGCGGCCGGGACGAGGAGGAGTGCGCCTGCGGTGCGTGGTACCGGGCCGGGCGACCGGATATCCACCTTGGCCGTCACGTCTCGTTGCTCGCCCGTTCCTTCTTCGACCTCGCGCTGCGCTACGCCCAGGAGCCCGCCCCGCTCGCCGACTGACACACACCGCCGGTGGCGACCAGAACGGCGGACACCGCCGGACCGAGCGCCAGTGCGGCAGCCGGCCGGGCGCGACCGGCCCGCCAGTTCGTCGTGAAGCCTTCCGAGGAATTCGCGTGAAAGGCGGGCGTGCCAGAATTCGCGCACCTATTCCGGCAGTGAATTCCCCGGAGGCGTGTCCGGGGGCGCTCGCAGCGGCGTCGCACACCCGTTCCCAGTAAATATGACCCCGAATAGCGCTACGGTATTCGTACCCGCGACAGGGAGAATCGCGATGACTCTGCACGCCGTTCCACCCCACGGCGCCGGGCCGCCGGCGGCGATGCGCACTGCTGCTCGCCGCGGTCCGGGCCCGGGTCGATCCGTCCAAGGCGTCACGCCTGTCGGGTCCGCGCCGCTACGGTGGGAGGACCCCAGCGCGACGCAGGAGTCCGTGATGAGCGAAGCCGCACCGCAGCAGCCGGCCCCCGGCCGCGACCCGTTGAGCCCAGAGGCAGCCGCCGCGGTGCGCTCCTACGCCGGCCGCGAGCGGGCCCGCACGAACGAGCTCGCCGCCGTCCTAGAGGACATCGCCGCCAACGGGCTGCCCCGCCCGGAGGACTGCACGCCGTGGGAGGAGCTGCGCGACGCGCAGTACCGCCGCCTGGGTGTCCTGGACCACGGCGCCGATGTCGCCTAAGCACGGGCCGCGCCGCGCGAAGGTCGCGTTCTCCGTCGCCGCCGCCGACCAGCTGGCCAAGCTCACCGTCATGGAGACCCTGGCCCTGGACAGGGCCATCGTGGCAATCAGCACCGACCCCGCACTGGGGACTCCGATCCCGGACTCCGTGCTGCGCGACTACCAGGACGACGACGACTCGATCCGGATCCTGTTCTACCTGAGTGCGCTCAGGACCGTGATCGTGGTCGCGTATCTCGAAATCGGCTGACGGACCTGCCGCACTCGGTCAGACGACCGCCGCGCCCTGGGCTTCGACCAGCCGCAGTTCCGCGATCGCGGCGTTGACGTCGTCCAGTTCACGGGCGGGAATTGCATCGCCCCAGGCTAAGGACCTGCGTTGGCGTCTTCGCCTGCGGGGTCGGCATCGGCCCGCAGCCGGCGGACCGGTCGCCACTGCTGGGATACCCGGTCCCAGTACGTCCTCCAGCGCTCCCGGCCCCTGGCGACCACGGGCTCGGGCGCGGGGATACGTCCGGCCGCGACGGCCGCCAGGAAGGCGTGCGCCTCAGCCTGCGTCACATGGGAGATGGCCACGTGCTGGTCGGCCGTCTCCCACGCGAATTCCTCCGTGCGGTGGCTGCCCACCTGGATGTTGCAGATGCGGCACCAGATGTCCCACGGCCACTCGGCTGCGCGCCGCCTCTCCTGCTGGTCGGCGCCCAGGAGCTGGGCTTCCGTGATGCGCACCGCATAGGCGATCGGCTCCAGCTCCGGCTCCGCTGCCCTCCCCGTATCGGCCAGCGCCTGGAGCTCCGCCATCGCATGCTGCGCCTCGGTGTCGAGCTCCGGCGCCTGCGCGGTCACTGTCGCCAGGGCCCGGGAGAGTAGCCGGCGTGCCGCCGGACTCAGGGCCGCTACGGCGAGGTGGTCGTGCGGATCGGTGAGTGTGTCGCTCATCAGTGCTCCCGGGATGAGGTGGCCGGCCCCTGCGGGCAGCACCATCATGCCGGACCCGCAGGGCCGGTTCGCCGGGTTCAGCCGAACGCTGTCGGTGCTGTCCGCTACCGTTGACGGGCGGTCAGTGACCGTGGGCCCGGCTTGTTGGCCCGGTATCCGTCCGGCCCGTGACCGGACGCGGCCGAAGGTGCTGCGCGCCGAGCCGCTGTTTCACCCCTCAGCTGTTCTCCGGTCGCCTTCCTGCGCGGCGGGTCACGGGATCGCCGTAGCCCTGAGAGGGGCCTGCTGTGCCGAAGGATCACGCCCGAAAGACCCAGCTCGCCTCGCTGAAGACCACCTACGGCGTCAAGCACGTCGACGCCATCGCACTGCTGGACCACCCCGACGCGCAAGAGCGCACCCTGCTGTGCCAGCTGATCGCCAGCCACCGCGATGTGACCACCTACAGGGACGCCCTGGCCCGTCACGAGCAGTACCGCGCTGCGGCTGCCGTCTTCTACGAGGACTGGGACGACCTGGACGGCTGCGACTGCGGGTACGCCACCGAAGAGGGCCGCTTCCACTGCTGCGACTGCGGCGCCGGCCACGAGTACGCGTGTGTCTGCTGATCCGGCGTCGACCACGGCCGCGGCCCTCGACCTGACCCGGCGCGGCCTGGCGGTGTTCGCGCTTCCGCCCGGCGGCCGCCGCCCCGACGCCGGCGGGTGGAGCTCGCGGTGCTGGACAGACCCCGGCGAGGTCCAGCGGTTGTGGTGCGAGGGCGACAACATTGGCGTCGGCTGCCGGGCCAGCCACCTGGTCGGCCTGGACCTCGACGTCGACGGAGCCGGCCAGGACGTCCTGGCCGCCCTGGCCGCATGCTTGGGCGAACCCTGGCCGGATACGCTGACCGTCGCCACCCCGAGCCAGGGGGCGCACCTGTATTTCCGCGCGCCGCCCGGCTGCTCCATCGCCTCCGTCTCCGGCGGCAGGACGGCCCTGGGGCCGGGCGTCGACGTCCGGGGACCCGGCCTGGGCAGCGGCGGATACCTGATCGGCCCCGGCTCCGTCGTCGACGGCATCCGGTACGTCATTGAACGCGACCTGCCCGTGCAGCCGCTGCCCCACTGGATCACCGACCGCCTCGGTCGGGGCACCGGCAGTGGGTCGGGCAAGCGCGCCTTGAATCTGCGCGAGGCCCACTGACTTGCGAGGTTCCCCAGGAGGGGAACGGTCTGCGCACCGGGTGATGTCGGCGATCAGCGACACGACCCTGACCCCCTCTGCTGGCAGGGCACGAAGATGCGCGGCAACCACCCGTTCGCGTTCTCCCCGTGATGTGGTGGCAAAGGTGCACGTCAGAGGGCCTTTTCGTTGGTGGCGGCGTGCTGACTTCCCCTCTACCTCCATCCCTTCCCACTCGTGAGAGCAAGCGGCAGGGGAGCGGTCTGGGACGTCGGTGATCGGGGACGGGGGTGTGGGTGGTTGTGCTCGCCCGGTCGTGCGGGCTCGCGGTGGTGGGGCGGTGGCTGCGCCCGTGCAGCCGGGACCTGCTGCAAAGCTGCAGCTGCTCCTGGTGGTGAAGGGTGCAAGGGCAGTGTGGTGTGCAGCGGAAGGGTGCAAGACGGATCGCTGGGGGTGCGGTGCAGCATTCGCACGGCCCAGGCGGCACACGGCTGCTGCACGTGCAGCGGATTGCGAGGGAAGACTGCTGCGGTGGTTGCAGCAAAGGGCCTGCCCGGTGCAGGTGCAGCGCTGCATCGGCAGCGCGCCAGCGAGCGGCGCTACTCGCCGCCGGCTCGGGCAGCGCCGGAGAAAATCGGGCAATTGGCCTCGTGGGTGAGGGTGTGCAGCACGGTTCCGCCGAGCATGATGCGCCAGCTGTTGTCGACGTCGCAGCAGCCCGGGTTCAACGTGACCGCCGCCGGCGTCGCGACCGGCTCGTCAGGGAACGGCGCGGGAACGTTTAGGAGCAGGGGCGTGATCCGCGTCTGCCGCTCTGCGCTGTCATGCGGGTGCCGCCGCCGTCGGGTTCTCATGGTCACCAACGTTCCGGAACTCCGGCCGTTTGCGGAGAACCTTCGGCAGGGAAACTTGCAGCCGGTGGTGCGTCCATTCTGTCTGCGCCCCTTCCTGCACCCCTGAGTAGAAGAGGGAGGGGGGTTGGGTGCGGGGCGGAGGCATCGCGGGGTTGCTGGTGGTGTTGAGACCCGGTTGGTGGGCCGCTGGGGGCTCCCACCCGCACGTTTCCCCTCCAGGGGAACGATGTACGCGCTGCTCACGCCAGACCGCGCCCAGCACCGGTTTTGTTCTGCTCCTCCAGAACACGTCGGTACCACTGGCGATACCGACGTCATGCCAGGGACCGTGCTGACTGACGTGGGAAAACACTCATCGGGCGGCAGGGTTTCCCCTGGAGGGGAAC
>NZ_JAPVLU010000058.1 GCF_027158205.1 Streptomyces sp. H39-S7 | reverse complement strand
CGTCATGGTGGTCCTGGTGCCCACCGCCCGGTCCGAGGCGACCGGCGACGACCTCGTCAGAGCACTGACGCAGTCCACGACGATCCGACGCTCGCGGACGGTGACCGCCGTCCTTCTCGACCAGCCGGAGCCCGTTCGTCTGTTGCACGGGACCGGCGGGGCGGTGCCCGCGTACTCCGGGCCGCATGCCGCCGCCCGAGCTCTGGCACACGCCGCGGCCCGCGGCCGATGGCTCGCGCAACCGTCCGGCCCGATGCCGGAGCTGCCGGACATCGACACCGCTGGAGCGCACGCACTCGTCGACGCCTTCCTGGCCGTCAACCCGCACGGCGGCCGACTGGATCCGGAAGCCTGTTGTGAGCTGTTGGACCGCTACGGCATCCCGCGCCCGTCCGGGGCCCGAGCGGAGCTCGAGGGGCGCTTCGGTGGCGCCGTGCCCGGTGTACTCTCCCGCCGCCTGGCCGAAAGCGGAATCGTACTGAGCGCCGGAATCACACAGGACGACGTGTTCGGTCCCCTCATCGTGTGCGGACCCGGTGGTACCGCCTCCGAACCGGCTGCCCGGCTCGCCCCGCTCACCGAGCATGATGTGCGAGCGCTGCTCGCCGACCCGCGCTGCTCCCCGCTGCTCGGGCGCCGAGGTGCCGGCGCGGAGATCGAAGGGCTGAGGACGCTACTGCTGCGACTGTCCCGGATGGCCGAAGACCTGCCGCAGCTCGCGGAAGCGGTACTCGACGCGGTCGTCGCCGGACCCCGTGACATCACCACGCTCAACGCCCGTATCCGCCTGCTGCCCCGCCGCGTCCACGATCCGTACCTGCGTCGGCTGCGCTGAATCCGGGTCCAGGAATGGGCACGTGCGATGAACGGGGGCGTGCGGCCGGTCAGCGTGCGCGACGGCAAGACGGGGGTTCGCCGCCCCGGTGCGCGGGCGCGCGGCGGGGCGGCGCGCCCGCACAACGTCACGGGGCAGCCGGAAGCGTGACGGGCTCCGGCAGGACCGGGGCGTCGTCGGCGTCGAAGGCCAACAAGTCGTGGACGCTGACCACCCCGTCAACACCCTTCGACAGCCAGACCACCAGCATCCCCTGGCTCCGCCGGCCGAGCCTCCCGCGGAGGGTGACGACGCCCTCCCGCACCTGGACCTGGACGGCGCCCTCGGCGATCTGCAGCATCCGGCCGAGGACATCGCTGACGATTTCCTCGCGGATGAAACGGTCCGTGCGCAGGAAGACGCGCAGCAGATCGCTCCGGCTCACGATGCCCACCAGCCGCCCGATCTCGTCGACGACCACGAGGCGCTTCACTCCGGCGCGCTCCATCGCACTGGCGGCCTCGACCACGGACCATTCCGGCCGGGCGGTGACCGCAGGACCGGTCATCAAGTCGGCGGCGACCTCGGGCTGGATACGTGTCGGATCCGACGGGCCGGCGGGATGCCCGTGCCCCAGGGGGTCCGGCCGTGAGGCCTGATTGCGCAGCAGATCCCCCTCCGAGACGACGCCGAGGGGCCTGTTCTGGTCATCGACCACCGGAAGGGCGCTGATGTCGTTCTGCGCCAGCAGGACGACAAGCTCCTTGAAGGGGCGGTCTGCGGCGACGCTCACCACCTGATGGGACATCATGTCTTGTACGGTGCGGTGCTGCACGGTCTCGTGCCTCCTCGGCAGATGGGCCAGGGGATACGGCACGACCCGGCGGGAATTCGCCCCCGTCTCCACAGTGGGGCAGCCCGCGGTTGAGCGGCAGGGCCCATCAGGACCCGTCGAAGGTCCGACCGGCCCCATCGCCGGCGTGTTCAGCGTTCAGCGTTCAGCGTTCAGCGTTCAGCGTTCAGCGTTCAGCGTTCAGCGGAGCTTGGCGACCGTGAGCAGCACCGCTGCGTCCTCGATGGCGTGGAGGCTGTGGCGGGCCGGGGGAATGATGATCAGGTCGCCGGTCATGCCGTCCCAGGAGGTGTCCCCGCTGGTGAGCCGTACGCGGCCGGCCAGCACCAGGAGAGTGGCCTCGCCCGGGCTCTCGTGCTCGGCGAGGGACGTGCCCGCTGTCAGCGCGAGGACGGTCTGGCGCAGGACGTGCTCGTGGCCGCCGTACACGGTCTCGGAGCTGCGTCCGGAGGAGGCGGCCGCGGCGCGTTCCAGGTGTTCGCGGGCTTGGGCGTCGAGGGAAAGTTTCTGCATGGGTTCCAGTCTCCGTCACGGTGGGTGGTGAACGCGGTTCCGCCGGCGGCGGGTCGCTTGCGCCGCCACCGGGTCCGCGGGGGTGGCCGGGGGCGACCACCCCGCTCGGCGTCGGGGAACCGCCGCTCGCTGCTCGGGGTCACCATCCGCGGCGCGGGACCCGTGCGCCCTGCTGGGCCTCGTCGCGGCTTCGGTAGACGATGTAGGGGCGGGTGAGGTAGCCGACCGGCGCGGTGAGTACGTGCACCAGACGGGTGAACGGCCAGATACCGAAGAGCAGCAGCGCGCTGAGGGCGTGCAGTTGGTACAGCAATGGGGCGCCGCCCATCAGGGCGGGTTCGGGAAAGAAGGAGAAGACGGATCGGAACCACGGCGAGATGGTCGTGCGGTAGTCGTAGCCGCCTCCGATGACGTTGGAGGCGATGGTGGCGGCCAGGCCCAGTGCCAGGGTCAGGGCCAGCACGACGTACATCAGCTTGTCGTTGCGAGTGGTGGCGCTGAATACCGGCCCGACGGTGCGCCTTCGGTAGATGAGAATGACCAGTCCGGCGAGGGTACTGACGCCTGCCACCGTGCCGAGCGAGACGGCGGTGATGTGGTAGGCGTGTTCGCTGATCCCGACGGCCCGGGTCCAGCTCTCGGGGACGACCAGGCCCCCGACGTGGCCCGCGACCACGGCGAGGATCCCGAAGTGGAACAGCGGGCTGCCGATCCGCAGGAGGCGGCTCTCGTGGAGCTGGGAGGAGCGCGTGGTCCAGCCGAACTTGTCGTAGCGGTAGCGCCAGATGTGGCCGGCGACGAAGACCGTCAGCGCGATGTACGGCAGGGCCACCCACAGGACCAGGTCCCGGGTGCCGGCGGCCGCCGCGGCTTGCGGGTTCATCGCGGGCCTCGGGGATGCTGGGGCTGGGGAGTGGGCCTGTGCGTCGACGGCGGTGGCATGAACTCCGGCGGGGCGAAGGGGGCGAGACCCACCTGTTCCTCAGGGGGCCCTTGGGCGGCCAGAACGGCGACCGCCTGCCGTTCGTCTCCGGCCAGCGCCGGCAGGGTCGCCGAAACCGACTGCAGTACGTCGGCCCACGGTGAGTCGGCGTCGCGCAGTGCCAGCCGCAGCAGTTCCAGTCCGGCGCGGTGCTCGGTCAGCAGGGCGCGTCCGGTGGCGGAGTCGCCGCCGGCGGCGAACTCCAGGACGACGGCGAGGTGGTCGGGCAGCTCCTCGTCGGTCAATTGCTGGCCGGCAGCCGCGTACGCCTGTTTCAGGCGCAGCAGGGCGACACCGCGTCGGCGGGTGTCGCCGTGGGCGTAGTACGTCAGGAACAGGCAGCAGCGTTTGCGCTGGTCGAACGTGGCGACGTAGTCGGCGGTCAGCTCGCTGAGCGGGGTGCGGGTGAGATGGTCGAGGAACCGGTACAGCGGCGCGGCGACGGGGTCCGGGAGTGTGTCGGCGGCGCCGCGCAGGAGGGACACCTGGTCCAGGAGTCGCGCGTCGGGGTAGGCCAGCAGGAGGGACTGGACCTGCCAGGCCACGTGGTTGCGTTCGCGGGTGGGGGTCACGGGGTCTGCTCCCTCTGCGGGTCGGCTGCGTCCCGGGGCTGCTGTGAGGTGGGGAACAGGCCGTCGGGCTGCCCCTGGCCGTTCCAGTTGAGCAGGTTGACACGGGACGCCTTGCCGTCCGGGGCCGCGAGGGTGTCGGCGGTCTGGCGCTCGCGCAGCAGGTGGAAGTTCTCCACGGCGACCGGTGTGGGCGCTCCGGAGGCTTCGCCGAACGGTCCGTCCCCTCCCATGCCGGGGCCGTCCTCGAAGTCCAGGCTGCACTCGGTGGCGAGCTCTTCGAGGCTGTGGGCCTGTTCGGCGTGGGCGGGCGGGATGACGTAGCGGTCCTCGTACTTGGCCAGGGCGAGCAGCCGGTACATGTCGTACATCTGCTCTTCGCTCATGCCGACCTCGGCGGGAACGGCAGGGTCGGGTTCGCGGCCCAGGTTGATGTCGCGCATGTAGGAGCGCATGGCGGCCAGTCGGCGCAGGACGGCGTCGACGGGGGCGGGGTCGCCGGCGGTGAAGAGTTGGGCGAGGTAGTCGATCGGGATGCGCAGGGCTTCGATGGCGGCGAAGAGGTTCCCCCGGTCCTCGGCGTCGTAGCCGGTGTCGCGGACCTGGTCGACGACCGGGGACAGCGGGGGGATGTACCAGACCATGGGCAGGGTGCGGTACTCCGGGTGCAGGGGCAGGGCGACCTTGTAGGTGTTGATCAGCGCGTGGACCGGGGAGCGCTGGGCGGCCTGGATCCAGTCCCTGGGGATGCCCGCGTACTCGGCGTCGGCGATGACCTGCGGGTCGTCCGGGTCGAGGAAGACCGCCCGCTGCGCCTCGTACAGGTCGGTGTCCTCAGGTGTGGAGGCGGCCTCCAGCACCTGATCGGGGTCGTAGAGGACCAGACCGATGTAGCGCAGCCGGCCGACGCAGGTCTCCGCGCAGACGGTGGGCATGCCGACCTCGATGCGGGGGTAGCAGAAGGTGCACTTCTCGGCCTTGCCGGTGCGGTGGTTGAAGTAGATCTTCTTGTACGGGCACCCCGACACGCACATGCGCCAGCCGCGGCAGCGGTCCTGGTCGACCAGGACGATGCCGTCCTCGGCGCGCTTGTAGATCGCCCCCGACGGGCAGGAGGCGGCACAGGACGGGTTGAGGCAGTGCTCGCAGATGCGGGGCAGGTAGAACATGAAGGTCTGCTCGAACTCGAGCTTGACCTTGTCCCCCACGGCTTCCAGGATCACGTCCTTGTGACCGTGGTCCGGTGAGCCGCCCAGGTCGTCGTCCCAGTTGGCCGACCAGGTGATCTTCATGTCCTTGCCGGTGATCAGGGACTTCGGCCGGGCGACCGGGGTGTGCTCCTGCAGCGGCGCGTTGATCAGCGTCTCGTAGTCGTAGGTCCAGGGTTCGTAGTAGTCGCCGAGGGCGGGCAGTTTGGGGTTGGAGAAGATGTTGATGAGCTTGTTGAGCCGCCCTCCTGCCTTCAAGGTCAGCCGTCGGCGCTTGTTGAGCTCCCAGCCGCCGCGCCAGTGCTCCTGGTCCTCGTAGCGGCGCGGGTACCCCTGTCCGGGCCGGGTCTCGACGTTGTTGAACCAGGCGTACTCCACGCCGGGGCGGTTGGTCCACGCCTGCTTGCAGGTGACCGAGCAGGTGTGGCAGCCGATGCACTTGTCGAGGTTCATCACCATCGCCATCTGCGCCATCACTTTGCGGCGGGTGTCCTTGGCGCGGGCCATCAGTAGGTCACCTCCTGGTTGCGGCGGCGGATGACGGTGACCTCGTCGCGCTGGTTGCCGGTGGGACCGAGGTAGTTGAAGGCGTAGGTCAGTTGCGCGTAGCCGCCGATCAGGTGGCTGGGTTTGACCAGAAGGCGGGTCAGCGAGTTGTGGATGCCGCCGCGGCGTCCGTTGGTCTCGGTGAGCGGCACGTCGATCAGGCGGTCCTGGGCGTGGTGCATGTAGACGGTGCCCTGCGGCATGCGGTGGGAGACCACCGCGCGGGCCACGACGACGCCGTTGCGGTTCACGGCCTCGATCCAGTCGTTGTCGTGGACGCCGATCTTCGCCGCGTCCTCCTTGCTCATCCAGATCGTCTGCCCGCCCCGCGACAGGGAGAGCATGAACAGGTTGTCCTGGTACTCGGAGTGGATGGACCACTTGTTGTGCGGGGTCAGGTAGCGCACGGTGATGCCCAGCTCGCCCTGGTGGCCGATCTCGGGCTCGTCGAACAGGGCGTGCATGTTCAGCGGCGGCCGGTAGACGGGCATCCACTCGCCCAGCTCGGCCATCCAGTCGTGGTCCAGGAAGAAGTGCTGGCGGCCGGTGAGGGTGTGCCAGGGCTTGAGCCGCTCGACGTTGATGGTGAACGGCGAGTAGCGGCGTCCACCGGTCTCCGAGCCGGACCATTCCGGGGAGGTGATGACCGGCACCGGGCCCTTCTGGGTGTCGGCGAAGGTGATGCGCTTGCCTTCGTGTTCGGCCGCCAGGTCGGCCAGTGGGACGCCGGTGCGTGCCTCGAGGGTGTGGAAGCCCTGGGTGGCCAGGTGGCCGTTGGTGGTGCCGGACAGGGCCAGGATCGCCTCGCAGGCGTCCACGTCGCGGGCGATGGAGGGGCGGCCGTCGGCCACGCCGCCGCGCACGGTGCCGTTCTTGTGGCGCAGGTATTCCAGTTCGCGGGTGACGTCGAAGGTGACGCCCTTGGTGGTGGCGCCCAGGGTGTCCAGCAGCGGGCCGAGGGCGGTCATCTTCTCGGCGACCGCGCCGTAGTCGCGCTCGACGGTGATCAGCTTCGGCATGGTGCGGCCGGGGACCGGTTCGCACTCTCCGGCCTTCCAGTCCAGCACCCGGCCGTGCGGGGTCGCCATCGCGTCAGGGGTGTCGTGCTGCAGCGGGGCGGCGACCACGTCGTTGACGACGCCGAGGTGATCGCGCGCCAGCTTGCTGAAGGCGGTGGCGATGGTGTTGAAGGCGTCCCAGTCGGTCCGGGTCTGCCACGGCGGGGCGATGGCGGGGTTGAAGGAGTTCACGAAGGGGTGCATGTCGGTGGTGTTCAGGTCGTGCTTCTCGTACCAGGTGGCGGCCGGCAGCACGATGTCGGAGTAGAGCGTGGTGCTGGTCATCCGGAAGTCCAGCGTCAGCAGCAGGTCCAGCTTTCCGGTGGGCGCCTGCTCGTGCCACTTCACGTCGCGGGGGCGGGCGCCCGGGGGCGCCTCGGTGGCGCGGACGGCGGAGTCGGCTCCCAGGAGGTGCTTGAGGAAGTACTCGTTGCCCTTGGCCGAGGAGCCCAGCAGGTTGGCCCGCCAGATCGTCAGCACCCGGGGGAAGTTCTCCGGTGCGTCCGGGTCCTCGCCGGCGAACCGGAGCCGGCCGGCCTTGAGCTCGTCCACGACGTAATCCCCGACCTGCTGACCGGACGCCTCGGCGTCGGCGGCGAGGGTGAGCGGATTGCGGTCGAAGGTGGGGTGGGAGGGCATCCAGCCCATGCGGGCCGAGGCCGCGATGACGTCGGCGGTGCTCTTTCCCGCGAAGGTGCCGCCCGCGCTCGCGGCGGCGAGGGTGTCGGCGCTGAACGGGTCGTAGCGGTACTGGTCGGAGTGCAGGTACCAGTAGGCGGTCTGGATCATCTGCCGGGCCGGACGGTTCCAGTCCGCCGCCGTGGACAGGGCGGAGTACCCGGTGATCGGGCGGACCTTCTCCTGCCCGACGTAGTGGGCCCAGCCGCCGCCGTTGACGCCCTGACAGCCGGTCAGTGTCGTCAGGGTCAAAAAGGAGCGGTAGATGGTGTCGGAGTGGAACCAGTGGTTGGTCCCCGCCCCCATGATGATCATGGAGCGGCCCTTGGACTCCTCCGCGTTCGTGGCGAACTCGCGGGCGATGCGCGCCGCCGTCTCCCCCGCCACTCCGGTGATGGCGGCCTGCCAGGCCGGGGTGTAGGGCTCCTCAGGGTCGTCGTAACCGGTGGGCCACACTCCCGGCAGGCCATCACGGACCACCCCGTACTGGGCCAGCAGCAGGTCGTACACCGTGGTCACCAGGTGTCCGGCGACCTCGCGCACCGGCACACCCCGCGACAGCCGGGCCGCACCGCCGTCGGCCGAGTCGAACCGCGTCAGCTGCACGGCGACGGAGCTCGCCCCATCCCCGGCGACCGTCAGCAGCGGGTCGACCCCGCCCAGGTCCAGGTTCCACTTGCCCATGCCCGCCTCGCCGTAGCGGTGCCCGAGCGAGCCGCCCGGAACCACCGGCTCACCGGTGGCGGAGTCCAGCAGCACCGTCTTGAACACCGCGTTCTCCGCCTGGGCCGGCTCGCCGCCCAACTCGGCGGCGGTCAGGAACTTGCCCGGCACGTACACCGTGTCCGTGCCCTGCCCCCGCTGCTCCAGAGTGACCAGGAACGGCAGGTCGGTGAAGCGCTTGACGTAGTCGGTGAAGTAGTCGACCTGCCGGTCGACGAAGAACTCCTTGAGGATGACGTGCCCCATCGCCATCGCCAGCGCGCCGTCGGTGCCCGGCGCCGCGGGCAGCCACTCGTCAGCGAACTTGACGTTGTCGGCGTAGTCGGGGGCGACGGCGATCACCTTCTGGCCGCGGTACCGCGCCTCGGCCATCCAGTGGGCGTCCGGGGTACGGGTCACCGGCAGGTTCGAACCCCACATGATCAGGTAGCCGGCGTCCCACCAGTCCCCGGACTCCGGCACGTCGGTCTGGTCCCCGAACACCTGCGGGGAGGCCACCGGCAGATCGGCGTACCAGTCGTAGAACGACAGCATCACCCCGCCCAGCAGCGAGTAGAACCGGGCGCCCGCGGCGTGGGAGACCATCGACATCGCCGGGATCGGCGAGAAGCCCGCCAGCCGGTCCGGGCCGTACGTCTTGATCGTGTGCACGTGCGCGGCAGCGATCATCTCGCTCGCCTCGTCCCAACTCGCCCGCACCAGGCCGCCCTTGCCGCGCGCCGACTTGTAGCGCCGGGCCCGCTCCGGGTCGCCCACCACATCCGCCCAGGCCAGCACCGGGTCACCCAACCTGGCCCTGGCCTCGCGGTACATCTCCAGCAGCACCCCCCGCACGTACGGGTAACGGATCCGGGTGGGCGAGTAGGTGTACCAGGAGAACGCCGCGCCTCGCGGACAGCCGCGGGGCTCGTACTCGGGCGAGTCGGGGCCGACCGAGGGGTAGTCGGTCTGCTGCGACTCCCAGGTGATGATGCCGTCCTTGACGTAGACCTTCCACGAGCAGGAACCGGTGCAGTTGACGCCGTGGGTGGAGCGCACCACTTTGTCGTGGCTCCAGCGGTCACGGTAGAAGTCGTCGCCCTGCCTGCCGCCGATCTTGAGCATGACGCGCCGGTCCTCGGAGACCTCGGCCCGGGTGAAGAACCGGCGGGTGGCGACGAGAGCGTCCGCCAGTTCGCTGTCCAGACCGCCCTGATGTTTCTGGGAGTCACGCTTGGCCCTCACGGTGCCGCCTTTCCGGGCACGTAGGCCCGTACTGCTCGAGTCGATCGTCATCGCCGGCCAGCCCGAGGGCGGTCGGCGCTGCCCGTGCGGTCGGCGGCCGGGTCGGAACATGCGGTGTCCGGGACGAGCGCATCACGGTGAGGGGTCGGGGAGCAGGGTCCCCACCCGGGCGCGGATGGCACCGATCGTGTCCCACTGCTCAGCATCCAGGCCGACGAGGGCGGCCGGGAAGACACCGTCCTGCTCCTTGAGAATGTGGTTGCGCAGCAGTTCCGCCACCTCCACCAGCCGTGCGGGCCAGCCGGCGTCGACCGGGTCGTCCTGCGCGGCCTCATGGAGGACCGCGGCGATCCGCCGGTGCTCCACCGTCAGGGCGGCGATCTGCTCGGGGAACTCGTCGGCCAGCGCCGGAAACAGGCCCTGCTCCTCCACCTCCGTGTGCGGTTCCAATATCGCCGCGATACGCCGCGCCACCCGAGCCATCCTCGGCACGTCCACGCTGCGCTGCGCGGCACGGACCTCTCCGATCAGGTTGACGACCAGCTCGTGTTCGCGGGTCAGGTCGTCGATCACCGCCACGCTCTGGCAGCCGCAGTACTCACACATGGTGGCTCGCCTCCAAGGACGTGGGCGGCCTCGTCGCCAGCCGGCCGACCGCCCGTCGGACGCTGGTCAAAGTGAAGGCGAGAGCACCGGCGGCGACCAGGGCGAGCAGAACGAGGCCGACGGCGTAGCTGCCGTAGGCGCCGTACAGGGAACCCATGACCAGAGGGGGAACGAACCCGCCCAGGCCCCCGGCCGCTCCGACCACACCGGAGACGGCGCCGACCCTGCCGGCCGGGGCCACCAGTGCGACCAGTGCGAAGGTGGCGCCGCTGGCCGCACCGAGCGCCGCGGCCATGACGAGGAACGCCATTGTGCCAAGCCCCGCCAGGGCCGGGGTGAACGACTGGACCGCCGCACCGAGGACGATCACGGTCAGGGCCGCGGACAGCACCCTGGTGGGACCCCACCGGTCCGAAAGCCAGCCGCCGACCGGCCGCATCACCACGGCCACCAACACGAACCCGGCCATCCGGTTGGCCGCGTCCGCCGGCGTCAGCGCGTAACCGGTCTTGAGATAGGTGGGCAGGTAGACCGAGAAGGCGACATAGCCGCCGAACGCGACCGCGTACAGGGCCGAGGCCCGCCAGGTGACACTCAGCCGCGCCGTCGCCCGCAGCTGCCCGGCCATCGACCCGGTCGGCACGACGCGGCCGGGCGCGTCACGAAGCAGGGCCGCCGCGACCACCGCGTAGACGGCCAACACGATCGCGGTCACCACGAAGGGCGCCGCCACACCGTCTGCCTTGACCAGGTTCACCGTGGTCAGAGCACTGATCGCGGTGCCGCCCATCCCGGCGCCGAAGACGCCGATCGCCAGACCACGCCGCTCCGGGGGAAACCAGGCGCCCACGAACGGGACCCCTACGGCGAATGCGGTGCCACCGATGCCGAGGAAGAACCCGCCGGCCAGCAGGGCGATCAGCGAGGTGTGCCCGACCAGCCCCAGATACAGCACCGGCACGATGGTGGCCGCGGAGACCAGCGGGAACATCACTCGGCCGCCGAACCGGTCGGTCAACGCACCGACGGGGACGCGGCCCAGCGATCCGACGATCACCGGAACCGCCACCAGCAGCGCCTGTTGGAAGGACGTCAGCCGCAGGCTCTCCTTGAAGTGCGGGCCGAGCGGACTCAGCAGTGCCCAGGCCCAGAAGTTCAGCGCGAAGCCGATCGTGGCCAGCGCGAGCATCAGGACCCGGCCGGCCGGCGCCCCCGCACCCGTGTGGGATGTCGGCTGTGGTGTTTGCGCAGTCATGCTCGACATGGCGTTCGGCTCCTTCGGGCGAGTCCGGCGAGGGTCCGATCCGGTCCAGGCGGTCATCCCCCGCACGGCCGCGCTCCATGGCAATGATCTCCGCCACCGCAGCGGGCAGACAGGGGCCGTTGGTCCCTTGCGCCGGGCTCGTTCGGCCCTCCGAACAGGCTGCGGCGCCGTCCGTAGGGACGGGTTGATGATCAGGAATCCCCGCCGGCCAGCCACAGGTCCGGGCCGAAGACCTCGTAGTGGATGTTCCGGGCGGACACGCCGGCACGGAGCAACTGGCCCCGTACCGCGCGCATGAACGGCAGCGGGCCGCACAGGTAGACACTCGCGTCGGACGGGATGTCCACGCCGCCCAGATCCATCAGGCCGGTACGGGCCCCAGGCGCCCGCACCGCGTCCGGACGCTCGTACCAGACCAGTGCGCGGGCGTGCGGCAGGCTGTCGACGCAACGGCGGAGATCGTCCCGCAGTGGATGGTCGACGGGCGACCGGTCGGCATGCAGTGCCAGGACGGGGCGGGTCGCACCGGTAGCGCAGAGGTGTTCGAGCATGCTCATCAGGGGTGTCGTGCCGATGCCCGCGGAGACCAGGACCACCGGACGGTCGGACTCCTCCAGCACCACCTCCCCGAAGGGCGCCGAGCAGGTCAGTTCATCGCCGGCGACGACCGTGGCGTGCAGGAGGTTGGACATCTCCCCCTCCGGTGCCCCGGCCTCCCGAACCCGCTTGACGGTGATCCGGCGCGCCTCACTGCCCGGCACACCGGACAGGCTGTACTGGCGCAGTTGGCGCACACCGTCGGGCATCGTCATCCGGACACTGACGTACTGACCGGGCAGGGCCTTCGGGGCGGCGGCGCCGTCGGCGGGACGCAGCAGGAACGACACCGTGTCCGGGGTCTCCTCGCGGCGCTCCACCACGCGCCACGGCCGCCAGCTGCCCCCGGGTTCGGTCCCCGCCTTCTGGTACAGGCGCGTCTCACGGACGATCAGCGCACCGGCCATCAACCAGTACACCTCGTCCCACGCCGCGACCACATCCGGCGTCGCGGCCTCGCCCAGCACCTCTGCGATCGCGGCGAACAGGTACTTGTGGACGATCGTGTACTGGTCGTCGGTGACACCGACTGCGGCGTGCTTGTGCGCGATGCGGTCCAGCAGGACATCCGGTCGGGTCTCCGGGTCGGCGAGCAGCGCACCGGCGAAGGCCGCTATCGAACCGGCGAGGGCTCGGCGCTGGGCTCCGCTCGCCTGGTTCCCCCGGTTGAACATCCCGTCCAGGAGTTCCGGCCGCTCACGGAACATCGTGCTGTAGAAGCGGGTGGTGATTTCGTCCAGCGCGCCGCCGACTGCGGGCAGGGTGGCACGTACCAGTACTGCGGACTCGGCAGAGAGCACCGTGACCTCCAGGGGTTCTCGGGGGCACGGCAACGGGCCGGGCCAGGGGCAACAGACCCGTGTATAGCAGCCCAAAATCGCCCCTTCTCAGCCCGAAAAGGACACCCGAACAGAACCTGGGACCCTTGACCGATCAGATCGGGACGATGGTCCGACGCGGCCCCGGGAGACCAGGACCGGACGACCCCTCGAGAAGGGCCCATCCGGCCCTCGTGAAGCCGGCGAGCGCCGGATGCATCCTCGGCGCCCAGCTCCGTCGACGGCGGGCGGTGAATCCGAGGCGCCCAGTGAGGTCGCACGGCGCTGCGGGTGCTACTGGCTGAAATGGCTGCGACGGATTCGCGGAGGCGTCTTCACCGCCCCCAGGCGATGATTTGCCGCGGCCCGGGGCCATGTGTCACGTGCGCTGGGCGACCCTGCCGGCGACTTCCACGGCGATCTCGATCGCCCGTGCCGCGAGTGGGGAATGCGTGCGATGCGCTTGCCACAGGAGGAAGATCTCGCGCGGGGGAAGTCCTGGCGTGAGTTCGTGGACGCTCAGCGACGCGTCGGAGCCGACGTCGGCCCCGTGGAGGGCGAGTTGCGGCAGGATCGCCGAGCCCATGCCGGCGCGCACCATCGACAGCACGGTTTCGTTGCCCGCGGTGCGGCATACGATGTGCGGCCGGACGCCGTGGCGAGCGAGCGCCCGCTCCATCCGGGCCTGGTCGCAGATCGGCGGGTGCGCCACCATCGCCACGCCGTCCAGTTGGGTCGGGCGCACCGGACCATCGGGAAAAGTGCCGCGGCGGGCCACCAGCAGGTAGGGGTCGTCGAGCAGTTTGCGGTGTTCGACGTCGCCCTCGACGCGGCCGTCGAAGAACATCAGGTCGAGCTCATCGACGTGTGGCTGGTCGGTCTCCTCCTCGAACAGCCTGATGTCGCAGCCGGGGTGCTCGTCCCGAAGCCCGCGTACGAGAAGCGGCAGGATCACGTTGGACACGCTTTGGAAGGTGCCGATGTCGATCCGGCCGTCGCCGGCTTTGAACCGGTCGACGGCTGCTGCCATCGTCCGGGCCTTGGCCAGCAGATCCCGACCGTGCGCCAGAACCACCGTGCCCAGTGGGGTGATCCGCACCGGTTTCGGCCCGCCGGGCCGGTCGAACACGGCACCGCCGACGGCCTTCTCCAGAGCCGCGATCTGCTGGCTGACCGTCGACTGGGTGTACCCGAGCCGCGCGGCCGCCCGTCCGAACGAGCCCTCGTCGGCCACGGCGGCCATCGCGGCGAGATGCCGCAGCTCCACGTCGGACATGAGCCCACCCCAGCGGTCGCTACCATCGTCCATGGCGATTGCTTTGATCGGAATCTATCGCTTTTCGCGATGGATCGCTGAGTCTAGCTTGGCATTCATGACCGATCACCTTTCGCACGGCGAGAAGCTCGCAGAGATCAGTGATGCCGAGCTGTGTTTCGAGACCTTCGGAGATCCCGCGGACCCCGCGATCCTGCTCATCGATGGTGCGACCGCCTCGATGCTGTGGTGGGAAGCCGAGCTGTGCGAACAGCTCGCGCGCGGCGAGCGGTTCGTGATCCGCTACGACAACCGGGACACCGGCAGATCCACCAGTTACCCGCCCGGGCGGCCGGGCTACACGTTCACCGACCTGGCCGGGGACGCGCTCGGCATCCTGGACACCCTGAACATCGGCCGCGCGCACGTCGTCTGCCGGTCCATGGCCGGCCACATCGGGCTCGTCATCGCAGTGGACCACCCCGACCGGGTGGAGTCGCTGACGTTGGTCTCCACCTCCACGGGCCAGGACGGACTGCCGCCGCCGTCGGACGAGCTCACCCACGGCATCCCCGCCGACCCGGACCCCGCCGATTCCGACGCGGTCGTGAACTTTGTCGTCGCGTCGGCACAGGCGTGCTCGGGCGGCTCGCCGTACTTCGACGAGGCCGCCACGCGCGCGCTGGTCGAGCGGGACGTGGCCCGCACGCGCGACATCGCGGCCACCCTCGTCAACCACTACGCGATGACGACCGACGGAGCGTCCCGCGATTTCGCCTCCATCAAGGCACCGACCCTGGTCGTGCACGGCGACCACGACCCGGTCTTCCCGCTCCCCCACGGGCAGGCGCTGCGCGACGCGATCGTCGGCGCGAGGCTGCTGATCCTCCAGGGCGCCGGACACGACCTGCCGAAGCCGCTGTGGGACGTGTTCGTCCCGGCTCTTCTCCAGCACACCGCGGGCGGCCGCCCATGACCCCGCTGCGGTCGGCGCTCTGGCTGCCGATCTTCGACGATCTCGCCGACCCGGTCGTGGTCGCCCGGCTGGCCGCGGAGGCGGAGGAGGCCGGCTGGCACGGCGTGTTCGTATGGGACCACCTGCGCTGGCGGGCGCCGGTCGGGCACGTGGCCGACCCGTGGATCACGCTGGCCGCGATCGCCACCGCCACCGAACGCCTCCGGCTCGGCCCCATGGTCACCCCCCTCGCCCGCCGCCGGCCGACCAAGGTCGCCAGGGAGACCGCGACGCTGGACCGTCTCAGTGGCGGGCGCCTCACCCTCGGTGTCGGTCTCGGCAGCGATCGCTTCGCCGGCGAACTGAGTGCGACCGGCGAGGAACTCGACGATCGGCGGCGGGGCCGGATGCTCGACGCGTCACTGGAAATCCTCACCGCCGCGTGGTCGGGTAGGCCGGTGCACCATCACAGCGAGGACTACACCGTCGACGGCATGTCCTTCCTTCCCCGGCCCGTGCAGCGCCCCGGCGTGCCGGTGTGGGCCGCGGGATTCGCCGGTAACGTCAAACCGCTGCACCGCGCCGCCCGGCACGACGGTTTCGTCCCGGTCAATCTCGAACACCCGGACCAGCTTGCCGAGATCGTCGCCACCATCACTGGTCTGCGCCTGGAAGGGACGACCGGGTACGACATCGCCGTCGCCCTCCCACCCGGCGCCGATCCGGCGCCCTACGCCGAGGCGGGCGCCACGTGGTGGCTGGCGGAGTTCGCGCCGGAGCATGTGTCACTGGACCAGGTGCGTGGCGTACTGCGCGACGGCCCGGTCGACATCGACATCGAGAGGATCCAGTGCCGGTGACATCCGACCTGTTCGACTACGACGCGGAACTGCGTCTGCACAACGAACTCTTCCGCGCCGCCGCGAACGTCGGCTCCGGCGACCATGTGCTCGACATCGGCTGCGGCACCGGCCAGTCCACGCGCGAGGCCGCCCGCGCCGCCGTCACCGGAAGCGCGGTAGGCGTCGACCGCTCCGCACCCATGCTCGAACGGGCCCGTCAGCTCAGCGATGACCAGTCGCCGGCCAACATCACCTACCAGCAGGCCGACGCCCAGGTTCACCACTTTCCACCGGCGCACTTCGACCTGGGTATCAGCAGGTTCGGAACGATGTTCTTCGCCGACCCGGTCGCCGCGTTCACCAACATCGGGCGCGCTCTGCGCCCCGGTGCGCGCCTCGTGCTGCTGGTCTGGCAGGAGCGTGACCGCAACGAGTGGGCCACCGCGATCCGCCGGACCCTCACCGCCGCACCAGCCGTGCCCCGCGGCCTGGACCCGTTCTCACTCGCCGACCCGACCGTCACGAGGGGCATCCTGACCGCGGCCGGCTTCACGGACGTCAGCTTCACCGACGTGCACGAGCCCGTCTACTACGGCCCGGACAGCGCCACCGCCTTCGACGCCGTGCTGCGCCTATGGGACGTCAAAGACCTGCTGGCCGACCTCGACACCGCGGCGGCCGAACAGGCACGCACACGGCTGCGCACCACCCTCGACGCCCACACCACCGACAGCGGCGTGTACTTCGACTCGCGCGCCTGGATCGTCACAGCCCGCCGCCGTCACTGACCACTGCCGGGCAGCACCTACCGGTGCGCGGGCACTGACGGCCGGGACAGGGACGGGGCCAGCCAGCGGGTGAGGAAGGCGCGGAGCCGGACCTCGTCCTGGGGTGGCTCGCCGGGGTGCTGCAGGAGCGATGTCAGGAGTCGCATGATGATCTCGGCGAGGCCGTCGAGGTCGTCCTCACCGATGCCGGCGGCGGCCCACTCGACCGGGAAGCGCTGAAGCATCCTGGCGCCGTAGGCGATGGTGTCCCGGGTGGTGGCACCGCGGCCGAAGGCGGTGGTGTCGCCGCGTTGCAGCAGAAGGCTCAGGCGGGGCTCGGTGGGGATGGTACGTACGCAGAAGACGATGCCTTCGACGACGGCTTCGGCCGGGTCGGTGATCCCCTGCAGGTGCGCGATCATCAGGTCGACGAACGACTCGGCGCCCTGGGCCGCCACCTCGCCGATGATGTCGCTGATGCCGCCGAAGTGGCGGTAGACGGTCTGGCGGGTCACGCCGAGTTCGCCGGCGACGTCGGACAGGGTCGTCTTCGTGACGCCGTGCCGATCGATGCAGCGGGCGGTCGCGTCGATGATGCGCTGCCGGGCCTCCGCGTCCGATGCCGGAGGCCTGCCTCCCCAGCCGTGATGCCCCATGGCCTTAGGATCGCACAGGCTCTGCGGTCCGTCGGGACGTGGTCGCGCGGAGTACCGCCACGACGAGCCCGGTCGCGGCGACGGTGCACAGCGCCGTGTACCAGAGGCTGCCGGTCGGCGCGCCCTGCTCGGTGATGCCGTCGGTCGCCGCGAAGTAGGCCGGCAGGGCGAGCAGCCACAGGACGATGTGGACACCGAGGTACAGCGCCGGATAGGTCCGCGCGAACAGCGGCGATGTCACCGGGACCGGATCTGTTCGCCGCGCACGCCAGGCGTCCACGAGCAGGTAGAGGCCGGCGAACCAGACCACCGCGAGCTCGGCGGCGATGACGGTCTGCTGGATCCCCAGGTGGTCCCCGCCGCGGAACATGTTGCTGGGGACGCCCGCGACCGCCATTGCCAGCGGCGTCAGGGCGCCGGCGGCAACGGCGCGCAGGCTGATCTGCCGGCCGGTGAGCGTGCCCCGGCCGTCCTTGGCGCCGACCAGCCGGACGACCAGGTAGGTCATCGCGCCGAAGGACACCGAGGCGAACAGGAACATGCTGTTCATGGGGACCGATGCGAGCGACGGCTCGTTGATCATCTTGTTGTCGGGGTTCCAGGCCCA
This sequence comes from Streptomyces sp. H39-S7, assembly GCF_027158205.1. Taxonomy (GTDB): domain Bacteria; phylum Actinomycetota; class Actinomycetes; order Streptomycetales; family Streptomycetaceae; genus Actinacidiphila. The sequence goes on along the minus strand of NZ_JAPVLU010000058.1, from coordinate 28,347 downwards.
CCACTTCAGCTGCGGTCCGAGCTGATCGAAGATCTCGTAGAACGCCTGGCAGACGAACGCGACCGCCAGCGATCCGGGAAGGGGCCCGCGTCGCGCGAAGACGCCGAGGGCGCGCACCACCTCGTAGGCGAGCTGCGCCAGGGCCGGATAGAACGCCACGATGTACAGCGGCAGCCGGCCGTACATGAACTGCACGGTGAACACGTTGTGGGAGAAGATGAACCCGACGTGCTCCTGCAGGCCGAACCAGCCGGGGAAGTAGAGCGGCGGTTCGATCACCGCCAGGTAGACGAGCGAGGCGAACCACAGCGAGATGTTGATCGGGTCACCGTCGCGCCGCCACCGCCGCCACGCGTGGACGAGAGCGAACACCGCGCCGCCGATGATGAGCAGCTCCAGGAACGGCATGGTGCCGTTCTCGAGGCCGAACGGGTTGCGGAAGTCCGCGACGGGATGGGCGTCGTGGCAGGAGAAACCGAGCTTTTCCGCGAGGCGCTCGGCCGTCACGTCACAGGAATAGCTCATCGCTCGCTCCTCGGGTCAGTCATGGACGAGGCCGCTCTCGGCGGACGGCGACCTGTCGGCGCGGGGCCGGCCGGTGGGGTCGGCCAAGTCGGTGAAGTCGGTGCCGGGCGGATCCTGCTGGTCGTCGAACCCGCCGGGCACCACCGTGCGTCCGAGCCGCTGCCGCACCTTGTAGCGCGCGATGCCGAACCAGAACCGCGCATCGGTGGTCATCTGCCGGAGGGACTTGTCGAGGTTGAACACCTCGGCGAACGTCCTCTCGACGTAGGCGTCCTCGCGGCTCGTGGCGTTGATGGCGTTGAAGATCGGCCAGCTCAGGCGCGCGGCCAGCCTGCGGCGCCAGGGAGCGACGACCTCACTCCCGGTCGCGAAGTCATAGGCCTGGTCACGGGCCATCGCCAGCATCCAGGGGACGTCGAGTGACTTCTTCTGCCGGCCGAGGAACGCGCGGAAGAAGGCCAGGTCCAGGACGTCGTGGCCGGGCAGCAGGTCGGCGAGGATGAGCGCGGAGCGGGCCGCCGAGCTCATCCCCTGGGCGTAGAACGGGTTGAACGCGCAGATCGCGTCACCGATGCAGACCAGCCCGAGCGGGGGCTGGTCGAGCAGGTCGAAGCGGCGCCACTTGTTGCCGGTCGATCGGGTGAGGTGTACCTCGGAGGTCGGCGTGCAGGCACGGGTCGCCTGTCCGAAGGACGTGGCCCGCACCCGGTCCGCCGCGGCCTCGAAGGTGTCGACCTCGCGCGGCATCCGCAGCCCCCACGCCCCCATGCACACGATGGCGCGGTCGCCCTCGATGGGGAAGAAGTTGCTGAGGAACTCGTGCTCCTCGGGATGGTCGCCGGTGTCCTGGGTCGGCGTGACGACCAGGTGCTTCCACCACCACGCATGCGGACGCCGGCCGGCGGGCGGCAGGTCGTACCACCGCGAGGTGTAGGTGACCTTGGCGTCGAGGGTCTTCTCGGGCGGCGCCGGCCATCCCGCCGCGCTCAGCCACTCCACGACGGAGGAGCCGCGCCCCAGCGCGTCGACGACCAGGTCGGCGGACAGGTGGCCCGCACCGTCGCCCGCGCGGTACTCGACGCCCTCGACGCGTCCGCGCGCGGTGCCGCCCCCGACGGTACGGAGCCCGGTGACGGTCACGCCCTCGCGGATCTCGATGGCCGGCACCTCGCGGACCTTGTCGCGCAGGACCCGTTCGATGAGCACGCGGGAGCTGTAGACCATCGTCATCGACCCGGACTTGCGGGGGGCCCAGCCGCTGCTCTCGCAGTACGCCGCGTCCATCGACGGCATCAGGTGCATCCCGCCCGCGGCGATCAGTGCCTCCTCGAACCCGGGGAAGATCTCGCCGATCGCGCGCCGTCCGGAGTTGAGGAGGAAGTGCGGGTGCTTGCTCTGCGGCACGCCGCGCCGATGCTGCGCGTCGGGCGGCAGCCGGTCCCGTTCCAGGACGATCACCTCGTCGAAATGCCGCGCGAGCACTCCCGCGGCGCACAGCCCCGCCACGCTGCCGCCGAGCACCACGGCCGTCTTTCCCCTCATACTTCCTCCATTCATACATGCCATGACTGAATGTATGATCGATGGGAGGGGAAAGTAACAGGTCCGGCCTGAACGTGCCAGCCTTCGCACGGGACTTGGGGCCCGGCGGAACATCTCCCGACGATGATCCGGCCTGGGTGCGCACTGCACCCGCCTCGCCCGCGCCCCCTCCGCCGCGCTCCGGCGGCGGAGGGCTGAGAGGGGCGTGGAGGGAGGCGTGTAACGCTTGCGGGTGCCCGAGCCAAGTAGAGATGTAAGGCATTGCTCGTCCGTTCAAGGAGTCGTCCGTGCAAGCGGAGCATTCAACAGCGCCACCCGTGCGTGATCCGGTCGGGTTCGCCGCGTTCTACCAGCAGCAGTTCGACGCCGTGCTCGGCTTCGTCACCCGGCGCACCGACAGCCCGCACCTGGCCGCGGATCTGACAGCCGACATCTTCGTGACCGCGCTGGAGCAGGCGCACACCTACGACGCCCGGCGCGGCGCACCGGTCGCCTGGCTCTACGGCATCTCCCGCAACGTCCTGGCCGCCCACTTCCGGGGCAGCGCACGCGAGCGGCAGGCCGCCGCGAAGCTCGCCGGGCGGCGGTTGCTGGACGACCAGGACGTCAGCGCGATCGAGGCCCGCATCGACGCGGCCCGCGACGCCCGGCAGCTGGCCGAACGGCACGCGGCCCTGTCCGAGCCGCTGCGCGCGGTCCTGGACCTGGTGGTCCTGGACGCACTGACCACCCGCGAGGCCGCACAGGCCCTCGGCATCAGCTCGGCCACCGCCCGGGTGCGCCTGCACCGCGCCCGCATGGCCCTGCAACGCGTCGACACCCGGTCCGCCACATCTCTTCACGCCGTCTCGGAGGCCCATTCATGACCACCCCCGTGCACTTCAAGGACCGGCTCGCCGAGGAGCTCACCGCCCACGCCGAAGCCCTGCCGCCCACGGCGGCGGTGCCCGTACGGGCGCGCCACACCCGGCGGATCGCGGTCACCGCGCTGGGACTGGCCGCAGCCGCCGCCACGGTGATGCTGATCCCGCACAACGCCCCCACCACCACCCCGCAGGCTGGACTCGACCCGAGCGCCCAGGTGCAGGGCGGCGGTGCGCCGGTCCTGAGCAACGCCGCCTACACCGTGACGCTCCGCAAGGACGGCACCGTCACCATCCTGGTGACGGGCGCAGAGGTGTCCGGGCTCCAGGCGGCGCTGCGCAGCCTGGGCGTGCCCGCGGTGGTCCTGCGGGTGTCGGATTCCTGCCCCACCAAGGTCCAGACCGACAATGCCAACCTCGAGACGGTCTCCATGGAGGATCCGAAGAACGGACGACTCATGGTGATCCGGCCCAGCGCCATCCCCCACGGGGACAGCCTGGTCCTGGTGCAGGCCAACCTCAAGGGCGCCCAGCACCCCAACATCATGGGCTCCATGGAAGTCCTCCTGGCCAAGGGCGAGCCCACCTGCTTCCCGGCCTCCCAGAGCAACGTCATCGGCGAGGGCTAGGACCTCGGCCTGAGGCCTGACCACTGCGCAGAGAACGCCCCTCCCCCGCTGCCCGCAGCACGGCCGGCCGTCGGTCAGCGAGGGGGTGGCCGCCGTGTCGTGCCGACAGCGGGACCCGGTCGGCGCGACACGGGAGCATCAGCCATCACTGAGGCAGTCGGTCCCAGAACGAGCAGTGGTGTGCGGCACCGACATCGACGGGGTGGATTCCGCCGGGTCCGGGAGCCAACGACTGCACCGGCTGCGCAAGGGGTGACGAGGAGCGCTGGGCGGGCCAGTGCGGGGCGTCGGGGGTGTTCGGGTTGCCGGTGTGAGCGAAGTTCGTCCAGTAGTCGACCATCCGGTCGGACAGGGCGCGCTGGGCGTCGGTCAGCGGCCGCTCAGTGGGGAAGGACGAGAACAGGTACGGCATCTCGAAGCCGTGCGCCGCACCGTAGGGGAAGCCTTGGTTCGCCGGCAGACCGGCGAGAACGGGAGCGTCCGGATCGCTGAACTCATAGCCGTAGAGAGGCAAGCCAGGGGCGTGAGCGGCGATGCCCCGGTCGGCTGCCAAGGTCGTGCAGGTGAGGGATCGGTCGGTCAGCACAGCGGCCCAGGCCAGTGCGGGCGTGGGGTGCTCTGCTGCCGGGTACTGCGCCTCGACGGCCGGGGCGGCAGACCCGAAGGCGTCCACCAGACGCGCGCGGTAGTCGTTCTCGGTGCGGATCGGGAACGCGGTGAGCGACAGGCCGACGAACATCCGCATCTCATCGTGGTTGGTGCCCTGGATGACCGGCACCCGGTGGAAGCGTCCCGACGCCAGCGCCCGGTCCGGCGCCACAGGCAGCAGCGCATTGCCGAAGGCGGGCCGGTTGAAGGACTGCATCAGCTGCGCGGTGGCGAGCTGATCCGTGCCGCGTCCGCGCAGGCACGCCAGCACCTCGTCTCCGCCGCCGGCCGCGCAGCCCAGTTGCCGGGCGGCTTGTGCACCGGCCGTCTGGACTTCGCGCTGTGCGGCGAACGGCTCGTACGCCGGTGTTCCCGGTCCCAGGGCGCCGCGGGGGAAGGACATCAGGCAGGAACCGCTGCTGAGCACGGCCCGCTGGAAGAGACCGACGGCCGTCGGTGAGGTGAGGTGTGCGCAGATGCTGAGGGCACCCGCGGACTCACCGGCACCGCCCAGGAACGCACCACCGTGCATCCACACCAGCACGGGCCGCCCGTGCCCGACCGGCGTCGGCGGTGTGGGCATCGTGACGTTGAGGTAGAGGCAGTCCTCCGAAGCGAGGACCGCGCTCCCACCGGGCGTCGGCATCTGCACACAGCGCTGAGCCGCCGTCGTCGCATCCCGGACACCGGACCACGTGGCGGCCGGCACCGGGGCGCGCCAGCGCAGCGGTCCGGTTGGCGGTGCGGCGTAGGGAACGCCGTCGAAGGTGGTGTACGAGCCGTGTGACACACCACGTAGCAGGCCGTGGTCGGTCTGTACGACGGTAGCGCCCTGCCGGGCGGAGTGCGGGGAACCGGGTGGTGCGCCGGTCGCCGGTACAGCGGTGGCGGTGAGGAGTACCACCGCGCAGAGAAACGGCTCCAACGGCTGGAGATCCTCGCCCGCGTGCAGCAACTCCCGCAGGCAAAGCGCGCCCTGACCGACCACTGGTATCGAGAACTGTCCGCAGCCATACGCTCCTGGGGCCTGGTCGGCACCGTCACCGGCGGACGCGTGCTGAACATGACGGTGGCTCATAGATGCCTGACCGATGGGGTGTCGCTCTCGATAGCCGACGCCACCCGAACGAAGTCCCTCTTCTGAGCTGCCGTGCCGGGGCCGAGGCGGACGCCGGGTACGCCGTGATGACCGGGCCGGGTCAGCGGCGCCGTCTGCGCCCGGGCGGGGGCGGCGGGGGGATGTCCACCGGCTGGGTGGTCAGGTACCAGGAGCCTCCGCCATGGGTCTCCTTGACGATCAGGAAGCCGGGGCGGGGCAGGCGCAGCGTACGGCGCCCTTCCCCATGGCAGTACACGTCGGTGCTCCGGTGGTCACCAGGGGTGTTCTTGGGCCATGCGAGTGGGGGGCAATCGCAGTATGAACTGGACACTTGGCATTGGCACACGTAGCGGACCTCCCACGTGTGGTCGGTCTGGAACTGAACGGTGAGTACCGCCGGACCGCCGTCGTAGCGGAGCACCTCTTCGCCGTAGCCTCGGTGTTCGGGGTCGAGCGCGGTCGCTGCCGACAGCGGGACGAGACGGATCGACCACCGGCAGTCGTCGTTCCGGTCTGTGGTGGTGACACGCAGATGGGTGGCGTCGTCCACGGGCAGGTAGCGGCGGCCGTGGTACTCGTTGATGACAATGAGCAGGTGGAGGCCGGTGTCGGTCTCCTGCTCGGTGCGCGTCATGGTCTGAAGGTTGAAGGAGCCGCTGCCGGTGACATGGGCATCCAACAGGGCCGGGCGGCCGGGCTCGGGCCGGTCGATGAGCACCTCGGTCCTCCCCTCACCGGCGCCCGTGAACACATATCGCTCTCCGGTGCCGGTGACCGCTTGCGGACGGCCGACGTCGGCGGCCGAGGGAAGGGCATCGATCGGGACCGGCCGGCCCTGCAGTCGGGCGTCGAGACGAATCATGGCGGCGCGGCCGCCATGCAGGGCGATCAGCGCGTCGGTTTCCGTGCGCGCCGCACCGGCCAGGCGGGACGCCGTCAACGCCGCCCGGTGTTCTTTCAGGACGGCGGGGGTGGCTTGGGGGTCGTCGGCATCGAACGCCACGGCGGACACCTCCTCCGCAAGGGCGGCGACCGCCTCCCGCAGCGCGGCCGGCAGTTCTTCCGCCACCGCTACGGACCGTTCCACGGCGGCGGCTCGGCGACGGCGCAACATCGGGTAAAGCCCGCCCACCCCCAGGCCGAGCAGGAAACTCACCACATAGCCGATCATGCCCGGCATCCTCGCACAGGAGTTCACCGCTCAACTGGCTTTCTGAACGCGGCATTTGGGAGGCCGCAGCTTTCGTCGACGGAATCAGCCCGGTGATCCGGCTCGGCCAAGGGGCCCAGCGCGGTGTGGGAGGCGAGCACCTCCCGGTCCATCGCGGGGAACGAGGTGTAGTGGGCCGCGAGGGAGGGTCCGTCCGCCAAGGTGTTGTTCGATGACTCCGGGGAATCAGCGATCAGTGGTGCGAGCCAGTGCGGAGGTGTCGGGCCAGGTGAAGCGGAGCTTGTCGGGCTTCCCGTTCAGCCGGGAAGGCACGCCGCCGGGTGGTGAAATCGGTGCTCTTTCCGAACAGTTGCCGCCCATGGCCCGGTAGAATCGCTGTGCGGAGACGTTCTGCTCCTGCACCCACAGATACAGGGACTTTCCGGTCGCCTCTTGGGCGACGGCCTCGACTGCGCGGGCGAGCAACGTCATGCCCACACCGGTGCGCTGACGATCGTGGGCGACGTGCAGGTTGTCGACGAGGCTGCCCCAGAGGTCATCGTCGTCGAAAACGACATGCACGAAGCCCGCCAGCCCGGCGTGATCCTCGGCGACGGCCGTCATGCTGTGGGTCGGGGCGACAAGCCGCGAAGACCACACGGACAACCTGTCGGTGAGGATGTCGCCGTCCAGGTACGAATCGCTGTAGGCGCCGCGGTAGTGCCGACGCCAGCTGTCGGCGTGCAGCAGCGCTATCCCTTCGGCGTCCTCGGGACCTGCTGCGCGCAACCGTGGCGACATCGTGCGACCCTTCTTCTTCGACTCGTATCGCTTGATGATCGCAGGCGATGAGCACGTCCTTCGCGTCCAACCCGGTTCCGATTCGGTTGGCGGGACCGGGTTGGGGAGGGACGGTTGCCGCCTGCCGAGCGGTGCGTTCGCGGTCACGTACGGGCCGGGCCCGGACCCTTCCGCTTACGGCGACGGGCGGCTGGTTCCTCCCGGCTTGTCGCCGGCCTGGTGCCCGCGCCGGGCGTCTCGGTCGAAGATGCCCAGGGTTTCGCACGGGCCGCCCTCCGCGCCGATGGCGTGGGGCAGCATGGTGGGGAACTCAGCGGCCTGGTTGGTCTCGACGCGAAAGCGGCGGTTGCCCAGCAGCAGGATCGCGGTGCCGGACAGGACCACGAGCCATTCGTGACCGGGGTGGGCCCGCATGCGCGCGGGGTTGTCGGGCGGCGGTCCCGTCATCCGCTGCCGGACGACCGTCATGCCCGGGTCCGCTCGCACCGGCCACCGCATCAGCTGGTGGGCCGCGTCGATGACCGGGCTGATGATGACGTCGTCCGCGGCCGTCTCGACGAGCTGGTCGAGCGAGGTGTCCAGGGCACGGGCGAGGGTGACGAGCTGGTCCAGCGCGAGCCGGCGGTGACCTGTCTCGATCCGGCTGAGGGTGGAGGGGCTGAGCCGGGCGCGGGCAGCCAGCTCGTCCAGCGACCAGCCCTGCGCCACCCGCAGGGCGCGGATCCGCTTGCGTACCAGGCTGTCGAGCTCACCATCGTCTTGCGTCATAGGCAAGATTGTATGCCTCGTGCGCAGACCATGCCTAGCGTGAGACGCGTAGGGCCCGCTCAGGGCTCGTTCGCCTCACGAAAGGCCACGTCCATGTCTGTGACAACTGAGGAGTACGCGACCATCGCACCCGGGGAGACCGTCGACGCCGTGGTGATCGGCGGCGGCGCCGCGGGACTGAACGGCGCGCTGATGCTCGCCCGCTCGCGCCGCACGGTCGTCGTGGTCGACAGCGGCACGCCCCGCAACGCACCGGCCGAAGGCGTGCACGGCCTGATCGGCCTGGAGGGGATCGCTCCGGCGGAGCTGCTGCGCCGGGGGCGGGACGAGGTGCGCCAGTACGGCGGGCGGATCGTGGCCGGCGAGGTGATCGCCGCAGCAGCCTCCGATCCCACCCCCGACGGCGATCCGCGCTTTGCCGTGACCCTGGCCGACGGCAGCGTCGTGCGGGCGCGCCGGCTGCTGGTCGCCACCGGCCTGCGCGACGTACTGCCCGACGTTCCGGGGCTGGCTCCGCACTGGGGGCACGGTGTGGTGCACTGCCCGTACTGCCACGGCTGGGAGGTACGGGACGAACCCATCGGGGTCCTTGCCGTGGGCGCGGCCTCGGTCCACCACGCGCTGCTGTTCCGGCAGTTGACCGACGACCTGGTCTACTTCGCCCGCGACACCGACCTGGACCAGGACACCCGCGCACGCTTCGCCGCGCGCGGCATCCGTGTCGTGGACACCCCGGTGGCCGCGGTCGAGTCCGCCGATGACGGCGGCATCGCAGGTGTGCGGCTGACAGACGGCCGGTTCGTCGCCCGCCGGGTCCTGGCGGTCGCGACCACGATGCAGGCCCGTGCCGACGGGCTCGCCGGGCTGCGCCTGCCGATGCAGGATCTGCCGAACACCATGGGCCGCCATTTCGCGACCGGCATGGCGGGCGCCACGGACGTGCGGGGCGTGTGGGTGGCGGGCAACGCCGCCGACCCGGTCGCCCAGGTGGGAGCCTCCGCCGCGGCCGGCGCCATGGCCGGGGCCCACATCAACGCCGACCTGGTGAGCGCCGACACCGACGCGGCGCTCGGCGCCGTACAGCGTGACCGAGACGGGCTGGTTCGTGGCGCCGGTGCGAGACTGGCAAGGTGACGGCCATCGGGCGACGGACGGACAGGCTCCTGGAGCGAGCCATCCTGGAGCTGCTGGAGCACCGCGCTCCGACCGCGACGATCTGTCCCTCCGACGCTGCGCGTGCGGTGTACGCCGGAGACGACGACGGTTGGCGCGAGCTCATGGAACCCGCCCGCCGCGCGGCCGGGCGGCTGGTCGCGGCAGGCGAGGTGGAGATCACCCAGGCCGGCCGGCCCGTCGAGCCGACGAAGGTCCGCGGTGCGATCCGTATCCGCCGCGTCCGTTGATCCCCCGGTGCGTCTGCGCGGCCCTACGGTTCGGGCGTCGCTCGACGCGCCCCGAAGACGTGCGCGGAGCGCGGGTCGGAAGGCCGTCCGCGTTTCCGCGACGTGGTCGTACGGGCGGGCTTCCTACGCTGAGCTACGCAGTCCGAGAAGGTGTGCGAAGTCAGTCAGGCAGCGCCGCGGTGAGATCCACCTCCACGAGCTGTCCGGGGAAGCCCAGCTGGGAGACGCCCAGGAGCGTGCTGGCGGTGGTGAAGGCCGGACCGAGGGCAGAGCCGGTGAGGCGACGCCACGCGGCTCCGAGAACATCCCTCTCATCACTCCGCACGTAGATCACTGACCTCACCACGTGCCCTGGCTGGGCGTTCACCGCTGCCAGGGCAGTGAGCGCGTTCGCGACAACCTGGTCGACCTGTGTCTCGAGAGAACCGGGACCGACGAGGTCACCGTTCCGATCAAGTGGGCACTGCCCCGCCAGATAGGCCGTACGGCCTGTCTCCACCACGGTGATGTGGTGGTAGCCGGGCGTCGCGTGCAGTTGCTCGGGGTTGATGCGGGTGATCTTCTCAGTCATGTCCGCGAGTCTGACCGGCGTGATGCCGGCACGCACCACCTTTTCCCTGTCGGCAAGTCCTGTTTAGGTGGACGGGCGAAACCCGCAACCCGCGCGGGCCGGCCCGGGCGGGGTCCGGTCGTGTGCCACGTCTCACGACTGCGGGCGCCGCAGGCGGATCAACTGCTGGGCCGGGATGAGTGCGAGCCAGAACCACATGGCGGCGGCCGTGTTGACGTAGGCCAGGGGCACGGAGAGGGCGAAGATCAGTACGCTGACGGCGAGCCGGGCGGCGAAGCGACGGCGGTTCGTAGCGGCCAGGGAATCGGCCGAGGGGTGTATGCGGTGCTGGGTGATCCGCAGCAGGACGACATGCACCGCGTGGATCGCGGCCATGGTCGTCGCGTAGAGGGCGACCGCGTCGGGTTGCGAGGCGTATTCCGCCAGCAGCGACGTCGGGAACGGCAACAGCGCCACCAGGCCGAGACCCAGGAGGGTCACGCGGGTCGCCACGGTGGTCGCGGCGGGCAGACCGGTCAGGATGCGGCGGTGGTCGCGCCAGAATCCGGAGAGGAGCGCGAAGCTCAGTGCGAAGGCGCCGATCTTCGGGAGCGCGTCCAGCAAGGCCCGGTGGAACGCGGCGTCGCTCAGGTTCTCGGGAATCGCCACGTCGATGACGAGCAGCGTCATCGCGATGGCGTAGATCCCGTCGGCCAGGGCGACCAGGCGTGCCACGCTCGTATCGTCCCCGCGGGAGTGTGCCGGTGTGGAGGATTCCGTCATGCGAGGACAGTACGGCGTGCTGATCTTCTGGGAGCTCACCACCCCAGGGCCGCGCGCCCGCGGTCTCGCGCGGCCCTGGGGGCGAAGTGGATGGTTGGCGGCCTCCCGGCCCCGCACACCTCCCGGCCCCCGCACCGCATCCCGGTTGCGCCGTGGCGCTGTTGGTGTGTGCCGGCCCGGTGCGTATCCGTCATTCCCTGGCGACCATCGTCCGTCGGCCCGCTCCTCGCTCAGCGGTCCTCGCCGTCTTTCCCATGACGCTGCCCAGGCAGCCGAGCAGGAACGCGGTGGGCATCGACACGAGCACCACGGTCTGCAGCGGGAACCAGTTGAGGTGCCAGTCGGGGAACAGCGCCAGGGGCGATCCGGAGAAGGTCGGGCCGCAGATCTGCAGTCCGACGGCGGAGCCGAGGCCTCCGTACAGCGTCCACAGCAGTCCGGTCCGGTTGTAGCGCTTCCAGAAGAAGGAGTACACCAGAGCCGGCAGCACGCAGGAGGCCGCGACGGCGAGGGCGAGGACCGACAGGATCAACACGTTCCAGCCCTGCGCCCAGACCGCCAGCGCGATGCTGAGGGCCCCGACCGCGGCGGACGCCCAGCGTGCGGCGGCCACTTCCCGGCCCTCGGTCGTACGCCCGCGCCCCAGGACATGGGTGTACAGGTCGTGGGCGATCGCGCCGGCGGCCGCCAGGGTGACGCTCGCCACGACCGCCAGGGTGGTGAGGAAGATCGCGGAGGCGACCAGGACGACGAGCAACGCACCGATCGTGTGGGTGGATGAGCCGCCGGCGAGTTCGCCGGTGAGCATCAGCAGGGTGCTGTTGCCCCCCGGATCCGCTGCGTTGATCACCGGAACGCCGATCAACGCCGATCCGGCGAGGCCCATGACCGTCGTGGCCAGGCAGAATCCCCCGACGATCGCGATGGTGTGGCGCACCGTACGGCGGGCGGCGGGCGCGTCGGGAGCGGTGTTGAGCTGCAGGGCCACATGGGGCATGCAGGCCACACCCAGCACAATGGTGATCATCAGGCCGATGAAGTCCAGTGTGGGCGCGGAGGTGCTGGCGTCGGCGAAACGGAGTCCGGGGCGCATATAGGTGGCGGGACGGCCGCTCCCGTCCCTCGCGGCGTCGACGAGGGAGTCGGTGCTCCAGCCGAATCGGTGGAACAGCACAGCGGTGACGGCCAGGGCCATGCCGAGCAGCAGGATCGTCTTGATCACTTGGAGTACGACCGTGCCGCGCATCCCGCCGAACACGGTGGCGCCGACGACCAGCACGCCGACCATGACCATCGCCGCCTGTTCGGCGCCGGGCCCGGAGATCCCCAGCAGCACGGTGGTGGTAACTCCCGCGCCGGACAGCTGCACCACCAGATAGGGCACGGACGCGCTCAAGGTCACGACGGCGACCGCGATCCGTACCGCGGGCCCGGGAGCGCGCAGCGCGAAGGTGTCGCCCAAGGTGAAGCGGCCGCTTTCGCGCAACGGGGCGGCCAGGAGCAGCAGCACGCCCAGTGACAGCACAGTGCACAGGGCGATGAACAGGCCGTCGTAGCCGAAGACGGCGACGCTTCCGGGGGTGCCGAGCACCGTGGCCGCGGACAGGTAGACACCCGACAGTACGAGCGCCCCGCGCAGGGGCGGCATCCTGCGACCGGCGGTGTAGAAGTCGTGGACCCGATCCGTTTCCGGACCGATGAGAACGCAGATGAACAACATGGCGACGATGAACGCCAGGAAGGCCATGAGGACGATGGCGCGGGTGTCCCGGTCCAGGACGCCGGGCGTGGCGAGCAGGACCTCAGGACGCATCGCGGTCTCCCTTCCGGGCGTCGTCGCGGGCGCCGGCACTCCGGTCGTACAGCGCCGCCGTCAACAGCAGCAGGGCGCCCTGAGCGAGAAGGGCCAGCATTCCGATGGTGGTCTGTCCCCAGATTCGGGTGGCCAGCAGGTCTGCGGCGAAGCTCGCGAGCAGTAGGTGCGCGCCGAACGCGACTCCGTTGACCAGGGCGAAGAGCAGGCCCGGACGCTGCGGCCGGGGTCGGTGATGGAGGCGGGGTGCGTAGTGCTGGGCCATGACGGTCTCCTGGGCGGGCGGGGTGGCGGGTGTGTCCCTCGGCATGCGGGGATCACCCGAACACGTGCCGTCGGCCCGGTCCATGCGCGGTGCGCACGCCGTTGCCGGGTCCCAAACCCCCGGTGCGTCAGTGTGCTGATGCACATTCAGTCAGGCAGTCGGCGGGTGACCTCCGGTTCGTAGGTGGTGGTCCCCAGCGCGGCGGCCGGCCCCAGCAGCCGGTGGGCGTCCAGGGCGAGGGTGAGGTGCACCAGGTCGCGGGGGCGGGACAGGGCCAGTCCGGTGATCTGCTCGAAGCGGCGCAACCGGTTGAGCACGGTGTTGCGGTGGCAGAACATGTGCCGGGCGGCCTGGACGGCGGAGCCACCGTTCTCGATCCAGATCGTGAGGGTGTCGAACAACGTCTCGCGATCGGCGGGTTCCAGGTCGTACAGGGGCCTCAGGATGCCGTGGGCCAGCTCGGCGGAGAGATCGGGCCGCGAGATGAGCAGGCCGTCGGGCAGACGGGCGTCGAGCCGGGCGATCTCGCCGTCGGCCCGGCAGGTGCGCAGGGCGAGTTCGGCCATGTCCCGGGCCCGGGCCAGGCACTGCAGTCCCTGGATGACCGGGCTGATCCCGATGCGGACCCCGGGACCGGCGGACAGGCCGGCCACGAGCGTGTCCAGGCTGTGGTCGCCCAGGTGGGCGACGAATACATCGCGGGCGCCGTAGGCGTGGCGCAGGATCCGGACGCCTGGGACCTCCGGAAGCGTCGTGGGCACGCGACCGTACGGGGCGGTCGCAGTCACCACCGCTACCGCGAAGCGCCCTTCGACGGGCAGGTCGAGGATGGCGGCCGCGTCCCGGGTGAACTCCGGTTCGTTACGGCTGGCCAGCAGGGCGGCGAGGATCAGGCGGACGCGTTCGCCGTGCCGGCTGGCGACGCCTTTGGCGGCCTGGCGGTAGGCGTCGGCGACCAGGACGGCGTCGCGGTCGTTGCTCTTCCACACCAGCTCGGCCACGTGGACCAGCTGGTGGATGTCACCCAGCCCGTGATGTTCCACCGCGGAGACGATCCCGCTCCATACGCAGGATCCCGCGACCCGGTAGGCGTGCAGCACCTCGTCGAGGGGGCGGCCCTGCTCCGCGCGTCGGATGCCGAGTTCCCTGGTGTGCCGCTCGATGTCCACGATGACGCTCGGGTCCAGCGTGGCTGCGAGTCCGTGGCGCACGCCGAGACCCACGGTCCGCCGCACGTCCGGCGGAGCGAGCACGGGGTCGGCGTAGTACGGCACCTCGGCACGGATCCTCGCCACCACGGAGTCGGTGAAGTCCGTGCCCTCCCGCAGAAGGTGGCGGCAGGCATGGTCGAGGAGCCGGACGGCGGACGGGGCCAGGTACTCCTCCTCTCCCAGAGTGGTGACGTCGGCGTGCGGGCCGATGCCGGGGCGGGTGCCCGCAGGGGTGTGGGCGCCGCGGGGTATGGAACTGGTGTGCTGCATGGACCCTCCAGATGGACAGGGCGTTGAGACACCGCGAAAACCACATGCTAAGCAGTTGCTTACCTGGGGGCGAGAGCTCAACCAAACCGTGATGATTCCGCGCCATGAGCAGGACAGGTTGTGTCCCGTCACAAGCCGGGAGGCCTCCGGATGGGAGCGGGCAGTGGCTCTTCGGGCGGGCATGGACCTCTCCACCATGCCCGTGCTCTCGTAACGCCCAGTTGGCACCGACCCCGCTCGTTTGCCGCTGTCCCACGAGGAGACCTTGATGAGCCCTCCACCGGCGCAAGCCGGATCTCTGTCAGTCAGTGATCTCCACGTCACCTACGGACGGTCCGTGCGCGCCCTGCACGGGGTGTCCCTGACCGTCCCGCACGGGCGGATCGTCGCGGTCCTGGGTTCCAACGGCGCAGGCAAGACCACGCTGCTGCGTGCCGTCTCCGGCACGCTCGCGCTCCATCGGGGCACGGTGGACAGCGGCACGATCCACTTCGGCGACACCCGTCTGACGGGCGACTCCGCGCAGTCCGTGGCCGCCGGAGTGGTGCAGGTACCCGAGGGCCGCCGGGTCTTCGGCGCCCTGTCGGTGGAGGAGAACCTGCGGGCCGGCTTCCTCGGCGCCCGCCGCCGCGGTGCGGCCGAGCGGCGGGCGGCCCGAGAACGCGTCTTCGCCCTGTTCCCCGTGCTGGCCGAACGGCGACGGCAGGCCGCCGGGCTGATGTCCGGCGGCGAGCAGCAGATGCTCGCGATCGGCCGTGCCCTCATGGCCGGCCCGCGGCTGCTGCTGCTCGACGAGCCCTCCCTGGGGCTGGCACCACTGATGGTCCAGCGCATCGCCGGGATCATCCGCGAGATCAACGCCCAGGGAACGTCCGTCCTGCTCGTGGAGCAGAACGCCTCCATGGCGCTGGAGCTGTCCGACCGCGCCTCGGTGCTGGAC
Organism: Streptomyces sp. H39-S7; assembly: GCF_027158205.1. GTDB lineage: Bacteria > Actinomycetota > Actinomycetes > Streptomycetales > Streptomycetaceae > Actinacidiphila. The sequence continues at coordinate 13,087 of NZ_JAPVLU010000058.1, read as the reverse complement.
GTGGGACAGGTGCGGCTGGAGGGGGCGTCGGCCGACCTCGCCGGCACCGACGAGGTGCGCCGCCTGTACCTGGGCGAGGTCAGCGACCCCGGCACGGAGGCGGAGGACGTGGTCCCCGCCACCGGCTCCGCGCGCGCCCTGTCCCCGACCGGACCAGGACTGACCGAACTGAGCAGGTGGAACGGATGAGCCACGACGCCCTCGGCACGGCACACGAGGCCGCCGCGACAGCGGTCCCGGCGCAGGCGCCGGAGCTGGAACAGGTGCCCGTCCTGACGGTCGACGCGCTGACCGTCCGCTTCTCCGGCCTCCTGGCCCTGGACGCCGTCTCCTTCACGGTGGCGCCCGGCACGATCCACGCCCTCATCGGGCCGAACGGCGCGGGCAAGTCGACCTGCTTCAACGTCGTGTCCGGGGTGTACCGCGCCACGGCCGGATCGGTCCGCTACGCGGACCAGGACCTCACCCGCCTGCCGCCGCACCGCATCGCCCGGCTGGGAGTGGCCCGCACTTTCCAGAACATCGTGCTCACCAACGGGAGCGTGGCCGAGAACCTCATGCTCGGGCGGCACAGTCTGACCCGGGCGGGGTTCGCCGCCACCGCGCTGCGCCTGCCCTCGGTGGTACGGGAACAGCGCCGCCACCGGGAGCGTGCGGCCGAGATCGCGGACTTCCTCGGCCTGGGCCCCGTCTTCGACAAGCCGGTCGGTTCGCTGGCCTACGGCGACCGCAAACGCGTGGAGATGGCGCGCGCGCTGTGTATGGAACCCAAGCTGCTGATGCTGGACGAACCCGTCGCCGGCATGCATCCCACCGAGCGGGCCGCCATGGCCGAAACCATCGCCATGGTCCGCGACGCCCTGGGCATCTCGATCCTCATCGTCGAGCACGACATGGGTCTGATCATGCGGATCGCCGACGCGGTGACCGTTCTCGACTTCGGCCGGCGCATCGCCGACGGGCCGCCCGAGCGGATCCAGCGCGACCCGGCCGTCATCAGCGCCTACCTCGGCCGGACGGACGAGGACACACCCGCCGCGGACACCCCCGCCCAGGACACCGGCGCGCACGACGAAGGGACACACCTGTGATCAAGCTGGCCGAAATCATGCTGAACGGGCTGGCGCTGGGAGCCATCTACGCTCTGATAGCCCTGGGCTTCGTCGTGATCTTCAAGGCTTCGGGCGTCATGAACTTCGCCCACGGCTCGCTTCTGCTGTTCGGCGGCTACGCCGTCGCACGGCTGCACGACAGGATCGGCTTCATCGCGGCTGTCATCGTCGGCGCGGCGCTCGCGGCGGCGCTGGCGGCGCTGGTGCAGGTGCTGGCCGCGCGGGGGCTGCGCGGGGCGGAGATCCACACCCTGACGATCCTGACGATCGGTGTGGACGTCCTGCTCGGCACCGAACTCAACCGCCGGGTGGGCGCCGACTTCCTCAGCATGGGAGATCCCTGGGGCTCCGAGGTGGTTCGGCTGGGCGGCGTCACCGTCGCCGAATCCCGGCTCGCCGCCATCGCGGTGGCCCTCGTCCTCATCAGCGTGTTCTTCGCGGTGTTCCGCTGGTCCCGCTGGGGCCTGTCCATGAGGGCGGCCTCGGCCGATCCGGAGGCCGCCTCCCTGATGGGCATCCGGCTCAACCGCGTACGGCTCATCGCCTGGGGCGTCGCCGGAGCGCTGGCGGCCGTCGCCGCGGTGTTCCTCGCCGCCTTTCCCGCCCCCGGACTGGACCGCACCACCAGCCAGGTAGCCCTGAGCGCCTTTCCCGCCGCCATCCTCGGCGGCATGGACTCTGCCGCCGGCGCCCTCATCGGAAGCTTCGTCATCGGCCTCACCTCCGCGATGGCCGCCGGTTATCAGAGCGAACTGAGCGCCCTGGGCGGCGGAATCTCCGACGTGGCGCCCTATCTCGTGATGGTGCTCGTGCTCCTGGTACGGCCGACCGGTCTCCTGGGATCCAAGGAGCTGACCCGTGTCTGAAACACTGTCGCCCAACGTCTCCCCTCCCCCGGCGCCGGCCTCCCCCGCCCGCCCGGGTGGCGCCCCCGCTCGCCGCACCGGCCGCATATCCCGGGCGGGCACCCTCGCCGCCGCCGTACTGCTGCTGCTCGCCCTCCCCCTCTACGTCTCGTCGTTCTGGCTGCAGACCGGGCTGTTCGCCATGGCCGCCGTCATCGGCGCCATCGGCCTGAACCTGCTCTCCGGAACCACCGGACAGCTCTCACTGGGTCACGCCTTCTTCCTCGCGGTGGGCGCCTACGGCTACGTGTGGCTGGCTGGGGACCCGTCCGGCACCGGTTCCTCCCACCTGTCCGGGCTCGGCCTGCCACCCGTGGCCGCCTTCGTCCTCGCCATCGCCCTCACCGGCGCGGCGGGCGGGCTGTTCAGCCCCATCGCCGGCCGGCTGCGCGGTATGTACCTGGGCATCGCGACACTCGCCCTGGTCTTCATCGGGCACCACGTGATGCTCAACGCCCGTGACATCACCGGCGGATTCAACGGCCGCGCCGTACCCGCGATGGAGCTCTTCGGGTTCTCCTTCACCGACGCCACACCCCTCGCCGTCCTCGGTGTCCCCTTCGGCGGGCTGGAACGCCTGTGGTACCTCGGCCTGGCGCTGGTGGCGGTGGCCATCGTGACCGCGCGCAACCTGCTGCGCGGACGTCCCGGCCGGGCCATGGCAGCCATTCGCGACAGCGAGATCGCCGCCGCCGTCATGGGAGTTCCCATCGCCCGCTACCGCTCCGGCGCCTTCATCGTCTCCTCCATGTACGCCGGCACCGCCGGTGCCCTGCTGGCCCTGGTGTTCAAGCGCGTCGTCCCTGACCACTTCGGGCTGCTGCTCTCCATCGACTACCTGGCGATGATCGTCATCGGCGGCCTCGGGTCGGTCGGCGGCGCCGTCGCCGGGGCCGTCTTCGTCGCTCTGATGCCGCAGCTCCTCACCAAGTACGCCGACCACCTGCCGCTGCTCACCGCCCCCGGGACGGCCGGATCCGGCGTGACCCCGGGCGACGCGGCGCGCTATCTCTACGGCGCCGCGATCGTCCTGATCCTGATCTTCGCACCCGGCGGCCTCGCCGCACTGGCACACCGGCGCCCCCGCGGCAACAGCACCCGCCGCAGCAGACGCTTCCCTCTCCTCAGCCGCACCACCTCCGAGCCCCAGGGCCTCGGAGGCCCCTCCTCAAAGGAGCAGACACCGTGAGACACCCTCGCCTCGTCCCCGCAGCAGCCGCTCTGGCCGTACTCGCCCTCGGCGCCTCCGCCTGCAGCACCAAAGGCGACACCGGAACCAACTCAGCGGGCAGCGACGGCCTCAAGACAGGGCCGGGTGTGACGGACACGACCATCACCCTGGGAGCCCTGACCGACCTCACCGGCCCCTACGCCTCCCTCGGCAAGAGCATCGTCAACGCCCAGCAGCTCTACGCCGATCAGCTCAACGCGTCCGGCGGTGTGTGCGGCCGCCAGGTGCGGATCACCGTCAAGGACCACGGCTACGACGTGCAGAAGGCGGTGTCCGCGTTCACCGAGACGGAGCCGAACGTGGTCGCCCTGTCCCAGGTGATCGGCTCTCCGGTCGTGGCCTCCCTTCGGCAGGACATCGAGGCCAAGCACCTGCTGACGATTCCGCTGGGATGGGCCTCCAGCCTGTTGGGCAACCAGTACATCCAGGTGGTCGGTTCCACCTACGACATCGACATGATCAACGGCGTCGACTTCATCGTCCGCACGGCCAAGCTCCAGCCGGGCGACAAGATCGGCCATGTCTACTTCGAGGGCGAGTACGGGGAGAACGCCCTCGCCGGCGCCACCTACGCCGCCCAGCAGCACAAGCTGACCATCGTCGGCCAGAAGATCAAGCCCACCGATCAGGATCTGACCGCGCAGGTCACCGCGTTGAAGCAGGCCGGTGTCAAGGCCATCCTGCTGAGCGCGGGCCCCAAGCAGACCGCCGCTCTGGTCGGCACCGCCGCCGCGCTGGGATTCGCCGTACCGGTGCTCAGCAACGCGCCCGGATTCGCACCGCAGCTGCTGGCCACGCCGGTCGGCCCCGCCCTGGAGAAGCAGCTTTACCTGGTGAGCCCCGGCCCGGCCTTCGGCTCCGACGAACCCGGCGTCAAGAAGCTCGCCACCGACTACAAGGCCAAGTACCCCAACGACCTGCTGGACACGGGGGTCATCAGCGGCTGGGACACCATCAGCGTCCTCGGTGAGGACCTCAAGGCAGCGTGCAAGGCCAAGGACCTCACCCGGGAAGGTATCGCCGCAGCCCACCGCAAGCAGTCCAGCCTCACCATCCTCGGGGTGTCCTTCGACTTCTCCGACCGCGCCAAGCCGTCCACCTACAAGTCCTTCATCCAAAAGCCCTCCAAGCAGGCCCCGGGCGGCCTCGTGACCGTCGAACCGGCCCATGAGGTGCCCGCCGCGCGGGCCTACGCCCTGCCCAAGAGCTGACCCTCGCAGCTCCGGCCCGCCGGGTCCGGCCGCGCTCCCCCGCGCGGCCGGACCCGGCGGGCCTTCGCGCGCAGCCACGCGGGCGTTCCCCCTCAGCTCGGCCAGGACCCCGCCGCCCGGGACGGTGCCGCGCCGGCCCAGCGGTGATAGGCGTCCATGTCGACGTTGCTGCCGCACACGATGGTGACGACATGGCGGCCGGCGTAGCGGTCACGGTCCTCGAGGATCGCCGCGATGCCGAGCGCGGCCGATGGTTCGACCACGAGGCCGGCATGCTCGAGGAGCATCCGCATACCGGCCATGATCGACGCCTCCCGCACCAGGACGGCGTCGTCAGCGACCAGGAGAAGGTCGTCCAGGACGGCCGGGATGGGATAGCGGCCGGCGACGCCGTCAGCGATGGTGTCGGTGGATTCGGTGGTGACGACCCGCCGTTGGCGCCATGAGTGGGTCAGCGCCGGCGCGCCCAGCGGCTGAACGCAGATCACCTCGACTTCGGGAGCCAGGGCCTTCACCACGTGACCCACGCCGGTGGCCAGCGCCCCGCCGCCGAGGGCGATCAGGACAGTGTCGAACGACGGCGGGGTGTCGACCAGTTCCAGGCCGATGGTCGCCGCGCCCTCGCAGGTCTCGATGTCCAGGCTGTCCTCGAGCAGCCGGATGCCCTCGTACCGCGCGATGGCCGCCGCGCGCTCGCGAGCCATCTCGTGGTCGCCGTCCACCAGTTCCAGGCCGGCGCCCAGCGCACGGATGCGATCGAGCTTGGCCACGGTCGCGAAGCGGGACGCCACGACGGTGATGTCGAGCCCCCGGCCGCGACCGGACCAGGCGAGGGCCTGGCCGAGGTTGCCCGCGCTGGCGCACACCGCGGCCCGCGAGCCCTGGTCGGCGAGCAGGCTCGCAACCAGCTCGGTGCCGCGGCCCTTGAAGCTGCGGACCGGGTTCGCCGTTTCGAGCTTGATGCTCACCGCGCACCCGAGGTCGGGCTCCAGGGCCTCGCAGCGGTACAGCGGAGAGTCGAGAAAGAGCGGGTCGATCACTCGGCGGGCCGCCCGGATCCGGGCAAGGTCAAGGCGCGTCGTCTGCACGACACAGCAGGGTAGCGCCACGGGCGCCGACCATAAGCAACTGAAGCCCTGGGCGACTGGGTTGAGGTGGCGACCGGTTGCGGCGCGCCGTAGGTGAAGGCGGCGCGCCCCTGGCCGTTCATCCGTACATCGCCACGCGGTGGAGGACCGCCAGCGCGGCGTCGATGGGGTGGGGCTGCGGCCTGCTCGCGGAGTCGAGCTTGTTCCACCGTTGCAGGTTCACCGCGACGGACATCTGCCGCTTGCCGTCGGCACGGATCATGCTCAGCGTTCCCGCACCCCAGACAGTGCCGCCATGGCCCCAGAAGGTGCCCTGATGGGGAGCTTCCGTCGGGTGCAGGCCGAGGCCGTAGTCGATCGTCTTCCCTTCCTGGGAGACGACCGGGACGGTGCGCCGCATCTGCTCCAGGGACGACGGGCTGACGATCTCGCCGGCCAGCAGCTCGCGGAAGAAGCGGTTGAGGTCCGTGACGGTCGATATCAGCGAGGCTGCCGGCCCCACCCAGGACATGTCGTAGACGCTGTAGTCGCGTGGCGGGTCGATCATGCCGAACCACGACTCGTAGATCTGCGAGTGCGGCCCCTTGACGTACGGGTCGGCAGGGAACGAGGTGTGTCGAAGGCCGGCGCGCTCGATGACGTTGCGGGTGATGTACCGCTCGGCCGTAGTGCCGGTCACCTGTCGCAGGAGTTCGACCAGGAGCAGGTAGTTGGTGTTGGAGTACACCCCCAACGGTCCGCCGGGGGCGCCGACGGCAGGTGCGCTGACCCCCATCTCGATCAGTTCGGCGTGGTGGAACCGCGTGAACCGGTTGTCGTCCAGGCTCTGGGGGCTGGTGTCCGCGAGGACGGGGAACGCCTTGAGGGAGGGGTAGGCGTACGGGAGGTACTCGGCGAGGCCGCTGGTGTGGTTGAGCAGCATCCGGATCGTGATCGCGCTTCCGCGTTCTCCGGGGACCAACTGCGGAAGGTAGTGGCCGATCGGCGTGTCGAGACCGATCCGGCCCTGCTCGACCTGCTGCAGAATCGCGGCGGCGGTGAAGGTCTTGGTGATGCTGCCGACGCGGTGCCGCATGTCGGCGGTGACGGCGCGACCGGTAGCGACATCGGCGACCCCCGCGGCGCCGCACCAGACCTGTTCGCCGTCCCGCACCTCGGCGAACAGGCCCGGCATTCCGGCGCGGTGGACGTTCTCCATGGCGGCGTCCAACTCCGCGGGATCCAGCGGTTTCCTCACGACATGCGTCCTTTCGTCTGCCCCGGGGGCGGCTCCTCGTCGGCCGTGCGACCCGGGAAACGGGCACGAACAGCACGCCCGCCCCGCCTGTTGCCGGGCCGGGCGGCACGCCCATGCCCTCATTATGCACGCGGTGCGTGCAACACCAAGTGCATACGTTAGGGTGAATCTCGACGAGAGGGGTCGCATGACAGGCCGAAGGCGCTGGTCGACCGAAGAGATCCTGGACGCGGCTGCGGAGTTGCTGCGCACGAGTGACGCCGAGACGTTCAGCGTGCGCAAGCTGGCCGCGGCACTCGGGACCGACTCCTCCAGCCTCTACCGGCACTTCCGCAGCAAGACCGAACTGCTGCGCGCGGTCGCCGACCGGATCCTCCTGGCCGCCATGAACGGCTACCACGCCGAGGGCGACTGGAAGCAGCGCCTCATGGCCCTGGCCCTGCACGTCAGAGGGGCCTTCGGCGAACAGCCCCAGCTCGCCGCGATCTGGGGACGCTACGCGTCGAGCGGCACCGGTTCCCGGCTGGTCATGGAAGAGGCCCTGCAGGCGCTGCGCGCCTCGGGCCTGCCCGACGAGGCGATCCCGGCGCGCTACCACCGCACCGCGGTCCTCATCGCCGCCCTGATCGCCTCCGAAGCCGGTATCAGCACCGTCACGCCCCAAGAGCACGAACAGGGAATGGAGCTGTTCCGCGTCGCGGTACTCGGCGCCGACCCCGAACGCTTCCCGGCCCTGGCCCACTTCGCCCGCGACCTCCGCCCCCTCGGAGCGGACCGCCGCGCCGCGTTCGAAGAGATCCTCGCCGCCCAGATCGCCCAGATCGAGGCCGAAGCCCGCCCGGGCTGAGTCGTATCCTCAAATCCCAGGCGATGGGCAAGGACCTTGTGCCCGTGAGGGGCGGGCCTGCGCCGCGGACTCCCAGGAGGCTGGCATCGCTCCTGTCCCGTGGGCTAGGTTGTGCGGCGATGACTACCGGGACGGCCTTGCGCCACACACGGATTGGTGACCCGGCGCTCCCCTGAGCGCCGTACGGGCCGACAGCGGCCCGCTGTGGGATCGAGGAGCCGGCGCTACGGCGCGGGCTCCGCCTCCTGTCGTGCTGATGCAGAGCTCGACACGTCACCCACGACAGGAGAACCCATGCCCACCAAGATGCTGCACATCCCCACCGCGGACGGCCAGGCCGACGCCCTCGCCGCATTTCCCGACGGTGGCGGGCGGCACCCAGGGGTGCTGATGTACGCGGACGCCTTCGGCATCCGGCCCACCGTGCGGGAGATGGCCTGCGAACTGGCTCGGCACGGGTACTACGTGCTCGTCCCCAACTTCTTCTACCGGCACGGCCCGACACCGGTGATCGAACTTCCCGCGTACATCGGCGAGGAGGTGCGGTCCGCGGTCATCGCCCAGGTGATGCCCTTGATCGAGGCACACACCCCCGAACGGGTCCTGAGCGACGCTGACGCCTACCTCGCGTTTCTCACCACCCGGTCCGAAGTCGGCGCAGGACCGGTCGCGGTGACCGGCTACTGCATAGGCGGCCTGCTGGCCCTGCGCACCGCCGTGGCCCATCCCGGCCAAGTGGCCGCCATCGCCGGATTCCACGGCCCGGTGGGCGTCGACGGGCCCGACAGCCTGCGCCGCCTCACCGGCCAGGCCCACTTCGGCCACGCGGAGACCGACCTGACGCCCGAGGCTCTCGGCGAGCTCCATCAGGTGCTGGACGCGGCGGGCGTCGACTACACCTCGGAGATCTATCCCGGTACCGTCCACGGCTTCACGATGTCCGACACCGACGCGTTCAACCCCGCCGCACTGCAGCACCATTGGGACCGTCTGCTGCCGCTCCTCGACCGCACCTTGGTCAACCACTGACAAGCCGGTGGTGGGGGCGGGCCCCGCCCGCCCCCACCACCACACACGGCGCCCTGGTCGGCTATGCGGGTCCGCGCGGGGGCGCCGTGCTGTTCCGTACGGTCAGGCGGGTGGAGACGATGTCGGTGCCGGAGCGCGGGACGTCGTGTTCGCGGATCTGGCGCAGGACTTCCTGGACGCTGCGCCGGCCGACCTCGGCGAAGTCCTGGTGCACCGTGGTCAGGGGCGGAATGAAGTGGGCCGCGTCGGGGATGTCGTCGAAACCGACCACGCTGATGTCGCCGGGGACGGCCCTGCCCCGTTCGTGGAAGGCGCGCAGCAGACCGAGCGCCATCTGGTCGTTGGCGGCGAACACCGCGGTGCACTGCGGCTCCTCGGCGAGGGCGAGGCCGGCCGCGTAGCCCGAATCGGCCGACCAGTCGCCGCGCAGCGGCGGCGGCACCGGCCGTCCGGCGTCCTCCAGGACCGTGCGCCATGCCCGCGCCCGGCGCTCGCTGGCGTACGACGACTCCGGGCCGGCCACGTGCCAGACCGTCGCATGGCCGAGGTCGAGCAGGTGGCTGACGGCACGCCGGGCGCCGCCCGCCTGGTCGGTGTCGACCACGGGGTAGCGGTCCCCGGCGTCGGAGTCCACGACGACCACGTGCACGCCGGGCGGCAGGGCCACGCTGCCGGCGTCGAGCAGGTGGATCTCCATGAAGACGATGACGGCGTCGACGGCCAGTTCACCCATCCGAGTGAAGGCGCCCAGCACGTTGTCCTGGGTCGGGGTGTCGACGGGGATCAGGGTGATCGCGTATCCCTCGGCGGCGGCCTGGGTCGCGATCGCCTCCACGGTGTTGCTGTTACCGGTGGTGGACAGGCCGTGGAGGATCACGCCGATGGTGTTGAACTGCCCGTACCGCAGGGCACGGGCCGCGCTGTTGGGGCGGTAGCCCAGTTCGCGCATGGCCGTGAGGACCTGCTCGCGGGTCGAGCCGATCACGCCGGGGTGGCCGTTGGACACCCGGGAGACGGTCTGGGACGACACGCCCGCGCGCTGGGCGACGTCGGCCATGGACACGCGCTGCTTGCGGCGTCCGCCCGGAATGCCCGAGCCGCCGCGCTGCGCGCCGCCGGCAGGAACAGGATCTTGTGCTCCCCGCTCACTCAGGCCCATCGCCCCTTCACCCCTGTTTCCGTCCGTTCGTCGCCGTCCGGTGCGGGCCACGGAAACGTAACGTCCGCGAAACCTTGACCGATCGCCGTGACGGGTGCCACGCTACCGCACAAGTTTACGTAAACATTGCGCCACCCGGTCGCTCGGCCTCCCCGCACGGCTTGGGTCGGCGCCTTGTGCTCAGCACGATGTTTACGTAAACACCCGCCGTCCCCCGGACGGCCGGTGTCCCCGCAGCGAGGAGCAAGGAGCGACATGGTGGCCGCATCACCCCAGGCGGGGGCCCGACCCGCCGCGAGGCCAACGGCCCCCGGACGGCGGTCATGGACCGGCTGGCAGTTCGTGGGGCCGTTCATGGCGGTGTTCGCGCTGGTCTTCCTCGCACCGATCGGCTACTCGATCTACCTGAGCCTGTTCCGCACCCGGCTGATCGGCGGAACGAGCTTCGTCGGCGCCGACAACTACACCGAGGCGTTCGGCGACGCGCAGTTCTGGTCGTCCTTCGGGCGGGTGGCGACCTTCCTGGCCGTGCAGGTGCCGATCATGCTGTTCCTCGCGCTCCTGCTCGCCCTGGCCATCGACAGCGGCCGCCTGTACGGATCGAGCTTCTTCCGGCTCGCGGTGTTCCTGCCCTACGCGGTGCCGGCCGTCGTCGCCACCCTCATGTGGGGCTTCATGTACGGGACGCGCTTCGGCCTGGTCGGCAACCTCAACGACGCGTTCGGGATCACCCTTCCGGACCCGCTCTCCCCCGACCTGGTCCTCACGTCCATCGGCAACATCGTCACCTGGCAGTTCGTCGGCTACAACATGCTGATCCTCTACTCGGCGCTGCGAACGGTCAATCCGGCGCTGTACGAGGCCGCGGAGATCGACGGTGCGGGACAGCTGCGGATCATCCGGGCGATCAAACTCCCGGCGCTGCGCGGCGCCCTGATCATCGCGACGATCTTCTCGATCATCGGGAGCTTTCAGCTGTTCAACGAGCCGAGCATCCTCAAGAACCTCGCGCCGAACGCGATCACCTCGGACTTCACCCCGAACCTGTACGCCTTCTCCCTGTCCTTCGCCGGACAGCAGTTCAACTACGCGGCGACCATCGCCATCGTCATGGGCGTGATCACCATGGTCATCGCCTACGCCGTCCAGCTGCGCGGCATGCGGAAGGAACTCTGACCATGGCGACCACCACTCCCCGCCTCCGGCACCGGCCCCGCCCGGCACGGCGCCCCGACGCCCGGTCGTCCGGCCCGCTCACGCTCCGCGCCGCCCGCCCCTCCTCGCGCCCCAAGCGGCGCAGCGCCACCCTCACCGCTCTGACGGCGATCATGCTGGTCTACACGCTGCTGCCGCTGGTCTGGCTGGCGGTCAACGCCACCAAGACCCAGCAGGGGCTGTTCGACTCCTTCGGCCTGTGGTTCGACGGCGACTTCGCCCTGTTCGGCAACATCGCCGACACCTTCACCTACAACGACGGGATCTTCACCCGCTGGCTGCTCAACACCCTGCTGTACGTGGTGGTCGGCGCGGGCGGCGCGACGTTGCTCGCCACGCTCGCCGGGTACGGGCTGGCCAAGTTCGACTTCACCGGCAAGAAGGCCGTGTTCGCCACCGTCATCGGCGCCGTCGCGGTGCCCGGCACCGCGCTGGCCGTCCCCACGTTCCTGATGTTCTCCGAACTGGGGCTGACCGACACCCCGTGGGCGATCATCATCCCGTCGCTGATCTCACCTTTCGGCCTGTACCTGATGTGGACCTTCGCCACCGACGCCGTCCCGAAGGAGATCCTCGAGTCGGCCCGGGTCGACGGCGCCGGCGAGTTCCGCGCGTTCTTCTCCATCAGCATGCCGATGCTGGCACCCGGCATGGTCACCGTGCTGCTCTTCAACGTGGTCGCGACCTGGAACAACTACTTCCTGCCGCTGATCATGCTGAAGGACCCCGACTGGTATCCGCTCACCCTCGGCCTCAACAGCTGGAACGCCCAGGCCGCCACCGTCGGCGGGGATGTGGTGTTCAACCTCGTGATCACCGGATCGCTCCTGACCATCGTGCCCCTGATCGTGGCGTTCCTGCTGCTCCAGCGCTACTGGCAGTCGGGCCTGGCAGCCGGAAGCGTCAAGGGCTGACCGGCCCACACCCCCTCTCACCCTCCCTCCCCCGCACCCCGACCACGCCTGACCACACCCTCATGAAAAGGAACACCTCCATGGCGATAGCCCGCCGTCGCGCCCTCCTGCTGGGCGCGGCCGCCCTGTCGGTCGCTCTCACCGCGACCGCCTGCGGCTCCTCCGACTCCAAGGACTCGGCCGGCGCGAAGCCCGCGTCCGCTGCCGACCTCCAGGCCGCCCTGGACACCGGCGGCAGCATCACGGTGTGGGCCTGGGAGCCGACCCTGCAGAAGGTCGTCACCGACTTCCAGGCCAAGTACCCCAAGGTCAAGGTCAAGCTGGTCAACGCCGGCACCAACAAGGACGAGTACACGGCGCTGCAGAACGCGGTCAAGGCCGGAAAGGGCGTGCCCGACCTCGCGCAGATCGAGTACTACGCCCTGCCGCAGTTCACCCTCGCCAAGTCCGTCGCCGATCTGACCGCCTTCGGCGCGGACCAGCTCAACTCCACCTTCACGCCCGGCCCGTGGGGCTCCGTGCACGCCGGCGCCAAGGGCGTGTACGGCCTGCCCATGGACTCCGGCCCGATGGCACTGTTCTACAACAAGGACGTCTTCGACAAGTACCAGATCGCGGTGCCGACGACGTGGGACGAGTACCTCGCCGCGGCCAAGAAGCTGCACGCGGCCGACCCCAAGGCGTACCTCACCAGTGACACCGGCGATGCCGGATTCACCACCAGCATGATCTGGCAGGCCGGCGGCAAGCCGTACACCGTCGACGGCACTCAGGTCGGCGTGAACTTCGAGGAGGCCGGCGCCAAGAAGTTCACCGCCGCCTGGCAGCAGCTCGTCAGCGGCAAGCTGCTCTCCCCGGTCACCGCCTGGAGCGACGCCTGGTACCAGGGGCTGGGTGACGGCACCATCGCCTCGCTGGTCACCGGCGCCTGGATGCCCGGCCCCCTGGAATCCGGTGTCAAGGGCGGCACCGGCAAGTGGCGCGTCGCGCCCATGCCGCAGTGGCAGAGCGGGGCCAAGGTCACCGCCGAGAACGGCGGCAGCTCGCTGGCCCTCACCGAGGCGAGCGGCAACAAGAAGCTCGCCTACGCCTTCCTGCGGTACGCCACCGTCGACGAGGGCGCGCAGAGCCGCGTCGAC